>NZ_CP121669.1:0-1337500 GCF_029714345.1 Bradyrhizobium brasilense
ATGACGAACACGGAACAGGATCGCTGGTCGCGGGTGAAGGGACGTTTGCGGACGAGCGTTGGCGAGGACGTCTACACGAGCTGGTTCGCTCGGATGGATCTGGAGAGCGTGCACGACGAGAGCGTGCACCTGTCGGTTCCGACCCGGTTCCTCAAGAGCTGGATCCAGGCGCACTATGCCGAACGCGTGCTCTCCTGCTGGCAGGCCGAGATGCCCGAAGTGCATCGCATCGACCTCACCGTGCGCTCGGCGATCCGCGCGACGGCTCCGGTGAAGGAAACGGTTGCGCCCGTCGAAGTGCGCCGCATCGAGCGCACCGACGGCAGGCTCGTGCCTGAACTGCGCTCGGTTGCGACCGCGCCGGTGTCCGCGAGCCACGACGCGCTCGGCGGCTCGCCGCTCGATCCGCGCCTGACCTTCGCCAGCTTCGTCGTCGGCAGGTCCAACACGCTGGCTCATGCGGCGGCCCGCCAGGTCGCGGAAGGTCGCCGCGGCGATCCCGTGATGTTCAACCCGCTCTACATTCATGCCGGCGTCGGCCTCGGCAAGACGCATCTGCTGCAGGCGGTAACCTGGGCCGGCAATTCCGGCGGCGAGCGCAAGGTGCTGTATCTCACCGCCGAGAAGTTCATGTACGGCTTCGTCGCGGCGCTGAAGACGCAGACGGCGCTGGCCTTCAAGGAGGCGCTGCGCGGCATCGACGTGCTGGTCATCGACGATCTGCAGTTCCTGCAGGGCAAGTCGACGCAGGCCGAGTTCTGCCACACGCTGAACGCGCTGATCGATGCCGGCCGCCAGGTCGTGATCGCGGCCGACCGTCCGCCGTCGGATCTGGAAAGTCTCGACGACCGCGTGCGCTCGCGGCTCGCCGGTGGCCTCGTGGTCGAGATGGGCTCGCTCGGCGAGGAGCTGCGGCTCGGCATCCTGAAGTCGCGCGTCGCCGCCGCCCGCGCCCACCATGCGAGCTTCGATGTGCCGGAGGAGGTGCTCGACTATCTGGCGCGTACCATCACCCATAACGGCCGCGACCTTGAAGGCGCGATCAACCGCCTGCTGGCGCACTCCAAGCTCAACAACCAGCCGGTGACGCTGGAGATGGCCGAGCGCGAGGTGCGCGACCTGATCCGCCCGCAGGAGCCGAAGCGGATCAAGATCGAGGACATCCAGCGCGTGGTCGCCCGGCAGTACAATGTCAGCCGCTCCGACTTGCTGTCGTCCCGCCGCACCGCCAATGTGGTGCGCCCGCGCCAGGTCGCGATGTATCTGGCGAAGACGCTGACCTTGCGCTCGCTGCCGGAGATCGGCCGGCGCTTCGGCGGCCGCGACCACACCACGGTGTTGCACGCCGTGCGCAAGATTGAGGCACTGGTCGCCAAGGACACGGCGCTGTCGGAGGAAGTCGAATCGCTGAAGCGCCAGCTGCAGGAATAGGGCCGCTTCATCCAGCCGGATCGTTCCATAGCCCTCCCCTCGCCAAAGGGGAGGGCTAAACTTTTTTCCGACCCAAAACGTGGGGAACGGGGCTCGTTTCGCGCCCGTATCCCTTGCACCAGCCGCCCATCCGCGCCACCTTGCGGTCCCCCCGTGGGTTTGATCAAATCCGGTATTGATCCGGCTTTTCGGGTTTCCAATGCCGCGGTGCTGCCCTGAACGGCCGCCCGGCTTTTCCATCTGAGGGATCTGGCGGGTATTGCAATGAAGGTCACCGTCGAGCGCGCGCAACTCCTGAAATCGCTGGGTCACGTTCACCGCGTGGTCGAGCGCCGCAACACCATCCCGATCCTCGGCAACGTGTTGATCCGCGCCGAGGGCGCCAAATTGTCGCTGAAGGCGACCGACCTCGACCTCGAGGTGACGGAGACCTTGGCCGCCGAGACCGGAACCGCCGGCTCGACCACGGTGCCCGCGCACATGTTCTACGACATCGTCCGCAAGCTGCCCGACGGCTCGCAGATCGTGCTGGAAGCCGACGGCGACCGCTCGGTACTGGCCGTGCGCGCCGGCCGCTCGCGCTTTACACTGCAGACGCTGCCCGAGAGCGACTTCCCGGGCCTTGCCGCCGGCGACATGACGCATTCGTTCTCGCTGCCGGCGTCCGACATCAAGCGCCTGATCGACCGCACGCAGTTCGCGATCTCGACCGAAGAGACCCGCTACTACCTCAACGGCATCTATCTGCACGCGGCCGGCAGCGCCAAGGCGGCGACCCTGCGCGGCGTTGCGACCGACGGTCACCGGCTGGCGCAGATCGACCTCGCGCTGCCCAAGGGCGCAACCGGCATGCCCGGCGTGATCGTCCCGCGCAAGACGGTCGGCGAGGTGCAGCGGCTGATCGAGGGCGACGACGCCGAGATCTCGATCGAGCTGTCGGACGGCAAGATCCGCTTTACGCTGGGCAATGTGGTGCTGACCTCGAAGCTGATCGACGGCACCTTCCCGGACTATGGCCGCGTCATTCCGCAGAACAACGACAAGGAACTCGTCGTCGACAAGAAGGATTTCGAGGCCGCCGTCGACCGCGTCTCGACGATTTCCAGCGAACGCGGCCGCGCGGTGAAGCTCGCACTGTCCGCGGGCAAGCTGGTGCTCTCGGTTACCAACCCGGATTCCGGCAGCGCCACCGAAGAACTCGAGGTCGAGTACGCCTCCGACGCGCTCGATATCGGCTTCAACTCGCGCTATCTGCTCGACATCGCCGCCCAGATCGAGGGCGAGGTCGCAGTGCTGAAGCTCGCCGATCCCGGTTCGCCGACCCTGGTGCAGGACCGCGACAGCAAGGGCGCGCTCTACGTGCTGATGCCGATGCGGGTGTGATGACCCTCTCTTCACGAGCAACTGCACCCTCTCCCCTTGTGGGAGAGGGTGGCGCCGCAGGCGCCGGGTGAGGGGTTGGTGCCGCGAACGCCGCACCATCGACCGACCGATGAACGCCTCCGCAGCTTCGCAAAGAAGATGCGCCGGGAGCCGACTGACGCGGAAGCGAAGATGTGGCGCCTGCTACGCGATCGGCGCCTGTCGCACTTGAAATTTCGAAGGCAGGTTCCGTTTCGAAATTACATTCTCGACTTCGCGTGCTTCGAGAAGCGCCTCGCCATCGAGATCGACGGCGGCCAGCACGCTTCGTCGCCGCGTGATGCATCCAGGACTGACGCGCTTGCGGCGGAAGGCTTTCAGGTCTTGCGCTACTGGAACAATGACGTATTGCGGACGCCCGGGGCGGTGCTGGAAGACATTGTCGCCAAGCTTGCCGAGCTGTGAGATACCCCTCACCCGTCGCCTCACTTCGTGAGACGCCACCCTCTCCCACAAGGGGAGAGGGGAAGGAAGAGAGATGACCCCGTCCCGCATTCACCGCCTGTCGCTGACGCATTTCCGCAATTACCGGACGGCGACGCTACAGGTCGCCGGCGACATGGTGGTGCTGGTCGGGCCGAACGGCGCCGGCAAGACCAATTGCATGGAAGCGGTCTCGTTCCTGTCGCCGGGCCGCGGCCTGCGCCGCGCGACGCTGGAGGACATCGCCGACAACCAGGGCGACGGCTCCTGGGCGGTCTCGGCCGAAGTCGAAGGCGCGCTCGGCCTTGCGACGCTCGGCACCGGTATCGATCCGCCGACCGGTGACGCCGGCAACACAAGGCGCTGCCGCATCGATCGCGAACCGGTGGGGTCCGCAACCGCGTTCGGCGATCATCTGCGCATCGTGTGGCTGACGCCGGCGATGGACGGCCTGTTCATGGGCGCCGCCTCGGAACGGCGGCGCTTCTTCGATCGCCTGGTGCTGGCGATCGATTCCGAGCATTCCAGCCGCGTCTCGGCACTGGAGCGCTCGCTGCGCTCGCGCAACCGGCTGCTCGAGGTGCGCAACTATGACGACCATTGGTGTGATGCGATCGAGCGCGAGACCGCCGAGCTTGCGGTCGCGGTCGCCGCATCGCGCGGCCAGACCGCGGCCAAGCTCGCCGTGATGCTGCGCGAGCGCGGCGCGGCCTCGGCCTTCCCTTCCTCCGAGATCATGCTCGACGGCTGGATGGAGAACGCGCTGCTGCAGGAGCCCGCAACGGCGGTGGAGGACCGCTACCGCGAGATCCTGCGCGCCAGCCGGCCGCGCGATGCCGCCGCCGGGCGCACGCTCGACGGCCCGCATCTGACCGACCTGCAGGTGGTCTACGCGCCGAAGAACATGCCGGCGCGTGACGCCTCGACCGGCGAGCAGAAGGCGCTCCTGATCGGGCTGGTGCTGGCGCACGCCACGATGGTCGCGGAGATGACCGGCATCGTGCCGCTGCTGCTGCTCGACGAGGTCGTCGCCCATCTCGATCCGAACCGCCGCAAGGCGCTGTTCGACGAGCTCGCCAAGCTCGGCGCGCAGGTCTGGATGACCGGCGCCGATCCCGCGGCGTTCGTCGATGTCGGCCCGCGAGGAGAGATTTTCGACGTCGAATCCGGCCGCGCCACGCGGCGCGGCTGATTGGCTAGTCTAGGGCAATCTGAAGCGATGGCGCCGTCGCAGAGCGCATTGCCAAAATATCGAAAACAACCCCATGCAAAGTGGCCAGCGGCGGCAGGCGTTCGACCAAGCAGCTTGACACGTCGGGCAACTCAGGAACAATATTCTAATATTCCGAAATTACGCGAGCATCCCTCGCCCCCGGTTCGCCCATGCCCAGCGGGGAGAAGCGAACCTCCGAAGTCGCTCCAATTCAGCCTGGTCTCATCATGTTTCTGGCGGCGCAGAATCGGCCTCGATAAGGGCTCCGAATCCGCCACCGAATCGGGCTTTTCAAAGCCCTCGGAATCGGCCTTTGAAAGCCTTGAAACAGGCCGAAAAAATCCTATTTATTCAATAGTTTGTAGATGGAGACTTTGCGCTAGGCGCAACCCCTCTTTCATGGCACAAATAGCGGAATCAGCGCCTCATATTGCGCGGCTGATTCGGATATCCTCGAAGGCCTCACATGACTGAACCTGCCCGGCAGACCCCTGCCGAATCTGAGCATCCCGTTCCGGCCGAATATGGCGCGGAATCGATCCGGGTGCTGAAGGGCCTCGACGCCGTCCGCAAGCGCCCCGGCATGTATATCGGCGACACCGACGACGGTTCCGGCCTGCACCACATGGTCTACGAGGTCGTCGACAATGCGATCGACGAGGCGCTGGCGGGCCATGCCAGCCGCGTCCTGGTCACCCTCAACGCCGACAATTCCGTCACCGTGTACGACGACGGACGCGGCATTCCGGTCGGCATCCACAAGGAAGAAGGCGTCTCGGCAGCCGAAGTCATCATGACCCAGCTGCACGCCGGCGGAAAATTCGACCAGAACTCCTACAAGGTTTCCGGCGGTCTGCACGGCGTCGGCGTCTCCGTCGTCAACGCGCTCTCCAGCAAGCTCGCGCTGCGGATCTGGCGCGACGACAAGGAGCACTACATCGAATTCGCGCACGGCGATGCCGTGGCGCCGCTCAAAGTGGTCGGCGATGCCCCAGGCAAGCGCGGCACCGAGGTCACCTTCCTCGCCTCGGTCGAGACCTTCAAGAACATCGAATATGATTTCGCGACGCTCGAGCACCGGCTGCGCGAGCTCGCCTTCCTCAATTCCGGCGTCAACATCGTGCTCTCCGACATGCGTCACGCGGTCGAGAAGCGCGAGGAGATGCACTATTCCGGCGGCGTCGAGGAATTCGTCAAATATCTCGACCGCAACAAGAAGGCGATCGTGCCGGCACCGATCATGGTGCGCTCGGAAGCCAACGGCATCGGCGTCGAGGCGGCACTGTGGTGGAACGACAGCTACCACGAGAACGTGCTGTGCTTCACCAACAACATCCCGCAGCGCGACGGCGGCACCCATCTGGCCGGCTTCCGCGGCGCGCTGACCCGCCAGGTCAACGGCTATGCCGACGCCAATGCGAAGAAGGAAAAGATTGCGCTGACCGGCGACGATTGCCGCGAAGGCCTCACCGCGGTGCTGTCGGTGAAGGTGCCCGATCCGAAATTCTCGTCGCAGACCAAGGACAAACTGGTGTCCTCGGAGGTTCGGCCGGTGGTCGAGAACGTCCTGAACGAGGCGCTGGCCGCCTGGTTCGAGGAGAATCCGAAGGAAGCCAAGGAGATCGTCGGCAAGGTGATCCAGGCCGCCGCGGCTCGCGAAGCTGCGCGCAAGGCCCGCGAGCTGACCCGCAAGAATCCGCTCAGCGTCTCCTCGCTGCCCGGCAAGCTCGCCGACTGCCAGGAGAAGGACCCCGCCAAATCCGAACTGTTCATCGTCGAGGGCGACTCGGCAGGCGGCAGCGCCAAGCAGGGCCGCAACCGCGAATTCCAGGCGGTGCTGCCGCTGCGCGGCAAGATCCTCAATGTCGAGCGCGTCCGTCCCGACAAGATGCTGTCCTCCGAGCAGATCGGCACGCTGATCACCGCGCTCGGCACCGGCATCAGCGACGATTTCTCGGTCGACAAGCTGCGCTATCACAAAATCATCGTGATGACCGACGCCGACGTCGACGGCGCCCATATCCGCACGCTGCTGCTGACCTTCTTCTATCGTCAGATGCGCTCGATCATCGATGGCGGTTATCTCTATATCGCCCAGCCGCCGCTCTATAAGGTCTCGCGCGGCAAGTCCGAGCAATACCTGAAGGACGAGCGCGCCCTCGAGGACTACCTGATCTCGACCGGGCTCGACGAATGCGTCTTCAAGCCGGCCTCCGGCGACGACCGCTCGGGCCGTGATCTGCTGTCGCTGGTCGAAGACGCCCGGGTCATCCGCTCGGTGCTGCGCAACCTGCATAGCCGCTATAATCGCGCCGTCATCGAGCAGGCCGCGATCGCGGGCGTGCTCAATCCCAGGATCACCAGCGATATCGCCACCGCCAATTCGGCGGCCGAATACATCGCCAAGCGGCTGGACGCCGTGGCCGAAGAGGTCGAGCGCGGCTGGATCGGCACCTTCACGGAAGGCCAGGGGTTCCAGTTCGAGCGCACCGTGCGCGGGGTCAGGGAATTCGCCGTGATCGACGACGCGTTTCTCGGCTCGGCCGACGCCCGCAAGCTCGATGAATACGCGACCGAACTGCAAGAGATCTACGTGCGCGCGGGCAAGCTGCGGCGCAAGGATGCCGAGCAGATCATCCACGGCCCGATCGACCTGTTCGAGGCCGTGACCGACGCCGCCCGCAAGGGCATCTCGCTGCAGCGCTACAAAGGTCTCGGCGAGATGAACCCGGAACAGCTCTGGGAGACCACGCTGGACACCGAGGCGCGCTCGCTGCTGCAGGTGAAGATCAAGGAGGTCGACGAGGCCGACGATATCTTCACCAAGCTGATGGGAGACGTGGTCGAGCCGCGCCGCGAGTTCATCCAGGACAATTCGCTCAGCGCCACCATCGACATCTAGGAGGCCTGCGGCGCATTGCACCACCGTCATTGCGAGGAGCGAAGCGACGAAGCAATCCATTTTTCAGCTTGCGGCGCGATGGATTGCTTCGCTCCGCTCGCAATGACGTGGATCGTACAGTGCACACTACTTCCATTACCCTGGAGGCGAGCAACCGTCCTGACGGGTGACATCTCCGTGACAGCGCGACCGGTGCAGCCGCGGCGCCACCTTTCGTGTGGAAGCAGCGCCGCCAGTTGTGTTACGGTGCCGGACGGCCTTTGATTCCGTTGTGGAATTTCCAATGGCCCAGTCTGAATGATGCGTTAGGGGACATTCCGCGTGCCGCCGATCCAATACATCGTCGAAGGCGGCCGCCGCCTTTCGGGCACCATCGAGCCGTCGGGCAACAAGAACTCCGCGCTGCCGATCATCGCCGCGGCGCTGCTCACCGAGCACCCGGTCACGCTGACCAACGTGCCGCGTATCCGCGACACCGAAACGCTGGTCGAATTGTGCCGCTCGGTCGGCGCCACCGCCGAATGGACCGAACGCAACACGCTGCAGATTCATGCCAAGGAAATCCGCGCCGCCGATCTCGATCCGGCGCTGTGCGCGCGCATCCGCGCCTCGATCCTGCTCGCAGGCCCGTTGCTCGCCCGCTGCGGCGAGGTCGCGCTGCCGCCGCCCGGCGGCGACGTGATCGGCCGCCGCCGGCTCGACACGCACTTCCTGGCCTTCGAGCAGCTCGGCGCAACCGTCACCGCGACGCACCGGCTCGAATTCCGCGCCACGCGGCTGAAGGGCGCCGACGTGTTCCTCGACGAGCCCAGCGTCACCGCGACGGAGAACGCGCTGGTCGCCGCAGTCGCGGCGCGCGGCACCACCTATCTGCGCAACGCGGCCTCCGAGCCGCATGTGCAGGACCTCGCCAATTTCCTGATCGCGCTCGGCGCCAAGATCGAAGGCGTCGGCACCAACACCATCATCGTGCACGGGCCGGCAACGCTCGGCAGCACGACTTTCGCGATCCAGCCCGACCATATCGAGGTCGGATCGCTGATCGGGCTCGCCGCGGTGACCCGCTCGCCGCTACGCATCGCGCGCGCCGGCGTCGAGCATCTGCGCTCGATCCGGATGGGCTTTGAGCGGCTCGGCATCGTCTGCGGCGTCGAGGGCGACGACCTCGTCGTCCCGTCCGGCCAGACCATGAAGATCCAGGACGATTTCGGCGGCCATGTGCCGAAGCTCGAGGACCAGCCCTGGCCGGCCTTCCCGGCCGACCTGATGTCGATCGCGATCGTCACCGCGACGCAGTGCGACGGCGTCATCCTGATGCACGAGAAGATGTTCGAATCCCGGATGTTCTTCGTCGACAACCTGATCGCGATGGGTGGCCGCATCGTGCTGTGCGACCCGCACCGCGCGATCGTCGCCGGCCCCAGCCGGCTGCGCGGCGCGCCGATGAACTCGCCCGACATCCGGGCCGGTATGGCGATGCTGCTGGCCGCGGTGTGTGCCGAGGGCACCTCCACCATCAACAACGCCGACCAGATCGAGCGCGGCTATGAGCGGATCGATGAGCGGCTCAACGCCCTCGGCGCCAAGATCAAGCGGATTCCCGCGCGATCGTGATCCGGGCTCGATCCGGAAAGGTCTAAGGCGGTCTTCCGATTTCAATCGACAATCTGGGACGCGACGACCTCTGCGTGAGATCGTCGCGTTTGCGCAACTTGGCCATCCTTCCGGCCGGTTTGCCGTGCTATGCGTGCCGTCATGACCTGCATCGACAAGATCGACCCGGCCGCGCCGAACGCGGCCGTTGTCGTCCCTCGCAACCTGCTCACGGCCGAGCTCGCGGAAACGCTGAAGCTCGCGGTGCCGCTCGCGCTGACGCAGCTCGGGCAGATCGCGATGATGACGACCGATCTCGCCTTCATCGGCCGGCTCGGCAGCGAAAACGTCGCCGCCGCGGCTCTGGCGCACACCGTGTATTTCGTCAGCTTCACCATCGGCATGGGCATGATGTCGGCGGTCTCGCCCCTGGCCGCGCAGGCGTTCGGCGCGCGCAACCCCCGCGTGATGCGGCGCGCGCTCCGCGTCGGCCTGTGGGCCGGCTTCTTCATGGTGCTGCCGCTGATGGCGCTGCCGTTCCAGGGCGAGCGCATCCTGCTTATGCTCGGCCAGACCCAGGCCACCGCGCATCTGGCGCAGCAATATCTGTTCGGTCTCGCCTGGGGCATCCTGCCGGCGCTGTGGTTCATCGCGCTCCGCGGCTTCATGAGCGCGGTGAACCGGCCGGAGCCGGTGCTATGGATCACGCTCGCGGCGATCCCGGCCAATGCGCTGATGGTCTACCTGTTGCTCTACGGCAAATGGGGCATGCCCGAACTCGGCATGTTCGGCGCCGGGCTTGCGACCACGATCGTCAATCTCGGCACCTTCCTTGCCGGCGTGTGGTTCGCGGCGCGCCGCCGCCCGTTCCGCAAGTACCACGTATTCAGCCGCGTTTGGCGCATCGACTGGCCGCTGATGGGCAAGCTGGTCGCCGTCGGCGCGCCGATCTCGATCGCCTTCCTGCTGGAATACGGCCTGTTCGGCGCGGCCGGACTGCTGATGGGGCTGATCAGCACCACGGCGCTGGCCGCGCACCAGATCGCGCTGCAGATCGCGGCGATCCTGTTCATGGTGCCGTTCGGCGTCAGCATGGCCGCCACCGTGCGGGTCGGCCAGGCCGTCGGCCGCCGCGATACCGACGCGGTGCAGCGCGCCGGCTTTGTCGCGATCGCGCTCAGCGGGATCTTCATGAGCGTCATGACGCTCGCGGTGATCCTGGCGCGCTTCGAGATCGCGGCGCTGTTCCTCGGCGAGGCCTCCGATACCACCGCGCAGCTCACCGCGGCGCTGCTGTTGATCGGCGCGACCTTCTTCATCGCCGACGGCATCCAGACCACCACCGCGGGCGCGCTGCGCGGCATGAACGACACCCAGGTGCCGCTGCTGTTCGCCGTCATCAGCTACTGGCTGATCGGCTTCGCGTCGGCCTCGGCGCTCGCCTTCTGGGTCAAGCTCGACGCCGCCGGTGTCTGGATCGGGCTGTCGCTCGGGACGGCGGTCTATGCGACCCTCCTTGTCTTGCGTTTCCGCCTGCTGGCACGCAGACTGGGCAAATGAGGGTCGACGAGGTCACGCCGAACGTAGACTCCGCCGCGCTGCTCGCCGGCGCGCAGTTCATCGACGCGTTCCGGATCGCGACTGCGCGCCCCGACCTCGATGCGCGGCACGCCGCCGAAGCGATGGTGGCCCGGCAGCCGCGCTGGATCGAAGGGCTGCTTGCCCTGCGTAATTTCATCGTCGCGCCGCTTGGCCTGAAAACCTCGGGCGCCGCCGACGGCGCGACGCGCGACATGATCGGGATATTTCCGGTGGTCAGCGAGACGCCGGAGCGGCTGGTCGCGGGCTTCAACGACAAGCATCTCGACTTCAGGCTCGTCGTCGACGTCGCCTCCGCGGGAGCTGTGCGCAGCATCACCGCGACCACGCTGGTGCTGACCCACAACTGGTTCGGGCGCGCCTATCTCGCGGTAATCCTGCCGTTCCACCGCCTGATCGTGCCCGCGATGCTGCGCAAGGCCGGAGGCTGAACTACTACTCGATCTCAAGCCGCGCTCTTCTCCGGCGTGTCGGCGACGATCTTCTCGGAGGCGTCGGCGTTGGTGCACCAATTGCCGTGGCAGCGCTTGAGGTCGTTGAGATTCTGCCGCATCTGGTCGAGCGAGAAGCCGAGCGCGTAGAAGCGCTCGGCGGCATCGACCGGCAGGCCGCGGATCAGGCCATCCCTGCGGACCGCGGCGACCTCCTCGCTATAGGCATGCAACGCCGCATCGACCGGCGCCATGTCGGCCGGGCCGCTGCCGGCGCGCAACGCGGTCGCGACCGCCACCATGTAAGTCACGATCGCCTTGCTGACGTCGGCCAATGGCCGCGCCAGCCTCGCCTGGATATCGGCCGGCAGCGGCACCACGCAGGCCCGCCCGATCATCACGACGTCGTGCCGCAGCCGCTGAATGGTCCGCAGCAACGGGCCGGTGTCCGGCCCCGATGACAGATGCATCGAGCGCTCGCGCTCGGCCTCGAGGCCGGTCGCGTGCAGATTGGTCACCGCGGTGCCGATGCCGTCCTGGATCCGGTGCAGCGCGTCGTTGTCGAGGCCGCGCGTCAGGCCGGCGAGCAATTCGGCGAACGCCGCCGACAGCAGCTCCAGCAGCTTCGATCCGTTGACCCTGATCTGGCTGACCGCGCGCGACGGCAGCACCAGGAACGAGATCAGAAGCCCGGTGATCGCGCCGACCGTCACCTCGAGGACGCGGTCGATCGCGGAATCCAGCGGGTTGGAGTGATGCATCGTCGGCAGCAGCAGCACGATCACTGCCGTCACGGTCGCAGAGTTCAGGCTCGGATTGAGCGCGGCGATGAAGGCCAGCGGCACGATCGCCAGCACCAGCAGCGCCAGCAGGCTGCCCTCGCCGGAATGCGGGATCAGCACCGCGATCGCGCCGCCATAGACGGCGCCGCCGATGGTGCCGAGCATGTAATCGCGGCTGGCCTTCAGCGAGCGGCCGACGCTCATCTGGGTCACGATCAGCGAGGTCAGCACCGCCCAGAGCGGCAGCATGAGGTTGAGCGCCAGCGCGATGGTATAGGCCGCCACGCCGGCGGACGCGATCCGGACCGCCAGCGCCAACTGCGTCTTGCGGGTCCAGAGCTGGTCGAACATGCGTTTTGCGAAGGTCCTCATGCACCGTGATCCGCAATCAAAGGAAAGGCCCGTGTTACATGACTTGAAGCTAACCGACCTGAAGCTAACCGATTTGGAGCATGGCAGCTGCCCGCGGCGGCAAGGTGGCTTGAAAGGCCTGACCTGCCCGCCTACCCTGCGCCGCAAAATTGAGGAAACACGATGGCCCACGAAACCGCAACGCTCGCCGCCTATGTCGCCGACCTGAAATATTCCGACATTCCGCCGGAGGTGCTGGAGCGCGCCAAGGTTTTGACGCTGGATTTCCTCGGCAGCACCATCCGCGCCCGGCGCGATGCGGAATCGACGCCGTCGCTGATGAAGATGCTGGAGGCGCTGGCGCTCGACGGCAAGGGCGAGGCCACCGTGTTCGGCGATACCAAGACCTGGACCCCGGCGGTCGCCGCGCTGCTCAACGGTGCGCTCGGCCATTCGCTCGATTTCGACGACACCCACGCCGATTCCTCGCTGCATCCGAGCGCACCGGTGGTGCCCGCCGCGTTCGCGGTCGGCGAGATGGTCGGCGCCTCCGGCCGCGACGTGCTGACCGCGATCGTCGCCGGCTATGAAGTGTGCTGCCGGCTCGGCAACGCGCTGGACCCGACCTCGCATTACGCCCGCGGCTTCCATCCGACCGCGACCGCCGGCACCTATGGCGCTGCCGCGGCGGCGGCCAAGCTGTTCGGGTTGTCGAAGGATCAGATCGTTTCCGCGTTCGGCGTCTCCGGCAGCCAGGCTGCGGGCTCGCTGCAATTCCTGGTCAACGGCGCCTGGAACAAGCGCTACCAGGTCGGTGCCGCCGCGATGAACGGCGTGATCGCCGCGACCCTGGCGCGCAACGACTTCATCGGCTCGAGCGAGTCGGTCGAAGGCAAGCACGGCCTTCTGGTCGGCTATACCGATGACGCTCATCCGGACAAGGCGGTGGCGGACTTGGGCCACACCTATGAGACGCTGAAGATCGGCGTGAAGCCGTATCCGAGCTGCCGCTACACCCACGCCGCGATCGACGCGCTGATCGCGATGCGGCGCGAGCACAATCTGACGCCGGACCAGATCAGGAAGGTCGAAATCGGTCTGCACCGCAACGGCATCACGCTGACCGGCGATGCCGCCACCAAGCGCCACCCGACCTCGGTGGTCGGCGGGCAGTTCTCGATGTTCTTCACCGGCGCGATCGCGCTCGACCAGGGCCATTTCGGCTGGGACGATTACGACCGGCTGGGCGACAAGGCGATCGACGCGCTCGCCGACAAGTTCGACGTGGTGCAGGACGACCGCCTCGAGGTCGGCCGCACCCATCCGTTCGGCGCCCGCGTCTCGATCACGACAGATGACGGCACCCATGAGCGCCTCTATGCCGATCCCTCCGGCGAGCCGACCTCGTTCCCCGACGCAAAGGCGATGCAGCAGAAATTCCTGACGCTGGCCCGCCCGGTACTCGACAAGCGCGCCGACCAGCTCGCCGACGCCATCCTGACGCTCGAGCGCTTCGATCGCGTGGAGAAGGCGACGCAGCTGGGAAGGCAGTAGGCGGGGCGTCGAGGCGCAGGCTGCACGCCACGCCCACAGCTGTCGTCCTGGCGAAAGCCAGGACCCATAACCACCGCATTTGATCATGAACGGGATCGTGGCCCCAGCGTCGCGCAACAAGTCTCATTTGGGGTAATGGGTCCCGGCCTTCGCCGGGACGACGACGGCGGGGATGCGTCGTAATTCAAGAAGTCAAACAGCGCGGTGTCATCGCCCGCGTGGCGAAATGGATTCCGGGCTCATGCTTCGCATGCCCTGGAATGACGGCGCGTCCTACTCCGCTCCATCGATAATCACAAAATCTCCCTCTGAATATTTCTGCCGGATCGCCTTCGCGGCCTGATATTCCGGGCAGGTGTAGCATTCCATCGCAGTGGCGCGATCCCTGAATTCGATGACGAAGTTGCGCTGGCGCGTTGTGCCTTCCATCACCTCATAGGGGCCATTGCGCACGATGAAGTTGGCGCCGTATCTGGCGAATACCGGCATCGCGGCAGCGAGATATTCGGGATAGCGGGCTTCGTCGTGAACCGTGACGTGCACGATCCAGTAGGCTTTCGGCATGATGGTCTCCGGCTGACGCGTGGTTCAAGAAACTGTGGCGCTCCTCCTCACGAGATGCGCCATCGCATCAGAAATTCCGGAGGCCGAGATTCAATTCACGATCGCGCGGGCGCTGTGTGACGTGCCGGTCAATTGCCGCCCGCGAGCCGCGGACTTATGGAAGTCGATGTAACCACATCGCGAACCAGATCGAACACACCGTCCGCCTCGGGCGGCACGTTCGGCGAGCGGCCGAGGCGCACGATGACGAGCCGCTGTGACGGCACGATGATCACATATTGCCCGATCGTGCCCTTGGCGAAGAAGGCATCGCGCGGCCAACCGTGCTCGACACGGTAGTGGGCGCCAAAGCTCTCGCCGAGATTGGTCCAGAAGCCCGCGCCATAGCCGACCCAGGCATTCGGCGTCGGCGATGCCGAGTACTTCACCCAGCCCTCTGGCAGGATGCGCTTGCCGCCGACCACGCCGTCATTGAGATAGAGCTGACCCAAGCGCGCCCAGTCGCGCGCGCTCGCCATCATCGCGCCCGATCCTTCCGGCGTGCCCGCAGCATCGAACTGCATCACGACATTGCGCATGCCGAGCGGTCCGAACAGCTCCTCACGCGCGAAGCGCATCACATCAGTCGCATGCCCGCCGGCGGCGTTGCGGATCAGGTGCGAGAGGATCAGGTAGTTGCCGTCGTGATAGTTCCAGACCCGACCGGGTGCGCTCTCCAGCGGAGCGCTCTCGGCGAAGGCGGCCATATCCGATTCCATGAACTTCATGCGGTTGACCGGCTCGAGCACGGATGCCAGCGACGCCTGCAGCGAGCTGCCGAGCGCAAGCCCTGCAGTGTGGCGCAACAGCTCGTCGACCGTGATCGCGTGGCGCGGATCGTCGGGATTCCGCCAGGCCGCGATCGGGACCGGCTGGTCGCGCGTCAGCCTGCCCTCGCGGACGAGGATTCCGATCAGGGCCGAGATCGCCGACTTGCTCATGGAGAAGCCGAGCAGCGGCGTGTCGATGCCGATGCCGTTGGCGTAGCGCTCGGCGACGATGCGGCCATCCTTCATCACGACGACAGCGCGGGTGCGGCGGAACGGCGGCTCGGCCGGCTCGGCAAAGGCGCGGTCGAGCGCAGCCGCAAGCTGCGGGGTCTGCGGCGGGACGAACTCCGGACCCGCGATCTCGGGCAGCAGCGCGGCCTGTGGCTTCTCCGGCGGAAGCGCGGTATCGCCCAGCGTCTCGCCATGTTCGAGCGTGCAGCCCATGCCCTCGCGATAGACCGCATGGCTGCGGCCGAGCCCGAACAGCGTCACGGTGACGTCCCTGCGGTCGAGGTCGACCTCGGTGTCCATCGCCCAGGTGATCAGGCCGGCCCCCGGCATCGCGTCAGTGGTCTCGGTCAGGTTTCGCCTGGGGTCGAGCCCGCTGACGAAGGTCTCCGAGCAGATCACATTGGCGACAAAGCCGGTCGCGACCTCAGGCACATCGCGGGCGCGGGCGGCGGACAGCGCCAACGCACCGAACGCGGTGGTAGCGGCGAAAACGAGAAAGAGCTTTCGACGGGTCACGGAATCCTCCGGCAATGCGCAATGGGCGCGTGGCCGGATCAGGCCGCAGGGGACGGGAGAGCGCTCGCCGGATTTGGAAATCGGGCTGGTCGAGGATTGGAGGTGACTGGTCGATTCTGGAATTCTACAGCGATTACAAGGGCCTGTAATCGCGACGCCTCTTACCTTCTCCCCTTGTGGGAGAAGGTGGCGCGGACGAAGTCCGCGACGGATGAGGGGTCTCTATCCGCGGAGACAAACCCCTCACCCGGCTTCGATGCTACCGCATCGAATCCACCCTCTCCCACAAGGGGAGAGGGTGCAGCGGTATCCGCCGCAAGCAGGACATCTACACCGCGCTTGCCTTCAGCTTCCTGTACTCCGTCGGGGTCACGCCTGTTGTCGCCTTGAAGGCGCGGTTGAAGGGGCCGAGCGACTGGAAGCCGGCGTCCATGGCGATGGTGATGACCGGGACTTCGGCCTGGGAGGGATCGGCGAGCGCGGCCTTGGCCTCCTCGATCCGGTGGTTGTTCAGGAAGACGTTGAAGTTGCGGTAGCCGAGCCGCTGGTTGATCAGCCGCCGGAGACGATATTCGGGAATCCTCAGCCGGGTCGCCAGCGTGCCGATCGTGACGTTGTCGTGGCGGTAGATGCGCTCGTCCGCCATCAGCCGCATCAGGGCATCGACCAGCTTGCGGTCGGTCGCCTCCTCGGCCGCGGCTGGCTTCGTCAGCGCGACGGCCTCCGCCGGCACCGTGAACAGGTCGGCGCCGTCGACGCGCATCATCGCCCAGGTGATTGCGGCCACGATGGCGGTGAACACGGCCGCGTTCACCAGGTTGGCCCATTCCACGGTCACGCGACTGCCGGCATAGGCAATCTGAAGCAGCGCGTTCAATCCGCCGTACAGCGCAGACGCGGCGACGATGAAGACGCGGACACGGCGGCGACGCTCGACCAGATCCGCCGACCACGATCCGATCGTTTGCGCCACCGCGAGCGCAACGAAGGCGAGCGTGAGCGAATTGACCATGATGATCGCGATCTGCGCGTGACCGGCGGGTGCAATCCACATGCAACTGACGAAGCTGTAGGCCACGACCGCGGCCCAGATCAGGCCGTGCCACCAGCGCAGCACAAACGCGTCATCGAACAGCGCGCGCGTGAACAGCCAGAACACCACGATATCGCCGGTCGAGAGCGCGATCAGTGGCGCATGCCAGTCCGAGACCGGCGGCCCGGCGCCGATCGAGGCGGTCACCGCATGCGCGGCCGCGCCGAGCGCGAAGGCGGCTGCAAGGCGCCCGGAAAGCGCCTTGCGAAAGTCAGTGAGCAGCAAGGCGGCAAGCACCAGCAGCAGCGCCACGCTGGCGCTGCGCAGGCAGAGTTCAAGTGCGGCCCAATGTGAAGCAGCCGATGTCATCGCCGAACAATCGTCGGTCGGACGTGGTTTTTCAAGATGGCTCGCGCTGCCAGCGCTGACGCGACGTCACCCAGATATCGACGACGTCACCCTCGAGCTGGCCCGGCCCATCATTCACGGCACCGAGCCGCCGCGCCACCGCCTGCGAGGCGACGTTGGCCGGATCGATGCAATGGATGATGCGGTCGACCGTGAAGTTCGCGAACACAAAGTCGATCGCGGCACGCGCCGCTTCCACCGCATAGCCCTTGCCGCGATGCTCTTTGGCGATGCCCCAGCCGACCTCGAAGCCGGGCCATTCCGGCGGATAATACGGGCCGACGCGGCCGATGTAGCGGCTGGAAGATTTCTCCTCCACCGCGAACATGCCGAAGCCGTATAGCGCCCAGTGGCCCGAGATGACGGCGGCATTGCGCCAGCCCTTCAGCTCCGACGTGATCGGCTGGTGATCCGGCGTGATGAAGCGCGCCGTCTCGGGATCGGACAGCATCCGCGTGTTCTCAGCGACATCGGATGCACGCCACGGCCGCAGGATGAGCCGCGCGGTCTCGATCACGGGACCGTCGACCTGCAGCAGACTTGCGCCTGGCTTGATCAGAGAAACCATGACTGTCTCCGGTTTCCAAGTTTGAACTTGCTGCCATCGAGAGCAGGTGCAAGCCACAAGTAATTCGTCGTCCCTGCGAAAGCAGGGACCCATAACCACCGATGTGTGTTGCTAGCGAAAGCTGGGGCCGCAGCCTTCGTAACATTAGTATCGGTGGTTATGGGTCCCGGCTCGCGCGGAGCCTGTCATCGGGCGGCGCTTCGCGCCGACCCGTTGGCTTGGCCGGGACGACGGATAGAGAGTATGATCAAGGCAAAAGAGTATCATCGCTACACCACCGTAAGGAGTCCGATATGAGCTGGCAGCCCTCGACCGATCCCGAACTCGGCGATCCCAAGACCTGCGACGCGCTGGATCTGATCATCGTGCCGCGCACCCGCGATCTCGGCGACGGCTTTGCGGTGCGCCGCGCGCTGCCGCATGGCAAGCGGCAGATGGTCGGACCCTTCATCTTCTTCGACCATTTCGGACCGGTGCAATATCTCGCCGGCAAGGGCATGGACGTGCGGCCGCATCCGCATATCGGGCTCGCCACCGTCACCTACCTGTTCGACGGCAGCATCATGCACCGCGACAGCGAAGGCAACATCCAGGAGATCCAGCCCGGCGCGATGAACCTGATGACCGCGGGCCGCGGCATCGCGCATTCCGAGCGCACGCCCGACGTGCAGCGCCGCGACGGCCAGAAGATGCTGGGCCTGCAAAGCTGGATCGCGCTGCCGGCGGGCAAGGAGGAGATCGCGCCGTCGTTCCAGCACTATGGCGCGGGCGACCTGCCGATGATCTCCGAGCGCGACTTCACCGCGCGCATCATCGCAGGCTCCGCGTTCGGCATCACCTCGCCGGTCAGCATGGTCTCGCCCTGGTTCTACACCGAGGTGACCGCAAAGGCCGGCACCTCGGTGCCGCTCGACCCCGATCACGAGGAACGCGCGATCTACCTCGTCGACGGCGAGGTCGAGATCGCGGGCGACCGCCACGAGGGGCCGAGGCTCCTGATCTTCCGGCCCGGCGACCGCATCACCGTCAAGACGCTGCGGCCGACCCGCATGATGTTCCTCGGCGGCGACGCCCTGGAGGGGCCGCGCCACATCTGGTGGAATTTCGTCTCGTCCTCGAAGGAGCGGATCGAGCAGGCCAAACAGGACTGGAAAACCGGCCGTTTCGCGCAGGTTCCGCACGAACACGAGTTCATTCCGCTGCCGGAGTGAGCTAATTCCTGTGATAATCTCGAACGCCCGCACGGCCGTGTGCGGGCGCTCGTCTTTGAAGGCCACCTAGAAAGATCACGCCATGACCGCGATGCTATCCAGCGATTTGCCCCTGCCCCGGATCGGCCGCGGCAAGGTGCGCGATATCTACGCCGTTGGCGACGATCGCGTGTTGCTGCTGACCACCGATCGCATCTCGGCATTCGACGTGGTGATGGCGGAAACCATTCCGATGAAGGGCGCGGTGCTGACCCAGATCAGCGCCTGGTGGTTCCGGCAGCTCGAGGGCACCGTGCCGCATCACATGATCAGCGCCGATGCCGACGAGATCATCCGCGCGGTGCCTGAACTGAAGGCCCATCGCGCCGACATCCTCGGCCGCGCGATGCTGTGCCAGCGCACCACCGTGTTCCCGATCGAATGCGTGATCCGCGGCTACATCTCGGGCTCGGCATGGAAGGAATACGCGGCCGATGGCACGCTTGCCGGCGAGAAGCTGCCGGCAGGCCTGGTCGAGAGCCAGAAGCTCGAACCCGCGATTTTCAGTCCGGCGACCAAGGCCGAGGCCGGCCATGACGAGAACATCACGGTCGCGCGGGTGCGCGAGATCGTCGGTGCCGACGTCGCCGCGACGCTGGAGAAGATGGCGCGCGACGTCTACGGCTATGGCGAGCAGACCAGCCGCGCCCGCGGCATCATCATCGCCGACACCAAATTCGAGTTCGGCCGCGACAAGGACGGCCGCATCATCCTGATCGACGAGGTGATGACGCCGGACTCGTCGCGCTTCTGGGCGGTCGATGCCTACAAGCCCGGCCAGTCGCAGCCGAGCTTCGACAAGCAGCCACTGCGCGACTATCTCGACGTCGAGCGCCGCGCCGGCCGCTGGAACGGCGACGCGCCGGCCCCGCCGCTGCCGGCGAGCGTGGTGGATGCGACGAGCAAGCGGTATCTGGAAGCGTATCGCCGCGTGACGGGAAGTGAGCTGAAGGTTTAGCTGCACCGTCGGCGCGTTCGCTCTTTCACCGTCACCCTGAGGAGGCCGCAACGCGGCCGTCTCGAAGGGTCGACGGCCCGGCTGGTGGCCGTCCATCCTTCGAGGCTCGCTCCGCTCGCACCTCAGGATGACGGGGAATGAGCGGTGCACGCTTCGCTTTGCCCACCCTGCGGAATTGCGCTGTCTGTCGTGGGATTGCACCGAGGTCGCCACTGATGCCACTCTCCGGGCACAACAAGAACAGCCCAGGGAGCGCCCCATGTCCGATGCCGATACCGTGCTCGTCGAGCGCGACGGTCCTGTCACCATTATCTCCATCAACCGTCCGCACAACCGCAACGCCGTCGATGGCGCCACCGCGCGCAAGCTGTATGACGCGTTTCTCGCCTTCGATGCGGACGCGAGCGCATCGGTCGCGGTGTTCACCGGCACCGGCGGCTATTTCTGCGCCGGCGCTGATCTGAAGGCGGTGGCGGCGGGCGATCCCGAGAAGAAGCGCGAGGTCGGCGGCCACGACACGATCGCGCCGATGGGACCGAGCCGGCTGCGGTTATCGAAGCCGGTGATCGCCGCGATCGAAGGCTTTGCGGTCGCCGGCGGCATGGAGCTCGCGCTGTGGGCCGACATGCGTGTCGTGGCCGAGGACGCAACCTTCGGCGTGTTCTGCCGCCGCTTCGGCGTGCCATTGATCGATCTCGGCACCATCCGCCTGCCGCGACTGATCGGCCATTCGCAGGCCATCGACCTGATCCTCACCGGACGCCCGGTCGGCGGCGCTGAAGCCCACCGCATGGGGCTCGCGAACCGGCTGGTGCCGAAGGGCGAGACCCGCGCCCACGCCATCGCGCTCGCCAAGGACATCGCGAAATTCCCGCAGAACTGCCTGCGCGCCGACCGGCTGTCGGCGCTGCGGCAGTGGGACCTCGACGAGGAAGAGGCAATCAGGAACGAGATGCGCGGCGGGCTCGAGGTGATCGCCTCAGGCGAAACGCTGTCGGGCGCGGCGCGCTTTGCCTCCGGCGTCGGCCGTCACGGCGCCTTCGGCAATGAGGGCGGGCACGGCTAGATCACGTCTCGCTAGCCTTCTCCTTCCCCCTGAAAGGGGGAAGGCCGGGATGGGGGTCAGCCGCAGGCGACGCTCTGTGCGGAGAGAGCAGATCCCCACCCGCTTTGCTCTGACGTGCAAAGCGACCTCCCCTTTTCAAGGGGAGGTCCGAGCCATTTCCGCGGCGCTGGGTTTCGCTTGCCTTGCGCGAGAAGCGAAATGCCCGCGTTGAGAATTGGTTGTCACAAAAAAATCCTGTTGTCGTCCTGCGCCGGGCTCGTCTACGACTGGCGGCGAAAGTTCAGGACATTTTTTAACGTGATTAGTCGATCGCTCTATTTCGGCTCGCAAGCGCGGCGGGCCATGCACGACGTGCTCGGCGGCAGCGCCGCCAGTGTGCTCGGCATCACGTTCGGCCTGTCCTACGCGCTCTTGATCTTCGCCGGGCCATTGTCGCCCTATCTGTCATACGGCGTCGCGGCGACATTCATTTCCTCGGCAGTGCTCGCGACCTTCATCGCGCTCGGCAGCTCGCTGCCCTTCGCGGTCGCCGGCCCCGACACCTCCACCGCGGCGGTGACGGGAATCCTGATGGCCTCGCTGGTCGAGCGCATCAGTGCCGCCAACCCGACGGCGCCGCTGCTCGCACCGGTGCTGATCACGCTCGGGCTCTCGACCATCGTCACCGGCATCGTGCTGTGCTGTCTCGGACTGACACGGTTCGGCCGCGCCATCCGCTATGTGCCTTACCCTGTCGTCGGCGGATTCCTCGGGGCGACCGGCCTGTTGATCGTGCTGGGCGCGATCAGGGTGATCACCGGCTACCCCGTGCAGCTCAGCACCCTCTTCCACTTCACCAACATCATCACGATCTCCGAGCTCAGTGCCGCCTGCGCGATGGCGCTGGTGCTGTATCTGACCTGGCATCGCTCGCGCACCCCGTTCGGTCTGCCGATCATCCTGATCGGCGGCGTGATCGTGGCGCACCTCGTATTCTGGATCATCGGCATCACGCCCGAGGAAGCGCATCTGACCGGCTGGACCTTCGAGCCGCCGCCGGCATCGACCTTCATGCTGCCGTGGCACATGGCCGAGCTTGCACAATATCCATGGTCGGCAGTGCCGGACCTGCTCGGCAACATGATCGCCGTCGTGTTCGTCACGGCGGCGAGCACGCTGTTCAACACCACCGGCATCGAGGTCGCGGTGCATCGCGAGGCCAATCTCGAGCGCGAGCTCAACATCACCGGCTTCGCCAACATCGTGACCGGCGCGCTGGCCGGCTATGCCGGCTGCATCTCGGTCAGCCGCTCGATCCTTAATTTCTCCAGCGGCGGGCGCGGCCGGCTGTCGGGGCTGACAGTCGCTGCGATCTCGCTGCTGATGCTGGCGGTGGCGCCGCAGTTGCTCGGCTACATGCCGAAATTCGTGCTCGGCGGCCTTCTGCTCTATCTCGGCGCCGACCAGCTGCACAAATGGATGATCGAATCGCGCAAGCGGCTGTCGAAGACCGAATATGTGTCGCTGCTCGCGATCATCGCTATCATCGTGACCTGGGGCTTCGTGCCCGGCATCCTGATCGGCGTCATCATCGGCTGCGCCACCTTTGCGCTCAGCGCGGCGCGGGTCGAGGCGATCAAATACGGTTTCGACGGCTCGGAATATCGCAGCTCGCTGGATCGCTCGCGCGACGACCGCGAGGTGTTGTCGGCGCATGGCGGCAAGATCCAGGGGCTGACCCTGCAAAGCTATCTGTTCTTCGGCTCCGCCAACCGCCTGTACCAGCACGTCAAGGCGCTGCTGCGCGAGCACCCGGAGTGCCGCTATCTGCTGTTCGATTTCAAGCTCGTTACCGGCGTCGATTCATCGGCGGCCTACAGCTTTGCGCAGATCAAGCGCAGCGCGCACGAGGTCGGCGTCGAGCTGGTCCTGGTGCATCTGTCGGCCAAGGCCGAGCAGGTGCTGCGCTCCAGCGATTTCATCACAGAGGGTGTCACCGTGATCGACGAGCTCGATCGCGCGCTTGAATGGTGCGAGAACCAGATCATCGCGCAGCACCAGGAGCTCGCGCAGGAGGAAGCCGACCTGCGTGGCTGGTTCGCCGGGATGCTCGACAGCGAGAACGACGCCGATGCGCTGATCCGCCGCTGCCAGCGCATCGAGGTCGACGCCGGCGAGATCATCGTGCACGCCGGCGACGCCGCCGATTCCATGCACTTCATCCTCGACGGCCGTGTCGGCATCATGGTGCCCGCCGAGGATGGCCGCTCCACCCGGGTGCGCAGCCTCGGCCGCTACACCACGATCGGCGAGATGGGCCTCGTCTCGCAGGCCCCGCGCAGCGCCACCATCCAGGCCGAGATGGCGAGCGTGCTTTATGTGCTGAACACCCACCAGTTCACCGCGATCCGCGACGAGGACCCCGAGCTCAGCCACAAGCTGCTGACCTATTTCGTGTCGGTGATGGCGGAGCGGCTGACGTTTGCCAATCGCACCATTGCGGTGCTGCGGCGGTAGACAAGGCGTAGCCCGGATGGAGCGCAGCGCAATCCGGGGTTATCGCCCCCAGCAATATGGGTCCCGGATTTCGCTTCGCTTCATCCGGGCTACGACGCTGAAGCGAGGACGCGGATACGCTACAGCAACCCGCGACTTTCGCTCGCCGCAAGCTGATCCATCAGCGCCTTGTCGTCATAGCGCGCGAGCGAGAGGCTGCGGGCGAAGGCCGGCACGGGCGCGCCGACCACGGCGCGGGCGCAGAGATCGCCGGTGGCGCAGGCGCCCATGGTGCCGTAGCCCGACAACGCCGCGGCGAGGAACACGCCCGGCGTCTTCGCAGACCCGATCAGCGGCCAGTTTTCCCTGGTCATCGGATAGTAGCCTCCGTAATGCACGCGGTCGCGCGGCAGCGCGCCGAGATAGTGCGCGAGCTTTGGCTGCAGCCGGCTCGCCGCACGCAGCACGACTTCGGGGAAGTAGGGATTGAGCTCCGGCTCGCGAACCGGCTCCGTGGTCTGTTCCGCGTTGAACGCCCAGCCGAGCTTGATCCACTCGCCGTGATCGCCGCCGTCAGGCCGGCAATGGATGCTGCCCGCCATCGGCGCCAGCAGACGCGAAAATTCCGGCGCTGCTGACAGCGCCTCGCGCTCGTCATCAGACCAGGCCAGCGTCTGGCCGTCGAGATCGATCGCGAACGGCATTTTTCGATCGACCGCGCGGTTGCGGTCGGCGAACGCGATCTTCTGCTGCAGCACATTGACGATCGGCAGCTCTTCGCCATGCATCGCCGCGACATGTGCCGCGAACGGGCCTGCGGCGTTGACGATGATGTCGGCCTTGATGATCTGCCTCGCGCCATCGGCCAGCACCTCGACGGTGAAGCGGTCGGTCTTCGCGATGCCGACCACCTTGGCCTGCTGGAGTTGCGCGCCGAGCGGACGCATGGTCTCCAGCATGTACTGGCCGAGTTGCTGGCCGCTGATGTCGCCCGCGCGGCGGATATGCAGCGCGGTTGCGACCTCCTTGTCGAAGTTCGGATAATGCGCCTGGATCAGGTCGCGGCCGAGCAGGACGTCGACGCCGTCGGGCGCACTCTGCCAATCCGCCGAATGCGGCGGCAGATAGCCTCGGCCGTCGCCCTCATGCATGCGGATCAACTTTTCGGCCTGCGCGCCGTAACCGGCATGGAGCTGCCGCAGCAGCTCTTCGGGCTTCTCCTCGCGCGTGACCAGAAGATAGCCGCGCCGGGTCATGTGGATGCGGTTGTCGCTGCGGCGCGCGATCGCCTCCATCCGGTCGGTGGAATGATTGGTGAAATCGGCCATCGTCGGATGCGGCCACCAGTTGCGGTAGTTCTCGCCCGACTGCGCCGAGGTCAATGCCATCGGCTGGCCTTCGTCGACGATCAGCAGGCGCGAGCGCCTGTGCTGTACGGCGAGGTAGTAGGCCGTGGCGATGCCGACGATGCCCGCACCGATCACCAGGATTTCGACGTCATTGGTCTTCACGCGCATTCTCCTGCCGCCGCGCAGCGCAACCCGCGATCATTCACATTGTCTGAACGACGATCAGGCAGGGCGACCCTCGCCTGCATCGCGCAGCGCCTGGCGCTGCGCCGAGCGCAGCGTCTTCTGCGTCTCCTCGATATGGTCGCGCAGCAGCCGGACCGCCTTCTTGACCTCGCCGTCGCGGCAGAATTCGAGCAGCCGGTAATGCTCGCGCTGCGGCCGCTCCTTGCCGGTCGCCTGCGACACCAGCGCGCGGGTGAAGCGGCCGACATGGCCGTAATTCGCCTCGATCATGCCGAGCAGGCGCGGACGATTGCACGGCGCGTAGAGTGTGGCGTGGAATTTCCAGTTGAAGGCGCCCCATTGCGCCGGATCAGGCTCGGCATCGTAGGCGCGGAGGATTTTCGTCGCCTCCTCGAGATCGATCTCGCCCATGGCCGGGATCGCCAGGCGCAGCGCGTGGCATTCAAGCGCGATCCGGATCTCGAGCAGCTCGATCACCTCGTCGATCGAGAGATCCGAGACCACCGCGCCGCGGTTGGGCAGGAAGGTCACAAAACCCTCGGCCTCGAGCTGGCGCAGCGCCTCGCGCACCGGGATGCGGCTGGTCCCGAACCGCGCGGCAAGCTCGTCCTGACGCAGCTGCAATCCGGGCGCGAGCTCGCCCGAGCTGATCGCGGCCCGCAATGCCTCGCGCACGGCGTCCGGCGCGGAACCGTGGGGTCCGGCCCCTCGATGGCTGGTGACGGTTGCGGGCTCCATCCGGCTTCTCTCTCGCTGTGTGGCGGCGGCCAGGATATCCGGCCTAGCCATGATTGTATAAAATCAGTTTGCTGATTATGCAATCAGCGCATATAAAATCCTGCCTCATCGTATCCAATATTGCCAGCGCTCGCGAGCACCCCGATGCATCAAGCCACCAAACGATTGATCTGCCTAGCTTTTCTTGCGGCGGCGACATCCGCCCCGGCGCAGGCCCAATCGTCCGGCGGCACCCTGGCCAAGATCCGCGATGCCGGCGAAATCCGGCTCGGGCACCGCGACGTCTCGGTCCCGTTCTCCTATCTCGACGACAACCAGAAGCCGGTCGGCTTTGCGATGGACCTTTGCAGCCGGATCGTCGATGCGGTGAAGGCCGAACTGAAGCTGCCGGCGCTGCAGACCAGGCTGCAGCCGATCCAGCTCTCCACCCAGATCCCGCTGGTCGAGAACGGCACCATCGACATCGTCTGCGGTCCCGCCACCAACACGCTGGAGCGGCAGAAGGTCGTCGCCTTCAGCAACACGATCTTCGTGTCGAGCATCCGCGCGGTGGTGCAGAAGGACGCGCCGATCAAGACCTTTGAGGATCTCGGCGGCCGGCCGGTCTCGCTCACCTCGGGCTCGACCTCGATCGGACTGTTGAGCGCACGGTCGCAGGAGAAGAACTTTCAGACCAAGAACATCCTGACGGCGGACCACGCCGCATCGTTCCTCGCGCTGACCACCGGGCGCAGCGAGGCCTTCGTGATGGACGACATTCTGCTGGCGAGCCTGATCGCGGGCAGCCGCAATCCGGCGGACTGGCGCATCATCGACGACAGCCTGCGCACCGAACCCTACGGGCTGATCATCCGCAAGGGCGATCCGGAGTTCAAGGCGCTGGTCGACAAGACGCTGGTCGCCATGATGAAGAACGGCGAATTCCAGGAGCTCTACGCAAAATGGTTCACGCGGCCGATCCCGCCGAAGAACGTGAACCTGAATTTTCCAATGACGGCGCCGCTGAGGGATGCCGTCGCCAACCGGAACGACAAGGGTGTGTGACGCAATCGCCGGATCGGCGGCGGATCTTTCGCAACACAGCCGGGACGACTGAGCGGCCACCGCACACCAGCGTGTGGCGCGCGATAGCCCTCGGCTTTTCTGCTAGAAATCCACCGTCATGGAAAGCCACAGCGTCCGCGGCATGCCGCTGATTACATAACCGGTTGGATTGCCGATCCAGTAGTGCTTGTCGAACAGATTGGTCAGTGACGCCCTGAAGGTGGTCGGACGCCCCGCGAGGGTCGTCGCGTAGCGCGCACCGATGTCGAAGGTCGCCCAGGCGGGAACGCTTTGGACGTTGTCGGCACTGACATAGGCCCGGCTGGTGTAGATGGCGCGCGCCGTCGCGGTGAGGCCCGGCACGAAGGGCGTATCCCATTCGACACCGAGATTGCCCTGCAGGTCGGGCGCGCCGATCGCGTGATTGCCGTCGTCGAGGTGTCCCTGCGTTTGGGTAAGCCGGGCATCGAGCCAGGTCACGCCACCGAGAACGCGGACGCCGGGCGTGACCTCGCCGAAGGTATTGAGCTCGATACCGCGGTTTCTCTGCTCGCCATCCAGACTGTAGATCTTGGTGACGGGATCGATCACACCGCTCGGTTGGCTGATCTGGAACGCCGCAAGGCTCGCACCGAAGCCTCCGAGATCGAGCTTCGTGCCGACCTCGACTTGTCGCGTCTTGAACGGCGCAAACACCGCATTGGTATTCACCGCGCCAGAGGGCGGCGTCGGCCCCGGCGTCAGCCCTTCGATGTAATTGGCATAAAGCGAGAGTTGCTTGATCGGCCTCACCACCAAGGCGATCGAAGGCGACGTCGCGCTATCGTCGTAATGCGTTGTTTCCAGGCCGCTGACCGGATTGAAGCTATTCGCGATCACCTGCTGCTGGCGCGCGCCCACCATCACCTGCAACAGGCCCCCCATAGTCGTGATGGTGTCGGCAACACCGACGCTACGCAGCCCGAGGAAGCCGGACTTACCCTCGGGGAAGGTCGATACCGGCGTGCCGGCAGTCGTCAACAAGGTCGGTCTGTAGATGTTGGTCAGGTAGGTCGCGTAGTTGGTCTGACCGAGCCAGTCCGTCCGGTTTTGCGCGCTGCCGCTGACCACGACCTCGTGGCCGACAGGCCCCGTATCGAAACGCGCGCGTATACCCGCCTCACCCGAGGCGCCCTCCGACTTGCCGGTCTGGAACCGTGACGTGCCCAGGGCATCGCCTGCGGTGTTGAGCAGCGTTGCACCAGGATCTTCCTGCTTGTCGTAGCGGAACTGATTGCCGCCGATCGCACCAAACACGGTGACGCTGTTGCTGAGATCGTATTCGGCCCTGGTCAAGCCGGTCAGGCTCTGCGACCGCGCATAGTCAAACGGCTGCGCGAGATTGATGCGCGGATCGGGGGCGCTCGGCATGGCGATGCCGGGCACGGGCGTGTAGCCGCGCTGGGCCGCCTTCATCCAGTCGTCCTGGGAGATGATGTCCGCCGACCAGCGAAAGCGCTCTCCATGATAGTCCACGCCGAGCGAGCCCACGCCGTTGCGCGCCGACTGCCGATCGATCGTGGTGTTGCCGCCATCGATCCCGCCGTTGAAGCGGACGCCCCATTCCTTCTGTTCGCCATAGCGGCGTGCGAGATCCAGCTCTGTCCCAAAACGTCCATCCGAGATGTAGCCGGCGGTCAGGCGCGTGATGTCTTCCGCCGCCCGCTTCGTCACGACATTGACCGTGCCGCCGATGCTGCCTTGCGGAGCCATTCCGTTGAGGAAGGCACCCGGCCCCTTGAGCAGCTCAATGCGCTCGATGGGAGCCGGATTGACGCGGTAGGCTGGAACGAGGCCGTAGAGTCCGTTCAAGGCGATTTCGCTGTTCTCGACCCGGAAGCCGCGGATGGTCAGCGCGTCGTAACGGTTGCTGCTGCCGATCGCAGCACGCACCGACGGATCGGAATTGGTCAGCACTTCCGCAACGCTTGTTGCCTGCTGATCGCGGATCGTCTTCGCGGTGTAGCTCGTCAGGCTGTACGGGGCCTCCATATAGTCCTTGTTGCCGAGCAGGCCGAGTTGCCCGCCGCGCGCGACCTGGCCGCCGATATAGGGCACAGGTAACGCCGCCTGCTGCGCGCCCGCCGTCGGCGTGGCTGCAACCTGCGGCGCGTGCTCGCGCCTGCTCACCTGACGCGATGCCGACGAGCGCAGTGAGCGCGACGACGACGGCCTCCGAACCGGCGTGGCTCGATGCTGCGGGGCGGTGACGACGACTGGAGGCAGCGGCGCAACACTGCTCGCGGGTGGTTGCTCCGGCGACTGCGCGAACGAAGGGACGGCGGTAAGGAGGAGAGACGCCCACGCGAATTGGAATGCGCGTGGAGCGTTTGAACTGACGAGCATGAGGTCCCCGGATTCTTCCTGGCTTCGCCTCGAACATCATCAGGGTTCGAGCGCGACCACCGGGGCATAAGCAGCATGCGTTGTGAGGCCAACTAGAACGCATCTAAGCGACGGGGATAACACCTGCTGCATGAAGCGACATCGATGCGGCAGCTTCCGCGTTTCGACTATTCTTTCGCTGAATCGGCGTTGCGCGCATGCGGCTTGCTTCTAATCGCCACCTTCGAGGTTAGAGGGATTCTTGATGCGATCGTCGTCGCGATCGACGCGCTGCATCCAATCGTCGCGATGAATTGTCGCAGACCGCGAATGCCGGCGGACGGAGCGATCGACAACGACAATCGATGAATTCACGCGCATGCGTCCCCTCGCCCGCCAGGGCGAAGGGACACGCAGCCTGCCAATCAGACGCCGGCCATCATCACGTATTTGATCTCGACATATTCATCCATGCCGTGGCGCGAGCCTTCGCGGCCGAGGCCCGATTCCTTGACGCCGCCGAACGGCGCCACTTCGGTCGTGATCAGGCCGGAGTTGACGCCGACCATGCCCGACTCCAGCGCCTCGGCGACGCGCCAGACGCGGCCGATGTCGCGCGAATAGAAGTAGGAGGCGAGGCCGAACGGCGAGGCATTGCACATCGCGATCACGTCGGCCTCGTCCTTGAAGCGGATCACCGGCGCGAGCGGGCCGAAGGTTTCCTCGTGCGACACCAGCGCGTCCGGCCGCACATCCGACAGCACCGTCGGCTCGAAGAAGCTGCGGCCGAGCGACGAGCGCTTGCCGCCGGTCACTATCTTGGCGCCGCCCTTCACGGCGTCAGCGATGTGCCGCTCGACCTTCTCGATCGCCTCCATGTTGATCAGTGGCCCCTGCGTCACGCCCTGCTCCGTGCCGTCGCCGATCTTCATCTCGGCGACCTTCTTCGACAGCTTCGCGACGAACGCGTCGTAGATCTTGTCCTGGGCATAGAGACGGTTGGCGCAAACGCAGGTCTGGCCCATGTTGCGATATTTCGAGACGATGGCGCCTTCGACGGCGGCATCGATATCGGCGTCGTCGAACACCACGAACGGCGCGTTGCCGCCGAGCTCGAGGCCGAGCTTCTTCACGCCGACCGACGCCTGCCGGTACAGGATCTTGCCGACCTCGGTCGAGCCGGTGAAGCCGACGAAGCGCACCGCCGGATGCTCGCACAGCACCTTGCCGATCGGCGGCGCATCACCGGTGATGATGTTGAACACGCCCTTCGGCACGCCGGCCTTCTCGGCCAGCGCAACGAGCGCGAGCGCGGACAGCGGCGTCTCGTTGGCGGGCTTCAGCACCACGGTGCAACCGGCCGCCAGCGCCGGCGAGACCTTGCGGGTGATCATCGAGTTCGGGAAATTCCAGGGGGTGATGGCGCCGCAGACACCGATCGGCTGCCGGATCGCGAGCAGACGCGCATCCGGGCGCTGCGTCGGGATCGTCTCGCCGTAAACACGCCGCGCCTCTTCCGCGAAGAATTCGACATAGGCGGCGCCGATATCGACCTCGCCGAGCGCTTCCGCCAGCGGCTTGCCCTGCTCGGAGGTCAGGATCAGCGCAAGGTCCTCGCGGTTGGCGATGATCAGATCGAACCATTTGCGCAAGATGTTGGAGCGCTGTTTCGCGGTCAGCTTGGCCCAGGCCGGAAACGCGCGCTCGGCGGCCTCGACGGCCTTGGTCGCGTCATCGGCGCTCAGCTGCGGGATCTTGATCAGCTCGACGCCGGTCGCCGGATTGTTGACGGCGAATTCTGACGTGCCGACCCAGGCGCCGTCGATGTAGCAGCGGTCGCGCAGCAGCGAGGGGTCCTTCAGGCGGCTCTGCAGGGAGGATGCTGCGGATTGAGTGGCGCGTGCGGCGACGGGCGGGGTCATGGCGTTACTCCTGTCATTTCTGGAATTTCTTGGGGGTGTTCGCCGCCTATATAAGCGGAAAGCCGCTGCGATGCACCGGCGCCGGGCGCGACCCTGCTTCAAGCAATATCGAGGGCTGGCGCGCGACCGTGAAACTGATACGTCGTCATTCCGGGTTTCGATGCTGCGCATCGCCTCGGAATGACAGCCTCGCGTCAGACTGCGCCGCCAGACATATAGGTTTCACGACGCCCGATCATGCGCTCGGCCGCGGCCTTGGCGTCCGCCTTGGTCGAGGTCGCACAGGTCCGGTATTCGAGGTCGGCTTGCGACCGCGTCTCGCGGCGGCCGAACCAGGATTTGGCGCCGGTCTGCAGCAGCGCGAGCGCCCGCGCGACATTCTCGACGGCCTCGAACGAGTGCAGTGCGCCGGTACCTGCGTAGCGGACTTCGTAGAGACCTGGGCTGATCGGCGCTTCGATATTCTCGCCGCGGCCCGGCCGCGGATAGCGCTTCCATTCACTCCATGTCGAAATCATTGTTGCGCCCCCGCAAGGCGGGAAATGACGAATCTTTTCGTCAAATCCGGTCCAATCCGCCGCACCGTTTATGCAGCGATCTGAATGCGTTAATGCAAATAATCAGGTACGAAAATCATTCCTTGATCACGTTACCGTGGCCACCCGCGAAGGTCACCGGGACTTGCGCGAAGTCCCCTGCAAAATCTGCGCGCGTGGTGAACGCCTCCCGACCAAGGCCGTTCCTAGCGGCCGGCCTTCACGACATCGCGACGTCGTCGCATCGCGCCCGCCTTGCGGGAGCGGAAAAGCGGGAGGATGATCCGCCCACTTCAAAACAATAAACCCCACCGGAGGAAGCCCCCAATGCAGAGCAAGGCTCAGATCGATCAGGTATTGCGCCAGAAGAGCGAGGCAAAGGAAATTCCCGGCGTGGTCGCCATCGCGGCCACCGGCAAGGACGTGATTTATGAAGGCGCGTTCGGCCAGCGCGACCTCTCCAAGAGCGATCCCATGACGGCGGACAGCGTGTTCTGGATCGCCTCGATGACCAAGGCGGTGACCTCGGCGGGCGCGATGCAACTCGTCGAGCAGGGCAAGCTCTCGCTCGATGAGCCGATCGGCAAGCTGTTGCCCGATCTCGCCGCGGTGCAGGTGCTCGACGGCTTCGACGCCAAGGGCGAACCGCAACTGCGGCCGGCGAAAAAGCCGATCACGCTGCGCCAGCTCATGACCCACACCGCCGGCTTCGCCTACGACATGTGGGACGGCAACCTCGGGAAGTATCTGGAAAAGACCGGCACGCCCGGCATCATCACCTGCCTGAATGCCGCGCTGAAGACGCCGATCATGACAGACCCCGGCACGCGCTGGGAGTACGGCACCAATATCGACTTCGTCGGCAAGGCGGTGGAAGCCGCATCCGGCAAGAAGCTCGACGCCTATCTGCGCGACAACATGTTCGCGCCGCTCGGCATGAGCGACACCGCCTTCAAGATCTCCGACGACATGCGGAAGCGGCTGGTCGGCATGCATGCCCGCGGCGAGGACGGCACGCTGGCGGCAATCCCGTTCGAGCTCGAGCAGAATCCTGAATTCCACATGGGTGGCGGCGGCCTGTATTCGACGGCGGCCGACTACATCAAGTTCTGCCAGATGATCCTCAACAAGGGCAAAGGCAACGGCAATCAGGTGCTGAAGGCCGAGACGGTCGCGACCATGGGGCAGAATCACATCGGCGAGCTCACCGTCGGCAAGATGACGACGGCCTTGCCGATGTACACCAACGATGTCGATCTCTATCCCGACATCGTCAAGAAATGGGGACTGAGCTTCCTCATCAACACCGCCAAGACGCCGGAAGGCCGCAGTGCCGGCAGCCTCGCCTGGGCGGGCCTTGCCAACACCTATTACTGGATCGATCCGTCGCGCGACGTCTGCGGCGTGATCCTGACCCAGCTGTTGCCGTTCGCCGACAAGCACAGCCTGGAAGCCTTCGCAGGCTTCGAGAAGGGCATCTATGCCGGGCTCGACGCCGGCAGCGGGCAGAGAGCGGCGTAAGGCTCGATGAGATAAGTCGTACCAACCGTGACGGGACTCCTCTCCCTCTCCCCGTTCTTACGGGGAGAGGGTTGGGGTGAGGGGCCACTTCCGCGCAGACGGTCGCAATTGGACTCGCAGAGACCCCCCTCACCCGGATCGCATCTTTGATGCGATCCGACCTCTCCCCGCACGCGGGGCGAGGTGAAGCGGAACCCGTCGCCGCTACAATCGAAAACCATACCCGCCATAGGTCGGGCCTGTCCCGTCGGCGCCAAACGACTAAGATCGCGCAAAAAGCGTGACGACACGAACACGACCACGAGGAGGACGAGCTTGGCACCCACACCCAAGGGAGACAGCAAAGCCGACAGCTATGTCTGCGGCATTTCCGATACGCCGCTGCTCGGTGAAACCATCGGCCGCAGCCTCGACCGCGCACGGGCGCGCTGGGGCACGCGCGAGGCGCTGGTCTCGCCGAGTCACAATGTGCGCTGGACCTGGAACGAATTCGCCTGTCACGTCGATGCCTTGGCGGCGGGCTTCATCGCGCTCGGGCTGCAACGCGGCGAGCGGATCGGCATCTGGTCGCTGAACCGCCCGGAATGGACGCTAACGCAATTCGCCGCTGCGAAAGCCGGACTGATCCTCGTCACCATCAATCCGGCCTATCGCCTCAGCGAGCTGGAATTCGCGCTCGGCAAGGTCGGCTGCGCCGCGATCGTGACGGCGACCGCATTCAAGACCTCGGCCTATATGGAGTTGCTGAACACGCTGCTGCCCGAGCTTGCGAGCTCCGAGCCCGGCCATCTGCGCTCGGCGCGGCTGCCGCAACTGCGCGCCGTGATCCAGATCGGCGGACCGGCGGCGCCGGGCACCATTCCGTTCGATGCGGTCGCGCAGATGGGCGGCGATCGCCATCGCGAGCAGCTTGCGGCGCTCGGCGAGAGCCTGCAGTTCGACGATCCCGTCAACATCCAGTTCACCAGCGGCACCACCGGCTCGCCCAAGGGCGTGACGCTGACCCATCACAACATCCTCAACAACGGCTACTTCACCGGCCGCGCCATGCGCCTGACCGAACAGGACCGCATCTGCATTCCGGTGCCGCTCTATCACTGCTTCGGCATGGTGATGGGCAACCTCGCCTCGGTCACGCTCGGCACCACCATGGTCTATCCCGGCGAAGGCTTCGATCCGCTGGCGACGCTGACGACGGTCGCGCAGGAGAGATGCACGACGCTGTACGGCGTGCCGACCATGTTCATCGCCGAGCTCGACCATCCGGACTTCAAGCGCTTCGACCTATCCTCGCTGCGCACCGGCATCATGGCCGGCGCGCCCTGCCCGATCGAGGTGATGAAGCGCGTCAACACCGAGATGAACATGCGCGAGGTGACGATCGCCTACGGCATGACCGAGACCAGCCCGGTGAGTTTCCAGAGCGCGACCGACGATCCCTTGGAGCGCCGCGTCTCCACCGTCGGTCGCATCCATCCGCATGTCGAGGTCAAGGTCGTCGATCTCGACGGCAAGGTGGTGCCGCGCGGCGAACGCGGCGAGCTCTGCACCCGCGGCTACAGCATCATGCTCGGCTATTGGGACGAGAAGGAGAAGACATCAGACGTGCTCGACGCCAATGGCTGGATGCACACCGGCGATCTCGCCGTGATCGACGACGAGGGCTATTGCAACATCGTCGGCCGCATCAAGGACATGGTGATCCGCGGCGGCGAGAACCTGTATCCGCGCGAGATCGAGGAATTCCTCTACCGCCATCCGAAGATCCAGGACGTGCAGATCTTCGGCGTCGCCGACGAGCGCTATGGCGAGGAGCTGTGCGCCTGGGTCAGGATCAGGCAGGGCGAAACGCTGACCGCGGACGAGGTCCGCGCCTTCTGCCATGGCCAGATCGCCCACAACAAGATCCCGCGCTACGTCGAATTCGTCGACGAATTCCCGATGACGGTGACGGGGAAAATCCAGAAGTTCGTGATGCGCGACGCGGTCGAGCAGCGGCTCGGATTGAAGGCCGCGAAGACGGCGTGAGGCCGGCACCACTCTCTCAACATCGTCATGCCCGGGCTTGACCCGGGCATCCACGACTTCGGATCCGCGACAAGAAAGACGTGGATGGCCGGGACAAGCCCGGCCATGACGGAAGAGAAACTCCGCCTTAAACCAGCAGCCCCTGCTGCTTCGCCAGATCCTGCAGCGACACCAGCGGCCGGGCACCGATGTGCTGGATCACTTCGGCTGCGGCGAGCGCGCCGAGCCGGCCGGCATTCTCATGGCCGACATTGCGCACGAGACCGACCAGGAAGCCGGCGGCGAACAGATCGCCGGCACCGGTGGTATCGACCAGCCTGTCGATCGGCGAGGCGGGCGCCGAGACGACGGCATCGCCTGATATCACGACGCAGCCCTTCTCGCTGCGGGTGACGACGCCGAGCTTGGTGTCCTTGCCGAACTGCTTCAGCGCGGTGTCGAAATCCGAGGTCTGGTACAGCGAGTGCAGCTCGGACTCGTTGGCGAACACCAGGTCCACGATGCCCTTGCGCATCAAATCGAGGAATTCGTCGCGGTAGCGATCGACGCAGAACGAATCCGACAGCGTCAGCGCGACCTGGCGGCCGGCGCCGTGCGCGATGGTCGCCGCCTTCACGAAGGCGTCCTTGGCGTTCTTCGGATCCCAGAGATAGCCCTCGAGATAGATGATGCTGGCGGCCGCGATCTGGTTTGGATCGATGTCGTCGGGCGTCAGATCCTGCGCGGCTCCGAGATAGGTGTTCATGGTGCGCTCGCCGTCCGGCGTCACCAGGATGTAGGAGCAGCCGGTGGCCGGGCCGGTCCGGGCCGGCGCGGTGTCGAAGGCGACGCCTGCGGCGCGGATGTCGTGGACGTAGAGCTTGCCAATCTGGTCGTCCTTGACCTTGCCGACATAGGCGGCGCGGGCGCCGAGACTGCCGACGCCGACGATGGTGTTCGCGGCCGAGCCGCCCGACATTTCGGTCGCCACCCCCATGTCGCCGTAGATCGCGGTGGCGCGCGCCTCGTCGATCAGTTGCATCGAGCCCTTGGTCATGCCGTGACGGGCAAGGAACCCCTCGTCGGTCTGCACCAGCACGTCGAAGATCGCGTTGCCGATCCCAAGAACGTCGTATTTTGCGTCAGCCATAGACCTGCCCTGTGTTAACGCCACCCAACAAGAGTGGCGGCCTATCACGTTACGCCTCGGGGCAGCAAGGGAAGCTATTTGGGCGAAACCCTGTCAGCATTGCGCTCTGCCAACCCGTCATCCTGAGGAGCGCGTAGCGCGTCTCGAAGGATGAACGGCCCGACTTTGGCCGATTCATCCTTCGAGGCTCGCCGAAGAGGCTCGCACCTTAGGATGACGGGACTGACACCGCTGGCAGCAACGCAGGCTGCTGCTATAGAGACACACGATGTTCCGCTCCTTCCTTACGGTCTCCTCGGGAACGCTGGCCTCGCGACTGCTCGGCTTCGTGCGCGATTCCGTGATCGCGGCGCTGCTGGGCGCGGGACCGGTGGCGGATGCCTTCCTGGCGGCATTCCAGCTTGTGAATGTCGTGCGACGGCTGTTGTCCGAGGGCGGACTGAATGCCGCCCTGGTGCCGGCCTGGCTGAAGGCGCGCGATGCCGGCGGCATGGACGCCGCAACCGCCTTTGCCGGCCGCGTGCTCGGCACCGTCAGCGCCGCTGTCATCGCAGCCGCGCTCGTCATCGGCGTGCTGATGCCGCTGGTGATCGCGGCGATCGCGCCGGGGTTCGTCGGCCGCGACACGCTGCAATTCGCCGTCGACGACGCGAGGCTGATGCTACCCTATCTCGCCTTCGCCGGCCCGGTCACCGTGATGATGGCGCTGCTCAGCGCGCAGGGGCGCTTCGCGCTGACCGCGTTCTCGCCGCTGTTGTTCAACATCGCGCTGATATCAGTGATGGCCGTGTTGCTGATGCGGCAGCAGGAGCCGGCGCAGGCCGCGCTTGTGATGGCGGCGACGATCGGCGTCGCCGGCTTCCTGCAACTGTCGATGCTGGCGCTGCGCGGCGCAAAGCTCGCCTCGCCGCTCCGCGTGTCCTTCGATCCCGACATGCGCGGCTTTCTCGGCCGCGCGATTCCCGGCATGGTCGCGAGCAGCGCGCCGCAATGGCTGATGGTGGCAGGCGCGGTGATCGCATCGACCTCGCCGTCGGCGGTGTCCTGGCTCTATTTCGCCAACCGCCTGCTCGAGCTGCCGCTCGGCATTGTCGGCGTCGCCATGGGCACCGTGCTGATCCCGGAGATGACCCGCGCCGTGCGCAACGGCGAATCCAGCGCGATCGCGCATGCGGAATCGCGTGCCCTCGAGCTTGCGGTCGGGCTGGCGCTGCCGGCGACGCTCGGCCTGATGGTGCTGAGCGAGCCGATCGTGCGGATGCTGTTCGAGCACGGCGCCTTCACCGCCCAGGATAGCGCGGCAACCGCGCAAGCCTTGATCTGGCTGACGCTGGCCTTGCCGGCGCATGTGCTGGTGAAGGCGCTGTCGCCGGCATTCTTTGCGCGCGAGGACACGCTGACGCCGCTGCTCGCGACGCTGAAGGCGGTCGTGGTGACGATCGCGGCGGCCTTTCTGCTCGGCCATCTCTTCGGTGCGAGCGGAATTGCCGCAGGCATCGCGCTCGGCGCCTGGAGCAACGCACTGGCGCTGATCCGCAAGGGGGCCGCGACCTTCGGCTTCTCGATCGATGCCGATGCGCGCCGCCGGCTGCCGCGCATCCTGGCCGCGGCGCTCGCGATGGGCGCCCTGCTCTGGCTCGCGGAGGGCGCGCTGCCGTCAGCCGGCAGCCACGGTTTCGTGCAGGCAGCCTCGCTGCTCGTGCTGATCGCGGCAGGTATCGCCGGTTACGGGCTGTTCTTGCAGCTTTTCGGCGTCACCGGCTGGCGCGAGGCGGTTAACGCCGTCAGGCAAAGGCGCCCCGCCTGACTTGCGCGCGCGGAGCTTAAGTGGCAAACGACGCGGCAAAACTAGCCATTTCCGGGAATTAGACCATGGCGTTCGTTGAACGGGTTTTCTCAGGCGTCCAGCCGACGGGCAATCTGCACCTCGGCAACTACCTCGGCGCCATCGTCAACTTCGTGAAGATGCAGCAGACCCATAACTGCATCTATTGCGTCGTCGACATGCATGCGATCACGCAGGGAGTCGAGGTCTGGGGCGGCCCGGCCGAGCTCGCCCGCAACACCCGCGAGGTCACCGCGGCCTTCATCGCCGCCGGCATCGATGCCAAGAAGCACATCGTGTTCAACCAGAGCCAGATCGCCGGCCATGCCGAGCTGACCTGGATCTTCAACTGCGTCGCGCGGATCGGCTGGCTGAACCGCATGACGCAGTTCAAGGAGAAGGCCGGCAAGGACCGCGAGAACGCCTCGGTCGGCCTCTACGACTATCCGGTGCTGATGGCCGCCGACATCCTGCTGTATCGCGCAACCCATGTACCGGTCGGCGAGGACCAGAAACAGCATCTGGAGCTGTCCCGCGACATCGCGCAGAAGTTCAACAACGATTTCGCTGATTCAATTCGTGGTCATGGTTTCGGCGACGGCCTGTTCTTCCCGCAGCCCGAGCCGCTGATCACGGGGCCGGCGACGCGGGTGATGAGCCTGCGCGACGGCACCAAGAAGATGTCGAAATCGGATGCGTCGGACAATTCGCGCATCAACCTCACCGACGACGCCGACACCATCGCGCAGAAGATCCGCAAGGCGAAGACCGATCCGGAGCCGCTGCCGTCCGAGGAGAAGGGTCTGGAAACCCGCCCCGAGGCCGACAACCTGGTCGGCATCTACGCAGCGCTGGCCGGTATCTCGAAGCAGGAGGTGCTGACGCAGTTCGGCGGTGGGCAGTTCTCCAGCTTCAAGAACGCGCTGGTCGAGGTTTGCGTCGCAAAACTGGCGCCGATCGCTTCCGAGATGAAGAAGCTGGTCGCCGATCCCGGCCATGTCGACGCGGTCCTGGCCGACGGCGCCAACCGCGCCCGCGGCATCGCCGACGAGACCATGCGCATCACCAAGGACATCGTCGGCTTCATCCGCCCGCGCTGACGCGCGAGGCAGGAACTGCGCGCTCCCTCTCCCAAACGGCGAGGGAGTATGGCACCATGGGTTGGTTTGGTTCAGCACCGGGACATGCATGACCACCCAGCGACGAAGCTACGAGTCAGGTCACAAGCCGAAATGCCTCGTCATCGTTGACGACACTGCGGAATGGGACCGCGCGGTCTACTACGCCAGCCGGTGGGCGATCCGGGTCGGCGGCGGCGTCGTGATGCTGCGGGTGATCGAGACCGAGGACCAGAACCAGCAATGGCTCGGGGTCGCCGACATCATGCGCGCGGAGGCCGAGGAGGCCGCCAATGAGGCGCTCGACCGCGCCGCCGGCCGCGCCAACGGCATCGCCGCGATCACCCCGGAGCGGGTGATTCGCGAGGGCGACCCGATCGAACAGATCCTCGACGTGATCGACAAGGACGTCGATATCGCAGCGCTGGTACTGGCCGCCAACCCGGGCGCCGAGGGGCCCGGGCCGATCATCACCACCATGGCCAAGACCATGGGGGCATTCCCGATCCCGGTAACCATCGTGCCGGGCGGCCTGACCGACGCCGAGATCGACGCCCTGTCCTAGGGCATTACCGCACCGGACCCGCTTCCGGGCATGGGTATGCGCCTGGAACCGCGGTTTTGCGGCTTGATCGCGGGCTTTTTAGTTGCCATCTGACTCCTTGATTTGACGCGTTTTCTTCGCGAACCGGTGTCACTTCGCTCGAAAACGCTATAATGGAACCCAACGCGCCGGCCTTGAACCGGCGACGCCGGAGACAGCAGATGTTCATTCAGACCGAAGCCACGCCCAATCCCGCCACGCTGAAATTCATTCCGGGCCGCATGGTGCTCGACAGCGGGACGATGGAATTTTCCTCGCCCGAGTCCGCCGCGCGCTCGCCGCTCGCCGAACGGCTGTTCGCCGTATCCGGCGTCACCGGCGTGTTCTACGGCGGCGACTTCATCACCGTGACCAAGGCGGACGGCGACTGGCAGCACCTCAAGCCCGCGATCCTCGGCGCGATCATGGAGCACTACATGTCCGGCGCGCCGCTGCTCGCCGACGGCACCGCGGCCAGCGACGACGCCCGCGATGAGGAAGACGAGTTCTTCGACGAGGCCGACGCCGAGACGGTCGAGCAGATCAAGGACCTGATCGAGACCCGCGTGCGTCCCGCGGTCGCCAATGACGGCGGCGACATCACCTTCCGCGGCTTCAAGGACGGCATCGTCTACCTCAACATGAAGGGCTCCTGCGCCGGCTGCCCGTCATCGACCGCAACCCTGCAACACGGCATCCAGAACCTGCTCCGGCACTTCGTGCCCGACGTGCAGGAAGTCCGGCCGATGTGATGGAGCGGCGAATGGCGAGTGGCGAATCGCGAATAGCATTCTCCGCAAGACCCCTGTTCGCCATTCCCTATTCGCCATTCGCCCTCCCATGATGATTCTCGCCATCGATACGGCGCTCGACGCCTGCTCCGCGGCGGTGCTCGACACCACCTCCGGCAATACAATCGCCATTGAATCGCAGGCGATGCAGCGCGGCCATGCCGAGGCGCTGATGCCGCTGATCGCTCGGGTGATGAAAGAGAGCGGCATCGGCTTTGCCGGGCTCGACCGCATCGCCGTCACCACCGGCCCCGGCAGTTTCACTGGCCTGCGCGTCGGCCTCTCGGCGGCGCGCGGCCTGGCGCTGGCCGCGGAAAAGCCGGTGGTCGGACTGTCGACGCTCGCCGCCTACGCTGCGCCTGTCGTCGCCGAGAATGGCGCGTCTGCGATCCTGTCGGCGATCGATGCGCGGCATGATCACGTCTATTTCCAGCTGGTGGGCGGCGACGGCAGCCCGATCATCAAGCCGAAGGTGGCGCCGATCGCCGAAGCGCTCGAGGCCTCGCAACACGGCGCGCTGCATCTGGTCGGCAACGCCGCCAATATCCTCGCCGAGCGCTGGCCCGCCGACGCCGCACCGCCGGTCAAGGTCGACCGGCAGCCCGCGCCCGATATTACCTGGGTCGCCTGGATCGGCGCGGCCGTGGATCCTGAAACCGCGCCGCCGCGGCCGTTCTATCTGCGTGCGCCCGACGCCAAGCCGCCGAAGGACCGGCTCGAAATCAGCGTGCCGCGATCGACATGATCGGCTGGCTGCCACGATGGTGGGGCGGCGGTCCGCCCGCGGTCGAGCCCGCATCGCTGCGCGATGCGGCGCGACTCGCGCAATTGCACGGCGCGTCGTTTCATCGCGGCTGGGGCGAGGGCGAATTCGAGGCGATGCTGACCGAGCGCAACACGCTGGTGCACCGGCTGCGGCAGGGACGCAAGGTGATCGGCTTTGCCGTCTCACGGATGGCAGCGGACGAAGCCGAAATTCTGTCGATTGCGATCGATTCCAATCAGCGCGGTCGCGGCCTGTCGCGCGACCTGCTGCTGACCCATCTCGGCCATCTTGCCGGCCGCGGCATCCGCACCATCTTCCTCGAGGTGGAAGAGAACAATCAGCCCGCGCGACGGCTCTACGAAAAGGCCGGATTCGGCGTGATCGGCCGCCGCGAACGCTACTACAAGCAGCCCGGCGGGGAACATTTGAACGCGCTTCTGATGCGGCGCGACTTGTCGTAACATCGGCGCGATGGCAGAACAGCGCCCTGCTCTGCCATCCAAGGCTCAAGGACTGGCCAAGGACCTGCCAAGGACCCATGACGACGGTGAAAATCACGCCTGCGCAGAAGAATACCGGCATCGAGGCGCGCTGCGCCGCGACCGGCATGCGCATGACCGAACAGCGCCGTGTGATCGCACGCGTGCTGGCGGAGGCCATGGATCACCCTGACGTCGAGGAGCTCTATCGCCGCTGCGTGGCGGTCGACGACAAGATCTCGATCTCGACCGTCTATCGCACCGTCAAGCTGTTCGAGGATGCCGGCATCATCGAGCGCCACGACTTCCGCGAGGGCCGCGCGCGCTACGAGCAGATGCCCGAGAGCCATCACGACCACCTGATCAATCTGCGCGACGGCAAGGTGATCGAGTTCACCTCCGAGGAAATCGAAAAGCTGCAAGCCGAGATCGCGCGCAAGCTCGGCTACAAGCTGGTCGATCATCGTCTCGAGTTGTATTGCGTCCCGCTCGACGAAGACAGCAAGTCGTAAGCCGGGTGAGTTTCGACCTCGTCATCTTCGATTGCGACGGCGTGCTGGTCGACAGCGAGGTGATCTCCTGTCGCGCGCATGCGGAGACGCTGACGCGGCACGGCTTTCCGATTACACCCGACGGCGTGCTGAAGCGCTTCCTCGGCGTGTCCGACCGCGAGGCGCGGCGGATCGTCGAGAGCGAGATCGGCCGCGCGCTGCCCGAGACCTTCGAGGCCGAGGTCAAGCACGCGACGCTGAGCTTCTATGCCGACGATCTCAGTGCGATCGCGCATGTCGGCGAGGCGATCGCCGCGCTCGGCTTACCGAAATGCGTGGCGTCGAGCGGCACGCCGGAAAAGATCCATCACGGCCTGACCTGCGCCGGGCTCTACGACCAGCTCGTACCGCATATTTTCTCCGCCACCCAGGTCAAGCGCGGCAAGCCGGCGCCCGATCTCTTCCTGTTCGCGGCGGCGCAGATGGGCGCCAGCCCCGCGCGTTGCGTCGTGATCGAGGACAGCGTGGCCGGCGTCACCGGCGCCCGCGCCGCCGGGATGACCGTGCTCGGTTTTTACGGCGGCAGCCATTGCACGGCGGAACACGAGGACATGCTGCGCCAGGCCGGTGCGGCCGTCACCTTCGCCGATATGCGGAAATTGCCCGGTTTGATCGCCCGGGTGGGGGCCACGGCGAGCGCTGACTGACCCTGCGAGGTCATTCCGGGGCGCGACCGAAGGGAGCGAACCCGGAATCTCGAGATTCCCCGGTGCGCAATTGCGCACCTGAGGTTCGATGCTGACGCATCGCCCCGAAATGACGTCCAGACCGCTGGATTTTCCCCGGTTTAAGCTATATTTCAGCCCCGGCGCCCCGATGGCGCCGTTTCCATTTTTCACTCTCAGGGTTCCATGACGACGCCGCGCAAGCTGCACATCAAGTCCTATGGCTGCCAGATGAATGTCTACGATGCGCAACGCATGGCGGACACGCTGGCCGGCGAGGGCTTTGTCGAGACCGCGAGCGCCGAAGACGCCGACCTCGTCATCCTCAACACTTGCCACATTCGCGAGAAGGCGTCGGAGAAAGTCTATTCCGAACTCGGGCGGCTGCGCGTCGCCAAGGACGAGGCCGCGCGGGCGGGCCGCGAGATGAAGATCGCGGTCGCCGGCTGCGTCGCACAGGCCGAAGGCGCCGAGATCATCCATCGCGCGCCCACCGTCGACATCGTGGTCGGGCCGCAGAGCTATCATCATCTGCCCGAGCTCTTGAAGCGCGCCAAGGCAAACGGCCGCGCGCTGGAAACGGAATTCCCGGTCGAGGACAAGTTCGGCTTCCTGCCGCAGCCGAAGCCGGATGCGATCCGCGCCCGCGGCATCTCCGCCTTCGTCACGGTGCAGGAAGGTTGCGACAAGTTCTGCACCTTCTGCGTGGTGCCCTACACGCGCGGCGCGGAAGTCTCGCGTCCGGTCGCCAGGATCATCGACGATGTGAAGCAGCTCGCCGACAACGGCGTGCGCGAATTCACGCTGATCGGACAGAACGTCAACGCCTATCACGGCGAAGGTCCCGACGGCCGCGTCTGGCCGCTCGGCAAATTGTTGCAGCGGCTGGCCACAATTCCCGGCGTCACGCGGCTGCGCTATTCGACCAGCCATCCGCGCGACGTCGACGACGCCCTGATCGCGGCGCATCGCGATTTGCCCGAACTGATGCCGTTCGTGCACCTGCCGGTGCAATCGGGGGCGGACCGGATCCTTGCCGCCATGAACCGCAAACATACCGCCGATGACTACCGGCGCGTCATCGACCGGTTCCGCGCCGCGCGGCAAGACATTGCTTTTTCATCAGATTTTATCGTGGGCTTCCCCGGAGAGACCGCGGAAGAATTTTCCGCCACCCTCGCGCTTGTCACGCAAATCGGATACGCTGCGGCGTATTCATTCAAATATTCGCCACGGCCGGGCACGCCGGCGGCGGAGATGCGGGAGACGGTGTCAGCAGCCGAGATGGACGAGCGCTTGGGGCGGCTTCAGGAATTGATCGACAGCCAGCAATCGGCCTTCAACCGGGCTGCGATTGGCACAACGGTCGATGTGCTGTTCGAGCGCGCCGCGCGCAATCCGGGCCAGATCGTCGGCCGTACCGCCTATCTGCAGCCCGCCCATGTGATGGCGTCGCCTGACATCATTGGCCAGGTCCTCCCGGTGAGGATCGACAGCCTCGAGCGCTACAGCCTGATCGGCGAGCTCGCGACGCGACCCGCGCCCGGCCTCATTTCGCAGACCATTGGAGCCTGAAATCCTTGCCCAAAAGCGCATCGGATTCGTCTTCGCTCGCTCCCAGCCGCAAACCTGACCGCGACATGCAAATGCCACCTGAGACCCGGCCCCCTGAAACTCAGGTCGTCATCGATTTCGACGACAACCGCGCGGCATCCGCGCTGGTCGGCCCCTACGGACAGAATCTGGCGCTGATCGAGCGGCGGCTCGGCGTCGTGGTCGATTCCCGCGGCAATCATCTGACCATCGCAGGCTCCCGCGACGGCTGCGACGCGGCGCGGCGCGTGCTGGAGACGCTCTACGCGCAGGCCGTCGAAGGACACGACCTCGATCAGGGCGAGGTCGAAGGCGCGATCCGCGCCGTGATCGCACAGGGCTCGCTGTTCGAATTCGACAACAAGACCGCCAAGCCGACCTTCGAGACCATCAATCTGCGCAAGCGTCCGGTGCGCGCCCGCACCGCGGCGCAGGATTCCTACATCCGCGCCCTGAAGCGGCATGAGCTGGTGTTCGGCATCGGCCCGGCCGGCACCGGCAAGACCTGGCTCGCGGTCGCCCATGCCGCGCAGCTGTTCGAGCGCAAGGAGGTCGATCGCATCATCCTGACGCGGCCCGCGGTCGAGGCCGGCGAGCGGCTCGGCTTCCTGCCCGGCGACCTCAAGGAGAAGGTCGATCCGTATCTGCGCCCGATCTATGACGCGCTGTACGATCTGATGGACGCCCGCGTCGTCGAGCGCGCGCTGCAGGGCAACGAGATCGAGATCGCCCCGCTCGCCTTCATGCGCGGCCGCACCCTGACCAATGCCGCCATCATCCTCGACGAGGCGCAGAACACCACGACGATGCAGATGAAGATGTTCCTGACGCGCCTCGGCGAGAACAGCCGGATGATCGTCACCGGCGATCCGTCGCAGGTCGACCTGCCGCATGGCCAGGCCTCGGGCCTCACGGAAGCCGTGAAGCTGCTCGACGGCGTCGAGGGCATCGCGCAGGTGCATTTCAAGGCCGAGGACGTCATCCGCCATGAATTGGTGGCGCGCATCGTGGCCGCCTATGAGGGATTGCCGCAAAAGCCGGCAAACGCCAGATCTTGAGACCAATAGCTTCGGCCGCGAGCCCGCACGACGCGGGATCCGGCCATAACGCAGATTTTGAAACCAACGTGTCTGCTTTTCCTGCCACCGAGGTTCTCGTCACCGCCGAATGCTGGCAGGCCGAGCCCAATGCCGACGCGGTGATCCACCGCGCCATCGAGGCTGCCGCCGAAATCGCCGATGCCGATGTCGCCGACGCCGAGCTTGCGGTCATGCTGACCGACGATGCCGGTATCCGCACCCTGAACGCCAACTGGCGCAGCATCGACAAGCCGACCAATGTGCTGTCGTTTCCGGCGCTGCAGCCGGAAGGCGCCGGCGGACCCGACGATGCCCCGCGCATGCTCGGCGACATCGCGATCGCCTATGAGACGACACGGCGGGAAGCCGATGAAGAACAGAAACCGTTCGACCATCATTTGAGCCATCTCGCGGTGCATGGCTTCCTGCACCTGATCGGGTACGACCACGAGAACGACGACGATGCCGAGGACATGGAGGCGCTCGAGCGCGAGATCCTCTCTTCCCTCGGCATTCCCGACCCCTATGCGGATCGGATCGCCTGACATGCCGGATTCCGAACCGACCCACGACAATCCGCGCAACGTGAGCAACCTGCCCGCCGTGGTGCACGACGGCGAGGTGCAGCGCCCGGCGGCCGAGGGTTGGCTGGTGCGCGCGATCCGCACGCTGTTCGGCTGGAAGGCCGGCTCGGTGCGCGACGATTTGCAGGTGGTGCTCGACGCCTCGACGCCCGACGACGTCGGCTTCTCGGCGATCGAGCGCACCATGCTGCGCAACATCCTGTCGCTGAACGAGCGGCGGATCGCCGACGTCATGGTGCACCGCGCCGACATCGTCGCGGTCAAGCGCGACATTCCGCTCGGCGAATTGATGAGCCTGTTCGAGAGCGCGGCGCATTCGCGGCTCGTCGTCTACAACGAAACCCTCGACGACCCCGAGGGCATGGTGCACATCCGCGACCTGCTCGCCTTCATGACCGCGAGAGCCCGCGTCACCGACGCGACCAAGACTCGGCGCAAGAAACCGTTCCCGGCCGGGCTCGATCTGCGCAGCGTCGATCTCGCACTGCCGCTGTCGGAAGCCAATATCATTCGCAAGCTGCTCTATATCCCGCCATCGATGCGCGCGATCGACCTGCTGGCGCAGATGCAGGCCTCGCGGATTCATCTCGCTTTGGTGGTCGACGAATATGGCGGCACCGACGGGCTGGTGTCGATCGAGGATATCGTCGAGCAGATCGTCGGCGAGATCGACGACGAGCACGATTCCGACGAGCCGCCGTCCATCGTGCGCCAGCCGGACAACTCCTTCATCGCCGACGCGCGCGCCAGCCTGGACGATGTCCGCTCAGTGATCGGCGAGGATTTCGTGATCGGCGACGCCGGCGAGGAGGTCGAGACGCTCGGCGGCTACCTCGTATCGTTCGTCGGGCGCCTGCCGGTACGCGGCGAGGTGATTTCGGGGCCCGGCAATTACGAGGTCGAGGTGCTCGACGCCGATCCGCGGCGGGTCAAGCGCGTGCGCATCACCGCGCGCAAGGAGCGGCCGACGCCGCGCAAGGAGCGCGAGCGGCGCCGCGAGCAGTCGCCGGACTCCGGAAACCCGCAGGCGAATGACAACATGCCGCCGCCCGGCGAGGGAGCCGGTCCGCAGTGAGGCTGTCCGACAAGCTCCGATCGATCGGCCTTGCAATCATCCTGACCTGGGGATGGAAACGCGCTGTCCTCGCGCTCACGGCCGGCGCGCTGTCTGCGCTGGCGATGGCGCCGTTCAACGCCTGGCCGGTTCTGTTTCTCACCTTTTCCATCGCGGTCTGGCTGATCGACGGCAGCGCGGCCGGCCGCTGGCGCGGTCTGCCTGCCGCGGCGCTGTCCGGCTTCTGGTTCGGCCTCGGCTATTTCGTGCCGGGACTGTACTGGATCGGCTACGCCTTCTTCGTCGATGCGGACACCTTCGCCTGGCTGACGCCGTTCGCGGTGCTCGGCCTGCCCGCCTATCTCGCTTTGTTCACCGCGTTCGGCTTCGCGCTGGCGCGGCTGATCTGGCCGCGCGACGCCTCGCGCGTGCTGGCGCTCGCGGTCAGCCTGACGGTTTCGGAATGGCTGCGCGGCCATGTCCTCAGCGGCTTTCCGTGGAATGCGTTCGGCTACGCGCTGACCGAGCCGCTGGCGCTGGCGCAGACCGCGTCGCTGATCGGGCTGTGGGGCATGACGTTCCTGGCCGTTGCGATCTTCGCAAGCCCGGCCGTGTTGATCGACGGCGCCTCGCGCGGCCGCAAGCCGTGGCGCGCGCCGGTGGCCGCGGTGCTGGTGCTGGCGGCGATGCTGGCGTTCGGCGTGATCCGCCTCGCGCAGCAACCGACCAGGATGGTCGACAGCGTCAAGCTGCGCATCATGCAGCCAGATTTGCAGCAGGACGCCAAGTTCAACTACTCCGCCAAGGCGGCGGTGATGCAGAAATATCTCGCCCTGTCGGATCGCGCCTCCGGGCCGCATGCCACCGGCGTGAAGGATGCCACCATCCTGATCTGGCCGGAATCCGCGTTTCCGTTCTTCCTGACCAAGGAAGCCGACGCGATGGCGCAGATCGCCGACCTGCTGCCGAAGGGAACCGTGCTGATCACCGGTTCGGTGCGCGCGCCCGATCTGCCGCCCGGCGTCCGCGTGACGCGCGCCTATAATTCCATCTACGTCATCGACCACGACGGCAGCGTGCTCGCGGTCTACGACAAGCTGCATCTTGTCCCGTTCGGAGAATATCTGCCGTTCCAGGATTGGATGGAGAAGCTCGGCTTCGTGCAGCTCACCAAGGTGCAGGGCGGCTACATTCCCGGCACGATCCGCCGGCCGCTCGATATTCCGAATGCACCACGCGCCCTGCCCGTGATCTGCTACGAGGCGATCTTTCCCGGCAACGTCGTGAGTCGCGACGACCGTCCCGGCTGGATCGTCAATGTCACCAATGACGGATGGTTCGGAATCTCGACCGGCCCTTACCAGCACCTGCAACAGGCCCGGCTGCGCACCATCGAGGAAGGCCTGCCGATGGTCCGCGCCGCAAATACGGGAATCTCGGCCGTCATCGACCCGGTTGGCCGGATCGTCGCACAACTCGGGCTCGGCATCGAAGGCGTCCTGGATGCCGGCCTGCCGGCGGCCATCGCGCCGACGATCTATGCGCGTGTCGGGAACGTCCCCGCCGCTGTGATTGTGATCACAGCCCTGGCGTTCGTGTTGCGGCGGCGGTTTGTGAGGCGAAAACCCTGACGGCTGCATATCGCCGGTTGTCGCGAACCCGAAAAAACGTCGAAATTTACCTCAGTATGATTCCACCAGTTGACAGATCGACCGTGCACTTCGCATTGTACGGGTCCACGCGAAATCACAAGCCAAGTCAGCCCCTTTGCGCAAATTGTCCGCATTTCGTCCCGATCCTCCTTGCAGGATTTGACGGCACCGGCGCCTGAGGCATACTCCACTTCCAACTTGCCTCATCCACGGGCGCGCAATCCCTTAGGAGAGTTGGAGATGTCCACCAAAGCGCCCAATCCTGTTGACAAATATGTCGGCAGCCGCGTCCGTATGCGACGCATCATGCTCGGCATGAGCCAGGAGAAACTGGGCGAGGCGTTAGGCCTGACGTTCCAGCAGGTGCAGAAATACGAGAAGGGCACCAACCGCGTCGGCGCCAGCCGGCTGCAGCAGATCTCCGAAATCCTGCAAGTGCCGGTCTCCTTCCTGTTCGACGGCGGCCCGAGCGGGGTCAAGACCGCCGACGGCTTCAGCGAGGGCGCCTCGCCGACCTACGTCTCCGATTTTCTGGCAACCGCCGAGGGCCTGGCCCTGACCCGCGCCTTCACGCGGATTGCGGACGCTAAGCTCCGCCGCAGCATCGTCGAACTGGTCGAGCAGATCGCGGCGCGCGAGGCAGCCGAGCAGGCCTGATTCAGCCATATCCGTTTGAGAGATCGTCAAATCTGGAATATGCCATTCCGGCGCGCGCCAACGCGATGAGCTCAGCTTGAGCATCATCGCGCTTGAGCGCCTCCTTTGAGCATGATTCCGGATCGTGCTTCGGCGCGTGCGCGCAATGACAAAGCGAATCCACAGGCGACGACAACAGCATGTCCAGCAATCCGTTCGAAACCGCCGTGATTCTCGACGGCATCCGCCGCTGGGTCGAGATCGAATCTCCGACCGAGCGGCCCGATCAGGTCAACAAGCTGGCTGATCTCGTCGCGTCGGGCTATCGCGACCTGCCGGCCACGGTGGAGCGCATTGCGGGACGCGACGGCTGCGGCGATCACCTGGTGACGCGCTCGTCCTGGGGCCAGGATGCACCGGGCATCCTGGTGCTGAGCCATCTCGACACAGTTCATCCGATCGGATTCATCGAACGGTTACCATTCAGGGTCGACGGCGACAGCGCGTTCGGCCCCGGCATCTACGACATGAAGGGCGGCGCCTACCTCGCCTATCATGCATTCAGGCAGGTCTGCGCCGACGACGCGCGCCCGCCGCTCGGCATCACCCAGCTCTACGTGTCGGACGAGGAGATCGGCAGCCCGACCTCGCGGGCACTGATCGAGGCCGAGGGCCGCAAGGCGAAATATGTGCTGGTGACCGAGCCGGCGCGCGACGGCGGCAAGATCGTCACCGGGCGCAAGGGCGTTGCGCGCTTCGACGTCACCATCAAGGGCGCGCCGGCCCATGCCGGCACGCGCCCCGAGGACGGCCGCAGCGCGATCCGGGAACTCGGCAATGTGATCCAGGCGCTGGAGGCGATGAACGACCTGAAGCGCGGCGTCACCGTCAATGTCGGCGTCGTCCGCGGCGGCACCAAGCCGAACGTGATCGCCGAAGAGGCCTATGCGGAAGTCGACATGCGCGTGCCGACCATGGCCGACGCCGACGAGCTGGTGCCGAGGATCCTCGGAATCACCTCACGCACCGAGGGCGTCAGCGTGAAGGTATCGGGCGAATTGAACCGTCCGCCCTATGAGAAGAGCAATGCCGGCGCCGCGCTCTACGAGCACGCCAGGGGGGTAGCCGCCGAGCTCGGCTTCGAGCTGCTGGATGTGTTCACCGGCGGCGGCTCCGACGGCAACTTCACCGCGCCGCACACCGCGACCCTCGACGGCCTCGGCGTCGACGGCAAGGGCGCGCATACCCATTACGAGCAGCTCTACATCTCCTCGATCGAGCCGCGCGCGCGGCTGCTCCATCGTCTCTACCAAACGCTGCGATGACACCGGCTTCAGGCGACCGCGGCGATCGCGATTCCCCCGACGACGGCGCGACGGCGCATGCGCGCGGCTCGTTCTTCGGACGGCGCAAGGGCCATAAGCTGCGCCCGCATCAAGCCGATCTGATCGACACTCTGCTGCCGCATCTGGCGGTCGACATCGCGGCGCCCGCGCCCGAGGCGCTGACCGAGTTGTTCGACGACGGCATCGAGAATGTCAGGCTCGAAATCGGCTTCGGCGGCGGCGAGCATCTGATCGCGGAGGCGCAGGCCTTTCCGACCACGGGCTTCATCGGCTGCGAGCCCTATGTCAACGGCATGGCGAAGATCCTGACCCAGATCGAGGCGCTGAATATCGGCAATATCCGCCTGTTCGCCGGCGACGCGGCCGAACTGCTGGCTTGGGCGCCGACGCGCTCGCTTGCGCGCATCGACCTGATTCATCCCGATCCCTGGCCGAAGCGGCGGCACTGGAAGCGGCGCTTCGTGCAGGATGCAACGGTCGCTGCGATGACGCGGCTGCTGCCGCCGGGCGGCGAATTCCGCTTCGTCAGCGATATCGACGACTACTGCGCATGGACGCTGGCGCATCTGATGCGCTCGCCCGACTTCGCCTGGCTCGCCGAGCGCGCGATCGACTGGCAGCAGCCGTGGCCGAACTACACGATGACGCGCTACGGCGCCAAGGCCGAGCGCGAGGGGCGCAAGGCCGCGTATTTGAGGTTTCGAAGACTCTAACACCTCGTCATGCCCGGGCTTGACCCGGGCATCCACGTCTTTGAAGCTGCGTGGAAAAAAGACGTGGATGGCCGGGACAAGCCCGGCCATGACGGCGACGAGAATTACTTCCCCGCCATCCGCGCCTTCCTGACGTCGGTCGCCTCCCACACCATCCGCTTGCCGCGCTCGCGGCCGAGCAGCTCGATCGGATCGTGATTGTCGATGTGGCCGAACTGGCCCTTGTAGACGCTGTAGCCGCACAATTCCTGCAAACGGCGCGGAAAGCGGGCCGCGGTCTCGCGCGGAATACCGAGCTGCAGGTTCTCCTGCTGCCGCATCCAGCCCCAGCAATAGGCGCAGGAGAAGGCAAAGCGCCTGGCGTCGCTGCTATTGGCGCCACCGCCATGCCACAGCGCGCTGTCGAACAGCATCACGCTGCCAGCCGGCATGGTCGCGGTGACCGCGTCGTACTCCTTGCCGTATTCCGGCGACGAATCGAATTTGTGGCTGCGCGGGATGATCCGCGTCGCGCCGTTATCTTCGCGGAAATCGGACAGCGCCCAGATCGCATTGATCGTGATCGGAATGTGCGGCCGCGGCAACGGGATCAATTGGGTGTCTTCGTGAATCGGCTGCGCCTCCTGGCCGGGCCCGAGCACCAGCGAGCAGAACGACGACAGCAGGCATTCCCTGTCCAGCACGCGTTCGACCACCGGCAGCACGTTGTCATGCAGCGGCACCTCCCAGAACAGATCGTCATAGGTCAGGAGGTTGTTGATGCGCAGCGTCTTGAAGCCTTCGAACGACGTCCTGGCAGGTGCGAGATTGTGCTCGCTCTCGATTCTCAGCACCGCCGCCTTCAACCCCTCGACCAGATCGGGCGAGGCGGCGCGCTCGATCACGGTGTATCCGTCGTCGCGGATCCGCTCGGCGTGCGTTTGGATGTCGGCGTCCGTCAGCATGGCAATCTCCCCGTTGGCGCTGTGTCGCGCCTTGCGGAAAGCATAGCGGAACGATTTTGGGTTTGGGAAGTGTGCACTATGATCCGTCATGCTGAGGAGGCCGCAAAGCGGCCGTCTCGAAGCACGACGGCCCGGCTGCAACAGCGTGGCCGTGCATCCTTCGAGACGCGCCTGCGGCGCTCCTCAGGATGACGGAGCCAAGAGCAGTTAGCGTGAACTAGCGCGACTTCCAGAACTCCACGACGCGCTGCGCCGTCGAGGGCATCAGGCGCACGAAATTCACCCGCGCACCTTCGATATCGGCAGGAGACGGCACGCGGTTCGGCCCGAGCCGCATCAGGATCAGGGCGCGCACGGTCGGCCATTCGAACCCGATCGTCTTGCTGGCGATCAGGATCGGATCGTAACGGTCGCCGGAGATCAGGCGATCGAGCGTGACGATCTTCACGCCGGCCATCGCGGCGAGCGCCGCCACGCATTCCTCATATTTGAAGGCCTTTGCGAAGCCGGCCACCGCGGCCTCGTTCAATTCGCCGGCGCGATGCAGTGCCAAGATGGCGCGCTGCGCGGCTGTGAAATCGCGGCCCTCGACCTGAACGATCACGCCCTCGATCTCGGTCATCGCCAGCTTGATCTCGGCCTGGCGTTCCGGCTTGGCGACGGCATGCAGACGTCGGCGGATCACGTCGATCGAGCCGGCGAGCAGGCCCTTCAGATGCTCGGGCGGAAGATCATCGCGGCGGCCGATCCGCAGCGTCAGCACGCCGTCCTGGCTGGCGCGTTGCACGAGCGTCGTGAAGGAGGCGTCCGAGAACGCCGCGCCCGCATTGCCGGCCGCGCATCGGATGACGTCGCGATCGCCGCGTCGGACGAGGACGTCGGTCAGCGCAGTCGAGAGCTTCGATCGCTCGGCCATCGCGAGCAGATGGCCCTGGCCCTTGGCATTGGCGATCTCGACCAGCACCTTTTCGTCAATCACCGGCGATCGGCGCAGCAGCGGCCCCGCGATCGCGACCTCGTCGTCTCGGGCGAGCTGCCCGACCAGATGCCGCGGCGCGTTGGCGAGCAGCGCGAGCCGTTCGGCGAGATCGATCCGCGCGGCAAGCTCGGCATGCGGGACCAGGCTCGTCAGCACCCCGTCAAACAGGTCGATATGGTCGGGGCGAAAACTCGCGGCGCCCTGCAGGAACAGCTCGCCGAGCCGCCGCGCGGCCTCGGCGCGGCGCTTGGGGTCGCCGCGGCGAACGATGTCGTCGAGTTCCGGGATCAGCGCAGGGGCTGTCGTCATGAGCCTTGTCCAACCGGCGACTTCTGCCGATTTTCGGCAATCTATGGTCCCGTTCGTAAACGGAGGGTTAGATCAATCCGGCATCCGGAGAGCCGTAAAATCGCCTCCCGCCGGACCCGAGGGCCTTGCCGGACCCGGGCAAAAGAGCTATATCCAGCGCAACTTATGGTATCTCATACGATCGCGTAGGAGAGTGGGCCCCCCGGGACCCGCTCTTTTTTATTACCTGACGGGACCCAACGAGGCCGGGTCCGGTTTGGGTAGCGTTAGCGGCCCCTTAAGGCCACCTGAACAACACAACAGACCTCAGCAGCCTTTAAGACCCTAGACAGCCTTTGACACTGGATATGACCGAACCGACTGCCACGTCCGTGGACACCGAACTGCTCGCCGAGCCGCGTCTCGTCGTCGAGCCCGGGGTTGCGGCGCGCGTCGCCGCGGTCGCGGTCCCGGTGCTGCAGGGCATGGGCTATCGCCTGGTGCGCATCAAGGTCTCGGGCGATGCCGGCTGCACCGTGCAGGTCATGGCGGAGCGGCCCGACGGCTCGATGCAGCTCGAGGATTGCGAGGCGATCTCGCGCGCGCTGTCGCCGGTGCTCGATGTCGCCGACCCGATCGAGCGCGCCTACCGGCTGGAAATCTCTTCGCCCGGCATCGACCGCCCGCTGGTGCGCCGCTCCGACTTCGAGCGCTACACCGGGCATCTCGTGAAGATCGAGATGGCGGTGGCGCATCAGGGCCGCAAGCGGTTCCGCGGTGTGCTCGCCGGCGTCGAGGGCGATGCGGTGCGCGTCAGGCGCGACGATCCGCGTCCGGACGAGGACGCCGAGGTTCTCCTGGTGATGGAGGACATCTCGGACGCGCGGCTGGTGCTGACCGATGAGCTGATCGAGGAATCGATGCGCCGCGGCAAGGCCGCCGAGCGCGAGCTGCGCCGCGAGCTCGGCCTCGCGCCGCCGCAGCCGGCCCACGCCAAGAAGAGCGATCCGGCGAAGAGCCAGAAGCCGAAACCCAAGCCTGGTGATAAGCCTGCTCACAAGCCCGGCAAGAAGCCGGCCCCGACCAATACCAAAAAGCACCGCCTGGCGGCCGAGCGCGCGCGCCGTGGCGAGATCGATCCATCCGAAGGAGACTAAGCCATGGCAGTCAGCGCCAACAAACTCGAACTGCTGCAGATCGCAGACGCAGTTGCGCGCGAAAAGTCGATCGACCGCTCCATCGTGATCGCGGCGATGGAAGACGCCATCGCCAAGGCCGCGCGTGCCCGCTACGGCAGCGAGACCGACGTCCATGCCGAGATCGATGCCAAGAAGGGCGAGCTGCGGCTGACCCGCCACATGCTGGTGGTCGACGTCGTCGAGAACTCCTCCAACCAGATTTCGCTGCACGACGCGCAGCGCGCCAATCCGGGCGCTCAGGTTGGCGACACCATCGCCGACACGCTGCCGCCGCTGGAATATGGCCGCATCGCCGCGCAGTCGGCCAAGCAGGTGATCGTGCAGAAGGTGCGCGAGGCCGAGCGCGACCGGCAATACCAGGAATTCAAGGACCGCATCGGCGACATCGTCAACGGCATCGTCAAGCGCGTCGAATATGGCAGCGTGATCGTCGACCTCGGCCGTGGCGAAGCGATCGTGCGCCGCGACGAGATGCTGCCGCGCGAAGTGTTCCGCAACGGCGACCGCGTCCGCGCCTATATCTTCGACGTCCGCCGCGAGACGCGCGGTCCGCAGATCTTCCTGTCGCGCACCCATCCGCAGTTCATGGCGAAGCTGTTCGCGCAGGAAGTGCCGGAGATCTACGACGGCATCGTCGAGATCAAGGCGGTCGCCCGCGATCCGGGCTCGCGCGCCAAGATCGGCGTGATCTCGCGCGATTCCTCGGTCGACCCGGTCGGCGCCTGCGTCGGCATGCGCGGCTCGCGCGTGCAGGCCGTGGTGAACGAGCTGCAGGGCGAGAAGATCGACATCATCCCGTGGTCGCCCGACATTGCGACCTTCGTCGTCAACGCGCTGGCGCCGGCTGAGGTCGCCAAGGTCGTGATCGACGAGGACCGCGAGCGCATCGAGGTCGTGGTTCCCGACACCAACAACCAGCTGTCGCTGGCGATCGGCCGCCGCGGCCAGAACGTCCGCCTCGCCTCGCAGCTGACCGGCTGGGACATCGACATCCTGACCGAGCAGGAAGAGTCGGAGCGCCGCCAGGCCGACTTCGAGAACTCGACCCGCGTGTTCATGGAAGCGCTCAATGTCGACGAGGTGGTCGGCCAGCTGCTCGCCTCCGAAGGCTTCACCTCGGTCGAGGAACTCGCGCTGGTGGACGTCAAGGAACTCGCGGGCATCGAGGGTTTCGACGAGGAGACCGCCACCGAGTTGCAGACCCGCGCTCGCGAATATCTGGAACAGCTCGAGGCGGAACTGGAAGCCAAGCGCAAGGAACTCGGCGTCGAGGACGCCATGAAGGACGTGCCCGGCATCACCGGCAAGATGCTGGTGAAGCTCGGCGAGAACGACGTGAAGACGGTCGAGGATCTCGCCGGCTGCGCCACCGATGATCTGGTCGGCTGGACCGAGCGCAAGGAAGGCGGCGAGCCGACCAAACATGCCGGGTTCCTCGACGGCATCGAGATCTCGCGCGACGAGGCCGAGGCCGTGATCATGCAGGCCCGTCTGAAGGCCGGCTGGATCACCGAGGCCGACCTCGCCAAGCCTGCTGAGGAGGCCGAGGCCGCCGAAGCAGAAACGACGGCTTCGTAAGGAGATGCCCCACGGATGCTGGCTCAGGCTGACCCCGATCTCGACGATGGGCCGCGGACGCAGAAGTCCGCGACCACGCGGATGTGCGCGGTCAGCCGCGAGGTGCGTCCGATCGACGAGCTGATCCGGTTCGTCGTCACGCCCACGGGCGAGGTAATCCCGGATATCAAGCGCAAGCTGCCCGGCCGCGGACTATGGGTTTCCGCATCGCGGCGCAGCGTTGCGGAAGCGGTCCGCCGTCACCAATTTAGCAAGGGATTCAAGCGCGACGTCCGCGTCGCGCCGACCCTCCCCACCGACACCGACACCCTCCTGGTGCGCAGCGTCACCGAGGCCCTGGCGATGGCCGCCAAGGCCGGTCAGGTGGTTTCGGGCTTCGGCAAGGTCGAGGACGCACTCAACCGGAACGAAACTGCAGCCCTGATCCACGCTTCCGACGGCGCGGCGGACGGAATCCGCAAATTGGACGCGATCGTGAGGCAAAGGGGCGAAAAACGTGGTGAATCGCCGGTAATCCCCGTCGTCAATGTTTTGACGTCGGAAGAATTGGATTTGGCACTTGGGCGGTCAAATGTGATACATGCTGCGCTGCTCGCGGGCCCAGCGAGCAAGACGTTCCTGTCGCGCTGCCAGATGCTGGTCCGATACCGGATGGCCGACGACGACAAGACCGCCGAAGCGGCCAGAAATTCCAGAGCGTGATCCGGGAAGGCGGACGCCGTCTTTCCGACCGGTCATGCTCAGCAAACGACGACACGTTGAAGGATTTGTGCGGCAAACGCACAGCGAAACGAGATTAGGACTGCTGAATGGTTGATACCAAGACCCCTGGCGACAAGACTTTGAGTGTCCCGAGCAAGACGTTGTCGCTGAAGCCGCGCGTCGAGACGGGCACCGTGCGCCAGAGCTTCAGCCACGGCCGGACCAAGCAGGTCGTGGTCGAGAAGCGCGGCAAGCGTCGCGTCGGTGGCGATGGTCCCGGCGAGGCGCACGCGCCGGAACCCGTGGTTGCAAAGCCTGCGGCTCCGGCCGCCAGGCCGCCGCTCGGCCGCCCCTCAGGCCCGCCCCCCGGCCAGCAGCAGCGTAACACCCGCTCCGGCGTGGTGCTGCCGACCCTGACCGAGGACGAGCGTTCCGCGCGCGCCAGCGCGCTGGCCGACGCCCGTCAGCGCGACATCGAGGAGCGCCGCCAGGCCGAAGAGGAAGCCAAGCGCCGCGCCGTCCGCGAGGCTGCCGAGAAGGCCGAGCGCGAGGCCGCCGAAACCCGCCGCAAGGCGGAAGAGGAGCGCCACCGCCACGAGGAAGAGGCCAAGCGCAAGGCCGAGGTCGAGGCCAAGCGCCGCTTTGGCGAGGGCGAAGCCAAACCCGGCGCTCCGGCCACAACAGCGGCCAGGCCCGCGACAGCCGCACCTGCGTCTGCTCCGCCTGCCCGCGCGCCCGCAGCACGCCCGACCACCACGACAACCGCGCGCGCACCAGCCTCTGCGCCGCGGCCGGCGGCAGTTGCGGCCGGGCCGGACGAAGACGAAGGTCCGCGCCTGGTGCGCCGCCCCGGCGGCGCCGTGCGCCCCGCCGCGGCTCCGAAGACCACCCACAAGCCCGGTCCGCAGAAGGAGCGCGGCCGCCTCACGCTGACCACTGCGCTCAACGCCGACGACGTGCGCGAGCGTTCGATCGCCTCGTTCCGCCGCCGCACCCAGCGCCTGAAGGGGCATGCGTCGAACGAACCGAAGGAAAAGCTGATCCGCGAAGTCACCATTCCGGAAGCGATCACGATCCAGGAACTCGCGAACCGCATGTCGGAACGCGCGGTCGACGTCATCCGCATGCTGATGAAGCAGGGCGCGATGCACAAGATCACCGACGTGATCGATGCCGACACCGCGCAACTGATCGCCGAAGAACTCGGCCACAGCGTCAAGCGCGTCGCGGCGTCCGACGTGGAAGAGGGCCTGTTCGACGTCGTCGACAATTCCACCGACACCGAGCCGCGCTCGCCGGTGGTCACCGTCATGGGTCACGTCGACCACGGCAAGACCTCGCTGCTCGACGCACTGCGCCACGCCAACGTCGTATCGGGCGAAGCCGGCGGCATCACCCAGCATATCGGCGCCTACCAGGTGCTGTCGCCCGAGAGCGGCACCAAGATCACCTTCATCGACACGCCCGGCCACGCCGCGTTCACCGCGATGCGCGCCCGCGGCGCCAAGGTCACCGACATCGTCGTGCTGGTGGTCGCGGCCGATGACGGCGTGATGCCGCAGACGATCGAGGCGATCAATCACGCCAAGGCGGCCAAGGTGCCGATGATCGTGGCGATCAACAAGATCGACAAGCCGGATGCGCGGCCGGAGCGCGTGCGCACCGAGTTGCTCCAGTACGAGGTGCAGGTCGAATCGCTCGGCGGCGACGTCGTCGACGTCGAGGTTTCGGCCAAGAACAAGACCAATCTCGACAAGCTGCTCGAGATGATCGCGCTGCAGGCTGAAATCCTCGACCTGAAGACCAACTCGGAGCGTCCGGCGGAAGGCACCGTGATCGAAGCCAAGCTCGATCGCGGACGCGGTCCGGTCGCGACCGTGCTGGTGCAGCGCGGCACGCTGCGCGTCGGCGACATCATCGTGGCCGGCGCCGAGATGGGCCGCGTCCGCGCCTTGATCTCCGACCAGGGCGAGAATCTCGAAGAGGCCGGCCCTTCGGTGCCGGTCGAGGTGCTCGGCTTCAACGGTCCGCCGGAAGCCGGCGATCGTCTCGCCGTGGTCGAAAACGAAGCCCGCGCCCGTCAGGTCACGAGCTATCGCGCGCACCAGAAGCGCGAGAATGCCGCGGCCTCGATCTCGGGCATGCGCGGCTCGCTCGAGCAGATGATGTCGCAGCTCAAGACCGCGGGCCGCAAGGAGTTCCCGCTGATCGTCAAGGCCGACGTGCAGGGCTCGCTGGAAGCGATCCTGGGCTCGCTCGAGAAGCTCGGCACCGACGAAGTCGCCGCCCGCATCCTGCATGCCGGCGTCGGCGGCATCTCGGAGTCCGACGTCACGCTGGCGGAGGGCTTCAACGCCGCGATCATCGGCTTCTCGGTCCGCGCCAACAAGGAAGCGGCGGCCGCGGCCAAGCGCAACGGCATCGAGATCCGCTACTACAACATCATCTACGACCTCGTGGATGACATCAAAAAGGCGATGTCCGGCCTGCTCGCGCCCACACTGCGCGAAACCATGCTGGGCAACGCGCAGATCCTGGAAGTGTTCAACATTTCCAAGGTCGGCAAGGTCGCGGGTTGCCGCGTCACCGACGGCACCGTGGAACGCGGCGCCAATGTTCGCCTGATCCGCGACAACGTCGTGGTGCACGAAGGCAAGCTGTCGACGCTGAAGCGCTTCAAGGATGAAGTGAAGGAAGTGGTCGCCGGCCAGGAGTGTGGCATGGCGTTCGAGAACTACGGCGACATGCGTGTCGGCGACGTGATCGAGTGTTACCGCATCGAGACGATCCAGCGCTCTCTGTAAGTCCAAATCTTACGAAGCGCAGATCTTGCTAGGCGTTGGGTCCATTTAACTGAGAATGCGACGGCGTGGCCGGACTTTAGTCCGGCCACCAGCGCATCGTCCGATTGAAAGCAAAGCAAGGACATTGATGCCCGCGGCCACGGCCGGCGGGCGCGACGGTTTTGGAAGAAGGTCATGCCCCGTCAAAAGAAGAGTTCCAGCCCCGGCGGATCGCAACGTCAGCTGCGCGTCGGCGAAACGGTTCGCCATGCAGTTGCCGAGATTCTGTCACAGGGTGAGGTTCACGATCCCGATCTGGAAGGCCACATCATCACCGTTCCCGAGGTGCGTATGTCGCCGGATCTGAAGCTCGCCACGATCTACGTGATGCCGCTCGGCGGACGCGACACCGACACGGTGATATCCGCGCTCGAGCGCAACAAGAAGTTCCTTCGCGGCGAGATCGCGCACCGCGTCAACCTGAAATTTGCACCCGACATTCGCTTCCGCGTCGATGAGCGGTTCGACGAGGCGGAGCGCATCGAGAAACTACTGCGGACACCTGCGGTGCAGCGAGACCTTGCACCCGATTCGGACGACGAGTGATGACTGTGATGACGACCAACAGCGTTATCGACGCGAAGGATACCGACGCGCGCGACGCTGAGCGGGATGCTTTTGCCGGCCAGCGCACCGACGATGCGCGCCGCACCAACAACGACCCGCGCCAGAAGCAGGGCAGGCAGAACCAGCAGCCGCGCCGCGACAAGCGCGACGTCCACGGCTGGGTGGTGCTCGACAAGCCGATCGGCATGACCTCGACGCAGGCGGTCGCGGTGCTCAAGCGCCTGTTCCAGGCCAAGCGCGCCGGCCATGCCGGCACGCTCGATCCGCTCGCCTCCGGCGGCTTGCCGATCGCGCTGGGCGAGGCGACCAAGACGGTGCCGTTCGTGATGGATGGCCGCAAGCGCTACCGCTTCACGGTGTGCTGGGGCGAGGAGCGCGACACCGACGACACCGAGGGGCGGCCGGTCAGGACCAGCGAGAGCCGGCCGACCGCCGATTCGATCCGGGAACTCTTGCCGCGCTTTACCGGGGTGATCGAGCAGATCCCGCCGCAATATTCGGCGATCAAGGTGCAGGGCGAGCGCGCCTATGATCTGGCGCGCGACGGCGAGACCGTCGAACTGAAGCCGCGCCCGGTCGAAATTCACGAGTTAACCCTCGTGGAACATGGCGATAACGGCCAGTCCGTATTCGAGGCCGAGTGCGGCAAGGGAACCTATGTCCGGGCGCTGGCCCGCGATATGGGCCGGATTCTGGGCTGTTTCGGCCATATCTGCGCCCTGCGGCGGACCCTTGTCGGTCCGTTTACCGAACGGGACATGATTCCGCTGGAACAGTTGGAGGCTTTATGCAATAGAGCCGCGTCTGGCGAGGGCAGCCTCGCCGACGCGCTTTTGCCCGTTGAGACCGCGCTGGACGACATCCCGGCACTGGCCGTCACACGGGCTGATGCGGCAAGGCTCCACAGGGGCCAGGCCGTTTTGTTGCGCGGACGGGATGCGCCCAATACCAGCGGCACAGTCTATGTCACGGTGGCAGGCCGGCTTCTCGCGCTTGCCGAAATTGGCAATGGCGAACTCATCCCCAAGCGCGTGTTCAACCTGAACGGACTGACTGCCGGTCCGGCTCGCAACGATGAAAGTAACTGACGATGTCGATTACCGCCGAACGCAAAGCGGAAGTCATCAAGACGAATGCCAACAAAGCCGGCGACACCGGCTCGCCCGAGGTTCAGGTCGCGATCCTGTCGGAACGCATCAATAACCTCACCGAGCACTTCAAGAGCCATGTGAAGGACAACCATTCACGTCGCGGCCTCCTGAAGCTCGTGTCGACGCGTCGTTCCCTGCTTGACTACATCAAGCGCAAGGACGAGGCGCGCTACAAGGCGCTGCTCGAAAAGCACAACATCCGTCGTTGATTTGAGAAGCACGCGCGCGAGGGTTCGCGCGCGTTTTCGCATGGTCGTCCGTGAACTCGGGCTTTCGTATTGTCGAAAGATGATCATGCGCAGCATGGCAGTCGCGCCATGCACACTAGCGTCCAGCAGCAATCCGGCCGCTGGACCGGGCAAGATGCCCAGATGACCGAAAGGATGGACGCCATCCGAAATCCAGGGACCATGGCAGGATCGCCGGATGCTGATCGCGACAGCGCATCAGTGTCTCGCCGTCTTGGCATGGTCTTTGTGTTTCAGGGCGCCGTGCTTTCGTGAAACCATGAAAGAAAACCGAAATGTTCAATTCGCATTCCGTCGAAATCGACTGGGGTGGACGTCCCCTCAAACTTGAAACCGGCAAGATCGCCCGCCAGGCCGACGGCGCCGTGATGGCCACCTACGGCGAGACCGTGGTGCTTGCCACCGTCGTTGCGGCGAAGGCGCCGCGCGAGGGCGTCGACTTCCTGCCGCTCACGGTCGACTACCAGGAGAAGACCTACGCCGCGGGCCGCATTCCCGGCGGCTATTTCAAGCGCGAAGGCCGTCCGACCGAGAAGGAGACGCTGGTCTCCCGCCTGATCGACCGCCCGATCCGTCCGCTGTTCGTCGACGGCTGGCGCAACGAGACCCAGGTGATCGTCACCGTGCTCTCGCACGACATGGAGAACGATCCGGACATCGTGTCGCTGGTCGCCGCCTCCGCCGCCCTGACGCTGTCGGGCGCACCGTTCAAGGGCCCGATCGGCGCCGCGCGCGTCGGCTTCGCCAATGACGAGTTCATTCTCAACCCGACGCTCGACGAGATGACCGAGACCCAGCTCGACCTCGTCGTCGCCGGCACCGCCGACGCCGTGCTGATGGTCGAATCGGAAGCCAAGGAGCTCAACGAGGACGTGATGCTCGGCGCGGTCATGTTCGGCCACCGCCACTTCCAGCCGGTCATCAACGCGATCATCGAGCTCGCCGAGAAGGCTGCCAAGGAGCCGCGCGAAGTCACCACGATCGACAATTCGGAGATCGAGAAGGAGATGCTCGGCATCGCCGAACAGGAGCTCCGCAAGGCCTATGCGATCCCGGTCAAGCAGGAACGCTATGCCGCGGTCGGCGCCGTCAAGGAGAAGGTGCTGGCGCACTTCTTCCCGGAAGGCCAGGAGCCGAAATACGACAAGCTTCGCGTCGCCGGCGTGTTCAAGGAACTGGAAGCCAAGATCGTTCGCTGGAACATCCTCGACACCGGCAAGCGCATCGACGGCCGTGACGCCAAGACCGTGCGCAACATCATCGCCGAAGCCGGCGTGCTGCCGCGTGCCCACGGCTCGGCGCTGTTCACCCGCGGTGAGACCCAGGCGATGGTCGTGACCACGCTCGGCACCGGCGAGGACGAGCAGTACATCGATGCACTGTCGGGGACGTACAAGGAAACGTTCCTGCTGCACTACAACTTCCCGCCCTACTCGGTCGGTGAAACCGGTCGCCTCGGCGGCACCAAGCGCCGCGAAATCGGCCACGGCAAGCTCGCCTGGCGCGCGATCCACCCGGTGCTGCCGCCGCATCACGAGTTCCCGTACACGATCCGCGTGGTCTCCGAGATCACCGAGTCGAACGGCTCGTCCTCGATGGCCTCGGTGTGCGGCGCCTCGCTGTCGCTGATGGACGCCGGCGTGCCGCTGAAGCGGCCGACCGCCGGTATCGCCATGGGCCTGATCCTCGAAGGTCAGCGCTTCGCGGTGCTGTCGGACATCCTCGGTGACGAGGATCATCTCGGCGACATGGACTTCAAGGTCGCCGGCACCGACCACGGCATCACCTCGCTCCAGATGGACATCAAGATCGAGGGCATCACCGAGGAGATCATGAAGGTTGCGCTTGGCCAGGCCAAGGAAGGGCGCATCCACATTCTCGGCGAGATGGCCAAGGCACTGACCGCGGCGCGCGCCGAGCTCGGCGAATACGCACCGCGCATCGAGACCTTCAAGATCGCCACCGACAAGATCCGCGAAGTGATCGGCACCGGCGGCAAGGTGATCCGCGAGATCGTCGAGAAGACCGGCGCCAAGGTCAACATCGAGGACGACGGCACCGTGAAGGTCGCCTCCAACGATGGCGAGGCGATGAAGGCTGCGATCAAGTGGATCAAGTCGATCGCCTCCGATCCGGAGGTCGGCCAGATCTACGAGGGCACCGTCGTCAAGGTGATGGAGTTCGGCGCGTTCGTGAACTTCTTCGGCGCCAAGGACGGCCTCGTCCACATCAGCCAGCTCGCGTCCAACCGCGTGCAGAAGACCTCCGACGTCGTCAAGGAAGGCGACAAGGTCAAGGTCAAGCTGCTCGGCTTCGACGATCGCGGCAAGACCCGCCTGTCGATGAAGGCGGTCGACCAGGAGACCGGCGAGGATCTCGAGGCCAAGCAGAAGACCGAAGCGCCGGCTGCGGCGCCGCGCGAAGCTGCCGGCGAGTAAGCCAAGGCCAATCGACTAGAAAATCGACTGTTACGAAAAGGGCGGCCCTGTGGCCGCCCTTTTTGGTTTGCCGAGATCGGACGCAAATCAATCTCCGCTGATCGGCATGCGCGATTTTGACCCGGCATTGTGACCGGATTCGCTGGAACCCGTTCACAACTCGGGCCTAACATCAGGGAGCTTTCCCAGCACGGAGAACCACGATGTCCTCGATGTCCCGACGCCATTTGATCATCGCAGCAGGCGGCATCGCCGCGGCCGCCGCCGCATCGCGCGCAGCGTTCGCGCAGGCCACGGCGCAGGCTCCAGCCGGACCGTTCAAGATCGATCCGCTGACCTATCCCACCAATGCGCTGGAGCCGCATATCGACGCCAAGACGATGGAAATCCATCACGACCGGCATCATCAGGCCTATGTCACCAACCTCAACAATTTCGCCAAGGACAATCCGCAGATCGCCGAGAAGCCGGTCGTCGAGGTGCTCGCCAATCTCGGCAGCGTGCCGGAGGCGATCCGTACCGGCGTTCGCAACAACATGGGCGGCCATGCCAACCACACCATGTTCTGGCAGATCATGGGGCCGAACGGCGGCAAGGCAGACGGCGAGGTGCTCGCCGCGATCGATCGCGACCTCGGCGGCATGGAAAAATTCCAGACCGAATTCAACGCTGCCGGCGGGCGCGTGTTCGGCTCCGGCTGGGTGTTCGTCACCGTGACCAAGGACGGCAAGCTCGCGATCGAGACGCGGCCGAACCAGGACAATCCGATCATGGACGGCAAGCGCGCGCTGCTCGGCAACGACGTCTGGGAGCACGCCTATTACTTGACCTACCAAAACCGCCGGCCGGATTATCTCAAGGCGTGGTGGAATACGGTGAACTGGAAGGCCGTGGCTGAGCGCTATGCGGCAGCAAAGGCCGGCACGCTCGGCGTGTGAGCCGCCGGGCTCGCCGGTTGCACACAACTGCGCTAGAGTTGAAAGCTCCGCGAGACGATCGCGGGCTTTCGACTTTATGCACCCACAGCGTCGCGCCGCCGGCGTCGAACGCGATAGGGATCAATGACGCCGCCGATCATCCGCCCCGCTCGTCCCGACGAACATGACGCGATCGCGCGCGCCTGGATGGCGAGCTGGGTTTCGACCGGGCTCTCGCAAGCCAGCGACAGCTTGTTGAACGATCTGCGTGTCCGCCTGCCGCGCGAGATCGCCGGCGGCTGGAGCCTGTTCGTCGCCGACGATCGCGGCGCCATCGCCGCCATGCTTGCGCTGCACATGCCGACCTCGCTGCTCGATCAGCTGATGGTGGTCCCCACCTATCAGGGCCGGAGCCTGGGACGCGAGCTGCTTGCCTTCACGCGCCGGCAGATGCCCGACGAGATCTGGCTGAAATGCGTCCGCGAGAATGAGAAGGCCTGGCGCTGGTACGAGCGCGAAGGCTTCATCTTCGAGAAGGAAGCGCCCAATCCGGTCACCGGCTTCATGATGAAGCACTATCGGTGGATGAGAACAAACCGCACATCGGAGGCTAAGCCATGATCAAGCTGTACTGGTCGCCGCGCTCGCGCTCGTTCTCAGCCATCTGGCTGCTGGAGGAATCCGGTCTGCCATACGAACGGGTGCTGACCGACATCAGCACCGGCGCGCAGAAATCGCCGGACTTCCTCAAGATCAACCCGATGGGCAAGGTGCCGGCGCTGACCGACGGCGGCGCGCAGCTCGCCGAGGCCGCCGCGATCTGCGCCTATATCGCCGACCGCTATCCCGAGACCAAACTCGCGCCGGCAGCGACGGACCCAAAGCGGGCGCGCTATCTGCAGTGGCTATTCTTCTCGCCGAGTTGCATCGAGCCGGCGCTGATCCAGCTCTTCACCAAGCTCGAGGTGCCGACCAGCACCGCGGCATGGGGCAGCGCCGCGCAGGTGTTCGACGTGCTCGACGCCGAGCTGCAGAAGGGGCCATGGATCCTCGGCGATCAATTCTCCGCGGCCGACATCGCGATCGGTGCGGGACTGAACTTTGCGGTACGCGTGTTCAAGATGGTGCCGTCGCGGCCGTCATTCGAGGCCTATATCGGCCGCTGCGTGGCCCGGCCCGCGTTCCAGCGCGCAGAGAAGATCGCGGCGGGGTGAGACATGTAGCCCGGATGAAGCGCAGCGAAATCCGGGGCTCTCCGCCACAGAGGGACTGTTCCGGATTGCGCTTCGCTCCATCCGGGCTACGAAGCTGTGAATGCGATGTTTCCCGAACGGCCTAACCCGGCACGACGCGGGGATCGACATCCTGCGTATAGTCGACGCCGTCGATGCCGAAGCCGAATAGGCGCAGGAACTGGCTCTTGTACTCGCCGAGATCGGCCAACTCGCCGAGCGTCTCGGTGGTGAGCAGTGGCCAGCGCCGCGACACTTCCGTCTGCACTTCGGGCGAAAGCTCCCAATCGTCGACCCGGACGCGCTGCGTATCGTCGAGCGCGACATCCTTGCCGAGTTTGGTGCGGAACAGGCGATCGATCTGCTCGATGCAGCCTTCGTGAAGCCCGAGCTGCTTCATCACCTTGAACAGCACGGTGCCATAGAGCGGCACCACCGGAATGGCCGAGCTCGCCTGGGTGACCACGGCCTTCAGCGCGACGACGCGGGCGGCGTCCGCACCGAGCCGGCCGCGGATCGCTTCCGCCTTGCTGTCGAGATCGACCTTGGCGCGGCCGAGCGTGCCGTTCCAGTAGATCGGCCAGGTCAGTTCACTGCCGATATAGGTGTAGTTGAGCGTCCGGAAGCCCGGCGCCAGCACGCCGGCATCCGCGAGCTGGTCGATCCAGCGCTTCCAGTCGTCGCCGCCCATCACCGCGACGGTTGCCGCGGTTTGCTCCTCGCTCGCCGGTTCGAGCGTGGTCTGGAACACCTCGCCGGTCTCGGTGTCGAGCGTCTTGATCTCGACCGGGGCGCCCAGCGGCTTGATCACCGAACGATAGGTCTTGCCGGTGTCGGGATCGGTCCGGACCGGAGCGGCCATGCTGTAGACCAGCAGGTCGAGCTGTCCGAATTTCTCGCGCACGCGCTCGATGAAGGTCGCCTTCAGCTCGTCGGAGAAGGCGTCGCCTTCGAGCGTGAGCGGCGAGCGTCCGATCTTCTGGGCCTCGATCTCGAAGGCGCGGTTGTTGTACCAGCCGGCGCTGGCGCTTCTCTTTTCCGACGGCTCGCGCTCCAGCGACACGCCGATCGTATCGGCGCCGTCGGCGAAGGTCGCGACGATGCGGCTCGCGAGGCCATACCCCGTCGAGCAGCCCAGCACGGCAACGCGCTTCGGGCAGTCGGCGACCGGGCCCTGCTTCAGAACATAGGCGATCTGTTCGCGGACATTCGTGGCGCAGCCGACGGGATGTGCCGTCGTGCAGATGAAGCCTCGCACGCGCGGTTCAATAATCATTCCCACCCCATTCCGGATCGTTGCAATGTTCCCATTCGCTGCCCGCGGACCTCCCTCGGCAAGCGAGGAGAGGCGAAATCACGCGTCAAGCCGCCTGAACACCAGCGTCGCGTTGGTGCCGCCGAAGCCGAACGAGTTCGACAGCACGGTGTTGAGCTTGGCGTTGTCGATGCGCTTGCGCACGATCGGCATGTCGGCAAACACCGGATCGAGTTCGGTGATATGCGCGCTCTCGCAGATGAAGCCGTTGTTCAGCATCAGCAGCGAATAGATCGCTTCCTGCACGCCGGTGGCGCCGAGCGAGTGGCCGGTCAGCGCCTTGGTCGCCGAGATCGGCGGGCACTTGTCGCCGGTGCCGAACACCTTGCGAATCGCCTCGATCTCCGGCGGATCGCCGGCGGGCGTCGAAGTGGCGTGCGGATTGATGTAATCGACCGGCGTGTTCACCGTCGACATCGCCATGCGCATGCAGCGCTCGGCGCCCTCGCCTGACGGCGCCACCATGTCGTAGCCGTCGGAGGTTGCGCCGTAGCCGACGACCTCGCCATAGATCCTGGCACCGCGCGCCTTGGCATGCTCGAGCTCTTCCAGCACCACGACACCCGCGCCGCCCGCGATGACGAAGCCGTCGCGGTTGAGATCGTAGGGACGCGAGGCGGTGGCGGGCGTGTCGTTGTATTTCGAGGACATCGCGCCCATGGCGTCGAACAGCACCGACAGCGTCCAGTCCAGTTCCTCGCAGCCGCCGGCGAAGATGACATCCTGCTTGCCGATCTGGATCGTCTCATAGGCGTTGCCGATGCAGTGGTTCGACGTCGCGCAGGCCGACGAGATCGAATAGTTCACGCCCTTGATCTTGAACCAGGTGGCGAGCGTCGCCGACGCGGTCGAGGACATGCCCTTCGGCACCGCGAACGGACCGACGCGCTTCGGGCCCTTGGCGCGCGCGATGTCGGCGGCCTCCACCAGCGTGCGCGTCGACGGACCGCCGGATCCCATGATGATGCCGGTACGGATGTTGGAGACTTCGCTTTCCTCGAGGCCCGAGTCGCGGATCGCCTGTTCCATCGCAACGTGATTCCACGCCGCACCTTCGGCAAGGAACCGCATCGCGCGGCGATCGATCACCTCGGCAGGATTGAGTGTCGGCGCACCGTGCACCTGCGAACGGAAGCCGAGTTCGGCGGCCTTCTCCGCGCGCGAAATGCCCGATTTCGCCTCGTAGAGGCTCGCAAGCACTTCCTGGGTGTTGTTACCGATGGACGAGACAATACCCATCCCCGTGATGACAACCCGCCTCATGTTCGCCTCGCCCTGCCTTTATGTTGCCGCATGATGATCCTGCTCAAGATGGCGCCGTGCCCTGCTTGAACAACCCGACCTTCAAGTCCTTGGCGCGATAGATAATCTCGTCGTCCATGGAAAGCCACCCGTCGGCAATTCCAAGCACGAGCTTTGACCGCATCACGCGCTTGATATCGATGTTGTACACAACCTTGCGCGCTTGCGGCAGCACCTGTCCGGAGAACTTCAGCTCGCCGAGGCCGAGCGCGCGGCCACGACCTTCGCCACCGATCCAGCCGAGGTAAAAGCCGACCATTTGCCACATGGCATCGAGGCCGAGGCAGCCCGGCATCACCGGATCGTTCTTGAAATGGCAGCCGAAGAACCAGAGATCCGGTTTCACCTCGAGTTCGGCGCGCACCAGCCCCTTGCCGAACTCGCCGCCATTCTCCGAAATCTCGCTGATGCGATCGAACATGAGCATCGGCGGCAGCGGCAACTGGGCGTTGCCGGGACCGAAAAGCTCGCCCCGCCCGCAAGCCAGCAAATCCTCGTATTCGTAACCGCCGCGCCGATCCAGCATCCTCTTTCCACCTCTGATGTCCCGATGAGCGCTTTGCTTGGTCGGACCTTGATCTACCCACGGGAACCGGAATAACCCGTCCCGCATCTTGGCGCTACCTGGGTACGCTACGGCCTGTTATCTCTGCCGAAAGCGCATATGTGGTCCGCGCGCTCTCTAACATAGCGCCAACTGGGCGGCAAAGCGGCATTCCGAGGATAAATGACCGCTTCTCCTTAGGTTTCTACCGCAGCTTGGATTCGTTCTAGTTGCGAAAAACTTGCATCTGATAGGCATCCTTTTTATATTTATGAGGAATATTGCCTGAGTTGGGTGCATAGAGTGGATATGAACGAGGAAGTACCGGCTGTGAACGATGATGCCGTGCACCCGGCTGCCCGGGGCGCTGGGCACCACCCTGCCCTGACCGGCTGTCCGTGGCATGACGTCAACGAGATGTTGCAGTCTGCCGGTCTGCGGCCGACCCGCCAGCGCATGGCGCTGGGCTGGCTGCTGTTCGGCAAGGGTGCCCGCCACCTGACCGCTGAAATGCTGTACGAGGAAGCCACGCTGGCCAAGGTTCCGGTGTCGCTGGCGACCGTCTACAACACGCTGAACCAGCTGACCGATGCCGGCCTGCTGCGCCAGGTCAGCGTCGACGGCACCAAAACCTATTTCGATACCAACGTGTCGACGCACCACCACTTCTATCTCGAGCACAACCACGAGCTGGTCGACATTCCCGACCCGAACCTCGTGCTGTCGAAGATGCCCGACGTGCCGGAAGGCTACGAGATCTCCCGCGTCGACATGGTGGTGCGGCTGCGCAAGAAGCGCTGAACGGTCTTACCGTCGATTTGAGTTGTGATGGCCGGGCTCGTCCCGGCCATTGTCGTTCGGGACGAGGAAAACTCAGTCCACCTTCTCGTCGGCGTAGACGCCCCAGAGGCGCTGCTGCTCGATCCAGCCGTCGAACCCGTTGCCGGTGACCCGGCACCAGTTATTGGCGCATTTCTTCACCTGCGCGACGACGCCGGCCTGCAGGCGCGCCGCGACGGCGCTGGTGGGGTCGGGGCGATCGTACAGCGAGGCCAGATCGTCCTTGTTCTTCATCGTGACGACGGCGGTGCGGCGGCCCGACAGCAGGGAATGATAGACCCAGCCTTCGGCGCCCTCGGAATCGCGCACCCGGCGCCAGTTCTCGAACTCGGCAGTGATTTCGACCGGCAGCCCCGACCGGGTGTAGACCCAGGCGACGTCATTGTCCTTGGTCGGGCCGGCCCGGACGTTCACGTGATCCGACTTCAGGCTGACGTAGCGCGGGATCGGCAGGCCGCTGGTGGTGGGGCTCAAATCCTTGGCGGAATGTCCGGGGATGACCGACGCGCTCAGCATGCTTCCGACCAGCGCCACCAATGAACCGAAACGCCAGACCATCAACTCGTCTCCTGCCGAGATGCCCAACCCGCATTCGGCGAATTGCAACCCAAACCACGCCCGAAGGCCCTGCGCCCGCGCCCGTTCGCTCCCGCACTGCAAGCCCGAGGGGTTCTTGTCTTGGCCCGGCCTTCTGCTAGAGAGGACGGAACGCCTGAGAGCCAGAACACCCGAATTTCCCGTCGTTTCGCCTTGGCGAAAAGCCGGGGCAAGTATCGGGGAACCCTAGGAAACGCGAAGGAAACGCCGGGACAGCGCGGCTATCAGCAGTGTCGAACAACCGGGTTAATGAGGCCTGAACGGTTTGTTTTTTGACAGGCCGCGCGCCTCATGAAAGCAGGACATGTCGGTGAAGAAAAAGCCTCTCGTCGTCGTCACCCGCAAGCTGCCGGACTCGATCGAGACCCGGATGCGCGAGCTGTTTGACGCCAGATTGAATCTCGACGACACGCCTATGACGCCGGAGCAGATCGCCGAGGCGGCGCGAACCGCCGACGTGCTGGTGCCGACCGTGACCGACATGATCCGCGAGGACGTGATCAATCAGCCCGACTGCAAGCTGAAGATGATCGCCAATTTCGGCAACGGCGTCGACAACATCGATGTCGCCGCGGCGCATGCGCGTGGCATCACGGTGACCAACACGCCGAAGGTGCTGACCGAGGACACCGCCGACATGACCATGGCGCTGATCCTGGCGGTGCCACGGCGCCTGATCGAGGGCGCCTCGATCCTGACCGAAGGCAGGCAGCACTGGGCGGGCTGGTCGCCGACCTGGATGCTCGGCCACCGCATCGGCGGAAAGAGGCTCGGCATCGTCGGCATGGGCCGCATCGGCCAGGCCGTGGCGCGCCGCGCCCGGGCGTTCGGCCTGCAGATCCACTATCACAACCGCCGCCCAGTGGCGCCCATGATCGCCGAAGAGCTCGGGGCCACCTATTGGGAAAGCCTCGATCAGATGCTGGCGCGGATGGACATCATCTCGGTGAATTGCCCGCACACGCCGGCCACCTATCACCTGCTCTCGGCGCGGCGGCTCAAGCTGATCCGCAAAGAGGCCTATGTCGTCAACACCGCGCGCGGCGAGGTGATCGACGAGGACACGCTGATCAAGCTGATCGAAGCCGGCGATATCGGCGGCGCAGCCCTCGACGTCTATGAGCACGAGCCCGCGGTGAACCCGAAGCTGGTGCGGCTCGCCAAGGCCGGCAAGGTGACGCTGCTGCCGCATATGGGCTCGGCCACCATCGAGGGCCGCGTCGAGATGGGCGAGAAGGTGATCATCAACATCCGAACCTTCCTCGACGCCCACAAGCCGCCGGATCGCGTGCTGCCGAGCATGCTGTGATTTCGTAGCCGGGATTGCGCCGCGCTCGATCCAAGCCACGCAGCTCCGACCTCCCCTTGAAAAGGGGAGGTCGCCTTGCTCGCCAGAGCAAAGCGGGTGGGGATCATCTCTCTCCACGAGCGACGGTGCATGTGGCTGACCCCCATCCCGACCTTCCCCCTTTCAGGGGGAAGGAGAAGAGAGATCTGTAGCCCGGATGGAGCGCAGCGAAATCCGGGGCTTGTATCCACGGACAGACCGCCCCGGATTGCGCTTCGCTCCATCCGGGCTACGAGACGTGGGTAGTCATAATGCGATAGCCCCGCCGTCGCAGGGGCGCGCTGCCAAAATATCGAAAACAACCCCATGCAAAGGAGCCGGTGCGGCCGGCGAGGCGCATGTTGTAATCACGCATTCGGTGTCGTCCCTGCGCAAGCAGGGACTCATAACCACCGAAGCTCGTGGTTGGACCGAGCTGGAGCTCCAGCCCTGGTCATTGTAAGAGCTGTGGTTATGGGTCCCGGCTCAAGGCCGGGACGACGATGTGGTGACAGCCCGTCTTACCTCTTCCGCCGCGCCTGCTTGCGCCAGTCGGCGACGAACGATACGAACGCCGCCAGCGCCGGCGGCGGCTGGCGACGGCTCGGATAATAGAGGAACGGTCCGTCGAATGGCGGGCACCAGTCGTCGAGCACGCTGACCAGCGCGCCGGATTTGACGCCGTAGCGGACATAGCCCTCGAACGTCGCCCAGTAGCCGACGCCGTCATGAACCGCACGCAGCGCGAGGCCGAGATGGGTCGCGGTCAGCCTGGCCGGCGGCGAAATCTTCACCACGCGGCCGTTCTTCTCGAACTCCCAATCGAACATCACACCGTTGCTGAAGCGGCTGCGGATGCAGGGGTGCGCCAGCAGGTCTTTCGGATGCATCGGCCGGCCGTGCTTTGCGACATACTCACTGGACGCCACGATCGCGTAACGTTGCGGCGCACCAAGCGGAACCGCGACCATGTCCTGTGCCAGGTGCTCGCCGTAACGCACGCCGGCGTCAAAGCCCTGCGCGACGATGTCGACGAACGCACTCTCCGCGACGACGTCGAGCTCGACCCGCGGATATCTGGCGAGGAACGGCGCGATCATCGGCGCCAGCACCAGATCAACCGCGGGCGGCGGTGCGTTGATGCGCAACCGCCCCGACGGCTCGGCGCGCAGGCCGCGCACCTCAGTGATCGCATCGGCGACGTTGACCATGGCCGGCGCGACGCGGGCAAGCAGCAGTTCGCCGGCCTCGGTCAGCGCGACGCTGCGGGTGGTGCGGTTCATCAGGCGGACGCCGAGCCGCTCTTCCATGTCGCGCAGGCGCTGGCTGAGGCTGGAGACCGAGACGCGCTGCTCGAGCGCCGCACGCCGGAAATTGCGCGTGCGCGCCACCGCCACGAAGGCGTCGAGGTCGCGAAGGTCGAAATCCTGCATTGTTCGCTATAGTGAACAAGCCATTCGGGATTGTCCAGCTTATCGTCCGAAACCGTCCGGCCCATATCAGCTCGGCATTTGGCGACGGATTTTCCGCCGCAAACGTTTGAGGAACATCCACATGGACACACGCAAACTCGGCTCAACCGGGCCCACCGTCTCGGCCCTCGGCCTCGGCTGCATGGGCATGTCCGAGGTCTATGGCCCGACCGATCGCGGCGAGAGCATCGCCACGGTGCATGCGGCGCTCGATGCCGGCATCACGCTGCTGGATACCGGCGACTTCTACGCGATGGGCCACAACGAGATGCTGGTGCAGGAAGCCCTGAAGGACGTCGCGCGCGACCGGCTGCAGATCAGCGTCAAGTTCGGCGCGCTCCGCGGCCCCGCGGGTGAATTCGCCGGAATGGACACCCGGCCGGCCGCGACGAAGAATTTCCTCGCCTATTCGTTGCAACGTCTCGGCACCGACTACATCGACATCTACCGCCCGGCACGTCTCGATCCCAACGTTCCGATCGAGGAGACGATCGGCGGCATCGCCGATCTGGTGAAGTCCGGCTACATCAGACATATCGGCCTGTCCGAGGTCGGCTCCGACACCATCCGCCGTGCTCATGCCGTGCATCCGATCGTCGATCTCCAGATCGAATACTCGCTGATCGAGCGCGGCATCGAGCGCGATATCCTGACGACCTGCCGCGAGCTTGGCATCGGCATCACAGCCTACGGCGTGCTGTCGCGCGGACTGATCAGCGGCCACTGGTCGAAGGAGTCCGGCAAGATCGGCAGGGACTACCGGCTGATGACGCCGCGCTTCCAGGGCGCGAACCTCGATGCCAATCTCGCGCTGGTAGAGCAGTTGCGCGCCATTGCCGCCGAGATCGGAGCAACGCCGGCGCAGGTCGCAATCGCCTGGGTCGCGGCGCAGGGCAAGGAGATCGTGCCGCTGGTCGGCGCCCGTACCCGCAACCGTCTCACCGAAGCGCTCGGCGCGACCAGGCTGACGCTGACGCAAGCTCATCTCGCGGCGCTGGCGAAAGCCTTCCCGCCGGATATCGCTGCCGGCACGCGCTATGCGGCCGAGCAGATGGCGCATCTCGACAGCGAGAAGCCGGCCAGCAAATAACGGCAGCAATCAGGTGCGATGGGCGCTGAGGTCAGTGATGACAGGCCCATCGCCATTGAGCGGGTTCTGCGGATCGCGCGCGTAGCGTAGGGTTTCGAACCGCATCGCGCGCGTATCCACCATCAGGAGGCGGCCGACCAGGCCCTCGCCGAAGCCGACGATCTCGCGGATCGCCTCCAGCGCCATCATCGATCCCAGGACGCCGGCAAGCGCACCCATCACGCCGGCCTCGGCGCAGGCCGGCACCGTGCCCGGCGGCGGCGCCTCCGGAAACAGGCAGCGATAGGTCGGGTTGAACACGCCGTCCGCATTCTTCTCATGCGCGCGGATCGTGGTCAGCGAACCGTCGAACTGGCCCAGTGCGGCCGTGATCAGCGGCCGCTTCGCGAGGAAGCAGGCATCGGCGACGAGATAGCGGGTCTCGAAATTGTCGGAGCCGTCGAGCACGAGGTCGTAGTTCGCGATCAGCGCCATCGCATTGTCGGCGGTGAGCCGCATCGGATGCGCCTCGAACGTCACATGCGGATTGAGCCCATGGATCTGCGCCGCCGCGCTGTCGACCTTGCGCTTGCCGATGTCGGACGTCGCATGGATGATCTGGCGCTGCAAATTGGAGAGCGAGACGATGTCGTCATCGATCACGCCGAGCCGGCCGACACCGGCGGCGGCCAGATACATCAGCACCGGCGCGCCGAGGCCGCCGGCGCCGATCACCAGCACCGACGCTTTTTTCAGCGCATTCTGGCCGGGGCCGCCCACCTCGCGCAGCACGATATGGCGGGCATAGCGTTCAAGTTCGTCGGCACTCAGCATTGCGGTGTCCTGCGCGCTGTTCCCTGAACCGGAGCGCGGTTGTTGCCGACCAAGCAGATGTGCTTAATTGCCTGGACGTCAATGGTGTCAGTCATTCCCCCCGGATTTGTCATGAGATCGGTGCTTTCGGCAACATTGATGGCCGCTTCCATGGGCATGGCGCAGGCCCAGATGACGCCGCCCTCGACGGCGGGGGCGAAGCCGAAAACCGTGGCGACGGTGCCGATACGCCCCGGGCTGCAGAAGCCGGAGGATACCGCTGGCGCGATGGCGCAGGCCGAGCGGCTGGCGCTGCAATCCGACCTCGCCTGGGTCGGCGAATATAACGGCGCCATTACCGGCGACGTCAGCGAGCGCATGGTCAATGCGATCAAGGAATTCCAGAAGAAGCGCGGCGGCAAGCCGACCGGCGTGCTGAACCCGCAGGAGCGCGGCGTGCTCGCCGACACTGCGCGGCGGAAGCGGGAAGGTGTCGGCTGGCGGATCGTGACCGAGCCGGCCACCGGGGCGCGGCTCGGCATTCCGACCAAGCTGGTGCCGCAGCTCACCAGCGACGCTTCTGGGGCCAAATGGACCTCGCCGACCGGCACCGTCCAGGTGCTGCTGACCCGGCGCAAGGAAGCAAGCCCCGCCACCGCAAAGCTTGCCGAGCAGGAAAAGAAGGAGCCGGCCGGCCGCACCATCGACTACACCGTGGTGAAGCCGGATTTCTTCGTGCTGTCGGGCATGCAGGGGCTGAAGAAGTTCTATCTGCGCGGCACCCTGAAGGGCGACGAGGTCCGCATCCTCACCATCCTCTATGACCAGGCGATGCAGACCACGGTCGAGCCGGTGGTGATCGCGATGTCGAGCGCCTTCAACGCCTTTCCGTCCGCCGTGCAGGCCGGTCCGCCGCCGCGCAAGACCGTCGAATATGCCACCGGCGTCGTGGTCAGCGACGACGGCGCCATCGTGACCGATCGCGTGGCGACCGACGACTGCATCGCGCTGACGATCCCGGGCTATGGCAATGCCGATCGGGTCGCCGCCGACAAGGATCACGACCTCGCGCTGCTGCGCATCTATGGCGCGCGCGGGCTGAAGCCGCTCAATATCGCAGGCCAGGCGACGCAGACCGCGCTCGACATCACCGGGATCGCCGATCCGCAGAACCAGGGCGGCGGCGCGGCCGCGAGCAGCGTGAAGGCCTCGGTCGCACAGATCGGCGGCGGCGATCAGGCGCTGTCACCGGCGCCGGCGATCGGGTTCTCCGGCGCAGCGGCGCTCGACGGCGTCGGCAGGTTTGCCGGCATCGCGACGCTGAAACCCGTCATCGTTGCAGGCCCCGCAAACGCGGCGCCGCCGGCGCAGGCCGCGCTGGTGCCGGCCGACACGGTGCGCAGCTTCCTGAAGGCGCATGGTGTCACCGCGTCGGGCGACTCGGCGGACGCCAAGGCCGCCGTGGTCCGCGTGATCTGCGTCAGGAAGTAGAACTCCGTAGCCCGGATGCAGCGAAGCGCAATCCGGGGCGGCTCTCGCCGCCGGCGCGACCGGTCCCGGATTACGCTTCGCTGCATCCGGGCTACGAGCTTTCGCGGGTATCGCAGCCACGGCTCTTCCCATACGTCGTCCTGGCGAAAGCCAGGACCCATAACCACCGCATTCAGCGATGAAACCGGATCGCGGCCCCGGCGTCGCCCAACAATGAGAGATTTGGGGTAATGGGTCCTGGCTTTCGCCAGGACGACGTTGAGGATGGTTCTCGGTTCAACCTGTCAAACAGCGTAGTCGGCGTCACCTCAACGCAAACCGCACCCCGGCGCGGGCGAGACCGCCGGCAATGCCGACCGGGGTGCCGTCGGCGCGCCAGCAGGCTGCGCCCGACATCGTGCCGTCAGCGTGAAACTGGATCGCGTTCATGCCGCCGGCCACCGTCGGCACGACCTGCACCTTGTGGCCCTTGGCTGATAGCGCGGCGCGGACGGTCTCCGGCACCGCCTGCTCGACCTCCAGCGCATTGCCCTCGGTCCAGACCCGCGGCGCCTCGACCGCCTCCTGCAGGCTCATGCCGTGGTCGATCAGGTTGATCAGCGCCTGCATCGCGCTCGGGAAGATGCGTTTGCCGCCGGGCAGGCCGAGCGCGTAAGCGAGCTTGCCGTCGCGCAGCGCCATCATCGGCGACATCGAGGTGGTGACGCGCTTGCCTGCGGCCAGCGACAGCGCGTGTCCCGGCCGCGGATCGAACAGGTTCATGTAGTTGTTCGGCACGGTGCCGAGGCCCGGGATCAGGATCTTGGCGCCGAACAGATTGTTGATGGTCTGGGTGGTCGCGACCACATTGCCCATCGCATCCGCCGCGGTCATGTGCGTGGTGTGCGCGCTTTCGAGCTGGGTGACGCCGGCGCTCCAGGCTTGTGCAGCGGCAGGATCGATCGCGCGGCGGCGCTCCTCGGCATAGGCCTTCGAGGTCAACCGCTCCACCGGCACGTTGATATAGGCGGGATCGCCGCTCGCGGCCGCGCGGTCGGCAAAGGCGATCTTCAGCACCTCGGCAAGGTAATGGATGGTCTCGGCCGTGCCGAAGCCGAGGCGCGCGATGTCATAGCCTTCGAGGATGTTGAGCATCTGCGTGATGTGCACGCCTGATGCCGCCGGCGGCGGGGGCCCGAGGATTTCCCAGCCGCGGTAGTCGCAGCGGATCGGCTGCCGCTCGACGGTCTTGTAGGTCGCGAGATCCTGTTGTGCGATGAAGCCGCCGTTCTTCTTCATGTAGTCGACCAGGATGTCGCCGAGCGGTCCCTGGTAGAGCGCGTTGTCGCCATGATCCGCGATGTATTTCAGCGTCTCGGCATATTCCGCCTGCACCACGCGCTCGCCGGGCTTCAGCGGCGTGCCATTAGGCAGATAGATCGCCGAGATCGGCTTGTCCTTCAGCATCTCCTCGGCGCCGTCGGTGATGCATTCATGCAAATAAGGCGTCGCCGCATAGCCGCGCGCGGCGTGCTTGATCGCAGGCTGCATCACGTCGGCAAGGCTCATGGTGCCGAAGCGGCGCAGCGTTTCGCACCAGGCCTTCAGCGAGCCCGGCACCGCGACCGCCTTCGGCCCGTTGAGGTTCTCGTTGCCGACGGTGTCGAACACGTCATGCGCCGAACCGGGCTTCGAAGTGTAGGTATCCGGCCGCACCGCCTGCGGCACCGTGCTCTGGCCGTCGATGAAGCGATGGCTGCCGTCGGCGAGGCGAATATGCGCCATGCCGCCGCCGATGATGCCGACCATCATCGGCTCGACCACGGTCAGCGTGAACAAGGTGGCGATCGCCGCATCGATCGCATTGCCGCCGGCAGCCAACATCTCGGCGCCCGCGCTCGATGCCAGCGGATGATTGCTCACCACCATGCCGCGGCTGCTGGTGGCCGGCTGCTTCTCGCATTGAAAACTTGTCGCGGCGCGGTCGCGCCAGGCGTCATTCGTCGACATGCCGTTCATCGCCATTGTGTTCTCGTTCTTGATGGAGCGATGAGCCATGTTCTCCGGCTGCGCGTGCACGGTCAAGGCGCTGCGATTTTCCTCGCGGCGGTATTCGCAAATAAGGTCACGGCTTCGCGCGATCGCGCAACCAGGTCTCGCGCGTCACCTTCCACTTCTCCGCTCTGGATTCGCCATTGTGGTGCGGAAGCTCGACGAAGCCGGCGAATTCGGCCCCGGTCTTCTGCTTGACCCGGCGCGAGCCGACGTTGGACGGCGCGTTGCACACATGGAAGTGATCGAGGCCGAGCGTCAGGAAGGCGAAATCGTTCACCGCAGCGATCGCCTCCGTCATGAGGCCCTGATTCCAGTACGGCTCAGCGAGCCAGAACCCGCGATTGCCCTTGCGCCCATCGGCGCGCGGCCGGAAATTGATATTGCCGATCGCCTCGCCGGCGCCGGCGCGCAACACCAGCACCCATTGATAGCTTTCCTCGCCGGCCGCGATCTTGTCGAACTCGCGCCTGATGAAGCTTTCCGCACCGTCGCCGGGATAAGGCCACGGCACCACCCTGGCGAGGGTCTTGATCACGTTCCAATTGTTGAAGTGACGCTGGATCGCCGGAGCATCCGACAGCGCAAGCGGCCGCAGGATCAGGCGCGGCGTCTCGATTCGCGGGGTCTCGAACATTGCTACTTCTGGCACTTCGGGCACCAGAACGTCGAACGGCCGTTCTGGGTGAAGCGCCTGACGATACCCTCGCAGCCCGACGTGCGGCACGTCTCGCCCTCGCGGTCGTAGACCTGGAACGAATGCTGGAAATAGCCGAGATCGCCATTGGTCAATCGATGGTCGCTGATCGAGGAGCCGCCGGCCTTGATCGCCTGGTTGAGCACCGAATGGATCGCGTCGACCAGCCGCCTGGCGTGGTCGGTCGGCTCGCCCCCGGCAACGCCCTTGCGTTGTCCGGACTTGGTCGCAAGCGTCGCGGCCAATCGCCGCGGCGACAGATGCGAACGAAACAGCGCCTCGCAGACATAGATGTTGCCAAGTCCCGCCACCACGCGCTGATCGAGCAGCGCGGCCTTCAGGCTGGTCTTCTTGTTGTGACAGGAGCGCGCCAGCATCGCCGCGTCGAACTCGTTGCCGAGCGGCTCGGGACCGAGCCCTTTCAGCAGCGGCTCATCCTCGATGGCGTTGCGCGCGATGATCTTCATGTAGCCGAAGCGCCGCGGATCGTTGAAGACGACGGCCGCGCCCGACGACATGTGGAACACGACGTGATCATGCGCGCGATCGTCACTGCGCGGATGGTGGAATTGCCCCGGCGTCGCCGCGCCGTCCTGCTTCAGCACGCGGAACGAGCCCGACATGCCCAGATGCATCAGCAGCACGTCGCCGGAGTTCAGGTCGGCCATCAGATATTTGGCACGGCGGCCGAGCCCGGTGATGGTCCGGCCCTCGAGCCGGGCGATAAAGTCTTTTTGAAACGGAAACCGCAAATCCTTGCGGCGGGCCTCGGCCTTGAGGATCCTGGACCCCTCCATGGCCGGCTGCAGGCCGCGGCGGACGGTCTCGACTTCGGGTAATTCCGGCATAGCAGGCATTCACCTTTTGGAAGTGACGTGATAGCGCCATTGCGGCCGCCGCGCTATGGTTTGGCTGGAGCGTTTTTCGAGCGAAGCCCGTCCGCACTTGATGGGGACGGCTACCGGTTCGCGTAAAGAAAGCGCGACCAAAAAGGGTAAGAGTTCTGAGTGATGGATCGGCCGGATCAAACCACCCATTTCGGCTTCAGGGACGTGCCCCTGGGCGAGAAGCAGACGCTGGTGAACGACGTGTTTCACAGCGTGGCGTCCCGCTACGACCTGATGAACGATCTGATGTCGGCGGGCCTGCACCGGGCCTGGAAGGACGTCATGATCACGACGCTCGATCCGCCGAAGGGCGACCGGCCGTTCACGCTGCTCGACGTCGCCGGCGGCACCGGCGACATCGCGTTCCGGGCCGCCAAGACCGCGGGCGCGGGCTTTCATGCCACGGTCTGCGACATCAATGCCGACATGCTCGCCGTCGGCCGCGAACGTGCCGCGAAGCAGCACCTCGATGACCGGGTGTCGTTCGTCGAGGGCAACGCCGAAAGGCTGGGTTTTGCCGACCGCGCGTTCGACGCCTACACCATCGCATTCGGCATCCGCAACGTGCCGCAGATCGACCTTGCGCTGCGCGAGGCCTATCGCGTGCTCAAGCCGGGCAGCCGCTTCCTGTGCCTGGAATTCTCCACCGTCGACGTGCCCGGCCTCGACAAGATCTACGATCTGTTTTCCTTCAAGGTGATCCCGCCGCTCGGCCGCGCCGTCACCGGTGACGCCGAGTCCTATCAATATCTCGTCGAGTCGATCCGCAAATTCCCGCGGCCGAGCGCGTTCGCCGAGATGATCGGCGCCGCCGGCTTTGCCCGCGTGAAGTGGCAGAGCCTCTCCGGCGGCATCGTGGCGCTGCATTCGGGCTGGCGTTTGTGATCTCTGCACTGACCCACATCACGCGCCTCGCCCGCGCCGGTTTCGTGTTTGCGCGCGAGGGCGTGTTCGGCGTCGTCGACCCCGCGCTGGTGCCGCCGCCCGGGCAGCTCGCGCTGAAGCTGGCGCGGCTGATCGAGCGCCGCTCCGCCAAGTCAGGTCCGCGGTTGTCGCGCGCACTGACGCGGCTCGGACCCGCCTATCTCAAGCTCGGGCAATTCCTCGCCACCCGCCCCGACGTGGTCGGCGTGGCGATGGCGCGCGATCTTGAAGCCCTGCAGGACCGGCTGCCGCCGTTCGCGCAGGAAGCGGCCGAAACCGTCATCACGCAATCGCTGGAACGGCCGTTGGCGCAGGCCTTCGTGCATCTGGGTCCTGCGGTTGCCGCGGCCTCGATCGCGCAGGTGCACCGTGGCGAAATCGAGCGCGACGGCGTGCGGCAGCAGGTTGCGGTCAAGGTGCTCCGGCCCAATGTAGCCGCGCGCTTCCGCCGCGACCTCAGCGACTTCTTCTTTGTCGCGCACAAGGCCGAGGCGCATTCCGCCGAGGCGCGGCGCTTGCGGCTGATCGAGGTCATCAACACGATGTCGCGCTCGGTCGCGATGGAGATGGACCTGCGTCTCGAGGCGGCCGCGCTGTCCGAGATGGCCGAGAACACCCGCGACGATCCGGACTTCCGCGTCCCCGCGGTGGATTGGGATCGCACCGCGCACAGCGTGCTGACGATGGAGTGGATCGACGGCATCGCGCTGAACGATCACGTCCGGCTGGCGCAGGCCAAGGTCGATTTGCCCGATCTCGGCCGCAAGGTGATCCAGAGCTTCCTGCGCCACGCGCTGCGCGACGGCTTCTTCCATGCCGACATGCATCCCGGCAATTTGTTCCTCGACGAGGCCGGCCGGCTCGTTGCCGTGGATTTCGGCATCATGGGACGGCTCGGGCTGAAGGAGCGGCGCTTCCTGGCCGAGATCCTGCTCGGCTTCATCACCCGCGACTATCGCCGCGTCGCCGAGGTGCATTTCGAGGCCGGCTATGTGCCGGGCCACCATTCGGTGGAGAATTTCGCGCAAGCGATCCGCGCGATCGGCGAGCCGATCCACAATCGCACCGCCGAGGAAATCTCGATGGCGAAGCTGCTCACGCTTCTGCTCGAGGTCACCGGCCTGTTCGACATGCAGACGCGCCCCGAGCTGATCCTGCTGCAGAAGACCATGGTGGTGGTCGAGGGCGTGGCGCGCGGCTTCGACCCGAAGCTCGACATCTGGAAGATCGCCGACCCCGTCGTGCGCGAATGGATCACGCAGAATCTCGGCCCGGCCGGCCGTATCCAGGGCGCGCTATCGGGCGCGGGCGAGCTCGGCCGCATCCTCGCCAACCTGCCGTCGATCGCCAACCGCGCCGTCACGGTGCTCGAGCAGCTGGAGACCATGACGCTGGAGGGCCACATGCTGTCGTCGGACTCGATCGACGAAATGGCCCGCGCCGAGGCCCGCAAGGCGCGGGTGCAGACCGTCGGCCTCTGGGTCATTGCGATCGCCTCCATCGCGATCTTTTTCGCCATCCGGGCGCACTGATTGCAATGCATGCACTATGTGATAGCATCGCTATCACACTTGTTTGAGCATGATCTCCGCGCAAACGCCTTGCGTTTGTCGCGAGGGAAAACCGCTTCACACTTTTCCGGATCATGCTTTGAGGGCAGCACGCCATGGCCAGCCTGACCATCCGTAAACTCGACGACACGCTGAAGGCCTATCTGCGGCTGCGCTCCGCCAAAAACGGCCGGTCGGTCGAGGAGGAGGTCCGGGTGATCCTCCGGGAGCTCGCAGACGGCGGTACGGAGCCTGCGGAGGTGCTTGGGGCGGGTTCCGCGACAGTGGCAGCCCCCGCTCCTCGGGCCGCCAGCGCGGCCGGCGAGCCGCGCGTCACCCTGATCATCGGCGGGGGGATAGCGGCCTACAAGGCGCTGGATCTGATCCGGCGGCTCAAGGAACGGCACATCCAGGTCCGCTGCGTGCTGACCAGGGCGGCCCAGCAATTCGTCACCCCGCTCGCCGCCAGCGCGCTGTCGCATGAGCGCGTCTACACCGACCTGTTCGACGCCGAGAGCGAATTCGACGCCGGCCATATCCGCTTGGCCCGGGACTGCGATCTGATCGTGGTGGCGCCGGCGACCGCCGACCTGATGGCCAAGATGGCGCAGGGCCATGCCGACGATCTCGCCACCGCCACCTTGCTGGCGGCCAACCGGCCGATCCTGCTGGCACCGGCGATGAACCCGCTGATGTGGAACAATCCGGCCACCCGCCGCAACGTGCTGCAGCTCCGCCGCGACGGCGTCCATACCGTCGGCCCCAACGCCGGCGAGATGGCGGAAGCCGGCGAAGCCGGCGTCGGCCGGATGGCCGAGCCGACCGAGATCGCCGCCGCAGCCGACCGCATGCTGCGCCCGCCGCAACCGCGTCCGCTGGCCGGCAAGCGGGTGCTGATCACCGCGGGCCCGACCCATGAGGCGATCGACCCGGTCCGCTACATCGCCAACCGCTCGTCCGGCAAGCAGGGCTTTGCCATTGCCGCCGCCGCGCGCGCCGCCGGCGCCGAGGTGGTGCTGGTGACGGGGCCGGTCGAGCTCGGCGATCCCCAGGGCATCTCCGTGATGCGCGTAGAATCCGCCCGCGACATGCTGCACCGGGTCGAGGCCGCGCTGCCGGTCGACGTCGCGATCTTCGCCGCCGCGGTCGCCGACTGGCGGGTCGCCACCGAGGGCAGCCAGAAGCTGAAGAAGACCGCGGCCGGCATGCCGCCGCTGCAGCTGGTCGAGAACCCCGACATCCTCGCGACAATTTCCAAGCTGAAGGAGCAGCGGCCGCCGCTGGTGATCGGCTTCGCCGCCGAGACCGAGCATCTGATCGAGAACGCCAAGGCGAAGTTCGCGCGCAAGGGGTGCGACTGGATCGTCGCCAACGACGTCTCGCCGGCGACCGGCGTGATGGGCGGCGACCGCAACACCGTTCACCTGCTCTCGCGTGAGGGCAAGGACGTCACCGTCGACTCCTGGCCTGTCATGACCAAGGAGGAAGTCGCGACCGCGCTAGTGTCGCGCATCGCAAGAGCCGTAGGAACCGCATCGTGAGCGCCACCATCAAGGTCGAAGTCCACCAACTGCCGCACGGCGCCGATCTCTTGCTGCCGATCTATCAGACCGCCGACGCGGCCGGCCTCGACCTGCTTGCGGCGGTGCCGCAGTCGGCGCCGCTGCTGCTGCTGCCGGGCCGCTACGAGATGGTTCCGACCGGACTGACGATCGCGCTGCCGCCGGGCTACGAGGCCCAGGTGCGGCCGCGCTCCGGCCTTGCCGCCAAATACGGCGTCACGGTGCTGAACTCGCCCGGCACGATCGACGCCGACTATCGCGGCGAGATCAACGTGCTGCTGATCAATCACGGCCACGAGGTGTTTTCGATCCGGCGCGGCGAGCGCATCGCGCAGATGGTGATCGCGCCGGTCACGCGGGCCGAGCTGGTTCCGGTCGACGTGCTGCCGGCGACCGGGCGCGGCAGCGGCGGCTTCGGCTCGACCGGACGCTAGAGCGCGACGACTTCACTCGAGCGGCGGCGCCACTTCACCTCGCCCCGCGTGCGGGGAGAGGTCGGAACGCATCGTCAGATGCGTTCCGGGTGAGGGGGGCTCTCCGCAAACGCAGCTATCACCGTATCCGCGGATGCAGCCCCTCACCCCAACCCTCTCCCCGTAAGAACGGGGAGAGAGGGAGCCAAGCGCCTTCGCATCGGAGAAGTGTGCGGACGAGCTCGGGAAGATCACGCTTCGTGCGCGCTCTCCGCACCAATACGGAGTCAATTCGCGTAAAATCCGCCCCACCCGGCGGCATTTTTTCACAGGGGATTCTGCGTTCACGGTCTGGACTCTTACTCGCCGAGTCCCGTTGGGACTATTCTGTTTTGATTCGAGCGCGACGGGGGGTCTTCGTCGGGCTGACTGGTCCTGCTTGGGCATGATCGGCGGACAAACGTCGTACGTTTGCCGTGAGGGAACACCGGTCTCCTCTTTTCCGGATCATGCCTGGGGTTTGTGCGTTCTGGGGCAACATATGTCGGGCGTAGTCGCGGCAATGCGTCGAACCCTGCTGTCATGCACCTCACTGGCGCGCGACGGCATGATTGGGCTCGCCATCACCGCATTGCTGCCGGCTCGCGCCTCGTTTGCCGCCGAGAGCCCGGTCGCCCAGGCGATGTCGGACCATTTCGGCTTCAATCACCAGGAGGTCGCGGTCCTCGCGACGTCGCTTGCGCTGGTCGGCTTCTCGGCCGTCGCCGCGATCCTCTTGATGCGCACCCGCGTGCGGGCGACGAGGAACGAGGAGCAGTTGCAGTCCGAGATCACGGACCTGCAGGCGCAATCGGACCGGCTGCGCGCGCTGCTGTTCGTCGAGCCGCAGGTCCTGATCTCCTGGGCCGCCGGCGACAACCGGCCGCAGATCTCGGGCGACATCTCGCTGGTGATGTCGCAGGAAGGCTCGCCGCAACGGGTCCTCGCCTTCGGAACCTGGCTGCCGCCCGAGCCGGCGCTGCAGATGGACCACGCCGTCGACGCGCTGCGCGAGAAGGGCGAGGCGTTCCTGCTCAACCTCTCGACCTCGGCCGGCCGCGCCATCGAGGCGATGGGCCGCGCGATCGGCGGCCAGGCCATCGTGCGGATCCGCGAGCTCGGCGGCCTGCGCCGCGAGCTCGCCGAGTCCAACCTGCGCTACAAGACGCTGCAGGAGGAAACCGAGCTGCTGCGCGATTTCGCCGCCGCCGCGCCGTGGCCGATCTGGGCCAAGAGCCTCGAGGGTAATCTGCGCTATGCCAACGCCGCCTATGTCCGCGCCACCGAGGGAAAGAGCGTGTCGGACGCGCTGCAGCGCAATCTCGAATTGCTCGAAAGCGACCAGCGCGGCGAATTGACCCGCGCACTGAACGACAATGCCAATTATGCCGCGCGGCTGCCGATCGTGGTCAGCGGCGAGCGGCGGATCTACGACGTGCAGGCGCTCAAGCTCTCCGGCGGCAGCGCCGGCATCGCGATCGACGCCAGCGAAGCTGCGGCATTACGCGCGGCGATCGCGCGGATGGTCGAGGCGCACCGGCGCACCCTCGACCAATTGTCGTCGGGCGTCGCGGTATTCGATGCCGACCGGCGGCTCACCTTCTACAATGAGTCCTATCGGCGGCTGTGGGGCCTCGACCAGGCCTTCCTCGACGGCAACCCCGACGATTCCAGCGTGCTGGACCGGCTCCGCGCCAACCGCAAGCTGCCCGAGCAGCCGGATTTCCGCGCTTGGAAGGCCAAGCTGCACGAAGCCTATCGCGCGGTCGAATCCGAGACCTACACCTGGTTCCTGCCCGACGGCCGCGCCATCAGCGTCGTCACCACGCCGAACCTCGAGGGCGGCGTCACCTATCTGTTCGACAACGTCACCGAGAGCCTCGACCTCGCGCGCCGCTACGACCGCCTGACGCGGGTGCAGCGCGAGACCCTCGACAATCTCGGCGAAGCGGTCACGGTGTTCGGCAGCAACGGACGCGCGGAACTGTTCAACCCGCCCTTCGCCAAGATGTGGAAGCTACCGGCCGACGCGCTGCAGGGCGAGCCGCATATCGAGGCGGTGGAAGCGCTGTGCCGGCCGCTGTTCGACGACGCCCTGACCTGGCGCACGCTGCGCGAATCGATCACCGCGATCGAGAACCGCGCCCAGGTCGCGCTCAAGCTCGAGCGCAAGGACGGCAGCGTGCTGAATTGCATGACCATCCCGCTGCCCGACGGCAAGACCCTGCTCGCGTTCCAGGACATCACCGACACCGAAAATGTCGAGCGGGCGCTGCGCGAGCGCAACGAGGCGCTGGAAGCCGCCGACCAGATGAAGGTGGATTTCGTCCACCACGTCTCCTACGAATTGCGCGCGCCGCTCACCACCATCATCGGCTTCGCGCATTTCCTCAGCGATCCCTCGACCGGACCGCTGACGCCGAAGCAGGCCGAATATCTCGACTACGTCACCAAATCGACCAACGCGCTGCTGGCGCTGACCAACAACATTCTCGATCTCGCCACCATCGACGCCGGCGCGATGAAGCTCGAGCTCGGTCCGGTCAATATCGGCCAGGCGATCGAGGCCGCCGCCGAAGGCATCCAGGACCGCCTCGCGACCGACCGCATCACGCTGAAGGTCGATATCGAGCCCGACATCGGCGCCTTCGTCGGCGACGAGCGGCGCGTGGTGCAGGTGCTGTACAATCTGCTCGCCAACGCGGTCGGCTTCTCGCCGCACGACGCCACCGTCACGATCAGCGCGCACCGCACCGAGCACAGCGTGGTGTTTGCGGTGACCGACGCCGGTCCCGGCATTCCGGCCGAGATGCGCGATAAAGTGTTCAACTGGTTCGAGAGCCATTCGCACGGCTCGCGGCACCGCGGCGCGGGGCTTGGCCTGTCGCTGGTCCGCTCCTTCGTCGAACTGCATGGCGGACGGGTGCGCGTCGATTCGACCGTAGGCCGCGGCACGACCGTGACCTGCGACTTCCCGATCGACCAGACCGCACATCGCAACGCTGCTGAATGACGGCGACCTCGACATTCTCGGTGGCACTCGCGAACGAGACCGCGACAGCAGAGCTGATGGCCGACCTCGCGCTCCTGATCGGCGCCGGCGACGTCATTACGCTGTCCGGCGACCTCGGCGCCGGCAAGACCACGGCCGCGCGCGCGTTGATCCGTTACCTCGCCGCCGACGACGCGCTGGAGGTGCCGAGCCCGACCTTCACGCTGGCGCAGAGCTACGAGCTGCCGTCGTTTCCGCTCGTCCATGCCGACCTCTACCGCATCAACGACGCCGGCGAGCTCGAGGAGATCGGGCTGTCGCCGCTGCCCGACGACATCGTGGCATTGATCGAGTGGCCGGAGCGCGCGCCCGACGCGATGCCCGGCGACCGCATCGATATCGCGTTCAGCCATCGTCCGGCGCTCGGATCGGCGGCACGCGCCGCCGAGATCACCGGCCATGGCAAGGGCGCGGCGAAGGTCGCGCGGCTCAACGAGCTGCGCCAGTTCCTCGACCGCGCGGGCTTTCTCAATGCCCGGCGCGAACGCATGCCGGGCGATGCCTCGACACGCTCCTATGCGCGGCTGCGCAACGACGACGGCACCGTCATCCTGATGAACTCGCCGCGCCGTCCCGACGGCCCGGCGATCTACAGCGGCCAGTCCTACAGCGCAGCGGTGCATCTCGCCGAAGACGTCAGGCCGTTCGTCGCGATCGGAAACGGCCTGCGCAAGCATGGTTTCTCCGCGCCCGCGATCCGCCACATCGACCTCAAGTCCGGCTTCCTCATCACCGAGGATTTCGGCGCCGAAGGCGTGGTCGAGGGCGATCCGCCGCAGCCGATCGCCGAGCGTTATGAGGCCGCCGTCGACATGCTGGCGGCACTGCATCGTGAAGTGCTGCCGGACACGCTGCCGCTGACGCCGGACGAGAACTACGACATTCCCGTGTTCGACATCGACGCCTGGCTGATCGAGATCGGGCTGATGCTGGAATGGTACCTGCCCGACCGCGGCGTGCAGCCGAGCGAGGAGCTTCGCGCCGAATTTCTCGGGATGTGGCGCGGCCTTCTGGAGAAGCCCGCGGCGGCGCCGCGGACCTGGGTGATCCGCGACTTCCATTCGCCGAACATCATCTGGCTTGCCGAACGCACCGGCATCCTGCGCGTCGGCGTCATCGATTTCCAGGACGCGCTGCTCGGCCCCGCAGCCTATGACGTGGTGTCGCTGCTGCAGGATGCGCGGATCGATGTGCCCGAGCAGCTCGAGCTGTCGCTCTTGACCCGCTACATCAAGGCGCGGCGCGCGACCGATGAAAGCTTCGATCCGGCCGGCTTCGCCGAGCTCTATGCGATCATGTCGGCGCAGCGCAACACCCGCCTGCTCGGCACCTTTGCGCGACTCAACCGCCGCGACGGCAAGCCGCAATATCTCAAGCACCAGCCGCGGATCTGGACCTATCTCGAGCGGTCGCTGGCTCACCCCGCGCTGACCAGCTTCCGCATCTGGTACACAGCCAACGTCCCTCCTCCAGTACCGTAGTTTACGGGTTATTAGCCTCGCCTCCCCTAAGGTTGCGGAGCCCGCACCTGATCCATGGCGCGGCCGGATTCTGGAGCGGGACCACACGATGGGGACGGAACGACGCAAGGGCGATCGTGTCACGTTTGAGCGCGGCATAGCAGCGCACATGATGGGCATCGACGGCACCTGGCGGCGCGACTGCACCATGGAAGACGTGTCGGAGACGGGCGCCAAGCTCTCGGTCGACGGCTCGGTCGAGGGCCTGAACCTGAAGGAGTTTTTTCTGCTGCTGTCGTCCACAGGATTGGCCTATCGCCGCTGCGAGCTGGCGTGGGTCAATGGCGACCAGATCGGCGTCAACTTTCTCAAACAAGGCGACAAGAAGAAGAAAACCGCCAGACGCGGCACGCAAGCTGCCGACGTCTAGGCCAGGGTCGTCATTGCCGTCTTACGGCCGTCATGTCTCGTGACTATGGCGTCTGATTGATGTGCTTGCCGAATCGCCGTGATATGATCGGCGCATGAGAGATGATGACCGAGAATATCCGGAAGATGCCCGTCACTCCCCATAAGGCCATGGTGCTCGCTGCGGGCCTGGGCGTGCGCATGCGCCCCCTGACCAACACGATGCCGAAGCCGCTGGTCAGCGTCGCCGGCCAGCCGCTGCTCGACCATGTACTCGACAAGCTCGCCGGCGCCGGCGTCAGCGAAGCCGTCGTGAACGTGCACTATCTGCCCGACCAGATCATCGAGCACGTCAAGACCCGCAGCCGTCCGCGCGTAATCATCTCCGACGAGCGCGACCAGGTGCTCGGCACCGGTGGCGCGGTGGTGAAGGCGTTGCCGCTGCTCGGCGATGCGCCGTTCTATCATCTGAACGCGGACACGATGTGGATCGACGGCGTGCGTTCCAATCTGGCGCGGCTCGCGGAAACCTTCGATCCGGCGCGGATGGATATCCTGCTGCTGATGGCGCCGACCGCTACGAGCATCGGCTATGGCGGGCGCGGCGACTATTCGATGTTGCCGGATGGCGCGTTGCGCAAGCGGCGCGAGCACCAGGTGGTGCCGTTCGTCTATGCCGGCGCCGCGATCATGTCGCCTGCGCTGTTCGCCGACGCGCCGGCCGGCGAGTTCTCGCTGACCAAGATATTCGACCGCGCCAACGAGCAGGAGCGGCTGTTCGGCCTGCGCCTCGACGGCGTCTGGATGCATGTCGGGACTCCCGACGCGATCCAGGCTGCGGAAGAAGCTTACCTGGAAAGCGTCGCGTAGGCGGCGCCCGTCGTCATCCCTCGGCATCGATCGCGAGCACGGCGAAGCTCGCAAGCCAGTGTTCGCCCATATAGTCGCTCGCGATATGCGGCAGGCCGGCGTTGAGATGGCGTCGCGCAGCCTCCTGCAGGATCGGACGACGGGCATCGGCCGCCGGCAACGCATCGGCCAGCGCCCGCCAGCACCATGCGCGGCTGAGATTGAGCCCGTCGAGATGCGCCAGCTTGCCGTCCGTGCGATCGGTGACCATGGCGGGCCGGAACAGGGTTGCGGGTTCGCGCAGCTCGAGCCGCGGCAGGAAGCGGTCGAACCAGGGCAGGAAGTCACCCGGTGCCAGCAGCCGGCGCATGCACTCCGCTTCGATCAGCGCGGACGACTGGAAGTCATCACCGCTCGGCTCACCCCAGGCGGGGCAGTCCTGATCGGCGCCGTACCAGCGCAGCGCTGTGTCGCGCAACAGCGCGCCGAACGCATCGTCCTGTATCACCGCGGCGTAGTCGGCTGCCATGCGCAGTCCGAACGCGGTGTTGAAATGGGTGCCGACCCGCACCGGATAGGTGGCGAGCGGCAGGAAATCGCGGTAGCGCTGCGCGAAGATCTCGGCGAGCGGAGCGATTCGATCGCGCCAGTTGGTGTTCTCGACGAGCGAGAGCTCTGCGGCGAGCTTCAACAGCCAGCCCCAGCCGTAAGGCCGCTTGAAGCCGCGCGCGGTCGGGGCGGCGAGATAGCTGCATTCGGCCGCGATCTTCTCCGCAACGAACTGCGCGTCGAACAGCGCGCGGATATCGTCCGCCGCCTCGGATGAGGGATAGCGGCGCAGCAGCCGGGCAAGCATCCAGTAGCTGTGGACGCAGGAATGCCAGTCGTAGCTGCCGAAGAACACCGGATGCAGCTCGCGCGGCGTGCGCGCATCCTGTGGCCCCGCCAGCACGTGATCCGGCTTGTTCGGATATTCGCGCGTGACATGGCCGAGCGCGATGCGCGCGAAACGGACGGCGAGGTCTTCGGTCAGGATCGTCGCGCTCATGGTGAGGCATTCTCCTTGCACTCGCGGCGAACAAGCATCTCGATCAGCCGCGGCGTCATATAGATCGGAAACTGCGTGGCGGCGAAGAACAACGCCGTCATCGGCGACACCGCAGCGCCCATCGCCGACCAGACCAGTCCGACATTGCGGTTGCCGAGAATGAGGCCGCTGGTCAGCCGCGCAGCCAGATTGCCCGGCGTGAGCAGCGCGCCACACAATTGCAGGGCGAGATTGCAGCCGAAGGCAAGGCCGACGCAGGTGAACGCGGCGGCCGGTTGCGCTTCGATCTGGGTGCGCACCCCCGCCATGGTGGCGATCGCGAACAGCAGCAGCGAGGCGAGCACGAGCGCGTCGATGATGCGCGCATGCTGCACCAATCGTGCGGCGGCCTGACGGCGCAGCAGCAACGCCAACGCGCCGGCGCCGCCGACCAGCAGCGCAAGCCGCATCGCAAGCGCCAGCGGATCGAGCGCCAGACCGGCAAATCCCGCGGCGATCAGCGGCACGGTGACCGGCGCCAGCGCCATCGACAGCAGCGTCACGGCAAGCGGAATGGTCGCATCGAAGCCGAGCATGCGCGCGACGGCCGCCGTGCCGCTCGACGGCGGCGCACACACCGACAGCACCAATGCGACGATCAGCTCCGGTCGAAAGCCGGCGCCGCGCGCGGCAAGGCCGACTGCAAGCGGGCTCGCCAGCATGGCGAGCGCCGGCAACAGCAGCCAGACCAGCGGCCGCCGCAACGCGCGCCGGAACGCCGTGCCGTCGACCTGGAGGAAGGTGCCGAGCACCAGAACGAAGATCGCCGCCGCCATCAGCGGGCGCACGCCATCCGCCAACGCAGGGAAAGCCAATCCTGCCAGCACGCCGATGATCAGCAGTGTCGGCCCGCGCGGCACCAGCCTCGCAAATCTCGCCAAATTCCTGGGTCCCGTCGTCATGCCCGGCCAACGAGCATAGGCCCGGGCAAATCATTGTTGAAATCGATTATTGTTATATGCACTATTGCCACGATGAATTTAGCCGCCATCGATCTCAACCTGCTGGTCGCCTTCGAGGCGCTGATGGAGGAGCGCCACGTCACCCGGGCGGCCGAGCGCATCGGGCTCGCCCAGCCGTCCATGAGCAGCGCGTTGCGGAGGCTGCGTGCGCTGTTTGCGGACGAGCTGTTCCTGCGCGCCGGCGCGGGCATGCAGCCGACCGAAAAGGCGCTGGCGCTGGCCGGGCCGATCGGCGAAGCGCTGCGGCAGATTCGGGGCGCGTTGGCGCCCGCTCAGGGCTTCGATCCGGCGATCGCGCGACGGCGCATCACCATCGCCGCGACCGACTATGGCGATCTCGTTGTGGTACCGGAACTGACCCGGCTGCTGCGCATCGAAGCGCCCGGCATTGACCTTGCCGTGCGCCCGCTCACCGATGCGACGGTGGCGCTGGCGAAGCTGGAGCGCGGCGAGCTCGATGCGCTGATCGGTGGGCACCTGCCGGAATCGCTGCGCTGTGTCCGGCACCGGCTGTTCGAGGAGCGCTTCGTCTGCGTCCGCGATACCGCGCGCACGAACCGATCGGAGCGCCTCAGTCTGGAAGATTACGCGACCTTACCGCACGCGCTGTTCTCGGCGGCCGGCGGCGACGGCCTGCCGAGCGTGATCGACGCGCTGCTGGCGCGCCATGGACTGAAGCGGCGGGTGGCCGTGACGCTTGCGCATGTGGTGGCCGTTCCGTTCGCCGTGGCCGGCACCGATCTCATCGCCACGATGTCCGAGCGCATCGCCCGGCGCTTCACGCATCTGGCCGACATTGCCGTCGTCGCGCCGCCGATCGACATCCCCGCCTTCGCGATCGACCTGATCCATACGAGCCGCGCTGCCCGGGATCCGGCGCTGCGCTGGTTCCTGGATGCCGCCGATCGCTGCGCCGGCCGACTGCGATATTGAGCGGTGACGGTTCTCTGACAGGGGTGGCTAACGACGGCCGCCGCTCCCTATATTGGCGCCGGATTCGAATCAGGCAGCCCATGCGCGTCTTCAGTGTTCCCGTTTCTGCGCCGTTCCTGCGCACCGTCATCTCGGCGCTGGTCGATGGCCGGCTGGTCGCGGGATTCGAGGCGCAGAGCGATCCGGCAAGGCTCGCCAATGCCACGCTGTATCTGCCGACCCGCCGTGCCGGACGGCTGGCGCGGGAAATCTTCCTCGACGTGCTCGAGTCGGACGCCGCCGTGCTGCCGCGCATCGTCGCGCTTGGCGACATCGATGAGGACGAGCTCGCCTTCGCCGACCAAGGCGAGGACGTCGGCGGCGCCGCGCCGCTGGAGATTCCGCCAAGGCTCGGCGAGCTCGAGCGCCGGCTGACCCTGGCGCATCTGGTCGCGGCATGGGCGAAGACGCCGGTCTCGGCGCCGCTGGTGGTCGGCGGGCCGGCCTCGACGCTGCAACTCGCCGGCGATCTGGCGCGGCTGATGGACGACATGGTGACGCGCGGCGTCGACTGGCGCGCGCTCGACCGCCTGGTGCCGGACCAGCTCGACAAATATTGGCAGCATTCGCTCGACTTCCTGCGGATCGCGCGTGACGCCTGGCCCCGCTACCTCAAGGAGATCGGCCGGATCGAACCCGCCGCGCGCCGCGATCTCCTGATCGAGGCGGAGGCGGCGCGGCTGACCGCGCACCACGCGGGCCCGGTGATCGCGGCCGGTTCGACCGGCTCGATGCCGGCGACGGCGAAATTCCTGCACGCGGTGGCGAAGCTGCCGAACGGTGCCGTGGTGCTGCCCGGGCTCGACACCGATCTCGACGAGGACTCCTGGGACACGATCGGCGGCGAGCGCGGCGACGACGGCAGGTTCGTAACGCCGCCCTCGTCGAACCATCCGCAATTCGCGATGCACGCCTTGCTCGACCGCTTCGGCATCAAGCGCCGCGACGTCGAGAGCCTTGCCGAGCCGGCGCCGCTCGGCCGCGAGGTGCTGGTGTCGGAGACGATGCGTCCCTCGACCGCGACCGCGCAGTGGCACGACCGGCTGGAACGGCCGGAGATCGTGGCGCGGATTTCCGCCGGGATGACGAACCTCACCGTGGTCGAGGCGCCCAATCCGGAAATGGAGGCGCTGGCGATCGCGGTGGCGATGCGCGAGGCGCGGCATCTCGGCAAATCGGCCGCGCTGGTGACGCCGGACCGCGCGCTGGCGCGCCGCGTGATGGCGTCGCTGACGCGCTGGAAGCTCGAGTTCGACGATTCCGGCGGCGATGCGCTGACGGAAACGCCGGCCGGCGTGTTCGCCCGCCTGACCGCGGAGGCGGCGGCCAAGGGGCTGGAGCCGCCAACACTGCTCGCGCTGCTCAAGCATCCGCTGTTCCGCCTCGGCGGTTCGCATGGCGCGCTGCGGCGCGCGATCGAGGTGCTGGAGATTGCGCTGCTGCGCGGCACGCGGCCGCAAGCCGGGACCGGCGGCCTCGCCCGCGACTTCGCGCGCTTCGGCGCCGAGCTGGTCAAGCTGCACGGCGGCGAGACCTCGTCGCTGCATGCCATGGAGCCGCGCGCCCGGCTGCGCGACAACGAGCTCAACCGGGCGCAGGACCTGATCGCCAGATTGCAGGCGGCGCTGGCGCCGCTCGAAGGCATGGCGTCGTCAAAACCCCATGATTTCGCCGAGCTCGCCGCGCGCCACCGCGAGGCGCTGATCGCGCTGTCCGGCGACCAGAACGGCGTTGCGGTCGTGTTCGAGGAGCGCGCCGGTGCGTCGCTGGCGTCCGCGTTCGACGAGCTGCTCGCCAAACAGCAGCCGAGCGGGCTGATGACGCCGCTCGCCGATTATCCCGAGGTGTTCCAGACCGCGTTCGCCGACCGCATGGTGCGGCGACCGGAATCGGCGCGCGCGCAGCTCAACATCTTCGGCCAGCTCGAAGCCCGTCTCACCGAATCCGATCGCGTCATCCTCGGCGGCCTGGTCGAGGGCGTCTGGCCGCCGGCGCCGCGGATCGATCCGTGGCTGAGCCGGCCGATGCGGCATGAGCTCGGGCTCGATCTTCCCGAGCGCCGCATTGGGCTGTCCGCGCACGACTTTGCGCAGCTGCTCGGCCATGACGAGGTGATCCTCACCCACGCCGCAAAAGTCGGCGGCGCGCCGGCGGTCGCCTCGCGCTTCCTGCACCGGCTCGAAGCGGTCGCCGGCGAGGCGCGCTGGAAGGCCGCGACATCGGCCGGCGAAACTTACGTGCAATATGCCGCCGAGCTCGACCGGCCCGACAAGGTCGAGCCGATCCCGCAGCCGGAGCCGCGGCCGCCGCGCGAGGCACGTCCGCTGAAAATGTCTGTCACCGCGATCGAGGACTGGCTGCGCGATCCCTACACGATCTACGCGCGCTATATCCTCGATCTCGATCCGCTCGACCCCGTCGACATGCCGTTGTCGGCGGCCGATCGCGGCTCGGCGATTCACGAGGCGCTCGGCGAGTTCACGCAGGTCTATGCCGACGCGCTGCCCGCTGACACCCTGCGCACGCTGCGCGAGATCGGGGCCAAATACTTTGCGCCGCTGATGGAGCGGCCCGAGGCGCGGGCGCTTTGGTGGCCGCGCTTCCAGCGCATCGCAGGATGGTTTGCCGAATGGGAGCAGGCCCGGCGCGGCAATATCGCTTCCATCAAGGCCGAGATCCGCGGCGAGATCGGCATCCCGCTCGACGATGCCAGGACCTTCACGCTCTCGGCGCGCGCCGATCGCATCGAGCGTCGCGATGACGGCAGCTTTGCGATCCTCGACTACAAGACCGGCCAGCCGCCGACCGGCAAGCAGGTGCGTATGGGCCTGTCGCCGCAGCTCACCCTGGAAGCCGCGATCCTGCGCGAGGGCGGCTTCGCCGACATCCCGGCCGACTCCTCGGTCGGCGACCTCGTCTATGTCAGGCTGAGCGGCAACAACCCGCCGGGCGAGCAGCGTTCGCTGGAACTGAAGATCAAGACCAGCGACACGCCGCAACCGCCCGATGAGGCCGCCGACAGCGCGCGGCGCAAGCTCGAGGCCCTGATCCGCGCCTTCGACGACGAGCAGCAGGCCTACACCTCGCTGAATCTCTCGATGTGGGCGAACCGCTACGGCGCCTATGACGACCTCGCACGCATCAAGGAATGGTCCGCCGCCGGCGGCCTGGGAATCGAGGAATGGTGAAGGCTATCAGGCCCATCCCGCCCGCCGTGCGCGACGCGCAGGCGCGCGCGTCCGATCCGAAAGCATCGACCTTCGTGTCGGCCAATGCCGGCTCGGGCAAGACCCATGTGCTGGTCCAGCGCGTCATCCGCCTGCTGCTGTCGGGCGTGCCGCCGGAAAAGATCCTCTGTATCACCTTCACCAAGGCGGCTGCCGCAAACATGGCCGAGCGCGTCTTCACGACGCTCGGCCATTGGGTGACGCTCGACGACGCCGGGCTCGACGCCGCGATCCGCGAAGCCGGCATTGCCCATCCTTCCGCCACGCTGCGGCGCGAGGCGCGCAAACTGTTTGCCTGCGCGCTGGAGACGCCCGGCGGCTTGAAGGTGCAGACCATCCACGCGCTGTGCACCCGCCTGCTGCAGCAGTTTCCGTTCGAGGCCAACGTGCCGGCGCGCTTTGCCGTGCTCGACGATCGCGACCAGAACGAGATGATGGAGCGCGCCAATCTCGCGGTGTTCCTCGAGGCGTCGCGGATTCCCGACAGTCCCATCGGCCGCGCGCTGCGGACGGCGATGGCAAATGCCGCCGACGTCACCTTCAAGGAGGTGGTCCGCGAAGCCTGCCTCAGCCGCGACCATTTCATGGCCTGGACCGATGCCGCCGGCAACGCCGCGGCCGCCGCCGCGCAGATGTCGGCCGCGCTCGGCGTCTCCTCTGACATTCGCATCGAGGAGGTCGAGCGCGAGATCGTCGACGGGCCGAACCTGCCGCGCGCGAGCTGGAAGGAGATGGCGATGCTCCTCGATACCAGCAGCAAGGCGGATCAGAAGCAGGCCGAACGGCTGCGGAGCGCGCTGACCTTCACCGGTGCAGCCCAGGTCGACGAATATCTCGGCGTCTTCCTGACCGATGAACGCGCCCCGCGCGCGTCTATCGTCACCAACAGTTTCATCAAGAAAAATGCGGTCGCGGGCCATCGGTTCGAGGCGGAGATCGATCGGCTCGGTCCCTTGATCGAACGCCGCCGCGCGGTGGTCGCGCGCGACCGCACCGAGGCGCTGATCCACATCGCGACCGCGGCCGCCGCGCATTACCGGCGCGAGAAGCTCGAACGCGGCCTGCTCGACTATGACGATCTGATCGACAAGACGCTGGCGATGCTCGACCGCGTCTCGTCGGGCTGGGTGCATTACAAGCTCGACCGCGGCGTCGATCACGTGCTGATCGACGAGGCACAGGATACGAGCCCCCGGCAATGGGACATCGTCGCGCACATCATCTCGGAATTCACCTCCGGCGCCGGCGCGCGCGACAGCCTGGTGCGCACCGTGTTCGCGGTCGGCGACGAGAAGCAGTCGATCTTCTCGTTCCAGGGCGCGGCGCCGCGCGAATTCGACCTGCGCCGGCGCGAGCTGAAGCGGCGGTTCGAGGAAGCCGGGCTGAAATTCGACCCGGTGTCATTCACCTATTCGTTCCGCTCGGGGCCGGTGATCCTGCACTCGGTCGACCATGTGTTCCGCGAGCAGGAGATCTTCCGCAGCATTCATGCGGTCGAGAACGGCTATCCGATCCACAATGCGATGGGCGATGCCGGCCCCAGCCAGATCGAGCTGTGGGATCTCGCCGTGGCCGACGATCGCCAGGACATCGAGGGCTGGCGCGCGCCGTTCGACGGCGTCTCGGTGACCAGCCCCGAGGTGAAGCTGGCAAGGCGCATCCAGGCCGAGATCAAGCGCCTCGTTGCCAGCGGCACCATGACCGGCAGCGCCGGCGGACGGCGGCCGCTCAGCTATGGCGACATGCTGATCCTGGTGCGGCGGCGCGGCAACGCCTTCGACGCGGTGATCCAGGCGCTGAAGCACGCGGGCATCCCGGTGGCCGGCGCCGACCGGCTGAAGCTGACCGAGCACATCGCGATCATCGACCTGATGAACCTCGCCGATGCGCTCCTGCTGCCGCAGGACGATCTGGCGCTCGCGGTGGCGTTGAAGAGCCCACTGTTCGGCCTCGACGACGACGATTTGTTCAAGCTGGCGTATCAGCGTCGCGGCTCGCTGCGCGAGGCACTGGCCGCGCAGGCACCGACCGACGAACGATTTTCGGCCGCGCTGCGCCGTCTCGAACAATGCGAGCGCCGCTTCACCCAGGAGACGCCGTTCGCGTTCTACGCCTGGCTGCTCGGCGGCGATGGCGGGCGGGCGCGCATCCTGCGCCGGCTCGGCCATGAAGCTAACGACGCGCTCGACGAATTCCTCGAGCTTGCGCTGAGCTATGAGCGCAAGGCGCCGGCCTCGCTGCAGGGCTTCGTCGCCTGGCTGCGCGCCGCCGACACCGAGGTGAAGCGCGATATGGAGATTTCGCGCGACGAGGTCCGCGTCATGACCGTGCACGGCGCCAAGGGCCTCGAGGCATCGGTCGTGTTCCTGGTCGACACCACGACCTCGCCGTCGGACACGCAGCGGCTGCGGCTGATCCATCTGCCGCAGGGCAATGCCGCGCCGAACGCGCCCGGCGTCGTGGTGTGGGCCGGCAAGAAGGCCGAGGATCCGCCCGGTGTCGCCGAGGCGCGCAAGGCGATGCTCGGCGATACCGAGGACGAATATCGCCGCCTGCTCTATGTCGCGATGACGCGCGCCGCCGACCGGCTGATCGTCGGCGGCTGCATGCCGGGCAACATGAACACGGTGCGGAAATCCTCCTGGTACGATCTGATCACCAAGGGCCTCGCCAGTTCCGGGCTCAGGCTCGAGGAGCTGGAGACGCCAGGCGGCAAGGTGATGCGCTATTCGCGGCCGGATGACGTCGCCGATCTCACCGGCGCGACTGCGTCGGCGGCCGCGGTACCGATCGCGTTGCCGTCCTGGCTGCGTGCTGCGGCCGCACCGGAAGCATCGGCGGCGAGCATGCTGCGTCCGTCCGATCCGGCTGATGACGACAGCCATCCGATCCGGACCGGCGAATCGGTGCTGCTGCGTGCCCGCGCCCTGCAACGCGGCACGCTGGTGCACCGGCTGCTGCAGTCGCTGCCCGACGTCGCCCTCGAGCGGCGGCGCGCCGCCGCGCTCGGCTACCTCGCGCGCAATGCCGACGGCTGGAACGAACAGGAGCAGGTCGCGCTCGCCGATCAGGTGCTCGGCCTGATCGCCGATCCGCGCTTTGCCGTCGTGTTCGCGCCCGGCAGCCGCGCGGAAGTCTCGATCGTCGGGCGGCTGGAGCGGCCGGGCCAGCCGAAGGCGCTGGTCTCCGGCCAGATCGACCGCCTGGTGGTGACGCCGACCGACGTCCTGATCGTCGATTTCAAGACCAACCATGCCCCGCCCAGGACGGCAGCCGAGGCGCCGCGGGGCTATGTCCGGCAGCTCGCGCTGTACCGCGCGGTGCTCGCCAGGCTTTATCCCCAGCTGCCCGTGCGGGCCGCCCTGCTCTGGACCGAAACGACTGAAATCATAGAGATTTCCGCCTCCGCGCTGGACGCTGCCCTGGCATAAGTTCATGTCGGCGTGAGCAAGCTTGACCCGGCAAGGGGGCGTTCATAGGTTTGACCCATGCTCCTGGGCGCGATTCCCAACCGCGCCCTTTTGTCTCAACCGAACGAGGTACTCACATGGCCGTTGGCAAGGTTTCTGACGCCGATTTCGAAGCCGAAGTGCTCAAGGCGACCGGGCCGGTGGTCGTCGACTTCTGGGCCGAGTGGTGCGGCCCCTGCCGCATGATCGCGCCCGCTCTCGATGAGATTTCCGGCGCGATGGGCGACAAGGTCAAGATCGTGAAGCTCAACGTCGACGAGAGCCCGAAGACCGCATCGAAGTATGGCGTGATGTCGATCCCGACCCTGATGATCTTCAAGGGCGGCGAGATGGCGTCCCGCCAGGTCGGCGCCGCGCCGAAGGCCAAGCTGCAGCAGTGGATCACCGCTGCGGTCTGATCCGATTCGAATTAGCTGATTTGTGCAAACGGCCGGCGATGAGCCGGCCGTTTTGTTTGCGCGCTTCGTAGCCCGGATGGAGCGCAGCGCAATCCGGGAATGCCGTGCCCGCGGATGTCGCGGTCCCGGATTTCGCTGCGCTTCATCCGGGCTACGGATCAGCGAATCCACCCCGTCGCCAGCGCCGAGGCGAGCTCGGCCTGGCCATTGCGCTGCGCCAGCGCCGCCATTGCCGCGTGGTCGTAGGGGATGTGGCGGAAGGTGACATCCCAGCCACCATCGACCTGTTCGAGGATCGCATAGCGCGCATCGGGCGAACCGGCCTCCACGACATGCGGATGCGGCTTGCCGACGCGATAGCCGGGCGAGCCGACGCTGCCGGGATTGACGATCAGCCGGCCGTCGCGAAGCCGCACGGCGCGCGCAGTGTGCGTGTGGGCGCAGAGGATCAGCGATTGCAGCACGCCGGCCGCTCTCGCCTCGATCGCTTCCAGCGGGGACATGCAGACTTCGCCGCTCGGCAGCACCGTCTCGAGCCAATAGGTCTCGTCATCCTGGGGCGTTGCATGACAGACGAAAACCTCGTCGCGATAGATCGAATTCGCCGGCAGCGCGCGCATCCAGTCGAGATGCCGCGGCTCGAGCTGGGTATAGGTCAGCCGCTCCCAGGAGCCCATTTTCTCGTGCGGACGGTCGATCAGGTAGCGGTCATGATTGCCGAGCAGATGGACCGCATCGAGCGCCATCAGCATATCGATCGTCGGCCGGGCGTCGAGCGGTCCGCTCACCATGTCGCCGAGATCGACGATGTCGGAAATGCCCTGCGCGCGGATGTCCGACAGCACGGCTTCGAGCGCGAGATGGTTGCCGTGGATGTCGGCGATCGCAGCAAAACGCATGGTGTCTCATCCTTAGGCGCAACGTTTCCTGAGCGCAGGTTCACGCAAACCGTAGCCCGGATGGAGCGAAGCGTAATCCCGGGCCCTGTGTCCGCGGATCGAGCCTTCCCGGATTTCGCTTCGCTGCATCCGGGCTACGACACAAACGTTATGCAGGAGGCGTGCCGTTGGCCGCAAGCACGGGACCGGCCAGATACAGCGAGCCCGTGATCAGGATGCGCGGCGGCACCTCATAGGCCAGCACCGCAAGCCGTTGCAGCGCGGCGGCGACGCCATCCGCGATCTCGACCCGCATGCCGAGCGCTCGCGCGGCATCAGCCAGTCTGTCCGGCGCCATGCCGTTGTCGCGGCCGGGCACCGGGACCGCAATGATGTGGCGGGTCAGTCCGGCGAAATTGGCGAGGAATGCGTCGGCATCCTTGTTGGCCATCATCCCAACGATCACGACCAGCGGCCGCGACACGCGCTCCTCGAGATCGCCGAGCGCTGCGGCCGCGACGCGGCCGCCCTCGGCATTGTGTCCGCCGTCGAGCCAGACCTCGGAGCCCTGCGGCCCCTGTCCGACGAGAGTGCCGGAAACCAGCCGCTGCATTCGCGCCGGCCATTCCGCATTGACGATGCCGGCTTCAAAGGCCGCGATGTTGAGCTTGAATGCGTCGATCGCGCGCAGGGTCGCGATCGCAAGGCCCGCATTATCGAACTGGTGCCGGCCGAACAGTTTCGGCGCGGCGAGATCCAGCAGGCCGCGCTCGTCCTGATAGACCAGCCGGCCGCGCTCGACGCCGACATGCCATTGCTGGCCGGCCGCATGCAGCGGCGCGCGCATACGGTTCGCCTGCGCCTCGATCACGGCCATCGCATCCGGCGCCTGCTCGGCACACACCACCGGCACCTTGCGCTTGATGATAGCGGCCTTCTCGCCGGCGATTGCCGTCAGATTGTCGCCGAGGAACTCCATGTGGTCCATGCTCACCGGTGCGATCACCGAGGCGAGCAGCGCCTCGACCACATTGGTCGAATCGAGCCGGCCGCCAAGCCCGACCTCGAGCAATGCGACATCGGCAGGATGCTTGGCGAACAGGCAGAAAGCCACCGCCGTTTCCATCTCGAAGATGGTGATGGGACTATCGGCGTTGACGCGCTCGCAGTGCTCGAACGTCTCGCGCAGCTCATCGTCACCGACCAGCTTGCCGCCGCCGACGGCGCCCAGCCGGTAGCATTCGTTGATCCGCACCAGATAGGGCGAGGTGAAGACGTGCACGCGCAGGCCCGATGCCTCCAGGATTGCGCGCAGATAGGCGATGGTCGAGCCCTTGCCGTTGGTGCCGGCGACATGGATCACCGGCGGCAGCTTGCGCTCGGGATGGTCGAGCCGCTCCATCAGGCCGCGCATGCGATCGAGGCTGAGATCGATGCGCTTGGGATGCAGCGCCGATATCCGCGCGATCAACGCCTCGAACGAGGCTTGCGGTGAGGCGGCGCTTGCGGTCACGCGTGCGGCGCAGCCGGCACCGTCTCCGGCGCCGTGACGATCTGGGCCGGCTCGGTGACCGCGGCCTTGGGCTTCGATGCGGATTCAAGCGCCGGCGCCTTGGTCAGCAGGCGGCACAGCCGCGCCAGCGTGGCCTTCATCTCGTGGCGGTGCACCACCATGTCGACCATGCCGTGCTCGCGGAGATATTCGGCGCGCTGAAAGCCGTCCGGCAGCTTCTCGCGGATGGTCTGCTCGATCACGCGCGCGCCGGCAAAGCCGATCAACGCACCGGGCTCGGCGATCTGGATGTCGCCGAGCATCGCATAGGACGCGGTGACACCACCGGTGGTCGGATTGGTCAGCACCACGATGTAGGGCTGGCGCGCCTCGCGCAGCATCTGCACCCCGACGGTGGTGCGCGGCATCTGCATCAGCGACAAGATGCCTTCCTGCATCCGCGCGCCGCCGGATGCGGCGAACACGATGAAGGGCGACTTCTTCTCGACCGCGAGCTCGAGCCCGCGCACCATGGCTTCACCGGCGGCCATGCCGAGCGAGCCACCCATGAAATCGAAATCCTGCACCGCGACCACGACGCCGGCGCCCTCGAGCTTGCCGTAGCCGACCTTGATCGCGTCGTTCAGCCCGGTCTTGGTGCGGGCGTCCTTGATGCGGTCGACATATTTGCGCTCGTCGCGGAATTTCAGCGGATCCGCCGTCACCTCGGGCAGCGCGACGTCGAACCAGGTCTCGTTGTCGAAAATCGACTTCAGCCGCGCCACCGCGCCCATGCGCATGTGGTAGTTCGAGCCGGGGATCACGAACTGGTTGGCCTCGACGTCCTTGTAGAACACGAGCTGCCCGGAATCCGGGCACTTGATCCAGAGGTTTTCCGGCGTCTCGCGCCGCAGGATGTTGCGGATCTTCGGCCGGACGACGTTGGTGAGCCAATTCATGGTTCGCTCCGAAATGCGGATCGGTTCCGCACCAGCTGGATATATGGCGGGCCGGGCGAGCCCGGCAAGCCGCCATTGGCGGCCTTGTTGCCGCAAAATGTGGCTTATTCAGCGGCCTGCTTGGCGCCCCGGACCCCCTGCGCCAGCGCCGACACCAGGTCCGCCACCGCGTTCACGGTCTTCGGCGTCGCACGGCCCTCGGCATCGAGGTTGGCGCGCACCACATCGACGATCGCGGTGCCGACCACCGCGCCGTTGGCGTTCTCGGCGATCGCGCGCGCCGTCTCCGGGGTGCGGATGCCGAAGCCGACGCAGACCGGCAGCTTGGTGTGCCGCTTGATGCGGGCCACGGCTTCCGCGACCACCTTCGAATCGGCCGTCGCGGCGCCGGTGATGCCGGTGATCGAGACGTAATAGACAAAGCCCGAGGTGTTGGCGAGCACCGCCGGCAGCCGCTTGTCGTCGGTGGTCGGCGTCGCCAGCCGGATGAAGTTCAGCCCGGCCTTCATCGCGGGGATGCAGAGCTCGGTATCTTCCTCCGGCGGCAGGTCGACGATGATCAGGCCGTCGACGCCGGCGGTCTTGGCGTCGGCCAGGAAGCTGTCGACCCCGTAGATGTAGATCGGATTGTAGTAGCCCATCAGCACGATCGGCGTGGCGTTGTCGTCCTTGCGGAAGTCGCGGACCATAGCCAGCGTCTTGCGCAGCGTCATGCCGCCCTTGAGCGCGCGCAGGCCCGCGGCCTGGATCGAGGGGCCATCGGCCATCGGATCGGTGAAGGGCATGCCGATCTCGATGACGTCGGCGCCGGCCTTCGGCAGTGCCTTGAGGATGTCGAGCGAGGTCTTGGCGTCGGGATCGCCGGCCATCACGAAGGTGACGAAAGCGGAGCGGCCCTGCTGCTTCAGCTCGGCGAAACGTGCGTCGATACGGGTGGTCACTTCTTCCTCGCCTTCAAGATGTCGCCGACCTGCGGCACGTCCTTGTCGCCGCGACCCGAGAGGTTGACCACCATCAGGTGATCCTTCGGCCGCTGCGGTGCGAGCTCGGACAGTTTCGCGATGGCGTGCGCTGATTCCAGCGCGGGGATGATGCCCTCGAGCCGCGACAGCAGCTGGAATGCGGCCAGCGCCTCCTCATCGGTCGCCGAGAGATACTTCACGCGGCCGGTCTCGTGCAGCCAGGCGTGTTCCGGGCCGATGCCGGGATAATCGAGGCCCGCCGAGATCGAATGCGCTTCCTCGATCTGGCCGTCGGCGTCCATCAAAAGATAGGTGCGGTTGCCATGCAGCACGCCGGGACGGCCGCCGGCGAGCGAAGCGGCATGCAGCTGCGTCAGTCCGTGACCGGCCGCCTCGACGCCGAAGATCTCGATCAAGGGATCGTCGAGGAACGGATGGAACAGGCCCATCGCATTGGAGCCGCCGCCGATGCAGGCGATCAGCGAATCCGGCAGGCGGCCCTCGGCCTCCTGCATCTGCTTGCGCGTCTCGTGGCCGATGATCGACTGGAAGTCGCGTACCATCATCGGATAGGGGTGCGGACCCGCCACCGTCCCGATGCAATAGAAGGTGTTGTGCACGTTGGTGACCCAGTCGCGCAGCGCGTCGTTCATCGCGTCCTTCAGCGTACGCGCGCCCGACTGCACCGGGACGACCTTGGCGCCCAGCATCTCCATGCGGATCACGTTCGGCTGCTGCCGCTCGACGTCGACCGCGCCCATATAGACCACGCATTCGAGCCCGAACCGCGCGCACAGCGTCGCCGTCGCCACGCCGTGCTGGCCGGCGCCGGTCTCTGCGATGATGCGCTTCTTGCCCATGCGGCGCGCGACCATGATCTGGCCGAGCACATTGTTGACCTTGTGCGAGCCGGTGTGGTTGAGCTCCTCGCGCTTCAGATAGATCTTGGCGCCGCCGAGATGCTCGGTGAGCCGCTCGGCGAAATAGAGCGGCGAGGGCCGGCCGACATAGTCCTTCAGATAGACATTCATCTCGGCCTGGAACGCCGGATCGGCCTTGGCGTCGGCATAAGCTTTTTCCAGATCGAGGATCAGCGGCATCAGCGTTTCCGCGACGAAGCGTCCGCCGAAAATGCCGAAATGCCCGCGCTCGTCGGGACCGCTGCGGAAGGAATTGGGCAGGTTTGGATTCATCGAACCATCAGTTCTTGGGTTGCGCGCGCGGCGCGGATGAAGGCGCGGATCAATTCGGGATCCTTGACGCCGGGCGTGCGCTCGACGCCCGACGAGACATCGACGCCGCCGGCGCCCGTGACGCGGACGGCTTCAGTGACGTTGTCGGCGTTGAGCCCGCCCGAGACCATGTAGGGCAGCGCAAGATCGAGATTTTCCAGCACGTGCCAGTCGAACGGCGCGCCGAGGCCACCCGGCCGCGTGGCATCCTTCGGCGCACGGGCATCGAACAGGATGCGATCGGCGACGCCGGCATAACCCGGCAGCGGCACAAGGTCGGCGGACGTCTCGACCGGCAGCGCCTTCATCAGCGGCAGGCCGAACTTCGCCTTGATGTCGCGCAGCCGCGCCGTGGTCTCCTTGCCGTGCAATTGCAGGATATCCGGCCGCAGCGTCTCGACGATGTTTCCCAGGGTCGCATCGTCGGCATCGACGGTCAGGGCGACCTTGACGGCGCGGCCCTTGGCGCGGCTGCCGAGCTCGCGCGCGGTCTCGAGGCTGATGTGACGCGGGGACGGCGGAAAGAATACGAACCCCACCATGTCGGCACCGCCCTCAAGCGCGACGTCGAGCGTCTCGCGCGTGGACAGGCCGCAGATTTTGACGAGCAGGGGCATGGTCTCGAAACGGGTCTCAAAACGGGTTTTCGGGCGGCCGGAACCGGGGTGGATCCCGGTCCGACGGGGCGGGTTCTACAACGTCGCGCCCTGCTTGTCTCGCCCGGCGGCCCCGTAGAAACCGAGCTGGGCCGGCGCCGGACGGCGCTGCGCGTCGTCCCGGGAGGCGGCGGCCCTGAGCTCGGCGAGCTCGGCGCGGACATGGCGGGCGTCAGCCTCATGCTGCCGGGCCGCGCGGCGCCAGCGCCCTTGCTTGAACCAGGTTCCGATGCCGCCCGCGATCACGCCCAGGATCGCGGAGGCGATAATGACGACGAACAGCGGCAGCGTGACCGCAACCGTGGGGGTCACCGAATTGAAGGGATCGAACGACACCGTCACCCAGTGACGGTTGGCGACTGCAAAAATGATGAAGATCAGTCCGAGCGGAATGACGACCACTGCCGTGAAGAACTTTCGCATGACCATCTCTCGCAGCGATGGAGCAAATGCGGGCATATCACCCGCAGCACGGCAACGCCTGACGTCGCGCCTTAGGCGTCGACCTTAAGCATCAGCCTTGGGCGCATCGACCTTGGCGGCGCCCGCCTCGGTCACGTCGCGGTTGAGACGCTCGCGCATTTCCTTGCCGGTCTTGAAGAACGGCACGCTCTTCTGGTCGACCGGCACATGCTCGCCGGTGCGTGGATTGCGGCCGGCGCGCGCCGGGCGGTGCTTCACCGAGAATGCGCCGAAACCACGCAGCTCGACACGGTCGCCACGTGCCAGCGCCGCGACGATTTCATCGAGAATCGCATTCACAATGTTCTCGACATCCCGCTGATAGAGGTGCGGGTTGTGCTCGGCGATGCGCTGAACAAGTTCGGATTTGATCATCGAAAGTGGGATCCGGGCTCTTGCGGAAACCCATTTCCGTGAAAATGCCGTGCACTGTCAAGACGCTAAATCGATTTAGAGCGTCGTGAAATCACGTGACAAATAGCCCAATTGGGGCATGCGGCGATTCCCGCAAAGCGGGAATAGCCTGACGAGCACGCCTTTGGCAGCCGATCAATTGGTTCCAGCCGGGCTCCACAGCGCCAGCATGCCGTCAAGCCCGAACCGGTCGACTGCCTCGGCCAAGCCGCCCTGCTCGATCCGCCGCGCGATGGCACCAAGACCGAACGCATCGAGCGTCACGGACGCCGCCGTGCGCAGGAAGGTCAGATCGCCGAACCGCGGATTAAGCTTGTAATTGCGCACCGGCAGGTCGCTTTTGACCTTCTTCTCGGCAACCAGCCAGGCGATCGCGGTCTTCTCGTCCCCCAGCTGATCGACCAGCTTGAGATCGACCGCCTGCCGGCCGGTGAAGACGCGACCGTCCGCCACCTTCTCCAGCAGGTCATCGTCCATGCCGCGCCGTTGCTTCACCAATCCACGGAACCATGCATAGGAATCCTTGACGAGACCGTCGATCGCGGCGCGGGCCTCCGGGCTGGTCGGCTCGAAGCCGTTGGGCGCCGCCTTCAGCGGGGAAGATTTGATCTCCTCCATCTTCACGCCGACAGTCTTGAGCAATTCCGAAACGTTCGGATACTGGAACAGAACGCCGATCGAGCCGACCAGCGAGGTCTGCTGGGCGACGATATGATCGGAGGCGATCGCCGTGATGTAGCCGCCCGAGGCGGCCAATCCCTCGACCACGACGACAAGCGGCTTCTTCGCCTTCAGCTGCATCAGCGAGTCGTAGAGCTGCTCGGAGCCCGCGGTGGTGCCGCCGGGCGAATTGATGTGCACGACAACAGCCGCATAGCTCGACTTGCCGAGCCGCTCCAGCGCCTCGACGCGATCCTGGTCGCTGCGGATCAGTCCGTCGATATTGACCCGCGCGATCGTGTTCGATGTCGAAAAGGTGCCGCGTCCGCCGGCGGCGACCACGCCCACGCCGACGATGGCCGCGATCGCAATGACCGCGGCGGCGACGCGCCAGAACGTCAGTTTGCGCCTGATGCGGCGGCGATCGACGATCACGTCTGAATCCAGCGACATCCGATCTCTCCAGAAATGGTCAGCGTGCAATCCGCGCGTTTTGCAGTCGCAGCGTCACTATCAGCTTAGCCAAATACATCAATTGCGACGCAATATGAAGAAAACAAGGCCCGGTATTCGGAGGCACTTGTAGCCCGGGTGCACGTGCGCTTGATCCCGGCCGCGCCCTAACCTCCCCTTGAAAAGGGGAGGTCGCTTTGCTCGCCAGAGCAAAGCGGGTGGGGATCAGCTCTCTCCATGAGCAGCATCGCCTGTGGCTGGACCCCCATCCCGTCCTTCCCCCTTTCAGGGGGAAGGGGAAGACAAATCCGTAGCCCGGATGAAGCGAAGCGTAATCCGGGAGGCTTCAGCAGCACGGATAGAAAGTCCCGGATTTCGCTTCGCTTCATCCGGGCTACGGATGCCCCAAAGCAAAGGGCCCCGGCTTGCGCCGGGGCCCCGATTGTTCGCTCAAATCGCGCGAACGCTTACTTGTCGGTGCCGCGGTTCTTCAGCGCGGTGCCGAGGATATCGCCAAGCGTCGCACCCGAGTCGGAGGAGCCGTACTGCGCGATGGCTTCCTTCTCTTCGGCGACTTCCAGCGCCTTGATCGAGACCTGCACCTTGCGGGCCTTCTTGTCGAACTGGATGACGCGGGCATCGACCTTCTCGCCGACGGCGAAGCGCTCGGCGCGCTGGTCGTTGCGGTCGCGGGCCAGCTCGGACCGCTTGATGAAGGTGGTGAACTCGGTGCCCGAAATCCGGACCTCGATGCCGCTCTCCTTCACTTCGAGCACTTCGCAGGTCACGACCGCGCCCTTCTTGACGTCGCCCGGCTCGGCGAAGGGGTCGCCTTCGAGCTGCTTGACGCCGAGCGAGATGCGCTCCTTCTCGACATCGACATCGAGCACCACGGCCTTGACCATGTCGCCCTTCTTGAAGTTGTCGATGACCTGCTCGCCCGGAAGCTTCCAGTCGAGGTCGGAGAGGTGGACCATGCCGTCGACATCGCCCTCGAGACCCAGGAACAGACCGAACTCGGTCTTGTTCTTGACCTCGCCCTCGACCACCGAACCAACCGGGAACTTCTCGACGAAGACTTCCCAGGGATTGCGCATGGTCTGCTTGAGACCGAGCGAGATGCGGCGCTTGACCGAATCCACTTCCAGCACCTGCACTTCGACTTCCTGCGAGGTCGAAACGATCTTGCCGGGGTGCATGTTCTTCTTGGTCCACGACATCTCGGAGACGTGGATCAGACCTTCGATGCCCGGCTCGAGCTCGACGAACGCGCCGTAGTCGGTGATGTTGGTGACGCGGCCGGTGAAGCGGGCACCCAGCGGGTACTTGCCTTCGATGCCCTGCCACGGATCATCCAGCAGCTGCTTCATGCCGAGCGAGATGCGGTGCGTCTCGTGGTTGATCTTGATGATCTTGACCTTCACGGTCTGGCCGATGGTCAGCACCTCGGTTGGGTGGTTGACGCGGCGCCAGGCGATATCGGTCACGTGCAGCAGGCCGTCGATGCCGCCGAGATCAACGAACGCACCGTAATCGGTGATGTTCTTGACCACGCCGTCGATCACCTGACCCTCTTCGAGGTTCTGCACCAGCTCCTGGCGCTGCTCGGCGCGGGTCTCTTCGAGAACCGTGCGGCGCGACACCACGATGTTGCCGCGGCGGCGGTCCATCTTGAGGATCTGGAACGGCTGCGAATTGTTCATCAGCGGCGCAACGTCGCGGATCGGACGAATGTCGACCTGCGAGCGCGGCAGGAAGGCCACCGCACCGTCGAGGTCGACCGTGAAGCCGCCCTTGACCTGGTTGAAGATGACGCCGTTGACCTTTTCGTTGTTCTGGAACGCCTTCTCGAGCTTGCCCCAGCTTTCCTCGCGGCGCGCCTTGTCGCGCGACAGCACGGCTTCGCCGAGCGCATTCTCGATACGGTCGAGGAACACCTCGACTTCGTCACCGACCTTGAGATCGCTTTCACGGCCGGGGCCGGCGAATTCGCGCAGCGCAACGCGACCTTCAGTCTTCAGGCCGACGTCGATGACGGCCATGTCCTTCTCAATTGCAACCACCTTGCCCTTGATGACCGAGCTTTCCTGCAAATTGCCGCCGGCAAAGGACTCATCAAGCATCGCCGCGAAGTCATCGCGGGTGGGAGTATAGGAAGACGCAGAATTCGAAACCATTTGTTCTCCAGATGCGGGATCTCGCCGGCCGTTCGGGTTGATGGGCGCACCGTGCGTGAAGTGTCGGGGTTCCGCAAACCCTGACGACCGCTCATTGCAGGAGGTGCAACAGCGGGCCGGCAGCAAGACTGCACGTTCGGTACGTATGATTGATCCGGAGCCTGAAACGAAAATATCGACTGCAAGACCTGGGAGCGGGCGTTCCTCCAGATGCGGCGTTGGTTTCGTTTGAGGAATAGTTCAAACCCATCGCCGGCCCGCTCAGACACGGCCTCGACATCGTCGATGCTGCTCCGAACGGCGCTGATATAGCCCTGCATGCGACTTTCGGCAAGCAGGAAATGCCCCATTTTGCTGGGTTTTCGGGCCGAAAGCGCCGCGACGGCCCGCGATTCTAGCGCCTGGCGCGCACAGCCTCGACGATGGCGATGGCGGCACGCACGCCGGCCTCGATATCGAGGTTCGAATTGTCCAGCGTGTGGGCGTCCGGAGCCGGCCGCAGAGGCGCAATCGCCCGGTTCTTGTCCCGCTCGTCGCGCTTGAGGATGTCGGCGAGCACCGCCTCTTCGTCGGCGTCCTCGCCGCGGGCGCGCGCCTCCAGCGTGCGCCGCCGTGCTCGCACGCGGGGGTCGGCGACCACGAAGATCTTCACGTCGGCATCCGGGCAGATCACGGTGCCGATGTCGCGTCCGTCCAGCACCGCACCGGGCGGATCGGCGGCGAACTGGCGCTGGAAGTTCACCAGCACCTCGCGAACCTGCGGAATCGCCGACACCACGGAGGCGGCATCGCCGACCTTCTGGGTCTTCAGGATCGGATTGCCGAACTTTTCGGGGTCGAGCTCGAGCGCCGCAGCCACGGCCAGCACCTCGTTGCTGAGCTCGGCACCAGCTTGAATCATCGCATAGGCCACCGCACGGTAGATCACGCCGGTGTCGAGATGACGATAGCCGTAGTGGTGGGCGAGCCGCTTGCCGAGCGTGCCCTTGCCCGAGGCGGCGGGTCCGTCGATGGCGATGATCATGCGAAATCAGCTCCGAGCGCGCGCATCATCGGGATGAAATCCGGAAAACTGGTGGCGATGAAGGCGGTATCGTCGATTTTCACCGGCCGATCGGAGGCGCAGCCCATCACGAGCGCCGACATCGCGATGCGGTGATCCATATGCGTGGCAACGAGGCCGCCGCCTGGAACATGGCCGCGGCCCTCGACGATCAGATCGTCGCCGGAGACCTCGACCTTGACGCCGTTGACCCGCAGCATGTCGGCGGTGGCTTCAAGGCGGTCGGATTCCTTGACGCGCAGCTCCTGCAGGCCGCGCATGATCGTGGTGCCCTCGGCGAAGGCGGCCGCGACCGCCAGCACCAGATACTCGTCGATCATCGACGGCGCGCGCTCCGGCGGCACTTCGACACCCTTCAGCTTCGAGGCGCGCACGCGCAGCTGCGCCATCGGCTCGCCGGCATCGCCGCGCACATCGCTCTCCTCGATCGAGGCGCCCATCTCGCGCAGCGTGGTGAACAGGCCGGTGCGCAGCGGATTGGTCATCACGTCGGAGAACACGACATCGGAACCTGCGACGATCAGCGCGGCCACGATCGGGAATGACGCGGAGGACGGATCGGCGGGCACCACGACGCTGGCGCCGTGCAGCTCGGGCTCGCCGTGCAGCGAGATTCGCCTGCCGTGGCTGCCCTCCTTCTCCGAGGAGATCTCGGCGCCGAAATGCTTCAGCATCAGCTCGGTGTGGTCGCGGCTCGCCTCCTGCTCGATCACGGTGGTGATACCGGGCGCGGAAAGCCCCGCCAGCAACACTGCGGACTTGATCTGGGCCGAGGCGACCGGCGTCTTGTAGACGATCGGCACCGGATAGCGGGCGCCGTGCAGGGTGAGCGGCAGCCGGCCGCCCTCCCTGATGTCGCTGGTTCGGGCGCCCATCAGCTCCAGCGGGTCGAGGATGCGGCGCATCGGCCGCGAGCGCAGCGAGGCGTCGCCGTCGAAAATGGCGGCGATCGGGCAGCCGGCCACCGCGCCCATCACCAGCCGGCAGCCGGTGCCGGAGTTGCCGAAATCGAGCGGCGCGGCAGGCTGGGCGAAGCCGCCGACCCCGACGCCGGACACCGACCAGGTAAACGGCGCCGTCCGCTCCACTTTGGCGCCCAAGGCACGCATGGATTTGGCGGTGTTGAGGACGTCCTCGCCCTCCAGGAGGCCGGAAATGCGGGTTTCGCCGACCGAAAGCGCCCCCAGGATCAGGGCGCGGTGGGAAATCGATTTGTCGCCGGGAACGCGGACCGTGCCGGCCAGGGGGCCGCACGCGCGCGATTCCAGCGAGGTCGGGGTGTCAGAATGGGCCAAGATTGTGTCCTCTCGCGTCGCGGCAGGTATCACATAGGCAACACCGCGTCACGCGCCCGTCAAATGCGCGCAGACCGCTATTGACAGCGGCTCCTCAACTAGCCAAGTGAAGCTCCGTTTTTCAGGAAAATTCTGGGATTACCACGTGGCCAAGTCCGAGCTCGGAACCAAGCGCATTTGCCCGACCACGGGCAAGAAGTTCTACGACCTCAACAAGAATCCGGTGATCTCGCCCTATACCGGCGAAGTCGTGCCGATCGCGCCGATCGCCCCGCCGCGGGGCCGGGGCGCCACCGTCAGTTCGCCTGCGACCGCAGCCGACATGCCGGAGCCCGCCGAGGCCGAGGAGATGGTCTCGCTCGAGGAGGCCGATGCCGAGGAGAACACCGGGAAGGTCAAGGCCCAGGTTCCCGAATCCGAGGACGATATCGAGGTCGATGAGACCATCGACGACGATGACGACGACGATTCGACCTTCATCGCCGACGAGGAAGAGGGCGATGAGGACGTCACCGACATCATTGGTGACGTCGGAGGCGACGAAGAGACTTGAGATCGGCGCCGATCTATGATCAACGGTGCTGCCGCGCGAGTCGTCTAGGCCGCGCGGACCGGGATTGATCCCCCAGGATCATCCCAACGGGATAAGGGGCCATAGCTCAGCTGGGAGAGCGCTTGCATGGCATGCAAGAGGTCGGCGGTTCGATCCCGCCTGGCTCCACCACGCTTCGCCCTTCGGGCTACGCGTGGCGCAGCCACGAGTTGCCCGAAGGGCGAAGCGTGGTGTCCGGCGTAGCCCGAAGGGCGAAGACGGACTGGATCAACTGGCCGACTTATCTTATTAGTAACTGCGATGCGCTACGTGGTACGCGTGGCGCAGCCACGAGTTGCCTGAAGGGCGAAGCGTGGTGTCCGGCGTAGCCCGAAGGGCGAAGACGGACTGCCAAGGGCTCTACTCCCGTCCGGCTTCAGTGGATGCGAATGTGGTACGTCTACATCCTCCGCAGCATCAACTTCCCTGATCAGGAATATGTCGGCGCGACCGAAGATCTGAAGCGCCGGATTCCTGAGCACAACGCCGGCAAATCGGCGCACACCTCAAAATTTATGCCGTGGGACTTGGTCTGGTACTGCGCATTTCCCGACAAGTACAAAGCGTTGGCGTTCGAGAAATATCTCAAATCCCACTCCGGCCGCGCCTTCGCCAAGAAACGCCTCTAACCGCCCCGCCCGCCCCCTACTCCCCCAGCACCGCATTCAGCCGGTCGCGCAGCGCGACGATCTCGTCCTTCATCGCCATCAGTTCGCCGACGGTGCAGTCCGAGGCCGCGAGGATCGACTGCGGCACGGCCTTGGCCTTTTCGCGCAGCGCGTGGCCCTGCGGCGTCAGCGCGATCAGCACCACCCGCTCGTCCGCGGTGCTGCGGGTCCGCCTGATCAACTCCGCCGCCTCCAGCCGCTTCAGGAGCGGCGTCAGCGTGCCGGAATCCAGGAACAGGCGCTCGCCGAGGTCCTTCACCGCGACGTCGTCGCGCTCCCACAGCGCCAGCATCACGAGATACTGCGGATAGGTCAGCCCGAGCCGGTCGAGCAGCGGCTTGTAGACGCGGTTGAAGGCGTGCGCGGTCGAATAGACCGCAAAGCAGATCTGATTGTCGAGCCGCAGCGCCTGATCCGCGGCCGTCGGTTTCCTGGCCATGATTCCCATCGAATCCATCTCGTTTCCGGGTCATTCTGGGCTCACGGGACCGCGGATTCAATTGCGAACAATTAAATGTGAGACCGCATATTTTATATTGTGCGCAATCTATTTGCGTGCAATACATGCGTCATCGAATTCAAGCCCAACCCACCAAGGGAGACCACGATGTCTGTGAACGTGCTCTACAAGACCAGCGCCAAGGCAACCGGCGGCCGCGACGGCCATGCGGCGACGCTCGACGGCGCACTCGACGTCAAGCTCACGACCCCGAAGGAGCTCGGTGGCGGCGGCGGTGCCGGCAACAATCCGGAGCAGCTGTTCGCGGCCGGCTATGCCGCCTGCTTCATCGGCGCGATGAAGTTCGTGGCCTCGCAGGGCGGCCCCAAGGTTCCCGCCGACGCCTCGGTGACCTCGACGGTCGGCATCGGCCCGCGCTCGGAAGGCGGCTTCGGCCTCGCCGTCGAGCTCGCGGTGTCGCTGCCCGGCCTTGCGCGCAACGATGCCGAAGCGCTGGTCGAGAAGGCCCACCAGGTGTGCCCCTATTCCAACGCGACCCGCGGCAATGTCGACGTCAAGCTGAGCGTCGTCTAGTTCCACATCACGCAATGGTCCGCCGCGACACGTGGCGGACCATTGCTCTTTCAGCGGCTGGTTCGCTTGGCGAACGCATGCGCCGCCTGCTGCATGGGCCTGCGCCGACGGAAGCATTGCTGCCCCGGCTGAAGACCGTTAGCTCTGGGACCCTCGTTATCTGATCCCAACTGAGCGAAGGTTGTTTCCATGAATACCCCAGCGGCTACGGGCGCGATGAGCGGCCTGCGCGTGATCGATCTGACGCGCGTGCTCGGCGGTCCGTATTGCACCCAGATTCTCGCCGACCACGGCGCCGACGTGATCAAGGTCGAGCCGCCCGCCGGCGACGAGGTGCGCGACTGGGGTCCTCCGTTCCATGACGAGGACGCGGCCTATTTCGTCGGCATCAACCGCAACAAGCGCTCGATCGGCCTCGACCTCGCTTCCGAGGGCGGACGCGCGGTGCTGATGAAGATGCTCGAGACCGCCGACGTGCTGATCGAGAATTTCAAGCCGGGCACGCTCGACAAATGGGGCATCGGCAACGACGTGCTGCGCGCGAAATTTCCGCGCCTCGTGCATTGCCGGATCTCCGGCTTCGGCGCCGACGGCCCGCGCGGCGGCAATCCCGGCTATGACGCGATCATCCAGGCGATGACCGGCATGATCGCGGCGACCGGCTCGCCGGAGAGCGGTCCGATGCGGATCGGCGTGCCGCTGGTCGACATCACCACCGGGCTCTACGCCACGATCGGCATCCTGATGGCGCTGTCGGAGCGGCAGCGCTCAGGGCTCGGCCAGTTCATCGAGACGACGCTGTACGAGACCGGGCTCGCGATCATGCATCCGCACACCGCGAACTACTTCATGCATGGCAAGCCGCCGTCGCTCACCGGCAACGAGCATCCCAACCTCGTTCCTTACGCGATCTTCCCGACCAAGACCGACAACATCTTCATCGGCGTCGGCAATGACGGAACCTTCCGCAAGCTCGCCAAGGAGATTGGCAAGCCCGAACTCGGCACCGACCCGCGCTTTGCCCGCAACAAGGACCGCATCGCCAACCGCGATGCGCTGCGCGTCGAACTGGCCGCGGTGTTCAGCCAGCACGAGGCCGAGCCGCTGTGCAATCGGCTGCTCGCCGCCGGCCTGCCGGCCGGCCCGGTGCAGAAGATCGACCAGGCGCTGACCAACCCGCACACCATTCATCGCGGCGACGTCATCGAGAAGGATTGGTACAAGGGCGTCGCCTCGCCGATCCGCCTCGAACGCACCAAGCCGAACCTGCGCCGTACGCCGCCGAAGTTCAGCCAGCACGCCGCGGAAGTGCTTGGCGAGTTCGGCTACTCGAAGGACGAGATCAACGGCCTGGTTGAAAAAGGCGTGGTCTGCGGTCCCCAGCGCAAGCGCTAAAGACGTTTTCGAGCCCGTCCCGCACGTGATGCGGGATGGGCACCGGTTCGCGTCAGGACAAAGCTGGAGCGTCGGCCCGTCTCGAACCGGCCGACGCATCAACACTGCGGTGCAACGTCGCGGCCGGCGTTGCACCGCACGGATGCGGCTGCGGTCTTCGCCTTTTTTACCGCTTCCCTTCGCTTCGGCTTCCCCCCTACCATGACTTTCGTTTATACGGTCATTTGAACGTCATCCGGCGCTGATAACGCGCGCAACGAAAGATGATGTTCCAATTGGGAGGGGTTTTGATGTTCTTTCGACGACTAGGCGCTGCCGCGGCAGCCGCTGCCGCGCTCGCATTCGCGTCGCCCGCGTTCGCGGTGACCGAGATCCAGTGGTGGCACGCGATGACCGGCGCCAACAACGACGTCATCGTCAAGCTGGCCAACGACTTCAACGCCTCGCAATCCGACTACAAGGTGATCCCGACCTACAAGGGCGGCTATGCCGACACCATGAACGCCGGCATCGCCGCGTTCCGCGCCGGCAACGCGCCGCATATCATGCAGGTGTTCGAGGTCGGCACCGCGACGATGATGGCCGCCACCGGCGCCGTCAAGCCGGTCTACAAGCTGATGGCCGACGCCGGCGAGAAGTTCGATCCGGGCGTCTATCTGCCCGCGATCACCGGCTACTACTCGACCTCCAAGGGCGAGATGCTGTCGTTCCCCTTCAACTCGTCGTCGACGGTGATGTGGATCAATCTCGATGCGCTGAAGAAGGCCAACATCGCGGAGATTCCGAAGACCTGGCCGCAAGTGTTCGACGACGCCAAGAAGCTGAAGGCAGCCGGCTATAACACCTGCGGCTTCTCCGGCTCGTGGGTCACCTGGGTCAATCTCGAACAGCTCTCGGCCTGGCACAATGTGCCGCTCGCCAGCAAGGCCAACGGCCTCGACGGCTTCGACACCGTGCTCGAATTCAACGGCCCGCTGCAGGTCAAGCATCTCGAGAACCTCGTCGAGCTGCAGAAGGACAAGACCTACGACTATGCCGGCCGCACCAACACCGGCGAAGGCCGCTTCACCTCGGGCGAATGCCCGATCTACCTGACCTCTTCGGCGTTCTTCGGCAACGTCAAGGCGCAGGCCAAGTTCAACTTCACCGCAGCACCGATGCCGTATTATCCCGACGCCAAGGGCGCGCCGCAGAACTCGATCATCGGCGGCGCCTCGCTCTGGGTGATGGGCGGCAAGTCGGCCGAGGAATACAAGGGCGTGGCCAAGTTCCTGACCTTCCTCTCGGACACCGACCGCCAGGTCTGGATCCACAAGGCCTCGGGCTATCTGCCGATCACCAAGGCCGCCTATGCCAAGGCCAAGGAAGAAGGCTTCTACAAGGACCAGCCCTATCTCGAGACCCCGCTGCTCGAGCTCACCAACAAGGAGCCGACCGCGAATTCCCGCGGTCTGCGCCTCGGCAACATGGTGCAGCTGCGCGACATGTGGTCGGAGGAGATCGAGCAGGCGCTGGCCGGCAAGAAGACCGCCAAGCAGGCGCTGGACGCCGCCGTCGAGCGCGGCAACCAGATGCTGCGGCAGTTTGAAAAGACCGCCGTCCGCTGACATGATGCCTTCGGGCACGATCCGGAAAAGCGCGAAGCGGTTTTCCACCATGCCCAGATGACAAGCTAAAGCGCGATGACGATCCAACCTCATCTCATCGCGCTTTAGGGCGATCAACCGGCGGGCCGCATCCGCGGCCTGCCCTTCTTCCGAGCCCATGCAAAAGCAAGCGATTTTCCAGTCAAAGCTATTGCCTTACGCGCTGGTTGCCCCGCAACTCGCGATCGTCCTGATCTTTTTCTACTGGCCGGCCGTGCAGGCGGTGATCCAGTCCTTCCTGCTGCAGGACGCTTTCGGTCTCTCCACCAGCTTCGTCTGGTTCGAGAACTATCTCGAGCTGTTCAAGGAGCCGGCCTATTTCGAGGCGATCGTCCGAACCTTCGTGTTCTCGTTCGCGATCGCGGTCTCATCGCTGTCCTTCGCGCTGCTGCTCGCTGTCATGGCTGACAGGCCACTGCGCGGCTCGACGCTGTATCGCACGCTGCTGATCTGGCCCTATGCGGTGGCCCCGCCGGTGGTCGGCGTGCTCTGGGTGTTCATGCTGCACCCCTCGCTCGGCGTGCTGTCGCGCTATCTGCGCGCCATGGGCATCGACTGGAATCCGCTGCTCGACGGCAACCAGGCGGCAGCCCTGATCATCCTCGCCGCGGCCTGGAAGCAGATCTCCTACAATTTCCTGTTCTTCCTCGCCGGGCTGCAGAGCATCCCGAAGAGCGTGATCGAGGCCGCCGCGATCGACGGCGCCCGGCCGATGCGGCGGTTCTGGACCGTGATCTTCCCGCTGTTGTCGCCGACCATCTTCTTCCTCTTGGTCATCAACATCGTCTACGCCTTCTTCGACACTTTCGGCATCATCGACACCATGACCCGCGGCGGTCCCGGCAAGGCGACCGAGACGCTGGTCTACAAGGTCTATACGGACGGCCTGCTCGGCGGCAATCTCGGCTCGTCGGCGGCGCAGTCGGTCATCCTGATGGTCATCGTCGTCATGCTGACGGCGATCCAGTTCCGCTTCGTCGAACGCAAGGTGACCTACTGATGGTCGAGGAGGAAGGCTTCCAGCGCTACCTGGCTCACGCCATCCTGTGGATCGGGATCGCGATCGTCGCCTTCCCGGTCTATCTCGCGCTGGTCGCCTCGACCCAGGACAACGCCGTCATCGCCAACGGCCAGATGTCGCTGCTGCCCGGCGGCCATTTCCTCCAGACCTACTACCAGACGCTGTTTGTCGGCACGAGCGGCTCGACCCGCGAGCCGGTGCTGAACATGATGCTGAACTCGCTGGTCATGGCGCTCTTGATCGCGGTCGGCAAAATCGCGATCTCGATCATCTCGGCCTACGCGATCGTGTATTTCCGGTTTCCGTTCCGGATGGCGATCTTCTGGATCATCTTCATCACCTTGATGCTGCCGGTCGAGGTACGCATCTATCCGACCTACAAGATCGTCGCCGATCTGCATCTGCTCGACAGCTATGCCGGCCTGTCGCTGCCGCTGATTGCGTCAGCGACCGCGACGCTGCTGTTCCGCCAGTTCTTCATGACCGTGCCGGATGAATTGCTGGAGGCTTCCCGCATCGACGGCGCAGGCCCGTTCCGCTTCTTCTGGGATACGCTGCTGCCGCTGTCGCGCACCAACATGGCCGCGCTGTTCGTGATCCTCTTCATCCTCGGCTGGAATCAGTACCTCTGGCCGTTGTTAATCACGACGCGCGACGACATGCAGACCATCCAGGTCGGCATCCGCAAGATGATCACGACGACCGATGCGCTGACCGAATGGCCGATCGTGATGGCGACCGCGTTGCTCGCGATGCTGCCGCCGGTGTTCGTCGTCGTCGTGATGCAGAAACTGTTCGTGCGCGGATTGGTGGAGACGGAAAAGTAATGGCTAACGTCACACTGCGCAGCGTCCGCAAGACCTATCCCGGCGGCTTCGAGGCCATCAAGGGCGTCGATGTCGACGTCGGCGACGGCCAGTTCTGCGTGCTGGTCGGCCCATCCGGCTGCGGCAAGTCCACGCTGCTCCGCATGGTCGCGGGGCTCGAGACCATCACCGGCGGCGAGATCGACATCGGCGGCCGCGTCGTCAACCAGGTCGAGCCTGCTGATCGCGACATCGCGATGGTGTTCCAGAACTACGCGCTCTATCCGCATATGAGCGTCTACAACAACATGGCCTACGGCCTGCGCAACCGCGGCATGGCCGAGGCCGAGATCAAGACCCGCGTCGAGGAAGCCGCGCGCGTCCTCGAGCTCTCGCCGATGCTGGAGCGCAAGCCGCGCCAGCTTTCCGGCGGCCAGCGCCAGCGCGTCGCGATGGGCCGCGCCATCGTGCGCCAGCCGAAAGTGTTCCTGTTCGACGAGCCGCTGTCGAACCTCGACGCCAAGCTGCGCATCGCGATGCGGGTCGAGATCCGCAAGCTGCAGCGCCGGCTCAACACCACATCGATCTACGTCACCCACGACCAGCTCGAGGCGATGACGCTCGCCGACATCCTCGTCGTCATGAACGGCGGGCAGGTCGAGCAGATCGGTAATCCGCTGGACATCTACCAGAAGCCGGCGACCACCTTCGTCGCCTCCTTCATCGGCGCGCCGCCGATGAACCTGATGCCGCTGCGTGCGGACGAGCTGAAGTCCCAGATCACGGGCGCCGACGGCGCCGGCATTGTCGGGATCCGGCCGGAGGATTTCGTGATCTCGAGCGAGACCGGATCCGGCGGCGTCGCGCTTGGCCTCACGGTCGAGGCGATCGAGCATGTCGGCGCCGAGACCTTCGTCTATGGCAGCCGCCAGCGCGAGGAGCAGGGCGTTGCCACCAATCCGGGCGAGCTGCCGCCCGGCGAGGTGATCGTCCGGGTTCCCGGCGTCTCGGGTCCCGCCATCGGCGAACGGATCCGGGCCGTCGCCCCCCGCGACAAGCTGCATCTTTTTACCGCCGACGGCCGCAAGCGCGTCGGGGAGTAACCGATCGGGAAGAATTTACCCCCATGTTGCGGGCGTTTAGGCTGGTTTCGGGGCTGCTTGAACGCTATCCAGATCGCCCCCATATCCCTCACTGACCGGAGGCCAGACGGCCCGCCGGTTGCATGGGGCGCCGCAAGGGCCCCTCAAAGTCGCTTCGAGAGGACTTTGTAATGTCTCGTGTTCCATCGTTGTCTAGTCCGTTCCTTCTGGGATTCGACGAGATCGAGCGTGCGCTCGACCGCGTCGTGAAGGGCGCCGACGGCTATCCTCCGTATAACATCGAGCGGTGCGACCGTACCAACGGGCAGCCTGAGCGGCTGCGCATCACCTTGGCGGTGGCGGGCTTCACCCGCGACCAACTCGATGTAACTATTGAGGAAAATCAGCTCGTCATCCGCGGCCGCCAGCAGGACGACAAGGCTCGGCAATACATCCATCGCGGCATCGCCGCGCGCCACTTCCAGCGCACCTTCGTGCTGGCGGAGGGGATGCAGGTGCTGGGCGCGGATCTGAAGAACGGGTTGTTGTCGATTGACCTGGCCAGGCCGGAACCTGAACGGGTCATTAAGACAATCGCTATCAATGAGCACGAATAATAGAAACAACGAGCGGACTCGACCGCTTATCTGACTGAGGAGTCGAGACCATGAGTGAACTGAGTACCACCACCATCGAATCCGAGAGCGTCACGCCGGAAGCGCTGGCCCATCTGGGCGAAGGTCATATCGCCTATGTGAAGCAGGTCCGCTCCGAGGACGTGCCGGATCTCTTTCCGCAGGCGCCGAAGATCGCGCCGGGCCTCAAACTGTTCGCACTGCACGCCGCCGACGGCACGCCGATCATGCTGACCGACAGCCGCGAAGCCGCGGTCGCGAACGCATGGAGCAACGAGTTGCAGGCCGTCAGCGTCCACTGACGCAAATCTACGGCTGAATTCAGCATCCGCGAATTCAATGCGCGGGCAGGCCTCGACACCGAGGCGGCCCGCGCATTTTTTATGGCGATGAGGTCGACGTGGCGAGCATCGGGCCCATGCTGAGCTGCACCTCGCCGGGCACGTTGTAGTCGCGCATCAGCATGCGGTTGTTGCGCAGCCCGCAGGCCTCCCGCTGCACCACGAACATCCAGAGCGCATGGCCGGCCTCCCGCACCAGGAGGCGCCGTGCCTGCTGTGTGGGCGCAGGTGCTTCGGTGTGCGGATGGGCGGCATCGAACTCGCGCAGCCTGGCGAGCGCCTGTTCCAGCGCGCGGCCCATGCGGCCGAGCGCACTCGCCCTCTCTTCGGCGAGCTCGTAAGCGAGAACGTCGACGGGAACGCGATCAAGGCGAAAATCGCGGGACATCGGTCATCCCTGGTTCGCACACGCGATGTTGCGCGCGTCCGTCTTCTGGCGTCGCCGGCTGGTTGTCAATACATGTTCAGGACAAGGCACTTTCGCGCGAAGCGGATCAGAACCGCGGCTCCAGTCGCTTGCGGATGTCCGGCTTCAGCACCTTGCCGACCTTGGAACGCGGCAGATCGTCCCAGACCTCGATCTGCTTCGGCGTCTTGATGCTGCCGATCTGCTGCTTGACGAAGGCGGCGAGCGCGGTCGCATCGACAGTGTGGCCGACGCGCGGCTGCACCACGGCGACGATCCGCTCGCCCCATTTGTCGTCGGGCAATCCGATGACGGCGCAATCCTGCACCGCCTCGTGGGCGCGCAACGCGTTCTCGACCTCGATCGAATACACGTTGAAGCCGCCGGTGATGATCATGTCCTTGGCGCGATCGACGATATAGAGATAGCCGTCGCCGTCGATGTAGCCGATATCGCCGGTGTGGTGCCAGCCATGCGCCGAAGCCTCGCGCGTGGCCTCGGGGTTCTTGTAGTAGCCTTCCATGACAAGCGAACCGCGCACCACGATCTCGCCGCGCGATCCCGCCGGCAACAGCTTGCCGTCGCCATCCATGATGCCGGCCTGCACCAGCGGGCCGATCCGCCCGGCGGACGGGAGTCGCTCCATCGCGATGCTGCCGTCCGGATTGTAGTGATCGGCGGGCGGCATCATCGAAATCATCATCGGCGCCTCGGTCTGGCCGAACAGCTGCGCCATCGGCCCGATCCGCTTCAGGGCTTCGGCGAGCCGCGTCGCCGAGATCGGTGCTGCGCCGTACCAGAAACATTGCAGCGAGCTGCGATCGGCCGCATCGAGCCCGGGATGATCGAGCAGCATGTAGATCACGGTCGGCGGCAGGAAGGTATGGGTGACGCGATAGCGCGCGATCAGCGCCAGGAACTCGCCGATGTCAGGGTGGTGCATGATCACGACGCGGCCGCCCAGCGTCATGATGGGGAAACAGAGCACGCCGGCGGCATGCGTCAGCGGCGCCAGCGCGAGATAAATCGGACGGCCCTTGAACGGGTAGCCCATCAGGGTCAGCGCGGTCATCGCCTCGATGTTGCGTCCCGACAGCATCACGCCCTTCGGCTTGCCGGTGGTGCCGCCGGTGCCCGGGATCATCGCGAGATCGTCGATCGTGGCGCGCTGATAGACATCGTCGGCGAGCCCGCCGAGCCAGCGGTCGAATGACGGCGCGAACGGCAGCTCGGCGTCGAGACAGACCAGCGCACGCAGCTTGGGCAGGTCCTGCCGGACCGCCTCGACCATCGGCGCAAAGCTCGAATGAAACAGCAGCAGGCTGCAATCGAACTGATCGAGGATGAACTTGTTCTCAGGCGCCTCGTTGCGCGGATTGATCGGACACCACACGGCAGCCGCGCGCGAGATGCCGAACACGCAGGCGAAGGCGAGCGGATCGTTGCCGGACAGGATCGCGACCTTCTCGCCGGGAGCGATGCCCGACCGGTCGAGCCCGCGCGCGATCCGGTAGCTCAGCCGCTGCACCTCGCCATAGCTGAGGTCGCGTCCGTCCATCGTGAGGCATGGCGCGTCAGCGCCGAGCGAGGCACCCTTATCGAGATAATCGATGAAGCGCATGGCAGGTCTCGCGCAAGGGGCGGGTGACGCGCTACTGCGTCACCCGCGGACGGTGCGTTTTCGAGCAAAACGAAAACGCTTCAGGGAACGGAGTGTTGAGCCCCGATCCGAGCGGGGCTCAAGCTCAATCATGCATGGTCAGGACCGGCTTGCCGACCAGGCCGAAGCTGCGCAATTGCCCGAGCAGCTCGCGATGGCCGAACGCCTGACAGCCGGAGGCGAAGCCTACGCGCTTGGGCGGCTGCTGCAGCAGATGCGCGGCAGCATAGGCCTGCAGCATGCCGGTCTGCTTGTAGTTGCTGTTGCCGTAGATGACGCAGTGCGCGCGCCCCAGCGGGCCGGAGGCATACACCGAATCCAGCGACTTGTTGACGCGCGGATTCTCGCGCGGCGGCATGGTGTTCATCACGCCGGCAGCGGTCTGCGCCAGGGCGGCGTAGCGCTCGTCGGGCTTCATGTCCTTGGTCGCCTCCAGCGCGGCGGCGACGATCTGCGGCACGCCCAGCATCAGCGCACGATTGAACACGCCGCCCAGCACCTTGACGTTGGCGACGCGCGGATCCTGCTTGAACCACACCGGGTGCGATGTGCCGCCCCACGGCAGCGCCAGCGCCAGCTCGTGCTGGCCGGGGATGGCGAGGTTGTAGAGGCCGGCATCGGGCTGATGCTCGACGTACTTGTTCTGCTCCAGGTAGTAGGCCTTGGCCATCGCGGCGTTGACCAGGATGGTCTGCGTCGAGGCGATGGTCGGGCTGCCGCCCCAGAACACGGCGATATCGAGCGTGTCGAGGCCGGGCGTTTCCAGGCACAGCTGCGCAGCGATCTCGCCGGTGGTGTACATCTGCGCGATGCCCGGCGCCAGCAGCAGGCCGGCATTGGCGAATTTCGTGCCAAACTCATGCTCGAGCGTGATCAGCCAGTCCTGCTCACCGGTCGTGTCGGTGTAGTGGCACTTGGCAGCCAGGCAGGCCTGTACCACCTCGCCACCGAACTTGGCGAAGGGGCCCACGGTGTTGAGCACCACCGAGGCGCCCTTGAACAATTCAGTCAGCGCGGCCACGGTGTGCGGCACCGACACGACCTCGTAGTCGGCGGTCTCGATGCCGGCCACGTTCGACTTCATCGCGACGTTGAGCTTCTCGGCGCTGCGGCCGGCGGCGATGAAGGGGATGTTATACTCGCGCAGATATTCGCAGACCAGCCGGCCGGTATAGCCGGAAGCGCCATAGACGATGACGGGCTTCTTCTCGCTCATTGCGATCCTCCGAAATGCTTGTTGTCGGCTTTGTTGCTACATGCCCATGCCGCCATCGACCGGCAGGCCGATGCCGGTGATGAATCGCGCATCGTTCGAGCACAGGAACACGGCGGCGTCGGCGATGTCGGAGACCTCCGCGAGCTTGCCGAGCGGCGTCTGCTCCACCACCGAGCCGACAGCGGCGTTGACGTCGGGCGCGAGACCGATCTTCACGATGTCGTTGGCGAGCTGCAGGCCCATGTCGGTCGGGATCAGGCCGGGATAGATGCAGTTGACGCGCACGCCATAGCCGAGCTTGCCGGCTTCCATCGCGCCGACCCGCGTCATGCGGTCGACCGCGGATTTGGTGCCGGAATAGACCGCGATGCTCGGGAAGGCGATCGTCGCCGCGACCGAAGCGATGTTGACGACCGCGCCGCCCTTGCCCGCGGCGCCGCCCGGCCGCATCGCGCGGAAGGCGTGCTTCATGCCGAGCACGGTGCCGACGATGTTGACGTCGCACATGCGGCGCGCGTCCTCGGCCTTGATGTCGGCGACCAGCGAGGTGATCTCGATGCCGGCATTGTTGATCAGGATGTCGAAGCCGCCGAGGGTTTCGACCGTCGCTGCGGCGGCCCGCTCCCATTGCCCATCGTCGGTGACGTCGAGCTTGACGAAGCCGGTCTTGACCCCGGCCTTGGCGATCTCGGCGGCGCTGGCCTTGCCGGCGTCATCCAGAATGTCACCGATCATCACCGCGGCGCCGGACCGCGCCAATGCCTGCGCGATCGCCGCGCCAATCCCCCGGGCGCCGCCGGTGACCAGGGCTTTCCTGCCTTCAAGGCTCTTCCCACTCATGACGTAGTCCTCCCTTTGCTTGCCGATTGATGGTGGTGCTGACAGAGGCAGCGCGGGCCGGGGCCTGCGCATTTGGAGCGCAACGGTGATCGCGGCCGGCGTCGGCAGGGCGCAGCGTTGGCGCGCCCGGCGGTGCATTTCCTCCTAATTTGTCGATTGGTCAGCCGTCTTGACGGTTGTCCAAATTATTTCGCCAACCCTCGTCCAGGAACTTGACACTTGTCAAGTCTGAATTTGACAAGTGTCAAAGAGGATGGTTGTGAAGAGATGGAGCGCGCCGCGGTCGTCGCGGTATAGTTGTTAAAGGGAAGAAGCAGAGGAAAGGCACGGAATGGCGCGGCAAGCGACAGGAGCGGCCCAACGCGTGGCCGTAGCGGCCGAGGCGCTGCGCGACGAGAAGTTCAACGCGCGGCGCGTCGAGCTCGCGGAGGCCGCGCTGGAGACGCTTGGCGAGCTCGGCTTCGCGCGCACCAGCCTGCGCGAGATCGCGCAAAACTCCGCATTCACGCACGGCGTGTTTCACTACTACTTCAGCGACAAGCTCGATTTGATCTGCTGCTGCGTCCGCCACTACAAGGCGAAATGCGTGACGCGCTATGACGAGGTGGTGACGACAGCACGCAGCCGCGACGAATTGACCGAAGGCTTCCTCGCCAAGCTCGCGGCAACGCTCGAGAACGAAGCGCGCATGCATCGGCTCTGGTACGATCTGCGCTCGCAGGCGATGTTCGAGCCGGCGTTCCGCAAGGACGTGCTCGAGATCGACAAGAGCCTGGAAGCGATGATCTGGCGCATCGCCACGCGCTACGCCGAGCTCGGCAACAAGCGGCCGGCATCGTCACCGGCGGCGCTGTACGCGCTGTTCGACGGCCTGTTCCAGAGCGCGCTGCTCCGGCATCTCGCCAATGACGAGAAGGCTATCCCCGATCTGCTCGACGAAGTCCGCCGTCTGCTGCCGACGATCTGCTGAGAGAATTGCGAACGCTCCGTAGCCCGGATGGAGCGCAGCGTAATCCGGGACTGAACTATCCGCAGTTAGAGTAGCCCCGGATTGCGCTTCGCTTCATCCGGGCTACGGACTACTCCAATGAAGCCTTGAGCGCCAACAGCGCGGCCTTCAGCGGTGGTAGATCATCCTTGACCGCTTTCCAGATGATCGTGGCGTCAACGCGCTGGTAATCATGCCGCAAGATGTTGCCTATGCCTGCGATGTCTTTCCAGCGGACATTCTTGTGCTGAGCCTTTAACTCGCTGCCGAGGTGGCGGCTCGCTTCCGAAATGACTTCGATTCCGCGTTCAATTGCGGAGCGCAGCAGCCACGAGCGCTCGTAGTCGCGGATGGATTTTCCTGCCAACGCCTTTTCGATGCCACGGATGCTTTCGAGCATGTCGTGGATACGAAGCAAGGGGGAGCGCACGATCATTCAGAAAACCCGCGTTGCCTCCGCCTCGATCCGCTCTCGAATCAGTGGATGAAGTCCTTTGCGTGTGGTGAGATCGACTTCGACGCCGAGACTCTCTTCGAGCAGTCGCTTGGTCGCGACCAGATCGAGAGCATTGAACCGGCTGCGAGGATCGTAGTCCACGAAGAGATCAATATCACTCCCGGCACGAGCCTCGTCGCGCGCAGTCGAACCAAATAGATACAGCGAAGTCGCCCCGAGTGCCTTGATGGCATCGGCCTGGTCACGGAGCTTCCTGAGGGCTTCGGTTCGCGTCATGAACGAACTATACCACGGGCCGCCAAGCGCCCGCAAAATCGCACGGCAGGCGGCCTTACGCCGCGCTCGCCGGCGGCAATGCGAGCACCGAGTAGATCGCCTGGGCGTCGCGCGAGGCACGCAGCTTCTTGGCGACGTCCTGGTCGCGCAACAGGCGGGCGATCCGCGCCAGCGCCTTGAGGTGGTCGGCGCCGGCGCCTTCCGGTGCGAGCAGCAGAAAGATCAGATCGACCGGCTGGCCGTCCATCGCCTCGAAATCGATCGGGCGTTCGAGGCGGGCGAAGAAGCCGAACAGCTTCTCCAGCTTGGGCAGCTTGCCGTGCGGAATGGCGACGCCATAGCCGACCGCCGTGGTGCCGAGCTTCTCGCGCTGCAGCAGCACCTCGAAGATGGCGCGTTCGTTCTGGCCGGTCAGAGCGGAGGCACGCGCAGCGAGTTCCTGCAGCGCCTGCTTCTTGCTGATGACTTTCAAAGCCGGGAGAATCGCCTCGGGTGCGACCAAATCGGTAATCGGCATTGGGACGTTCCGAGGTGAATGACCGTCAGGTTGCGAAATAGGCTTTACAGCGGCGGCGTCAAGAAGATGAGGTGGGATGCGGGCTTAGCCCGGGTCCAGTTGGCAGGGCTTCTACTCCAACGTATCGGCGGTGCCAACACCTGCGAACCCTGTTCCGCCTCCCTTGTTCCTGGAGGCGGCGGACCATAAGCAGGGCCGGCTTCGGACGTCAATGCCATCTGCCAACTATCCTCAAGGGCTCACCGCCGGCGGATCGACCCAGCCGACATTGCCGTCCGTACGGCGGTAAATGATGTTCAAGCGGCCGCTGCCGCCATGCTGGAACACCAGGCAGGAGGCGCCGGTCAGATCGAGCTCCATCACGGCTTCGCTGACCGACAGCCGCTTCAGCGCGGTGGTTGCCTCGGCAATGATCACCGGGCTGTATTCGGTGACCTCGTCCTCGTTCTCGGGCGCCTCGATGACGTAGCTCGGCGCGTCGAGCCCGACGCCGTTCAATTCGGCAAGCGCGGCAGTCGCGGCGTAGGTCTTGCGGGCGGAGCGATCCTTGAGCCGGCTCTTGTAGCGGCGCAGGCGCTTCTCGATCATCAAGAGCGCCGCGTCCGCGCTGGCATAGGCGTCGGTGGCGTTGGATTCGGCTTCCAGCGTGATGCCGGAATCCAGATGCAGCGCGCAATCGGTTCGGAAGCCGAAGCCATCCTTGCTCAGCGTGATGTGACCCGAATAGTTGCCATCAAAATACTTTCGCAGGACCTCGTCGGTGCGCTCGCTGACGCGCGCGCGAAGCGCCTCGCCGATGCTGATGCTCTTTCCCGAGATTCGAAGGGTCATTTGATGCCTCAATTGCTGGATGCCTCGATCACTCTTGCAGGAGCATGATGCTTGCTGGGCTTCCGGTTACCTCCCTTTCTGGACGACGCTCGACCTGGAAAGATTGAGACTATCCCGATTTGGCGCGAACGCAACGCGCGCATGGCCCGATCCGTACCCGAACGGGGTCACGCTCAAGAAGTAACCTAAACGGAGGCTGTGTCGCGCGACCGGTCGGACGAGGAGGCAGGAGCCGAAAGGGCATTACCGAGCATGCTCTGTTTGTCACGGCGGCGCTGCACCGAGGATGGTATCCGCATCGCCTCGCGATACTTCGCGACGGTACGGCGGGCGATATCAATGCCCGAGGCGCGCAAACGTTCCACGATCGTGTCGTCGGACAGGATCGCCGACGGGGCCTCGCCGTCGATCAATTGCTTGATGTGGTGACGCACCGCCTCGGCCGAATGCGCCTCGCCGCCGTCGGCCGACGCGATCGAGGCGGTGAAAAAATACTTCAATTCAAAACTGCCGCGATTGGTCGCCATGTATTTGTTGGCGGTGACGCGCGACACCGTCGATTCATGCATCTGGATCGCGTCCGCGACCGCCTTCAGATTGAGCGGCCGCAAATGCGCGACGCCATAAGTGAAGAAGCCATCCTGCTGGCGGACGATTTCGGTCGCGACTTTCAGGATGGTGCGGGCGCGCTGATCGAGCGCGCGGACCAGCCAGGTCGCATTCTGCAGGCAGTCGGTGAAATACGACTTGTCACCATCCTTGCGGATCGTCTTCGACAGCTCAGCGTAATAAGTCTGATTGACCAGCACGCGCGGCAGAGTGTCGCTGTTGAGCTCGACATGCCAGCCGCCGTCGGGACCCGGACGCACATAGACGTCGGGCACCATGGTCTGCGTCCGCGCGGTGCCGAACTTCAGCCCGGGCTTCGGGTCGAGCCGGCGGATCTCGGCGATCATGTCGGTGATGTCTTCGTCGTCGACGCCGCAGAGCTTTCGCAGGCCGGCGATGTCGCGCTTGGCGAGCAGGTCGAGATGCTCGACCAGCGCCTGCATCGCCGGATCGTAGCGATCGAGCTCGCGCAGCTGGATCGCGAGGCATTCGCTCAGGTTTCGCGCGCATACGCCCGGCGGATCGAATTTCTGCAGCACCGCGACGACCTCGTCGACCGCTTGCTGCGACGCACCGAGCCGCTCGGCGGCCTGGCCGAGATCGGCCGGCAGGTAGCCGGCGTCGTCGACCAGGTCGATCAGATACTGCCCGATCATGCGCTGCGCCGGCGCCGAGAACGCCACCGCGAGTTGTTCGGCGAGGTGGTCGGCAAGCGTCAGCTCGGCGGCCACGAAAGCTTCGAGATTGTACTCGTCGTCGCTGGAGGCGCCGCCGCCCCATTCGGTGTAGACCGATGGCGGCGCATCCTGCGCGGCACGCGCCGCGGCTTCCGCCGGCTCCTCGGAAAACACGTTGTCGAGGCGGGTATCGAGCGTCTGCTCGATCTCGGCACGGCTGCCGAGGTCGCGGTTCAGCCATTCCTCCTGGCCGGGCTCGAAGCCGGCCTCACCGCCTGGGCCTGCGGCCATGTCGGAGGCGTCGCCGTCGTCCCCATAGCTGCTGGAACCGTCGGAATCGCCGTAGTCCGGCCGCTCCATGGCCGGCTCGCCGGCTACCGGCGGCTCCGGTCCGTCGGCGGCCCGCTCCAGCAGCGGATTGCGCTCCAGCTCTTCCTCGACAAAGGCCGACAGATCCAGGTTCGACAGTTGCAGCAGCTTGATCGCCTGCATCAGCTGCGGCGTCATCACCAGCGACTGCGACTGGCGGAACTCTAGTCTTTGGGTCAGCGCCATGGAGGCAAGAACGATCCTAAAAGTTGGCTCGATTCTTGCTTATATTAGTCCGAAGCCCTTGTACACGGCTTGACGGATTGGAAAATAGCGCTAGAGGCGGAATTCCTCGCCAAGGTAAAGCCGACGTACATCGGGATCATTAACGATCTCCTCCGGGCTTCCCTCAGTCAAGATTTCACCGGCATAGACTATATAGGCGCGGTCGGTCAGCCCGAGCGTCTCGCGGACATTGTGGTCGGTGATGAGCACGCCGATGCCGCGGTTGGTGAGATGGCGGACGAGGTCCTGGATGTCGCCGACCGCGATCGGGTCGATGCCGGCGAACGGCTCGTCGAGCAGCATGTAATTGGGGCGCGTCGCCAGCGCGCGCGCAATCTCGACGCGGCGGCGCTCGCCGCCGGACAACGCAATCGACGGGCTCTTGCGCAGCCGCGTGATGTTGAACTCGTCGAGCAGCGAATCCAGCTCGTGCTCACGCTTCTTCTTCGAGGGCTCGACCACCTCGAGCACCGCGCGGATGTTCTGCTCGACCGACAGGCCGCGGAAGATCGAGGCTTCCTGCGGCAGATAGCCGATGCCAAGGCGCGCGCGCTGATACATCGGCAGCTTGGTGACGTCGTGGCCATCGAGCTCGATGGCGCCGCGATCGGCCTTGATCAGCCCGGTGATCATGTAGAACACGGTGGTCTTGCCGGCGCCGTTGGGCCCGAGCAGGCCGACCGCTTCGCCACGGCGCACATAGATGCTGACGCCGCGCACGACCTGGCGGCTGCCAAAACTCTTTTCCACGCTATGCACAGCCAGATAACCCGGCCGCTTGATGAGCTGCGGCGCGGCGGGAGCGCTGTTCCTGGCCGGCCTCGCCCGCGCCGGCGCTGCTGCCGGTTGGGATCGCGGCAGCTCGACGCCGGGAGCCGACGCGGCGCGCGCCGTCGGCGGCGCGTCACGCACTGGAGACGTCAGCATCTCGCCGAACTGGTCATCGAGCGCCGTGATGTCGTCATGCGAGCGCGCAAATCCGGTACTGCGTTTCGCAGAGCGCCGCCGGAACATGCCGAGAAAATCCACCATCCCCGCTTCGCTTCAGCCTTTCACGGTGATCCCGCGACCTCGCCTGCGCATCGATCGATTCGCGTGCGAAGCCGCAAGCATGAGCCGGAAATCTGAATACCGGCCTTCCCGCGCGACAAAAGCGGACGCGTTTGCGCGGAGATCATGCTCGAACAACACGGCAAAGCGCGATCACCCGCGCCTTGAATGAATGGATGCCCCTGTCCCGGCCAACATATTCCCCTCGAGGCGCATTGTTCGGCCGGGCCGCTGCAGTAGATACAGTCTCGCCCCGCCGGCTTCAACCACACGGCCGCAGAATATTATCTAACTGATTGATTCTGCACGACCTTACGTGAGGCTTACTTGGACTTGCTGCCGGGAATCAGCTGCAGCGGCGACGGGGCCGGGGCTGAGCCGGGGGCGGCCGGCGCGCCACACTTGCCGCTCTGTCCGCCTGGCGACTGGATGAACAGGCCCTGCACCTTGCCATTGTCGGCTTCGACGCGCGAGACGCCGGTGGTCATGTCGACCAAAAGGCGGTCGCCGCGCAGCACATTCTGGCACTGGGTCAGCACCACCTGGCTGCCGCCGCCGCCGAGCATCGTGATCAGATTGGTCTTGGTGTCGAAGATCGCGGTCTCGCCGGTGACGACCTGGTCCTTCTGGGTCACGACGACATTGCCCTTCGCCTCCAGCCGCTTGATCGAGGAGGCGCCGCCGGGGCCCGGGGTTGCCGTCTGCATCGGCGCGGCGCCCTTGGCGGCTGCCCCCTTGGTGCCGGCCGGGGCGGGCGCCGGCGCCTGGGTCGATTTATCCTCGTAGAACACGACCAGCGTCTTCGACGTCATGGTGGTGTCGCCCTGCACGACCTTCACATTGCCGGCGAAGGTCGCCTCCTTTTTCTTGTCGCGCATTTCGAGCGAAGCAGCCTCGATCTGGATCGGCTGGTCGCGGTTCTGCGAGAAGCCCTGCATGGCGTTGGGCACGCCGCTCATCGAGCCCTGCGCGAACGCGGCATTCGCGGAGAAAAGCGCGAGCAGGAACGCCGCAATTGCCATGCCGTGCGGAAAACGTCTCATCATCAAAATCATTTCGTGTTGGCGGATTTGCGCGGCTTCGGCGGCGGCGACGGCGGTGGAGCGGGCTCGGCCGGCGGGGCAGCATTGTTGTCGCCGAGCTTGTCGAGATTCATCACGACATTGCCTTCGAACCGCACCAGCTCGCCGCTGTTGTAGATCCGGAGCCTGTCGGCGGTCAGCGTGCCGTCGAGCAGCTTGACGTCGACATGCTCGTCCGACGACACGTTGCCCTTGTTGATGTCGACGAAGGCCTGCGTCAGCCTGGCCTCATAGCCGGTGGACGACTGCAGGAAGATGTCCTGGCGCAAGTCGAGCAGCTGCTTCTTGTTGTCGAAGAAGCCGGTGCGCGCATCCATCGTCACCGTCGACTGATCCTGCTGCGCCACCTTGGCGCGGATCGTCTTCAGCTCGACATGGTCGGGATCGGTGACATCCTGGATCGCCGCCTTGGCCCACATTTCGTAGGGCCGTCCGTCGTTGGAGAAGCCGGCGATATGCGGCGCTTCCATCGTGATCTTGGTGCCGGACACGACGAGGTTATCCATCTCGAGCGGCAGCTTGGGGATCAGGTCGTGGAACGGATTGAAGAGCGCGATGTAGATGATCACGGCCATCGCCAGCCCGACCATCGCGGGAACCGCGACGCGCAGGATCCGCACCATGCGGCTGTGCCGCGCGGCGGCGGCAAAGCGCGCCTCGAGGCCCGTGACATAGGCTGGATTCTGAACCGAATTCACCTGAGCTCCAGAGGCGCGAAACTGCCCCTATTCTAGCCGGAGCCGCCCAAATATGCAGCCCGGACCTCACCTCGCGCCCCTGCACCGGACCACGCGTGAACAGTTTGGCCGAAACGGGGCGGAACTGCCCCGGCCGCGACGAATTCGGCGCTCATCATGAATGGGCGAAAATGTCCTCGGCCTCCCAGCCGTCGAGATCGAGCCTGGCACGGGCGGGAAGGAAATCGAAGCAGGCCTGGGCGAGATCGGTCCGGCCCTCGCGCGCGAGCATGACATTCAACTTTTCGCGCAGCGCATGCAGATGCAGCACATCGGAGGCGGCGTAGGCGAGCTGGGCCTCGCTGAGGCTTTGCGCGCCCCAGTCGCTCGACTGCTGCTGCTTAGACAATTCGACGTTCAGCACCTCGCGCACCAGATCCTTCAGGCCGTGGCGATCGGTGTAGGTGCGCGACAGGCGCGAGGCGATCTTGGTGCAATAGACCGGCGTCGGCATCACGCCGAACGTGTTGTAGAGCACCGCGACGTCGAACCGTGCGAAATGGAAGATCTTGGTGATCTTGGGATTGGCGAGCAGCGCCTTCAGGTTCGGCGAATCGGTGTGGCCCTTCGGAATCTGGATCACGTCGGCGGTGCCGTCGCCGTTCGACATCTGCACCACGCAGAGCCGGTCACGGTGCGGATGCAGCCCCATGGTCTCGGTGTCGATCGCCACCGAATCGGTGTAGTGGGACAGATCGGGCAGGTCGCCGCGATGCAGGCGGATGGTCATGCTGTCAAAAACCTCGTCGAATCGCTGTCGGAATAAACTACCGTCCAATCCGCCGACAGGCGAGCATGCGCCGGTCTTCGGATCGCGCATTGGTATCGGGGCCCGTCAGGGCCGGACACGAACAGCGGAAATCCTTAATTGTTCCGGCACAGATAGTTTAGGGTGTACCGCCATTGTGCAGCGGAGACAATGGGTTGCTGTCCCCGCCGCGCGCCCCCCACGAGGGCGCGCCATCATTGCCAGCTGACGCGGAGGCCGAAGCGGCCGGTGATGTCCTCGCGATGGAGGCTGTCCACCGAGGTCGTGTAGCCGGCGCTCGCATAGGCGCTGATCGTGCGATTGAGCTGCGCGGAGACACCGGCACCGATCTCGACGGCGGTGCCGCGGCTTTGCACGCCGATCAGGTCCGTCGTCGCGAAGGCGATGCTGCGGTCATTCGCGGCCGTGTGCCAGAGATTGGCCTCGAGATACGGACGCAGTTCGGTCGTGCCGACGACGAAGGTTGAGGGAATGCGCACGCCGAGCCGCCCGGTCAACGTATCGGCACTGCCGAGCGCGACGCTCGAAAACATGTCGTTGAAGCTGTCGAACGACTGGCGCTGCCATATCAGCTGCACCTGCGGCTCGATCGCGAGAAAACTGTTCAGCGGGATCGGCGCGCCGGCTTCCAGCGATGCAGCGACGCCGGTGCCCGACACCCGTGCGCCGACCTGACGATCCGACTGCGGGCTTGCGCCGTAGAAACTGCCCATCAGCACGGCGTCGACATACCAGCCCGACGGGCCGACATGGGTCCAGTAGCCGCCGATGTTCTGGCTGTCGATCGAGAGCGTGCCGGTGCGGACGTCGTTCAGGCCGAGCGCGAAGCCGCTGATGTTGCCGCTGGCCCAGCCATACGCATAGAAGAAGCCGGCGCGATCATGATGCTCGGGCGCGGACTGGAAGCGCAGGATGTCGACGCCGACCTGCACGCCGGCCATGGTGCCGTCGAAGGCGGGGCTGACCGTGCCGGCCCAGCTCTGCGAGCTGTGCGAGCCATAGGCACGTGCCCACGCCGCCGGCTGTTCGCCGTCGCTGGTCAGCAAGGCCTGATCGCCCTGGCGCTGATGGAAGGTGCCGAGCGTCGCCAGCCCGAGCTTTTGCGCCACCTGCGGCAGCGCCGAATAGACCGACACCTCCTCACGGTAGAGCTGGACCGGCGCGGCGCCCGCCGGCGGCGGCGTCAGCGACGACAGATCCTCCGCAGGCAGCCCCGGAGGCGGCGGCACCACGTTGGGCGATGAGGGCGGCGCCGGTGCAGGCGCAGCCGGGGGCGCAGGCGAGGCCGTGCCGGGCAACAATGTCGAGCGAAGATACCAGTTGTCGGCGCTGCCGGCGGAGACGCCGCCGCGGAACAAGAGATATTCGTGCGCGCCCGCGACGACGGCGTTGGAGAGGCCGAATGCGCCCGCAGCTGTGGTGCCGCCGTTGACGGCCTGCACCACCATGATGCCGTCGGCGGTGGTCAATGCGCCCGCGCCGCCGGCATTGGTGACGGTCACCGCGGTCGAGCCCGACGCATTGCCGCCGGAGATGACGAGCCGATCCGACGGCGAGCCATCGCCGCCGAGCACGGTGCGCAGATAGAGCCCGCCGCCATTGCCGACATAGTTGCCGGCAATGGTCAGGCTGTTCGCCGCGGTAGCGCCGCCATTGGTCAGGTTGATGACGCCGGCATTGGTGACGGTGATCGGCGGGCCGCCCGGAAACGGCGTGATCGACGGATTGGCGCCGTTGCCCGCCAGCAGGCTGGTGCCGGCCGCGATCGACACATTGCCGGTCAGCGACGTCTGCAGCGTCAGCGAGCCGCTGTTGACGAAGGAGTTGGCGAAGGTGCCGGTGCCGGCCCAGGTCCAGTCATTGCCCTCCATCGTCAACGTCTGGAATCGCGCGAACGCATTATCTACCGTGCCGCTGCCTTGCAGCCGCACCTGGTTGTTGCCACCGCCGCCATCGGCAAGCCCGACGATCTGCGATCCGGTTTGCAGGATCAAATTCACCGCACCGCCGCCGCCCGCGAGCGCCGTACCGCTGTTGCCGGCGATCAGGCCGGCATTGACGATGGTGGTGGCGCCGTTGAGCGTGCGGATCGCGGGTCCCGCCTGGCTGATGATCTTGCCGCCGGCGAGGTTCTCGATGCGGGCGGTGAACGACGATCCCGCGGTGTTGGAGAACACGCCGTCGGCATTGACGCCGCGCGCCTCGATCGAGCCGCTGTTGCGCAACACGCCGGCATTGCCCTGCATGAACACGGTGTTGTTGGCGGTGCCGCCCGCGTCGCCGCCGGTCGTCAGCAGCGTGCCGGTATTGGTGATGGTCGCAAACTGGCCGGCGGAGAAGATCGCACGGGCGCCTGCGCCGGCCGTGGTGATGGTGCCGCTATTGGTGAAGGTGTTGCTGTCGCCGGTCTGCACATAAAGGCCGTGCGATTGCGGGCCCTGGGTGGTGATCGTCCCGGTATTGATCAGCGTGTTGTTGTTGTGCTGCGTGAGACCGGTGATGGCAAGGCCACGCGAGGTGCCGTTCTGCGTCGTGATCGCACCGTTATTGATCAGCGTGTTGCCGTTGCTGCTGGCGGCGATCGCATTGCTGCCGGCGCCCGAGGTCGTGATCACGCCCGACGCGCCGTTGGTGAAGACGTTGCCGTCGCCGCTGCCGAACATGCCGGTGCCACCGCCGCTGACGGTCAGCGTGCCGTTATTGGTAGCGGCGCTGCCGGAGACAAGCCCGATCGCGGCCGCTCCGGCGCCGGGCGTGATGCCGGCGCCCTGCAGCACGTTCACGGTGACGTTCGAGCTGCCGGCAGCGGCCTGCACGCCAGTCGGCGAGGGATTCGGCGCTGCGGTCGAGCAGGTTACCGTCTGCCCGCTTGCTGGCGCGAGACTGTCGCAGGCGGCAAAAGCCGGCGAAGCGGACGACAGGCAACCGCCACTTAAAGCCGTGCACGACAGGATCGCCGCGAGCCGCGAGGAAACCATGCACTTACTCCAACGTCGGCGCGAAACCGAGCCGCCGGCCTCGCGCCACCTGCTACCCCCGCCCCGCTCTCAGCTCCGCCGATCGCTCCGTTCAAGCTTGAAACGATTTCGAGCGACCTGTTGCGCGGTCGCCACAGACGGAACCATGAGATGCATCCGCACGATTCACACCCTTGACGTGCGTACGCTTTCAAGGTTGTGAAGTACAGCATTCACCCGTTGCAGTTATCGGCCGACACAACCGGAAACAAATCGCCATGGCGTCTCGGGTGCGCCGCTGTCCCCATTTTCTCGCCAAGGTCGACGTGGGCGCACGGCCAAGTCGGGGCCAAGTCGTTGCCGTGACGCGTTCAATTTCGAGGGAACTGTTGCCCGCGCACCCCATGAAATCGGGCCGCGCCGCCCCTATCTGTTGCCAGCCCGAACCGCCTTCCCAATGAAATGAGCCTCATGTCGGACCAGACCATCGCCGCGCCGATCGACGACCAGCAGGAGCGCGGCTTCTCGCGCTACCAATCGTTCCTGATCGCGCTGCTTGCCTTCACGCAATTCACGCTGATCCTCGACTTCATCATCATGTCGCCGCTCGGCGCCATCCTGATGCCGTCGCTGAACATCACGGCCGGGCAATTCGGCGTCGCGGTCTCGGCCTACGCGTTCGCGGCCGGGATTTCCGGCGTCCTCGCCGCCGGCTTTGCCGATCGCTTCGACCGCAAACGGCTGCTGCTATTCTTCTATGTCGGCTTCATGCTCGGCACCGTGCTCTGCGCGCTGGCGCAGAATTTTCACGTGCTGCTACTCGGCCGCATCGTCACCGGCGTCTTCGGCGGGGTGATCGGCTCCGTCGTGCTTGCCATCGTCACCGACCTGTTCCCGCTGCAACAGCGCGGCCGCGCCATGGGCATCCTGCAGACGGCGTTCGCCGCGAGCCAGGTGCTCGGCGTCCCGGCCGGCCTGTTCCTGGCCAATCACTGGAACTGGCACATCTGCTTCGTGGCCATCGTCGGCCTGTCGATTGTCGCGATCGCGGCGATTGCGATCGCGATGCAGCCGGTCGATGCCCATCTCAAATTGCAGCACGACAGCAATCCGTTCCGCCATCTGATCGCAACCGTGGGGCAGCCGCGCTACACGCTGGCCTTCCTGGTGACCACGCTGCTCGCGACCGGCGGCTTCATGCTGATGCCGTTCGGCAGCGCCTTCACCGTGCACAATCTCGGCATCGACATCGTGCACCTGCCGACGATCTATCTCGTCTCGGGCCTGTTCAGCATCATCATCGGGCCGCTGGTCGGCCGCGCCAGCGATGCGTTCGGCAAATATCCGACCTTCGTGTTCGGCTGCGTGGTGTCCGTCATCATGGTGCTGATCTACACCAACCTTGGCCACGTCTCGCTGCTGACCGCGATCCTGGTCAATGTGCTGATGTTTATCGGCATCTTCTCGCGCATGATCCCGTCCCAGGCGCTGATGTCGGCGATTCCCGACGCCAGCCAGCGCGGATCGTTCAGCGCGATCTCGGCCTCGGTGCAGCAGCTGTCGGGCGGGCTGGGCTCGGTCTTTGCGGCGGCGATCATCGCGGAAAATCCCGACGGTTCGCTGCTGCATTTCGACCGGCTGGGCTACATCGTCGTCGCAACGACCATTATTTCGATGATCGCGATGTATTTCGTGCAGCGGCCGATCGCGCGACGCGCGGGCAGGCGGATCGTGTGACGGCAGGGGCCGCTCGTTCCGGCTACGCGGGCTTCGGCAGCTACATTTGAAGCCAGGAAACGAGAGGAATTGCGCAGAATGCTTTGTCAAGCAAGGCCTTGCGAAGGCGCTGCGCAACACCGCGGAGCTTCGGATGGTGTTCCACCAACCGCTTGGTGCGGTCCACCGCGGACATCACTCCGGCGGCCTGTCGGCCGAGCCTGGTGAGCGGAATGAAACTGTCGAACAATGGCTCGTCGTCCTTGCAGAATAGCCGCTTGTAGTCATGCGAGCCGAGGCCGAAGTCGAAGGCGCGATAGTGCTGGCCGGCAAAATGATGGATGATTTCCTGCATCAAGAGCAGGCCGGGACTGAATTTCGCGTTGTCTGACAAAGTGTAGGTGTTGAACATGGTCGAGAAACGGTGGCCATCGGCAGCCAAGGCGAAGATCGCGATCACTTCCTCGTCGCATTCGAGCGCATGGATTTCGATGACACGGTCGCCGTGGGACAGCCTTGTCGTGCAGGCGGCGCGGATGAATTTCTCCACGGCGCGTTCGGCGAACACATTGGACACCTTCCGCTCGGCCAACCGCTCCGACTTCACGCGGAAAAACCAGTCGAGCAGGCGGGCGATGTCGGCATCAGTGGAGGCAACGTGATAGCGGTAGCCGGTCAGCTCCAGCAGTTTGCGCTGCTTGAGCTTCATGCGGCGGGAGGGATTGCCGATCAGGTTCGCGGCCGTTGCGCCCGGCTCGATTGTGCGCATCGGGCAGTTCAAGACCAGGGGCTCATGAGGCAGCAGCGCCAGCGGGTTTTGCACGCCGCGCCACTGCGCCGGCTGCTGGCGCAACGCCAGCACGTCGACTTTGTCACGCTTGGCGAGCATCGCCATGAATGCGTGGAGATCGGCCTTCGTGGCACCCAAGGCGAACCCACGCTCCCACAGGCCCATATTGAAGGTTGCGTGCTCGCCGCCCATGAAGCTCGCGCGGCGCACGCCGAGAGCCGTTTGCAGAGCAAGCGGCAGCAAGCCCCGTGGTTGGCCATCGCCGTCACGCGCGATGACGATGAAAGGCGACAGGCCCGCGCGCTCACCGACCTCACGCTGCCACGGGGCGAGGAAGTCGAACCGCTGAAAGGGCGTGATGGAATGGCTCGAGTTCTCAAGACTCCGCCAGATCATCTCGGCGGCGTCGAGATCGTGGACGACGTCGACGGCGGCGATGCGCGCTGATTGAGCTCGCGCCGTCCGGCTTTCGATCGCGATCATCGCCAAGCTCTGTCGTGGTGCATCGTCGGAGCGCGGCTGGGGCCGTCCAGTCGGCGCCCGATCTGAGCGTAATTCGATGTCGGGACAAAATTGGCAAAATGCCGCAGGACGAGAGAACTCGGATTACCTCCATCGTTTATTCGTTGGTCATGAAACTGTCGCTTCGCGCTACGCGCGGGCCGGCGGATCGTGTGACGGCAGGGCTGCGGCGGCGATCGTCAGCGTTCTCAAATTCCCAGCATCGGCCGACGTGTTCAGCCAATCGCAAACATGTCGGCACGCTCAATGATCAGATCGCGGAATAGTCTCGCGCGGTGCGACATCCAATGCGGGTCAGGATAGACGAGATGCATCGGCAGCGATGGTACCGCATAATCCGGCAGCAGATGAACAAGCCGGCCTGCGGCGATGTGTTCGACGGCGCACCAGCTTGGCAGCACCGCGACGCCGAGCCCCTCAACCGTCGCGAGCGTCATCACGTCGGCGTCGTCGCAGGTCATCGACGGCGCGATCTCGACCACATGGCGGCCGGTCTCGGCTTCGAACGTCCACTGATTCCGCGGCGACAAGCGTGAATACGTTACGCTCGGCATGCGGCGCAGATGGTCGGGGAGGAGCGGGGCTTGATGCCGTGCGAGCAGTGAAGGGGCCGCCACCAGGAGGCGCTTGATGGTGCCGACGCGCCGCGCCACCAGCGAGCTGGAGTTAAGCATTCCGATCCGAATTGCCAGCTCCGTCCCGGTCTCCACCAGGTCTACGAACTGCTCGGTGAAGCTCGCATCGAGCCGCACGTCGGGATAGCGGCGAAGATACTCTGCGAAAATGCCGCGGAAAAAATAGCGACCGAACGAGGTCGGCACAGTGATCCGCAAGGTCCCCGACGGACTGCGAACCCGGCTCTGCGCCGGCGTGCTGGCACTTTCCAACAGCGCGACGATATCCTTGGCGAGCTTGAGCACGCGATCGGCTTCCGGCGTCGGACGAACCTTGCGCGTGGTGCGGACAAACAGCCGGCAGCCGAACTCCGCCTCCAACAGCGCCACGCGCTTGCTGATGGCCGGCTGTCCGAGGCCCAGATCGCTCGCGGCCTGGCTGAAGCTGCCGGCCTCCATCACGCGAATGAAGGTTTGCAGCGCATCGATCCGATCCATGCATTCCTCCCAGGAATTTGTAATATTCTTATCATTCCCTACATGGACACAGTCGATCCGGTCTAGCCTCTCGGTAACCAGGGAGGATCAACAATGAACAAATCGATCGGGATCGTCGGCGCCGGAATCGGGGGCCTGCATCTGGCTCTTTATCTGCAACAGCATGGGATCCAGGCGACGGTGCTGACCGACCGCACTCCGGAGCAGTACGCCTCGGCACGGCTGATGAACACGGTCGCCCATCACAGCGTCACGATCGCGCGTGAGAACGAGCTAGGCGTGAACCATTGGGATGACGCCGCCACGATCTACCACCACCACGACCATTTCTTTAATTTCCCAGGCAACGGGCTGCTGTTTCGCGGCGCGTTCAAGAAGCCGAGCCGGGCAGTGGATTACCGCATGTACCTGCCCGCGCTGATGAAGGATTTCGAGGATCGCGGCGGTAGCATCGAATATGCCAGCATCCAGGACGACGACATCCCGGTTCTGGTTTCACGCTTTGACCTTCTCGTCGTGTCGACCGGCAAAGGTGCGCTCGGGCGAATGTTCGCCCATCGGCCGGAGTTGTCCCCCTACAGCCAGCCACAGCGCCTGCTCTGCGTGGGCCTCTATGACGGCGTCGATCACGGCAGCCCGGACGGTGACGACCCGCGCGGTGTCACGCTCTCGGTGTCGCCCGGACATGGCGAGATGATCGTCATTCCGACGCTGTCATTCAACGGCATGAAGACAGCGCTCCTGATGGAGAACATTCCCGGCGGCGACATGGCCGATCTGGTCTCGCTGAGCTACGACGCGGACCCTGCAGCCTTCCGCCAGACAATTCTCGACAAGCTGGAAAAGCATCATCCGCACACCTACAACCGGATCGACACCCATCGCTTCGGGCTTGCCCAGCCGCTCGACCTGCTGCAAGGCGCGGTGGTGCCGACCGTGCGGCAATCGTCGGTCGCCTTCGATGGCGAGAAATTCGCGGTCGCGCTGGGCGATGTACATTCAGTGGTCGACCCGCTGATGGGCCAAGGCGCCAACATCGCCTCCTACGCCGCCTTCGAACTCGGCAAGGCGATCGTGGAAACGGTGGCCTTCGACGCACGCTTCGTTGAGGAGGTGGATCGCGCACGCGAAAATCGCGTGTTCGCGGCTGCGCGCTGGACGAATCTGATGCTGCGGCCGCCGTCCGAGGCGATGGGTCGGCTGATCCTCACCATGGCGCAGGACCGGGAACTCTGCGACGAGTTCACCGATAATTTCAACTACCCGGAGCGTCAGTGGGATCGTGTCGCGACCGACAGGCGCATCCACGCCTGGATCGACAGGCGCGCGCCGCTCGCCGCCTGACGCAACAATGATCGCGAGCCGGCCGTACGGTCCACTTGCACCAGGCAGCGGCTGCGTGCCGACAAACCATCTCTCGAACCACACGCCGAGAGGCGCGACCTCTTGCCGTTTCGCCATGGAGCGCTATCGATGAACCCGCATCCCGATCCGGCGAGCTTCCGGGCGGCCGCTGCGCGATTCCCCACAGGCGTGACAGTCGTGGCGAGCATCGATCGCGACGGCACTCCGGTCGGCATGACGGCCAACAGCTTCACAACCGTCTCCACCAAGCCGCCGACCGTGCTGGTCTCGGTGATGCGAGGGCGGACCTGGCAGACGATCATGGATTCGAAGCGTTACGCCGTGAATGTCCTTCACGCGGAAGATCTCGCACTCTGCGCGCACTTCTCCGGCAGACCGCGGGCCGAAGGCTCGCCATCGCTGGTCAAACGGGAAGAGTTTCCCGTCCTGTCGCAGGCGATCGCCCAGTTCGCTTGCGACGTGGTCCGATCAATTGACGTCGCCGACCACACGCTGTTCATTGGCGAGGTCCGCTGGTGCCGGCAGCGAGACGGTTCCCCGCTCGCCTTTTATTCCAGCCGATTCTGCAACGGGCTCGGTGCGGCGATCATGCCCGCGGAGACAATCGCCTATCCCGCCGACGGATGGGCGATCTAAGGCGAAGCGCGAAGCCTTCGCGCGACGCCCCCTGGAGAACCCCAAATTTGCGGCGCACTGGAGCGGCGGCCACACGGGAGAACGATCGCGAGCGCCAGCTGAGCAGGATGCCTGCCAAGCTCGTCAAGCCCGTCCTGAGGTGGTGGAATGAAGATCGGGGACAGAGTCGAAGTCGTGGCGATTCCAGATACGCTACCGGAAGACATGGGAACGCGGACACTCCTCACGAGATGTCTCGGCCGCCATTTTCCGATCGTCGATCTCAAGGGAGATCTGGTCGAACTCGAAGTCGGCGAGGTGGTCGAGGAGTCCAGCTACATGCACTCGATTTGGATCGAACGAGATTACGTCCGTCGCGTCTAACGACGAGAAATGAGGGCCAACGGTATAATCGCTGTCTCGCCTCTACCCTCGCTGGGTGACGGCTTCGCCGCACCCGCCCTCCGGATACTGAGCGATTTCAATCGCTTAAAAAGGGGGTGGTGCCCAGGAAAGGACTCGAACCTTCACGGCCGTTAAGCCACTGGCACCTGAAGCCAGCGCGTCTACCAATTCCGCCACCTGGGCATGTGGAGCGGCTTAGTAAGGATCGGTTGCGCGCTTGTCAAATTCGCGATTGGAAATTCAAATACCCTGTACAGGATAAGGCCGATGGCGTATCGCCAGACGGTTAACCTACGTCAATCGCTCTCGAATCCCACAGGAATCACCCCATGGCATCGAACCTGGACACGCTGGTCACGGTCTTCGGCGGATCGGGTTTTCTGGGGCGGAACGTGGTCCGGGCGCTCTGCAAGCGCGATTACCGCGTCCGAGTCGCGGTGCGGCGGCCCGAGCTGGCCGGCCATCTGCAGCCGCTCGGCCGGGTCGGGCAGATCCATGCCGTCCAGGCCAATGTGCGCTACCCGGCCTCGGTCGAGGCGGCGATGCGTGATTCGCATATCGCCATCAACCTGGTCGGCATCCTGGCCGAGGGCGGTGGGCAGAGCTTCGATGCCGTGCAGGTGAAGGGCGCCGAGGCCATCGCCAAGGCGGCGGCCGCGGCCGGCGGGCGGATGGTCCATGTCTCGGCGATCGGGGCCGACGCGGATTCGCCCTCGAGCTATTTCCGGGCCAAGGCGGGCGGCGAGGCAGCGGTGCTGGCGGCCCTGCCGTCGGCCACCATCATGCGGCCGTCGCTGCTGTTCGGGCCCGAGGATCAGTTCACCAACCGCTTTGCGGCGCTGGCACGGATGTCACCGGTGCTGCCGCTGGTCGGCGGCGGGGTCAACACGGTGCAGCCGGCCTATGTCGGCGACGTCGCGGACGCCGTGGTCCATGCCGTGGACGGCAAGGCGAAGCAGGGCGCAGCTTACGAGCTCGGCGGGCCGGAAGTGCTGACCATGCGCGAGGTGATGCAGATCATCCTCAAGATCACCCAGCGCGATCGCATGCTGGCACCGCTACCGTTCGGCCTCGCCAAGTTCCAGTCGTACTTCCTGCAGTTCGCGCCGGGGCCGTTCACGCTGACGCCGGACCAGGTCGAGATGCTGCGTTCGGACAATGTGGTGTCCGACGCCGCCAAGGCCGCCGGCCTGACCTTCGCAGGCCTCGGCATCTCGCCGGATTCGATGGAAGCGATCGCCCCGCAATATCTCTGGCGCTTCCGCGCGACGGGTCAGTTCCAGAAGAAGAGCGCGTAGGCAGCTCTCTCCACCTGTCGTCCCGGCGTAGGCCGGGACGACGGGATGTGCCTTACCGTCCCATCGCCAGCGCGATCAGGCCGAGCGTGCCGACGATCACGCGCCACCAGGCGAAGAAGGTGAAGCCGCGGCGGGTGACGAAGTTGAGGAACGCCCGCACCACGATCATCGCCGTGATGAACGACACCACGAAGCCGACCGCGATGACGCTGAGATTGTCGGAGGTGAAGTCGGCGCGGTTCTTGTAGAAATCATAGGCGAACGCGCCGACCATGGTCGGGATCGCGAGGAAGAACGAGAACTCCGCCGCCGAGCGCTTGTCGGCGCCGAGCAGCATCGCCGCCACGATGCTGGCGCCCGAGCGCGACACGCCGGGAATCATCGCCAGGCACTGCGCGACGCCGATCCAGAAATACATCAGCAGCGGGAAGCGGGTCGCATCGTCCTCGTACACTTTGAGATCGAGCTGATCGACCCACAGCAGCACGGCGCCGCCGACGATCAGCGTGAAGCAGACCACCCACGGATTGAACAGGAACTCCTTGATGTATTTGCCGGCGATCAGGCCGATCACGACCGCGGGCAGGAACGCCACCAGCACGCCGATCACGAAGCGGCGGTCGTCGGGATTGGTGAACATTCCGAGCGCCACGCGCCACAATTTGACGAAGTAGAGCGCAAGGATCGCGAGGATCGCTCCGAGCTGGATCAGGATCGCAAAGCTCTTCCAGAAATTGCCTTCGCCCAGATTGAAGAAGCGCTCCGCAAGCAGCAGGTGGCCTGTCGAGGAGACCGGCAGGAACTCCGTGACGCCCTCGATGATGCCGAGAATCACCGCCCGCAGCATATCCGTCATCATGTTGTGGCCTGCCCTGTGTGGAAAACGGGATTCTTCTCGCTTATTCGCACATTGGCCGCAATCGCAAAAAATCGTCAAACAATGGGTTACCCGGCCGATTTGCTGGGCTATAGCGTTTTTGTGACCCGCACCATCTGCGGGGATGGCTACCGGTTTGCGTGCTGACGCGACATAGAGACGACCGGAACTGGTCTGGCCAAAGCACAGGTCCAGGCCGCACAGGTTGATGATTTCTTAAGCGCCGCGAAACTACCAAGGGCTTCATGTACACGCTGTATCACCATCCGTTCTGTCCGCATTCGCGCTTCATTCGCCTCGTGCTCGGCGAGTATGGGCTCGATTTGCGTCTTGTGGAGGAACGGGTGTGGGAACGGCGCGAGGCGTTCCTGGCGCTCAATCCGGCAGCCACCACGCCGGTACTGATCGCCGAGAGCTTTCCGCCGATTCCGGGTGCGCCTGTGATCGCCGAATATGTCGACGAGACGCACGGCCTCGATGCCGGCGATCGGCGGTTGTTGCCGACGTCGACGGCCGAGCGCGTCGAGGTGCGCCGGCTGATGGCGTGGTTCAACGAGAAATTCTTCGAGGAAGCCTCCAACCCGCTGGTGACCGAGCGGATCTACAAGCGCTTCATGAGCGAGGACAATGGCGGCGGCCCGCCGGCGCCCGACATCATGCGCGCCGCCAAGGTCAATGTGCGCTATCATCTGAGCTACATCGGCTGGCTGGCGAAGACGCGGAACTATCTCGCCGGCGACCGCCTGACCTACGCGGATCTCGCCGCCGCGGCGCATCTCTCGGCGATCGACTATCTGGGCGACGTGCCATGGAGCGAGGACGACGCGGCAAAGTCGTGGTACGCGCGGGTGAAGTCCCGCCCGTCGTTCCGCCCGCTGCTCAGCGAATGGCTGGCGGGGGTGCCGGCGTCGCGCACCTATGTGGACCTCGACTTCTGAACCCGGCGGTCAGGCTCTCCCCTTCCGATCTCAAGGCAGCGCTTCAGCGCGAGGCGCATGCGCTCGGCTTCGACGCCGTCGGCTTCACCGCGCCTGATGCGACCAGCGAGGCCGGAAAATATTTCCTCGAATTCCTCGGCTCCGGCGGCCATGGCGACATGGACTGGCTCGCGGCCAATCCGGAGCGGCGCACCGATCCGCGCGTGCTGTGGGGCGGCGTGCGCTCGATCATCATGCTCGGCGTCAATTACGGGCCCGACGACGACCCGCTCGACATCCTCGCGCGCCGATCGCATGGCGCGATCTCGGTCTATGCGCAGGGCGACGACTATCACGACGTGATCAAGAAGCGGCTGAAGATCCTGGCGCGCTGGCTCGCCACGATCACCGGCGATGAGGTGAAGGTGTTCGTCGACACCGCCGCCGTCATGGAGAAGCCGCTCGCCCAGGCAGCCGGCATCGGCTGGCAGGGCAAGCACACCAACCTCGTGTCGCGCGAATTCGGCTCGTGGCTGTTTCTCGGCGCGATCTATTCGGCGACCGAGCTGCCTCGCGATGTTGGCGAGGCCGATCATTGCGGCAGCTGCCGCGCCTGCCAGGACATCTGTCCGACCGCGGCGTTTCCCGCGCCCTACAAGCTCGATGCGCGGCGCTGCATCTCGTATCTGACGATCGAGAACAAGGGTCCGATCCCGCACGAATTCCGCAAGAATATCGGCAACCGCATCTATGGCTGCGACGATTGCCTCGCGGTGTGTCCGTGGAACAAGTTCGCGCAAGCCGGGCGCGAGCAGAAGCTCTCCGCGCGCGATACGTTGCGGGCGCCCGCGCTCGCCGATCTCGCACGGCTCGATGATGCCGCATTCCGCGCGCTGTTCACGAAATCGCCGGTCAAGCGCATCGGCCGCGACCGCTTCATCCGCAATGTGCTGATCGCGATCGGCAACTCCGGTGACGCAAGCCTTGTCGGCGAAGCGCGGCGTTTGCTCGACGACGCGAGCCCGCTGGTGCGCGGCGCCGCGGTGTGGGCGCTGTCGCAACTGATCGCCCGCGACGCGTTCGCGGCGCTGGCATCGCGCGCCGGCGGCGAGCCCGACGTCACCGTGCAGCAGGAGTGGCGCGCGGCCACCGCCTCTTGATTTCATCGCGCCATTCCCGTCATGGTCGCACGCCATGACAAACCAGCCCTTCTTCACCAGGCGCGGCGACGGCTTCATGCCGACATCCGTTGCGAACGGACCGTGGAGTCCGGAATCCCTGCACGGCCGCGTCGTGATCGGCCTGCTCGCCTTCGTCATCGAGGAGCGCCACGGCTCCGACGAGTTCGTCCCGGCGCGGCTGACGGTCGACATGTTCCGGCTGCCCGACATCACGACGCCGATCGACGTGACGACCAAGCTCGTGCGCGACGGCATGCGGATCAAGATGATCGAGGCCGAGTTTGTCTCCGGCGGCACCAGCATGGCGCGCGCCTCCTGCCAATTGTTGCGCCGGACGGAAAATGCCCCCGGCAACGTGTGGTCGCCGCCAAACTGGAACGTGCCGGCGCCATCAGACATTCCGAAGCCGACCGATCCGAGGCTCGGCATGAACGGCAAATGGGAGACGCGGCCGATCGTCGGCCACATGGGCTCGCTCGGCGAGCGACGGCTCTGGATGAGCGAGGTGCGCGAGCTCGTCGCGGGCGTGAAGATGACGCCGTTCGTCCATGTCGCGACCGGCGCGGATTTCGCCAGCCCCTTCGCCAATGCCGGCGACCAGGGGCTCGGCTACATCAACAGCGACGTCACGATCTATCTGCATCGCTTGCCGGTGACCAACTGGATCGGCTTCGAGGTCGTCAACCATCACGCTTCGGACGGCATCGCGATCGGCGAATGCTGGCTCTATGACGAAAAGGGTCCGATCGGCACCTCCACGGTGGCGGCGCTCGCCCAGCGCAAGCCGATGACCAATCCGCCGCCGCCGTAGGCTCTCACCGTCGTCATTGCGAGCGAAGCGAAGCAATCCATGTCTCGGCTTGCCGAGGCGTGGATTGCTTCGTCGCTTCGTTCCTCGCAATGACGACGGAGAGTCCTCACGCCAGATGCCGCTGCATCTCCGGCCGCGCTTTCAGCTCCGCGCCCTGCTTGCCGACAATCTTGGCGATGCGCTCCGGCGCGAAGTTCAAATCGACGAAAGCCGGCGCGGTGTTGGCGACCTCGTGGTATTCCGTGATCTTGCCGTCGCGCAGCCGCATGATCGCGACACCCTCGAACATCGCACGCGCGCCCTTGGCTTCCGGCAAGGTCGAGCGGTAGCTGAACGTGTAGCGCGCGTAGAGCGTCGTGCCATCGCTCACGGGATCATGCATCACCCAGCGGAAATCGGTCGCGGTCCGGTAGAACCAGTCGTCGATCATCTCGGCGATTTTGCCGTGGCCCTTGAAGGCACCGTAGAACACATCGTGATAGACGCCGTCCTCGGTGAAAAGGCTCGCGAAGGCCTTGCCGTTGCGCTGCTCGACCGCGTCGCAGAACGCGCGCAGCATCGTTGTCGTGTCCATTGGTATTCTCTCCCGGCTCCTCGCTTCTTCTTCCCTCTCCCCTTGTGGGAGAGGGTGGATCGAATGAGCGAGAGCTCATTCGAGACGGGTGAGGGGTCTGTGTCCGCGGAGAGAACCCCTCATCCGGCGCGGACATCGTCCGCGCCACCTTCTCCCACAAGGGGAGAAGGAAAAAAGCTTAGCCGATCTCCGCCACCGCGGCGATGATCCGGGCGATGTCCTGCGGACGCGACAGGCGGTGGTCGCCGTCCTGGATCATGGTGAGCACGACGTCCTCGGCCGGCAGGCGGTGTACCAGCGCGAAGGCGTGCTTCCACGGCACGTCGGGATCCTGCGCGCCCTGCAGGATGCGCACCGGGCAGCCGACGTCGATCTTGCTTCCGAGCAGCAAATGATTGCGGCCCTCCTCGATCAGATTGCGGGTGATCGGATAGGGCGTGCCGTCGCCATAGTCGGACGGACGCAGCCACATGCCCTTGGCCTCGATCTCGGCGCGGACCTCCGGCGAGAAGGCCTTCCACATCAGCTCCTCGGTGAAGTCGGGCGCCGGCGCGATCAGCACGAGGCCGGCGAGCTGTGCTTTCCCGTTCCCGCGCCTAGCGATCTCACGCGCAAGCAGCAGCGCCATCCAGCCGCCCATCGAAGACCCGATCACGACCTGCGGCCCGCTGCAGAACTGCGAGAACACGGCCACGCTCTCCTCGAGCCAGCGGCCGATGGTCCCGTCGGCGAACTCGCCGCCGGATTCGCCATGGCCGGAATAGTCGAACCTGACGCAGCCGCGGCCGTGCTCGGCCGCCCATGCATCGAGCGCCAGCGCCTTGGTGCCGGCCATGTCGGACTTGAAACCGCCGAGCCAGATCAGTCCCGGGCTGCTGCCGGCGCGGGCGCGCACCGCGATCCGGCGCGCCTCACTGCCCTCGCCGACCTCGATGAAGGCAGGTTCCTGTTCCGATGCGGCGGTTTGGCTCATGGTTCGGTAACTCGCGTGTCAGACATCTGCTTTTCAATTGTCGCGCGGCACCGGTCAACGGCTGCGCCCCCGCCTTGCGGAGCAGACGCGCCCGCTATATGTGCCGGGCGTGGCCAAAATGCCTCGCAATTGGCGGTTTTGCCGCTTAAGGAAGCGAGTTCGCTTGCCCGTTGCAGCATCTTGCTTCAAAATATCGGCCTTCCCTTTCACAACTTTGGAGAGTTACCCATTCGCCGTCCCAATAGAGCCCCGCCCACAGTCGCCAAAGAAGGGCCGCGCACCAATGACGAGATTCGCAACGCACAGATCCAGCTGATCGATGCGGAGGGTGTCAATCAGGGCACCGTCGAAACCATGGTGGCCATCAAGATGGCCATGGAAGCCGGCATGGATCTCGTCGAGATTTCGCCGAATACCAGCCCTCCCGTCTGCAAGATCATGGACTACGGGAAGTACAAGTATTCCGCGCAAAAGAAGGCTGCCGAAGCTCGCAAGAAGCAGAAGGTCGTCGAAATCAAGGAGATCAAGCTCCGCCCGATGATCGACGATCACGACTATGACGTGAAGATGCGCGCGATGCAGCGCTTCTTCGAGGAAGGCGACAAGGTCAAGATTACCTTGCGCTACCGCGGTCGTGAGATGGCGCACCAGGAGATCGGCACCAAGCTGTTGGACAAGGTCAAGGCCGACGTCGCCGAATTCGCCAAGGTCGAGCAGGACGCGAAGTTCGAGGGCCGCCAGGTCGTGATGGTTCTGGCGCCACGCTAGTTCGAATTTGTCGCTTTGTTGAAATGAAATGGCCCGTCAGGCGATCTGGCGGGCTGTTTCGTTTCCGTAGCCCGGATGGAGCGCAGCAAATCCGGGGGGCCGGTGCGTCCGCGGCGCGACCTGCCCCGGATTGCGCTGCGCTCCATCCGGGCTACCGGGTTCCGGCCCCGATTCCCCGCCTGAAACGTTGCAAAACCGCCGATCCTCTGCCATAAGCCGGCCTTCGCCGCCCGGCTGATCAAGGGCTGCCGTGGCGACGTCTGGTGCAGGTTCTTTCAATTCGGAAAAAACCTTAGCACTTTCAACGCTCTAACGAGCATTTTAGCCGGCCGGACGCCTCTCGGGGCGATTTTCGTGCTGTGCGACAGGAGAGCCAAATGCCCAAGTTGAAGACCAAGTCGGGCGCTAAAAAGCGCTTCAAGGTGACCGCCACTGGCAAAGTCATGCACGCCCAGCGCGGCAAGCGCCACGGCATGATCAAGCGGACGAAGAAGCAGATCCGTCAGCTCCGCGGCACCCGCGTGCTGTTCAAGACCGACGGCGACAACGTCAAGAAGTACTTCTTGCCGAACGCCTGATCGCACCGATCGCTTGAACCCTCGCCGCGACCGCGCGGCGCCCCGTCACCTCTTCCAGATCAAGGATTTCCGTCATGTCTCGCGTCAAACGCGGTGTGACCGCTCACGCCAAGCACAAGAAAGTCTACAAGGCCGCCAAGGGCTATTACGGCCGCCGCAAGAACACCATCCGCGTCGCCAAGCAGGCCGTCGAAAAGGCCGGCCAGTACGCCTTCCGCGACCGCAAGCGCAAGAAGCGCACCTTCCGCGCGCTCTGGATCCAGCGCATCAACGCCGCGGTCCGTCCGTTCGGCATGACCTACAGCGTGTTTATCAACGGTCTCTCCAAGTCGGGCGTCGTCGTCGACCGCAAGGTGTTGTCGGATCTCGCGATCCACGAGCCGGTTGCGTTCCAGGCGATCGCCGAAAAGGCCAAGGCTGCGCTGGCCGCCTGATCCTGGCGGGCGGTCCTAACGCGATTTGGGGCCCGCCTTCAGCGCCTTCTGCGAATAGCGCTGGGCGACGATCGCCCGGCAGAACGCCGTGAACGAGCGGTACATGGTGCCGCTTTCGTTGTCGTATTTGTGGTCGCAGCGCTTGAGCTGGCCGGCATAGGCCTTCTTCTGCGACGCTCCGAGGCCGGACAGGAAGTCGCCCTCGCACCTCTTCTCGACCACGGCACCGAACTGGACGTCTCCGCTCGCGCCGTATTCGCACGCCTCGAAGATCTTCATCGCGCGGTTGCAGCTCGGCGCCTTCTGAAGCTCCGCGATGATGTCGTCCATCTGGGTCGATTTGGCGGGACATTCCTCGGTCGCGGCATGCGCCGTGGTGAGCATCAACAGCACCGCCGGCACGGCCAGGCAAGATCGCAGCAACATCGCGTGGGCCTCCTTGAACTCCCCTTGGGTAGCCCGGCCTCCGCGCGGGGTTCAATGCTGCCGGCCATCGGCCCGAAATGACCGGCTTTTTGCTTGACGTTACCGCCTTCGGGCGGCGACAACCCAGCCGAATTTTGGCGCATGGTACCGGTTCGGGCAGCGGTTCTTCCCACCGGATCATGCTCCGCTCAAGCGCAGGAATTGACCGTGTCCGACCTCGCAACGCTCGAACAATCCATCCTCGACCAGATCGCCTCAGCCGCTGACGAGGCCGCCCTCGAGGCGGTCCGCGTCTCGGCGCTCGGCAAGAAGGGCTCGATCTCGGCCTTGCTCGCCACCCTCGGCAAGATGTCGCCGGAGGAGCGCAAGACCGAAGGCGCGAAGATCAACCTCGCCAAGGATGCGGTGACGCAGGCGCTCGCGGCCAGGCGCGACGTGCTGAAAGCGGCCGCGCTCGATGCGCGCCTCGCCGACGAGACCATCGACGTCACGCTGCCGCTGCGCGAGGCCCCGGCGGAGACCGGCCGCATCCATCCGTTGAGCCAAGTCTGGGACGAGCTCACCACGATCTTCGCCGACATGGGCTTTGCGGTCGCCGAAGGTCCCGACATCGAGACCGACGACTACAACTTCACCAAGCTGAACTTCCCCGAAGGCCATCCGGCGCGCGAGATGCACGACACCTTCTTCTTCAACCCGAAGGAGGACGGCTCGCGCATGCTGCTTCGGACCCACACCTCGCCGGTGCAGGTACGCACCATGCTGACCCAGCAGCCGCCGATCCGCGTGATCTGCCCGGGCCGCACCTATCGCATCGATTCCGACGCGACGCACACGCCGCAATTCCATCAGGTCGAAGGCCTCGTGATCGACAAGGGCTCGCATCTCGGCCACCTCAAATGGATCCTGCACGAGTTCTGCAAGGCGTTCTTCGAGGTCGACCACATCAACATGCGGTTCCGGCCGTCGTTCTTCCCGTTCACCGAGCCGTCGCTCGAGGTCGACATCCAGTGCCGCCGCGACAAGGGCGAGATCCGCTTCGGCGAGGGCGAGGACTGGCTGGAGATTCTCGGCTGCGGCATGGTGCACCCCAACGTGCTGCGCGCCTGCGGCCTCGATCCCGACGTCTACCAGGGTTTTGCCTGGGGCATGGGCATCGACCGCATCGCGATGCTGAAATACGGCATCGCCGACCTGCGCCAATTGTTCGACAGCGACGTGCGCTGGCTCAGCCACTACGGCTTCAAGCCGCTCGACATCCCGTCGATCGCGGGGGGCTTGAGTTCGTGAATCTTGTCTTCGGTCCCATTGTGAAGAAAGCCGCCACCCTAACCCTCCCCCGCAAGCGGGAGAGGGGACTGGAGAAGTCATCGTCATGAAGTTCACCCTCTCCTGGCTGAAGGAACATCTCGAGACCGACGAGCCGCTCGACAAGCTCGCCGACAAGCTCACCATGATCGGGCTCGAGGTCGAGAACATCGAGGACAAGGCGAAGGCGCTGGCGCCGTTCACCATCGCGCGCGTGATCTCGGCCGAGCAGCATCCGAATGCGGACCGGCTGCGCGTGTGCATGGTCGACACCGGCGACGGCGGCGCGCCGGTGCAGGTGGTGTGCGGCGCACCGAATGCGCGTGCCGGGCTGATCAGCGTGTTCTCGCCGCCCGGCACCTACATCCCCGGCAAGAACATCACCCTCGGCGTCGGCACTATCCGCGGCATCGAGAGCCGCGGCATGCTGTGCTCGGCGGCCGAGCTGCAGATCTCGGAAGACCACGACGGCATCATGGAGCTGCCGGCGGACGCGCCGCTCGGCAAGGGTTATGCCGACTGGGCCGGGCTCGGCGATCCCACCATCGAGATCAATTTGACGCCGAACCGGCAGGACTGCACCGGCGTGCACGGCATCGCGCGCGATCTGTCCGCCGCCGACATGGGCAAGTTCAAAGACCCCGGCATCAGGCCGATCAAGGGCGAATTCCCCTGCCCGGTCGAGGTGAAGGTGGAAGACGCCACGCTGTGTCCGGGCTTCGCGCTGCGGCTGGTGCGCGGCGTGAAGAACGGCCCGTCGCCGGAATGGCTGCAGAAGCGGCTGACCTCGATCGGGCTGCGCCCGATCAACGCGCTGGTCGACATCACCAACTTCATGACCTACGACCGCGCCCGCCCGCTGCACGTGTTCGACGCCAAGAAGGTGCAGGGCAACCTCAGCGTACGCCGCGCGCGAGATGGCGAGACGCTGCTCGCGCTCGACGGCCGCACCTATACGCTCGACAGTAACATCTGCGTCATCGCCGACGAGCACGGCGTCGAATCGCTCGCCGGCATCATGGGCGGCGAGGCCTCGGGCTGCGACGACAACACCACTGACGTGCTGATCGAATCGGCGCTCTGGAACGAGATCAACATCGCGCAGACCGGCCGCAAGCTCGGCATCAATTCGGACGCGCGCTATCGCTTCGAGCGCGGCGTCGATCCGGCCTTCATGGTGCCCGGGCTCGAGCTCGCGACCAAACTGGTGCTGGCGCTGTGCGGCGGCACGCCGTCCGAGAACGTCGTGGTCGGCAAGCAGTTCGGCGAGGATCGCGTCATCGATTTCCCGCTCAGTGAAGTGAAGCGCCTTGCCGGCATCGAGGTGCCGCTGGTCGAGGTGAAGCTGATCCTCACCCGGCTCGGCTTCATGTTGGCCGGCAACGGCCCCGTGGTGAAGATCGCGATCCCGTCCTGGCGCACCGACGTGCACGGCAAGGCCGACATCGTCGAGGAGATCGTGCGCATCGTCGGCGTCGACAAGGTGCCGATGACGCCGTTCGAGCGCGGCGAGGAGCCGCGCAAGCCGGTGCTGACGCCGATGCAGCTGCGCACCCGCCGCGCCAAGCGCGCGCTCGGCGTGCGCGGCATGGTGGAGGCCGTGACCTGGTCGTTCATCACCAATGACGCGGCAAAACTGTTCGGCGGCGGCCAGAGCGAGCTCGTGCTTGCCAACCCGATCGCGGCCGATCTCTCCGACATGCGGCCGAGCCTGCTGCCCGGCCTCGTCGCGGCGGTTCAGGCCAACATCAACCGCGGCTATCCCGATGTGGCGCTGTTCGAGGTCGGCCAGGTGTTCCGCGGCGACCGCCCGGAGGACCAGTTGGTCGCCGCCTCCGGCGTGCGCCATGGCTTCGCCTCGGCGAAGGGGATCGGGCGGCACTGGACCGGCTCCGCCGTGGCGGATGCGATGGATGCCAAGGCCGACGCCTTCGCCGTGCTGGCGGCCGCCGGCGCGCCGATGCAGGCGCTGCAGATCGTCCCCGGCGGTCCGGCCTGGCTGCATCCGGGGCGCTCCGGCACCATCCAGATCGGGCCGCAGAACGTGCTCGGCACTTTCGGCGAGTTGCATCCGCGTGCGGCCGAGGCGCTCGGCGCCGACGGCCCGATGATCGTGTTCGAGGTGATCCTCGAGCGCATCCCGCAAGGCAAGCAGCGGGCGACGCGCGCCAAGCCGGTGCTGGAGCTCTCGGCATTCCAGCCGGTGTCGCGCGACTTCGCCTTCATCGTCGATCGCAGCGTCAAGGCGGGCGACATCGTCCGCGCGGCGCAGAATGTCGACAAGAAGCTGATCACTGATGTGACCGTGTTCGACGTCTACGAAGGCAAGGGCATCGATCCCGACAAGAAGTCGATCGCGATCGCGGTGACGATCCAGCCGCGCGAGAAGACCATGACCGACCAGGAAATCGACGCCGTCGCGGCCAAGGTCGTCGCCGAGGTGACCAAGAAGACCGGCGGCACGTTGCGGGGGTGATGTGAACCACAGGCGGTCTATTGCACCGTCACCCTGAGGAGGCCGCGTAGCGGCCGTCTCGAAGGGTCGACGGCCCCGCCTGTGGCCGTGCATCCTTCGAGGCTCGCTCTGCTCGCACCTCCAGCGACAAAGGCGAAGCCTTTGCGCGGGGATGACGGGTCTGAGTAGGGGCGCTTTGAGTTGCCAGCCAGCTAGTCGAATCTCGTTATCCTTTCATGACCTCCTTCAGCCTGATCCCCTCCGACATCTCGACCAGCATCGCGCTCGCGATCTGCGCGATCGCGTTCGTGTCGGGCACGGCGCGCGGCTTCTCGGGCTTCGGCTCCGCGCTGATCTTCATGCCGCTCGCGAGCAGCGTCGCGGCGCCGCGGCTGGTGGCGGCGCTGCTGCTCATCATCGACTTCATCGCCGCCACGCCGCTGCTGCCGAACGCCTGGATCCATGCTGACCGCAAGGCGACCGCGGTCATGGTCGCCGGCGCGCTGGTCGGCGTTCCCATCGGCACCTATTTCCTGACCGTGCTCGAGCCTGTCACGACGCGCTGGATCATCTCCTGCTTCGTCGCGGCGCTGCTCGCACTGCTGCTGTCGGGCTGGCGCTATCACGGCAAGGAGCACGTCGCCCTCTCCGTCGGCGTCGGCGGCCTCTCCGGCTTCTGCAGCGGCCTCGCGCAGACCGGCGGCCCGCCGATCGTCGCCTACTGGCTGGGACGCCCGATCTCGTCGGTGATCTCGCGCGCCAATATCGTGCTGTTCTTCGGTGCCTCGGACTTCTTCTCGCTGGTCAGCTACTGGTTCACCGGCTTGATCACGATCGAATCGGTCAAGTTCTCGCTGATCGTCGGCCCGATCTACGGCATCGGCGTCTGGTTCGGCGCCGCGCTGTTCGGCAAGGCGAGCGAAAAGGTGTTTCGCGCGATCTGCTACGCGCTGATCGCGGCTGCCGTCATCGTCGGCCTGCCGGCGCTTGATGGCATCCTGCGCGGCGGCTAGGGTCGCAGCATTCAAAAGAGACCAGGGAGACACCGATGATCGATCGCCGCAACGCATTGAAACTGGCGCTCGGCAGCGCCGCCGTGCTCGCGGCACCGGGCGTGCGCGCGCAAACCGACAAGGCGCGGACCCGCATCGTGTTCCTCGGCACCAAGGGCGGGCCGCGCGTCGGTAACGGCGCTTCGAACCCTGCCAATCTCGTCGTCGTCAACGATACCCCGTTCGTGATCGATTGCGGCATGGGCGTCAGCCGTCAGCTTGTGCGCGCGGGCGTGCCGATCCCGCAGGTCAAGTACATCTTCATCAGCCATCATCATTCCGATCACAATCTGGAATACGGCAATCTGTTCTACAACGCCTGGGCGGCCGGCCTCTCGACGCCGATCCATTCGTTCGGCCCCAAGGGCATCGAGGCGATGACCAAGGAATATTGGGAGCTGAACAAGTTCGACGTCGAGACCCGGATCGAGGACGAAGGCCGGCCCGACCCGCGCAAGCTGCTGATCGCGAAAGACATCAGCGACGACGGCGTGGTGCTGAAGACATCGGACGTCACCGTGACCGCGTTCCGCACGCCGCACCCGCCGATCACGGATAACTTCGCCTACAAGTTCGAGACCCCGGACGGCACCATCGTGTTCTCCAGCGACACGGCCTACAACCCGAAGCTCGCCGAGTTTGCCAAGGGCGTCGACGTGCTGGTGCACGAATGTCTCTACGTCCCCGCGGTCGATCGCCTGGTTGCCACGACCAAGAACGGCGCCACGCTGAAGAAGCATCTGCTCGACAGCCACACCTCGACCGAGGACGTCGGCCGCATCGCAGCCGCCGCCGGCGTGAAGACGCTGGTGCTCAGTCACTTCGTCCCCGGCGACGATCGGCAGGTCACCGACGATGACTGGACGAGGGACGTGAAGAAGAACTATTCCGGCCGCATCGTGGTGGCCAAGGATCTGATGGAGCTGAAGCTGCCGGTGTGATCGGACAAATCATGTCACGAGAATGCGGATGTGTGACCACCGGCCGCGCAACATCCTCGGTGTCGTCCCTGCGAACGTGTTTGGTCCCTGCAGATTGGTTGGATGGAATCGGTGTAGAACGAGGCGTGGCCTTTGTTAGGGAGCGCCTCGTGTCATGGAACTGAACTTGCACGCGAACGCCACGACGACGCCGAAGACACGTGCCTACATCCAGCGCAGCCGGAAGTCGGTCGCTCAGTTGGCGGCCGAACTGGGGGTCAGCGAGACCACGATTTATCGCTGGCGCAGCCGCACGACGGTCGAAGACCGCTCGCACCGGCCGAAGAACCTCACGACCAGCCTCTCCGCGGTTGAAGAAAGGGCCGTTTGTGAACTGCGGACGTCGCTCCAATTGCCGCTGGACGACATCGTTGAGGTGATGCGGCGATGCATCAACGCCAAGCTGTCCCGTAGTGCCATTCACCGCTGCCTGCAGCGCAATGGCATCAGCCGGCTTGCCAAACCTGACAAGCCCAAAGCCGGCGTCTTCGAGAATGCCAGTATCGGCTTCATCCATATCGACGTGAAGTATCTGCCGGCACTGCAGCGCCGCACCAGCTATGCCTTTGTCGCCATCGACCGAGCCACCCGCTACGTCTTTGTCGAGGTCCATTCCAAGCGGGACGGAGCGACCGCGACCGGTTTCCTTAAGCGCTTCCTGGCTGATTTTCCGCACCAGGTTCACACTATCCTCACCGACAACGGTGCCGAGTTCACCGACCGCTTCGCCGTCGACAAGAAGAACAAGCCGCCCGGGAAGCCTTCCGGCGACCACCCCTTTGATCAACTCTGCCGACAGTGCGGCATCCAGCATCGCCTGACCAAGCCCTACCATCCGCAGACCAACGGACTCGTCGAACGTTTCAACCGGCGCATCGCCGAAGCCATTGGCCGCGAAACAAAGCGTGGCAGCGCCCGGCGGACCTTCATCGATCACGCCGATCGAGACACCTTCATCGCCAAATTCGTCCACGACTACAATCGAACCAGGCTCAAATGCCTCCGCTACCAGGCCCCAATGCGGGCCCTCGCCAATCATACGGGACCAAACACGAACGCAGGGACCCATAACCACGAACGGTTATTGGTGAACGATGGTGGAACGACGAGTCCCGATCACAACATCTGCTGCGGCGTATGGGTCCCTGCTTTCGCAGGGACGACATCTGTTGTGCGGCAGCACTCGCCACCAAATCAAATCACCGCACACTCCACGGCAGGCCGACCGCGCTCAACCGTCACCTCACCCGACCGTCAATTCATCGCCCCGGAGCGAGGCGACGTGCGGCGTTTGTGTTTCGCGGCGGGCGTAGCGGGGGCCGGTGTCGCTTCCTTCACCCCGCCGATCCTGCGCAGCGCGGCGTCGGCGGCGCGCTCGCCACTGTCCCAGGCGCCATCGATGGTGCCCCACAGCGTCTCATGGGTGGCCTCGCCCGCGAGATACATCGCGCCGATCGGCTCGGCCAGGATCCGGCGCGAGAATTGTGCGCCGGGTGCAGCAGCCGACATCGCGCCCATAATGAAGGGCTGTGCATTCCAGCGCGTCGCGCTGGTCTTCTTGACGGCGGCGCCGACCTCGCTGCCATAGAGCTTGGTCAGCCATTCCACCGCGAAAGCCGACATCGCCTGCTCGCCCTGCGCCGACAGGTCGCGGCCGAACGAGCCTGCGACGTCGATCGTGCACAGCGAGGAGCCTGCGATATTGCCGTAGAGCAGCGCCGTCTTGGTCGAATTGCTCTGCTCGATGATGACGTCATCGCGCGACAGCCCGAGCGGATTGCCGGGGATCTGCAGCGCGATGCGATCGTAGCTGCCGAGGCTGAGCTTGGCGGCGGCATCGAGCGCGCGCTTCGGTAGCTCCGGCGCGAATTTGATGTTGCCGCTTGCAAGCACGTTGCTCGACACCGTGACGATGGCGGCACGCGCGGTGATCTTGCCGGAGGGCGTCTCGACCATGACGTCGCGATTGCTCCACAGCATACGCTGCGCCGGCGTCGACAGCGCCAGCGGCAGTCCCTCGCCGAGCTTTGCGATCAGCGCGCCGAGCCCCTGCCGGCAGGCGATCGCGGTGTTGCGATCCTGCGCGCGCACCTTGTCGACGGCGGAAAGATCCTTCAGATCCTTGCCGCAGAAATTGGGCCCGAGCAGGAATTCCGCGGTGCCGGCCCAATCGCCGAGGTCCTTCGGCATCGCAGCGGCGCAGGCGATATCGGCCTTGCGCGCAGCGTCGTCGATGGCGCGATTGGCGCGCACCAGCGCCGCCAAAAACTCCTCGGTCTCGCCGGGACGGGCGTAGCGCCGGCCGATCCGAATCTTCTGCCCCGCAGGCGCCGTGACGATGTCGAGGCCCGCGGAGCGGGCCAGCCGGATCATCGGATTGGTCTCGGGATTGTGCATCCAGCGCGCGCCGCGGTCGAACGGCACACCGAATGTCGACGCGTCGGTCTGGCAGCGACCGCCGACCTGGCCCGCCGCCTCCACCACGATCACCTTGCGGTTCGCGGCAACGATCCGTCGCGCCGCGGCAATGCCTGCGGCACCCGCGCCGATCACGACGATGTCGGCCTCGCGCGGCGGCGGCTGCGCGGCAAGAACCCGGCCGCCCAGCGCAGGCACCAGCGCGAAAGCTGCGGACGCCGATAGGAAATCGCGGCGGGTCACGGTCATGACATAGCTTCTGGCATGGTTTCCGGGGACTTGCGGAGAACAGGAACGCTTCGCGAACTGTGCCGCATCTCACCGACCGCAGCAACCATCATGGTAAATCAATCATGATTGATCCGCCGATGGCATGAACTAAATTGCAACAGCTTGCGACCATGATTAAGTGAAACACAAGCGGTCATAGAACCGCTGGGGGGAATCCATGGGCGTAATGCTCGATACCGTCGGTAAATGGATCGCGGGGTACCTGCAGAAGGAAGTCCCCGGCTACGAGCCGTTCACGCCGAGCGACCCGGACCATCTGCGGAGCATCATGCAGCCCGGCGACGTGCTGCTGGTCGAAGGCAACAACCGGATTTCCGGCATCATCAAATACCTCACGCAGTCGACCTGGTCGCACGCCGCGCTGTTTGTCGGACCGATCGACGGCGCGTTCGAGCCTGACGGCGAACAGCATGTGCTGATCGAGGCCAATATCGGCGAGGGCGTGACCTCAGCGCCGCTGTCGAAATATCTCGCCTACCACACCCGCCTCTGCCGTCCGGTCGGCCTGTCGTTCGAGGACCGCACCACGGTGTGCCGCTACGCCATCAACCGCATCGGCTTCGGCTACGACACCAAGAACATCGTCGATCTCGCGCGCTATCTGTTTCCGCTGCCGATCCCGCAGCGCTGGCGCCGCCGCATGATCGCGTTCGGCTCCGGCGATCCGACCAAGATCATCTGCTCGGCGCTGATCGCGCAGGCGTTCGACGCCGTGCGCTATCCGATCCTGCCCAAGATCACGCGCGCCGCCAGCCGCAAGGCGCGCCGCGAGATCCTGCATATCCGCGATTCCTCGCTCTACATGCCGCGCGACTTCGACATCTCGCCCTATTTCGAAGTCGTCAAACCCACCATCGTGCACGGTTTCGACTATACGGCCCTGCACTGGGCCGACAAGCAGAAGCCGCTCCAGGAGGTGGCGGGCGAATTCGGTGTGTTTCCGGAACGTAAGTCGCCGCCGCTTGTTCCTGAAGCGACTGACGAAGAGACGGCGCTTCCGGCTGCGGAAATGACCGCGGAAAATCGCGCGCCGGTGTGACGATCAGAATGTTGCCGCAAGCGTCAGCCGAACGGCAAGCGGCTCGGCAGGATGCACATGGCGGTCGGCGACGCCATCGATCGGTTCGCCCGGCAGCCGCGACAGATAGTAGTATTCGATCTGGTTGGTTTGCGCGTTGAAGAGATTGAGGACGTCGAGCTGCAGCCGCATCCCGTTGTCGAATTTGTAGCCGCCGCGGGCGTTGACGATGAATGACGACAGCGAGCGCACGCTGTCATCCTCGATCAGCGGGCGCGGGCCGAAATAGCGGGCGCGCAGGCTGCCGAACCAGCCGGTGTCGCGGCCGAAGGTGACGCCACCGCTGGCAACCCACGCCGGCGCACCCGGAATGAAATTGCTGGCCGGATCGACATCCGTGAAGCGGGCGCGGGTATAGGCGAGATCGAAATCAAAACTCATCCACGGCCGGAGCTTGTACTGGTTGGTCCACTCGACGCCGACGCGCCGGCTCGGGCGGCTCGGTTCAGTGGTGCCGGCATCGCCGACGAACAGCAGCTCGGAATCGAAGTCGAGCACGAACACCGCGAGCGACGAAGTGAGGCCGTCGATCGCCCTGGTGCGGATGCCGAGCTCGGCGCCCTTTGAGCGCACCAGCAGCGGCACGCGCTCGAGCGGCGTCACCTTGTCATTGGGATCGACGGTGATGGTCGCGCCCCTGATGTCGTTGGAATGCAAGCCGAAGCCGGCATTGCCGTAGAACTCGGTCCTGGACCAGGGGCCGAGCACGATGCCGGCCTTCGGGCTCGTCATCGCCGCCTGCGCGTTGCCGGAATTCTGCGGCGTGTCGCTCAGCACATGGCCGGCGAAATAATCCTCGCGGATGCCGACCGTGGTGCGCAGCCAGTCGGTCCAACGCGCGGTGGTATCGGCCCACAGCGCGACGCTGCCTTCCTGCACCTGGTCGTTGCGCACGGTGGACAGGATCTCGCGCTGCACGGTCTTGAACAGGCCGACATTGATGTCGTCGTAGCGGGTCTGCACGCCGACCCGGGTCTGCGTATCGACGCCGGCGAAACGAAGGTCGAAGGCATGGCTGGCGTCGAGGCCATAGACGGTGCGCCTGTCGGTCTGGCTGAACTGGTCGCCGTTGACGGGGTCGTCGAGGAAATAGGTGAAGTTGTTGTCAAGCTGCAGCGAGGAGCGGATCACAAAGGCGTTGAGCTTGCTCTGCCCGTAGTCGCTGGACTGCGCCCAATTGCCGGACAGGCTGAAGCGGCTGGCCGTGCCGCCATCGGTCGGATCGAGCGTGCCATAACGGCCGATCAGGCCCTGGTCGATCGCACGTTGCGCGACCTGGTCGGTCGAGTTCCAGCCATTGGAATAGGCCATCGCGGTCAGCGAGAAACCGTCGGTCGCCGTGCCCTGGCTGTAGCGCAGCACGCTGTTGAGCTTGCGAATGTCGTCGGGCACGTCCCACGGGCCATTGTATTTGTTGGCCTCGAAGGCTGCGAGCAGCGTGCCATCGCCGGCCTTGGCCGAGCTGGCTGCCATCGCGCGCTGATAGCCGAAGCTGCCAACCGTCAGCTCGGCGATGCTCTTCGGCAGTCCGTTCAGATAATTGATGTCGACCGCGCCGGCGGAAGCGAAGTCGCCCTTGTCCGCGTAGTATGGACCCTTGCGGACGTCCATCGACCGGATCAGCTCCGGGATCAGGAAATTGATATCGGCATAGCCCTGGCCGTGACCGTGGGTCGGCATGTTGACCGGCATGCCGTCGACGGTGATGGCGAGGTCAGTGCCGTGATCGAGATTGAAGCCGCGCAGAAAATATTGATTGGCTTTGCCCTCGCCGGAATGCTGGGTGACGATCAGACCCGGCACCACCTCCAGAACTTCGCCGACGCGCGAGATCGGCCGCGCATTCACCTCGTCGCCGCTGATCTGCCGCGCGCTGGCGGCGGTCGGTTGCAGATCGGACGCGGACACGGTCGCCGAGCCGCCGGTGATTCCGTCGCTCGCAGCGGTGGGTTGGCTTGGTTGGAGCGCGGCAGGCTTGCGGCCGCCGCCGGCGACATGGCGCGGACGCCGGGACGGTCTGGCGTGCCTGGGTGGCGCCTGGTCCGGCAACGTTACCGTCACCGGCGGCAACTGGCCGGGCACGGTAGCGACCGCCTGCGCTTCGGCGGCCGGCGCGAATGCTGCAATGGATGCGGCGGCGGGAAATATCCGCCATGCAGTACGACGCAACGCCCATGCCCCCGCATGATACCTGTTACAGTCACGCGACGACCGCACCAGTCCAACCGACCCCGGCAAAGCGACGCTAGCAAGCACAGTATGACGTTACAAGAAAAATGTCATACCGCCAGGCAATCGAGCCACCACGGATATTCCATGCAACGTATCACCATCACCATCGAGGATGATCTGCTCGCGGAGATCGACGCCGCCGCCGAGGCGCGCGGCTATCAAAACCGCTCCGAGATCATCCGCGATCTCGCACGCGCCGGCTTGCAGCAGAGCGCGGAGAACACGCCGTCAGGGCAATGCGTCGCGGCGCTGGTCTATGTCTACGATCACGCCGCGCGCGACCTGTCAAAGCGGCTGGTGCAGAATTTCCACGGCCATCACGACCTGTCGCTGGCGACGCTGCATGTGCATCTCGACGACGACAGCTGCATGGAGGTGACGGCGCTGAAGGGCGCCAGCAGCGAGGTCCGGCATCTCGCCGATCACATCATCGCCGAGCGCGGTGTGCGTTACGGTCGCGTCGTGATGATCCCGACCGCTCCGGAGAAGAAGCCGCGCAAGCGGGGGCACGGGCACGATTGAGAGCGTGTCGTCTCGTAGCCCGGATGGAGCGCAGCGAAATCCGGGAAGCTCCGTCCGCGGGCGCGAGGCCCCGGATTGCGCTTCGCTCCATCCGGGCTACGCAATGAATACGCTACGCCGCCCTCGCCTTGGTGCCGCGCGGCAGGCCGGCGCGGGCGAGGCCGCCATAGAGCGCCTCGTTCGGCATCTCGGATTTCAGGATCGCGCGCACCTCGACCAGGCGATCGAGATCGATGCCGGTCGGAAATCCCTTGCTCTCGCAGAGAAAGACGAGGTCCTCGAACACGACATTGCCGGTGGCTCCCGGCGCGAACGGGCAGCCGCCGAGGCCGCCGAGCGAGCCGTCGAGCACGCGGGCGCCCTCGTCGAGCGCGGCGGAAGCATTCGCGATGCCCATGCCGCGGGTGTCGTGCAGATGCACGCAGACCGGCTTCGATCCCGCGATCTTCACCGCGCCCCGCGTCAGCTCGCCGACCTGCTTCGGCCCGGCATAACCCACCGTGTCCGCAATCGCGACCATGTCGACGCCGACCTCGTAGAGCTTCTCGGTGAGGCGCAGCACCTCGTTCGGATCGACGGGACCTACGATCGAGCAGCCCAGTGCCATCGAGATCGCGGCATTGACCAGCGGCTTGTGCGCGCTGGCATCGCGCAGCTCGCAAAGCCGCCTGATGTTCTCGATCGCGGATTCGCGCGAGCGGTTGGCATTGGCCTGGCTGTGCTCCTCGGTCGCCGACACCACCGACGCGATCTCGGCGACGCCGGAGGCCAGCGCCTCGTTGACGCCGCGCTCGTTCAGCGCCAGCGCAACGCCATGCGCCCCGGGCAGCGCGGCGATGGTGGCGACCACGTCGCGGACATCGACGAATTGCGGAAAGGTCTTGGCCGGCAGGAACGAGCCGACCTCGAAATGGCGGACGCCGGCGGCGTATTCGTCACGCACCCAGCGCGCTTTCGCCGTGGTCGACGGGAACGTCTTCACCAGCTGCAGGCCGTCGCGCAGGCCGACCTCGCGCAGGCTCACCCTGTCGTTCGGATAGATATCGTGGACGCGGGTCATGTCAGCCTCACGCAGCGTTTCCGGTTGATGAAATCTTCTGTTGTGCGAGCTCGGCGCGCACCGCTTCGGTATCGGCGCCGAGCACCGGCACCTTCAGACCTTCGCCGATATTGCGGCCGTTCCATTCGAGCGGCAGCGCGGGGACGCGGAACGGCTTGCCGTCGGCGTTCACGTTGTTGACCAGCCCGCCGGGACGCAGCACATGCGGATCCCCGAGCAGATCCTCCGGCCGGTTGATCGGCGAGAAGCAGATATTGAGCGCATCGAGCCTTGCCGAGAGGTCCGCCACGTTCCAGTCCTTGATCACCGCGGCAACGCGCGGAATGATCCGGTCGCGCGCCATGATGCGGTCCGTGGTCGAGCGCAGCGTCGGATCGTCGGCGAATTCCGTGAGGCCGAACTCGCGGCAGAAGCTCTGCCAATGACCTTCGGTGACGACGCCGATGAAGATGCGATCGCCGCCGGCGGTATCGAAGATGTCGTAGATCGGCCAGGCATGCTCGCGTTCCGGCATCGAGCGCGGCTTGCGCCCAGTCATCTCGTACTCGACCATGTGCTGGGCGACCAGGAACAGGCAGTTCTCGAACAGGCCGATGCGGATGTCGGCGCCATCAGCCTTGCCGCCACGCTTCTGATAGAGCGCGGCGAGGATCGAGATCACCCCGAACATGCCGCCCATGATGTCGTTGGCGGAGGAGCCGACGCGCTGCGGCTTGTCGCGCGTGCCGGTCATCGCGGCGAGCCCCGACATCATCTGCACGACCTCGTCGAGCGCCGGCCGATGATCGTAGGGACCGGACAGAAAGCCCTTGTGGCCGGCGATGATCAGCTGCGGATATTTTTGGCGAAGCTCCTCGGCGCCGAGCCCCTGCTTGTCGAGCTGACCGTCGCGAAAATTCTCCAGGAACACGTCGGCGCTGGCAAGCAGCCGGTGCATGGTATCGCGGTCCTCGGGCTTGGCGAAGTCGAGCACTACGCTGCGCTTGCCGCGGTTGAACAACGGAAAGAACGAGACGCCCATGCCGCCGAGCGAACGGGTCTTGTCGCCGGCGGGCGGTTCGACCTTGATCACCTCGGCGCCGAGTTGCGCCAGGATCATGCCGCAGGTCGGCCCCATCACCATGTGGGTCATCTCGACGACCCTCACGCCTTCCAGCGGCAGTCCGTTCCCGGTCATCGGTTTCTCCGTGCTCGTTGCGCTCTTGTTCTGACGCGTTTCTTCATGCGACCGGTACCCGTTTCGCTCGAAAACGCTTTGTGATCGGCGCAGGTTAGGCTTCCGCACGCTATCTGAAAAATATAATCTGTCGAATAGTGTATTCGTGGTTCTAGAACGCTGAACCGTCATGGATTCGCGCCAGCTTCGCTATTTCATCGCAGTTTACGAGCAGCGCAACCTGTCGCGGGCCGCGGACCAGGCCAATGTCGCGCAATCCGCGCTCAGCCACCACATCGCCAATCTGGAAGCTGAATTCGCCACGCCGCTGTTCGAGCGCAAGCCGCGCGGCATGGAACCGACTGCGGCAGGCGAGCGGCTCTATGAACATGCCCGCATCATCCTGCGCGCGATGGCGGCGGCCGAGCGCGAGATCAAGGAAGGCGCCAGCGTGATCGCCGGCGACATCTCGATCGGCATGGCCAATTCCGGGATGAAGGCGATCGGCGTGCCGCTGATGCGCACCGTGCTGACGAAATATCCGAACCTGAAGCTGTCGCTGACCGAGAGTCTCTCCGGCGCGACGCTGCTGCATCTGCTGAGCTCCGAGGTCGACCTCGCGCTGGTTTACAATCCGCCGTCGGAAAAGGACCTCATCGCCGAGCCGGTGCTGGAGGAGCAGATGTTCTGCGTCGGCACCGAGAAGCTGATCGGCAAGAAGACGCCAATTCCCTTCGAGGAGGTGACGCGGCTGCCGCTGATCCTGCTGCGGTACGGACTATCGGCGCGCGCGCTGCTGGATGATCCCGTGCTGCTGAAGCGGCTCGAGGCCAATGCGATCATGCACCTCAACTCGACCAGCGGCATGATCGGCGCGCTGACCGCGGGCTTGGGCTGCACGATCGCGACGACGCATTTCGTCAGTGAGCCGTTGAAGGCACGATCGCTGGTCGCGCGCGAAGTCATCGAGCCAAAGCTGACCCGCACCCTCTATCTTTGCCGCTTGCGCAACCGCCCGATGACCTACGTCATGGAGGAGATGTGCCGCCTGATCCGCGCCCTGATCGCAGACCAGGTGGGCCGCGGCGCCTGGGAGGCGACGCTTCTCATCTGAATGTATGACTCAGTGGTTGCATAGCAGGTTCGGTGTCGTCCCTGCCTAGTGCGCAATTGCGCACGGGAGCAGGGACCCATAACCACCGAACCGCAAAGTTGCGCACCAATGGGACGACGAGTCCCTTTCATGATACCCGCCGCGGAGTATGGGTCCCCGCTTTCGCAGGGACGACAGTTTTGAACAAGCTGTTTGACAGGTGAATCAAAGCAACCCTTCCCCCAGAGTTCGAAAATATCGAACGATTCCTTCGATATGTTCGTCTGGATTTCTGGCTTCCGGCTGCCAAACATGCGCGACCGGTACGCCTTCGCAAGAAGGGCGGCCGTTGCACCATTCGGGGAGGACCATCATGAGCGCCGTCGAACTCGGCTCGGTCGCCGATCTCGCCACCACGACAAGCGGACCCGACGAGATTTCGCGACGGCTCGAGGCGCTGCCCACCTCCGGCTACGTCTGGCGGCTGGTGATCCTGCTCTCGCTCGGCGGCTGCTTCGAAATCTACGACCTGTTCTTCACTGGCTATATCGCGCCGGGCCTTGCCCGCAGCGGATTGATGACCACGACGACCCAGGCGTTCTTCGGCTTCTCCGGGATCGGCGCCTTCGTCGCGGCGACCTTCGCCGGCCTGTTCATCGGCACGTTCTGCCTCGGCTTCCTCGCCGACCGTTTCGGGCGCAAGGCGGTCTTCACCTGGTCGCTGCTGTTCTACAGCGCCGCATCGGTGATCATGGCGTGCCAGACCACGCCCGGCGGCCTGCTGCTGTGGCGCTTCATCGCCGGGATCGGGATCGGCATCGAGGTCATCACCATCGACGCCTACATCACCGAGCTGGTGCCGAGCTGGATGCGTGGCCGGGCGTTTGCGATCAACCAGGCGGTGATGCTGTCGGCAGTGCCTGTTGTCGCCGCACTTGCTTGGTGGCTGGTGCCGCTCTCGCCTCACGGCATCGACGGCTGGCGCTGGGTGGTGCTGATCGGCGCCGCCGCCAGCATGATCATCTGGGTGCTGCGGCTCTACGTTCCGGAAAGCCCGCTCTGGCTGGCCCGCCATGGCCGCGCCGCCGAGGCCGAGCAGATCATGCGAACACTCGAGGCCGCATCGCCTGCGGCTGCGCCGCGCCCCGCTGCCACGGCGGCGATGGTGCCGGCACGTGCGCCGGCCGAGACCGGCTATGCCGACCTGTTCAGGCCGCCCTACGTCTCGCTCGTCGTGCTGTTCATGATCTTCAATCTCTGCCAGGCGTTCGGCGTCTACGGCTTCTCCAACTGGGTTCCGGCGCTCTTGGTGCAGAAGGGCATCAACGTCACCAAGAGCCTGCAATATTCCTTCATCATCGCCTTCGCCTATCCGCTCGCGCCGCTCCTGGCCGCGACCTTCGCCGACCGCTTCGAGCGCAAATGGATCATCTGCGGCGCGGCCGCCGCGATCTCGGTGTTCGGCCTCGCCTTCTCGCAGCTCACCGAGCCGGTGCTGCTGATCGCCAGCGGCGTGCTGGTGACGGGGGCCAACATGACGCTGTCCTACGCCTATCACGCCTACCAGACCGAGGTGTTCCCGACCGCGATCCGGGCGCGCGCCGCGGGCCTCGTCTATTCGATGAGCCGGCTCAGCGCGACCTTCTCCGGCTTCATCGTGGCGTTCATGCTGAAGGAGGCCGGCGTCGGCGGCGTGTTCGGCCTGATCACCGCGGCCATGGTCATCGTGATCATTGCTATCGGTGTCTGGGGGCCGAACGTCCGCGGCAGGCCGCTCGACGCCTAGAGGATTTCGTTCGAAAACGCTCTCACCGCGGCACAAACGGCACTTGCCGAAGCCATATTGGGTGTCTACCTCTCGCGGGTCATTTGTGCAGAGGTAACCCAGTCATGTTCGCCGCCGCCGTCAAGGCGCTTTCGCAAATCCTGTCGCCGCCGATGCGCTCGATCCTGTGGCGCTCGATCGGGCTTGCGCTGGTGCTGATCACCGTGCTGGCGATCGGCTTGCAGCGGCTGCTGAGCTGGTTTGCCGACTATGGAGAGGTCTGGGCCGAAGGCATGCTCGGCCCCAACTTCCATTCCACGCTGCACGTGCTGTCCTGGATCGTCTCGATCTCGGCGGGCCTTGGCGTCGTGCTCGGCGGCATCTTCCTGATGCCCGCGATCACCTCGCTGGTAGCGAGCCTGTTTGTCGACGACGTCGCAGACCATGTCGAGCGCGAGCATTATCCGGCCGACCATCCCGGCGTGGCGCTGCCGGTCACGCTCGCGACGATCGAGGGCGTCAAGACCGCGCTGCTGACGATCCTGGTCTATCTGGTCGCGCTGCCGTTCGTGCTGTTCGCGGGCGCGGGCTTCATCATCTTCTTCCTCGCGACCGCCTGGCTGCTCGGCCGCGAATATTTCGAGCTTGCGGCGATGCGGTTCCGCTCGCCCGATGACGCCAAGGCGATGCGCAAGGAGAACGCGGCGACAGTCTTTACCGCGGGCCTGTTCATCGCCGCCTTCGTCTCGATCCCGATCGTCAATCTGGCGACGCCGCTGTTCGGCATGGCGTTCATGGTGCACATGTACAAGCGGCTGTCGGGCCCGCGGCGCGAGCTGATCGAGCCGGCGCGGCGAACCAACGTGTCCTCGGTCTAGGTGGTATCCGGAAGCCCCGGCGGCGATGCCGATACCCGATCGCTTGCGAATGGCACGAGCAGCAGTCCGACGATCGCCACGCAGGCGAGCATCACCCATGCCTCGTTGACGGTGAGTGCGAGCGACGCCCGTTCGACCAACGGCCGGATGAACGTCACCGTGGCGTCGTCCGGCAGACCCGGCGGGCGGTCGATCAGCAACTTCGGATCGAGCCCGATCGCCTGCGCCGCGGTGACATCCCCCGCCAGCAGGCGCACGCGGAAATCCTCGCCATAGATCGGACTTCGCCCGTAGAGGATGGTATCGATCAGGGCGATCCCGATCGCGCCGCCCAGATTGCGCATCAGATTGAACAGTCCGCTGGCGTCGGCAATGTCCGCCTCCGGCAGGGCACCCAGCGCAATGCGCGTCGGTGGCAGCAGGCAGAACATGATCGCGACGCCGCGCACGACCTGCGGCCAGAACATCTCGCCAAAATCCGCCGTGCGCGGCTGAATGGCGCTCCAGGCGAGGCCGAGCGCGAACAAGGCGAAGCCCGCGCCGGTCAACCGCCGCGCGCCGACGCGGCTCTCCAGGACCGCCGCGAGCGGCGCCGCGGCGAGCTGCGCAACTCCCGTGACCAGCATGATCGTGCCGATCTCGAAGGCGTCATGGCGGCGGACGAAACCGAGGAATACCGGCATCAGATAGGTCGATCCATACAGCCCAACGCCGAGGCAAAAGCTCAGTGCGCAACCGATCGCGAACGGACGCCGCTTGAAAAGCGTCAATTGCGCGATCGGATCCACCGCGCGGAGCGTGCGCCGGATCAACAGCGCCATCCCGGCAATGCTTCCGATCAGCAGGCCGAGGCAAGGCATCGACGCCCAACCGCGTTGCGGCGCTTCCTTCAGACCGATCATGAAGCTTGCGAGCGTCGCTGCGAGGAGGACAAGCGACCATTTATCCAGTCTGGAGAACGCACGGAGCTGCACGCCTTCCCTCGGAAGCAGCAACGGCGTGACTGTGGCTGCCACCGTTCCCGGAACCAGATTGATCAGGAACAGCCATGGCCACGACCAGGTCTGCGTGATCCAGCCGCCAACGACGGGTCCAACGGTCGGCGCGAGCACCGCGACGACGCCGCCGATCGTGGCGGCTACCGGATGAAGCCGCGCCGGAAACAGCGTGAACACGGCGGAGAACACTGCGGGGATCAGCACGCCGCCGGAAAATCCCTGCAGCACGCGAAACGCCAGCAGCGCAGCAAAACCGCCGCTGAGGGCGCAGCCGACCGAGGCGACAGTGAAGAGGCTCACCGCAAGCGCAAACAGCCACCGCAACGACAGCGCGTGCGTGAGCAGGCCGGTCAGCGGGATCGCGATGACTTCCGCGATCAGATAGGCGGTCTGGATCCAGCTCATCGCCGCCGGCGAGATCGCAAGCGCGCGCTGGATCGTCGGCAACGAGGTTGCGACGACCTGGATGTCGAGAATCGCCATGAACATGCCGAAGCACATCAGGAGGAAGCCGGCCCAGGTCGCAGCCGATGGGCCGTCGGTTCGGTGATCCGCCTTGCTCATGGCGTGCTTGTGCGTGGCCATTCGGAAACGGAGAGCGCGCGGTTCTCGATCCGAATCCGGACCGCAAGCACCGCGAGATTGAGGAGGGTAAAGATCAGCGCCAATCGCGGCAGGTGGAGCGCGAGGGGAAGAAGTGCGATTTCACCGACCACGACGGCGTAGTTTGGATGCGGGAAATATCGGTACGGCCCGGATGCGACCAGCGGCGCGCCCGGCAGCACGACGATTCGCGTGGTCCATCGCGGCCCCAGCGCGACGAGGATCCATATCCGCAAGCCTTGCAGCACCAGGAAACCCGCCAGCGCGGCCAGATTGACGTCCTGGTCGCGGCCCCAGATCCACAGCGCGGTCAGCCAGCCGGCGTGAACCAGGACAATGAGCGGGTAGTGATTGGCGCCGACCTCGACCGCGCCTCGTGCGAGAAGCCGCTCGGTGTTGCGACGTGACAGCACGAGCTCGCCGAGACGCTGCAGCGTGACCAGCGAGAGGATGACCGACGCGAAGCTCACGCCGCGTGCCTGAGCGCAACGCAGCTGAGCGTGAAGCCCGGCCCGAGCGCCGTGAGCAGCGAGCGCGGCGGCAATCCCTTGGCGCAGGCTCGTTCGAGAACAAAGAGAACCGTCGGGCCCGACATGTTGCCGCAAGCCGCGATGACGTCGCGTTCGTGATCGAGCGTGCCCTGATCGAGCGCGAGTGCCCGCTCCAGCGCGGCGATGACCTTGGCGCCGCCGGGATGGCAGAGGAAGCGGTCGATATCATCGGCCGTCAGCTGCATCCGCGCGAGGATCTCGGCGACGGCCGGCCCAACATGGTCGCGGACGAAATCCGGAATGGTTCGCTGAAAGACCACGCCGAATCCTTCCGGATCGACCGTCCAGCCCATGATGTCGAGCGTATCCGGCCACAGCTTTTCGCCCGTCGCCTCGATCCGCGTCGCACCACCGTCCCCGGCGCGCAGCACGATCGCGGCCGCGCCATCGCCGAACAGGCTGGCCGCAACGATATTTGCCTTGGTGAGCTCATCGTGCCGGACCGCGAGCGTGCAGAGTTCGAGCGCAACCAGCAGCACGTTCACTCCCGGCCGCGCTTCGGCCAGCCGCGCCGCGATCGACAGGCCCGACACGCCGCCCGCGCAGCCCAGGCCGAACACCGGCACGCGCGACACATCCGTCCGCAGACCGAGCTTGCCGGCGACGCGCGCCTCCAGCGTCGGCGTGGCTATCCCCGTCGAGCACACCGTGACCACGATATCGATGTCCCGGCCGGTCAGGTCGGCGCGCGCAATCGCCTTGCGGGCCACGTCGACGTACAGCGTCTCCGCGCCCTCCAGGAACGCCAGCGTTCGCTCCGGCCAGCCGCGCCGTTCGAGATACCATTCGATCGGCTTGACGCCGTAGCGATGCTGGATGCCGGTGTTGGCGAACAGGCTGGAGAGCGTCTCGAATTCGGCATAGCGGTCGGCGAGGAGATTGCGCGCGGCCTGCAGGACCTGTCCCTGATGGAATAGATGCGGTGGAACCGCCGTCGCCAGGGAAACAAGCGCGGCCGTCTGCTTTATCTCGATCATCGTGGCTCCATTTCCCCCGCTCTTGGAACCGCGCGATGAGCAAAATATTTCAACACGCCTGCGACATCGCGCGGGCGCCGTATTCACTATAAATTGACCTGATAAGTTAACCTGGCGCCGATATCCGCGCCGCCGCTTCGCAAATCAGGAAGCGGTGGCGCCCAGCCTGCGCATCACGCTCTTCACCAAGCCGAGCGGCGCCGGCGACAACGGGCCCTGCGGCGCGCGCGTGATGAAGGCGACCAGGACCAGCGCGAGGATCGCGAGCCAGAAGCACAGCCAGAAGCCGTCGATATAGGCGAGCGTGTTGGCCTCGCGCTGCACCAGCGCCGCCAGCGTGCCGACGGCGCGCCCCGTCGCGGTCCCGATGCCGTGGCCGGAAAATTCACCTGCCAGCCGCTTCAGCAGGTTCACGACGTCGATATCGCCGTTCTGGATGTGCTGTCCGAGATAGTTGGAGTGGATCTGCTCGCGAACGCGCAGCCAGGTCCCCATCAGGGCGACGCCGATCTCGGCGCCGCCGAGGCGCATGATCTGGATATAGGCCGCGAACGCCGTCGCCCGCGACGGATCGGAATTCGACAGCGCCATGATGATGATCGGCAGCAGCGTGAACGCCTGCCCGATCGACGTGAGCAGGACGATGCCGACAAAGTCCTCGCGCGCCCAGACATGGCTCAGCTGCGTGCCCCAGAGATTGGCGGCCGCGAACGCCGAGAAGCCGAGCACCACGACGATGCGCGGATCGAGGTGGCGCAGCAGCAGAATCGAGATCGGCACCAGCACGAACATCGGCAGCGCGCCGTAGGTGAACAGCAGCACGCCCGACTGCTCCGGCCGCAGCGCGCCGACGGTGCCGAGGAAGTTCGGCACCAGCGACGAATTCGACAGGCTGGTCAGCGTGTACAGCAGGATGACGACCAGCGAGAGCCCGACGTTGCGCGAGAACAGCACGTTGAAATGCGCCCACGGCCGGCGCGCGACCATTTCGTTGATCATGAAGGCGACGATCAACAGCCCGCCGCCGATCAAGAGCGCCATCACCGTGCCTGACGAGAGCCAGTCCAACCGGTTGCCCTGATCGAGCCCGGCATAGACCATCGACACCCCGGCGCCGAGCAGCAGCATGCCGCCCCAATCGGCATGGTGCAGCAGGTCGCGATTAACCGGCTCGTTCGGCGTGCCGAGATACACCATCAGCCCCATCAGCGGCGCGATCACCACGCCCTGCCAATACAGCCACTGCCAGCCGAGATGCTCGACATAGAAACCGACCAGCGAGCTCGAGGAGTCGAGCGCGAAGCCGACGCGGATCGAGTACATCGCAATCGCCGGCAACCACCATCGGATCGGCAAATTGCGCAGGATGATCATCAGCGTCGCCGGCACGAAGGTGCCGAGCAGCATGCCGTGGGCTATGCTGAGCGCGATCAGCGTCGTGTAGTCGCGCACGAACGGGATGGTCAGCGAGACCACCGCATAGACCAGGCTCGGAATACCGAGCACCCGCCGCAGCCCGAATACGGTGGCAAGCCAGGCCACCGCAGGCGCGACGAAGATCTGCGAGCCGATGGCAGCCGTCGAGAGCCAGGCGCCCTCGTCGAAGCTGAGCGAGAACGCGCCGCGCAGATCGGGCAGGCCGACCGAGGTCAGTCGGCTGTCGAAATTCGCCAGGAACGCGCCGAGCAGCACGGCGACGACCGCGAACAGCGGATAGCGCGCGACGTCGCCGCGCGAGACCGGACCACGGTCGCGGTCGTCACTTTCCGCCATTGGCGACCGCCTCGCCGGTGTCGATCCGCGTGACGACCGACATGCCCGGCAGCAGGCGCTCGAGCAAGGGCTGGCCCTTGTCGAACTGGATCCGCACCGGAATGCGCTGCACCACCTTGGTGAAATTGCCGGTGGCGTTATCGGGCGGCAGCAGCGCGAATTGCGATCCGCTCGCCGGCGCGATGCGCTCGACGACGCCGCGCAGCTTCTGGCCCGCGAACGTATCCACGGTGACCTCGACCGGCTGGCCCGGCTTGACGTTGGTCAGCTGGGTCTCCTTGTAGTTGGCGATCACATAGACGTTCGGCAGCGGCACGACGTTGATCAGATTGGCGCCGATGTTGACGTAGTCGCCCGGCTGGACCTGGCGCTCGCCGGTGACGCCGTCGAACGGCGCGACGATCTTGGTGTAGCCAAGCTTGAGCTTGGCCGATGCCAATAGCGCCTTGGCGGCGTCGAGGTCGGCGGCACGCTGCTTCTTGGTGCCTTGCAGGACCTCGAGCTGATGGCGCTGCGCCGCGATCACAGCGCGGCTGGCGCGCACATCGGCTTCCGCCTTGGCGTAGGATGCGGTGGCCTGCTCGAGCCGCTGCCGCGTGCCGGCGTCGGTTTGCGACAGCGACTGCTGACGCTCTTCCTCCTGCCGTGCCAGGGTCTGCTGCGCCTCCGCGGACAGCCGCGCAGCTTCGGCCTGCGCGATGGTCGCATATTGCAGCTCGACCTGGTTGTTGAGGTTGTCGAGCACGGCCTGCGCACCGACCACGCCGGCCTCGGCCTGCGCCACCTGCGCCTGATAATCGGCGGGATCGATCTGCACCAAGAGATCGCCGGCCTTGACGCGCTGGAAATCGGAGACGCCGACGGTGAGCACCTCGCCGGACACGCGGCTGGAGAGCTGGGTCAATTCGGCGCGCACATAGGCATCATTGGTGGTCTGGATCGTGGCGCTGCCGACCCAGGCATCCCAGCGACTGGTCGCCACCGCGACGAACACCAGCGCGACGAGCACGGCAAACAGCGGAATCGCGAAACGGCTCCAGAAGCCGCTTGCCGAAGGTTGCGGCTTGGCAGGCGCCGCAGCAGGCGTGGTCTGGCTGGCGGGTGACGAACCATCTTCAACCTGCTCTGCCACACCACACTCCTCAAGCACGCGTACAAACGCCGGACGAACCTATTAGCACATGACGACGATCATGCCTCAGACGGTCTTTTCCGGCCACCGGCAGAGATCATTGATCAGACATACGTCGCAACGTGGACCGCGGGCGAGGCAGGTGTAGCGGCCATGCAGGATCAGCCAGTGATGGGCGTGCAGCATGAACTCGGTCGGGATCACCTTTTCCAATCCCAACTCGACCTCGAGCGGCGTCTTGCCGGGCGCGAGGCCGGTGCGATTGCCGACGCGAAACACATGGGTGTCGACCGCCATCGTGTGCTCGCCGAATGCCATGTTGAGCACGACATTCGCGGTCTTGCGGCCGGCGCCGGGCAGCGATTCGATCTCGGCACGCGTGCGCGGCACCTCGCCGCCGAACTCGGCGATCAGCTTCTGCGACAGCGCGATGACGTTCTTGGCCTTGTTGCGATAGAGCCCGATGGTCTTGATGTAGTCGCGCACTTTGTCTTCGCCGAGCTCAAGCATCTTGTCCGGCGTGTCGGCGACCGCGAACAGCGCTCGCGTCGCCTTGTTGACGCCGGCATCGGTCGCCTGCGCCGACAGCACCACCGCAACCAGCAGCGTGTAGGGGTTGAGGTGCTCGAGCTCGCCCTTGGGTTCGGGATTGGCTTTGCGGAACCGGTCGAAAGCCTCGTAGACCTCCTCCGATGTCCACGGCTTCGGCTTTACGGTTCGCTTGGCGACCTTCTTGGCCGCCTTCTTTGCCCCGCGTTTGGGCAGCAGCCTTGCCGCATTCGCAGGCTTCTTCTTCGATGCGGAACGAACGCTTGATGTGCTGGCGCGTTGAGAGCGGATGATTTTGGCCATGAACCGGATATACTGATACGCCATGACCGCAGGCAACGACTTTGATCCGGGCGAAGACCGCAGGGCCAATGATCTCGCGGCTGATGCCGCTGAGGCCGAGCCCAAACTGTTCTCGGCATTGCTGACGCCGCACCGCTCGCTGAATCGCACCGGCTTTATCGTGCTGATGTCGTTCGTCACCGTGGTCAGCTTCATCGCCGGCGCGGTGTTCTGGTGGCTCGGCGCCTGGCCGATCTTCGGCTTCTTCGGCCTCGACGCGCTGGTGATCTATTGGGCGTTCAAGGTCAATTTCCGCTCCGCCAAGGCGAGCGAGGAGATCACCGTCACACCGTCGGAACTGAGGGTGCGCAGGATCAGCCATCGCGGCCATGTGGCGGAATGGGTGCTCAATCCGCTCTGGGTGCGGCTCGAGCAGATCTCGCATGAGGAGTTCGGCATCGAGCGGCTTTATCTGGTCTCCCGGGGCCGCCGGGTCAGCGTCGGCAGCTTCCTCGGCCCGGACGAAAAGGCCAGCTTCTCCAAGGCCTTGACGGCGGCGCTCAACGCCGCGAAACGCGGCCCGACTTACAACCCCATCCACTAGGTCTTATTTGAGCATGATCTTTTCGGAAAACCGGTCTCCACTTTTCCGGATCATGCTTGTCAGAAATCGGGTGGTTTGGACACGCCATGGCTCCTAAATCAGACACCATGATGACACTCGCCATACACGACCAGCGCCTGGCCAAGCCGGGCCTCCAGAGCGCCGCGCTGCGCGACTATGACTCGGTTCGGCGCGCCATCGCGTTCATCTCGGAGCATTGGCGCACACAGCCGACCATCGAAGCGATGGCCGATGCCGCCGCCGTCACGCCGGATGAGTTGCACCATCTGTTCCGCCGCTGGGCCGGGCTGACGCCGAAGGCCTTCATGCAGGCGCTGACCCTGGACCACGCCAAGAACCTGCTGCGCGATTCCGCCAGCGTGCTCGATGCGGCACTCGACTCCGGCCTGTCAGGGCCGGGACGGCTGCACGACCTATTCGTCACGCATGAGGCGATGTCGCCGGGCGAATGGAAGACCGGCGCAGGCGGCATGACGCTGCGCTACGGCTTCCATCCCTCGCCGTTCGGCACCGCGATCGTGATCGCAACGGATCGCGGGCTTGCGGGGCTTGCCTTCGCCGATCACGGCGACGAGCAGACCGCATTCGCCGACATGAAGCGGCGCTGGCCGAACGCGACCTATGTCGAGGACACCGACGGCACCACCGCGCTGGCGCAGCGCGTGTTCGATACAAGGTTGTGGCGGGCGGACCAGCCGCTGCGCGTCGTCTTGATCGGCACCGACTTCGAGGTGCGGGTGTGGGAGACGCTGCTCAAGGTCCCGATGGGCCGCGCGGTCAGCTATTCCGACATCGCCTGCAAGATCAACAGCCCGAAAGCCTCGCGCGCGGTCGGCGCCGCGGTCGGCCGCAATCCGGTGTCGTTCGTGGTGCCCTGCCATCGCGCACTCGGCAAGAGCGGCGCGCTGACCGGCTATCACTGGGGCATCACCCGCAAGCAGGCGATGCTGGGCTGGGAAGCCGGCCAAGTCGGATTGCACTGATCGTCTGCAAGCGACAAACGAAGCGTGCGGTCTCTTACCGTCACCCTGAGGAGCGCGCTCTTGCGCGCGTCTCGAAGGGTCGACGGCCACCAGCGGGGCCGATTCATCCTTCGAGGCTCGCTCCGCTCGCGCCTCAGGATGACGGGTTGAGCGGAGTGATCGTCTGAGCCTACCCCGCGAGATCGACCTTGGACGCAACGGTGGAATCGGCATTGAGCCGATAGACCACCGGCGCGCCGGTGGCGAGCTCGCGCTTGAGGATCTGCTCCGGCGTCAGCTTCTCCAGCACCATGATCAGCGCGCGCAGCGAATTGCCGTGGGCGGCGATCAGCGTGCGCTGGCCGCGCAGCACGCCGGGCAGGATCTCCTGCACGTAATAGGGCAGCGTGCGCGCCAGCGTATCCTTCAGGCTTTCACCGCCGGGCGGCGGCACGTCGTAGGAACGGCGCCAGATCAGAACCTGATCCTCGCCCCACTTCTTGCGGGCGTCGTCCTTGTTGAGGCCGGAGAGATCACCGTAATCGCGTTCATTGAGCGCGAGATTCTTCGTGGTCGGCAATCCGGTCTGGCCGATCTGCTCCAGCATCAGCTTCAGCGTGTGCTGCGCACGGGTAAGATCGGAGGTGAACGCGACATCGAACGACAGGCCCTGCGCCTTCAGCTTGCGGCCGGCCTCGTTCGCTTCGTTGACGCCCTGCTCGGTGAGATCAGGGTCCTTCCACCCGGTGAACAGGTTCTTCAGATTCCAGTCGCTCTGACCGTGACGAACGAGCACAAGGAGACGATCACTCATTTCAGATTCCGTTTTCGCTTAGCTGGATTTCATTCCGTCGAGCGGTGTCAGTCGCTCAACCCGAGGACGTCGGCCATCGAATACATGCCGGGCTTCTTGCCATGCGCCCACAGCGCTGCCTTCAGCGCGCCCTGCGCGAACAGCGCGCGATCCTCTGCATGGTGCGAGAGCGTGATGCGCTCGGAGGGGCCGGCAAAGATCACGCTGTGATCGCCGGCCGCAGTGCCGCCGCGCAACGAGGCAAAGCCGATATCGCCCGCGCGCCGCGCACCGGTGAGGCCATCGCGGCCGCGCGCCGAATGCTGATCGAGCGCGATTCCGCGTCCCGCGGCCGCGGCTTCACCGAGCATCAAGGCAGTGCCCGACGGCGCATCGATCTTGGACTTGTGGTGCATCTCCAGAATTTCGATGTCAAAGCTCTGGTCGAGCGATTGCGCGACGCGCTTGACCAGCGCGGCGAGCAGATTGACACCAAGGCTCATATTGCCTGATTTCACCACGATGGCGCGGTTGGTCACGCTGCGGATCACCGCATCGTCGGACGGCGACATCCCGGTGGTGCCGATGACGTGAACGAGGCCGCGCTCGGCCGCGATCGCGACGTTGGCGATGGTCGCGGCCGGCACGGTGAAATCCAGGATGCCGTCGGCACCGGCCGACATCGACCACAGATCGGCCGACAGCTTGACGTCATTGGCGGGGAGGCCGGCGAGCACGCCGGCGTCCTTGCCGAGCAGTTCCGAGCCCGGCGCTTCCAGCGCGCCGACCAGCACCGCCCCCGGGGTTTCGGAAATCACCCGGGTCAGCGTGCGGCCCATCCGGCCGCCGGCTCCCGCAACGATCAAACGCATGTCAGCCATGGCTCACCTCTCCACGCGATATAGCGAGCCAAGGCTGTTCCGGCAACCGAACCGGCTACCCGATGTGCGGGACTATGGGCTGTCGTGCCCCTCGATGATGATGAGGTCGGCGATCGAATGCGGCTGCCGCACCTTGATGTTGGCTTGGTATTCCGGCGATTGGTAGCAAGCGAGCGCGGTCGCGTAATCGGGGAATTCGATCACGACATTGCGGGAGCGGCTCTGGCCCTCCACGCCGGTGAACTTGCCACCGCGAACGATGAACTTGCCGCCGAATTTCTGGAAGATGGCGGGGTTGGCCGCCATGTAGGGCTTGTAGCCTTCCTCATTGTGAACGTCGACGCGTCCAATCCAGTATCCCTTCGCCATCTCTGTTCTCCCTCTTGTTGTTCAGGCGAGCGCCTGGGCGATTTCGGCGTGAATGGCTTCGGCTGATGCCTTCGGGTCGGCGGCTTCCATCACCGGACGTCCGACCACGAGATAGTCGGCGCCGGCGGCAATGGCGCGAGCCGGCGTCATGATGCGCTTCTGGTCGCCGGTCGCCGAGCCTGCGGGGCGGATGCCAGGGGTCACCAGGTTCATCTGGTCGCCGACGATCTTGCGCAAGGCGGCGGCCTCCTCGGGCGAGCTGACGAGGCCGTCGACGCCAAGCGCCTGCGCCTGTTTGGCGCGCGCTTCGACGAGATCGGAGACGTTGAGGCGATAGCCCGCCGCATGCAGGTCGGCGTCGTCGTAGGAGGTCAGCACCGTCACCGCGAGGATCTTCAGGCCGGAGCCGGCGCGGGCCTCGACCGCGGCCTTCATGGTCTGCGGGTAGGCATGCACGGTGAGAAAGGTTGCGCCGAGCCCGGCGACGCTTTCGACCCCGCGCGCGACGGTGTTGCCGATGTCGTGCAGCTTCAGATCGAGGAAGACCTTCTTGCCGCTGCCTGCAAGCTGCTTCGCCAGGATGAGGCCGCCGGCATAACCGAGCTGATAGCCGATCTTGTAGAAGGTGACGGCATCGCCTAGCCGGTCGATCATCGCCTCGGCGCTGGCGACAGACGGCAGATCGAGCGCCACGATCAACCGGTCTCTTGGAGCGATCCTGGCTGGCTGCATGTCACCTCACATCATGCGTTGGGATTGGTCGATCAGCTGCCGCACCAGCGCCTGCATCGCGTCGATGTCGGCCTGGTGCTTCAGATGATCCATATCGTCGTAGGCCTGCTCGGCAAATGACAGCGCGAGCTGGTTTGGGATCACGGTGGCGCGGCACGCCGTCAGGATCAGGCGCAGCGCAGCCAGCGCGCGGGTGCCGCCGAGCCGGTTGCCGGATGCGGCTGAAATCGCGAACGCGCGGCCGTGGAACACCTGACCTCGCACTTCATGCGGATCCTGCACGCGGCTCACCCAGTCGATCGTATTCTTCACCAGCGCCGGCACCGAGGAATTGTATTCCGGCGTCACGATCAGCACGCCATGATGGGCGCCGATCATCCGCTTCAAATTCACGGCATGCTGCGGCACGCCGGATTTCGCCTGCAGGTCGCCGTCATAGATCGGCAGCGGAAAATCGCCGAGCGAGATGCGGGTGACGTCGGCGCCGGATTGCGCCAGTTCGTGCGCCAGCACGGCAGCCAGCTTCGCATTGAGCGAGCCTGACCGAAGCGATCCGGGGATCACGAGGATTTTCAGCGCGGACATTTTGAAATCGCAGGTAAGGCGCTCGCCCGGCGCGACGGCGCCGGGTGGTCAGCCCTTGCGATACACCCAGACCCGCGCGGGCGGAAGGTTCATCCAGATCCGCTCGGAGGCCTCTGTGGACACGCCCGGCAGCGACTTCGGAATCGGAGGCACCACCGAATAGGTGAACTGAATGAACGGCGCGCCGGGTGCGAGCGCCAGGAAGGCGTCACGGACCAGCCTCAGGCGGGTCAGCATCGGCTTGGTGACGAGCGGCAGGCCGGAGACCACGGCTGAGGCGGGAGATTTAAGTACCTCCCACAGAGTATCGCGCAGCGTATAGGCATCCCCCTGGACGACCCTGGCGTGCGGATAGCGTTCGCGCAGCAAGGCGCAGAAGCCGGGATTGTATTCGACCAGGACGAGACGCTTTTGATCCACGCCGTGCTCGATCAACGCGTTGGTAATCGCCCCGGTGCCGGGTCCAAGTTCGACGACCGGCCCCTCGGCGTCGGGATCGACATATTGCGCCATGGTGCGGGCGAGCAGCCGTCCGGACGGCATCACCGCGCCCATATGCAGCGGCTTCTCCATCCATGAACGGAGAAATCGAACCTCGTCGTCGAGACGGAGGGGCTTCTTCGACGCACGCACGGACGATTGCAAAGGCATGTCGCTACCAGGCGGGGACCGCACAATCGAGCGGTTGTCAGAAAACAGTCACAAAGACGTATAGGTCGAAGTCGTTACGGTCAAGCATAACGACTGCGGCTAGACGGAGCGATTGCCAAAGAAGTCCTTGACCTTAGAGAAGAAACCCGCGGCCTCCGGCTGGGTTGCGCCGGACGACAGCTTTTCGAACTCCATCAGCAGTTCTTGCTGCTTCTTGGTCAGATTCTGCGGCGTTTCGACCACGACCTGGACATACATGTCGCCGGTCTGGCGCGAACGGAGCACCGGCATACCCTTTGATGCGATGCGGAATCGCCGGCTGGACTGGGTGCCGGCCGGCACCTTCACCTTCGTCTTGCCCTTGTCGATGGTCGGCACTTCGAATTCGCCACCGAGCGCTGCGGTCACCATCGAGATCGGCACACGGCAGTGCAGGTCGGCGCCGTCGCGCTGGAAGAACTGGTGCGTGGTCAGCGACAGGAAGATGTAGAGGTCGCCGGGCGGTCCGCCGCGGACACCGGCCTCGCCTTCGCCGGCGAGACGAATGCGGGTGCCGTCCTCGACGCCCGGGGGAATGTTGACCGACAGCGTGCGCTCGCGCGTCACCCGGCCGGAACCGGCGCAGGAGGTGCAGGCATCCTCGATCATCTGGCCGCGTCCCTGACAGCCGGGACAGGTCCGCTCCAGCGTGAAGAAGCCCTGGGCCTGCCGGATACGGCCGGCGCCGCCGCAATGTGAGCACGTCTTCGGCTTGGTACCGGCCTTGGCGCCGGTGCCCGAGCAGGATTCGCAGGTGACCGAGACCGGGATCTCGATCTGCGCGGTCTTGCCCTGGAAGGCCTCCTCGAGCGTGATCTCCATGTTGTAGCGCAGGTCGGCGCCGCGCTCGCGGCCACCGCCGCGGCGCTGCCCGGCCATGCCGAACAGGTCTTCGAAAATGTCGGAGAAGGATGAGGCGAAGCCGGCGCCGAAGCCGGGGCCGCCGCCGCCCATGCCCTGCTCGAAAGCGGCATGGCCGAAGCGGTCATAGGCGGCGCGCTTGTCGCCGTCCTTCAGCACCTCATAGGCTTCGTTGATTTCCTTGAACCGGACTTCGCTGGTGGCGTCGCCCGGATTCTTGTCCGGATGCCATTTCATCGCGAGCTTGCGGAAAGCCGATTTCAGCTTGGTCTCGTCCGCGTTCCGCTCAACCTCGAGGGTCTCGTAATAGCAGCGCTTGGTGGACATCCTTCAATTCCGTCCGAAGTTCATCGCGATCGCCAAAGATTGCGCCAAGGATTGCGTAAAGGATTGCGCCTGTCTGGAAGATGCAGCGATCGCCTTAAAGAAAAATGACCCCCACTCCTCCGAGACGCGGCGCGTGCTCATTGGTGTGAGGGTCATGATCGCAAATCCGCTTAAGCAGACTTCTTGCTGTTCTTGTCGTCGTCGACCTCGGTGAACTCCGCGTCGACAACGTCATCCTTAGCAGCGTCCTTGGCCGCATCGGCCTCGGCCTGCTGCTTGTACATGGCCTCGCCGAGCTTCATCGAAGCCTGCGCCAGCGTGTTGGTCTTGGCCTTGATCGCCTCGGCGTCGTCGCCCTTCAGCGCTTCCTTGAGGTCGCTGACGGCGTCTTCGATCGCGCGGCGCTCGGTGTCGGCGATCTTCGAACCGTGTTCGGCCAGAGCCTTCTCGGTCGAGTGAACCAGACCGTCGGCATGATTCTTGGCGTCGACAGCCTCGCGGCGCTTCTTGTCCTCGGCCGCGTTGACCTCGGCGTCCTTGACCATCTTGTCGATGTCGGCTTCGGACAGACCGCCGGATGCCTGGATCCGGATCTGCTGTTCCTTGCCGGTCGCCTTGTCCTTGGCCGAGACGTTGACGATACCGTTGGCGTCGATGTCGAAGGTCACCTCGATCTGCGGCATGCCGCGCGGAGCCGGCGGAATACCCATCAGGTCGAACTGGCCGAGCATCTTGTTGTCGGCCGCCATTTCACGCTCGCCCTGGAAGACCCGGATGGTGACAGCGCCCTGATTGTCTTCGGCGGTCGAGAACACCTGGCTCTTCTTGGTCGGGATCGTGGTGTTGCGGTCGATGATGCGGGTGAACACACCGCCCAGCGTCTCGATGCCCAGCGACAGCGGGGTCACGTCGAGCAGCAGCACGTCCTTGACGTCGCCCTGCAGCACGCCGGCCTGGATCGCAGCGCCGATCGCGACGACCTCGTCGGGATTGACGCCCTTGTGCGGCTCCTTGCCGAAGAACTGCTTCACGACTTCCTGGATCTTCGGCATGCGGGTCATGCCGCCGACCAGCACCACTTCGCCGATCTCACCAGCGGTCAGGCCGGCATCCTTCAGCGCCTTGCGGCACGGCTCGATGGTCTTCTCGACGAGATCGGCCACTAGCGCCTCGAACTTGGCGCGGGTCAGCTTCATCGTCAGATGCTTCGGACCGGTCTGGTCAGCCGTGATGAACGGCAGGTTGATTTCGGTCTGCGTGGTCGACGACAGCTCGATCTTGGCCTTCTCCGCAGCCTCCTTCAGGCGCTGCAGGGCAAGCTTGTCGTTGCGCAGGTTGATGCCCTGCTCCTTCTGGAATTCGTCGGCGAGATAGCCGACCAGGCGCATGTCGAAATCTTCACCGCCGAGGAAGGTGTCGCCGTTGGTCGACTTCACCTCGAACACGCCGTCGCCGATCTCGAGGATCGAGACGTCGAAGGTGCCGCCGCCGAGGTCGTACACGGCGATCGTGCCGGACTTCGACTTGTCGAGACCGTAGGCGAGCGCGGCAGCCGTCGGCTCGTTGATGATGCGCAGCACTTCGAGGCCGGCGATCTTGCCGGCGTCCTTGGTGGCCTGACGCTGCGCGTCGTTGAAATAGGCGGGAACCGTGATGACGGCCTGCTCGACCTTCTGGCCGAGATGCGCCTCAGCGGTCTCCTTCATCTTCTGCAGAATGAAGGCCGAGACCTGCGAGGGCGAATAGGTCTTGCCATCGGCTTCGACCCAGGCGTCGCCGTTCGATGCCTTGACGATCTTGTAGGGAACGAGCTTCTTGTCCTTCTCGACCATCGGGTCGTCATAGCGGCGGCCAATGAGGCGCTTCACCGCGAAGAACGTACGCTCGGGATTGGTCACCGCCTGGCGCTTCGCCGGCTGGCCGACGAGGCGCTCGCCATCGTCAGTGAAAGCAACGATCGACGGCGTCGTTCGCATGCCCTCGGCATTCTCGATCACCTTGGCGTTCTTGCCATCCATTACGGCGACGCACGAATTCGTGGTGCCGAGGTCGATCCCAATGACCTTACCCATGGTTTTGATATCCTCTTTGCTACGGCAGGTTGGTTGGGCCCTGACGGCGCTCCGTACCGAACCCCCAGACGTTCACATACTCGCGATATTGCGACGGTGAGCCTGATATAGGAGAGAGGGTCCTGCCCGCAAGGACTGGACGCAACGTTGAGGCCTGAAAAGACTGACGTTTGAAAGATTGTGTCAGCCCGGCTGCAGCGCCGGTTCAAGCCCGATCCAAGTTAACAAATCGGCAATGATGCGGCACGCCGTCGACCGCGAACATCCGCCACGAGACGTCCGCGCTGTTGAGTGAACACTCACAAACGTCGTATGCGGAAGCGGGCGCAGGCCGAGGGCGCGCTGTTTGGCCGCTGGTGGCCGATCGTCGGAAACGTCGGGAAACTGGAAAGTGCCAGCCAATCGGGACGAAAAGCCCATGGAATCGGGCCTGCAGGCCCGGAGCGCGGCTTTGGCGGCCTGTTGCAGGGTCATCAAAACCGCTAAAAGCGGTCCGACTGAAAGAGGCCATCCAGCCCTGCACCGGCCCCGTTGCGCGGCCACCAAGCAAAACCGGTAGATCCCCCATGACGCCTTTTCGACTTCTCGTTGCGGTTGCCTTGCTGCTTGCTGCCACCTGTCGTGGCTTTGCCGCCGACGTGGTGTTTCCGCCGGGCGCGCATGTCGGGATGAAGCCGCTGGTGGGGCTCAACCGCGCCAAGTCGTTCATCGGCTTCGAGACCGAGGACCAGGGCGTGAAGGTCTTGATCGCCGATCTGCCCGCGGACGCCTACAACGAGGTCGTGAGCGCCTTCAAGGCCAACCCGGCCGGCAGCGGAAACATCAAGCCGGAGAGCCTCGAGACGCCGGCCGGCCTCGCCTATTACACCGTGGAGAGCGCGCGTGACGGCACCACCAATGTGCGGCGCTATTCCATGATCCTGCCGGGACCGACCTTCTCAGGCTATGTCGCGGTGCAGGTGCCGGAGAACGCGAGCAAGATCTACACCGACGACGCCGTGCGGCAGATGTTCGCCACCGCCCAGATCCGCAACGAGGTGCCGGTCGACGAACAGCTCGGCATGATGCCGTTCAAGGTCACCGAGCTCAGCAGCTTCAAGAATGTCCGCATGCTGGCGCCGGGCGCGGCGCTGCTGATGGCCGACGGCGACGAGAAGGGCCTTGAGACCAAGCCATTCATGCTGCTTGGCATCATCGGCTCGGCCCCGGCCACACCGGATGATCGCGGTCGCTTCGCCCAGCAGATCGCCACCACGATCCCCGGCGTGCGCGACGGGCGGATCACCATGTCCGAACCGATCCGGATCGACGGCCAGCCCGGCTTCGAGACGCGCATCGACGCCGTCAGCGGCAAGGACAATACCCCGGTGACCATCGTGCAGTGGCTGCGGTTCGGCGCGCAAACATCGATGCGCATCATCGGTAGCTCCCCGCGCACCGATTGGGAGAAGGCCTTCCCGCGCTTCCGCGCGGTGCGCGACGGCATCCAGCCGCGCGGCTGATCAGCCGCTCGCAGCTCCAGTCGGAAAAATCCCACTTTCGTCGTTCGCCGAACGGAACTAGCCTCCTCGTGCAATTATCAAAGCGAGGAGGGGCGCGATGCCGGATCGACGACAGGTTGTTGCAGGGCTCGGTACGCTGGCGCTTGCGGCGCTAATTCCAAAACATCTCTGGGCGGCTGCGATCAAGCCCGACGACGGCTCCGCGCTGCTCGTGATCGACGTCCAGAACTGCTTCCTGCCCGGCGGCAGCCTTGCCGTGAAGGACGGCGAGCAGGTGGTGCCAGTGATCAACCGGATCGCCAAGAGCTTTGCCAATGTGGTGATGACGCAGGACTGGCACACGCCCGGACACATCTCCTTTGCCTCGACCCATTCCGGCAAGAAGCCGTTCGAGATCGTCGATCTTGCCTATGGCAAGCAGGTGCTGTGGCCCGACCACTGCGTCCAGGGTACCGACGGCGCCTCGCTGTCGAAGGAACTCGCGATCCCGCACGCCGAGCTGATCATCCGCAAGGGTTTTCACAAGGACGTCGACAGCTACTCCGCCTTCACCGAGGCCGACGGCAAGACCACCACCGGGCTCGCCGCGTATCTGAAGGCGCGCAACGTCGAGCGGGTTTTCGTGGCCGGGCTCGCCACCGATTTCTGCGTGGCATGGACCGCGCTCGATGCGCGCAAGGCCGGCTTCGAGACCTATGTGGTGGAAGATGCCTGCCGCGGCATCGACACCCAGGGATCGCTCGCCAAGGCCTGGGACGACATGGCCAAGGCCGGCGTCAAGCGCATCCAGTCCTCGGATATCGCGTAGGACGCCGCCTCGCGAGATCCGCATGGCCGAGCCTGCGTCACCCGTTGCATTCGATCTCGCGCAGCGCCTGCCATCGCCGCGCATCGCGGGCCTGATCGTCCGGATCACCGGTTATCGCGAGACCGCAACAGGCCGGTTCGCGCAGCGGCAGACCGCGCCGCTGATCGTCCCGCTGATCATCAGTTTCGGCTCGCCGTTCCTGATCGCGCTGTCGCGCGAGCCCAGTGCGGCCGATCGTCAGCTCAGCTTCGCCGCCGGCCTGCATGCCGGGCCTGTTTACATCGAGTCCGACGGGCGCGCCGCCTGCGTGCAGGTCGATTTCACCCCGCTTGGCGCCTACAGCTTCTTCGGCGGCGCCGTGACCGACCTGGTCGGGCGCATGGTCGATATCGACGATGTGCTCGGCCATGATGGCCGTCGTCTGCGCGAGCAACTCGGCGCCGTGACCTGCTGGCAGCGCCGCTTCGACCTGATCGAGGCGTTCGTGCTGCGCCGCGCCGGCCACATGCCGTCTCCCGAAATCGCGTTCGCCTATCGAAAACTGGCGCGTTCGACCGGTGCCATCAGCATCACGGCATTGGCCGACGAGATCGGCTGGAGCCGCAAGCATCTGGCTGGCCGGTTTCGGTCCGAACTCGGCCTCGCCCCCAAATCGCTGGCGCGCATGATGCGGTTTCACCGGGCGAGCCGGCTGGCGCAAAGCGGCGCAGCGCTTGGCTGGGCGGGGATCGCGGCGGAAAGCGGCTATGCCGACCAGGCCCATCTCGCCCGCGAGTTCGTCGAATTCGCAGGCGAACCGCCGACCGCCTGGGCGCGCCGCCAGGCCTTGACCGACCGCCGGCTGGTTCACGCCGGCGACGGGCTGGCGGACTGGTAACAAACCTTCAAGCCGACGCCGCGTTGCCTCGTGCAGGATGGCGCCGTCAGCCAAGGAGGTGAGCGACCATGACGCACGACATCGAACCGCCCCGCATCTACCCGACCCTGCGCTGCAAGGACGCCGAGGCGATGACCAATTGGCTCACGACGGTGCTTGGGTTCACCGAACACGTCGTCTACCGCGATGGCGGCGTCATCCATCACGCCGAGCTCGCCTATGGTTCCTCGATGCTGATGCTGGGCCAGAGCCGCGACGACGCATATGGCAGGCTGGTCGGCGACCTCGACAACCGCCGCACCGACTCGATCTATATCGCGGTCGACGATCCCGACGCGCTGCACGCGAAGGTCAAGGCTGCCGGCGCCAAGATCGAGATGGAACTGCGCGATACCGACTATGGCAGCCGCGACTTCGCCTGCCGCGATCCGGAAGGAAATCTCTGGAGCTTCGGCACCTATTGGCCGAAGGCCCGCGAGAAGCCGCGACCATGAGCCCGCGCAATCCGCGAGCTCGCAAACGGGCAGCCGGGATCGGACGGATCAGGCGGTGATGTCGGCGGTCGGGGCGGCCTTGGCGCCGCCCTTGGAGACGCCGACCAGTGCCGGACGCAGGATGCGCTCGCCGATCATGTAACCGGCCTGCACGACCTGCACCACGGTGCCCGACGGCACCGACGGATCAGGCACCTCGAACATGGCCTGCTGGAAGTTCGGATCGAACTTCTCGCCGATCGGGTCGAACTTCTTGACGCCGTTCTTCTCCAGCGCGTTGAGCAGCGAACGTTCGGTCAGCTCGACGCCTTCGATCAGCGCCTTCAGGCCGGGATCGGCGGCTTCCTTGGTTTCGGACGGCACCGCATCGAGCGCGCGCTGCAGGTTGTCGGCGATATCGAGCACGTCGCGGGCAAAGCCGGTGATGCCGTAGGTCTTGGCGTCGGCGACCTCGCGGCGGGTGCGCTGGCGGAGATTCTCCATCTCGGCCAGCGTGCGCAGCGTCCGGTCGCGCGCCTCGGCGAGTTCCTTGGTCAGCGCCTCCGCCGATCCGGCCTCGGGCTCGTCAGGCATGATGTAGGGCTTCGAGACCACGGGCTCACCCGTCGGCGCCGAATTCTCGGTGTTGTCATTGGCCCGGTTCGGATCGGTCATGGCTTGCCTTCTCGAAAACTCGCGTCGGTTCAAATCTTGGGGATTGCTTGCCGGGATATCGTGCTTTGGGCGGCGAAAATCAAGCGCAACATACCGGTCTCGGGAACTGGGATCTCCGGCTTGGGTGAAGAAAACCCGTCAAATGAAAGCGAAATCGCCCCTCCGGTCAGCCGCCCAGCATCTTGCTGACGATGCGCGCGGCATAGTCGACGGTCGGGATCACTCGCGCATAGTTCAGCCGCGTCGGTCCGATCACGCCGAGGACGCCCACGATCCGCCCCTGGGCGTCGCCGTAGGGCGCGATGATGGTCGAGGAACCCGACAGCGAGAACAGCTTGTTCTCCGAGCCGATGAAGATCCGCACGCCCTCGCCGCGCTCGGCGCGGCCGAGCAGATCGATCACGCCGCGCTTGGTTTCGAGATCGTCGAACAGCGACTTGATGCGCTCCAGGTCGTCGAGCGCATGCAGATCCTCGAGCAGATTGGCGTGACCGCGCACGATCAGCTGGCGGTCCTCGCTCTCGCCGCCGGACCAGCTCGCGATGCCCGCCGCGACCACCTTTTGCGTGAGCTGATCGAGCTCGGCGCGGTTTTGCGTCAGTGCCGTCTCGAGCTCGAGCCGCGCTTCGGCCAGCGTCCGGCCGCGGATCCGCGCATTGAGGAAATTGGTCGCTTCGGTCAGGGCCGAGGATGGAACACCCGGCGGCAGCGCCAGGACGCGGTTTTCGACCTGGCCGTCTTCGCCGACCAACACGACCAGCGCCTTTTCCGGCTCCAGCCGGACGAACTCGATATGCTTCAGCCGTGCATTCGACTTCTGCGTCAGCACCACCGCCGCGGCGCGGGTCAGTCCCGACAGCCGCGTCAAGGCTTCGCCGAGCGCGGCCTCGACGGATTGGGCGCGGCCGACGGCAGCAAGCTGGGTCTGGATCGATTGACGCTCGGCCTCGGTGAGGTCGCCGACCTGCATCAGCGCATCGACGAAGAAGCGCAGCCCGAGTTCGGTCGGCAACCGGCCGGCGGAGGTGTGCGGCGCATAGATCAGGCCGAGCTGCTCAAGATCCGACATCACATTGCGGACCGAGGCCGGCGACAGCGGTAATGCGATCAGGCGCGAAATGTTGCGCGAACCGACCGGCTCGCCGGTCGCGAGATAGCTTTCGACGATTTGACGAAAAATGTCGCGCGAACGCTCGTTGAGCTGGGCGAGCCCGGCATGCGGCGCAATCAGGCCAATCGGATCGTGGTGAGTCACACTCCAGTCCCTCACAATTACTGCATAATTTGTCGATCCGGGAGGCCGATGACAAGCATGCATTCGGTCCCCTCGTACCGGACCATACCGGGGCCGAAAACCCTTGCCGCTGCCCCTTCCCGCTCCTACAAGCACGGCCAGCCAATTTTCTCGGATTTCTGGAGGATTTCATGCGGCCAAGCCGCCGTGCACCCGATGAACTGCGTCCCGTGTCGCTGGAACGCGGCGTCGTCAAATATGCCGAGGGTTCCTGCATGGTGAAGTTCGGCGACACCCATGTGCTGGTGACCGCCACGCTGGAAGAGCGGTTGCCGCCGTGGCTGAAGGGCCAGGGCCGCGGCTGGGTCACCGCCGAATACGGCATGCTGCCGCGTGCCACCCTGGAACGCACCCGCCGCGAGGCCTCGGCCGGCAAGCAGGGCGGCCGGACGGTCGAGATTCAGCGGCTGATCGGCCGCTCGCTGCGCGCGGCCGTCGATCTGGAGGCGCTCGGCGAGCGCCAGATCACGGTCGATTGCGACGTCATCCAGGCCGACGGCGGCACCCGCACCGCCTCAATCACCGGTGCCTGGGTGGCGCTGGCCGACTGCATCAACTGGATGAAGACCCGCAACATGCTGAAGACCAACGTGTTGCGCGACAATGTGGCGGCGATCTCCTGCGGCATCTACCAGGGCACGCCGGTGCTCGATCTCGACTATGCCGAGGATTCCGAAGCCGACACCGACGCCAATTTCGTCATGACCGGCGACGGCCGGATCATCGAGGTGCAGGGCACCGCCGAGAAGACGCCGTTCTCGGAAGGTGAATTCCTGGCGCTGATGGCGCTGGCGCGCAAAGGTGTCGCGCGTCTGGTCGACTTGCAAAAGATCGCGGTGGCGTAGTCAGATTGGCCATGCACCGCCGAATCACCGGAAGGCTCGTCATCGCCACACATAATCCCGGCAAGCTTGCCGAGATGCGGGAACTGCTGGCGCCGCACGGCGTGGAGGTGGTGTCGGCCGGCGAGCTCGACCTCGCCGAGCCCGAGGAGACCGGCGACAATTTTCGCGCCAACGCGGCGATCAAGGCGATCGCGGCCGCGAAGGCGACCGGACTGCCTGCGTTCGCCGACGATTCCGGCCTCGTGGTCGACGCGCTCGACGGCGCGCCCGGGATCTACTCGGCGCGCTGGGCCGGCGAGGGCAAGGACTTCATGGCGGCGATGACGCGGATCGAGCGGCTGCTGCAGGAGCGCGGCGCCACAACGCCGGACCGGCGCAAGGCCCACTTCGTGTCGGCGTTGTGCGTGGCCTGGCCCGACGATCATCTCGAGGAGGTCGAGGCGCGCGCCGATGGAACCCTGGTCTGGCCGCCGCGCGGCACCGCCGGCTTCGGCTACGATCCGGCCTTCCTGCCCGACGGCTACACACGGACCTTCGGCGAGATGACCAGCATCGAGAAGCACGGCCTGCCGCCGCTGGGACTCGGCCTGTCGCATCGCGCCCGCGCCTTCGTGAAGCTCGCGGAGATCTGCCTTGAGCCACGCTGACCGAGAAGCCTTCGGCGTCTACGTGCACTGGCCGTTCTGCCTGTCGAAATGCCCGTATTGTGATTTCAACAGCCATGTGCGGCATGCGCCGGTCGACGAGGGGCGTTTCGTGCGCGCGTTCGCCCGCGAGATCGAGACGACCGCCGTGCGCGTGCCGGGGCGGCAGGTGTCCTCGATCTTCCTCGGCGGCGGCACGCCTTCGCTGATGCAGCCGCAGACCGTCGGTGCCGTGCTCGATGCGATCGGCAAGCACTGGACGGTGGCGCGCGATGTCGAGGTCACGCTCGAGGCCAATCCGACCAGCGTCGAGGCGACGCGCTTTCGCGGCTATCGTGCAGCCGGCGTCAACCGCGTCTCGCTCGGCGTGCAGGCGCTCGATGACGCCTCGCTGAAGGCGCTGGGCCGCCTGCACACCGCGCGCGAGGCGCTCGACGCGGTCGCGATCGCGCGCTCTGCGTTCGACCGTTACTCGTTCGATCTGATCTATGCCAGGCCCGACCAGACGCCGCGGATGTGGGCCGATGAATTGAAGCAGGCGATCTCGGAAGCGGCCGAGCATCTGTCGCTCTACCAGCTCACGATCGAGGAAGGCACGCCGTTCTTCGGGCTGCATGCCGCCGGCAAATTGCAGACGCCGGATGAGGCGACCGCGCGCGCGCTCTACGACGTGACGCAGGAGGTCTGCGCCCGCGAGGGATTGCCGGCCTATGAGATCTCCAATCACGCCCGCGCCGGCGCGGAGTGCAAGCACAACCTCGTCTACTGGCGCGGCGAGGAATATGCCGGCATCGGCCCCGGCGCACATGGAAGGCTCGACATCGATGGCGTCAGGCACGCGACCGCAACCGAGCGGCGCCCCGAGGCGTGGCTGTTGAACGTCGAGGAGCGCGGTCACGGCGTCGTCAGCGATGACAGCCTCAACAGCGAAGAACGCGCCGACGAGTTTCTGCTGATGGGATTGCGGCTCGCCGAGGGCATCGATCCCAAGCGCTATGCGAAGCTCTCCGGCCGCCAGCTCGACCCGCACCGGATCGCCCAGCTGCGCGAGGAAGGCGCGATCGCCGTCGACGCCGACGGACGACTGCGGGTGACGACGTCGGGATTCCCGGTGCTCGACGCGGTCGTTGCGGATCTCGCCGCCTAGAGCCTATCCCGTTCCGATTGAATCGGAACGGGGCCCTAGATTCTTGTTTTGACGCGTTTTCTTCACGCGAACCGGTATCCACTTCGCTCGAAAACGCTCTAGGTGCACGCTGCCAAAATATCGAAAACAACCCCATGCAAAGGAGCTGGCGGGTGCCGGCGCTCGACAAGGCAGCTTGACCGCCCGACGAAAATCAAGCGCCAAAGCTCTTCGGCGAGCCTGCCACCGGCGTGCTGCCGCCTGAGGCCACCTTCATGACCGCAAGGCCGCGCTCATTGGTGCCATCGGAGCGGAAGCGGAACAGACCGTCGATGCCGGCAAAGCCGGACGGATTGGTCAGAGTCTCCGGCGCAAAGCGTTGCGCCCCTTGCGTGCGCGCGAGCGCCGCCATCAGCGCCACCGCATCATAGGCAAGCGTCGCGGTGCGCACCGGCTCGCCGCCATATTTGCTGCGGTAGCGGCCGGCGAAGCTGCGGAAGCCGGACGGATCGGGCGCGGCATAGAGGCCGCCCTGCAAGACGGGACTCGCGAACACCCGCGGATTGTCCCACAGCCCGGTGCCGAGCAGCTGGATGTTGCGCAGATTGGCGCCGGCTGCGGTCAAGGCATCGGCGGTCGCGACGACCGAATCACCATCGTCGGCGATCAGCAGCGCGTCGGCCTGGCCGAGCGCCTGCGCCACGGTTCGCGCCGGCGTCGCGCGATCGGCGCCATATTTCTCGAAGGCGACGACGCGGCCGTTCTTGCGGCCGACCGCCTGCTTGAACGCGGCCTCGACCACATTGCCATAGGCATTATCCGGCACCATCGCGGCGAACGAACGCTTTCCGATCCCGGCGGAGTAGTCGACGATGCGATTGATGTCGGACTCCGGCAGGAAGCTCAGCAGATAGACGCCGCGCCCGGCCACGCTCGAATCGGTCGAGAACGCGATCACCGAGGTTCCGCGCGGCCGCGTCAGTTGCGCGACGGCCGGCACCGAGCCTGCGAACAGCGGTCCCAGAATGATCTCGGCGCCTTCGGACAGTGCCTGCTGGGCACCTTGCGATGCACCCTGCGCGCTGCCGCCATCGTCCTTGATCAGGAGCTGGATGTTCGGGTTCTGAAATTCCGCCAGCGCCATCTCGGCCGCGTTCCGCATCGACTGGGCGGCAAGCCCGGCATTGCCGGACGCCGACAGCGGCAGGATCAGGCCGATCTTGACCTGCCCGGTGCCGACCGCCTGCGGCTGCTGCTGCGGGCCGGCAGGACCGCCTTCCTGGTTGCCGCCGAACGGGCTGGAAAACTGGCTCAAGCTTTGCTGCACGCCGGAACAGGCCGTCAGCAGCGGCGCGCCCACGATGAGGCCGAGCGCGGTCCGCCGGGTGGTGCCCGACGGCGGGGACTTGCGGTGATGCGGGCCTTCCATCGTCTCTCTTCTCTTGGCCGACCGTGATCAGCCAGGACTCCATCCAGCTCTGATGAGGCGGGTGGATTCAGGCATATTCTCGGCGAATAGTTAACTAAAACAAAAGGATTATGGCCCCGCGGCGCCCTTGCCGCGGCCTCCATTTCCCCGTCAGCCAGCGTTCCGTCACCGCCGTTTGCGGATGTGGCGCAAGCGCTGCCATCCCTCTAGATTGGCATTATGCGCGCAAAAGCCAGTTCCCTCCACAGTTCGGATGCCACGACAGGCGCTGCGGCCAGAACATTTTCGATCGGCGGCCAGCAATTGGCCGCGCCAAGGGCGGCACCCGGGCTCCATCTGGTCGCGACCCCGATCGGAAATCTCGCCGACATCACCCTGCGCGCGCTGGAAACGCTGGCCGGCGTCGACGTCATCGCCTGCGAGGACACGAGGATTACCCGCCGGCTGACCGAGCGTTATGCGATCGCCGCCGAGCTTGCGCTCTACCACGAGCACAACGCGGCCCAGGCCCGCCCCAAGATCCTGGAGCGCCTGGCGCAGGGCGCCGCGATCGCGCTGGTTTCGGACGCCGGCACGCCACTGATCTCCGATCCCGGTTTCAAGCTGGTGCGCGACGTCTGCGCCGCCGGGCATGCCGTCATCGCGGTGCCGGGGCCATCATCGGTGCTGACGGCGCTGTCGGTCGCGGCATTGCCGACCGACCGGTTTTTCTTCGAGGGATTTTTGCCCGCCAAGGAGCACGCGCGTCGCGCACGGCTCAACGAGCTGGCGAGGGTCGATTCGACGCTCGTGATGTTCGAATCAGGCAATCGCGTACAGGACACGCTGCGCGATCTCGCCGCGATCATGGCCGGCCGCGATGCCGCGATCTGCCGCGAGCTGACCAAGCTGCACGAGGAGATCACGCGCGCGCCGGTGGCCGAGCTGGCGGCAGGCGCGGACGCGCTGGAAACGCGCGGCGAGTTCGTGCTGGTCATCGGACCTCCGGCCGATGATGCCGGGGTGATGGACCAGGATGCGCTCGACGATCTGCTGCGGGCGCAGCTCGGCCGCGGCAGCGTCAAGGATGCGGTCGCCCATGCGGTCGAACTGTCGGGCCGGCCGCGCCGCGAGGTCTATGCCCGTGCCCTCGAGCTTGCGAAGACCATCGGGGACGGCAATGGCGAAGACTGACAGCGCCTCGCCCGAGCGCGTCGCGGCGTTCCGGACCGGCATCTCGGCGGAGAGCCGCGCCGCAGCGCTTCTGATCGCCAAGGGCTATCACATCCTGGCACGACGCTTCCGCACCCCCTTTGGCGAGATCGACCTGGTGGTGCGCCGGCGCAATCTGCTGGCCTTCGTCGAGGTCAAGGCCCGGGCCAGCCTCGACGACGCCGCCTATGCGGTGACGCCGCGGCAGCAGCTGCGCATCATCAATGCCGCCCAGGCCTGGCTGATGGCGCATCCCGAACATGCCGAATTCGAGCTCAGATTCGACGCCGTGCTGATTGCGCCGAAGAGCCTGCCGCGCCATCTGTTAGCGGCATTCGATGCAAGCCCTTAACGTTATCCTCAGACCTCGCGGAACATGCCTATGAAATTGAAGATCGCCGTCCAGATGGATCCCATCGCGCGCATCAATATTCGCGGCGATTCGACCTTTGCGCTGCTGCTCGAGGCGCAAAAGCGCGGCCACGGCATTTCCTACTACACGCCCGACAAGCTGTCGCTGCGCGGCGAGGAGCTGGTGGCGCCGGTGCAGCCTCTCACCGTGCGCGACGAGATCGGCAATCACTTCACGCTGGGCGAGCCGAAGCGCGAGCCGCTCAACGGCTTCGACGTCGTGCTGCTGCGCCAGGATCCGCCGTTCGACCTCGCCTACATCACCTCGACCCATTTGCTCGAGCGCATCCATCCGAAGACCTTGGTCGTCAACGACCCGGCCAGCGTGCGCAACGCGCCGGAAAAGCTGTTCGTGATGAATTTCCCGCAGCTGATGCCGCCAACCCTGATCTCGCGCGATCTCGACGAGATCAACGCATTCCGCGACCAGCATGGCGCCGTCGTCATGAAACCGTTGCACGGCCATGGCGGCGCCGCCGTCTTTCGCGTGATGCCGCAGGACATGAACTTCGGCTCGCTGTTCGACATGTTCTCCGTCACGTTCAAGGAGCCTTGGGTGATCCAGCGCTTCCTTCCCGAGGTGAAGCATGGCGACAAGCGCATCATCCTGGTCGACGGCGAGTTCGCCGGCGCCGTCAACCGCGTGCCGGCGGCGGACGATCTGCGCTCCAACATGGTCCGTGGCGGCGCGGCCACGGCGACCGAGCTCTCCGATCGCGAGCGCGAAATCTGCGCCACGCTCGGACCTGCGCTGCGCGAACGCGGCCTGCTGTTCGTCGGCATCGACGTGATCGACGGCAACCTCACCGAGATCAACGTCACCTCACCGACCGGCATCCGCGCAATCCAGCGGCTCAATGGCCCCGACGTCGCGGCGATGATCTGGGATGCCATCGAGAAGAAGCGCGCCGCGAAATAATCCTCCCTTGTGCGCCGCACAGCTGGCTGAAATTTAGCCAGCGTTCGATCACGCATGCGTTCTCCTTATTCTTCTTGCCAGCTTGCGCAGGCGAGGGCAGCATCCTCTCGCCTGCGTCAGGTCAAGCGGCGGGTCAACGCGCGGGCAACAACGCGAAAATCTTATAAAAATTCTGGAGGAAGACGTTATGACGCTCAATGTCTCACGACGATCCTTGCTCGCGCTCGGTGCCGGTCTCGGCGCCAGCACCCTGCTCGGGGGCACCGCACAGGCACGCGCGCCGAAGCTCGGCACGCAGACACCCTACTGGCACCGCTTCATGCTCGGCGAAGCCGAAGTGACCGTCGTATCCGACGGGCCGCTTCCGCTCGGCGATCCCTCCGGCACTTTCACCGGTGTGCCGAAGGAGGAGGTGAAGAAGATGCTCTCCGACAACTTCCTCTCGCCCGACAATGTCGTGCTCGAGCAGAATTCGCCGATCGTCAATACCGGCGACAAGCTGATCCTGTTCGATACCGGCATGGGCACGTCGCAACTGTTCGGCAAGACCACCGGGCGGCAGCAGAAGAGCATGAAGGAAGCCGGCATCAAGCCGGAGGACATCGACGCGGTCGTGCTGTCGCACGCGCATATCGATCATATCGGCGGCATTGTCGGCACCGACGACAAGCCGCTGTTTCCGAATGCGCAATACTACATTGCCCAGAGCGATCTCGAATTCTGGACCGACGAAGGCAAGATGGGCAGCCCGTTGAAGGACTTCATCGTGCATGCCCGCAAGAACCTGCTGCCGGTGCGCGACCGCATCGTGTTCTTCAAGGACGGCCAGGAATTCCTGCCCGGCGTGACGGCAATCGCGGCGCCCGGCCACACCGTGGGCCACACCATCTTCATGGTGAGCTCGGGTGGCAAATCCTTCGCGTTCCTTGGCGACCTCTCGCATCACGCGGTGCTGCTGCTGGAGCGTCCGCGGATGGAGTTCTCCTACGACACCGATCCGAAGCAGGCGGCGGCGTCGCGGGTCAAGCTGCTGGAGATGCTGGCGGCGAACAAGACGGCCGTGATGTCCTATCACTTCGCCTGGCCGGGCTACGGCCACGTCGCCAAGGTCGGCGAAGGCTTCCACTACTATCCAGAGCCGATGCAGATGAACCTGTGACGGCGAGGCATTCGGGGACGGCGCGCGTCGCCCCCGAATGTTCCCTTAGTGTTCTTGCGCTAGACGCGCAATTGTGCACTTCGCATACCCAACGCGTGGATAACCTAGCGTTTTGAGTCATTTAGCTAAGGTTGGACTCGCGCAAAAATCGCGGTTCCGGTTATGAGTCCCGCAGGTTGTTACAACCTGATCCGCTCAACCGGAGATTCGCCGATGTCTGACAATCCGTTCAGCCAGCGCCCGCTTGGTGCGCTCTTTATCGAAAGCCTTCAGCCCGTCTTGCCCGAAGATGGCGGCGAGGGCGTCGTCATCGGCGTCAACATCTATTTGGCTAGGCCAGACGGCAAGCCAGACGGGCCGCATGTCCGAGTCGATGTAATGGCTCCTCTTTCTCCAGAAGCAAGCGTTCGAGACGCGCGACACGCAGCTCTAGAGAGGGTGCTTCATGTACTTCGGCGGATTGGTGAAGAGACGCCAGAGAGTTTGAACGCTCAATGGGAAGAGAGCTTCCGAGAAGCTGCCGTCGACGCCAAGAATAGTATCTCATTGGGGGACGGATTTTCCCTCACTATTGGGGGCGCCTCGACTTAGCGCCGATTACTTCTTTGGCTTGGACGACTTTTTGCTTACGCCGGGCTTCTGCTTGGCGATCTTGCCCAGCCTCTCATTGAACCGCTTTTCGTTGCCGTCCGTTTCGAGGTCGCGGGCGGCCTGCTTAAACTTATCGATCTGACTTTTTTGAGCCTTCGACATGGACCTAGCTCCGAACGGCATTGATATTTACTACATCGACGAATCTGAACGGCATCCGTTATCGGTCGCTAGCTCAGTATGCGTCCCATTCCTGCGGCCAAAAAAAGATAGCGGCGGGTGGGAGTTTGTTTGGGGTAAACACCTCGATAGCTCCCTATCGTGGCGGCGCAGTCTTTCCCGCGATCATTCAATACGATTCCGCGAGGAACTGCACGGATACAAAATACTACGGCACCAGGGGCTGTATCACAAATCCCACCGCAATCTGTCACCGACGGAGGCGACGGCACTTTATAAAGGCGCCCTATCCTCGCTGGATTGGCTGCCAAATGGCGCAATCATGAGTGCCTCTGCGACTGATAATTCCGAACTTATGGGCCATCGCGGAATAGCGGCATGTCTACTGGGGCTGTTTCAGCGCATTCGCAACGACTGCAACCACCGAAAGGTAAACGCCCTAATGTTTTTCGACGAAGGCCATTCTTCGTATATTCGTCTCTACAGGATGGCTCAGAAGTATCTGCCCGTTGGATCTAAATTAGGCGGATGGGAAGGCGGAAAGCGAACCAAGAACCTGCCGCTTTCGATGTTCCCAAAGGATGCAAACACCAAGAGTTCTGAACTGTCTTACTTTTTGCAGGTGGCCGATCTTGTGAGCTATGCGGCCCGCCTGAAACTAGAGAATGAGCGAGGCTCCTTAGCGGCCAAGCGCATCGCTAGAGACCATCATAAGGTCTATGACTCGATCCCAATCGCCAAACTAAACCGACTAGCGACTTTCAAGCGCAACGACGCGATAGTACCCACATAAAAACCGCCCCCAGTAGCCCAAGGGCGGCTTCTATAAAGTCCCACGCACTCCGAGACGCACAAAGCGAACAAGGCGCTGCGGGCACCGACAAGATATAGATTCCATCTTAAGAATCAATAGCTTACTAAGCTGTTGATTTTAGACTCTTTTCCGTCTTGCGCGCTCAAACGCCACTAGGTTGACGATACGTAAGTCGGTTGCCTGTTACGCCACCTATGGTCTTCTCGGCCCGATCCTGGATCATCCACGCCAAGCGCAACGCGGTTACTGTGTCCGGAGCCGATGCAGATGAACCTGTGACGGACTGATTGCGAAGACGGACTGCCTCGGGAGCGGCCGCCGCCGCTCCCGAATGCATTTGCCGCGCGGTGCAAGGAGCCCACGGGAGGCGCCCGGCCTATTCCGCCGGCGCAAGGCGGCTCTCGGGGCGTGTGCGCATCGTCTCTCGCGCGCCCATCCGCGCACGACGCTTGCGCCACCAGATCACGACGCCCGTTACCGACAGCGCCGCAACCACCAATCCCATCAGCGAGATCAGGATGCGCCCGGGCAAGCCGGCGATCCGGCCGGAATGCAACGGAAACTGCATCTGCACGAACACGTCGGCCGCGGTGCCGACCCATGGCAGCCGCTCGCCGAGCGGACGGCCGTCCTCGCTGTCGTAGTAAAGCTGCGCCGGCCCGACGCCCGCGGCGCCATGTTCGTCTCCCGGCTCGAAGAATGCGACCGCATAGACGCCATGGGCCGGACCATAATTGATCGAACCGATCGGTGTGGTCCAGCCGCGCGCCTTGCCGTCGGCCGCGGCCCGCGCGGCGATCTCCGCATAGGTCATCCTCGGCTCGATCGGATCGTCAAGATGACGATATGGTCGCTGCTCGTAGGGTGTTGGCGTGTAGTTGGACACGGTCTTCATCAACGGCGAGAACACCTCGAAATAGAGGTTCAGCGAGAATGCCGTGAATGCGATCACGAACAGCAAGGCCCAGGTCCACAGGCTGAAGGCACGATGAATGTCGAAATTGATTCGATAGGCGCTGCCTGAGGTCTTGATCTTCCAGGCCGGCGCCCAGCGGGTCCAGAAACCCTTGCCGCGCGGGCCCGATATCGCCGACGCCCGCTCCGCCCTGGCGCGCCGCCGCGACGGCAGGGTCAGGTAGAAGCCGACGAAACAATCGATCGTCCAGATCACGGCGATGACGCCGAGGAAGCGCATGCCCCAGCGATCGCTGCCCCAGAATTCGGGGATATGCATCGTGTAGTGCAGCTTGTAGAGGAACGAGACGAAGTTTTCGCGGGTCACCGGCCAGACCGCGCCCCAATAGCGGCGTCCGAGCTCGACGCCGGTGTTGGGATCGAGGAAGACCTGGTTGTAGTCGAGCGTGTAACGTGTGCCGGTCGCCGGATCGATCCGCGGCAGCACGAAGAACCACAGCGACTCGCCTTTCTCCGCCGTCATGAACATGTGGACGACGCGGGCGCGATGATCGCGCTGCTCGATCAGCCGGGCGAGCTCGACCGACGGGATCGCCGGTCCGGAGCTCGTCACCTCGAACAGCTTCCTGTTGAGCACATCGTCGATCTCGTGATCCCACGAGATGATCGCGCCGGTGACGCCCGAGAAGAACAGGAAGGCCGCGGTGAGAAGGCCCGCCCAGCGATGCAGTCGTCCGAAGATGGGTCTCATGGGGATTTCAGCAAGTTGTGGGGTGATCACCAGCGATAGGTCAGCTTCGCGATCGCCTTGCGGCCCTCCGCGTAGAAGCAGCTGGTGTTGCCGTAGCAGGCTGCCACGTAGCGCGTATCGGCGAGGTTGGTGACGTTGAGCGAGAGGCGATAATTGTCCCTGGTATAGGCGACGAGCGCATCGACGACCGTCGACGCCGGCACCTTGAAGGTGTTGGCGTCGTCACCGAACGTCGATCCGACATAGCGGACGCCGGCCCCGAACTGGACGCCGGCGAGCGGACCGCCCTGAACGGTGTAATCGCCCCACAGCGAGAAACGGTTGAGCGGCACCGTGGTCGGCGCCTTGCCGACATTGACGGGATCCTTGGTGACTTCAGCGTCGACATAGGCGTAGCCGCCGCGGATGTTGACGCCCTCGACCAGCGTCGCGGTGCCTTCGAGCTCGACGCCGCGCGACCTGACTTCGCCGGTCTGCTCGGCGAAATAGAACGGCGGGGCGTAGGTGACGACGTTGGACCGGGTCAGGTCGAAGGCGGCCAGCGTGATCAGTGCATTGATGCCGACCGGCTGGTACTTGACGCCGACTTCGTACTGCACGCCGGACTCCGGCTTCAGCAGATCGCCGGCGGCGTTGATGCTCAGCACCGGCAGGAATGATTCCGAATAGCTGAAATAGGGCGCTACGCCATTGTCGAAATTGTACATCACGGCGGCGCGGCCGGTGAATGCCGAGGCGTCGGTCGAGGTCGACGTTTTCGCGAGATTGTTGTCGAGGTCGGTGGTGACGAAATCCTGCCGCCCGCCAAGCATGAACGACAGCCGGCCGAGCCGGATCTGGTCCTGCAGATAGAGGCCGGCCTGCGACTGCTTGATGCCGGTGTCGTCATACGGTCCGTTGTTGGTCCAGCTGTTGGTATAGACCGGCGCAAAGACGTTGAGCTTGCCGGTGCTGTAGCTCGAGGCCATGTCGCGGAACGAGGTGTTGCGGTAATCGACGCCGAACAGCGTCGTGTGGCTCAGCATGCCGGTGACGAACTTGCCCTGCAGCTGGTTGTCGACCGTGAAGGAATCGATCGTCGAGCTGCCGCCGGCGCCGCCGCGCGACAGCAGGCCCGCGGCCTCGTCGGCCGCCGATGCATAGCCGGTGCCGTAGAAGCTCTTCTGCTCGTTGTGCATCCACGAATAACGCAGGTTCTGGCGGAAGGTCAGCGCCTCGTTGAAGTCGTGCGACAGCATGTAGCCGACAGAGGATTGCTCGGTGTCGAACTGGTTGAAGCCGGGCTCGCCGACGAAGCGCGTGTTCGGAATGTAGCGACCGTTATTGGCCCAGACGGTGCCGGACGGCGGCAGGAATTGCAGGCCCCAGCCGGTGCGTTCCTTCTGGTAGTTCGCGAGGAAGGTGATCGTGGTGTCCTCGTTCGGCTTCACGGTGACGGCGGGCGCGATGAAGACGCGATTGTCCTTGGTGTAGTCGACCTGGGTCTCGCCATCGCGCGCGACGCCGGTCAGGCGCCACAGCACGGTTCCTTCCTTGTTGGCGCGGCCGCCGATGTCGAACTCGCCCTGATAACGGTTGAAGCTGCCGCCCGACAGCGACACTTCCCCGAACTCGCGCGCGGTCGGCAGCTTGCTGACATAGTTGAGGATGCCGCCGGTGCCGCTGCCGCCGAACATCGCCGACGATGGCCCCTTCAGGACCTCGAGGCGCTCGGCCCCGTACGGATCGAGCCCGAGGAAGTGCACATAGTTGCTGCTCGGCAGCCGCAGGCCGTCGAGATAGAGGCCCGGCATCGTCATGTCGAAGCCGCGGATCTGCAGGCCGCCGAAGCGGGTGTCCGAGCCGCCATTCACGTCGCCGCTGACGCCAGCGGTGTAGCGCAATGCCGCGCCCACCGATTCCGCACCCTGGTTCCTGATCTGGTCCGTCGTGACGACCGAGATCGATTGCGGGATTTCGATCAGCGGCGTGTCGGTCTTGGTCGCCGTGCCCGAACGTGTGGCAACGAACCCGACCACCGGACCGCCGGCTCGCTCGCTGGCGCCGGCACCCGATAGTGCCGCCGCTGGCGGCGTCGCCTGCTGGGATCGAGCCACGCGGTTGGCGCGGCTCGCGCGTGCGGCCACCGGACGACGAACCGGTTTTGCATTCGCAGTGATCGCGCGCTGCTGGGGGGCGTCCACGCTCACCGGCGGCAGTTCCGATTGTGCGTCGGCGCGTTCGGTCGTGACTCCTGCGGCAAGGACGGCGGCGGTACATAGACCGATCGTTCGCAGCGCTGGATGTTGACGGGTGGAATGCGAAGCAAGTCGATCGATCACGCGAAGGCGCCCCTGATGTCAGCCTGGATGGATTTGTGATCCGGCTCTACAGCGCGGGGCTCGCGAGTACAGACCTCGGCAGTTGGAATAGATCGAGACTGCGCGCGCGATCAGCGTGCGATCGCTGAAACAGCAAGGAAATCGACGACACGCTGCGACAATAAGCGCGCGATGCTCGTCGTGCTGGAATGATTCTTGAAAATGATTCCTGCAGTTGTCGACGATGCGAGCTGTGTTCGATCGCGCGAGGCGCGCGTCATCGCGCGCGACGCCTGACGCTTCCGCGCCGGCGGAAGCGGATGCGCCGCGCGGTGAATTGGTACCGGGCGACCAGCCCTCGGCGCCGTGAACGTTCTTGTAATGTTCTTGCACTTGCCGCCCGGTTCCGCTACCTTTGATTGCGGAAGAATAGGGGCAGCATGGTCCAGCGCGTTTCCACCGTCGCATTCGAGGGGATCGAGGCCCGCGCGGTCGACGTGCAGGTGCAGGTCGCGCCGGGATTGCCCGCGTTCGCGATCGTCGGCCTGCCCGACAAGGCGGTGTCGGAAGCCCGCGAACGCGTGCGTTCGGCGCTGATCGCCTCCGGCCTCGCGCTTCCCGCGCGCCGCATCACCGTCAACCTCGCACCCGCCGACCTGCCCAAGGAGGGCAGCCATTACGACCTGCCGATCGCGCTCGGCCTGATGGCGGCGATCGGCGCGATCCCGCCGGATGCGCTGAACGGCTTCACCGTGCTCGGCGAGCTCGGGCTCGACGGCTCGCTCGCAGCCGTTGCGGGCGTGCTGCCCGCGGCAATCGGCGCCAATTCGCGCGACGAGGGATTGATCTGCCCGGCCGCCTGCGGCTCGGAAGCCGCCTGGGCCAGTCCGGACATCCAGATCATCGCGGCACATTCGCTGATCCAGATCGCCAACCACTTCAAGGGCACGCAGGTGCTGTCGCGGCCGCAGCCGAAGGTGCAAGACCAGAACGACGCGCGCGAGGAAACGCTTCTGGACCTGCGCGACATCAAGGGCCAGGAGAGCGCGAAACGCGCGCTCGAGATCGCCGCCGCCGGCGGTCATCATCTGTTGATGATCGGATCGCCCGGCGCCGGCAAATCGATGCTGGCGGCGCGACTGCCCTCGATCCTGCCGCCGCTGTCGCCGTCGGAGCTGCTCGAAGTCTCGATGATCGCCTCGGTTGCCGGCGAGATCCGCGACGGCGCCTTGACCGCGCGACGCCCGTTCCGCAGCCCGCATCATTCCGCCAGCATGGCGGCGCTGACCGGCGGCGGCATGCGCGCCAAGCCGGGCGAGATTTCGCTCGCGCATCAAGGCGTGCTGTTCCTCGACGAATTGCCGGAGTTCGATCCGCGCGTGCTGGATTCGCTGCGCCAGCCGCTGGAGAACGGCGAGGTATCGGTGAGCCGGGCCAACCACCGCGTCACCTATCCGGCGCGCTTCATGCTGGTTGCGGCGATGAACCCGTGCCGTTGCGGCCATGCCTATGAGCCCGGCTATTCCTGCAAGCGCGGCCGGCTCGACCGCTGCACCGCCGACTACCAGATGCGGATCTCCGGCCCGCTGATGGATCGCATCGACCTGCGGATCGAGGTGCCCGCCGTGACCGCGGCGGATCTGATCCTGCCGCCGCCGGCGGAAGGATCGGCCGAGGTCGCCGCCCGCGTCGCGGCCGCGCGCGACATCCAGCTCGCGCGCTATGCGGCAGCCGGCATGCCGCATGTCCGCACCAATGCGGAAGCGCCGAGCTCGCTGCTCGAGACCATCGCGCAGCCCGACGCCCATGGACAGAAGCTGCTCCGCGAGGCCGCCGACAACATGCACCTCACCGCGCGCGGCTATCACCGCGTGCTGCGCGTGGCGCGCACGCTTGCCGATCTCGACGGCGCCGAGACGATCGGCCGGCTACATCTCGCCGAAGCGCTGTCCTATCGTGCATTGGCCGACGATTTGCGCCGCGCGGCGTGATCCGAATCGAAGCCCTGTCCCGATTCGCGCCGCATTGCCCCGCGTCAACGCGGCGGTAACGAGTTTTGTTTACGCTCCGCAAACCATAAGCACCGCGATCGGCGGCATGCTTGGGTCGAGCGAGTTGTGTCATGTTGCGTTTGAAGATTTTGACCTCGGTGGTTCCCCTTGCCGTGGCCGCGGTCCTTGCCCGCGCCGAATTCCTGCCGGGCCCGCGGCCCTGCATCGAGGTGGGCGGCGCCACGATGCAGATCGCATCGATCCCCTGGCTGGCGCAGCTTCACGTCAGCTTCACTGACGACCCCAGCCAAGCCACCGTCCGGGTCCAGATCGCCGACAGCGCCGACGCCGCCGACTTCACCGTGATCGACGACATCGACGATGCCGAGGCCGGCGCCTGCGAGCGCAGCGCGGCGGCGCAGCTGATCGGGATTTCCGGCGATGCCTCGGCAACCGGCCCCGTCATCTATCTGACGCATGATGACGGTCCGTCCGACTACCGTGTCTTCGTGCAGTCGAAGACGTTCTCGGTGCGGGATGCCGCGGCCTTGATCGTCAGCGCCCGCGGCGGACACCACCGCCTCGAAGCCGCATCGCCCGCACCTGACACGCGCGTCCCGAACCGGGTCATGGCGGAGTTAACCCCCCGCTAACCCTGTTCTGAGGGCAGCGCGAAATGGCCACCAATTTCAAGCACTTTGCAAGCTGGCCGACGCATCGTCAGCGCCAGATCAAGCTGTTTCAGGGTCACCATTGATGGGGCGTTTCTTCCGGATCAAGTTGCGCCTTCGCCGCTTTCTCCGGCGCCATTCCTGGGTCGCGACGATCGTGCGCTCGTTCACGATCTTCTCCGTCGCGTTCGGCAGCGCCTTCGGGTTCATTTCGGGCGCGCTCTCGCAACAGAGCGGCTACGATCCCAATGCATTCGCGATCGGGGTCAGCTTCCTGTTCGCGATCGCCTGCCTCTGGATCGTGACGCTCGGCATCCGCCTGCGGCTGATGCGCAAGCGGCTCCGCACCATCGCCATGCACAATGAAGCGATGGCCGACCGCAACTGGGAACTGCAGGAGGCCGAGCAGCGCGCATCCACCCTGTTCGAGGCGCAGGACGATCTGATCGTGCTGCGCGACCTCGACGGGCTCATCACCTATGCCAACGACGCCTATTGCGAGCTGGCGCAGAAGCCCCGCGGCGAATTGATCGGCGGCACCGCAACGCTGAAGGTGCTTGAACAAGGCGACACCGCGCTCGAATCCAACGGCACACGGGTCTACGACCAGAAGATCGAGGGACCGCTCGGGCCGCGCTGGATCGCCTGGCGTGAGGGCCTCGTGCGCAACGATGCCGGCGCGCCGGCGGAAATGCAGAGCGTCGGCCGCGACGTCACCGACCGCACCGAGAGCGAGCACGCGCTCGCCGAAGCGCGCGATCAGGCCGACGCCGCCAACCGCGCCAAGTCGCGCTTCCTTGCGATGGCGAGCCACGAGATCCGCACGCCGCTCAACGGAATCATCGGCATGAGTGGATTGCTGATGGATACGCAGCTGACGTTGGAGCAGATGACCTACGTCAAGGCGGTCAAGACATCGGGCGACGCGCTGCTCGCGCTGATCGAGGAGCTGCTCGATTATTCCAAGATCGAAGCCGGCAAGATCGATCTCGAACAGCGCGTGTTCGCGCTGTCCGGCCTGATCGAGGACATCACCGAGCTGCTGGCGCCGCGCGCGCAGACCAAGGGCATCGAGATCGCCGCCTATGTCGACGAACGGCTGCCGATGCAGGTGACCGGCGACGCCGCGCGGCTGCGTCAGGTGCTGCTCAATCTCGCCGGCAACGCCATCAAGTTCACCGCGACCGGTGGCGTGGCGCTGATCGTCGAGCCCGGCATCTGGCCGAACGAGATCAGCTTCCTGGTCCGCGACACCGGCATCGGCATCGCGCCGGAAGCGCAGCAGCGCATCTTCCGGGAGTTCGAGCAGGCCGACGACCGGATCGCGCGCAGCTATGGCGGCACCGGCCTCGGCCTTTCGATCAGCGACCGCATCGTCAAGCGGATGGGCGGCCGCATCACGCTCGCAAGCACGCCGGGCGCAGGCTCGACCTTCGAGGTGTCGATCCCGCTCGTCGCGGCCGATACCGGCGAGGTCAACGGCTTCGCCGCGCCCGACTTGACGGCACAGTCGATCATGCTGGTGGCGCCGCACAGCATCGAGGTCTCGCTGATCTCGCGGCGGTTGCAGCGTTGGGGTGCGCAGACCTGCATCGTGTCGGATGCCGGTGTCGCCGAGGCGTTGCTGCCGGAGCGGAGCTGGCACGCGGTGCTGATCGACCACACGCTCGGCACGCCGGCGATGGAGGCGTTTGCCGACGCCGCCCGCCTCCATGCAACCCATCGCATCGTGATGTTCACGCCGGCGACGCGGCAGGACCTTTCGGCCTCCGAGTCAGCCATGTTCACCGGCTACCTGGTGAAGCCATTGCGCGCGTCGTCGCTCGCCGCGCGCCTGACCGCATCGCCGGAAATCGCTGCGCCGAGCCTCGCGATCGAGGCGGCCGCCGAGTCCGCGCCCGCTGCGCTTGCATCGGCGCTGCCGGACAAGGGGCTCTCGATCCTGGTCGCCGAGGACAATGAGATCAACGCGCTGTTGATGCGCTCGCTGCTCGCCCGGCTCGGCCACAACGTGGTCATCACCACCAATGGCGAGCAGGCGATGGAGTCCTGGCTGTCGGCGACCTCAGCCGGCACGCCCTATGATCTCGTGCTGATGGATATCCAGATGCCGCGCCTCAACGGCATCGAGACCACCAAGCAGATCCGCGCCCATGAAGCGGCGCAATCCGTCCGCCGGACCCCGATCCTGGCACTGACGGCAAATACGCTGGTGGAGGACCGCTATGCCTGCTTCGAAGCCGGCATGGACGGTTTTCTGATCAAGCCGCTCGACCGCGAGAAGCTGGAAGAAGCGCTCGCGGGCCTCGCCGCCGCGCGGCACATCGCAGCGTAGCAGCCACTAACCCCGCGTCGTCCCTGCGCAAGCAGGGACCCATAACCACCGAACCTGGTTTTGTATCCTACTGCGGCCGCAGCCCTGCAAATTACAGACAGCTGTGGTTATGGGTCCCCGCGTTCGCGGGGACGACAACAGTGGATGTGGCGGACTTAATCCAGCAACGGCTACAGCCGGCGCAGCGCGACCGACTGCACCACGTGGTCGGCGCCCTTCTTCAGGATCAGCGTCGCGCGCGGGCGGGTCGGCAGGATGTTGTCCTCGAGATTGGCGAGGTTGGTGCGCTCCCAGATCGCGATCGCGGTCGCCGTTGCTTCCTCGTCCGACAGCGGCGCGTAGCGGTGGAAGTAGGACCTCGGATCGGTGAACGCGGTGTCGCGCAGCGCCAGGAAGCGCTTGATGTACCACTCCCGCAGCACGGCCTCGTCGGCGTCGATATAGACCGAGAAGTCGAAGAAGTCGGAGACGAACGGCACCGCCTTGCCGTCGCGCGGCAGCCGCCCGGTCTGCAGCACGTTGACGCCCTCGACGATCAGGATGTCGGGCTGGTCGATCTCGACCCATTTGTTCGGCACGATGTCGTAGGTCAGATGCGAATAGACCGGCGCGCGCACGCGGCGTCGTCCGGCCTTGATGTCGCTGAGGAACGACAGCAGCGTCGGCAGGTCGTAGCTTTCCGGGAAGCCCTTCTTCTGCATGATGCCCTGCCGCTCGAGCACGGCATTCGGAAACAGGAAACCGTCGGTCGTGATCAGGTCGACCTTCGGCCGCGGCGACCAGCGCGCCAGCAGCGCCTGCAGCACGCGTGCCGTGGTCGACTTGCCGACCGCGACGGATCCGGCGACGCCGACGATGTAGGGCATCTTGCGGTCGCGGATGTTGAGGAACTGGCGCTGCGAGTAATACAGCCGCTGCGTCGCATCGACATAGATCGAGAGCAGCCGCGACAGCGGCAGGTAGATGTCCTCGACCTCCTGCAAATCGAGGCGATCGTGCATCGAACGCAGGCGATCGAACTCGCCGGGCTCGAGCGTCATCGGCGTGTCGTCACGCAGATGCGACCATTGCTGGCGCGTGAAGATGCGGTAGGGGTTGTACTGTTGATCTGGTGCCCGGATGTCCATGAGGCCGCCCCTCTCGATGCGCTCGATCATTTGCGCTAGTCGCGCTTGCGCGACGCCTTCTCTTCCAGTCCCGACATCGAGGTGCGCTTCTCCAGCGCGGCCTCGACATCCTCCAGCTTCACGCCGCGGGATTTCAACAGAACCAGCAGGTGAAACACGAGATCGGCACTTTCCGCGATGAGGTGATCGCGGTCATTCTCGACCGCGGCGATCACGGTCTCGACCGCTTCCTCGCCCAATTTCTTGGCGCAATGCTCCGCGCCCTTGTCGAGCAGCTTGCGGGTGTAGGACGCCTCACCGCCCGATGCAGCGCGGGCGTCGATGGTGGCGGCCAGATCGTGGAGCGTGAAACGCGACATCAACTCAACTCAAGCATGCACAGCGGCACCGCACGGTTGCCACCCCTTAGGTGGGGACTTAGCATTTTTGTGACAAGGAGTCCCAGCTCTCCCTGTTTGAGCGTGGTCTTCACGGAAAACCGGATTCCACTTTTCCTGACCACGCTCACGCTAGGGATCGAGCCGCATCGGCAGGCCGGCGCGCACCATGTGATCCTTGGCCTCGCGGATGGTGAATTCCCCGAAGTGGAAGATCGACGCGGCCAGCACGCCGGTGGCGTGACCCTCGCGGACGCCGTCGACCAGGTGGTCGAGATTGCCGACACCACCGGAAGCGATGACCGGTACGGGGACACTGTCCGCGATCGCCCGGGTCAGCGGTAGGTCAAAACCCTGCCTGGTGCCGTCCCGGTCCATCGAGGTCAGCAGGATTTCGCCGGCGCCGAGCGCGACGACCTCCTGGGCGTATTCGATGGCGTCGATCCCGGTGGCATTCCGTCCACCATGGGTGAAGATCTCCCAGCGGTCCGAGCCGCCGGCGCGCTTGACCCGCTTGGCGTCGATCGCGACCACGATGCATTGCTCGCCGTATTTCTCGGCCGCTTCCTTGACGAATTCGCGCCGGCTGACTGCCGCCGAATTGATCGAGACCTTGTCGGCGCCAGACCGCAGCAGGGTCTTGATGTCGTCGACGGTGCGGACGCCGCCGCCCACGGTCAGCGGCATGAAGCAGGCTTCCGCCGTCCGCCGCACCACATCCAGCATGATGCCGCGGTTTTCGTGGGTGGCGGTGATGTCGAGGAAGGTGAGCTCGTCGGCGCCGGCGGCGTCATAGGCGATCGCGGCTTCGACCGGGTCGCCGGCGTCGCGCAGATCGACGAAGTTGACGCCCTTGACCACGCGCCCGTCCTTGACGTCGAGACAGGGGATCACGCGAACCTTGAACATGATCTCCTCCTACGCGCCGCGGATCAGCTGAAGGGCAGCGGCCGGATCGAGCCGTCCGTCATAGAGCGCGCGGCCGACGATCGCGCCGGCGAGCTTTTTGGCGCGCGGCTCCAGCAGCGCCTTGACGTCGTCGATCGAGGCAAAGCCGCCGGAGGCGATCGCCGGAATCGAGATGCGGTCGGCAAGCGCAATGGTCGCATCGAGATTGAGGCCCTTGAGCAGGCCGTCGCGGGCGATGTCGGTGAAGATGATCGCGGCGACGCCGGCATCCTCGAAGCGCTGCGCGATCTCGAGCGCGGTCACATGCGAGGTCTCGGCCCAGCCTTCGACCGCCACCTTGCCGTCGCGCGCATCGAGGCCCACGGCGACACGGCCGGGGAATGTCTTCGCCGCGCCCTTCACCAGCTCGGGATCGCGCACCGCGGCGGTGCCGATGATGACGCGCGTGATGCCCTTGTCGAGCCAGGCCTCGATGGTCTTGAGGTCGCGGATGCCGCCGCCGAGCTGCACCGGCATGGTGACGGCCTTCAGCATCGCCTCCACCGCATGCGCATTCATCGGCTTGCCGGCGAAGGCGCCGTCAAGATCGACGACGTGGAGATATTCGAAGCCCTGCGCGGCAAAGCTCGCCGCCTGCGCCGCCGGATCGAGATTGAACACGGTGGCGCGCGCCATGTCGCCCTGCTCCAGGCGTACGCACTGGCCGTTCTTCAGATCAATCGCTGGAAAGAGAATCACGGCTTCCACTTCAAGAAATTGGCGATCAAAGCGAGGCCGAAGCGCTGGCTCTTCTCGGGGTGAAACTGGGTGCCGATCGCGGTGTCCTTGCCGACGATCGCGGTCACCGGCCCGCCATAGTCGGCGCGCGCGAGCACGTCCGCCTCATTGGCGGCGTTGAGGTGATAGGAGTGCACGAAATAGGCGTGACGTCCCTTCGGCCCGAGCGGCAGCCGCTCCAGCACCGGATGCTCGCGCACCATGTCGAGCGTATTCCAGCCCATATGCGGGACCTTCAGGCTCTCGTCGCGCGGCTCGATCTTCTCGACATCGCCGCCGATCCAGTTGAAGCCCTCGGTGATCACGTGCTCCTTGCCGCGCGTCGCCATCAGCTGCATGCCGACGCAGATGCCGAAGAACGGCCGCGCCTTGACCCGCACCGCCTCGGTGAGCGCTTCCAGCATGCCGTCGACCGCGTCGACGCCGCGGCGGCAATCGGCGAACGCGCCGACACCGGGCAGCACGATGCGATCGGCGCGATACACCGCGTCGGGATCGCGCGTCACCTTGATGGCTTGCGGATCCTCCATGCTGCGCGCGGCGCGCTCAAAGGCCTTGGCCGCCGAATGCAGATTGCCGGAGCCGTAATCGATGATTGCAACGGTCATCGCGATCCTCCTGGCTCTGGAAACAATCCGATGATGCCGCCCTGCGGCATCGACGGGGGTTTTGAGAATGACTGACCCGGAACGTCGCGGGTTGGCGGCGGCCCGCCGCGATCGACCGAGCGCTGATCGTTGACGGCGCCGCGATGCCGCGCGGTCCAGCGCGCGAAGAAACGGCGCTCGGCGGCCTCCGCATCGTCGCCCACGACGATATCGATCTGGCGCCACCTGCGCCGCGACAGCGTCCAGCGCTGCAGGGTCGCGGCCTCGAGGCCAAGCAACACCATCAGCACCAGGTCGACGAAGAAGATCGCGCTACGGCCGACGCCAAGCTTGGCCAGCGCGTAATCGATCACGAAAGTAAGAACGAACCAGCCGATCAGCGCCAGCCAGAGCCGATGCCAGGCCAGCCAGATCACGCCCGCAACCGCGGCCCAGAAATGGAAGCCGTCGCGCACGAAGACGAACTTGTCGGTCGCCGCGAGATCGGCGCCGTTGGCCACGGGGGCATGCACTGTATAGACCGGCATCGAACGCTCCGCCGAGGATGGACTCTTAGTTAAAGCATGATCCTTCGGAAAACCGGCATCCGCTTTTCCGGATCATGCTCCAGAGATCAGCCGCCGAGCTGACCCTTGGTCGAGGGCACTTCGCCCTGGGCACGCGGATCGATCGCAATTGCCGTCCGCAGCGCCCTCGCCAGACCCTTGAAACAGGATTCGGCGATATGATGGCTGTTCTCGCCATATAGGGTCTCGACGTGCAGAGTCACGCCGGCGTTCATCGCGAAGGCGTTGAACCATTCGCGCACCAGCTCGGTGTCGAACTCACCGATCTTGTCGCGCGGGAATTCGGCCTTGAACACCAGCACCGGGCGGCCGGAGATGTCGATAACGACGCGCGACAGCGTCTCGTCCATCGGCATGTGGATCGAGGCGTAGCGGGTGATGCCGGCCATGTTGCCGAGCGCCTGCTTCACGGCCTGCCCGAGCGCGATCCCGACGTCTTCGGTGGTGTGGTGGTAATCGACATGGAGATCGCCATCCGCCTTCACCGTGATGTCGATGCGCGAATGCCGGGCCAGGAGGTCGAGCATATGGTCGAAGAAGCCGATCCCGGTCGAAACCGTGGATACGCCTGCTCCGTCGAGGTTGACCGTCACCTCGATGTCGGTCTCCTTGGTCTTGCGCTTGATGGTTGCGGTGCGCATGAAAATTGAGCTTTCCCGTGCCGAAAACGCCGGTCTTTTAACAGGCTGATGTCACCTTCGCTACTGCGGGATGACCTCGAAACGTCCCAACTTGGGGCCATGGTGACCGGAATTCGTTGCTAAATCCCCCGATTGTAACCCCCTGCCCGACCGCCTAAATCTGCCCGGAAGAGAGGTAACCTATGCAAGCATCCCCAAATGAGCTGCCGGTCTGGCATGGCACCACGATCTGCACGGTCCGCAAGGGCGGCAAGGTGGTGATTGGCGGCGACGGGCAGGTCTCGATCGGCCAGACCGTGATCAAGGCCAATGCCAAGAAGGTCCGCCGGATCGGCAAGGGCGACGTGATCGGCGGCTTTGCCGGCGCCACCGCCGACGCCTTCACCCTGTTCGAGCGGCTGGAAAGCAAGCTGGAGCAATATCCGGGGCAACTGACCCGGGCGGCCGTCGAGCTCGCCAAGGACTGGCGGACCGACCGCTACCTGCGCCGGCTGGAGGCCATGATGATCGTGGCCGACAAGGACGTTTCCCTGGTGCTGACCGGCACCGGCGACGTTTTGGAGCCCGAATCCGGGGTCATGGCGATCGGTTCCGGCGGCAATTACGCCCTCGCCGCGGCCCGCGCGCTGGTCGATACCGACAAGGACGCCGAGACCATCGTCCGCCGCGCGCTGGATATCGCCGCTGATATCTGCGTCTACACCAACCGGAACGTGACGATCGAGACGATCGGCGGCTGAGCATGGCCCGCCCCTATCATTTCCGCCCGATGACGCCGGCCGACCTGCCGCAGATCAAGCAGTGGCTGGCGTTGCCGCATGTGCGGGAATGGGGGGGGGATCCGGCCGAGCAATATGCGCTGGTCAGCGGCGACCTCGACGAGCCGGCCATGGACCAGTTCATCGTCGCAACCGACGGGTCCGATTTGGGCTACATCCAGTGCTACGACCTGACGGCGTGGAGTTCCGGCTTCGGCGCCCAGCCCGAGGGCACGCGCGGGATCGACCTCTTCATCGGCGAGCCCAGCATGATGGCAGGTGGCCACGGCTCGGCACTGATCCGCGCCTTTGTCGATGACCGCCTGGCGCAGGGCGCGCCACGCATCGTCACCGATCCCGATCCGGCCAATGCGCGCGCGATCCGCGCCTATGAGAAGGCGGGTTTTCAGAAGGTGGGTATGGTCGATACGCCGGACGGACCGGCGCAGCTGATGGCGCGCGACGCATGACGATCGCGCACAAGCCCATCACCGGCGTTTCAGCGTGGCATTGGCTGGCGATCGCGGCAGCACTTCTCGTGCTGCAGGCGGCGCTGCTTTATGCGATGGGCCGTCTGCCGATCTGTGCCTGCGGCTACGTCAAGCTCTGGCATGGCTCGGTTCAGAGCTCGGAGAACTCGCAGCACATCGCCGATTGGTACACGCTGTCGCATGTGCTGCATGGCCTGCTGTTCTACGGTCTGACCTTCCTCCTGCTGCCGCGCCTCGCCTGGCCCGGGCGGCTGATTGTCGCGATGCTGATCGAAGGCAGCTGGGAGCTCGTCGAAAACTCCAACTGGATCATCGAGCGCTACCGCGCCGGCACGATCTCGCTGGACTATTACGGCGACACCATCGTCAATTCGGTGTCGGACACCCTTGCGATGGTTGTCGGCTTCCTGCTGGCGCGCAAGCTGCCGATCGCGGCGACCGTCGCGCTCGGCGTGTTGTTCGAAACCGTGCTGCTGCTTCACATTCGCGACAATCTGACACTGAACATCATCATGCTGATCCACCCGTTCGAGGCGATCAGGCAGTGGCAGGCCGGGCCGCCGATTCTTTAGAGGACGATGCCTTGGAAGACTGCCGCTTGCCGAGACCGCGATTCCAACCTAGCTAGAGCCAATGACTCACTTCTCTCCCCGTGAAATCGTTTCTGAACTCGACCGCTTCATCGTCGGCCAGACCGACGCCAAGCGCGCCGTCTCGATCGCGCTGCGCAACCGCTGGCGGCGGCTGCAGCTCGCCGGTTCCCTGCGCGAGGAGGTTCTGCCCAAGAACATCCTGATGATCGGGCCGACCGGCGTCGGCAAGACCGAGATCGCGCGGCGGCTGGCCAAGCTCGCCGGCGCGCCGTTCCTCAAGGTCGAGGCCACCAAGTTCACCGAGGTCGGCTATGTCGGCCGCGACGTCGAGCAGATCGTCCGCGACCTCGTCGAGGTCGCGATCGCGCAGACCCGCGAGCGCAAGCGCAAGGACGTTCAGGCCCGCGCCCAGCTTGCCGCCGAGGAACGCGTGCTGGACGCGCTGGTCGGCCCGGGATCGAGCCCGGCGACGCGCGAGTCGTTCCGCAAGAAGCTGCGCGCCGGCGAGCTCAACGACAAGGAAATCGAGATCGAGACGCAGTCGGGCGGCAGCGGCATGCCGATGTTTGAGATCCCCGGCATGCCCGGCGCCCAGATGGGCGCGATCTCGCTCGGCGACATCTTCGGCAAGATGGGCGGACGCAGCAAGACCCGCCGCCTGACGGTGGAAGGCTCGCACGAAATCCTCGTCAACGAGGAATCCGACAAGCTGCTCGACACCGATCAGCTGGTGCAGGAGGCGATCAACGCGGTCGAGAACAACGGCATCGTGTTCCTCGACGAGATCGACAAGATCTGCGTGCGCGAGAACCGCGCCGGCGGCGACGTCTCCCGCGAAGGCGTGCAGCGCGACCTGCTGCCGCTGATCGAGGGCACCACGGTCTCGACCAAGCACGGCGCCGTCAAGACCGACCACATCCTGTTCATCGCCTCGGGTGCGTTCCATATCGCCAAGCCGTCGGACCTTTTGCCGGAGCTGCAGGGCCGCCTGCCGATCCGCGTCGAGCTGCAGGCGCTGACCCGCGACGACATGCGCCGAATCCTGACCGAGCCGGAGGCGTCGCTGATCAAGCAATATGTCGCGCTGATGAAGACCGAGGGCGTCACGCTCGACATCACCGACAACGCCATCGACGCGCTGGCCGATGTCGCCGTGGCGGTGAATTCCACGGTCGAGAACATCGGCGCAAGGCGGCTGCAGACCGTGATGGAGCGGGTGCTGGACGAGATCTCCTTCACCGCGCCCGATCGCCACGGCGAGACCATCCAGGTCGACGCCGACTACGTCACCAAGCATGTCGGCGACCTCGCCAAGAACACCGACCTGAGCCGGTTTATTTTGTAGGCGGCCCCGCTAAGATCGTCGTCCCTGCGAAAGCAGGGACCCACAACTCCGCAGCTCGAAGTGACCAAGACTCGGGCCGACATTCCCCTTAGAACTGCCTTCGGTGGTTATGGGTCCCGGGTCGCGCTTCGCTTGCCCGGGACGACGAGAGTGGGCGATCTATGAATCTGCGGGTGTGGCAAAACCCCTGGCGCCTGATGCTGGCCGTCAATGCGGCCGTGCTGGTCGGCGTGTTCCTGCACAAGATCGCGCTGCCGCCCTTCGTTCCCTACATCCATCTGCTGGTCGACTATCATTACGGCTTCACCAAGCGCGCGCTGGTCGGGGCGATCGTGTCGCTGTTCACCGACAAGGTGTCCGTCTGGCTGGTGTTTGCGCTGGCCGGCGCGATCTGGCTGGTGACGCTCGGGCTGTTCATCAAACTGTTCCACCGCACATTCGGCCTCAACGACGCGCATTGGCCGTTGTTCGTCTTCATCGCGGGCTCGCCGTTCTTCCTGAAGAACTTCATGCACACGCTCGGCCATTTCGACATCTATGGCTGTGCGCTGACGATCGTGCTGCTGCTGATCCCGGCGCACTCTGTGATGTATGTGCTGATTGCCGCGCTGTTCTCGATCCTGCTGATCCTGGTCCATCACATCTTCGTCTTGATGTATGTGCCGACCATCGCGGCGATCGTGGTGCTGCGCTTCTACCTGGTGCAAGGCGTGACGCCGCGGAACGCCGTCTTCGGCATCGCGGCGCTCGCCGCGGTCGGCATCCTGTTTCTTGTCGCGCAGTTCGCCGGCACGGTCGACGTGCCCTATGACGAATTCATCCGTCATCTGCAGAGCCGGATGGCCGATCCGTCACGCACCGACCTGCTTCAGTTCGGCTACATCTGGTACCAGCCGCTGTCGAAGGAGTTCGCCGACACCTGGGCGCGCATGCCATCGAACATCCTCGGCGTTCCGGTGTTTGCGCTGCTGATCTGGCTGCATGCGCCGCTTTGGCGCTATTTCGCGCGGCTGATTGGCGCGCTCGCGAGCGACCTGCATCGCCGGATCGTGCTCGGCGCGCTCGTCATGATCAGCGCCGGCTATTTCGTGATGTTCGTGACCGTGTTCGACTATTCGCGTTGGATCTCGAACTGGGCGGTCTGCATGTTCCTGATGCTGCATGCCACCAGGATGCTGCCGGCGTCGAAGGACGTGACGGCGATCCCGGCCGACGACAGAAAGGCGACGATATCAGGCTGGTTCGTGACGCTGATCCCGCGCGTCGGGATCGTCAGGCCGTTCTAACATTTTCGTTGATCATGCTCAGCGCGCGCGCCGGACACGCACGTAAAGCGCGCCCTCGCCGCCATGGCCGATATGCGCTTCCTCGAAGCCGACGACCAGCGAGCGGAACTCCGGCAGGCTGAGCCATTCCGGAACCTGGCGGCGCAGCACGCCGCGTTCGGAATCGAGCCCGCCGACCTTGCCCTTGCCGGTGATGACGAGCACGAAAGTGAGCCCATCGCTGTGCGCGCGCTGCAGGAAGGTGAACAGCACGCGATGCGCGCGCAGCTGGGTCATACCGTGCAGATCGAGCCGCGCATCGATCTCCTGCCGGCCGCGCGAGAGCTTTGCACGTTCGCGACGGCCGATCGGCGCCAGCGGCGGCACGTGCGGGCGTTGCGCCGGCGCGGCCTTGACCGCTGTCGCCGGCTTGACCGGGATGGGTTTGGCAATCGCGTGATGGGTGGCCTGATCAGAGGCGGCGGCGTGGGCCTTCGCGGCGGCGGGCCGCTTGCGCAGTGGCTTGACCTGCTTTGCCACGCTCTCCCAGAGCGCACGCTCCTCTTCGCTCAGCGCGCGCTTGCGCCGCGACGGAGCGGACAGATCGGGAATCGGCGCGGGTCGTTTCATTGATCGCGGTAATGGCGATAGCGCCGGAAGCGCCGCTTCTCCGGTTGCGGAATATCTGGCCGGGCGACCGGCAACGGCACCGGTTCTGCCACAGGTGCGGCCTGCGCGACAGGGGTGGTTGCTGCCGGCGCTGCGGGCGCGACATCCTTCGCGGCCGGGTTCTTGGCGGCGTTGTTGCCAGGGTCTTTCGCCGCGCTTTTGGCCATGCCGGCGGTCGGCACATCCGCAGCCTTCGCCGCCGGCTTGTCCTTCGGCGGCTCGGTCTGCGGAAACAGCTTTGCGATCTTGCCCGAGGGCCGCTCGTCCGGAACCGGCAGCTTGTGGCCGCGCGCGACGGGGTCGAGACCCCTCGGCACGAGCATGACGAACTGCATGTTGTGCCGCAGCCGGCCCGAGACCTTTCCGGCCTCCGCACCGGCGCCGAAATAAAGATCGGCGCGCGCCGGGCCGACGATCGCAGAGCCAGTGTCCTGCGCGATCATCAGCCGGTGGAACGGCGTCTTCGACTGTTCGGATTCGATCGGCAGCTCGCCGGCGATGAAGAACGGCGTGCCGTAGACATGCAGCGCCTTGTCAACCGCGATCGAGCGGCCCGGCGTCAGCGGCACGCCCTGCGCGCCGACGGCCTCGTCCTTGTCGGACAGCGGCACCTCGCGGAAGAAGACAAAGGAGCGGTTCTGCCGGCGCAGGTCCTTGGCGCCGTCAGGGTTCTGCTCCATCCATTCCCTGATCTTCTGCATCGACATCTGATCCTTCGGGATGATGCCGCGGTCGATCAGGACGCGTCCGACCGGCGTATAGGGATAACCATTATGCGCGTCGTAATTGATGCGCAGGGTGGTGCCGTCCTCGAGCTTGATCCGCGCCGAGCCCTGGATCTGCGCGAACAGGAGATCGGTCTGGCTCTTCAGCCAGCAGATCTCGAGCCCGCGACCGGCGATCGCGCCGTCCTCGATCTGGCCGCGGTCGTAATAGGGCACGAGCTTGCGGCGGCCGATCTTGCGATACACCGCGCCGCCATTGGGCAGGCCGACCGAATTCTGCGTCTTGCCGCGCACGAACAGGTTGGACGGACGGCGATAGACCGGCACGTTGTAGACGTCGGTCTGGGTCCGCGATCCATCGAGCACCGGCTCGTAGTAACCGGTGACGAAGCCGGCGTCCTCGCCGAGCCGCGAGATGCGCAACGGCACGAAATTCTGCTCGAAGAAGTCCTTCGCCTTGACGCCGTCGCTCAGCGTGAGCCCCTTGGCGATCCGGCAGGGGTCGCGCAGCGAGCTTCCAAGCGCTTTCGAATCGGCAGGCGCGCCCTGCTGGGCCGCGATCGGCTTGCAGCTGGTACGAAACGCCTGGTAGGCCGCGAGATGATCGTCGGCGCTCCAGCCGGCGACGTTGGACCAGGCGAGCGGCTCATACTGGCTGCCGCTGACCTGCAGCGGCATTTCCAGATTGGGATAGGGGATCGGGTGGCTATGCTCGTGTCGCGGCGGAGGGTGCCGGCTTGATCTGTAGCGCGCGGCGATCGCTGCGGTGGAGCACAGCACCGCGAGCGCGCAGCACGCGACCGCGAGCCGCCCGTAGCTGAGATGCTTAGTGAGCGCTTCCAGTGCCAACCAGCTTCCAATTCGGATCGCGGGAAGTCGAGTCGCGGGCGAATGTCCAGATATCGGTGATGTCGGCGACCTTGTCCGGGCTGCCGTCGACGATGGTGCCGGCCTTGTCGCGCGTGACCGAGATCATCTGCGACACGAAGCGGACGGTGAGCTGGGTCGAGCGGTCGCGCGTCTCCGCGCTGACGATCTCGGCCTTGTCGATCGAGACGAACCGCGTCTCGGTCTTCTGCTCGTGCTTCTCGCGATCCTTGATCGCGGTCTCGAAGCTTTCATAGACCTCGGTCGACAGCAGGTCGCGTAGCGCGCGGCGATCGCCATTGGCGAACGCCAGCACGATCATTTCATAGGCCGAGCGGGCACCTGAGAGGAAATGCCGCGGATCGAACGAGGAATCCTGGACGGCCACCGCGTCGAGACCCTGCGCCAGCGCCGTGCCGGGCTCGGCGATGCCCTTCCAGCGTTCCGTGGGCTCGACCGGCTCGGCGGGCGCCGCCGAGGCCGGCTGGTCGATTACCGATCCCGGGATCGGAACGACGTTGTTGTCCTGACCGCGCTGCACGACGTTGGGCGCGGCGCGATCATAAGGCGGCCGCTCGCTTCCCGTGCGCTGTCCGAGAACGCTGCGCAGGCGCAGGAAGATAAACACGGCCAGCGCCAGGAAGATGATGGTGTAAATATCCACGTCGAATCCGCTTTCTGGTCTCTGCCGGCAACGGGCCGGCCGTCAAAGCGTTCCCGGTCGGGAACAGCAGAGATCACATCACCGATAGAGTCCGAAGATGTAGGCACGAAACTATGCCCGGCCAATGGCGCTTTTTGGCACGGGCAGTGTAGCGCGTTTTGACCCCCGGGGGAAACCGTTCCTTTTCAGGAAATCGCGCATCTTCAATAATTTAGGAAGCTGTTAAGAGATTGGGCAGGCTCGCGCGCGCTGTCCTTTGCCGGGAGAATTTGCCGCCGGCCCGCCCTTTCGTCGTCCTTGTGGACCGAGCCGGGCCTATGATAGCCACTCGCCCGGCATCGGCATTCCCAACACCTTAACGCGTGCCGTCGGACATTCTGTCCATCGAGCGCTGCTCCAGGAGACATTTTCATGACCAATGGCAACGGCGCCCCCGTCGAACAACCCGCTCCCCAGCTCAACGTACTGGCGCAGTACACCAAGGACCTGTCGTTCGAGAACCCGAATGCGCCAGCCTCGCTTGGCCAGCAGCAACAGCAGCCGGCGATCAACATCCAGATCAACGTCTCCGCCAATAACCTGTCGGAGAACGAGTACGAGGTGATCCTCTCGATCGAGGGCAAGGCCGAGACCGCAGGCAAGGTAATGTTCAGCTTCGACCTCGCCTATGCCGGCGTCTTCCGGATCGTGAATGTGCCGAAGGAGAACCTGCACCCGCTGGTCATGATCGAGTGCCCGCGGCTGCTGTTCCCGTTCGCACGCGAGATCGTCGCGACCGCCGTCCGCGACGGCGGCTTCCCGCCCTTGTTGCTCGACCCCGTCGATTTCCTCGGTCTCTACCGCCAGAACATGGAGCGGCAGGCGGCCGCCCAAGCTGCTCCCGGCGTCAAGCCGAGCTGAGTTCTAAACTCGAGAAAATGTAACACGCGCGGAAGTGTGATCCGTCATCCTGAGGAGCCCGCGCTTGCGGGCGTCTCGAAGGATCGACGGCCCGACTGCGGCCGCGCATCCTTCGAGGCTCGCTCCGCTCGCGCCTCAGGATGACGGGGATAGAGCGCAATAGGGGCTCAAGCCGCCGGTGCTGCAGCAGGCGCTGGCGGCGGCAGGTAATCGTTCCAGATCGGCTTGTCGCCGAGCGTGGCAATGAAGGCCCTGTGGGCCTCTCGATCGGCGTCACTGACCCGCGCGAGCAGCGGGGTTTCGCGCTGCCGCCGCGGCGTGTCACCACTATGGCCGCCCGCGCGCGCATCCGACGTTTCCGATGCCAGGATCAGCTGCGACTGCCGCGCGCCGATCAGGTCGATATAGACCTCGGCCAGCAGCTCGGCGTCGAGCAAGGCGCCGTGCTTGGTGCGGCGGGAATTGTCGATCTGATAACGCGAGCAGAGATCGTCGAGCCGGTTCGACACGCCGGGATGCTTGCGCCGTGCTAGCAGCAGCGTATCGACCAGCTGGTCCTTCGGGATCGCCTTCCGCTTGATGCGGTCGAGCTCGGCGTTGATGAAGCTGATGTCGAACGACGCGTTGTGGATCACCAGCGGCGTATCGCCGATGAAGGCCAGGAACTCGTCGACCACTTCAGTGAACAGCGGCTTGGACGCCAGGAACTCGGTCGACAGCCCGTGCACGGCGAACGCTTCCGCCGGCATGTCGCGCTCGGGATTGATGTAGACGTGGTAGGTCTGTCCGGTCGGCATGCGGTTGAAAATCTCGACGCAGCCGATCTCCACCAGCCGGTCGCCGCGCAGCGGATCGAGGCCAGTGGTTTCGGTATCGAGAACGATTTCGCGCATGACGTGATGGAATCCGAAAAGGCGGGCGAATCAGGCGCGCCGCTTCGGCATCTTAACAACCTCGGCCAGAATGTCGCGGATACGCGCCCGCACCGGATCGAGTCCGTGCGAGGTATCCACTATGAAATCCGCGCGTTTGCGCTTCTCGGCGTCCGGCATCTGCTTGGCGATGATGGCGTCGAGCTTGGCCGCATCCATGGTGCCGCGGGCCAACACCCGCTCGCGTTGCAGTTCCGGCGACGTGGTGACGACAACGACGGCATCGACACGCTTCTCGCCGCCGGTTTCGAACAATAGCGGCACGTCGACAACGACGATCGGGTTACCGGCGGCTTCCGCATCGGCGAAGAATTTCTGGCGCGACGCGCCGAGCATCGGATGCACGATCTGCTCGAGCTGCTTCATCGCAGCAGGATCGTGCACCACGCGCGCCGACAGTTTCGCGCGATCTACCTTGCCGCCGGCGGTGGTGCCGGGAAACGCGGCCTCGATCGCCGGCGCGGCTTCACCTTCGTAGAGCTGATGCACGGCCGCATCGGCGTCATAGACCGGCACGCCGGCCTCCATGAACAGTTTGGCCGTGGTGGATTTCCCCATCCCGATCGAGCCGGTCAGTCCAACAATCAGCATCGCATCAACATCGGTTCAGCATCTCCTGTCGCCACGCCTCCGCGCCTCACACCGCGAGCAGTTTCTCGCCGCGCAGGAACGCCAGCAGCGACAATAGCGGCAGGCCGAGGATGGTGAAATGGTCACCTTCGATCCGCTCGAACAGATGCACGCCGAGGCCCTCGAGCTGGTAGGCACCGACGCTGGTCGTCACCGCCTCCCCGGCATGGTCGAGATAGCTCTCGATCTCGCCGGCAGCGAGCCGCCGCATCGTCATGCGGGCCACGCTCACATCGCCGAACAGGACCTTTCCATCGCGTGCGACCGAGACGGCGGAATGCAGCTCATGGGTCTGTCCGGCGAGCAGGCCGAGCTGCTCGGCAGCCTGCGTGCGGCCGGCGGGTTTGCTGAACATCCGTTGTCCCAGCGCCAGCGTCTGGTCGGCGCCGACGACATATTGACCGGACCTCTGCCTGGACACGAACAACGCCTTCTCGCGCGCCAGGAGCGACGCGATCTCGCCCGGCGCCGAAAGGCCGGAATTCTTCTGCACCGCGCGTTCGTCGATGTCGGCCGGCAGCGCCTCGAAATCGAGGCCGGCATTTTCAAGCAGCATCTTTCGCGCGCGGCTCTGCGACGCGAGGATCAGCTTCTGTGGGCCGCACCAGATGCTCATGACGTGAGAATCATTCCGACGGCCGCGCGCGCTGGCGGTCGTTGAAGAGTTTCATCACCGCGGCCGCGGTCTCCTCGATCGAACGCCGTGTGACGTCGAGCAGCGCCCAGTTGAATTTCGCGCTGAGGCGCCGGGCAAAGGCGACCTCGTCGGCTACCGACTGCTTGTCGATGTAGGTGTCATTGTCGCGGTCGCCCATCGTGAGCAGGCGGTTCTGCCGGACCTGGATCAGGCGCTCGGGCGTCGCATGCAGACTGACCACCAGCGGCCTCTTCAGGGTCTCGAGCTGGTGCGGCAGCGGGATGCCCGGCACCAGCGGCACATTCGCCGTTCGGATGCCGCGGTTGGCGAGATAGATCGAGGTCGGTGTCTTCGAGGTACGCGATACCCCGACCAGCACGACATCGGCCTCCTCGAGGCCTTCGACATGCTGACCATCGTCATGCATCATCGTGTAGTTCAGCGCATCGATGCGGCGGAAATATTCCGCGTTCAGCACGTGCTGCGCGCCGACGCGCCCGGTCGTCGCGGCACCCAGATACGCCTCGAACAACTGCATCACCGGCCCGATGATCGACAGGCTCGGAACGTTGATCTCCTTGCACTTGCCCTCGAGCCGGCCGACCAGATCCTTCTCCAGCAGCGTGAACAGGACGATGCCGGGCGATTCCTCGATCTCGTCGAGCACGCGATCGAGCTGCTTCTGGCTGCGCACCAGGGGATAGACATGCTCGACCGCGGTCACATTGGCGTATTGCGCGGCGACCGCGCGCGCCACGGTGATCAGCGTCTCGCCGGTCGAGTCCGACACCAGATGCAAATGGAAGTAGTTGGAGGTCGTCGGCACTAGAGCCCCTGTCTATCCTGTGAATCCCTGTGGAGGTCGAGGAGAAGAATCCGGGCCCATGGCCAGGCCCCTGTATATCTCGCCCCCTTCTTCACAGTACGTCGCAAAAGGATAAGTCGACGTCATGGCGGGGATGATAGTGAAGCAGTGTGGATTTGTCTCTTCATAAGCTGGCCATAGAGGCGCACAACCAATTGAGTCCTGCGACAGATTCCGGATATCCGCCGCCGCCGACCGGAATGTTGAGGGATGTGAACAAGCGCGCAGCAACCGCTGGACCGGATTGCATGAGTCAAATTCACTGCCATTAAGACTCAAACCTTAGATTCTAAAATTAATTAGGTTTAGGAGAGCCGTGTGTGCGGATATGTATCCGTCCCTCGCCGGCGAAGCCTTGCGCGCAACGCTGAGCCCTCCCGAACTGTTCCCCGAAAGGCATCACTGCGATGTTCGACTGGATCAACGCCCTGCCGATCTATGCCTGGGTCAAGGCCCTGCACATCGTCGCCGTGATCTCGTGGATGGCCGGCATGCTCTATCTGCCGCGGCTGTTCGTCTATCATTGCGAGGCCGAGGTCGGCTCCAGGCAGTCCGAGACCTTCAAGGTCATGGAGCGGCGGCTTTTGAAGGGGATCATCAACCCCGCGATGATCGTGACCTGGCTGGCCGGGCTTTTCCTGGTCTGGGCCGGACACTGGTACCTATCCGGCTGGTTTCACGTCAAATTTGCGCTGGTGCTCGCCATGTCGGGTATCCACGGCTTTTTGTCCCGCTGCGTGAAGGATTTCGCTGCCGACCGGAATCAACGAACCCAGAAATTCTATCGTATTATCAACGAGGTGCCGACGGTTCTGATGATCCTGATCGTGATCATGGTGGTGGTGAAGCCGTTCTAGACATCACGATGGTCAAGACGCATGCTTCAGTCCTTCTTGCGAAGGACGAATCGATTTTCTATATAGGATTTATCCCACCCCACGCAGGCGGATGTGGTCGCGTTCCGGTTCTTTTCGGACCGGCGCCGCATCAGGTTTGAAAGCCCAAACGGCACTTTCCTGGCTGAGACCTGCGGACCTTCCTTTGGCGTCCGCTTTTTCCAGAGCCACCTCGCACCCCTTCCCTACCTACTTCCTCACAGGACGACCCCAATGCGGGAAATCAAACTCCAGGACCTCAAATCGAAAACGCCGGCCGAGCTCGTCTCGTTTGCGGAAGAGAATGGGGTCGAGAATGCCAGCACCATGCGCAAGCAGGAGCTGATGTTCGCAATTCTCAAGCAGCTCGCGATCGCCGAGACCGACATTATCGGTGAGGGCGTTGTCGAGGTGCTGTCCGACGGCTTCGGTTTCCTTCGTTCGCCCGACGCGAACTACCTGCCCGGCCCCGACGACATCTACGTTTCGCCGTCGCAGATCCGCCGTTTCGGCCTGCGCACCGGCGACACGATCGAAGGCCATATCCGCAGCCCGAAGGAAGGCGAACGCTATTTCGCGCTGCTGAAAGTCAACACGCTCAATTTCGAAGATCCGGAAAAGTCGAAGCACAAGGTCAATTTCGACAACCTCACGCCGCTGTTTCCCAATCAGCGTTTCCGCATGGAGCTCGAGGATTCCACCAAGAAGGACCTTTCCGCCCGCGTGATCGATATCGTCGCGCCGATCGGCAAGGGCCAGCGCGCGCTGATCGTGGCGCCGCCGCGCACCGGCAAAACGGTGCTGATGCAGAACATCGCGCACTCCATCACCGCCAATCATCCCGACTGCTATCTGATCGTGCTTCTGATCGACGAGCGTCCGGAAGAAGTCACGGACATGCAGCGCTCGGTGAAGGGCGAGGTGGTGTCGTCGACCTTCGACGAGCCTGCGGTGCGTCACGTCCAGGTCGCCGAGATGGTGATCGAGAAGGCCAAGCGCCTCGTCGAGCACGGCCGCGACGTCGTGATCCTGCTCGATTCGATCACGCGCCTCGGCCGCGCCTACAACACCGTCGTGCCGTCATCCGGCAAGGTGCTGACCGGCGGTGTCGACGCCAACGCGCTGCAGCGTCCGAAGCGCTTCTTCGGCGCCGCGCGCAACATCGAGGAGGGCGGTTCGCTGACTATCATCGCGACCGCGCTGGTCGATACCGGCAGCCGCATGGACGAAGTCATCTTCGAAGAGTTCAAGGGCACCGGTAACTCCGAACTGATCCTCGACCGCAAGGTTTCGGACAAGCGGACCTTCCCGGCGATCGATATTGCCCGTTCCGGCACCCGCAAGGAGGAGCTGATCACCGATCCGCAGGTGCTCAAGAAAATGTACGTCCTGCGCCGCATCCTCAATCCGATGGGCACCATGGACGCCATCGACTTCCTGCTCGACAAGCTCCGGAATACGAAGAGCAACTCGGAATTCTTCGATTCCATGAACACCTAAGGCCACGGCCGAAAAGAACAGGGCGCTCCGCACAAACGGGGCGCCTTTTTTCATGCTGCCGATTTGCTGCAGCGAAGTGCAGCATAAAAGGAGCGGCCCCCGCACTGATTTTTCATCTAACTATCTGAATTTATTTATATTTATATCGTAGCTTTGTGATCTAGGTGACGACACCGCAGCAAAATTGCTGCGCGGCTGCTGCAGTGAAATCAGATCATGCTGCGTCGCAGCATTTTGCGGTATGGGGTGCGCTATCGAAGCGGCATTGCCTTTGCCGATTTGCTGGAAGAAATAGGCGATGCATCCGCGCGACCAGACCATCTTCGCATTGTCCTCCGGACGGCCGCCGAGTGCGATCGCCATCGTCAGGTTGTCTGGCCCAATGGCCGAGTCGGTCATTGCAGGACTGGCGGGCAAGACGCCGGTGTCGCGGCTGGCGACCCGCGCGCTGCTCCGCGATTCGAACCATCAACCGATCGATGACGCGGTCGTGCTGTGGTTTCCAGGCCCGGCCAGTGCCACCGGCGAAGACGTCGCCGAATTTCATGTCCATGGCGGACGCGCCGTCTTGGCGGCGATGTTCGATGCGATCGCGGCATTCGACAATGTGCGGCCGGCCGAGCCGGGCGAGTTCACCCGGCGGGCCTTCGAGAACGGTAAGCTCGACCTGACCGAGGCCGAGGGCCTGGACGATCTGATCCACGCCGACACTGACCGGCAGCGGCGCCAGGCGCTGCGCCAGTTGAAGGGGCTGCTCGGCGACCGGGCGCGGGACTGGCGCGAGCGAATCATCGCGGCGTCGGCGCTGATCGAGGCCGGCATCGATTTCTCCGACGAAGGCGATGTGCCGGCCGAGCTGATCGCGCCGGCGCTTGAGAAGATCCGGGCGCTGCATGATGAGATCAAGCAAGTCCTTGCAGGGCAGGGGCAAGGCGAGCGGCTGCGCGACGGTCTGGTGGTCGCGATCGCCGGTCCGCCGAATGTCGGCAAATCGACCCTGATCAATCAGCTCGCCAAGCGCGACGTCGCGATCGTCTCGCCGCATGCCGGCACGACCCGCGATGTGATCGAGGTGCAGCTCGACCTCGACGGCTATCCGGTGACGGTCATCGACACCGCCGGCATCCGCGAGACCGACGACCCGGTCGAGCAGGAGGGTGTCCGCCGCGCCCGCGCCCGCGCCGCGGAGGCCGACCTGGTGCTATGGCTGGCCGACAGCGGCGATGCAAAGGCGGGACATGGCGGCACGACGCCGACCTGGCTGGTGCGGAACAAGATCGACCTGGTCAGGACCACGGCGGGTGAGGGCGGCAGTTACCCCGAATTCAGGATCTCGGCTGCTCGCGGCGACGGGTTGTCAGAGCTCATCGCGGCGTTGGTCGGATTCGCTCAGGACTATTTTGGAACCAGCGAAGGCGGCTTGATCAGTCGGACGCGGCAGCGCGGATTGTTGCAGGAGACCGTCGAATCTCTTCAGCGCAGCATCGACGTGGTCGGGCAGGGCGAAGAACTGGCGGCGGAGGAACTCCGCCGGGCTGCCTACTCACTTGGTCGTCTGCTCGGCCGGGTGGACGTTGAAGACATTCTGGACGTCATCTTCCGCGAGTTCTGCGTCGGGAAGTAGCGGGCGCCCATCTGTTTCACGTGAAACATGGTTTCGATCTGGTTAAGGAACCTCATCCTGTTTCACGTGAAACAATCGCTGTCAGAGAGCCGCGCTGTTTCACGTGAAACAGGTCCATTCGACATTGCGCGCGAAGCGAAGCAAGCCATATTTGCCTCGGGCTTCGGTCTCAGGGCGGCGATCCCAACTTCGTTCTTCCGGCTTTCATGACTCCACGATAGAAGTCCCGGCATGACTTCCAGGGCAGACTCATTTGACGTCATCGTCATCGGCGGCGGCCATGCCGGCTGCGAGGCCGCGAGCGCTTCTGCCCGGATGGGCGCAAAGACCGCCTTGGTGACCCATCGTTTCGCGACCATTGGCGCGATGTCGTGCAATCCCGCCATCGGCGGGCTCGGCAAGGGCCATCTGGTCCGCGAAGTCGATGCACTCGACGGTCTGATGGGCCGGGTGGCCGACGCCGGCGGTATCCAGTTTCGCATGCTCAATCGTCGGAAGGGTCCGGCGGTTCGTGGCCCCCGGGCCCAGGCCGACCGCAAGCTCTATGCGGCTGCGATGCAGGCCGCGATCACCGAGACCGCGAACCTCAGCGTCATCGAAGGCGAGGCGGATGAATTGGTCGTCGTCGATGGCCGCGTGACCGGCATTTGCTTGGGCGATGGCCGCCGACTGTTGGCGGGGGCGGTTGTCATCACGACCGGGACCTTCCTGCGTGGTCTGATCCATCTCGGCGAGAAGAACTGGCCGGCGGGCCGGGTCGGCGAGGCGCCGGCCATGGGCCTGTCGGCTTCCTTTGAACGTGCAGGGTTTGTGCTCGGCCGGCTCAAGACCGGGACGCCGCCGCGCCTCGACGGCACCACGATCGACTGGTCCGCGGTCGAAATGCAGCCCGGAGACGAGCCTCCGGAGCCGTTTTCGGTCATGACTGACCGGATTACGACCCCGCAGATCCAGTGCGGCATCACCCGGACCACGCCGGCGACCCATAAGGTGATCCGCGCCAATGTGCATCGCTCGCCGATGTATTCTGGTCAGATCAAGAGCTCCGGACCGCGCTATTGCCCCTCGATCGAGGACAAGATCGTCCGTTTCGGCGACCGCGACGGCCATCAGATCTTCCTGGAGCCGGAGGGGCTCGACGACACCACGGTCTATCCGAACGGCATCTCGACCTCGCTGCCGGAAGAGGTCCAGCTCGCGATCCTCGCCAGTATTCCAGGCCTCGAGCGGGTGAAGATGGTCCGGCCGGGCTACGCGATCGAATACGACCACGTCGATCCGCGGGAGCTCGATCCGACCCTGCAGACCAGGCGTCTGCGCGGGCTTTTCCTGGCCGGCCAGATCAATGGCACCACGGGCTATGAGGAGGCGGCGGGGCAGGGCGTTGTCGCCGGGCTCAATGCCGCGCTCGCTGCCGGCGATGCCGATCCGATCGTGTTCGACCGCGCCGACGGCTATCTCGGCGTGATGATCGACGATCTCGTGACCCGCGGGATCACCGAGCCGTATCGCATGTTCACTTCGCGCGCCGAATACCGGCTGACGCTGCGGGCCGACAACGCCGACCAGCGCCTGACCGACAAGGGCGTTGCGCTCGGATGCGTCGGAACGGCGCGCTCCGAGCGCCATCGGACCAAGATGGCGGCGCTGGAGGCGGCCAAGCGGCTGGCGAAGTCGCTCGCGATCACGCCGAATGAGGCCGCCAAGCACGGGCTTGCCCTCAATCGTGACGGCAATCGCCGCTCCGCCTTCGAGCTTCTGGCTTATCCGGAGATCGAATGGCCCGCGGTCCGGGCGATCTGGCCGGAGCTGTCGGCCATTGACCCTGCAATCGCGGTGCATCTCGAGATCGATGCCAAATACGATGTCTATCTGAAGCGCCAGACCGCCGATGTCGATGCTTTCCGGCGTGACGAGGGTCTGGTTCTGACCGACGTCGACTATGCCGATGTGCCGGGTCTCTCGAACGAAGCGCGCGCCAAGCTGCAGAAGGCGCAGCCGCGGACGGTCGGCCAGGCCGGCCGGATCGACGGCATGACGCCGGCGGCGCTGGGTATTCTGGCGGCCTATCTCCGACGTGAAGCGCGACGGAAGACTGCAAAGGCCTCTGCCTAACGTTTCACGTGAAACGGCAGGCCCCGGGGCATTGCGAGGAGCGGAAGCGACGAAGCAATCCATCGCTTTCCCAGGTGGCACTATGGATTGCTTCGCTTCGCTCGCAATGACGAGCTCGACCGGCATTCCAGAGAATGGCTTCAATTTCGCAATCCGCCGAACTCAGCGTCTCCGCCAAGGACAGGGCCGCGGCGCTCGCGCTGACGCCTGTTTCACGTGAAACAGAGGCGCGGCTCGACCGCTACGTCGCCCTCCTCCTGGCGTGGCAGGCCAAGACCAATCTCGTCGCGCTATCGACGCTGCCGACCCTCTGGACCCGCCACGTCTCCGATTCGCTGCAGCTCCTGAGTCTGATGCCGACGGCGAAGTCGTGGGTCGATCTCGGCAGCGGCGGCGGCTTCCCCGGTGTCGTGCTCGCCTGCGCGCTGGCCGAGACCCCGGGCGCGTCGATTCATTTGGTTGAGCGAATCGCCAAGAAGGCGGCATTCTTGCGCGAGGCGATACGGGTGACGGGCTCCCCGGGGACGGTGCATCTGGCTGATATCGGGGATACTGTGGATAGAATCCCGGGGCCCATCGATTGCGTCACCGCGCGGGCGCTGGCTCCGTTACATCAACTCATCGGCTTTGCGGAGCCGTGGGTCAAAAACGGCGCCAAGGCGCTGTTTTTGAAGGGTCAAGATGTAGAGGCCGAATTGACCGAGGCCACTAAATATTGGATTATTGAGCCAAAGCTACATGCCAGCCGGACCGGCGGACAGGGCTGGATCGTCGAACTCGGGTCAATCGAGCGGCGCTAGGGGACTCCGCGAGAGCAAATGGTATTTTGGTATGACTGTGATGGACGAGGTTTATCAAGAGGATAAGGCGTCCCAGCCGCCTGGCCATCCGCGCATCCTGTCGCTCGCCAACCAAAAGGGCGGCGTCGGCAAGACCACCACAGCGATCAATCTTGGTACCGCACTCGCTGCGATTGGCGAGCGTGTCCTGATCGTCGATCTCGATCCGCAAGGCAACGCCTCGACCGGCCTCGGCATCGATCGCCGCAACCGCAGCTGCTCGACCTACGACGTCCTGATCGGCGAAGCACCGTTGCGCGATGCGGTGGTCGCGACCGCGGTGCCGCGGCTGCATATCGCGGCTTCCACCATGGATCTCTCCGGCCTCGAGCTCGAGCTCGGTACCACGCCGGGTCGGGCGTTCCGGCTCCGCGATGCGATCGCAGGATTGAACAACAATGTCTCGCCGGAAGCCGACTACACCTATGTGCTGATCGACTGCCCGCCCTCGCTCAATTTGCTCACGGTGAATGCGATGGCGGCGTCGGACGCGATCCTGGTGCCGCTGCAATGCGAGTTCTTCGCGCTCGAAGGTCTGTCGCAATTGCTGCAGACCGTGGAGCAGGTGCGCTCGACGCTCAATCCGAGCCTGTCGATCCACGGCATCGTGCTGACCATGTTCGACTCGCGCAACAACCTCTCCAACCAGGTGGTTGCCGACGTGCGCCAGTTCATGGGCGACAAGGTCTATGACACCATGATCCCGCGCAACGTGCGCATCTCGGAAGCACCGTCCTACGGCAAGCCGGTTCTGGTCTACGATCTCAAATGCGCCGGCAGCGATGCGTATCTCAAGCTCGCCACCGAAGTGATCCAGCGCGAGCGCGAGCTGCGCACGCATTGATGTTGCGTAGGATGGGTAGAGCGAAGCGAAACCCATCACTCTCATTGCGAGCCGCGATGGGTTTCGCTTCGCTCTACCCATCCTACGTTTCTTCTGAAATTCAAGTCTGGAGTACTGCGTGTGAATCCAAGGGAGCTCGCAACAATGGCCGATGAAGCGCGTTCGCGACTGGGGCGCGGGCTGGCAAGCCTGATCGGAGATGTCGGCGGCGAGGCGGCCGCGCATGTCGAGCGGCCGCGCAACCAGCGCAAGGTGCCGATCGAATTCCTCAAGGCCAACCCGCGCAACCCGCGGCGCACCTTCGCCGACACCGAGCTCGGCGAGCTTGCCGATTCGATCAGGCAGCGCGGCGTGATCCAGCCGATCGTGGTGCGTGCGATCAAGGGCGCGCAGGACCGCTACGAGATCATCGCCGGCGAGCGCCGCTGGCGTGCCTCGCAACTCGCCGGCCTGCACGAAGTGCCGATCGTGCCGGTCGAGGTCTCTGATTCCGACGCGCTCGAGATCATGATCATCGAGAACGTCCAGCGCGAAGACCTCAATGCGATGGAAGAGGCGCAGGGCTATCACGCGCTCGCCGACGAGTTCAAACGCAGCCAGGAAGAGATCGCCAAGATCGTCGGCAAGAGCCGCAGCCATGTCGCCAACATGATGCGGCTGACCAAGCTGCCGGCTGAGGTGCAGGCGCTGATCTCGAAGGGCGATCTCTCCGCCGGCCACGCCCGCGCGCTGATCGGCGTGCCGGATCCGCTCGCTGCAGCGAAGCGCATCGTCGCCGAGGGTCTCAACGTTCGCCAGGCCGAGGCGCTGGCGCATGAGGAGGGCGTGCCGGAGCGCAAGCCGCAGAAGGCGCGCAGCGGCAGCGCGGCCAAGGTCGACAAGGATGCCGACACGCTCGCGCTCGAGAAACGCGTCAGCGATGCGCTCGGCCTTGCCGTCACCGTCAGCCATCGCGATCCCGGCGGCACCGTCCAAATCAGCTACCGCAACCTCGAGCAGCTCGACGAGGTGGTGCGGCGGCTGGAGGGCGGTTAGGTCTTCCAATATCCCTTCACGTCATTGCGAGCGAAGCGAAGCAATCCATTTCTCTGCATGCGCGGAGCGATGGATTGCTTCGTCGCTTCAGCGCAAAATTGCTTTGCAATTTTGTCGCGAGCTCCTCGCAATGACGGCCGTACGACCATTGCGTCTCACCCCCGCCGCTTCGCATTCGCCGCGATCGAGAGCAGCGCGCGCTGCGCGATCACGGCGGCGAGCGAGGCCTGCTTGCGCATGTCGAGTGCCGCGGTGGCGAGCTGATCGATCACGTTCACCAGCCGCGGCGGCGTGAAATTGCGCAGCGCGATCTCGACCGCGGGTTTGCGCGAGAAGTGCAGCCGCGGAAATCCGCCGTCGAGCACGGCTGACGCCGGCGTGCCGTCCGCGATCGCCAGCGCCGATTTGTGCAGCCATGCCGCCTGGCGCTGCGCGGCCGAGATGATCACGCCGGGATAGGTGCCGGCGATCATTGCTTTCGTGAACTCGCTTTCGACCAGCGCGGCGTTGCCGGCGAAGGCGCCGTCGACGATCGGGTCGAGCTTCAGCTCGGAGGCGTCGGACACCACGGTCATGACGTCGTCGAGCGTGATCTCGCCCTTGCCGTGCGCGAACAGCGCAAGCTTGCGCAGCTCGTTGCGCGAGGCCATGCGGTCGCCGCCGAGCAGCGACATCAGCACCGCGCGCGCATCTTGCGCGAGCCGCAGATTCGATACGCGCAGCTCGTCCTCGATCAGCTTGGTCAGGTCGCGCTCGGTGTCGGGATAGCAGCCGATCGCTACTGCGTTCTTGGCGCGCTCGCAGATCTTGCGCAGCGGCGATTCCGGCCTGAGCTCGCCGGCCTCGATCACGATGCGGCAATCCCTGAGCGCGGTGGTCTCGGTCAGCGTCTCGACGCCACTCGAGAAGTTGCGCGAGCCGGCGCGGACGCGGATGGCGCGGCGGCCGCCGAACAGCGGCACCGTCATGGCCTCGTCGACCAGCCGGGACGGCTCGGCGGCAAGCTCGTCGCCATCGAGCCGCACCAGCGAGAATGGATCGTTGGGATCGTCGACCGCGGAGGCCATCAGCGCGTCGGCCCGCTCGCGCACCAGCCCGAGGTCCGGGCCGTACAGCAGGATGATCGGACGGCCGGCGTCAGGCCGGGCGAGGAAGCTGTCGATCTCTTTTCCGCGAAGCGCGACCAATGCGGCGATCAGGTTCCGGTGGAGAAGAAGGAGGCGAGCCGGGTCTGGATGTTGTCGGCGATCTCCTGCGCGGCGCGGTCCTCGGCGTCGCGGAAGGCGCGGGCGCGGGCGAAGCGCTGGTAGGAGCCGGGCATGTCGTAGGACACCCGCGAGAACGTGGTGCCGGTCATCACAGACTTGTTCGACGCGATCTCGACCAGGTTGAACTGGGCGTCGATGCCGTAGTTCTCGCTGGTCGGCAACGCCGTGGCCTGGTCGATCATCAGCGAGGAGCGGCTGGTGGTGAAGCGCAGCACCAGCCGATGCGTCGGCGGTGCGCCGGTGGCGGTGCCGTAGAGCTTGAAGGCGAGGGCGTTGCGGACCTCGACGCCGACCCGGGCCTCACGCGAGGCGTTCGGCTTGTCGACCGGCGGAACCTCGACGCCCATCAGCTTCTCGCGCAGAGCGGACGACTGGCCGTCGAGGGTGCGCTCGGCATACATCGGCTGGAAGCATCCGGCCGTCAGCGCGGCCAAGGCAGCCACGGCCACGAGCCGGGCGGCGATCCTGATCCTAGCCGACAACATTGACGATCCTCATGGGCACCACGATCACCTTGCGGACGGGTTTGCCGTCCAAGGCGGCTTTTACCGCATCGAGCGCCAAAACGGCAGCCTCTATATCCGCATTTTGGGCCGCCCGTGGCACGGTAACATCACCTCGTTTTTTACCGTTGACCTGGACGACCAGGGTCACGCTGTCTTCGACCAGCAAATCGCGTTCGATTTGCGGCCAATCGGCCTCGGAAACCAGCCCGGTCTGGCCCAGAACCACCCAGCATTCCTCGGCCAGATGCGGCATCATCGGCGAAAACAGCTGCACCAGGATGGTCGCCGCCTCCTTGACGGCCCAAGAAACATCTGGAGCCAAGTCCGGCGCCGGCTTGTCGCCCTTCGCCAGCACCTCGGACAGCGCATTGGCGAACTCGCGGATATGGGCGAGACACACGTTGAAATGCAACCGCTCGATGCCGGACGACACCTTGTCGAGCGCGCCATGGGCGGCCTTGCGCAGCGCCAGCGCCTCGGGCCCGAACGTCGCCGGCCGGGCCGCCGGCGCCGTCCTGGCGATCTCGGCCGATTCGTTCACCAGCCGCCACAGCCGCTGCACGAAGCGTGAGGCGCCCTGCACGCGCTCGTCGCTCCAGATCACGTCGCGGTCCGGCGGCGAGTCCGACAGCATGAACCAGCGCGCGACGTCGGCGCCGTAGCTCGCGATGATGTCGTCGGGATCGACGGTGTTCTTCTTCGACTTCGACATCTTCTCGATCGGGCCGATCGCGACGTCCTCGCCGGTCGCCATCAGCACCGCGCGGCGGGCGTTGCCGCCAACCTCGATCTTCACCTCGGCCGGCGTGACCCAGCTGCCGTCGGCCTTCTGGTAGGTCTCGTGCACCACCATGCCCTGGGTGAACATGCCGGCGAACGGCTCGCTCATGTCGACGTGGCCGGTGGCCTTCATCGCGCGGGTGAAGAAGCGGCTGTAGAGCAGATGCAGGATCGCGTGCTCGACGCCGCCGATATACTGATCGACCGGCATCATCCGGTTGGCGACCGCGGGCGTGGTCGGCGCGGTCTCGTTCCACGGGTCGGTGAAGCGCGCGAAATACCAGGACGAGTCCACGAAGGTGTCCATCGTGTCGGTCTCGCGCACCGCCTTGCCGCCGCACTTCGGGCAGCTGACGTGCTTCCAGGTCGGATGATGGTCGAGCGCGTTGCCCGGCTTGTCGAAGCTGACATCCTCCGGCAGCGTCACCGGCAACCGGTCGTCGGGCACCGGCACCACGTCGCAGGTCGGGCAGTGGATCACCGGGATCGGGCAGCCCCAGTAGCGCTGGCGCGAAATGCCCCAGTCGCGCAGCCGGAAATTCACCTGCCGCTCGCCGACCGGCGCATTACCGCGCAACTCGGCTTCCAGCCGCTTGGCGACCTCTTCCTTCGCCGCTTCGATCGTCATGCCGTCGAGGAAGCGCGAATTGATCATGCGGCCGTCGCCGTCATAGGCGACGTCGGTGATGACAAACGTCTTCGGGTCCTGGCCCTCGGGGCAGACCACCGGCACATTGCCGAGATTGTACTTGTTGACGAAGTCGAGGTCGCGCTGGTCGTGCGCCGGGCAGCCGAAGATCGCGCCGGTGCCGTATTCCATCAGCACGAAGTTCGCGACATAGACCGGCAGCTTCCAGTTCGGATCGAACGGATGCACCGCCTTGATGCCGGTGTCGAAACCCTGCTTCTCGGCGGTGTCGATGATCGACTGCGCGGTGCCGATCTTCTTGATGTCGGCGATGAACTCCGCGAGCTTCGGGTTCTTCGCGGCGGCGGCTACCGCCAGCGGATGATCCGCCGAGATCGCCATGAACTTGGCGCCGAACAGCGTGTCCGGCCGCGTCGTGAAGATCTTCAGCTCGCTCTCGCCGGCCGGCGTGGTTGCCGCATCCAGCGCGAAGCGGATCAACAGGCCCTCGGAGCGGCCGATCCAGTTGCGCTGCATCAGCCGCACCTTGTCGGGCCAGCGGTCGAGACCATCCAGCGCTTCCAAGAGCTCCTGCGAGTACTTCGTGATCTTGAAGACCCACTGGCTCATCTCGCGCTGTTCGACGACGGCGCCCGAGCGCCAGCCGCGGCCGTCGATCACCTGCTCGTTGGCGAGCACGGTCATGTCGACCGGATCCCAGTTCAGCTTGCGCTTTTCGCGCTCGGCGAGGCCGGCGCGCAGCATGTCCAAAAACATCTTCTGCTGATGCTTGTAGTAGCCGGGGTCGCAGGTCGCGAACTCGCGCGACCAGTCGAGCGACAGCCCGATCGACCGCAGCTGTTTCTTCATCGCGGCGATGTTGTCGTAGGTCCAGGCCTTCGGCGCCACCTTGCGCTCGATCGCGGCATTCTCGGCCGGCAGGCCGAACGCGTCCCAGCCCATCGGGTGCAGCACGTTGTAGCCCCTGGCGCGCATGAAGCGGGCCAGCACGTCGCCGAGCGTGTAGTTGCGGACATGGCCGATATGGATGCGCCCCGACGGGTACGGGAACATCTCGAGCACGTAGTATTTCGGCCGCGGATCGTCGTTCTTGGAGGCGAAGATCGCCTTTTCGTCCCACAGGCGCTGCCAGCGGGGCTCGGATTCACGGGCGTTATAGCGTTCGGCGGTCATGAAATCGCAGGGATTTTGGGTGGCTCTGGGTGATTTTCGGGCCCCGTCCGGGGACGGCGGACTAGGCCACAAAAGCGCCTGCGCGGTCAACGGCTTGGGGCCTCCAAACGTCCCATCCCCTCGCGCAGCCGCCCTGCCGCTGTCGCAGAGGCTCCGTCTGCAGCCTCCTCGTCGTCCTGGCGAAGGCCGGGACACATAATCACAGGGCTTTGTCGAGGAAGGGATTGTGGCCCCAGCTTCGCACGATACCAAACGGTGGGGGTAATGGGTCCTGGCCTTCGCCAAGACGACGCTGAATATGCGGCGTCGCTGATGGTCATGGTTCCGCGCTCATCGTGACGCTCGACCACGCACGATCTCAACTCGCCAGCGCCATCCCGGCTTCATCCAGTGTCTGCAGGAAGCCGTGCTCGATCACGGCATTCCTGCCGCGGCGCTTGGCGGCGTAGAGGGCGGCGTCGGCGGCTTCGATCAGGTCGCCGGGGCGCAGGGTCTCGTTCGGCCTGGTCGTCGCGACGCCGACGCTGACGGTAACGACGCAATGGCTCGAGGACGCGTGCGGCACGGCGAGGCCGAGCACGGCGGTGCGCACGGTCTCGCCGATCGCGAGCGCATGCGCGGCGTCGGTGTTCGGCAGCAGGAGGCAGAATTCCTCGCCGCCATAGCGGCCGGCAAAGCCCATGGTGTCGGCGGCGATCCCGGACAGCACTTCGCCGATTCGGGTCAGGCAGGCATCGCCTTCGGGATGGCCGTAGGTGTCGTTGTAGAGCTTGAAATGATCGACATCGATCATCATCAGCGACAGCTCGCATTCATATTGCTGCGCCCGCATCCATTCGAAGTCGAGCCGGCTCTGGAAGCCGCGGCGGTTGGCGAGGCCAGACAGCGCGTCGATCGAGGCCATCACGGTGAGACGATCGTTGGAGGCGACGAGCTCGCGCTCGCGCTGGCTGAGCTGCGCCGCCATGGCGTTGAAGGCGCGCGCCAGCGGCACGAATTCCGCCGGCAGCTTGTGCTTGGCGACGCGCGCCGACCAGTCGCCCTCGCCGAACCGTCGCGCCATGCCGGTCATCAGCTCGATCGGATGGATGACGAGCCGCTCGGCGCCGACCAGCGCACCCAACAAGACGAACAGGCAGACGAATCCGAGCTGCAGATAGGCGGTGCGGATCTCGCGGTTGATCGCCGCGGTCACCTTGGCCTCGTCCATGCTCACGATCAGCCGGGATTGCGTGCCGGCGATGCGCGCGAAGCTCAGCGTGCGCTGTGCGCCGTCGGACGCCGTGAACGACACCGAGCCGGACGGCTCGTCATAGCTCAGCGCCTTCTCGGCGATCGCCGCCATCAGCGGGATGGTGTCGAGCGAGCGGCCGATCAGGCTCGCATGATCGGCGGGCGCGGCGATCACGACGCCGGTAGAGTCGACCAGCACGGCCGACATGCCGGGTTGACCGCCGAGATTGGCCATGATCTGCGACAGCCAGTCGATATTGATGCCGGCGACCACCACGGCATCCTGCTCCGGATTGATCGCGGCCACCGGATAGGCGGCCATCATCATCGGGCGGCCATTGGTCCTGCCGCGCAGATAGTCGCTGAACACGAAGCCGCGGTTGTCCTGCGCCTTCTTGAAATATTCGCGGTCGCCGACATTGAGGCCGACCTGGACGTTGAGGGTCGAGCACTGCACCAGTCCGTCCCTGGAGACGAACATGATGCTGCGGATCCAGGGCAGCACCGTCGGCAGGCTGGCGCGCAGCACCTCGCAGCTCTGCGCGATGCCGCCGGAAGCGCGGATATAGGCTGCGGACTTCAGCATGGTCTCGACCGAGGAGACCACCTCGCGCTGGGTTTCCGCGGCATGCGCGGTGAGGCTGGCATAGCCGGCCGCGGCCTGCGCGACCTGCTTGCTGCGGGAATCCTCCAGCGTGCGGACGCGGTCCAGCATCAGGGGCGCGACCAGCATCAGCGCAAGCAAGGCCAGCCGGGCACGAATTCCCAGAACCTTCTTGAGCCTGACCCGGTTGCGGTTGAAAGTGACGCCCGACATTCTATTCCCTTGCCCGTGCGCAAGTTAGAATGCAGGGCTTCAAAAAGCCTTTCCCGAATTTGGTAAAATTCGAGCCAACCCCCCGCACCTGTCAGAGAACGGCACAAGCATGACGCAAAGCCCGACCACGCCGTTACCGGCCGATTCACCACATGGCCTCGCCGCCGTCGAACGCGAGATCGTCCATGCCTGCAAGGAAGCGCGGCGCGACCGCGCGTCGGTGACCTTGATCGCGGTGTCGAAGACGTTCGCGGCTGACGCAATTTTGCCGATTATCGGCGCCGGACAGCGCGTATTTGGCGAAAATCGCGTGCAGGAGGCCAAGGGCAAGTGGCCGGCGCTAACCCAGGCTCACCCGGGATTGCGGCTGCATCTGATCGGGCCTTTGCAGTCGAACAAGGCCAAGGAGGCGGTCGCGCTGTTCGATGCGATCCATTCGGTCGACCGCACGAGCATTTGCGAAGCGTTAGCCAAGGAAATCAAAAATCAAGGGAAGCACCCGGAACTGTTCGTCCAGATCAATACCGGTGAGGAGCCGCAGAAGGCCGGCGTCGCGCCGCAGGACGCGGATACCTTCATCGCGGCATGCCGTGACACCTACGGCCTGCCGATCTCGGGACTGATGTGCATCCCGCCGGTCGACCAGGCGCCGGCGCCGCATTTCGCGCTCTGCGCCAAGATCGCCGCACGCAACGGGCTGACGAATCTCTCGATGGGCATGAGCGCGGACTTTGCCGTCGCGATCCAGATGGGGGCCACCCATGTGCGGGTGGGCTCGGCGATCTTCGGGACACGGACGGCGCCGCATAACTAGTGTCGTCCTGGCGAAAGCCAGGACCCATACTCCGCGGCCATTGCAAGGGACACGCGGCCAGATCGGCGGACAACAATTCACTTCGGTGGTTATGGGTCCCTGCTTTCGCAGGGACGACATTGGTGTGTGTGGCGCGTGCGCAGCCTACGCGAACTTCACCGACACTTTTCCGATCGCGCCGAAATCGGCGGCGAATTCGCCGCCGGCGGTGATCGGCAGCGGCGGGTGGCAGGTACCGGTGGTGACGACCTCGCCTGCCCGCAAGGTCAGCCCGATCGCGCGCAGTTCGTTGGCGCACCAGGCGAGCGCTGCGCGGGGATCGCCGAGCACGTTCTTGCCGTGGCCGATGTAGCGCTCGCCGCGCAGCGTGATGGTCGGGCGGTCCTCGACCAGATCGATCGCGCGCCAGTCCGCTGTCGTTGCGGGTCCGAGCACGAACAGATGCGCGCAGGCATTGTCGGCGATCAGCTGCGCCTCGCCGGCGGCGACGAAATCGGCGAAACGCGAATCCGGAATCTCGATCGCCGGATGCAGCGTGCCGACGGCCTCCAACACCTCCTGCACGCTGTAAGGCGTTGTGCGCGGCGCGAGATCGCGCGCCATGCGGAAGGCGTATTCCGGCTCGCCGACGCGCATCTCGTTGCCCTGCATCGACGCGGTGCCGCCATCCGGTATCACCGTCTCGGCAAGGATGCGCCCGGCGAGCGGTCCGGCGACATTGATGTGCTTCTGGCCGGCCGCGCTGGTCGCCGCGATCTTCCAGCCGAACAGTTTTTCGCGCGACTTCTTTTCCAGCCTGGCCTGCACCGCATAGCCCTCGGCGCGATCGCGCGGCCGAATTGCGCCATCGAGCGCTGTGAGCTTGGTGCCGGCGTGCCAGTGATCGTGCAGGATCTTCGAGGCGGCGGCGATCTTGTTGTTGTCGAGCATGCTGTTTCGCTCCCCGCGGGAATTATTTTCTGTTGTGCACGATCTCAGCACAAACGCGTCGCGTCTGTCGCGTGGGAAAAGCGATGTTCAGCCATTCGACAACTCTAGCCGATGATGATCCTGGTCTGCGGCGACATCCGCCGCAACAGCCGCAGCATCGAGGCCTTTGTCATCGAGACGCAGCCCGCGGTCGGCGAAAAGTTCGGCCGCGCCAGATGCAGGAATACAGCGCTGCCGCGACCGGCGACGCGCGGCGCGGCGTTGTGATCGATCTCGACAATGAAGTCGTAGAGATGATCCTCGCGAGTCAGGCGGTCGCCGCCCTGCTCGCGATCGAGCCGGATCGGCTGGTTGTAGTGACGGTCTGCGGGGTCCTCGCACCAGGCGTCCTCGCGGCGGATCGGCCGGGTCGGCAGGAAAGTCGTTGGACGCTGGTGCCGGTCGGCGCGCCACCAGAGCTGGCGCGGATGGAAGACGCCGCGCGGCGTGCCGCCGTCGCCCTCGCGCTTGTTGGCGAGGATTCCGCCGCGTCCGAGCGCCACCGGCACGGTCCAGCCGTCAGCCGACAGCCAGCCCCGGCGCGGGTCGCCGGCGGCTGCTCGGACCTCGATGATGGAGAGCGGGCGATCACGTTTAACTGTCATATAAGTGATTGAAATAGCTGACCTTCCCTTAAGAATCGTTCCAAACTGAGCTTGCCTTGGAGGTTCAGAACATTCTATCTCCCGGCATTACAGGACATTCACGTCCTGCCCCGCCGGATTTGAGGTAGACTGCGTTGCCTTGTGAATCGGTAACAATCGCCTACCTGAACACATATCTAGCCGATGTTACGGCCATAGGCGCCCTCCGCTTCTGACCGCCCCGCCCCCGAAGGATTGTACCTATGGCCAATGCCCGCAAGATCTTGATCGTGGATGACGATACCGATCTGCGCGATACGCTGGTCGAGCAGCTGTCGCTGCACGAGGAATTCGAAGCCTCCGCAGTCGACACCGGCGCCAAGGGCGCCACTGCCGCCAAAGCCAATTCCCCCGATCTGGTCCTGATGGACGTCGGCCTGCCCGACACCGACGGCCGCGAAGTGGTCCGCTCGCTCCGCAAGGGCGGCTTCAAGGCCCCGATCATCATGCTGACCGGCCACGACACCGATTCCGATACGATCCTGGGGCTCGAATCCGGCGCCAACGACTATGTGGCGAAGCCATTTCGCTTCGCGGTGCTGCTGGCCCGGATCCGGGCGCAGCTCCGCCAGCACGAGGCCAGCGAGGACGCGGTGTTCTCGGTCGGCCCCTACTCGTTCCGGCCCGGCTCGAAGATGCTGACCGGCGCCAATGCCAGGAAGGTGCGACTGACCGAGAAGGAAACCGCGATCCTCCGCTTCCTCTACCGCGCCGGCCAGATGCCGGTGTCGCGCGAGACCCTGCTCCAGGAAGTCTGGGGCTACAATTCCGGTGTCACCACCCACACGCTGGAAACCCACATCTACCGCCTCCGCCAGAAGATCGAGAAGGACGCCGCCAATCCGGAAATCCTGGTGACGGAAGCCGGTGGCTACAAGCTGGTGCCGTGATACGCTTTGCGCTCAACGATTCGTGAAATCGAGGCGCACCGCGGTTACCGGACCTGAATGTCGATCGATGATGACGTAGCCCTGCTCGAGCGGGTCCCGACAATGCGTCTGTTGGGCGAGAGTTCCTTGCGCATGCTGGCGATCGGCTCCGAGCAACGTGATTTCAACGCAGGCGACGTGCTGTTCAAGGCCGGCGACGCTGCGGATGCCGGCTATGTCGTGCAGCGCGGCACCTTCCGCGTCGAGGAAGGCGGCGCCGAGATCATCGCCGGCCCCGGCGCGCTGATCGGCGAGCTCGCCTTGATCGTCGCCATGAAGCGGCCCTCGACCGCCACCGCGCTGGAGCGCGGCTCCGTGATCCGCGTCGCGCGCAGCCTGTTCCAGCGCGTGCTGGAAAGCGATCCCGCCGCGGCCCGCCGGCTGCGCGACGAGCTCGCGCTGCGCACCAGCCAGCTCGCAAGCGATATCCTGATGGCGGGCGGGAAGCTGAGTACGTGATCTTTCCGCGCGTCATTCCGCAAGTTCATTGAACCGTCACCCTGAGGTGCGAGCCTTGCGGCGCAATTGCGCCGCTGGGCGAGTCTCGAAGGGTCGACGGCCACCAGCCGGGCCGTGCACCCTTCGAGACGCGCGTTCCGCGCTCCTCAGGATGACGGGTCGAGGGTCGGCGGCGCCCTTAAACCTCCATCACCGCCGTCACCGGCACGTGGTCCGACGGGCGCTCCCAGCTGCGGGCGTCGCGGGTGATCTTGAAATCGCTGACCTGATCCTTCAGCGCGCGCGAGACCCAGATGTGATCGAGCCGTCGGCCGCGATCGCCGACGGTCCAGTCCGCCGCGCGGTAGCTCCACCAGGTGTAGACCTTTTCCGACATCGGGATCCGCTCGCGCGCGATGTCGAACCATTCGCCATGCGCCTGCGCGGCGAGCAGCTTCTCGGTCTCGACCGGCGTGTGCGAGACCACCTTGAGCAGCTGCTTGTGCGACCACACGTCGTTCTCATGCGGCGCGACGTTGAGGTCGCCGACCAGGATGTGGCGGTCGTCGCCGCGCGGATGCAGCGGCTCGCAGGCCTTCATCTCGTCGAGGAATTGCAGCTTGTGCTCGAATTTCGGATTGAGCGCGGGATCGGGAATGTCGCCGCCGGCCGGCACGTAGAAATTATGCAGCACCAGCGGTTTTGACAGCTGCGCCTTCTCGCCGAAGGACACCGAGATGTGTCGTGAATCGATCTTGTCGCAGAACGTCCTGATGTCGGTCGTCTCGAACGGCAGGCGCGAGACGATGGCGACGCCGTGATAGCCCTTCTGTCCGTTCAGCGCGACGTGCTCATAGCCGAGCCGCTTGAAGCGCTTGAGCGGAAACGCGTCGTCGATGCATTTGGTCTCCTGCAGGCACAGCACATCCGGCCGCGCGCTCTTGATGAACTTGGCGACGGTGTCGATGCGCAGGCGCACCGAATTGATGTTCCAGGTGGTGACGGAGAACCGCATGAGGACCGCGTCTTAGCACGGTTCTCGGTGCGGGTTGGCGCTTTGTCCACAAGCAAGCGCTTGTAGGATGGGTAGAGCGAAGCGAAACCCATCATTGACGCGGCGGGCCGTGATCGCGATGGGTTTCGCTGCGCTCTACCCATCCTACGCAGCGCGCCTACCCCGGCGAGGTGCCGGGATAGGTCGTGAAGTCGATCTTGAACAGCGCCGGATCGGGCTTCTGCGTTGCGTCGAGATTGTAGACCGCAACTGTCGTGTCGTAGCCCTGCGGGTCGGTAACGGTCCACTGCTTGAGCTTGCCGTCCTTGGCGCCGATCATCAGCAGGAAGCGGCTGGTGCCGACCAGCGCCTGCTTCTCCTCGATCGTGATGCTGACGAACACGTCGTCGGCGGTGACGCTGATGACGTTGGTGTCCTTCATCAGGTCGATGCGGTCCGACAGCAGATAGCGCAGCGGGGTCTGCGACAGCGGATAGACGTCCTGGGTGGCGAGCCTGCGGTCGCGCACCGCGACCGAGGAGCCGTCCGCGATCACCTCGATCGGGCTCGGATCGTCATACTCGAAGCGCAGCTTGCCGGGCTTCTGGATGTAGAAATCGCCCTTGGTCTTGGTGCCGTCGGGGCCGACCTGGACGAAATTTCCGACCAGCGTTTGCAGCGACGAGAGATAGGCCGAGACCTTGGCGGCCTGCGCCTTCTGGTTGGCGTCGAAGGTCTGGAAGATGTTGGCGGGCACGTTGCGGCGCGGATCGGGAATCACCGGGTTCGGCGGTGCCTGGGTGGCGCCCGTCGTCGTCGGGCCCTTGTCCGCATTGGTCTGCGCGCCGGCGTCCTTCTTTGGCGCAGCCTTGGGTGCGGGCTTCGGGGGCGGCGCATTCTGCGCAGTTGCCGCGCCGGCGATCGCGGCGGTGACGAGAAGAGCCAGCGCGGTGCGCGTGCCGCGGTCAATGAGGTGTTTTGCCATCAGATATGTCAGGTCTCTGTTCGACGCTCGTCCCGCTGCGCCGGATTTTATCCCGCCTCTTCCGAGGGAGATATGGTTTTTCCGTGATGATCGCCCCCGATCAGAACTGGCCTTCTTCCTCCCCGACCAGGATTTCGCGCTTTCCGGCGTGATTCGCCGGGCCGACGATGCCCTCAAGTTCCATCCGCTCCATCAGCGAGGCGGCGCGGTTATAGCCGATCTGCAGCCGGCGCTGAATGTAGGAGGTCGACGCCTTGCGGTCGCGCTTGACGATCGCAACCGCCTGCGTGAACAGATCGCCGCCGCCGTCGCCGCCCATGCCGGTGGCATCGAACACGGCGCCGTCCTCGTCGGTCGGCTCTTCCGCGGTGACGGCTTCGAGATATTCCGGTGCGCCTTGCGTCTTGAGGTGACGCACGACCTTCTCGACTTCCTCGTCGGAGGCGAACGGTCCGTGCACGCGGCTGATGCGGCCGCCGCCCGCCATGTAGAGCATGTCGCCCTGGCCGAGCAGCTGCTCGGCGCCCATCTCGCCAAGGATGGTGCGGCTGTCGATCTTCGACGTCACCTGGAAGGCGATCCGGGTCGGGAAGTTCGCCTTGATCGTGCCGGTGATGACGTCGACCGACGGACGCTGCGTGGCGAGGATGACATGCAGGCCGGCGGCGCGTGCCATCTGTGCGAGGCGCTGCACCGCGCCTTCGATATCCTTGCCGGCGACCATCATCAGGTCGGCCATCTCGTCGACGATGATGACGATGTAGGGCAGCGGCTCGAGGTCGAGCTTCTCTTCCTCGTAGATCGCCTTGCCGCTCTCCTTGTCGAAGCCGGTGTGCACGGTGCGCGTCAGCTCTTCGCCCTTGGCCTTGGCTTCGACGAGGCGCGCATTGTAGCCGTCGATGTTGCGCACGCCGAGCTTGGCCATCCGCTTGTAGCGCTCTTCCATCTCGCGCACGGCCCATTTCAGCGCCACCACCGCCTTCTTCGGATCGGTGACGACGGGCGTCAACAGATGCGGGATGCCGTCATAGACGGAGAGTTCGAGCATCTTCGGATCGACCATGATCAGGCGGCACTGGTCCGGCCGCAGCCGGTAGACCAGGCTCAGGATCATGGTGTTGATCGCGACCGATTTACCGGAGCCGGTGGTGCCGGCGATCAGCATATGCGGCGTGCGCGCCAGATCGATGATGACGGGGTCGCCGCCGATCGTCTTGCCGAGGCACAGCGGCAGCTTCGCAACCGAATCGACGCTTTCCTTGGCGACCAGAAGCTCGCGCAGATAGACCTTCTCGCGATGCGCGTTCGGCAGCTCGATGCCGATCGCGTTACGGCCGGCAACCACGGCGACGCGGGCCGACAGCGCGCTCATCGAGCGCGCGATGTCGTCGGACAACCCGATCACACGCGACGACTTGATGCCGGGCGCCGGCTCGAGCTCGTACAGCGTGACCACCGGGCCGGGATTGGCCTTGACGATCTCGCCGCGCACGCCGAAGTCCTGCAGCACGCCCTCAAGCGAGCGCGAATTGGCTTCGAGCTCGGCCTTGCTCAGCGGCTGTCGATCGCTGGCCTTCGGTGCACTGAGCACGGAGACCGAGGGCAGCTCGAACTTGTCGGAATTCTTCTTCTTTGGCTTCGGCTCGGCCTTCTTGCGCGGGGCGCGGGCGGCGGGAGCTTCGTCCTCCTCGTCCTCCTCTTCCTCATCGTCGTCGAAAGCTTCAGCCTCGTCCTCGTCATGGTCTTCATGCGCGGGTGCGATCGATGGCGCCGAGCGGCCGCCGCCGATATTCGGCTCCTGGCGCTCGAACGCGGCGCTGCGGCCCTGGGCTCCGCTCGAGACCAGCGATTTGTAGGCGGTGGTCAGCAGCCAGCCGAGCCGCGCTTTGGCGCTCATCAGCGCATGGAACAGCCAGCCCAGCGAGACCGAGCTGCGGTCGTTGTCTTCTTCCTCGACGAACGGCTCGTCGTCGTCGGAGATCGGCGTCAGCTCGTCGTCCTGCTCCTTGGCGCCCCAGCCGCAGGCGAACAGGAAGCTTGCCGCCATCGCGACGAACAGGATCAGGCCGAGCACGACGCGATAGATGAAGCCGGGCGGGCCGAACACGACGGCCGGCGCACGCAGCAGCGCGTCGCCGACCACGCCGCCGAGCCCGGTCGGCAGCGGCCATGCGGTGTTGTGCGGCCAGCAGCTGGCGAAGCCCGCCGCGATCACCGTGCACAGGATCCAGCAGCCGAGCCGCAGCGCTTCGCGGTCGAACGGGCGATGCGTCAGCATCCGCCAGCCCCATACCGCGACCGGCAGCACCAGCATGATCGCGCCGAGACCCAGAATCTGCATCAGGAGGTCGGCGCCGATCGCGCCCGGATAGCCGAGCACGTTGCGGATCGCGCGCGAGGTGGCGTGGCTCAGCGACGGATCCTGCACCGACCAGGTCATCAGTGCCGCCGTGATGGCGCCGGACAGCGCGATCAGGCCGAGCCCGGTGAGTTCGCGCAGCCGTCGCGCCAGCGCCTCGCGGAGCGAGAGCGGCAGATGGCCGACCAGGGGGATGACACGTTCGATCGCTGGCATACTCAATCTTCGCGCTTCGCGATTAACCCAGGGTTTCGACCAGGCGATGCATCGCCTCGGCCGTCGATTCACTGTCGGAGACGAGCGCAAGGCGGATATAGCCCGCGCCCGGATTGGAACCGTCGTTCTGCTGGCGCGCCAGATAGCTGCCGGGAATCACGCGCACGCCGGCGTCGCGATAGAGCCTGACCGCCGCCGCCTCGTCGCCGCCGCGCTCGGAGACGTCGAGCCAGACGCAGAAGCCGCCGGCGGGACGCTTGTAGCCGTAGCGGTTGCCGAGGATCTGGTCGGCGAAATCGAACTTGATGCGATAGAGCCTGCGGTTCTCCTCGACATGCGCCTCGTCGCTATAGGCGGCGACCGCGACATGCTGCAGCGGCACCGGCACCTGCGGTGCGGCGACATTGCGCAGCTCGTGGAATGCGGCCAGAAACTTTCTATCGCCCGCGGCGAAGCCGACGCGCATGCCCGGCAGGTTCGAGCGCTTCGACAGCGACTGGAACGCCACGACATTGCTGAAGTCGGGACCGGCGCACTCGAGAACGCTGCCCGGCGCCTCGCGGGTGTAGATTTCCGAGTAGCACTCGTCGCTCAGGATGATGAAGCCGAAGCGATCGGCGAGCTCCTTCAGCCGCGTGAAATAGGCGCGCGAGGCGACCGAGCCCTGCGGATTGGCGGGCGAGGCGATGAAGAACGCGACGGTGCGCGCCAGCGTCGCCTCGTCGATCGAATCAAGGTCGGGCAGGAAACCGTTAGCGAGCGTGGTCGGCAGGTAGATCTGCTCGCAGCCGGCCGCGCGGGCGCCGGCGCCATAGGCCGGATAGAACGGGTTCGGCATCAGGATCGCCGGCCGGCCCTTGCGCGGCGCGACGTAGCGCGAGGCTGATATCGCGGCAAAGAACAGCCCCTCGCGGCTGCCGTTCAGCACCATCACCTCGCTCTCGGGATCGACCGGCCGCGGCAATTGGAACCGGCTTCCCAGCCAGGTCGCGACGGCGCGGCGGAACGGTTCGATGCCCTTGGCGATCGGGTAGCGGCCGAACTCGGCGGTATGCTTTGCCAGCACCGGTCCGACGAAATCGGGCACCGGGTGCTGCGGCTCGCCTAATGACAGCGTAATCAAGGGCTTGGCGGGCTGATACGGCGCCAGCAGCTCGGTCGTGCGCAGGAAAGGGGAACGCTCGGCCTGGCCGGCGGATGCGACATCGCCGGCGCCCTGCGCCAAGCCGGATGAGGCGGTCATTGCCATGGTTGAAATGCCAGCACTTTCACTGCGGTCGGAGGGTAGGGGCGCCGACCGTAAACCGATCAAGTCACCATAGATAGGGCGAGGTTAAGACGCGATTAACCATCGGCGGCGCGGCACGATCGGCCGGCGCGTGATATCAGCGCTCACCCCAAGGCACCGCAGCGAAATTGCTCCGAGACATGATCCACCGCCGCGCCGTCCGGGCGCTCATCATCACCGGCGAGCGCGAAGTCCTGCTGATGCGGATTCGCCCGCCGCACGGCGGCGACTGCTTCTGGATCGCGCCGGGCGGCGGCGTCGAGGGCGACGAGACGGCTGAAGCGACGCTGCAGCGGGAACTGGCCGAGGAGTTGGGGCTGATCGATTTCGAGCCCGGGCCCACCGTCTGGCGGCGTCACCACACCTTCAACTGGGGCGGCCGGCGGATTTCCCAGAAAGAGGAATACCGGATCGTTCACGCGGATCGCTTCGCGCCCGTGATGGCCGACGAGGCCGAGGCGCGCGCGCTCGATTGCTTCCGCTGGTGGCCGATCGCCGACCTACCCGGTGCGAGCGAGCGCCTGACGCCGCTGTCGCTTGCCGACATCCTGGAGCGCTATTTGCGCACCGGCGCGCCAAGCGAGCTGCCGGATGAGGAAGTTTTGATCGTAATCGGCATGAGCCCCCCACCTGGGCATCGCGCGAATGAGCTGCGATACAGCCTGGTATGACCTGTTTTTTTGGAGGTGGGCTATGGCAGATGCCATGCATGAAGCCATGCTTGATGCCAGGCAGGAAGGCGGCTCCTATCGTCGGATCGAGGTGATCACGGGGCAGCGTCGGCGACGGCACTGGACGGCGGAAGAGAAGGCCCAGATCGTGGCGGAGAGCTTCGAGGAAGGGGTCAATATTTCCGAGGTCGCTCGGCGCCATGGCGTTGTCCGTGGGCTGCTGACGGTGTGGCGGCGCAAGTTCGCGACGGCAGCGAGCTTTCAGGCGCCAGGCTTCGTGCCGGTCCGGATCGCTTCCGAGAGCGGTCCGGCGACGGCAGACGAACCGGACCGGTTCGCGTCCGCGCATAAGGTGCTGCCGCAGATGGCATCGCCCCCAGGCAAGCTTGGCGGGATGATTGAGATCGAGGTGGGCGGGGCACGCATCCGGGTCGAGCCCGGAGTGGAGCTGGCGACGCTTTCGACAGTGCTATCGGCGCTTCGGGGCATCCGTTGATTGCATTACGGTCTGACCTCAAGGTGGTGCTGGCGGCACAGCCGGTCGACTTTCGCAAGTCGGTGCACACGCTGTCGGCGCTGGTTAGCGAAGCGCTGCGTGCGAACCCGTATTGCGGCGACGTCTTTGTGTTCCGCAGCAAGCGCATGGACCGAGTGAAGCTTCTGGCGTGGGACGGCAGCGGCATGGTGCTGGTGACGAAGTGGCTGCACCAGGGGCGCTTCACCTGGCCGCCGATCCGCGATGGCGTGGTGTATCTCAGTGCGACGCAGCTCGCGATGCTGCTCGACGGGCTGGAGTGGACGCGTGTCTCACCCAAGCCTGTGAAGCAGCCGGCCGTTGTCGGCTGAGAGGCGAAGATTTTGCTGGAGCCTGTGATGCGCGGATATATCGTTCGATCATGGCGATTCGCCCCGAAGCTCTTCCGACCGACGCAGCGGCTCTGACCGAGATGGTGCTCGCGCTTGACGCCGAGAACGAGAAGCTGCGTGTGGCGATGCAGACGCTGAAGGAGATGATCTTCGGCAAGCGCTCGGAGCGGCTGGTGGCGATCGTGGCCGAGCAGCTCGCGCTCGAACTGGACGATCTCGCGACCGGCGTCACACCACCTGCGTCAGCCAACGACGATCTACCTGCGACGAAGCCGGCTGGGAAGCCGCGCAAGAAGGCGAGGCGCAACATCGGTGCGTTGCCCAAGCATTTGCCGCGCTGCGAGCAGGTGCTCGAGCCGGACACGACAGCGTGCCCGTGCTGTCAGGGCGCTCTGCACAGGATCGGCGAGGATGTGAGCGAGGTGCTGGACGTGATCCCGGCGATCTTGCGGGTACTACGCACGGTTCGTCCCAAATACGCCTGCCGCGGTTGCACCGACGGCGTGGTCCAGGCGAAGGTGCTGCCGCGTTTGGTTGAAGGCGGAATGGCATCGACGGCACTCGTGGCTCACGTGGTGGTCTCGAAGTTCGCCTGGTATCTGCCGCTGTACCGCCAAGTGCAGATCCTGGCTGGCCAGGGCATTCATCTCGACCGCGCAACGCTCGCCGGCTGGGTGAAGCGTGCGGCATGGTGGCTCAAGAGCCTTTATGAGCTTCAGCTGCGGACGATCCAGGCTTCGCCGCGGCTGTTCTGCGACGAGACGCCGATGCCGGTGCTCGATCCCGGACGACATCGCACTCGTATCTGCCAGTTCTGGGCGCATGCGATGGATGATCGCCCATGGGGCGGCCCATCGCCGCCGGCGGTCGCCTATGTGTTTGCCGATGGCCGCGGCACCGAGGAGATCGCCGGGCAATTGACCGGCTTCTCCGGCATTCTGCAGGTGGATGGCTATGCCGCCTACAAAGCGCTTGCCCGCGGTCATGGCGGCGCGATCCAGCTCGCTTTTTGTCTCGCCCATGCCCGACGCAAATTCGTCGAAGTGTACAAGACGATGCAGTCGCCGTTCGCTCACGAAGTGATCGAGCGCCTGCAAGCGGTCTACGCCATCGAGGCCGAGATCCGCGGCTCGAGCGCCGAACAGCGGCTTGCCGCCCGCCGCACCAGGGCCGCACCGCTGATGGAGGTGCTGAAGGCGCGACTGAGCTCGATGCTCGACCAGCTGTTCTCCCAGTCGAAGCTGGCGGAGGCTATCAACTATACGCTCAATCATTGGGATGGGCTGACGCTGTTTCTCCGCGACGGCCGCGTTGAGGTCGACAGCAACACTGTCGAGCGTTCAATGCGCCCGATTGCGATGGGAAGGCGGAACTCATTATTCAGCGGCAGCGAGAGCGGTGCTGAGAGCTGGGCAATCCTCGCATCGCTGGTCAATACGGCAAAGCTCCATGAACTCGATCCGCAGGTCTATCTGGCCGATGTGCTGGAGCGCATCATCTCCGGCCAGACCAAGAGCCACCAGTTGCGCGAACTTCTCGCCTGGAACTGGAAGGCGGCCCGCGAGCTCAGCGCACGGGAGGCTGCATGAGCCGGCGCCGCCATTCATCATCATCTTCATCATCGATGGCGGCAGCCGCGATGCCGCTCGACGAACTTGAGCCTTGGCTGCAGGCTCGCGCCGCGCAGCATCCCATCGCCACGAGTCTTCCTATGCTCGACGGCTATGTCGCCGCGATCGTGGCCGGGCCGGTGTCGATAAGTCCGCCCGACTGGATCTGTCCGTTACTCGCCATCGACGCCGATGCGTTCAACCATGGCGGCACGCCTGAGTTCGCTGCGATTTCGGCCGTCGCGCTGCGCCACAACGACATTAGTAACGTTCTTTCCACCGCGCCACATCGGTTCGCGCCCACCCATGCCCGCAAGCCGAATGGCGACGTTGATGCGCGGCCGTGGTGCCAGGGATTCCATGCCGCCATGCGGCTGAGACTATCGGCATGGACCCCGCTGCTCGACATCCGCAACATAAACCACGGCTTGCTCCTGCCCATCCTGCTGCATTGCGTCGACGATCAGGGGCGTCCACTGCTTGGACCACCAAGGAAAGGCCGCGAGACCGAGGAATTCCTGCGCAACGCCCATACCGACATTTCGGACGTCGTCGAGGCCATGCGCCAGTACTGGATGCCGACCCGCTACGCTCGCGCGCGCTGATCACTGCAGACGTGGGAGCTCATGCCGGTTACTTTTGATCGACTGACGCGGGCTACGCACGCTAGGCCAGAATCTTGCGAAGCGGGATGGATGGCCGGGTCAGGCCCGGCCATGACGATTCCAATTTGCCGGTCGATCCGGGCTACGCGCGCGATACGTGGCGGCTACCGCGCCGGCAGCTTCTCGAACGACGGCTTGCCTTCGGGCAGATGGTGGAAGGTCTGCTTGTCGCAGGTGTAGATCGTCATCTGCGGGGTGAACACCGAGGGGTCGTCGAAGGTGCCGACCTTCAGGATGGTGGCGGGCAGGCCCGGCACCTTGGTCACGAGATGCGTGCCGCATTCCGGGCAGAACTCCCGGGTCACGGCGCGGTCGAGATCCTTGCGGGTGAACTGCTTGGGTTCGCTGGCGGTGTATTTGAAGCCGGTGGTCGGCATCGCCATGAACATGTTCGGCCCGCCGCCCGTGATGTACTGGCATTCGCGGCACAGGCACTGCGCCGCCATCATCGGCTCGCCTTCGGCCTCATAGCGCACGTTGCCGCAATAGCACCTGCCTTGCACCTTCATGACGTCCTCCCGTTTTCGTTGTTTGTAGCCTGTCATTCCACAATGGCAGGCAATTCCGACAATATTTTCTCAAGCCGCGGAAAAAAGAAAGGGGCCCCAGCTTGCGCTGGAGCCCCTCAACGGCCCGGACATTGCCGGGTATGTGTCCGGACCGTAGTTCTGGGAACGACCGCTTGGGGAGGTCGTGCCCCGGGAGAACCCAAATTAACGGCCCTCAAGGGCCGTTAATTTTACATGTTGTAGGCGCGCTCGGTGTGCTCGGTGATGTCGAGGCCTTCACGCTCGGTCTCGACGTTGGCGCGCAGGCCGACGATCACGTCGACGATCTTGTAGAGGATCGCCGAACCGATGCCCGACCACACCAGCGTGGTGCAGACGCCCCAAACCTGCGAGATCATCTGCGCCGCGAAGTCGTAATCGGCGACCTTCGGCGGGATCGCGGTGTAGTCGATGATGCCTGCACCGCCGAGCGCCGGGTTGACCAGGATGCCGGTGCCGAGCGCGCCGACGATGCCGCCGACGCAGTGGACGCCGAACACGTCGAGCGAGTCGTCATAGCCGAGCGCGTTCTTCACGACCGTGCAGAAGAACAGGCAGACCACGCCGACCACGAGGCCGAGCACGATGGCGCCCATCGGACCGGCGTAGCCGGCCGCCGGCGTCACCGCGACGAGGCCCGCCACCGCGCCCGAGAGCGCGCCGAGCAGCGAGGGATGGCCCTTGATGATCCATTCCGCGAACATCCAGGCCAGCGCCGCCGCGGCAGTCGCCACGAAGGAGTTGGTCATGGCGAGCGCAGCGCCGCCATTGGCTTCGAGGTTGGAGCCGGCGTTGAAACCGAACCAGCCGACCCAGAGCAGCGAGGCGCCGATCATGGTCATGGTCAGCGAGTGCGGAGCCATCAGCTCCTTGCCGTAGCCGGTCCGCTTGCCGATCAGTAGCGCGCCGACCAGGCCGGCGATACCCGCGTTGATGTGCACGACGGTGCCGCCCGCGAAGTCGATCGCGCCCTTCTTGAAGATCCAGCCGGCATCGGCGTTGATCTCGTCGAGCTTGGCCTGCGCCGCGGTCTTGGCCGCGCCGTCAGCCGCGGCGGCGAGCGCCTTGGCGGCATCCTGGATCGCGTCCGGGCCCGGCCAGTACCAGACCATGTGCGCGATCGGGAAATAGATCAGCGTCACCCAGAGCGGGATGAACAGCGCGATCGCCGCGAACTTCATGCGTTCGGCGAAGGCGCCGACGATGAGGGCCGGCGTGATCGCCGCGAACGTCATCTGGAAGCACATGTAGATGAGCTCCGAGATGTTGGCGTCGACCGAGAAGGTCGCCGCCTTCGAGTCCGGCGTGACGCCCATCAGGAAGGCCTTGGAGAAGCCGCCGATGAAGTCGGAGCCGCCGGTGAAGGCGAGGCTGTAGCCGTAGAGGGCCCAGAGCACGGTGACGAGGCAGACCGTGTAGAACACCTGCGCCAGCACCGAGAGCATGTTCTTGGAGCGGACCAGGCCGCCATAGAACAGCGCGAGGCCCGGGATGGTCATCAGCAGCACCAGCACCGTCGAGGTCAGCATCCAGGCGTTGTCGCCCTTGTTGACGGTCGGCTCGGCGTAGGCGGCGGTCGCGGCGAACAGGCCGACTGCAAGGGCCGCCAGTCCCGCGCCATAGGGACGCTTGAACGTCATGTTATTTCACTCCTGAGGTCTTAAGGTTTGAGCGCGAAATCAGAGGGCCGCGGCATCGGCCTCGCCGGTGCGGATGCGCACGGCGTGTTCGAGGCTGATGACGAAGATCTTGCCGTCGCCGATCTGGCCGGTCTTGGCGGCGGAGGTGATGGCGTCGATGGTCTTGTCGACCTGATCGGAATTGACCGCGACCTCGATCTTGATCTTCGGCAGGAAGCTCACGGCATATTCGGCGCCGCGATAGATTTCCGTGTGGCCTTTCTGGCGGCCGTAGCCTTTGACTTCCGTCACCGTGAGACCGTGAACGCCAATGGCGGTCAGGGCGTCACGGACCTCTTCGAGTTTGAATGGCTTAATGATCGCCATAACAATTTTCATGAGTCCTATCCCCGCTTGGGCCCGGTGCGAATGAACACCGGGAGTTTCGACTGAGGTTCACCACGCGGAGGACATCCACTACGCGGGCACAGCCTGGACCCTTAGAATCAAATGCCGTGCCAAACGGCCGGAGTTCGCTAATGGATTATGAATCCGGACCTTTTCCCGCTTTACGGGTGGGAGGTGCCCCTGCGCTATTCCGCCGCGCCTAAAATATGGTCAGGCCTGTCTAGAACGCAGGCACGGCTAACTCCGGACACAATTCTGCTCAGCCGCGGGGCAGTAGGCGGTATCCGGCGAGGGCTTCCGGGCCCGCTCCGCGGTCCGCGAACATCCTTTCGATCATTTCGCCATTCGCGTCGGTCGGACGATTGCGCGATGGGAATTTGATGTTGGGTTTCATCGGCTTGTTTGGGTTCCCACCCGAAAACGGGACCGGCGCAACGACAGTTGCGGGCATCCTCGCCACGTCGTTCTGCGCGACGCGGACAAGGGCTCGCATCAGGTACGCCCGCCAGGACAGCAAATGCTGGACTTTTGCCGGCGCTCGTTACGGATCGTTAGCTGTCTGTAACATTGTCGTTCCGGCGTTAACGCCGCGGTTGCCGTCGTTGCGCTATTGCCGCCGCATAAGAACTTCAATGACAGGTGGGGCAACCAATGATTGATCGTATCCGCTTGCTGCTCCAGCAGCAGCCGATGATTTCGCTGGATTTCAACACGATCACCGACGACACGAATCTCTATGACGCAGGGCTGACATCCTTCGCCACGGTGCAGGTGATGCTGGCGCTCGAGGAAGAGTTCAACATCGAATTTCCCGAAGCGATGCTCACGCGACGGACCTTCTCGTCGCTCGCCAACGTCGCGGACGCCGTTTCACGGCTGACACAGCAGGCGGCGTAAAACCATGAGCGTGGTGAGAAAGATAGAGCCCGTGCCGGCCTCTGCCGCCACGCCGGCCGAGCGCATGCGTTTGGTCGCCAAGGTGGCGGCGCAGCAGGTCGATGCGGTAGACCGTGAGGGCCGCTTCCCGGCCGATACCATCGAAGCATTGAAGCGCGAGCGCCTGCTCGGCGTCGCGATTCCCGTCGAGCATGGCGGGGAGGCATTGGGCACGATGGAGATCGCGGAGCTGATCGTTCAGCTCGCCCAGGCGTGCGGCTCGAGCGCCATGATCTACGCCATGCACCAGATCAAGACGTCGAGCTTCGTCAGCCATGGCGGCGCCAGCGACTGGCATCTGGCCTATATGCGCCGCATTGCGGCGGAGCAGTTGCTGATGGCCTCGGCGACCACGGAAGCCGGCATCGGCGGCAATTTGCGCAATTCGATCTGTGCGGTCGAAGTGGCAGACGGCCGCTTCTCGCTGACAAAGGAAGCAACCGTTATTTCCTACGGCCGCCACGCCGACGCGATTCTTGCCACGGCGCGGCGCGCTCCCGACGCGGCAAGCTCCGATCAGGTGATGGTTGTCATTCCCGCGGACCTGAACCGCACGCTGGAGCGCACGTCCGTATGGGATACGCTCGGAATGCGCGGCACCTGTTCGGACGGTTTCCATCTCGTCGCGCACGGTGACGCGGCGCAGATCTTCCCCAAGCCGTTCTCGGAGATCGCGGCACAGTCGATGCTGGCGAGCTCGCATATCTTCTGGGCGGCGACCTGGTTCGGTATCGCCACCGATGCCTTCAATCGCGCGCAAGCATTCGTCAAGGCTGCGGCGCGCAAGCAGGCGGATGGGAGTCTGCCGCCGGGCGCGCTTCGGCTCGCCGAGGCGGCCGCCCTGCTTCAGGAGATGAAGGGTCATCTCACGGCCGCCATTGACCGCTTCGATGCGGCCAAGGGCAATGACGATGCGCTCTCCTCGATTGGCTTTACCGCCGAGATCAACGCGTTGAAGGTCGCTGCGAGCGAGAAGGCTGGGGCGATCGTGCGGCTCGCCATGCTGATCAACGGCATCGTGGGCTACAAGAACGGCACGCCGTTCAGCGTCGGCAGACACCTGCGCGATGTGAGCTCAGCGCCGCTGATGATTTCGAACGACCGTATTCTTTCCAACACCGCGACGCTCCTGCTGATGAGCCGCTTTGACACCAGCCTGAGAGGTTGAGATGGACGCCAAGACGTTCGATGCCAAGAGCCTGCTCGACACCCTGTTCGACAAGAGCATCCTGTTCAAGACCGGAGTAGACGGGCTTTATGGCCGCTCCGGCGTTTTCGAAGACGTGATCGAGCGCTTTGAGCGGCTCGTGACCAGCATCGGAGCGCCAGACAAGGCAACCCGCATCCACTTCCCACCGGGCATGAGCCGCGCCACGCTTGAAGGCAGTGGCTATATGAAAAGCTTCCCGCAGCTTGCAGGCTGCGTGCATTCCTTCATGGGCGGCGAGCGCGAGCACGCGCAGCTTCTCGGCATGATGGCTGCGGGAGAGGACTGGACCGAACTGCAGCAGGCGACGAACGTCGTGCTGACGCCAGCCGCCTGCTATCCGCTCTATCCGACCGTTGCCGCGCGCGGTCCGGTGCCCGATGACGGTGTGCTGTTCGAGCTTTCCTCCTATTGCTTCCGTCATGAGCCTTCCAAGGATCCCGCGCGCATGCAGCTGTTCCGCATGCGCGAATTCGTCCGCATCGGTACGGCCGAGCAGGTGTGCGCCTTCCGCGAAAGCTGGCTGGAGCGCGGCAAGGCGATGATCGAATCCCTCGACCTGCCCTGCGAGGTTGATCTCGCCAACGATCCGTTCTTCGGTCGCGGCGGCAAGATGATGGCCAACAACCAGCGCGACGAGGGACTCAAGTTCGAGCTGCTGATCCCGGTAACCAGTATCGAGAAACCGACGGCCTGCTTATCCTTCAACTATCATCGCGACCATTTTGGCCAGACCTGGGGCCTCAAATTCGCGGATGGCAGCCTGTGTCACTCGGCCTGCGTCGGCTTCGGGCTGGAGCGCGTGGCGCTCGCGCTGTTCCGCCATCACGGCCCTGAGGTCGAGGCATGGCCGGCTTCCGTGCGCGACACGCTTTGGGGCAACTGAAATGCAGAGTGCCATCGCCGGGCTCGATCCGGCCGACTACAAGCCGCACCTGCTACACGACGCGGAGCGGCGATGGCCGCAGACCAACTGCTATGTCGATCTTCTGATCGAAGTCATGCATGCGAACGGGAATGACCCGGTCGCTGCGCTCGGCTTCACCGTGGCGCAGGATTTCGAAGGCGACCAGTTCACGTTCTTCAAGTTCCCGACGGCCGACCTGCAGCGATTGGCCGGCCTGGATATCCAGGAACTGTCCGTGTTCGATCGCCTGGAGACGCACGTTCTCAATCAGATCGAGCGCGGGCGGCTGCCGCTGGTCGAGGTCGATGCCTTCTACCTGCCCGACACGAAGGGCATCACCTATCGCAGCGGCCATTCCAAGACGACGATCGGCGTCAACGTGCTCGATCCCGGGCGCCGCCACATGGCCTACTTCCACAACGACGGCTACTTCGCGCTGGACGGTGAGGACTATGACGGCATTTTCGGGCAGCGCGCCGGCGCGCCGGCCGGCGGCCTGCCGCTGTTTCCCTATGCCGAGTTCGTCAAGTTCGACACCACGCGCCCCTCGCGCGATCCGGTCAGTGCGGCCACGGAAATCCTCGCGCAGCATCTGCGGCGGAGGCCGAAACGCAACCCGCTCGATGCCTATGCGGCGGTGTTCGGCGGCCATGCCGAGGCACTGACCGCCCGGTCACCGGAGTATTTTCACATCTACGCCTTCAACACGTTGCGGCAGGTGGGCGCCAATTTCGAACTCCTCTCCAGTCATCTGGAATGGCTGAGACGGCACGGCGAGACCGGTCTGGCCGAGGCGATCGAAGCCGCCGCGGCAATCGCCGAGGGCGCCAAGGTCATGCAATTCAAGCTCGCCCGCGCCATGGCCCGGCATCGGTTCGATGGGCTCGCGGACGCCATCGGGCCGATGGCCAAGGCATGGCAAACGGTGATGGACGCTCTGGACAGTCGCACGGCGGATCTCGCCAGCAAGGCAGCGTAGGACCGGCCTGCCGGTCATGGGAATGCATGTGTATGGACGCTTTGGTGTCGACGACCGACACGGCCGAGCCTCTGGACAGCGGCTGGTGCATGGTCGTCTCGCCGGCCGGCGCGTGGGCGTCTCCGGCGGCGATTGACGGCAGCGCCGAATGGCTGGAGGCGGCGTGCCCCGGCACGGCCGCTGCTGCGCTGGAACGGCTTGGCCGCTGGGACCGCAACCATCCCACTCCGCTGCACGACCAGGACGTCTGGTATCGTCGCCGGCTCGATGTCACCGGCCCGGCCCGTCTCGTATTTGACGGCTTGGCAACGGTTGCAGAGGTCTGGCTCGACGATCGCCTCGTGCTGTCCTCGACCTCGATGTTCGAGCGCCATGATGTGGCCCTGACGCTTGCCGGCGGCGAGCAACTGGCCATCGCATTCCGCAGCCTCGACCGCCATCTGGAAACCCTGACCGGTCCGCGTGCGCGCTGGCGGCCACGCATGATCGACGATCAGCGGCTGAGGCTCGTACGGACCACGCTGATCGGCCATATGCCGGGTTGGTCCCCTGGCTTCGACATCGTCGGACCATGGCGACCGATCAAGCTGATCCGCGATACCAACCGGCAAGGCGTGCGCGATGTGCAAATGCAGGCCGACCTCGTCGGCACAACAGGGCATCTTTCCATCGCGATCACGCTGGTCGAGCCGTTTGATGACGCGCCGGCCACGGTCGCCTGTGCGGGCGCAGTCGCCGCATTGACCCCAGAGACAGCGACGCGGCTGACGGCGAAACTGGATATTGCGAACGTTGCGCCATGGTGGCCGAGCAGCCATGGCGATCCGGCGCTGCACGAGGTTGTCGTCACGCTCGGCTCGATGCGAGTAACGCTCGGCCGCGTCGGCTTCCGGCATATCGAGATCGATCGCGGCACCGACGGCCGCGGCTTTCGGCTGGTCGTCAACGGCGTATCCGTCTTTTGTCGCGGCTCGGTGTGGACGCCGTCCGACCTGGTGCGGCTGCCGTCCTCACGCGAAGAGATCGCGCGCGACCTCGATCTTGCACGACGGGCGGGCGTCAACATGCTCAGGGTCGGCGGCACGTTCGTCTACGAGGGCGACGCGTTTCACGAACTCTGCGACGAGATGGGCATCCTGGTCTGGCAGGACCTGATGCTCGCCAATTTCGACTATCCGTCGAAGGACGAGGCCTGGTGCGCGTCGCTCTCGCGCGAGGTCGAGGACCTGCTCACGCGGCTCAGGCATTCGCCGTCACTCGCCGTTCTGTGCGGCGGCAGCGAGGTGGCACAGCAGGCGGCGATGATGGGCATGCCGATGTCGATGGATCCGACGCCCTGGTTCGACAAGGTGGTGCGCCCCATCGCTGAAGCGAAGCGTCCCGACCTGGTGCTTGTGACGTCATCGCCATCCGGCGGCAACCTGCCTTTCACGGCTGATGGCGGGCCGATGCATTATTACGGGGTCGGCGCCTATTGCCGGCCGCTGGATGACGCGCGCCGGGCCGAAGTGCGCTTCGCGAGCGAATGCCTTGCCTTTGCCAATGTGCCTGACCAGGCAACGCTGGATGCGCATCTGCCGGTGCCGCCGGTGCACGATCCGCGCTGGAAGGCGGGTGTGCCGCGCGACGTCGGCGCGTCGTGGGACTTCGAGGATGTGCGCGAGCACTATCTGGAAACGCTTTTTTCCGTCGACGCGCGCCGGCTGCGCATCGAAAATACCAGACGCTATCTCGAACTCTCCCGTGCGGTGACGACCGAGGTGGTGGAGCGCACCATCGACGAATGGCGCAGACCCTGTTCGCCGACGGCTGGAGCGCTGCTGTTCTTCTGGAAGGACTTGCGGCCGGGCGCGGGTTGGGGCGTGGTCGATTCGACCGGACGGCCCAAGCCCGTCTGGCACGGGCTGAGGCGCGCATTTGCCCCGCTCCGGCTGATCCTGAGCGACGAGGGCGTCGACGGGCTGACCGTCCATGCCGTCAACGATACCGAGCAGACCGTTCGGGCGACATTATCGTTGACCTGTCTGCGGGACGGCGTCACGCCGGTGGTGTCAGCGCGCCAAACGATCAGCGTGCCGGCGCACGGCGGCCTGTCGCTTTCGGCCTTCTCGGTACTCGGCGCCTTTTTCGATATTTCCTACGCCTATCGCTTCGGGCCGCCCGGACATGAGGTCACCGTTGCAAGGCTGGAAGGCGACGACGGGAAGGTCTTTGCCGAGGCCTTCCATGTGCTGCCGGGCGTCATGACCGCGCAACGCGACGTGGGCCTGACTGTGAGTTTGGTGCGTCGGAAGGACACGTGGCGGCTGCGGCTGGCCTGCAAACGCGCGGCCTACCACGTCTCCATCCAGGACGATCAGTTCGTTCCAACGGAGAACAATTTCCACCTGATGCCGGGCATCGAGCGGGAGGTCGGCCTTGACGGTCCGCCCCTGGCGACACCCGGCGGCGCGGTGACAGCGCTCAATGCCGATCGCGACGCGAGCTATGAGGTGCCGAGAGCGGAAGCATTGGAAGTCGTGCGGACAAAGGAGTCCGCCGGGAGCATGACATGAAACCAGTTGTCTTTGCCGATACCATCGGCTGGCTGAACGTAGCGAAGGGGCGGCGGGGCGTTGTCATCGCCGGCGCGCATGGTCATGAGGATCTGTGCAGTCGCCGATTCCTGAAGCTGTTGTCCGACAGGGCGGCCGCGGCGGGCCTGCCTGTCCTGCTGTTTGACTATCCCGGCTGCGGCGACGCTGCCGGCGACCATTCGGCGCCAGGCCGGGTGATGGCCTGGACCGCAAGCATCGGCGCGGCGATCGACCGGTTGAAGCGGGATTGCGGCGTGGAGGATGTCATCCTCGCCGGCTTCCGTCTCGGCGCGCTGCTGGCCCCGCTCACTGCGGCGGGGCGGGACGACGTGGCAGGCCTCGCGCTGCTTGCGCCACCGAGTTCCGGAAAAACCTATGTGCGCGAAATCACCGCGATGTCGCGCGTGATCGATGGATCGCTCGCCAACAGCGCGGCAAGCGACGCGACGTTCGCCGAGGGCCGCGAGGCCGTCGGCTTCCGGCTTTCGCATGAGACGCTCGCCGATCTGTCGAGGCTGGATTGGCGGCGGGCCGTCGCGGCCCTTCCGCCCCTGCCGATGCTTTTGATCGCGAACGGAAAGCCGTTGGCAGGCTCTGAAATCCGCGACGGTCGAACTTCTTTCGAAGGCGCGACAATCGCCGAGTTCAAGGACTATCACCTGCTCATGTGCGACCCGACCGCGAACCGGATCCCGGCCGACGTTGTCGATTGCTGGGCGGATTGGTTGTCCGACCGGGCCGTCGCCGGCGTAGCTCAGGGCGTCGAGTCCCTGACCGGCCGCGAGCTATTGGAGGGATCGCACTACACGGAAGAGCCGGTTGTGATCAGGCAGGCGCCATTGATCTGTGGCGTGCTGACCCGGCCACGTGACGGCCATGCTGCGGCCGATCCGGTCATCTTCCTCAACTCTGGCGGCGTGCCGCATGTGGGTTGGGCGCGCGGCACGGTCGAGGCGGCGCGCGAGCTTGCCGCCGCCGGCGTGGCGTCGCTACGCATTGACCTGCCGGGCCTCGGCCTGAGCGACGATGCCGGGAGCAATCGTCTGTTCCTCTATGATTCCCGCACCCGCTTCGACGTCAGCGCGGCGATTGACTGGATGCAGCGGGCGGGCTTTGCCAAAGTCGAGCTTGTGGGCACGTGCTCGGGCGCCTTCCAGGCCTTTCACGCTGCGCGCGCGGACCGCCGCGTCCGCGCCCTGACCATGATCAACCCGCTCTGCTTTGCCTGGAACAGTTCCTACGCGTTGGAGCTTACGGCCTGGAAAGCATACGAAGCCTCCAAGGCGAATCGCGGAAGCCAGCCGCAGATCGGGCCGGAGGAGGGGTCTGCGATGACGACCAGGTCCGCCTGGAAGCTGTCAGTGTCAGATAGCGCCAGGCGGCTGGTGCGGCGCGGATTGGAAGCCGTCAAGTCGACGCTGTCGGCGATGCATCCGTCCGCCTTGCTTGGTCGTAACCGCGTCGAGCGCTGGATGCGCGAGCTTTGTAGCCGCGGCGTGCGCGTCCTCATGGTCACCTCGGACGGCGATCTCAGCCTGCAGGAGATCGCACGGCATTTCGGTCAGGACGGCAAACGGCTCACAAGCATCCCTGGAGTGACGCGGTTGACGCTGCCGAACGCCGACCATTCGCTGACGCCTCGTCATGCGCGACGCGCTGTCGTCGCGCGCCTGATCGACCACCGCGGCGGCGGCAGGCGCGGAGGATCGAGCCGTCCCGATGCCGTGCGGGTCACGGCGCAGCATGCCGAGGTGAAGCCTAAATCGATGGCGCTGTCATGAAACGGTTTGGCCGCTCGAGCTACGAAGATCAGCGCGGCACCGGATGATGTTTTTCGGCGGCGTCGCGTTCGGCGAAGACCTTGTCGATCAGTCCCCATTCGAGCGCCTGCTGCGCGGACATGAAGTGATCGCGATCCAGGGTCCGTTCCACGTCGGCTTCGGTGCGCCCGCAGTGCTGCGCATAGAGCCGTATGATGCGCCGCTTGGTCTCCTGCATCTCGGTGGCATGGATCAGGATGTCGGACGCCTGGCCCTGGAAGCCACCGAGCGGCTGATGCACGTGGAGGCTCGCATTCGGCAGCGCGGCGCGGTGACCGGGCTCGCCGGCCATCAAAAGGAATGACCCCATCGAGCGCGCCGTGCCCATGCACAGCGTGTGCACCGGCGCCTTGATGAACTGCATGGTGTCGTACATCGCAAGCCCGCTGGTGATCACGCCGCCATAGGAGTTGATGTAGAGGTTGATCGGCTTGTTAGGGTTGTCGGCTTCGAGGAACAGCAGCTGCGCGCAGACCAGGCCGGACATCGCATCATTGACCTCGCCGTTCAGGAAGATGATGCGCTCGCGCAGCAGCCTGGAATAGATGTCGAAGGAACGTTCGCCGCGGCTCGACTGTTCGACGACCATAGGGACGAGTTGCATCATGTCGCGCATCGGCGACCTCCATTGCTGCAGGTGATGAAGTCTCAACGGGTGTTGAAGTGATCAGGCCGCGCGCATCAGGCAGCGGTTGTTGCTGTTGGCCGGTTGCGGCTGCTTTCCCCTGAGATCACTGGCCTGCTGGATGATGCGAAAGCGGGTGCCGCCGGCCTCGTTCGGCTCGATCCGGAAGGTGACATGGCTTTCGCGAAACGGCGGCTCGGACTCGCGCAGCCGGAAGCGCACCTCTTCGCCAGCGATCGATGACAGGGGTTCAGCGTCCGCGAGATCGCAATCCGGGAGCCAGCGTTCGCGCAGGGCCGGAATGGTCACCGCGCGCCATACTTTTTCAGGCGGTGCATCGAGCTCGTATTCGAGCACCAGGTCGGCGTCGGCATGATCAGGCTCAACTGTGTCGCTCATTGATCCATGTCCTTCAGCAGATCGGAGAGCGCTTCGATGCGCTTCGGCCAATAGGCGCGGTAGCGGGCGAGCCAGGTCCCGATGCTCGCGATGCCGTCCGGGTCGACCTCATAATTCACGAAGCGGCCCTGCCGCTGCTCGCGCACCAGCCCTGCCGCGCGCAGCACCGCCAGATGCTGCGACATTGCCGGCTGGCTGATCTCAAGTCCGTCGCGCAAGGCGCTGGCGTTCAGGCTGCCGCCGGCCAGCTTCTCAAAGACCTTGCGGCGGGTCGGATCGGCCAGAGCCTTGAAGATGTCGGTGTCGACCATGGCGACACATAAGCATACACTTATGTGTCGCGCAAGCCGGAACTGGCTCGACGTTCAGGACGGGGCAAGCCGGACGGCTTACTGCAGCGCCTCGCCGTGCTGGGAGATGTCGAGACCTTCGAGCTCCTGCTGCATCGAGACGCGCAGCGGGACGAAGGCGCTGACCAGCTTGAGCAGCACGAAGGTGACCCCGCCGCACCAGACAAAGGTGACTGCGACGCCGTAGAGCTGGATCAGCAGCTGCTTCGGATTGCCCTCGAGCAGGCCGGACGTGCCGCCGATCGCCGAGGCCGCGAACACGCCGGCAAGCAGCGTGCCGGTCAGGCCGCCGATGCCGTGCACGCCGAACACGTCGAGCGAGTCGTCATACTTGAAGCGATGCTTCAGCCAGGTGCAGGCCCAGAAGCAGACCAGGCCGGCAATGATGCCGATGACGACGCCGTGCCACGGCGCGACGAAGCCGGATGCCGGGGTGATGGTGCCGAGCCCCGCGACCGCACCCGAGATCATGCCGAGCACCGACGGCTTGCGGCGCGTCGCCCATTCGATCGCGCCCCAGGTCAGCGCGCCGGCGCAGGCCGCAAGATGGGTGGCGGTGATCGCCATCACCGCGCGCGAATTGGCCGCGAGTGCCGAACCGCCGTTGAAGCCGAACCAGCCGACCCAGAGCAGGCCGGTGCCGACCACCGCGAGCGACAGATCGAACGGTGAAAGATTGTCATTGCCATAGCCGTGGCGGTTGCCCATCACCTTGGCCGCGACCAGGCCGCTGATGCCGGCGGAGAGATGCACCACAAGACCGCCGGCGAAATCCAGCACGCCCGCTGAAGCGAGGAAGCCGCCGCCCCACACCCAATGCGCCAGCGGCACATAGGCGAAGATGAACCAGCCGATCGAGAACAGCACATAGGCGGAGAACCGCATGCGGTCGGCGACCGAGCCTGCGACCAGCGCCACCGTGATGATCGCGAACGTCATCTGGTACAGCATGAACAGCGCTTCGGGGATGGTCTTCGCCGCCGGATTGATGCTGTCCATGGTGATGCCGGCCAGGAACCAGCGATCGAGCGAGCCGAGCCAAGGACCGTCGCCGACGAAGCTCAGCGAATAGCCGAAGGTGACCCAGAGGATCGAGACGAGCGCAACGGCGGTGAGGCTCTGCGCCATCGTCGCCAGCACGTTCTTCTTGCGCACCATGCCGGAGTAGAACAGCGCCAGTCCGGGGATCGTCATCATCAGCACCAGCGCGGTGGCGACGATCATCCAGGCGGTGTCGGCGGCGTTGACGCCGGAGCTGGATGCCGAGTCTTGCGCGAAGGCCGGCGTGGCTTGCGCGAACAGGATTGCAGCAGTGATCGGCGCAGCTGATATCGCTGCACGAAGAGCTCGTGCCCCCATCATCATTCCCCGGCGGTCGTCGTTTCTTGGTGTGCGGTTGTGGCGTGCGCCGGCGTCGTTGCCGGCGATGATCTCGATCGTTTTGTTGGGCATGATCTCCGCGCAAACGCTTTCCGCGTTTGTCGCGAAGGATCAGGCTCCAGGGTTCAGAGCGCGTCGTTGTCGGTCTCGCCGGTGCGGATGCGCAGCGCATGATCGATCGGCGTCACGAAGATCTTGCCGTCGCCGATCTGGCCGGTGCGGGCGTGCTCGGTGATGACGCTGACCGCCTTGTCGGCGAGCTCGGTATCGACGGCGATCTCGATCCGAAGCTTGGGCAGGAAGTTCACGACATATTCGGCGCCGCGATAGATCTCGGTGTGGCCCTTCTGGCGGCCATAGCCCTTCACCTCGGTCACCGTCATGCCGTGGACGCCGATCGCGGTCAGCGCTTGGCGCACCTCATCGAGCTTGAACGGTTTGATGATCGCGACGACGAGTTTCATGGTTCAGGCCTTCATTCCCTTGAGGTTTTCCGTGTGCGCCCGTCCCGGAGCGGCACTTGCCGTCCCGCGAGCCGGCACCTGCTGCCTCCCGGAGCGGCAATTTGCCATCCCCGAGCGGCACTTCGCGTCCGCCAAATCTGGCAGCTTTCTGGGCAAATGGCATAAAAAACTTGCAGGTTGAAGCGGAAAACATGCGCAGCGCGTGTGCTCCCTCACTGTACGGAATGGAAACGCTCGGCCACAATGTGGCTTTCCCGCCCCGGCCAGCGCTCTTGCTGGTTCGTTTCGCCTATCGCGTGTCCCTGTGCGCGCGCCCCGAGGAAACAAGAAATGTCGAACCGAAACTGGTTTTATGCATCCGAAGGCCAGCAAAAGGGCCCCCTGCCTGAAACCCAGCTCCGCGACCTGATCACCCGGGGCGTGGTGGGGGCCGACACCCTGGTGTGGACCGAGGGCATGGCCGGCTGGCAGAAGGCCGGGGAGATTCCGGGCCTCGTCCCGAGCGCCGGCGCGCCGCCGGCATTTCCGCAGGCCGGCGGACCGCCGCCGGTGGTGGCGTCCGGAAGCTATAGCGGCGGCACGCTGTCCGCCGACTTCCCGATCTGGGGCCTGTTCGGCCGCAGCCTGTTGATGTTCATCGGCCAGATTCTCGTCATCCCGGCGCCGTGGACCGCGACCGGCCTGTACCGCTTTGCGATTCCCTATATCCGCGTGCCGGGCCGCCCGCATTTCGCCTTCACCGGGCAGCCGCTCGACATCTGGTGGGTCTTCATCGTGCTCGGCCTTCTGACCTATGCCGGCGCGGCCAACAGCAACATCGTGACGCTGCTCTCGCTGCTGTTGCAGGGCTTCCTGAGCTGGATGATCGTGCGCTGGATCATCGGTCATCTCAGCTCGAGCGGCCAGGACCTACCGATCTCGTTCAAGGGCAGCCCGGTCGCCTATGTCGGCTGGTACGTGGCGATGGTGGTCTCGGCCATCACCATCATCGGCTGGGCCTGGGTGCTGACCGCCTGGATGCGCTGGATCTGCCGCAACATCGACGGCACGCGCCGCGAGGTCAGCTTCAATGCGTCCGGCATCGAGGTGCTGTGGCGAACCATCGTGTTCACGATCGCCTGCGGCTTCCTGATCCCGATTCCATGGGTGCTGCGCTGGTACGGCAACTGGTTCGTCTCGCAATTCGCGCTGACCGAGCGCGGCGCCTACGCCGGCCAGTAAGCCCGATCGCATCGTGCCCACCGGCTCTGTTCGAGCGTGAGCGCTACGCCTTTCGCTCGCGCACCGAACCTTCTTGCGCGACGGACGCCACCAGCGTGCCGTCGGGCTTGAAGATCAGGCCGCGTGTCAGGCCGCGGCCCGACTGCGCGCTCGGCGAATCCTGCGCGTAGAGCAGCCATTCGTCGGCGCGGAACGGGCGGTGAAACCACATCGCGTGATCGAGGCTCGCGGGCATCATGCGCTTGTCGAACAGCGTGCGGCCGTAGCGCGCCATCACGGCATCGAGCAGCGAGAAATCTGACGCATAGGCGAGCGCGCACAGATGCAGCGCGGGATCGTCGGGCAGCTTGGCCGCGGTGCGGATCCAGACATGGATGCGGCCGTCGTCGATCTTCTGGCCGAAATAACGGCCGAGCTCGACCGGGCGCAGCTCGATCGGCCGGTCGCTCTCGTAATAGCGGCGGATGAACTCCGGCATCTCCTTGAACATCGGCTGCTTCGACACTTCCTCCGCGGTCAGCTTCTCCGGCGGCGGCACGTCGGGCATCTTCTCCTGATGATTGAAGTTGCTCTCTTCCTCGGCATGGAACGAGACCATGATGGAGAAGATCGCGTTGCCGTGCTGGATCGCGGTGACGCGGCGGGTGGTGTAGCTCTTGCCGTCGCGCAGCCGCTCGACCTGGTAGATGATCGGGATCTGCGGATCGCCGGGCAGGATGAAGTAGCAATGGATCGAGTGCGGCAGGCGGCCCTCGACGGTGCGGCAGGCCGCCACCATCGCCTGGCCGATCACCTGGCCGCCGAACACCCGCTGCCAGCTCGTCTTCGGGCTGTTGCCGCGGAACAAATTCACCTCGAGCTGCTCGAGATCGAGGATGGACAGCAGGTCGATCAGGCTCTTGGACATGGATAGGCCCCGGAATGACGATTGGGGCTGTTAGCCGCCCTTGTTTCTAAACTCTGTTTCGCCCAGCTAATATCAGGTAGCAAGTCTCCTTTGATGGCGTAATCGAGTAAGGATCGCATGCCGGCACAGCGAAGTATTGTCATCTGCGGGGGCGCATTTGCGGGGTTGGCGCTGGCCGTGGCGCTGCGCCAGGGGCTTGGGCCCGACATCCCGGTCATCGTGGCCGATCCGGCGCTGAGCCAGCGCCCGAGCCGCGATCCGCGCGCGACCGCGATCGTGGCGGCCTGCCGGCGGCTGTTCGAGACCCTCGGCGTCTGGGGCCAGGTGGCGCCGACGGCGCAGCCGATCACGGATATGGTCGTGACCGACTCCAGGCTGGAGGACGCGACGCGCCCGGTGTTCCTGACCTTCGCCGGCAATGTCGCGCCCGGCGAGCCGTTCGCCCATATGGTCGAGAACCGCTATTTGATCGATGCGCTTGCGAGCCGTGCCGAGGCCGAGGGCGTCGAGCTGCGTGCCGCCGCGGTGTCGAGCTTCGCGTCGCGGCCCGACGGCGTCAGCGTTACGCTGGCCGACGGCACCGTGATCGATGCGAGCCTGCTGGTCGCCGCCGACGGCGCCCGCTCGAAGCTGCGCGAGCGCGCCGGGATTGCGACCCATGGCTGGGACTACGACCAGTCCGGCATCGTGGTCACGGTCGGGCACGAGCGCGAACATCACGGCCGCGCCGAGGAGCATTTCCTGCCCGCCGGGCCGTTCGCGATCCTGCCGCTGACCGGCAATCGCTCGTCGCTGGTGTGGACCGAGACTCGCAACGATGCCGCGCGCATTGTCGCCTTGAACGAAGAGCAATTCCACGCCGAGCTCGAGCAGCGCTTCGGCCTGCATCTCGGCGAGATCAAGCCGCTCGACAAGCCGCGCGCCTTCCCGCTCGGCTATTTCGTCGCGCGCTCGTTCATCGCCGAACGGCTGGCGCTGATCGGCGACGCCGCGCATGTGATCCATCCGATCGCGGGGCAGGGGCTCAACATGGGCCTGAAGGATGTCGCTGCGCTCGCCGAGGTCGTGGTCGATGCGGCGCGGCTCGGCATGGACCTCGGCCAGGCCGACGTGCTCGAGCGCTACCAGCGTTGGCGGCGCTTCGACACGATGGCGATGGGCGTCGCCACCAACTCGCTGAACTTCCTGTTCTCCAACGAATCGACGCTGCTGCGCACCGTGCGCGACATTGGTCTCGGTCTCGTCGATCGCGCGCCGCCGTTGAAGGAGATGTTCATCCGCCAGGCGGCGGGACTGTCAGGCGAGGTGCCGCGGCTGCTAAAGGGCGAGGCGCTTTAGCCCTCGTAGCCCGGATGAAGCGAAGCGAAATCCGGGGCAGACTATCCGCGGTGAGACTTTCCCGGATTGCGCTGCGCTTCATCCGGGCTGCATCGTCTTCAATCGATCTTCCTCGCCTCTTCCGGCAGCATGATCGGAATGCCGTCGCGGATCGGATAGGCGAGCTTGGCGGAGCGCGAGATCAGCTCCTGCCGCGCGGCGTCGAATTCCAGCGGTCCCTTGGTGATCGGGCACACCAGGATTTCCAGCAGTTTTGGGTCGGCGGTGCTATCGAGATGATCGGTCGTGGAATTCATGGGAGTCTCCGGCTCGCCGTGATGTAGCACATCCAAATGTCAGCTGTCAGCGCTTGGCCATCCGCAGCAGCTCGTCGATCGCGGCCTGCTGACGCGGCTTCGGCAGCGCCTGCTCGGACAGCGCGTAGCCGATGAAGGCCCAGTAGAAGATCTGCGCGCGGCCGCGCGCCACGTCGTCGTCGAATCCGGCCTGGCGGAGCAGGGTTTCGATATAGCCGATCCGGCGCTGGTCGACCTCGAGCACGGCGGCGCGCGCCGTGGCATCGGCGGTGGCCCAGCTGCGCACCGCGCGTTCCAACGCCAGCCGCGCCGAGAAGGCACGGCGCAGCAACAGCGCCAGCGCGTCGCCGCCTTCCGGAATGGTCTCGAGCTCCGCGATCACCTGCTCGGCCGCGACCTCGCGCCAATGGGTGAGGATCGCCGCGCGGTAGGCGCCGATGTCGGCGAAATGCCAGTAGAAGCTGCCGCGCGAGACGCCCATGGCCTTGGCCAGCGGCTCGGCCTTGAGCGCCGTGAAGCCGCGTCGCGCCAGCGTCTTCAGGCCCTGATCGAGCCAGTCCTTGACCGAGAGCTGTTCCGTCATGGTTCCCCGTCCGCGCTGCCTACCATACACAAGTGTATTGACAGGCGCCAGCGGCCGGTATCATATCCATACAGTAGTGTATGGAGGCATCGCGATGCGTGATCTTCTGCTGCAGGGCGCCGGCGTCATCGCCATTCTGGTCAGCCTGATCCATGGCGTGCTCGGCGAGACCAGGATATTCGCGCGCGCCACCGTCGAGCCGCCGCGGCTGCGGCTCTTGCTTCGCCTGGTCTATCAGGCTGGCACCGTCGCCTGGATCGGCGGCGGTGTGCTGCTGATCGCCGCGCCCGCGATGGCCTCCGATGCCGCGCGGCACTGGATCGTGGCAACGCTCGGCGTCGTGTTCGGCGTCGCGGCGCTCGCCAACGCGGTGGCGACCCGCTTCCGCCACTTCGGCTGGATGGCGATGAGCGCCGTGGTGGCGCTCGCCGCCGCCGGCTACTAGCGGGGAGAGGCCATGACGACTGATCGCATCAGCCTCAGCATCGCCGATGGCGTCGCGGACGTCAGGCTCAACCGCCCGGACAAGCTCAATGCGCTCGATCCGGCGATGTTCGCCGCGATCGCCGAAATCGGTGCGCAGCTTGCGGATAACCGCAAGCTCCGCGCCGTGGTGCTCTCGGGCGAAGGGCAGGCCTTCTGCGCAGGCCTCGACATGGAGCGTCTGGTCGCAACGACGGAGGGCGAATCCATCCTGCCCTTCGCCGATCTCGGCCGGCGGACCCACGGCATTGCCAACTTCGCGCAGCATCTGGTGTGGCTCTGGCGCGAGCTGCCGGTGCCGGTCATCGCCGCCGTTCATGGCGTTGCGTTCGGCGGCGGCTTTCAGCTGATGCTCGGTGCCGACATCAGATATCTCGCACCCGGCACGCGCCTTGCGATCATCGAGGCCAAATGGGGGTTGGTGCCCGACATGACCGGCACGCAGCTGATGTGCCATCTCGCGCGCGAGGATGTGGTCCGCGAACTCACCTACACCGCGCGCGTCTTCTCCGCGGACGATGCGCTTGGTCATGGCTTCGCCACCCGGATCGTCGAACAGCCGCGCGAGGCCGCGCTGGAGACGGCGCGCGCGATCGCGAACCGCAGCCCGGATGCGATCCGCGCCGCCAAGCGGCTGCTCAATCTTGCAGCCGATCGCGATGCGGCGACCGGACTCGCGGCCGAAACGGCCGAACAGGCGCTTCTGCTCGGCTCGCCCAATCACATCGAGGCCGTCAGGGCGAATCTCGAACGGCGGCCCCCGCAATGGAGTTTTACATGACGACTGGCCCGGGCTTCGATCTCGAACGTCTCGTTGCGACCAATGCGTCGGCGGCCTTCAATCGGCTTGCCGGCTTCGAGGTCGTCACCGCCGGCACCGGCACGGTGGAACTACGGATGCCCTGGCGCGACGATCTCACCCAATATGCGGGACATCTGCATGCCGGCGTGATCGCGGCGCTGCTCGACACCGCATGCGGCTTTGCCGCGGCGTCGATCGCAGGTTCCGTCACCGCATCGCATTTCTCGATGAATTGCCTGAAGCCCGCGCTGGGCCGCTGCTTCATCGCCAAAGGAACCACATTGCGTGCCGGACGCAGGCAGGTCTTCGCGCGCGCGGAACTTTTTGCGGAGAACGAGCAAGGTGAGACCTCGCTGGTTGCAACCGGTGAAACCGTGCTCGTTCCGCTGGCAGGCTAAGCCGCGCGGATCGCGCATGACTGTGAAATTTATGGAGCCATCAATTTCGGTGCGGAATCGGCTTACGCGCGGATAACCATGCCACTGAAAGTTGCAGAATATTATCGAGAAGACAATTCAATCAGCCTAGCCTGTGCGTACGGACAACCATGGACCGACGCATGTTTCGTGTTCTTACGTGCCTTTCAGGTGAGCATGACTGGCGGCTCGTTCTGCTCGCCGGACTGGTCTGCTTCGTTGCCAGTATTGTGGCCGTCAATATTTTTCATCGCGCAATTGCATCGCAGGCGAGGACGCGGCTGATCTGGATTGCGATCGCGGGAGCCGCGATCGGCTACGGCATCTGGGCAACGCATTTCATCGCCATGCTGGCCTATGAGCCGGGAATCCCGACCGGCTACGGTATCGTCCTCACCGCGCTGTCGCTCGCCGCGGCGATGATGCTGACATCCGGCGGCCTCGGCCTTGCCGCCAGTGACTCCAGCCGCTGGCGCGCGCCGGTCGGCGGCGCCGTGATCGGAGCCGGCATCGCCAGCATGCACTATCTCGGGATGTGGGCGCTGGAGGTGCCGGGCCACGTGGTCTGGTCGCTCGATCTCGTGGCGGCCTCCGTCGTGCTCGGCATGCTGTTCGGCTACGCCGCGCTGGCGATCGCGGTCCGCCGTCAGGACCGCTGGATGTCGCTCGTCGCGGCGCTGCTGCTGACGCTTGCGATCGTGTCGCATCATTTCACCGCGATGGGCGCGGTCGAGATCGTTCCGGATCCGTTGCTGGCTCCGGCGGCCCTGTCGCTCTCGCCTGCCTTCCTCGCCATCGTGATCGCCGGTGTGGCGCTGTCGGTGCTCGGGATGAGCCTGGTCGGCGTGCTCGCGGATCGCCGGCTGGCGCTTCGCACCCGCCGCTTCGAGGAGATCATCAGCCAGCTTTCGCTGGCGCGACAGCAGGTCGAGGCGTCGCAGAAGGAGCTGGAGGAGCAGAGGTTCCGGCTGGATACCGCGATCAACCACATGGGCGAGGGCCTCTGCATGTTCGATGCGGAGAAGCGCCTCGTCGTTTGCAATGATCGCTACGCCAAAATGTACCGGCTGCCGCCGGAACTGCTGCAGCCCGGCACGGCCCATCGCGAGATCATCAGGCATCGCATCGCCAACGGCATTCTCAAGGGCGAGACCAGCGACAGCGCCGCGACGCAGGTGCTCGCGACACTGAACGCGCTCCCGGCCGGCGAGATCAACAGCCGGGTCGACGAGCTCGCCGACGGTCGGCTGATCTGCGTGACGCGGCAGCCGATGCCCGGCGGCGGCTGGGTGGCGACGCATCGCGATGTCACCGAGCAGCGGCGCTCCGAGGCCAAGATCACCTATATGGCGCAGCACGACGCGCTGACCGATCTGCCGAATCGCGTGCTGCTCAAGGAATGGATGGAGCGCGCGCTCTCCGGTGCGAGGTGCGGCGGACCGAGTCTTGCGGTGCTGATGCTCGATCTCGACCGCTTCAAGGACGTCAACGACACGCTCGGGCATCCGGCGGGCGACGCGCTGCTGAAGTCGGTGGCCGCGCGCTTGCGCAGATCCGTCAGCGATACGACGCTGGTCGCGCGGCTCGGCGGCGACGAGTTCGCGGTGATCGACCATGTCAGCGATCCGGTCACGGAAGCGGGCCTGCTCGCCGAGAAGATCAGGAAGGCGCTCAGCGAGCCGATCGATCTCGGGGATCATCGGGTGACCACCACGACCAGCATCGGCATTGCGATCGCACCGCGCGACGGCACCGATTCGGACGAGGTGCTGCGCAGCGCCGATCTCGCGCTTTACTCGGCCAAGAGCGGCGGGCGCGGCTCGTTCCGCTTCTTCGAGCCGGAGCTCGATCGGCTGCTGCAGGCCCGCCGCAGCCTCGAGCGCGACATGCGCAGTGCGCTCGCCAACGGCGAGTTCGAGCTGCACTATCAGCCGTTCATCCACGTCGCGAGCGGGGAGACCTGCGGCTTCGAGGCGCTGCTCCGCTGGCACCATCCGCAACGCGGTATGGTATCGCCGGCGCAGTTCATTCCGCTGGCGGAAGAGACCGGCCTGATCGTGCCGCTGGGGGAATGGGTGCTGCGCACCGCCTGTGCGGAAGCCGCCAAATGGCCCGACAACCTCAAGATCGCGATCAACCTGTCGCCCGTGCAGTTCAGGAGTCCGGAATTGGTCCCGGTGATCGTGCACGCGCTGGCGAGTGCGGGAATTTCGCCGGAGCGCCTCGAGCTCGAGGTCACCGAAACGGCCATCATTCAGGACAGCGAAGCGGTGTTTACCGCGCTCAGCCAACTGCACGATCTCGGGGTGCGGATCGCGCTCGACGACTTCGGCACCGGCTACTCGTCGCTGAGCTTTCTGCAGAAGTTTCCGTTCGACAAGGTCAAGATCGACCGCAGCTTCGTGTCCGAGCTCTCGGGCGCGACCGACGAGTCGCGCCGGATCGCGCGCGCGATCGTGCGCTTTGCCGTCAGCCTCGGCAAGACAACGACAGCCGAAGGCGTCGAAACCAGGGAGCAGCTCGACATCCTCCGCGCCGATGCCTGCGTGGAAGTGCAGGGCTTCCATTTCAGCCCGCCGGTGCAGAGCGAGAAGGTCGCGCAGATGATCGGCGGGCGAGCCCCGGCAGCGGCCGAACGGCCTGCGGTTCGTCTCGCAATGGCGGGTGCCGCATCCTGATCGATGGGCTGCGCCGGGCGGCCCCGATACGCATGAGGCGTAAGGCCGCAGCGCGCCGTCAAAACCGAACTGCGCGTGGAGCGCAAAGCGGTTTTCGCGACCGTTAGAATTCCTCTAAAGCCAGCCTCCGCGGCGCTTCCTTGACTTGGCAATCGCCTCAGCATTCTTCACGCATGTGCCCTGCGCGAAGGCGTTGTGGGTATGATTGTCAACGGAGGGGATATGCGCGTGAGAGTGATTTCGAGTGCTGCGCTTGCAGCATGCGTCCTTGGGAGCGTTCTTGGGCTGACCGGATCGGCGGCGTTCGCCGACGGCTACAAGAATTGCACCAAGCTCGACAAGGCGTCGTGGAAGCCGGCAAGCGAAGCCGAAGCCAAGGCCAAGGCGCTCGGCTATGAGGTGCGCCGGTCGAAAATCGAGGGCTCCTGCTACGAGGTGTACGGCGTCAAGGAAGGCAAGCTCTACGAGCTGTTCTACAGCCCGGAAGATCTCAGCCTGAAGCACACCATCGCGAAGTGAAGCAGGCGCGATGACGGAGGCGGCGCCGGGCGCCCGCGGCGCGACCAGCGTGCAGGTCTGGGACCTGCCGCTGCGGCTGTGGCACTGGGCGCTCGCCATCCTCGTTCTGATCGCCTGGGTGACGCCGAGCGCCTATGACCGGCTGCACCGGCTGGCGGGTTATTCGGTGATCGGGCTGCTGGCGTTCCGGCTGATCTGGGGCTTTGCCGGCACGCGCTACGCGCGTTTCGGCAGGCTCGGCGTCCGCCTGCGCGCCGCGCCGCGCTACATCTGGAATCTCCGCCGCGGCATCACCGGGCGCTATATCGGGCTCAATCCGGCGGGCACCGTGATGCTGGTGGCGCTGCTGTTCCTGCTTGCGATCTCGACAATCACGGGCGCGATGGAGGTCACCGTGACCTTCTTCGGTGTCTGGTGGGTCGAGGACACCCACGCCTATGCCTCGGATGCGGTCATCATCCTTGTCGCCCTGCACGTGCTCGGCGTCATCGTGGTCGGCTTGCTGCAGCGTCAGAATCTGGTGCGCGCAATGTTCACCGGCCGCAAGCAACTGCGCAATCGCTGATGGGCGGGGAGCTTTTTGGCTTGAAGCGTTTTCTTCACGCGAGCCGGTCGCCGCTTCGCTCGAAAGCGCCTACTGCACCGGCGGGTCGCCCGAGGTGCGCTTCTTTGCGAGGTCCATCTCGGTAACCGCGATCAGGATCTCGGCGCGGGTCTTCAGGTCCGGCGCCTCGAGCATCGCCTGCTTCTCGGCCGGACCATAGGGCGACATCATCGCCAGCGCATTGACCAGCGCCTCGTTGGGCGCGGACTCGATACCTTCCCAGTCGACCTTCAGATTGTTGGCTTCGAGGAAATCGGCCAGCACTTCGAGCAGCGCCTTGCGGTCGACGGCCTCCTCACCCTTGCGCGCGGTGAAGTCGCCGACGAAGGAGAAGAAGTCGACCTTGCACTGCCGGTACTGCGTCTGCACGGTGAGCTCCTCGACCACCTTGAAGCGCGCGACGCCGGTCAGTTCGAGGATGTAGCGGCCGTCGCCGGATTCGGCGAGCTGGGTGATGCGGCCGACGCAGCCGATCCGGAACAGGACCGGCTTCGCCTCTTTCTGCGAATGCGTCACGTCGGGCTGGATCATGCCGATCAGGCGATGGCCGTCGCGCAGCGCGTCGTCGATCATCGCGAGATATCGCGGCTCGAAGATGTTGAGCGGCATCTGGCCGCGCGGCAGCAGCAACGCGCCGGGCAGCGGGAACACCGGAATCACCTCCGGGAGCTCGCCGGGTCCGCGATATTCGGCATTGATCGGCATCTGCGGTCCCGCTGCTGTGACGGGCGTGCTTTACGAGAACAGGATGGTCGACAACCGCTTGCGCCCCTCGACGGTTGCTTCATCGGTGCCGCCCCACGCCTCAAAGAACTGCACCAGCTGCTTGCGCGCGCCGTCGTCGTTCCACTTGCGGTCACGCCTGACGATGGCGAGCAATTGCTCGGTCGCTTCCGTGCGCTTGCCCATCGCATTGAGCGCGGTGGCGAGATCGAATCGGGCCTGATGATCGAGCGGGTTTGCGGCGACTTTCTGTTCCAGCTCCGCGACCGGGCCGACCGCTTCCGCCTGTTCGGCGAGATCGATCGCCGCCTGCACCGCCTTCACCGCGGCGTCGTTGCGCTTGGATTCCGGAACCATCGCCAGCGTCTGCTTGGCCTGCTCCATCGCACCTGACGTGACGTAGCACTTGGCGAGGCCGGCGAGCGCCGCGATGTTGGTGGCGTCGTGCGCCAGCACCTCGGCATAGATCTGCGCGGCCTGGGCGGCGTCGCCCTCGGCAAGCACGGCGTCGGCCTCGGCCAGGATCTCGGTGAGATTGGGCTCGCCGGCGGCCGGCACGCCCTTGGTGATCTTCTCGATGAAGGCGTTGACCTGGCTCTCCGGCACCGCGCCCATGAAGCCGTCGGCGGGCTGTCCGCCCACGAAGGCGATCACGGCCGGGATCGACTGGATGCCCATCTGGCCGGGGATCTGCGGATGCTCGTCGATGTTCATCTTGACCAGCTTGACCCGGCCCTTGGCGTTACGAACCGCCTTTTCCAGGATCGGCGTGAGCTGGCGGCAGGGACCGCACCACGGCGCCCAGAAGTCGATCATGACCGGCTGACGGCGCGATTCCTCGATGACGTCCTTGACGAAGGTCTGGGTCGTCGTCTCCTTGATCAGATCGGGCGCTGCCTCGGGCGTGGGGCCGCCCTGCTCCATTATCGTCACGTTGTCCTCGCCTGCTTCTGAGGTCGGAAATCCGGTGGGCGTTCTAGCACGCCCGGAACGGCACGTTCAGCCGTTCTGTCAGCTAGAGCATGATCCCGGAAAAGTGGGAACCGGTTTCCGGGATCATGCTCCGTAAATGGCAGTCAGCCGGCAAAATTCAATCGCTTGGCCGCCTGTCCCGTTCCATCGGAGATCGGGTGGGTTGGTGCCGCGGAACGGCCGATGATGGCGATCCGTCATGACAGCAGGGGAGCGCCCGTGGCAAAGGCCTATTACAGCACGGTGTTCGAGCAGCCGGCCGGCGAGGTCTGGAAAATCATCCGCGATTTCAACAATTACCCGGTCTGGGTCCATGGCGCGGGGACGAGCGAGATCGAGGACGGCAAATCCGGCGATACCGTCGGGGCCGTGCGCAATGTGCTGTACCGGGAGCGGCGGATCCGGCAGCGGCTGCTCGCGCAGTCTGACGTCGAACGCATCCAGACCTACGAATTTGTCGATACCCCGACCCTGCCGGTGACGGATTTCAGCGCGACCCTGCAGGTAACCCCGGTGATCGACGGCGACCGGGCCTTTATCGAATGGTGGGCCGTGTTCGATTGCGACCCGACCCGCCGCGTCGAGCTGACGCAGACACTGACCGGCTGGTTCGAGACCTGGCTCGAATCGCTCCGGGACGAGATGGCCCTGAGGTCGGTTCCGGCGGAAATCTAAAAAGAAATCGGCGGCGCAGCCGGTTTCGGCCGATTCGGGGTCAATTTTTAGAGAAACCGTGCGATTTCGTGAGGTTCGGACCGCGCTCTTGTGTTGCATTCACAGACAGCTTTTGGCATAGGTCTGCCGTTGCCGGCGAGCGATCGCCGCCATTTCGGATGCGGGTGTAGCTCAGTGGTAGAGCACGACCTTGCCAAGGTCGGGGTCGAGGGTTCGAGCCCCTTCGCCCGCTCCAAAACTTCTCGCTGACCGAGCTGACAGTCTGATGAAGGCCCGCTGATGAGGCCAGCCCGTTGGCGCGGGCTTTTTGCTGTCCGGCCCAAGGCCGCATCTCCAGGCCGCGATTGCGAGGTCAAGATGCCGCGGCCCGCCGTGGCGGTTTCCGGCTTTTGTTAACCGGCAAACGTTGCATTCTCAAAACTGATAGAAATCTGTGGTTGTGTTGGTGTTGGAATGGTTGCCGCCGGTTTTGCCGGGCGGCAAGCGCGTGAACGATGTCGATCTGTTGGAAGCCGGCTCCCGGGTTAAATCGCCGCTTGGCTCGCGCAAACGTCGCTGCGCTGGTCGTGCTGGTCGGCGCGTGGACATGTTCGGGCGCATCAGCGCAGCAATTGCCGAGCGACTCGGCGTATGCCCCGGCGCTCAGCTTCTCTCCCATGCCTGGCTTTGGGCCGGCGCCTGACTTCGAGCCGGCCGAACGGCCGCGAGCGCGGGTCTACATCACGGCGCGGTCGCACCGGGGCGGCCAGCAAAATTTCTGCGTCAGGACCTGCGACGGCCGCTTCTTTCCGTTGCCGCGCGTCAGCGAGACGGCGGACGTCAAGGCATGCGAGGCGGCCTGTCCCGCTGCCGAGGTGAAGCTGTACTCCGGCTCCGATATCGACAGCGCCAGAACCGAAGCGGGCGACACCTACAAGGCGCTCGCCAATGCATTCCGCTTCCAGCGCGAGATGGTGCCGCAATGCTCCTGCAGCGCCGGCGCGTCCACCGGCCTGTCGCCGATTGCGATCGAGGACGACATGACGCTTCGGACCGGCGACATCATCGCCGCCGATGACGGCTTCAAGATCGCGGCGATCACGAGCGGGCAGCGGCGCAGCGTGTTGTTCAGGCCGCTGTCGAAGGCCAAGGCGCAGGCGCTCGGTCTGGCGCGCCTGTCGTCGCGATAGAGGCGATCACGAGCGTTAGCTTCATTCGAATATCACGCTGCGGTGCAGAATGCCTTGTTATCAGGCAGACTGCTCAGGAAAATTTCGTCTCAAATATCGTCTCAACTAGTTTTGACGCAGCGCACACAGCTCCACGCGCTTTTCAGCCTCGATGAATGTGCTACCATTTTGCCGTCTGACCTACCTCACAGACCGCCACCATCATCTCTCAGGGCGTTCAAAATCAATAACAGGCAAGCTGCAACGGCTTGCGTAGGGGAGTGACGCGATGAAATCCGCTTTCAATCGATCAATACTTGCGTTCGCGGCGATCGCGCTGCTGGCGGGGACGACCTTCGCCAGTGCGCAGCAACAGACAGACAAGAATCGTGCGCTGAAGAAGTACGAATCGGGCACCAAGGAATTCTGGACCCATCCGCCGGACGACTGGTTCCTCGGCGACGAGACCGAAGCGCAGAAGGGCCTTGCCCCGCCGTCGGGTCCGCCGACCGGCGCGTCCGATTCCGAGCTCGCGGCGATGATGAAGAAGATCAAGCTGCCGCCGGGCTTCAAGATCGAGGTCTATGCCTCGAACGTGCTCGCGGCGCGGCAGATGGCCTGGGGCGACAAGGGCACGCTGTTCGTCGGCTCGTTCGGGCTCGGCAACGTCTATGCGATCAAGGACAACAACGGCAAGAAAGAGGTCAAGACCATCCTCAAGGGCCTCAACATGCCGACCGGCCTCGCCTTCCGCGACGGCGCGCTCTACGTCATCGCGGTCGACAAGCTGATCAAGTACGACAACGCCGAAGCCAATCTCGACAATCTCGGCAGCGGCAAGGTAGTGTATGACGACATGCCGTCCTACGCGGCGCATGGCTGGAAATACATTGCCGTCGACAAGGAAGGCTGGTTCTACATTCCGTTCGGACCGCCCTTCAACATCGGCATCCCGCCGACCTCGGTGTCGCAGATCCGCCGCGTCGATCCGAAGACCGGCAACGCGGAAATCTGGGCGCTTGGCGTGCGCAACTCGGTCGGCGGCGACGTCGATCCGCGCACCGGCAAGTACTGGTTCACCGAGAATGCCCGCGACTGGATCAGCGACGATCTGCCGAGCGACAAGCTCAACATGATCTCGAAGATCGGCGAGCACTTCGGCTATCCCTACTGCCACCAGGGCAACCTGCCGGACACCAAGTTCGCGATGGGTCACAAGTGCTCGGAGTTCACCCCGCCGGTCTACAATCTCGGTGCGCACGTCGCGCCGCTCGGCATGAAGTTCTATACCGGCAGCCAATTCCCGGCCGAGTACAAGAACAGCATCCTGATCGCCGAGCACGGCTCCTGGAACCGGCATAAGTACCAGGGCGGCCGCATCGTAAAGATCACCGCGAGCCCTGACGGCAAGAACGCCAAGCAGGAGATCTTCGCCGACGGCTGGATCCAGGGTGACCAGGGGTATCTCGGCCGTCCCGCCGACATCCTGCTCGACAAGGATGGCTCCATCCTCGTCGCCGACGACTGGGCCGGTGCGATCTATCGCATCAGCTACAGCAAGAAGTAACGGTTGAAACAATGCGGGGCTGCGGTGGCCGATCAGGCACCCGCAGCCCCGTTTACGTGGTTCGGCAAGCCCAACGACGGAACAGACTCGTCATGCCCGGACTTGATCCGGGCATCCATCCAAACAAAAACCCTTCTGCAAGCCAGATGGATTGCCGGGCCAAGCCCGGCAATGACCCGTGGAGAAAACTGGCAATGCGTCTTGCGTCCTTTGCAATCCTGTTCGCGGCGGTGATCGCAGTTGCGTCATCCGCCAATGCCGCCGATGTCGCCGCCGGCAAGGCGAAGGCCGAAATCTGCGCCGCTTGTCACGGCGACAACGGCATCTCGCAGACCGAGAACATTCCCTCGCTCGCCGGCCAGCTCGACCAGTACGTTCAATGGCAGCTGGTGTTCTTCCGCGCCGGCGCGCGCAAGAACGAGCAGATGCAGCCGATCGTCGAGCAGCTCAACAACGACGACATCCGAAATCTCGGCGCCTATTTCGCGTCGCTGACGCCGTTCAAGGGCGGCAAGGACGACAATCCGGACTTGTCCGAAAAGGGCAAGCAGGCCGCCGCCGGCCGCCGCTGCGCCTCATGCCATGGCGATACGTTTGCCGGCACCAAGGCGGTGGCCCGCATTGCCGGCCAGCGCGAGGAATATCTCGTCAAGGCGCTGCACGATTACAAGTCGGGCCAGCGCTCCGGCGGCGCCCAGGCCGCGATGGCCGATGTTGCCTATCCGCTGAGCGACGAAGAGATCACCGCGCTCGCGCATTATCTGGCGCATTTGTAGGTACGAAAAATGTGCGTAGCCCGGATGGAGCGCAGCGCAATCCGGGGCGCTCTATCTGCCGCGAGATGATTCCCGGATTTCGCTCCGCTCCATCCGGGCTACAAGATCACCCAGCCCGCTGCTTCTCATACGCCTTGAGATGCGTGTAGGCCGCGCGCAGCTTCGGCACCGGGATCTTGGCGGCGTCGGCGCGCACGATCAGGTCGCCGATCACGTGATCGGCCTCGACCGGCAGCCCCGCCTTGATGTCGCGGAACATCGATGCGGTCATCGGCGAGCCCTCGGTGGTCAGGAGCCCGCGGGTGCGCTGGAAGAACGGGCCGCCCGGGCCATGGCCGGCGTCGGCGGCGATCGCGCTGCATTCGTCGAGGATGCCGAGCAGGAAATCCTTGCCGCCGGGCGCGGCCAGGATGTTGCCGACCGAGGTCCGCATCAGGCTGGTGGAAGCGGCGAGCGAGGCCAGGAACACCCACTTCTCCCACATGTCCTGCATCACATGCTCGCTGGCGTTGGCGCCGTTGATCGCCGAGAAGGTTTCAGCGATCGCGCGCACCCGGTCCGACAGGCCGCCGGCGCGCTCGCCGAAGCCGAGCGACTGCATCGGCTGCAGCTGCACCACCTCGCGCTTCTCGTTCAGCGTCGCCGCGATCGCGCACAGACCGCCGAGCACATGCTGGGCGCCGAACGTCTTGTCGAGCGCATCGAGGTGCAGCATGCCGTTGAGCAGCGGGATGATCGCGGTCTTGTCGCCAACGGCGGGCGCAAACGACTTGATCGCATCCTCGAGATCGAACGCCTTGCAGCTCAACAGCACGACGTCGAACTTGTCCGATAGCTTGTCGGCCCGCACGGTCGGCGGGTTGTTCAGCGTGACATCGCCGTTCGGGCTCTTGATCACGAGCCCGGCGGAGGCGAGCTCGGAAGCGCGGCGAGGGCGCACCAGGAAAGTGACGTCGCGGCCGGCCTGAAGCATCCGGCCACCGAAATAACCGCCGATCGCACCGGCGCCGACCACGAGAACGCGCATGGGAATTTGTCCTTCTTTGTTGTTGCCCGAGGAGGCGAGCGAATAGGGAGTGGCGAATAGATAAGGATACTGTTCGACTATTCGCTACTCGCTATTGGGCATTCGCTCATCTCACTTTCCCGATACCATTTCCTCGACTTCGCGCAGCTGCTCCTTGCCGAAGAAGATCTCGTTGCCGACGAAAAAGGTAGGCGAGCCGAACGCGCCGCGCTCGACGGCGGATGAGGTATATTCGATCAGCTTGGCCTTCACATCGGCGTCCTGTGCGCGGGCGAACAGTTTTGCGGCGTCAAGGCCGGAGGAGGCGATGGCTTTACCGGCGACCTCAGGATCGTCCATCTTCTTGGGCTCGACCCACATGTGGTGGAAGGCGGCCTCGATATACTTCTCGAACACGCCCTCAAACTGGGCGGCGACCGCGGCGCGCATCAGGTTCAGCGTATTGACCGGGAAAAACGGGTTCCAGGTGTAGGGCTTGACGTTGAAGCGCTTGAGAAAGCGTTCGGTCTCGATCTTCTGAAACTCCGGCTTGTTCTTGACGCCCGCTAGCGTCTCGGCCGGCGACTTGTTGTTGGTGGCCTTGAAGATGCCGCCGAGCAGGATCGGGACATATTCGAACTTGACGCCGGTGCGCTTTTCGATCGCCGGGATCGCTTCATGGCTGAGAAAAGCGTTGGGGCTGCCGAAATCGAACAGGAATTGCGGATTTTGGCTCACGGCGGTCTCTCCCTCGGCTCGTCTCGTTTGGACTTGTTTAGCATGGACCTGCTGTCGCAGGCGCCATCAGTAGAATATGATAGTCATCATGTGAGCCGCGGCGCACGATGTCAAATCAGCCGCTTGATGGTCTGCTTGCGCCATACCAGGGCGTAATAGGCCATCTGCAGCACGAACATGGTTGCGAAGGTGACGGGATAGGCGATCCAGATGCCGCTGACGCCGATGGAGCGGCTGAGTAGGATCGCGACCGGCACCTCGACCACCGCGATCGCCAGCGTCGAGAGCAACAGCGGCATCCACACCGTGCCGCCGGCGCGCATCGCGCCCGAAAACACCGTCGCCATGCCGAACAGCACCATGCTCCACAGCACGATGTACAACAGCTGCTGCGCCAGCCCGAGCACGGCATTGTCGACGATGAAGAAGCCCATCAGCGGCCGCGCGAAGAGATAGCCGAGCACGACCAGCCCGCCGGTCAGCGCGAGATTCATCTCGATCCCGGTCCGGACGATGGCGCCGACCCGGGCGGAATCGCCGCGGCCGATCGCCTGCGCGCCGAAGATCGACACCGATATTGCGATCGAGATCGCCGGAAACTGCACATAGCCGATCACCTGGTTGACCGCGCCATAGGCCGCGGTGGCGTCCGAGCCGAAGCCGTTGACGAGGCCGAGCAGCACCAGTTCGGCGAGCGAGACCACCACCATGCCGATCGCGGTCGGAATGCCGAGCCGCAGCACGATGCGCAGCAGCGCGCCGTTCGGCCGCATCGCGCGCAGGAACGCGGCGTCGAAGGCCAGTGCATGCCGGTGCCGCAGCATATGGACATGCAGCCACAGCAGCGTGACCACGCCCGAGACCGCGGAGGCGATGGCAGCGCTGGCGACGCCGAGCATCGGCAGGCCGAGCCAGCCGCGGATCAGCGCCGGCGTCACCACCAGGCCGATGGCGGTCGAGACCGTCAGCGCGACCAGCGGTGTCACGGTGTCGCCGACGCCGCGCATCATCGCCGTCAGCAGCAGGAATGCGAAGGTTATGGGCATCGCGATCATCATGATCCGCGCATAAGCCACCGCGGCGTCGAGGACGTCGGATGGCGTCGCGAGCGCGATCAAGAGCGGGCGGGCGAACAGGCCGCCGAGGACTGCGATCGCCAGCGCGAGCAGCAGCGTCACGGTCATGGTGGTCCCGGCGACCGCCTTCACCCGGTCGGGCTCGCCGGCGCCCCACGCCTGGCCGATCATGACCGAGGCACCGGCGCTCAGGCCGATCACGAAGGAAATGAAGAAGAACATCACCGGAAAGAACACCGAGACCGCGGCGAGCGCGTCGACGCCGATCATCTGGCCGAGATAGACGCCGTTGATGGTGCCGAACAGCGACTGCAGCACGTTGCTGAGCAGCATCGGCGCGAGGAAGGCGAGGAAGGCTTTGCGCAGGGAGGGAGGGTTGGACACGTTCAACTTCCAGAAATTGCGACGTCAGGGACGGCGGACCGGGGGCTGCGGTTCAGTTCGATCAGAACCGAATCGCCGGTAGGCCGGGCCGCCATCCATGTCACTCGAAACCAGTCAGTCCGCTTGATCGCTATAGGCGAGCCGGATCGCGTGATCGCGGATATCGGCCGGCCAGTCCGCGATCAGCGTCGCAAAGCGGCGCCGGTCGTGGGCGAACAGGGCGCGGATCGCATCCTCATAGTTCGGCCGGTTGCCGGCCATCACAGTCATGAAGCGATAGGCGGCGTCCTGCGCGCCGCGCGTGCGATCCTTGTCGCCGCTCGCGCGGCGCGCCTCGTCGACCAGCTTGCGGATCGCAACCGACGCGCCGCCCTTCTGCTGCGCGAGCCAGTCCCAATGCCGTGGCAACAGCGTGATCTCGCGCGCGACGACGCCAAGCTTCGGACGTCCCGGGCCGCGCGGTGCGGTCGGCGCCGGCTCCTCGTCGCGCGCTGGCGCGGGCTGCGGCAGCCGCGCCAGCACGTCGTCGACCGAGCCGCGGAAATCGATATCGACCAGCGCCGAGGTGCGGCCGTTGAACACCAGGATCGCGGCGTCCTTGCGCTGGTCGAGGTGTTGCTTGGCGGCGCGCGCAACCTCCGGGAGGTCGCCGGCCCCGATGCGGTGCTCGCCTTCGAACGCGACATAGGCAGGATTCATGGTAGACCTCTCAGATTGCGCGACATACTGGCCGGATAATTCTTAGCAATCGCGGCGCGTGGATCTCGACTTTCTCGTTTCCCGCTGGCACCAAACGTCGCCCGATTGCGCTGATCTTTCAGAGGATGCCCATGCTGACGGTTCATCACCTCAACAATTCCCGCTCGCAGCGCGTGCTGTGGCTGCTCGAGGAATTGGGCGTGCCCTACGAGATCGTGCGCTACCAGCGGCAGCCTGACATGCGGGCGCCGAAGGAGCTGCGCGCGATCCATCCGCTCGGCAAGTCGCCCGTCGTCACCGACAACGGTCACACGATCGCGGAATCCGGCGCGATCCTCGAATACATCATCGCGACCTGCGGCAACGGGCGCCTGATCCCGCAGGCCGATACGCCGGAGCGGCTGCGCTACACCTATTGGCTGCACTACGCCGAGGGGTCGGCGATGACGCCGCTGCTGCTGAAGCTCCTGTTCACGCTGATGCCGAAGCGCGCGCCGGCGCTGCTGCGGCCCTTGGTGCGCAAGGTTTCCAACACGGCGCTGTCCACGCTGGTCAATCCTCAGCTCAAGCAGCACATGGCCTATTGGGAAGGCGAGCTCGGCAAGAGCGAATGGTTCGCCGGCAGCGAGTTTTCCGGCGCCGACATCCAGATGAGCTTTCCGCTCGAGGCCGCCGCGGCGCGCGGCGGGCTCGAGGACGGCCATCCCAAGTGTGTCGCGTTCCTCGAGCGCATCCACGCCCGCCCGGCCTATGCGCGGGCGCTGGAGAAGGGCGGGCCGTATCAGGTCGGCCGATAAATACGCAGTCATCGCGGCAGCTCGACCAGCGGCAGCAGCCGCGAATCCGCCAGCGCCGCGGTGCGATGTCCGATGCCGGCGCGGTAGGCCTCCGCCACCGCGAAGGCGAGGAACGCGCCACGGCTCTTCTGCCGGATCAGCATCGCGCGATCCCAGCGCTCGCCCTCCGGCCCGATCAGGAACGAGCCGCCCTCACCCATGAACAGGATGTCGCCGCCGCTCTTCCGCAGATGCGGCAGCGTGTGCGCGACATAGCAGTCGTAGGCCTCCGCCCCCGTGATCGGCTGTGGCGGGGCGAGCTCCGGGCTTTGCGAATAGTCGGCGATCGCGCGGAAGCGCAGCAGATTGAGCATCACCAGCTCGCCCGCGATCTCGCGCTGGGCAAAGCCGCGCCCGGCGTTCCAGGTCGGCTCGAGATAGCAGGCGGCGGTGTCCATGTCGGTGTCCCATCGAAGGTTGATGGCACGTTTTACCCGGGCATAATTGCTTTGTCAATAATACCCGGATATAAATAGCCCGACAGAACGACAGGAGTCACCATGAAGACCGAGGACCGCAAGCAAGCCATCGCCGACTACAAGAAACGCGCTGCTGTCGCCGGCGTGTTCGCGATCCGCTGCCGCGCGACCGGCGAGGTCTGGGTCGGGCAGGCGCTCGATCTCGCCAAGATCGAGAACCGCATTTGGTTCACGCTGCGGATGGGCAGTCATCGCAACGCGGAGCTGCAGCGCGCCTGGACAGCCCACGGCGCGGACAATCTCTCACTCGAAACGCTGGAGCGGATCGAGGACGAGGAGCTCGCCTATGTGCGCGACACGCTGCTGAAGGAGCGCGTGCAGCATTGGCGCGCAGAGCTGAATGCGTTCGCGGCGTAGCCTAGTGTGACGGCAGCGGCTGCACGGTGACGCCGGGCGGCGGCACGTCGTCGTCGGGCACGAAGAAGTCCGACATCAGCGGCACCGAGGGATCGACGCGGTAGCGCTCGAAGTCGCGGACGCCATTGGCGTAGAGCACCTTGTCGTCGATGCAGAAATGCCCGGTGAATTCGCGCGACGGCCGGGTGATGATCGCGTAGGCCGCATCGCCCATGATTTCGGGCGTGCGGCTCGCGCGCATCATGGCGTCGCCGCCGAGCAGGTTGCCGACCGCGGCGGTCGCGATCGTGGTGCGCGGCCACAGCGCGTTGACGGCAATGCCGGCCGATTTCAATTCGCCCGCGAGCCCGAGCACGCACATGCTCATGCCGAACTTCGCCATCGTATAGGCGGTCGAGTGCTCGAACCATTTCGTCTTCATGTCGAGCGGCGGCGACAGCATCAGGATGTGCGGATTCTCCGCCTTCTTCAGGTGCGGGATGCAGTATTTCGACACCATGAAGGTGCCGCGGGTGTTAATCCCCATCATCAGGTCGAACCGCTTCATGTCGGTCGCCTGCGAATTGGTCAGGCTGATGGCGCTGGCATTGTTGACGCAGACGTCGATGCCGCCGAATTCGGCGACGGTCTGCTCGATCGCCGCCAGCACCTGGGCTTCGTCCCTGATGTCGCAGAGCACCGGCAGCGCCTTGCCGCCGGCGGCGCGGACCTCGTCGGCGGCGGTGTAGATCGTGCCCTTCAGCTTCGGATGCGGCTCGGCGGTCTTCGCCGCGATCGCGACATTGGCGCCGTCACGCGCGGCGCGCAGCGCGATCGCCAGCCCGATGCCGCGGCTCGCGCCCGAGATGAACAGCGTCTTGCCTTTGAGCGACGTCATGAGAGCCTCCTGTGAGGGACGCACGAGATGATGGCTCCCTCTCCCCTGTGGGAGCCCGAGGCGAGCGAAGCTCGCTCTCGAGGTTGGGGGTGAGGGGTATCTCTCCACACGGCATGCTGCATGGAGAGACCGCAACCCCCCACCCGGATCGCATCTTCAATGCAATCCGGCCTCTCCCACAAGGGGAGAGGCGAAGCGGCGCAAGTCCGACGATCGTTACTCAATCTCAGCCATCCGCATGCAGCACGCGGCCGCGGGTTTCCGGCAGCGCGTAGGCGGCAATGAAGAACACGCCGTAGGCCGCCACTGCGAAGATCGCGATCGCGTTGGCGAGTGTGGTCGTGGTCGACAGCGCGCCGACCAGGAACGGGAACAGCGCGCCGATGCCGCGGCCGAAATTGTAGCAGAAGCCCTGGCCGGAGCCACGCAACCGGGTCGGATACAGTTCGGTCAGGAACGCGCCCATGCCGGAGAAATAGCCCGAGGCAAAGAAGCCGAGCGGGAAGCCCAGCACCCACAGCACCTCGTTGGACAGCGGTAGCTGGGTGTAGAGCAGCACCACCGCGATGGCGCCGATCGAGAAGATCAGGAACAGGTTGCGCCGGCCAATCCGGTCGGCGAGCCAGGCGCCAACCAGATACCCGATGAAGGAGCCGATGATCAGCGTCGCGAGATAACCGGTCGAGCCGACCACCGAAAGCTTGCGCTCGGTGGTGAGGAAGCGCGGCACCCAGAAGGTGATGGCGTAATAGCCGCCCTGCATGCCGGTACCGACCAGGGAGGCCAGCAGCGTGGTCTTCAGGATCGGTCCGTGGAAGATCTCCCACAACGCGGCGGGGCCGCTGCCGGAGGCCTGCGCCTGCGCCATGGTCGCAGCGGAGATTTCCGGCTCGGTGACGTAGCGGCGCAGGTAGAACACGAGCAGCGCCGGCAGCGCGCCGATCACGAACATCCAGCGCCAGGCGTTCTCCGCCGGCAGCACCGAGAACAGGATCGCCTGCGCCAGCACCGCGAGGCCCCAGCCGACCGCCCAGCCCGACTGCACCGAGCCGACCGCGCGTCCGCGATATTGCGGCCGGATCGCCTCGCCGATCAGCACCGCGCCGGCCGCCCATTCCCCGCCGAAGCCGAGGCCGAGCAGCGCGCGGGCGATCAGCAGTTGATCGAAATTCTGCACGACGGCGCAGACCAGCGAGAAGAACGAGAACCAGATGATGGTGAGTTGCAGTGTCTTCACCCGTCCGATGCGGTCGGACAGATAGCCGCCGAGCCAGCCGCCGACGGCCGAGGCCAGCAGCGTCACCGTCCCCGCGAGACCGGCGGTGCCGGGGTCGACCTTCCAGAGCGTGATGATGGTGCCGATGACAAGCGGATAGATCATGAAATCCATGCCGTCGAGCGTCCAGCCCGACGCGCAGGCCCAGAACGTGCGCCGCTCCTGCAGGTTCATGTCGCGATAGAAGGCGAGGAGGCTGGTATCCTCGATCTCTGCGACTTCCATCGATTTGGATTCGGCCGTGCTCATGCGCGTTCCCCGGAGAAATCTTTCACCGGCTGTTTGCGATCCGCGGCCGGAGGTGCGCGGACCGCCAATCTATCGCGATGTTGCAGGCGGGGCAAAGCCGCGTTTGCCACTTCTAGGTCTTTAGTTTGAGCATGATCTTTTCGGAAAACCGCTACGCACTTTTCCGGATCAAGCTCTAGTATCCCGCGGCCTCCGAGCCGCGCGTGCGCGGATCCGGCGCGCCGAGCAGACCGCTGGTCGTGACGAGGATCGAGTTCGCGGAGGAGTAGCCGAGCGGCTCGACCAGTTTGTGGCCCTTGGCGCGCAGATCGCCCAGCACCGCGTCGGGAAAACCGCGCTCGATCCGGACCTCGTCGGGCAGCCATTGATGGTGCATGCGGGGCGCGGCGACCGCGGCCGCGATGTCCATCTTGTAGTCGATCACGTCCACGATGATCTGCGTGACCGCGGAGATGATGCGGCTGCCGCCGGGCGAGCCCGTCACCAGCACCGGCTTGCCGTCCTTCAGCACGATGGTCGGCGACATCGACGACAGCGGGCGCTTGCCGGGCCCCGGCAGATTGGCCTCGAAGCCGACCAGGCCGAAGGCGTTGGAGGCGCCGGGCGCGGCGGTGAAATCGTCGAGCTCGTTGTTGAGCAGCACGCCGGTGCCGTCGGCGACGAGGCCGACGCCGTAGGGAAAGTTCAGCGTGTAGGTGTTGCTGACGGCATTGCCGCCGGCATCGACGACCGAATAATGCGTGGTGTTGTCGCCCTCGTGCGGTTGCTTGGCGTTGCGCACATCGGTCCAGGGCGTGGCGCGGGCAAGATCGATGGTCGCGCGCTGTTTGGCGGCATAGTCCTTGTCGATCAGCAATTGCGTCGGCGCGTCGACGAAGGCGGGATCGCCGAGATAGCGCGCGCGATCGGCATAAGCCCGTTTCATCGCCTCGATCATCACATGCAGCGAGGCGGCTGAGCCCTGCTTCATGTCGGACATCGGAAAGCCTTCGAGGATGTTGAGGATCTCCAGCAGCACGACGCCGCCGGAGGAGGGCTGCGGCATCGAGACGATGTCGTAGCCGCGATAGCTGCCGCGGATCGGCGTGCGGATCACCGGCTGGTAGGATTTCAGATCCTCGAGCGTGAAGATGCCGCCGGCGTTCTTGATGCCGCCGACGAGCTTCTCGGCGACGGCGCCTTGATAGAAGCCGCGCGGGCCTTGTTCGGCTATCGCGGTCAGTACGCCAGCTAGATCGCCCTGGATCAGGCGGTCGCCCTCGCGCAGCGGCGCGCCGTCGGCGTGCGAGAACGTCTTGGCCGAGTTCGGCCAGCGCGACATGCGGCGATACATGTCATTCAGCGTGTCCGATGTGTCGTCGGTGACGATGAAGCCGTCGCGCGCGAGATCGATCGCGGGCTTGAGGATCTGCGCCAGCGTGAACTTGCCGGAGCCATATTTCTCCAGCGCCAGCGCGAGGCCCGCGACCGTGCCGGGCACGCCGATCGCGAGCGCGGAGTTGCGCGACTTGTCGGGATCGGGCTTGCCGTCGGCGTTCAGGAACATGTCGCGGGTAGCGGCCTGCGGCGCAGTCTCGCGATAGTCGATCGCGACATCCTCATTACGCCCGGCAAGATGGATCACCATGAAACCGCCGCCGCCGAAATTGCCGGCGCGCGGATAGGTCACTGCCATCGCAAAGCCGGTGGCGACCGCGGCGTCGACCGCATTGCCGCCCTGTCGCAGGATGTCGGCGCCAATTTGCGCAGCCAGCTTCTCCTGCGCCACCACCATGCCGTTTTCGGCGCGAATGCTGCGAATCGTGTCTGCGGCTGAAGGTTCATAGAAGCGGCGCTGGACCTGGCCGAGGGCAGGCGTCGCGATACCAATCACCAGGAGAGCGGCAAACAGCCGTCGCGACATCGTTGCCGTCAGCGCCATCGAAATGTCCTGCCCTGTTCATCGCCGTATCTGTCAAACCGGCCCATGCTATATGGGAGCGGATTGGAGCGGCAAAAGCCTGCCTGTGGTTCGAGTTGGGGAATATCTTTCGCGATGACGGCAACAATGCAGACGGACGCCGGTGACGCGAAGGCCACCACCAAGGTTTATCCTGGCCGCGCCGCCGTCATCAGCTGGATCTTCTTCGACTGGGCTGCGCAGCCTTATTTCACGCTGATCACGACCTTCGTGTTCGCGCCATATTTCGCGAGCTTCGTCGCGCCTGATGCCGCGAGCGGCCAGGCGCTGTGGGGCTTTGCCACCGCGGCGGCCGGACTTGCGATCGCGCTGCTGTCCCCGGTGTTAGGTGCGATCGCCGATGCCAGCGGCCGGCGCAAGCCGTGGATCGCGGGCTTCGGCGCGCTGCTCGTGATCGGCGCCAGCGCGATGTGGATCGGTAAGCCCGGTAATCCCGATATCATCCCTATGCTGCTGCTCGCCTATGCGATTGCGAGCGTCGGCGTCGAGTTCGCGACCGTGTTCAACAATGCGATGATGCCGACCCTGGTGCCGCCCGACAGGATCGGGCGGCTGTCGGGCACCGGCTGGGCCACCGGCTATGTCGGGGGCATCCTGAGTCTTGTTCTCGTGCTCGGTTTCCTCGCCGCCAATGCGGAGACCGGCCGCACGCTGTTCGGCTTCACGCCGCTGTTCGGTCTCGATCCCGCCATGCATGAAGGCGACCGCATCACCGGGCCGCTGACCGGGCTGTGGTTCATCATCTTCGTGACGCCGATGTTCCTGTTCACGCCGGACTATCCGGCGAAGCGCCCGATGCGCGCGGCGCTCGGCGAAGGCCTGCGCGAGCTCAGGGAATCGTTGTCGAGCCTGCCGAAGCAGAAGTCACTGGCGCGGTTTCTGCTTGCGAACATGATCTACACCGACGGGCTGGTCTCGCTGTTCGCGTTCGGCGGCATCTATGCCGCCGGCACGTTCGGCTGGGACACGATCCGGATCGGCACCTTCGGCATTATTCTCGCTGTGGCCGGCACGTTCGGCGGCTGGATCGGCGGCAAGCTCGACGATGCGTTCGGGCCGAAGCGCGTGATCACCGGCAGCCTCGTGATCCTGCTGTTCGCGATCGTCGTGATCCTCACCGTGAACAAGGATTCCGTCCTGTTCATCCAGGTCGCGCCGCCGGTGCCTGGCGGTCTGTTGTTCGCGGGCGCCGCCGAGCGCGCCTATATCGTGCTGGGCTGCCTGATCGGCGCTACCGGCGCGCCGCTGCAGGCCGCCTCGCGCTCGCTGCTCATCCGCCTCGCGCCGAAGGATCGCATCGCGCAGTATTTTGGCTTGTTCGCGCTCACCGGCAAGGTGACGTCGTTCATCGGCCCGCTCCTGATCGGCGCGATCACCGCGGCGACCGCAAGCCAGAAGGCCGGCATGGCGGTGCTGGTGGCGTTCTTCGTAGCGGGGCTGGCGCTATTGGCGAAGGTGCGGGAATGATCACCGCCGTCGTCCCGGCGAAGGCCGGGACCCATACCGCGTGATCCATCGAAGGCGCGCTGGGGCTAGTTGTCCCTCACCAAGCAACATCGGTGGTTATGGGTCCCTGCTTTCGCAGGGACGACAGCTTCGTAGCCCGGATGGAGCGGAGCGCAATCCGGGGTCTTTGATCCGCGGAGCGACCGTCCCGGATTTCGCTACGCTCCATCCGGGCTACAGATCGTACTCAATGCCGGAAATGCCGCACGCCGGTGAACACCATGGCGATGCCGTGCTCGTCGGCGGCCTTGATCACCTCGTCGTCGCGCATCGAGCCGCCGGGCTGGATCACCGCGGTGGCGCCGGCCTCGATGCAGGCGAGCATGCCGTCGGCGAACGGGAAGAAGGCGTCGGAGGCGACCACCGAACCCTTGGTCAGGGGCTCGGCGAGCTTCAGCTCGGCCGCCGCGTCCAGCGCCTTGCGCGCGGCGATCCGTGCCGAATCGACCCGGCTCATCTGGCCGGCGCCGATGCCGACGGTCGCGAGGTCCTTGGCGTAGATGATGGTGTTCGACTTCACGTGCTTGGCGACGCGGAACGCGAATTTGAGATCGCGCAACTCGGCGTCGGTCGGCGCGCGCTTGGTCGCGACCTTCAGGTTCATGTCCTCGACGACGGCATTGTCGCGGCTCTGCACCAAGAGGCCGCCGGCGACGGTCTTGGCGGTGAGGCCGACCGCGCGCGCGTTCGGCAGGCCGCCGGCGAGCAGCAGGCGCAGATTGCGCCGGCCGGCGATGATCGAGATCGCCTCCTCGGTTGCGTCGGGCGCGATGATCACCTCGGTGAAGATGCCGATGATGGCGCGCGCGGCGTCCGCATCGAGCGTGCGATTGACCGCGATGATGCCGCCATAGGCCGACGTAGAATCGCAGGCCAGCGCGCGGGCATAGGCGGTGGCGAGATCGGGTCCCTCCGCAACGCCGCACGGATTGGCGTGCTTGACGATGACGCAGGCCGCGGTGCGCTGCGGATCGAACTCGCCGACGCATTCATAGGCCGCGTCGGTGTCGTTGATGTTGTTGTAGGACAGTTCCTTGCCCTGCAGCTGGCGTGCGGTCGCAACGCCCGGCCGCTTCTCCGGCGTGGCATAGAACGCTGCGGTCTGGTGCGGGTTCTCGCCATAGCGCAGCGACTGGATCAGCTTGCCGCCGAAGGCGCGGAAATCCGGCGCCTTGGTGTCGAGCTGCACGGCAAACCAGTTCGAGATCGCGGCGTCATAGGCTGCCGTGCGCGCATAGGCCTTGGCGGCGAGCCGCCGGCGCAACTGAAGCGAGGTCGCGCCCTTGTGCGCGGCGAGCTCGTCGAGCACGGCAGAATAGTCGTTCGCCTCGACCACCACGGCGACGTCGTCATGGTTCTTGGCCGCGGCGCGAATCATCGCGGGACCGCCGATGTCGATGTTCTCGATGCACTCCTCGAAGCCGGCGCCTTTGTCGACGGTGGCCTCGAACGGATAGAGGTTGACGACCAAAAGATCGATCGGCGCGATGCCGTGCGAGGCCATCGCCGCGGCGTGTTCCTTGTTGTCGCGGATCGCGAGCAGGCCGCCATGCACCTTCGGGTGCAGCGTCTTGACCCGGCCATCCATCATCTCCGGAAAACCGGTGAGCTCGGAGACGTCCTTGACCTTCAGCCCCGCCGCCGCGATCGCCTTGGCGGTACCGCCGGTCGAGACCAACTCGACGCCATGGTCGGCCAGCGCCTTGGCGAAATCGATCAGTCCGGTCTTGTCGGAAACGGACAACAGAGCGCGGGTCACGCGGCGAAGCTGCTCGGTCATATCGGAAAATCCCTGGCTGTTAAGGCAGCCGGGTAGCATGGTTTTGTGCGGTACGAAACCGGTCTCCGAGGCCGATTCCCCTGAAATTCCGGATGGATTGGGTTGAAATCCTGTCTCCCCGTCATCCTGAGGCGCGAGCGGAGCGAGCCTCGAAGGATGCACGGCCCGGCTGGTGGCCGTCGACCCTTCGAGACGCCGCTTCGCGGCTCCTCAGGGTGACGGGTCTAGGGTCAGTCGCGTTGCCGATACCCTGACCTACAGCGGCAGTTCCGGCTCGCGGCGGGCGTTGCGGCGCGCGTTGGTGGCGGAGGCCGAGGTCGAGGAGCGCACGAAGCTCCAGCGGATGGTGCCGGCCTGCCTCGCGTCCTGCCGGATCACGATCTGGGAGGTGCGGCGCGGGCCGTCATTGCCGGCCAGGAACACGCTGTCCTCGAGATCGACCTTGTCGTCCATCGCCTCGAAGGTCCAGACGTCGCGGTTGGGCAGCACCAGCATCACGCCGCGGGCATCCGACAGCCGGCTCGCCTTCACCGAGGGATGCAAATGGAAGCGCAGCGCGAAATCGGCCTCGCTGCCCTTGATGCGGCCGCCCGGCGCCGGCGACAGGGAGTCCTCGCCCTCCAGCCGCGTGCCGTCCTGCGAGACCATCAGCACGCGGCGGTGGATCACGCCGAAGCGCGAGAGATAGCCGTCCTGCGAGGCGGTCAGCACGTCGCCGTCGGGAACGGCTTCGCGGTAGCTCTCGACATTGCTGGGCCCGCTGGTGATCGGCGCGCCGCGCAGCAGTCGCTTCATCGCCGACAGCTCGACGAACTGGCATGACGACGTATCGCGATAGGTCAGCGTCGAATGCGCCGCGGTGGAGCGCGCGAACGGCCGCCAATTGTCGCGGCCAGTGCTCGGCATGCCGCAATTGACGACGATGCGGCTCACCCCGGAGGACAGCTCGAACGACAGGCAGCCGGCATGCGCGTCCTGGCTGACGCTTGCCGGCGGCGGCGGGCCGGTATCGATGATCAGGGCGGTGTTGCCGGCATCGAGCCGCTGGAAGCCGGTATGCGGCATGCTCGCCATCGGCACGCCGCGGGTGTCGTCATAGGCGAGCAGCGTCGCGACGAGATCCGACGGCGCGGTGCTCATGCCGTTGAACAGCGCGAAGCTGCCGTCGCCGTGCCGGAAGAAGCGCAGCATCGGCATCATGCGGTCGATGGCGTTGAGCAGCGCCGGCGGCGGCGCGATATTCCGTGCGGCAAAGGTCTGCCGCAGCGGCAGGAGATCGCTGAGCAGCTCGACCAGCGCGCCGGGATTGCGCGAGATGTGGCCGCCATCGGGCAGGATCTGGCGCTGCAATTCGTCGGACAGCTTGCGCGTCGCCGCTTTGATGTTGCGCGCCTGGTTGGCGAGACAGAGCGAGGCGTAGCACAGCGCGATCAAGACCTGCAGGCGCGGAACGCCGTCATTGTCGAGCGTCGCGTGGCGCAGATAGCGGATCTCGCGCGCCAGCCCGCGCAGATATTTGCGGTAGAATTTTCCGTCGGTGTCGCCGAGCACCAATGGAGCCTGCGACAACAGCGAGATCACCCGCCGCGCGCGCACATCGGCGCGGCGCTCCAGCGGCCGCTTGCGGGCCTGGTTGGAGATCCAGTCGTCGACCAGCGAACGGGCGTTGGCGCGGGTCAGCGCGGTGTCGGCGGCGCGCAGGTGGCGCAGCCAGCCGAAGCCGAGCAGGGCGGCTTCCCAATCCTCCGACGGCGGTTCGAGATCGAAGATCGAGCGGCCGTGGCAGGTGACGATCTTGCCGGCGAAGACGAATCGTCCGGCATAGATCTCGGCCGCGCGGGTGGCGTCGGCGGTCCGCAGATCGTGCGGGGCGATGACCAGCCGGTCGGTGCGGCCGGGCCAGAGCCGCGACAGCGCAACCGTGCTCCCGCTGGCGCGTGCGAGCATGCTGCGGGCAAAGCGGCCAGCAATCAGCGTCGAGATGCGTCTGCTTTGAGCGACCGACACGCCTAACCTTGCGGGGAGGGAATTTTCAACGAATCCTTATTTAATCCGGAACCGCGGCCAAGACACCTGCCAAGACACCTGCCAAGACACCTGCCCAGGCACCCTCTTGATACCGCACGAATCACTTCGAGCTTAGAGGACTGAAGTTTAAAATCAGGATTTAACCAGCCGGGCGGCGTAAAAGCCATCCAGCCCGCCCAGCCGCGGGTCGGCGTTGGGCAAATGGCTTGGCAAAGTGCGCAGATCGCCGTCGGCGGTGATGATGTCGTCGAGGCCGGCGACCTCGCTCTTCTCGACCGGCGCACGGCGCAGGCCTGATTCGCTCGCCAGCAGCGCGGCGATCGCATGCTCGCCTTCCTCCGGCTCCAGCGAGCAGGTGCAGTAGACCAGCGTGCCGCCGGGCTTCAGCAGATTGGCGGCTTTTTGCAACAGCCGCTTCTGCAGCGCCGACAGCGCGGCGATGTCGCCTTCCTGCCGCAGCCAGGCGACGTCGGGATGGCGGCGGATGGTTCCCGTCGAGCTGCAGGGCGCATCGACCAGGATACCGTCGAAGCTTGCGGCCTCGGCGGGCCATTCGGCGGCGTCGGCGACAACGGTCTCGGCCTGCAACGCCAGACGCGTGAGATTGTCGCGCAGCCGCGCGACGCGCGCCGGCGAGCGGTCGACCGCGGTGACGTGCGCGCCGGCCAGCGCGAGCTGGGCGGTCTTGCCGCCGGGCGCGGCGCAGAGATCCGCGACCGCCTTGTCCTTGATGTCGCCGAACAGCCGCACCGGCAGCGCGGCGGCGGCGTCCTGCACCCACCACTGGCCTTCGGCAAAGCCGGGCAGCATCGTGACGGAACCCTGCAGCAGCGTGCGCACGGTTCCCGTCGGCAGCGTCTCGCCGTGCAGGCGGGTCGCCCATTGCGCCGCGTCCGACTTCACCGTCAGATCGAGCGACGGCTCGTGGCCGAGCGCAAGCGCCATGTCGCGCGCGGTGGCTTCGCCGTAATGCGCGTTCCAGCGCGCCAGCATCCATGGCGGCAGGTCCAGCGTCTGCATGCTGATCTCGTCGATCAGGCCCTGGCCCTCGCGTGCACAGCGGCGCAGCACGGCGTTGACGAGCCCGGCATATTTCGCGGCGCGCCGGTCGGACTGCACCAGCCGTACCGAGAGATCGACCGCGGCGTGGTCGGGCACGTCCATCCAGAGAATCTGTGCGGCGCCGATCAGGAGCGCGCTCTGCGCGCGCGGCGCATCGGTCGGGATGCCGCGATCGAGCAGGCGCGACAGCAGATGGCCGAGCGTGCCGAGCTTGCGCAAGATGGTCGACACCAGCCGGCGCATCAGCGCGCGGTCGCGATCGGCGAGCGATTTCAGGCCGGGATGCGCGCCGGCGCCGTCGAGCTGGTCGTCGAGCGTGCGGTGCTTGTGCAGCACGCCATCGAGGATGTCGGCCGCGATGCGGCGTGCCGCGAGACCGGGGACTTCGGCAGGTACTGCAAATCTTGAAGGAGGCATGAAGCGGAGATATCTCGAAGGTGCTGAGTTACATTCGGCTCATGCCCATCAACTCCATACCACCTCTGGCATGCGAATATGCCAAATGTAAGAATCACCTTGTGGGATTTCGTGATCGTGATGTCGTCACTGAGCCAGCACAGAGATACGGAATCCGCAGGCAGAAAGTTTTGCCATGTCTGATAAATCGCCATCGTCATCGCCGCCGGAGGCCGCGCCGCGCAAGCCGCTGACGCCAGCCGCGCAACGCGCGCTCGCCGAGGCCGCGGCGCGGCGCAAGGCCGCCGAGGAGGCAGCCGCGCAGAACGCGGCCGCGCGGCCGAAGGAGTTCCAGGGTCCGAAGGGGCCGGAACCGACGCGTTATGGCGATTGGGAGACCAAGGGCATCGCCTCGGACTTCTGAGAGCCTTGTGAGAGTCTTGCCTGACGGCTCGACTCAGGCCAGTCTGGGAAAATGTCCCCATACGAAAGAATAAATGCTTATCGTGGGACGGGACGTCCGCCCTTCCGAAGATCACCTTGGGGCCGCCGCGTCTCGGCGGCGCTGCCATGGGTGTTCGTGCTCGGCATTGCCGTCGGCAGCACGCTGCCGATCCGGCAATGGGTGCATCTGCCGCCGCATTGGTCGCTGAGCAGGTCTCGCGACACCGACGTGATCTGGCAGCGGGCCGGCGCGCCCGACACCAGGCACAACGTTGATGTGATCAGGACGATCGACGGCGACACGTTCGAGGCGCGGGTGCATTTCTCGCCGGGCCCGGATCTGTACACGCGAGTCCGGCTGCGCGGCATCGACGCGCCGGAGCTGAAGGCATCCTGCGCGCGCGAACTGCAAATGGCGCAAGCGGCGACGGTGGCGCTGCGCGACCTGCTCGGCCAGGGCGACGTCGCGATCTACAATGTCGGTCCCGACAAATATCAGGGCCGTGTCGTCGCCGACGTCGCGACCAGGAAGACCGACAACGTCTCGGCCGCGCTGCTCGCCGCCGGCCATGTCCGCGCCTACAACGGCGGCTACCGGTTCGGCTGGTGCGGATATTTCGCGCGCTAGGCGACAGCGTCAAACCGGACTGGGCAAACAAAAGCCGCGCAGTTGCGCGGCTTTTCTATCGGCGAAGCGTTCTGCCTGGATCAGCGGGTGACGACGACCGTCGTGCCGATCTCGACGCGCGAATAGAGGTCGGTGATGTCGGTGTTGAGCATGCGGATGCAGCCGTAGGAGACGAAACCGCCGACCGAGCCCGGCACGTTGGTGCCGTGGATCGCGTATTCGCCGCCGGCCAGCGTCATCGCAGCGACGCCCATCGGGTTATGCGGCGAGCCGCCGGCGATCACGTTCGGGATGCTGGGCTTGTCGCGCTTGACCTCGGCGGGCGGCGACCATGCCGGGTTGCGATATTTGCCGTCGATCTTCGTGGTGCCGGCCCACTGTTTGCCGGACTTGCCGACACCGACCGGGTAACGCATCGCGTGGCCGGAATCGAGAATGAGGTAGAGCCGCCGTTCGTTGGTCTTCACTACGATGGTGCCTGGCTCATAGTTGTCGGCGTGTATTCCCACCATTTCCGGCCGGGCTTCGGCCGCCTGCGACATCAAAGCAACCGCACCAAGGGTGGCAGCCAGCGCCACCGCAAACTTCCTCGACATCAACCTCTCCACTTCCCAACAGCTCCCGCAAGGAAGCCAAAAACGAAAATGCAGAGCCCTTGAAAAACCGGGCCTGCCGGTCTCACGCACGCAACATTAACTGCGTGTGTTAACCGGGTGGTTTCACACCGGCCGCGAGACACGTCCTGATGGCGGGAGAGAATGAAAAGTTCGGATTAAAGTAAATGACCTGGAAACAACACTTGGCCACAAATGCGCCTCAATCGCGCCATGCCTCTGACAATCCCGTGAAGCGGCCGTTGGAGCAGGAAACGGGAAGGGCCGCGGCGGTGATCGCGCGCGGCCCTTCTTTGGTCTTCTGATCCTTGCTGCTGCCGGCCTTACGCCGGCGCGCCCTTCTTGTTCTGACGGTTCTGCACGAGGTCGTCGACCACGGCCGGATCGGCCAGGGTCGAGGTGTCGCCGAGGCTCGACGACTCGTCCTCGGCGATCTTGCGCAGGATGCGGCGCATGATCTTGCCGGAGCGGGTCTTGGGCAGGCCGGGCGCGAACTGGATAAGGTCCGGCGAGGCGATCGGCCCGATGTCCTTGCGGACCCAGGCAACCAGCTCCTTGCGCAGCGCCTCGGTCGGCTCGGTGCCCTTCATCAGTGTGACATAGGCGTAGATTCCCTGGCCCTTGATGTCGTGCGGGTAGCCGACGACGGCGGCTTCCGACACCGCCTCATGCGCGACCAGCGAGCTCTCGACCTCGGCGGTGCCCATGCGGTGGCCGGAGACGTTGATGACGTCGTCGACGCGGCCGGTGATCCAGTAGTAGCCGTCGGCATCGCGCCGGCAGCCGTCGCCGGTGAAATACTTGTTCTTGTAGGTCGAGAAATAGGTCTGCTCGAAGCGCGCATGGTCGCCATAGACCGTGCGCATCTGGCCTGGCCATGACTTGGTCAGGCAGAGATTGCCCGAGGTCTCGCCGTCGAGCGTCTTGCCGTCGGCATCGACGATCTCCGGCACCACGCCGAAGAACGGCCGTGTCGCCGAACCCGGCTTCAGCTTGGTCGCGCCGGGCAGCGGCGTGATCAGGATGCCGCCGGTCTCGGTCTGCCACCAGGTGTCGACGATCGGGCAGCGGTCGTCGCCGACCACGCGGTAATACCACTCCCAGGCTTCCGGATTGATCGGCTCGCCGACCGAGCCGAGCAGGCGCAGCGATTTGCGCGAGGTCTTCTTCACCGGCTCGTCGCCACCCTGCATCAGCGCGCGGATCGCGGTCGGTGCGGTGTAGAAGATGTTGACCTTGTGCTTGTCGACCACGTTCCAGAAGCGCGAATTGTCCGGATAGTTCGGCACGCCCTCGAACATCAGCGTGGTCGCGCCGTTAGCGAGCGGCCCGTAGAGAATGTAGCTGTGGCCGGTGACCCAGCCGACGTCGGCGGTGCACCAGTAGATGTCGCCGTCGTGATAATCGAACACGTATTGATGCGTCATCGACGCAAACACGAGGTAGCCGGCCGAGGTGTGCAGCACGCCCTTCGGCGTTCCGGTCGAGCCCGAGGTGTAGAGGATGAACAGCGGGTCCTCGGCGTGCATATGCTCGGCCGGGCATTCCGTCGTCACCATGGCAGCGGCCTCGTGATACCAGAGGTCGCGGGTCGGGTTCATGTCGATCTTGCCGCCGGTGCGCTTCACCACCACGACCCAATCGACGCCGCCGGTCTTGGCGATCGCGGCATCGACGTTGGCCTTCAGCGGCACTTTCCTGCCGCCGCGCAGGCCCTCGTCGGCGGTAATCACCACCTTCGAGTCGCAGTCCTTGATGCGCTGCGCGAGGCTGTCCGGCGAGAAACCGCCGAACACCACCGAATGGATGGCGCCGATCCGCGCGCAGGCCAGCATGGCGTAGGCCGCTTCCGGAATCATCGGCAGATAGATCGTGACGCGATCGCCCTTCTTGACGTTCCGCGTGCGCAGGATATTGGCCATCTTGCAGACTTCGTCGTGCAACTGGCGGTAGGTGATGTGCTTGGATTCGGAGGGATCGTCGCCCTCCCAGATGATCGCGGTCTGGTCGCCGCGCTTGTCGAGATGGCGGTCGATGCAGTTCCAGGCGACGTTCAGCACGCCATCCTCGAACCATTTGATCGAGATGTTGCCCGGTGCGAAGGAGACGTTCTCGACCTTGGTGAAGGGCTTGATCCAGTCGATCCGCTTGCCGTGCTCGGCCCAGAAGCCGTTCGGGTCCTTGACCGAGTGCGCGTACATCTCGCGATATTTGGCGTCATCGATATAGGCGCGCTTGGCCCAGTCGGCCGACACGTCATAGATCTTCTCGGACATCATTTTCCTCCACTCATTGCCGATCGCGCACGACGCGACGGCAAGCCGTCTTGATCATTGCCGCGATTATGCGTTGCCGCATTCCGGCCCGGCAAGGAAAAAGGACTGTCACTTTCGTCGCGTTGAAGCCGCCGGATAGTCCGCCGGCTTCCGCTTGTGATAGGACGGCTTACCGCAACGCATCGACGAGAGAAACCTATGCGCCATCGCTTGCTCGGGGTCACTGGTCTCTTGGTCGTAGTGGTATCGTTCTCTGCGCCGTTCGCCGCCACCGCAGCAGTGTCGCGTGCGATGACGATGCGCTGACGCCGATTTTGATCGACGGCTTCAGGCACAATTGAACGAATTGTCGGACGCCGCGGCGATGAGCTGCGTCAACACGTTCGTGACCGCATAATCCTTGATTGCGGCCAGCGGTTGGACCGGCCCGTGGCTGCCGAGCTCGAGCCGCGCCCCGGCGAGAGCGGCGCGCGAAAGGGCAAGGTCGCTGACCTGATCTGGGGGGACCGCGGTGGACTCCGGCGGTGTCCAAACGCCGGTTTCCGGTACCGCGCTCGCGTCATTTTGTCCGATCCCGGGCAGCCCAAAATCAACGTTAGCGGGCGAATGGCACCCATGAAAGGTACTTTGACACCGTCAATAACTGATTCGCGACTCGCAATGTCGGTCCCGACGCCCTAAATCGCGTTTCCGAGGCCGGACGGCCCACCGGAACGAAGCCCGAAGCAACGGCATTACCGGGAGAACAGCGGAACAAGGCGTCTTGCGAGAGTAATGATGGATCAGCAGAATATCGCGGCTGTGCGGCCCGCTTCCGCCGATCCCGCTGTCGCCTTGGCAAAGGCACTGGGCCAGTGGCCGTCCAAGCCGCCGCGGGCCAGGCTGCAGCCGCCGGCAAAGCTCAAGCTCGACGCACCCGCTGCCATCAGAACGACGGTTGAAGAACTGGCACGCGATCTGGGCCTGCGGCTCGGCGACCAGAACGAGCTGACCATCCGCCGCATCAAGCGCGGCAAGACCTATTCATTCGTCCGTGCCAATGGCTCGCGGGTCCGCGATGCGCGGACGATCCGCCGGCTGCACGCGATGGCCGTTCCGCCGGCCTACCGCCAGGTGCGCTATTCCAGCGATCCGAGCTCGCATCTGCAGGCGGTCGGCCGCGATGCGGCGGGCCGGCTGCAATATCGCTATCACGCCGACTGGGAGAAGGTTCGCGAGCAGCGCAAGGCGCATCGCCTCGCCAAGCTGGTGGCCGCGCTGCCGAAGATCCGGCGCAAGGTCTCGGCGTTTCTGTCCGGGGACGAGCCGACGCGCGAGTTCGCGCTGTCGGCGGTGATCGAGCTGATCGCGCGTACCGCGATCCGGCCCGGCAACGAATCCTATGCGCGCCTCAACGGCACCCGCGGCGCCACCACGCTCTTGAAGTCCAACGTCACGCTTGAGGACGATTCCCTGGTGCTGACCTTCAAGGCCAAGGGCGGCAAGGCCGTGCGCAAGGAATGCGATGCGGCCAAGCTGGTGCGTGCGATCGGCATCCTGCGTGGCGTCCCGGGCAAGCGCATGTTTCAGTATTACGACCGCTCCGGCGTGGTACGGGCCGCCTCGACCACGGCGGTGAACGCGTTCCTGCGCGAGATCGCCGGCATCAAGATCTCGCTGAAGGATTTCCGCACCCTGATGGCGTCGGCCGTCGTCGTGGAATCGCTGTCCCGGATCACGCCGGCCACCAGCCAGCGCGGCCGTAAGCGCCAGGTGCTGGATGCGATCCGTGCCGCCGCCGACCAGCTGTCCAACACGCCGGCGATCTGCCGCAAGAGCTATGTCCACGACACCATCGTCACCGCATTCGAGGACGGCATCCTCGAACGTTTCGCCGCGACGATGGGAGGCTACCGCACCCAGTCCAAGCGCGAGCAATTGCTGGCGCAGGTGGTGATGGCGGCGGGGGCGTAGGTCCGGCAAGCCCGTCGTCCCGGCGAAAGCCGGGACCCATTACCCCAAATGTTGGTTGCGGAAACGAGCTGGAGCCCCAGCGCGCTCCAACAACGCGCGCCTGTGGTTATGGGTCCCTGCTTTCGCAGGGACGACGGTAGAGTTCGTGGAACGCTACAGCCCGCCCATCTTGCAGACGTATTTCCACTCCTCCGCGGTCACCGGCTGCACTGAAAGCCGCGAATACTTTACCAGCGCCATGTCGGCGAGCTTCTTGTCCGCCTTGATCGCGGCCATCGTCACCGGCGTTTTCAGCGGCTTGTCGGCCTTGATGTCGACGCAGACGAACTTGCCGGTCTTGTCGGTCGGGTCGGGATAGGCTTCCTTGATGATCTCGGCGATGCCGACGATCTCCTTGCCCTCGTTGGAATGATAGAAGAACGCCTTGTCGCCCTTCTTCATGTTGACGAGATTCTGCCGTGCCGTGAAGTTGCGCACGCCGGTCCAGGCTTCGCCCTTCGCGCCCTTGGCGACCTGATGGTCCCAGGACCAGACCGACGGTTCGGATTTCACCAGCCAGTAATTCATCGCAACTCACCCCGTTCGATTGCGCTGCAATCTACAGCGACGTGGATGCCCGCGACAAGCGCGGGCATCCGATCCTGGCGCAGCGCGCACTTACTGTTTCAAATATCGATCGAAGAACCTGGCGATGTCGGCGAACGCCTCCTTCGTCTCGGGCGCGTCGGCGTTGAACTGGTACTGGGCGTGCGACTGCCCCTCATAGACATTGAGATCGGCGATCACGCCGGCGCGGCGCAATTTGCGATGCGTGCGAACCGTGTTGCTGAGGAACAGATCGCGCGTGCCCGATGTCAGGATGGTCGGCGGGAAGCCCTTGAAGTCACCATAGATCGGCGAAATGTAGGGATTCTTCAGGCTGGTGCCGTTTGCATAAAGCTTCGCCGCGCGGCCGAGCCAGCCGTCCCAGGTCACCAGCACATTGTCGACCCATTCATTGCTCGCGTAGCTGTCGCCGATCTTGTCGATATCGGACCACGGCGTGCCCGGCGCGATGGCGGCGGGCAGCGGCAGCTTCTCGTCCTTCGCCCGCAACACCATCGCGAGGGTCATCGCCCCGCCCGTCGAGGTGCCGAAGACGGCCAGCCGGCGGTGTTCGTGCGATTTCAGAACCTCCTTCCAGACCGCCATCGCGTCGTCCATCGCGGCCGGATAGGGGAAGTCCGGCGGCATCCGGTAGTCGACGGAGATCACCTTGAAGCCGCCAAAGCCCGCCATCATGATGGCTTCCGGCAACGCGGCTTCGCCGGGGCCGAACACGTAACCACCGCCATGGACGTGGATCAGCAGACGTCGCCTGTTCTCGAGCGCGATCTTGTTCGGGGTCACGATGTAGCAGTGCACGCCGGCAAGCTTGGTTTCCTCGACCTTGACGCCGAGCTTCGCCTTCAGCGCCGGAACACCCGCGATCAGAAGCTTGGCGCGGCGATCGATCAACTCCTTCCATTCCGCCGGGGTTTTGGGGTCGGCATTGAAATGCGGCGGATAGGGCGCGCCGATCATCGCCTGCATCTCGGCAGACACGTCGGCGGTTGGGTTGCCGATCGATTTGAGTGGCGCGACCCGCTTGCCGTTGTCGGCATTGGCGGCGGCCTCGCTCTTGGCAAGGTCGTCGTAGGTGGCGGCCGTTTGGGCGTGGGCGATAGTGGATGAGGCGGTGAGGGCGACGGCGAGGCTGATCGAAAGGATGGCGCGATGCGGTTGACGCATGGTTTTTCCCTTGGGATCCGTTTTTCGATTTGTTGGACCGGGATCCGACGGTTCGCCGCCACGCTAGTATGCCGCGCACGGATCGTGAAGCTCCGCCACGCGCGACCGTGACGTGCGTTACTCCGCCTTGAACGGCCGCGTCAGCAGGCCTTCGATCGCGGCGTCAATGGTCAGCCGGTCGCCCAGGATCGCGGCGACCGCGTTTGACACCGGCATGTCGACCTTCTGCGCGGCGGCGAGCTCGCACAGCACCGGCGCAGTGAACGCGCCTTCGGCGAGCTTGCCGACCGGTGCGGCTTCGCCGCGTCCGAGCGCGAGGCCGAGTGCGAAATTGCGCGATTGCGCGGTCGAGCAGCTGAGCAGGAGATCGCCCAATCCCGACAGGCCTGAGAGCGTTTCGGTGCGCGCGCCGCAGGCGCGGCCCAAGCGCGCGAGCTCGCTGAAGCCGCGCGTGGTCAGCGCGGCGAGCGCGGAGGCGCCGAGACTCTTGCCGACCACGATGCCGGCGGCGATCGCCAGCACGTTCTTGGCCGCGCCGCCGATCTCGACGCCGCGCACGTCGGTGGTGTGATAGGGCCGGAAGGTCGCCGAGCCGAGCGCCTGGACCAGCGCGCGTGCCAGCGTTTCGTCCCTGGTGGCCAGCGTGACGGCGGTCGGCAATCCGCGCGCGACGTCGTCGGCAAAGCTCGGCCCCGACAGGATCGCGGGTACGGCGCGCGGCGCGGCTTCCGCGATCACCTCGGTCATGAATTTATGCGTGCCGTGCTCGATGCCCTTGGCGCAGGCGATGACAGGCGTGTCGGGTTTGAGATGCGGCGCAAGATGCCCGACCGCCGCGCGCAGATGCTGCGCCGGTGTCACGGCCAGGATGATGTCGGCCTGTGCCGCGGCGGCGATGTCCGACGTCACGGCGATGCCGGGATGAAGCCGGACACCAGCCAGCCGCGGATTGACCCGCATCGCCTGGATCTGCGCGGCATGCTCGGCATTGCGCGCATACAGTGTCACCTTGCGCCCGGCGCGCGCCGCGACATCGGCCAATGCCGTGCCCCAGGCGCCGGCTCCGATCACGCTCACGGACATATGCGCCGGCATCAGGCGGGCCTGTCTTCGCTCCCTCTCCCCGCTCTTGCGGGGAGAGGGTTGAGGTGAGGGGCTTTATCCGCGAGCGAGCCGAGTGTTGAGACCTGTACCCCCTCACCCGGATTGCTGCGCAATCCGACCTCTCCCCGCAAGCGGGGCGAGGTGCGACGGTGCCTGATGCGCGCCCCGTCGTACATTGTTCAATATCCGGCGCGGCTGTTGGCGTAGCCGGCCGGCGCCTTGGCGTTGGCGTCGAGCAGCCAGCGCGCGCGCGGCGGCGCCTCCATCGTGTCGGTGAGGCCAAGTGCCATCCGTTCGGCACCGGCCCAGGCGATCATCGCGCCATTGTCGGTGCAGAGCGCCGGCGGCGGGATGATCAGCGTGGTCTGCGCCTTCGCCGCAACCTCCTGCAGCGCGCTGCGGATCGCATGGTTGGCGGCGACGCCCCCGGCCGCGACCAGCGCGCGCGGCGTGCCGAACCGCTCCTGAAACAGCTTTAGGCCGACGCTCAGGCGGTCCGCGGTCGATTCCAGCACCGCGGCCTGGAAACTCGCGCAGAGATCGCTGACGTCCTGCGGCTCGAGCGGCTTCAGCCGGCTGGCTTCATTGCGCACCGCCGTCTTCAGTCCCGACAGCGAGAAATTCGCGTCCGCGCGGCCGAGCATCGGACGCGGAAAGGCAAACCGCGTCGGGTCGCCGCCGGCGGCCGCGCGCTCGACCTCGGGTCCGCCGGGATAGGGCAGCGACAGCATCTTCGCCACCTTGTCGAACGCCTCGCCCATCGCGTCGTCGACCGTGGTGCCAAGCCGCACATATTCACCGACGCCGACCACGGCGACGATCTGGGTGTGTCCGCCCGAGGCCAGGAACAGGCAATAGGGAAACGCCAGCGCGCAGGTCAGCCGCGGCGTCAGCGCGTGTGCCTCGAGATGGTTCACCGCGATCAGGGGCGTATCGTGCACCATCGCGATCGCCTTTGCGGTGGTGAGACCGACGATCACGCCACCGATCAGGCCGGGGCCCGCGGCTGCCGCGACCGCCGACAATTGTCGGTAGCCGATGCCGGCCTCCTTCATCGCAGTGGCGACGATGCCGTCGAGCAGATCGACATGGGCGCGCGCCGCGATCTCCGGCACCACGCCGCCGAAGCGGGCGTGCTCGTCGGTTTGCGAGCGCACCACGTTGGAGAGGATTTTCGCCTGCCCGTCAGCCTGGCGCTCGACCACGGCGGCCGCGGTTTCATCGCAGGTGGTCTCGATCCCCAGCACCAGCATCGGCGGTTCGTGTCCCAATTTCGGTCCTTGTGCTACGAGCATGATCCGGACAGGCCGGAACCGGTGTCCCGCAAGATGATGCTCATCAAAACGTCCGCTCCGGGGTAGCATTGCGAGGTCTTAAAGTGCAATCGGTCGCCGACGTCCAATTTATACGGCTGGAGGCCTGAAACCCTGACAATCCTTGTCACACGACCGCATCCGGATAATGACGCGACGCTCGCGACGCTGCGCCAACGCGGCTTTGACGCCCTGTCGGCGCCGGTGCTGCGCTTCGAGCCGGTGCTGTTCCGCGGCGACGACGATGCGGATTATGATGCCGTCATCCTGACCAGCGCCAATGCGCTGCGCGCCGTCGACCTCGCGACCAGCCGCTTGCTGCGGCTGCCGCTGTTCGCGGTCGGGGCGCACACCGCCGATGCGGCGCGCGCCGCAGGCTTCGACAAGGTGATCGTGGCGAAGGGCGATGCAGTCTCGCTGCGCGATCTCGTGCTCGCACGGGTCGAGGCCGGCGAGCTGCCGGCGTCTGCGACGCTGCTCTATCTCGCCGGCGCCGACCTGTCGCGCGATCTCGCCGGCGAGCTCGGCGAGCGCGGGCTCAGCGTCGTCACCCACACCACCTACCGGATGGCGCCGGTGGCCGGCTTCCCGAGGGAGGTCAGCGACGCCTTCATGGCGAACCGGATCACCGCGGTGCTGCATTATTCCCGCCGCAGCGCGCAGGCCTTTCTGGACACTATACGCGCCGACGGGATCGAGATTTCGGCGCTCGCCTTGCCGCAATGCTGCATCTCGGCGGCCGTCGCCGCGGTGCTCCATGACGCCGGCGCGACCAAGGTGGTGGTGGCGGCGCGGCCGGACGAAAATGCCCTGCTGGAGGCGCTCAGCCGCACCCTGCGGCCGAGACCGGAATAATTCTTTCGTCTGACCATGATGTTAGGCAATGCTCGGCTATTCGGATCGTGCTCTAAGAACCTGGGCCGATTCTGGCGGAGCGTTTTCAAGCGAAGTGGGGACCGGTTCGCGTTAAGAAAACGCGACCAAACAAAAGGACAAGAGCATGATCCAATTCAATCGGATCGCATCATGCTCTACAGTATGCGGCCAGTAGTTTTGAGGACCCCCGCGATGGCTGAAGAAAGGCCAGACGACCCAGGATCTTCGCCGGATTCCCGGCCCAAGCGCGCGCCGCCGACCATCGATCTTCAGGCGACCGAAATCTCCAGCGAACCGTCGACGGCGGAGGGGGCCGAGGAAGCCGCCAAGGAAGTCGCCAAGGAGGCCGACCCGGATGCCGGCAAGGCGTCCGCGGACGCGGCGACGCCCGGGGCCGAGCCCCAAGGCGATGCCGCACCGCAAGCGGAGCCGCAGCCCGAGACCGCCTCCGCGGCGCCGGACGCCGAACCGGCGCGGCCGGTATCGCCCTGGGTGGTGGCTCCGATATCCGGCGCCGTCGCGGCGGCGCTGGTGATCGGGGTCGGCTGGCTGCTCGGCTGGCCCGTCGTGCAGCCGGTCTCGGCGCCGCAACCCAGTGCCGCCATCGACCAGCTCGGCACGCGCCTGAGTGCGCTGGAATCGAAAGCCGACAGGCCGGTCGCGGCGGCCGCCGATCCCGCGGCGACGGCGCGGCTGGAGGCGCTCGACAAATCGATCGCCGCACTGCGCACCGAACTCGCCGCGGCGCGGGCGCAATCCGACAAGCTTGCGGCGGCCGCCAATGACGCGAAGGCCGCGCCGCGCGATGGTGCGGCTGCGCCTGATGTCTCCGCGATCACGGCGCGTATCGACAAGGTCGAAGGCGCGGTGAAGGCGCAGGGTGCGGCGATCGCGAGGCAGGACGGCAAGATCGCCGACACCAAGGCCGAAGCGAAGGCCGACGATGTGCCGCTGCGCCGCGTCGTCGCGGCATCGCTGCTCGACGTCGCGGTGCGTCACGGCGATCCCTATGCCTCCGCGCTCGAAGCCGCGAAAGCGCTGTCGGATGATGCCGAGGTGCTGAAGCCGCTCGCGACGTTTGCGACCTCGGGCGTGCCGAGCCCGAACGCGCTGTGCCGCGAGCTGATCGAGATCGTGCCGAAACTTGCGCCGCCTCCGCCTGAGGCTGCGGCGGCCAGCGCCGGGCTGGTCGATCGTCTGAAGGCCGGTGCCTCCACGCTGATCCAGATCGAGCGGACCGACGGCACGGGGACCGATCGCGGCAGCATCGTCGCGCGCGTGACATCGGCCGCCCTGCATAATGACCTCGCATTGACCGAGCGTGAACTGAAGTCGCTGCCGCCGGCGGATCGCACGGCGGCGCAAGCCTGGCTCGCCAAGGTGGACGCGCGTCGCGCCGCGCTCGACGCGTCGCGTAAATTTGCCGACAACGCCATGGCGGCGCTCGCCACGGTCAACCAGTAAGTCTTTGCAATAGGTCTTTGATGATCCGGATCATTCTGTTCCTGCTGCTGATCGCGCTCGCTGCAGCGGGTGCGGCCTGGTTGGCCGATCAGCCGGGCGATCTCGTGCTGAATTGGGGCGGCTTGCGCTTCACGTCCAAGCAGCCGATGTATCTGCTCGGCCTCGTCGTCGTCGTCGCGATGGTCGCCGGCGTGATCCTGCGCGGGCTCTGGAAGATTCCCGGCCACATCCGCCGCGGCCGGCGCGAGCGACGCCACGCCCGCGGCCGCCACGCCATCACGCAAGGCCTGCTTGCGATCGGGCATGGCGACTCCTCGGCGGCGCGCGCGCATGCCGAAGTGGCGCGGCGCCACGCTGCAAACGATCCGCTGGCATTGCTGCTGCACGCGCAATCGGCGCAGCTCGACGGCGATCGTGACGGCGCGCAGCGCGCCTTCCGCGCCATGGCCGAGCGCGCGGACACGCGGCTGCTTGGATTGCGCGGTCTGTTCATCGAGGCGCAGCGCGCCGACGATCCGGTGGCGGCCGTGATGATCGCCGAGGAAGCGCTGAAGATGTCGCCGTCGTCGTCATGGGCCTCGCATGCGGTGCTCGGCTTCTGCTGCGCCAAGGGCGATTGGGCCGGCGCGCTGTCGATCATCGACAACAACCAGAGCGCCGGATTGATCGACAAGGCGACCTATCGGCGGCAGCGCGGCGTGCTGCTGACGGCGCGGGCGCTGGAGTTCGAGACCGTCGATCGCGACCTGTCGCGCTCGAGCGCGGTGGAGGCGGTCAAGCTGGCGCCGACGCTGATCCCGGCCGCGGTGCTCGCAGCGAAGTTCGAGAGCGAGGCGCATCAGGTGCGCCGCGCGATGCGCATCGTCGAGACCGCGTGGCTGGCGCAGCCGCATCCCGATCTCGCCGACGCCTATTCGCATGTGCGGCTCGGCGATTCCGCGCGCCAGCGCCTGGTGCGGGTCGAGACGCTGGCGGCGAAAACGCCTGGACATATCGAGGGCGCGCTGGCGATCGCGCGCGCCGCGATCGACGCCGCCGAGTTCGCCAAGGCGCGCGCGGCGCTCGAGCCGTTCATCGCGGCGCCGACGCAACGCGTCGCGCTGTTGATGGCCGAGATCGAGCGCACCGAGCATGGCGACAGCGGCCGGGCGCGGGCCTGGACCCTGCGCGCGGTGCGCGCGCTGCACGATCCGGTCTGGACCGCCGACGGTTATGTGTCGGACCGCTGGCGTCCGGTCTCGCCGGTCACCGGCCGGCTCGACGCCTTCCAGTGGCAGACCCCGGTGGCGGCGCTGCCGTCCGACAAGGGCCATGCGATCGAGCCGTCGCCCTTCGAGGAGGCGATGCTGGCGCCGCGGCGGGTCGAGCCGCCAAAGGAAGTCGCCAGCGAGCCTGAAGTGGTCAGGCCGGTTGAGCCGGTCGAGGTGAAGCCGGTCGAGATCAAGCCAGTCGAGGTCAAGCCCTCGGAGCCGGCCGCGCCGACGGCGCAGGATAACGCCCCGCTGCCGGCGGCCATCGAGGCCGAGCCCGCCCAGGCCCCGGCCGAACCCGCCGCTCCGGAACCAGCTCCCGCGCCGGCCGCCGAATCGGCGACCCCGGCGCCGGCCCCCCTGTTCCGGTCGAGGGCCGACCTGCCCAAGGCCGCGCCTGCGCCGATTCCGGCCGTGATCCCGATCATCCGGGCCCCCGACGACCCCGGGGTCGACGAGGACGGCCCGGTGGACGAATTTGCGGAACAAATCGGCCCGCCTAAGGCCCAGGCGGGCGGCTGGCGCGGATTTCTGTCACGTTTGGGAAGCTAATTCGCGGTTAGGTAACGGCTGTATGGTTCGATACCCGCGTTGTCCTTGCCAATCGGGGTCATGCCCGATATCAGGTGGCCGCATGATCCGGCCGTTGCCGAACGGTTCGCCGCAATAGCTCAGTTGGTAGAGCACGTCATTCGTAATGACGGGGTCGGGGGTTCGAGTCCCTCTTGCGGCACCAGTCTTTTCACGTGTCACGTCAGTAGTTTAAAACCGCCACGGGTTATGCCGGGATCCTTGTCGGCGGCCGGCGGGCGAAGCCTCAACGCGGTGCAGCGAGCGTACGGCATCGTGGTTTGAGCTGAAGCCATAGAGCCCGCGCTACGGTCGGCGATCAGGTAGGCGGGCGGCGCCGCGAGCTCATAGGCACGAAGGCTCTCGACTGGAACAGCTCCTCTCATTCACAGCACGCGTCGCGCGGTAGTGCAAGATTGCTGCACTCTGAATGAAACGGCTTCTGACGTGCGCCAGTCGCGCTGGCGGGCTAACGAAAAGGACGAATCGCGTGTAATTGAGTGTAGTCTTGAAGGATCAACGAAAAAAATGCCGCTCAGCGGGCGTCCGATTTCCTCCCCGAAGCGTGATGGTCATGCGCAGACCAGTTGGGAAAGATTTTTCCCATACTACGCTGGTTTCCCAGAGTCGTTTGCTAACGAAATCTTGGAAAACTTGAACCTGAAGCCCGGTGCCACCGTACTCGATCCTTGGAATGGCAGTGGCACCACATCGTACGCGGCCGTTCATCGTGGGCACAAAGCTATTGGGTTAGACATAAACCCTGTGATGGTCATAATTTCGCGAGCGCGCATGCTGCCGTTTAGCGAGATTGACGCACTTGAACCGCTCGCGAAGGCGATTTTGCAGGGAGCGGACCGTAGGGCTGCAATCAAGCAGGACGATCCGCTTTTGTCGTGGTTCGATGTGAAGACAGCGACAGTCCTCCGGACAATTGAACGCAGCATAAACGACAATTTGGTCGGGCCGAGAACGCTATCAAGCAACGACGTTGACCTTGGTCAGATGTCCAGCATTGCGGCGAGCTTCTATGTCTGCCTTTTTTCCGTGATGCGCGATCTCACCAAGCCATTTCGTTCCACGAATCCTACTTGGCTAAAAATCGCTGACGTGAAAGATAAGCGCATTAACGCTGATCGCGCTCTAATCGAAGGCCTGTTTACGACTCAGATAGAAGCCATGGCGACGGTACTCTCTACAGACGTAGTGCACGCAGCGGCGGATCAATCATTTGATATACGAATTGCGGACAGTACGTCTCCTCAGCTGTCGCGTGGCAGTGTTCACGCCGTTCTCACGTCGCCGCCATACTGTACACGGATCGACTATACTGCGGCCACCCGAGTCGAATTAGCCGTCATTGCTCCATTCGTCGCCATCGACACCGGATCACTCGGGCGGAAAATGATTGGTTCAACGCGAGTGCCTGTCGGAACTGTTGAAAGGGATGACAGTTGGGGGCCCGCATGTCAGAAATTCCTGCGCCGCGTTGAACAGCATCCCTCCAAGGCGTCGAACGGCTATTACATCAAAACTCATGTCGACTACTTCGACAAGTTAGCCCGCTCTGTCGCGGCAATCGCCAACTCGCTGAAGTCAAAGGGATCGGCGATCTTTGTGGTACAGGACTCCTTTTACAAGGATATCCACAATGACGTCCCATTATATCTTACCCAAATTGCGGAGCGAAGGCAGCTTGCCTTGAGGCAACGTGCCGATTTTGAAGTTCGACGGTCAATGTCGGGAATCAATCCAAAGACAAGAAACTATCGCAAGAGTTCGACTGCAGTTGAATCTGTCCTATGCTTTGAGAAGATGTCGGAGCGATAAATGGCTGACGGCACTGAACTTGTAGACGAGATAAGCGGCACGCTAAAGCGGGTCAGCACGACCGCGCTGGACATTTCCTTCAACGAACTATTGGATATGGCAGCAGCCGAACCGCCCGAGCTGGACATCACTCCCGACTATCAACGTTTGTTCCGATGGTCGGAAGGGCAGCGCTCACGCTTTATAGAATCCTTGATTCTGGAAATGCCGGTGCCGCCTATCTTCGTGATAGAAGTGGAAGACGGTCGCTATCAATTGATCGATGGATTGCAACGCATTTCGTCATATCTCCACTTTCGAGGGCAGTTGAAGGCGGAGCACCTAGACCCACCGGTGGCAAAGGGTGATTTTTTGACCCTAACGGATTGCGATATCGTCAAATCGCTCAACGGAAAAAAGTTTAGCGATTTGCCCGCGTCGTTGCAGATTCGCCTAAAGCGCGCATTCATCCGTGTTGAGGTAGTCCGCAAAGGGACCGACTCTCATTTCAAGTATCACATGTTCAAGCGGCTCAATACGGGCGGCGAGGGCTTGTCTGAGCAGCAGCTGCGAAACTGCGCAATTCGAATGCTAAGCAGTCAGTTTCCCGACTTTATCGTCAACATGAGTAAGGTTGAGGTATTTCAAACTTGCACGGAGGCGTTGACGCAAGCTCGGGTGCTGTCCGCCGTAGATCAGGAATTAGTGCTTCGCTTCTTCGCGCTAAAAAATAGACGGGCGTCATTCAAGCACGATGTGTCTGAGTTCTTGACCGAGTACATGGAGGACGTTGCTGACCCAGAGAACGATCTATCATTTGATTACGTGGCCGAAGAGGCTAACTTCAGAAAGACCTTCCTGGTGCTGCAGAGAACACTCGCTGAAAAATCGTTTGCCTTCCGAAACAAAGCAGGCAACGACCTTGCCGCAGGATTCAGTATCTATCACTACGAAGCCGTGACTATGGCGTTACAGGCAGTAATCGAAAAGCTGGACCCTGACAATCAGGCGCAGATGCAGACGCTTCGTGATGCGCTGATCGCTATCAAGCTTGATAACACTTTCGTTCAAAAAACGACCGGTGGCGGAAAGAACTCGCCTGGGCTGCTCAACGAGAGGATCACGCTCGTCGAAGCGAGACTTACGAATGCAATCCCCTGAATCGGTCTACAGCGATCTTGAAGCTGACCGGCGGAGCCGAGAGAGCGAGATTCGATTGATTGAACGTCTGCTTGCGATGAGCAGGTTAGACGATGAAAAGAACATGATAAAGCGGTCCCTCATTCTAGTAGCGTACGCCCACTTGGAGGGATTCTGCAAATTCTCGTTGTTTTCGTATGCCGCGGCGCTGAACTCTTCGGGGATGCGCTGCAGCGATGCTTCGATTCCGATCGCTGCGGCGAGCCTTTCGAAAGTTTTCGCTGCGTTGCGCGATCCACAAAGCAAGCATCCCGCTTTTCGACGAAGCATGCCCGACGACGCACAATTGCACTTGGCGGCACGTGAGCAAATCTTCCTAGATGCCTTTCATAGCGTGTCTTCCGGCAAACTCGATATCCCAGACCGAGTCATTGATACTAAGTCAAATCTCTCGCCGGATGTGCTTCGTAAGATGCTGTTTCAACTCGGCTTGAGCTATGCTTCGGTGGAGCAGCACGAATCTAAGCTTGCGAAGCTCCTTGGAATTCGAAACGCAATTGCGCATGGTGACCGCCTAAAGGTTCCGACCGATGTCGAACTAAGCGAATACATGACCATCGTTTTCGCGGTCATGGCCTTTCTGCAAACCGAAATTTTTACTGCGCTAAAGAAACAAGTTTATCTTCGTCATCCGCCGGTCGATCCCGCACCCGAGATGCCTGCGGGAGATGCATCCGCAGGTGCTCTGCAATAGATGGCGCGATCTCTCGTGCGGTGCCACTACTCAAGGATACTTCCCGCATTAGTCTCTGATCCCGGGCGCGTTGTCGATAGCGGATTCGACATTGTCTCCTAGACCCGCGCCCCACACAATCCGCTCATGATCGCAATCGCGACCAGCCCGCTGGCCGCGAGTCCGATGGCCCAGACCCGATCGGCGAGTGTTGTGGCCGCGCCATGCGCGATCAGGACGCCGCGCAATCCCGATGTCAGGTGGGCGAGGACGAAGAACACGCCGAGTGCGTAGTGCGGAACCAGGCGGATGCTCCAGGCGTCGTGGATCAGGCCGGTCGGCGCACCGGACGCCCAGGCCCAGTTGGTGTCGATATGGTGCACGGCGCGCGCCGAGACCAATGCCGAGTTCAGATGAGTGACGATGAACGCCGCGAGGTAGACGCCGGAGCCGATCTGAAACACGCGGTAGGCATCCGCCGGCGCCGAGCTCCAGCGCCAGGCGAGCCGCATCCCGACGGCGACCTGGAACAGCATCAGGCCGACGAGGATGGGTTCGACCATCGGCGATCGATAGACCGTGCGTCCCGCCTTCATCGCGGCGGCGTGGACATCGGGTCCGAGCCAACCCAGCAGATGATTGGTGAGGTGAAACGCGACGTAGAGCAGGATGACCGCTGCGGCGATGCCATGCATCACGCGCCATTTGGCGATCGATGGCGCAATCGCGGCTGACCTTGCCGGGCGCTCTTGCTCGCTGCCGAGCAGCACAAAGAGGCATGCGGCCGCCCAACCTGCGACCCAGACGAGCTCGTCGCTGATTGGGATGTGCAGCAGGCCGAGACCGACGCCGGTCAGCACGAACAAGGGCGGCGCAGCGATGCTGGCATAGGCAAGGCGGCGGGCGCGCAGCTCGAACGACGAAGGCTCGGCCCTGGTCATCCAATACGCGCAGGCAAGACCCAGCAAGGGCGCGGCGGTCGCGGCCAACAGGCAAAGCGCCGCCAGGACCAGTCGCCCAAACGACGCCGGACCAGCAGCGGGAGAGACCGCGAGATGAAATGCATCGAGCAGGAACGGATAGGCCATCGCTCCAGCCGCCGGGATCATCGAACGCAGCTTTTCGGTGGCCGTATTCGCCAAGCCATCGTCGCCCGACCGTACGCGACCTTGTTCGAATGCACTCACTGAGCTCTCCAGGGTTCGGGCATCATGCAAGAGAGGGCCAGACCGACGAATCTATTCCCGGATCATCGTCGGAGGCGCGGCACACAGGCTGGTGCTGTGGATGCTGGCGTGTACGAGCGCGGCGTTGCGCCGAGACCCTGTCTCAAGGCGCAAAAACTACAGCGATACGGGCCCACCGATAGGACCAAGTTCCAACAATCCGACTGGACCACGCCAACCCGTCGGCAGTTGCTGGCTGACGGCGTGATGCATCTCACAAGGTCGTAAGCCGGACGTGGCTCGTCTCCCGGCAAGGGCTTGATCCAGTTCGGACCGGGGGGAAGACGCCGCCGCTCATTCCTTCGCGTTGACAAGCGATTCAATGCGCTGCGACTGCACGATGGCGTCGCCGAGATCGACGAACGCTGCAAGATCTCGAGGTGCCGCCGCCAGCCCGCTCCCGTCGACATCACCGGATCGGGGAGCCCATATCGCGCGGCTCTCCAGAAGATAGACGCCGTAAACCGCTTCGATCCCGGTGTAGGCGTTGGTCCTCAGTTCTTCCTGGATCGAGTAAGCCGCCAGCGCGGCGTTGGTGACAACCGACGTCTCGATCAGGGCTTTTCGATATCCAGGGCGGTGCACGACAGTCGGCCCGAACGCGGCGACCAGCTTTCTCTCGGAAGTCTGCACCACGACCAGCGCGCCATCGAGAATGCTGCGGAGCGAACGCTTGGTCGCGAGCGGCAGGTATTCGCGCGGATTCAGGAATACGTCGACGGCTGTCGTGAGCGCGCCGCATCCGCTGTGGCCGAGCACGACGATGAGCTTGAGGCTGCCGCCGAGGTTCTCGACTGCGTATTTGAGGCTTCCGAGCACCTCTATTCCGAGACCATTGCCCGCGACGCGGACCACGAAGAGATCATTGGGCCCTTCATTGAAAATGAGTTCAACGGGTACACGGGCGTCGGAGCAGCCGAGCACGGCTGCAAATGGTCTTTGTTTCGGTACGGCGCTGTCAGCCAGGAGGCCCAGGTCACGCAGATCGACCGGGATGATCTGCTGTACCGCGCTCGTCTCCTCATCGTGGTCAAGGAGCGTGGCGAAGCTTTTGTTACCCTGCTCCAGACGCAGCAAGGCCGCATGACTGTCCGGCGGGGTGGGCCTGATCGCGACATCGTCGCTGCTATAGCGATACGTGATATCGAAGGTCTTCATGATGGCCGCGCTGTGCTGGGAATATTCGGGCACGCAAGGCGACTCAGTCAAACAGAAACCTGCAATCCTACCGAACGACACATTGGAAAGCCGCCGTTGATTCAGATCAAGATTGCTGCAGGGCGAAGATGACGCAGATTGCCCTGTCCATGATGCCGCCGAGGGGGTGACGTTGTTGCGGCGGGCTGCCGCTGCGCCGGCAGCGCCCGATGCCAGGCGAGCCGCGGCCAACCGCGCATCGGTCGCGATTTCGGAATATTGGAAATATATCCCTGATTTGCCCGACGGGTCAAGTTGCCTGGTCGAGCGCCGGCATCTGCCGGCTCCTTTGCATGGGGTTGTTTTCGATATTTTGGTGGCTCAGAAAGCGAAAGCGCCCCTGGATCGGATCCAGGGGCGCTTTGCGTTGCGAGTGCGTCTGCTGCGTTACTCGGCGACCGTCTGCACGACGTTGCCGATCGGCCGGCCAGTTGCGATCGGCTTCTCGGTCTTCGCCATCATCGCGTCGTATTCGGGCAGCGTCTCGAGCTGGGTCTTGGCCTTCATCCAGACCACCTTGTAGCCGCCGGCCTTGAGCTTGCGGAGCAGCGTCGGCAGCGCCTGCGCGGTGTGCTTCTGCAGGTCGTGCATCAGGATGATGCCCTTGTGCTCCTTGTCGAGCTTGGTCATCACGTTGTTGATCACTTCGTCCGCGCTCTTGGACTTGAAGTCGTTGGAGTCGACGTCGACCGAGAACATCGCGATGTTGCGGGTGCCGAGATAGGCGGTTGTCGCCGGGGTGTGCGCCAGCGCCGGGAAGCGGAAGAACGGAGCAGGGTTCGCACCCAGCGCCAGCTTGACCGCGCTAAAACCCTTCTCGATCTCGTCCTTGGCCTGCTGCTCGGTCAGCTTCTTGCTGGCGAGATGCGCATGCGACCAGGTATGGGCGCCGATGGTGTGGCCGGCGGCGGCGACCTGGCGCAGGATGTCCGGGTGATAGGTGGTGTGCAGGCCGATCGGGAAGAACACCGCCTTGGTGCATTCGTCAGCCAGCGCCTTGAGTACGGCCGGCGTGGTCGGCCACGGCCCGTCGTCGAAGGTCAGCACGACCTCCTTGTCGGTCAGGAAGTCATACTGCTTGTACTGCAGGAAGCCGAAGCCCGGGCCGCCATTGGTGTCGACCACGACGGTGCGGCTGATGCCGAGCGCGTCGGGGTTGGCGCATTTGGGCGCGGCCGCGACGGGGGCGGGCGCCGGGGCAGGAGTGACGGCCGGTGCCGCGGCCTGGGTGGCATCGGCGCGCTTCGACAGCGCGGCGGTCGTCTCGACATCGTCCCTGGCGGCCTGTTTTGCCGCCGCGGGAAGCGGATCGGCCTTGGCCGCAGCCGTGGTTTGCGGAGGAGCCGCGTCGGCACGCGGCGAGGAGGTCCAGAACCACACGCCGGCGATCACGATCGCCGTTACAACACTGGCCAGCATCAGGCCCAACGCACTACGCATCGCTACACACTCTCTCGGAACTTAAGGATACGCCACAGCCGTAACGAGCGATTAATGCCAACAAGGTCTTAACGCGATCCCAACAAGAGGCTGGAAGGACAAGAAAAAGCGGGCTTTACCCATGCGTGATGACCATCACAGTCGGTTTCAAGCTTCTTCGCGGCATGGAAACGCTATAGAACCGGCGTCGCATTCCCTGGGGCCGTTTCCGCTGCGATGAAATCGGAACGGGGCTCCGGATTTCCTATTTGACGCGTTTTCTTCGCGCGAACCGGCACCCCTTCGCGCGAAAACGCTTGAGAGGCTTTGAGAGATGACCCGATTTCTGTTTGCCGTCGTTCCGCTGGTTTTGTTGACGTCGGCCGCCTCGGCGCAGCAGCAGGGGCGCGATGCCTGTTCACGCGATGCCTCGCGGTTCTGCCGCGCCCATCTCGGCGAGGGCGATCAGGTCGTGCTGGCATGCCTGAAGGAGCATCGCAGCCGCCTCAGCAAGGCCTGCCAGCAGACGCTCGCCGATCACGGGCAGTAGACCCATCAGCTGTCATTCCGGGGCATTGCGGAGCGATGAACCCGGAATCTCGAGCTAATAATCTCCAGATTCCGGGATCGCGCTATTCGCGCGCCCCGGAATGACAATGGAGAGACTACGTACTGCTCCCCGCTGCGGTCGCGACCACCGGGATCACCTCCTTGGCGGCGCGGTCGGGGGTCTCGTCCTTCCAGCGCACCGATCCGAACGGACGCTCCAGCATCCGGCGCACGCGGATCGGCTCGGCGCCGATGTGGAAGTCGGCCGCCTTCTGATGCAGTTCGCGCTCGATCTGCGTGGCGCGGTTGCGCTGGCGCAGGAAATCGAGCCAGGTCGGGCAGTGATAGCGCTCGGTCCACAATTCGGGATCGGCGATGTCGCGCGCGATCGACCAGCCATAGGCGCCGTTGCGCTGGCGGCTGAGCTGCACGTCCTGCATCACATTGTGGAAGGCGCGGGCATTGTCTTGCGCCACCCGGTATTCGATCTCGACCACCAGCGGCCCGCTGCGCCCGCTCAGTTGCAGCCGCACCTCGGGATCGGCCAGCGCATCCGTCGCGTCCTCGTTGCGCGCGCCGATCGGCGGCATCCTGAGCCAGATGCCGAGCAGCGGCGACAGCAGCATCAGACCGGCGGAGATCAACAGCGCCATCTCGACGCCGCCGACATCCGTGATGCGGCCCCAGCACCAGCTGCCGATCGCGATACCGCCGGCGATCGCGGCCTGGAAGGCCGCCAGCGAACGTCCCGCGACCCAGCGCGGCGCGGAGAGCTGCACACCGATGTTGAACAGCGCGATCGCCAGCATCCACACCGCTCCGGCAACAACCAGCGCGGCGGCGGTGATCACCGGCTGCTTGCTCACGGCAACCGCGGCGATCGCCGCGCCCATCGTCAAAGCGCAGACCCGTATGGCGGCTTCGCCGCTGAGTCGGCTGCGGATCTCGCTGATGTTGAGCGCGCCGATCACCGCGCCCATGCCGAAGGCGCCGAGCATGATGCCGTAGGTCTGCGCGCCGCCATGCAGGAGGTCGCGCGCCACCAGCGGCATCAGCGCCGAGACCGAGCCGCCGATGATGCCGGTCACCATGGTGCGGGTCAGCACGATCTTGATCGACGGCGAATTGGTGATGTAGCGCACGCCGGAGACGATGGCGCGGTTCAGCCGCTCGCGCGGCAGCCGCGACGGCTCGCTGACGCGATTCCACAGGAACAGCACGACGAGCAGCGGCAGATACAGCACGGCATTGGCGGCGAAGGCCGCGACGGCGCCCGCGGACGCCACCACGATGCCGCCGATCGCCGGACCGAAGCTGCGCGCGATGTTGTAGCTGATGCCGTTCAGCGCGACCGCCGCGGGCAGCGTCTCCGGCGGCACCTGCTCGCTGACCGAGGACTGCCAGGCCGGGCCGAACAGCGCCATGCCGCTGCCGACCACGAAGCACAGCGCGAGCAGGATGTTCGGCGTCACCAGATTGAGCCAGGCCAGCACGGTCAGGATGGTGGCGCCGGTCAGCGCGATCGCCAGCGACACCAGCGCGACGATGCGGCGGTCGTGCATGTCGGCAATGGCCCCGGCCGGCATCGAGATCAGCATCACCGGCAACATCAAGGCGGTCTGCACCAGCGCGACCTTGTCGGCCTCCGCGGTCATCTGCGTCATCGCCCAGGCGGCGCCGACGCCCTGGATCAGGATGCCGAGGTTGGAGAGCAGGCTCGCGAGCCAGATTCGCCTGAAGATTGAATGCCGCAACGGTGCAGTGATACTGTCGGAGCGATCACGCGGTTCGGTCATATCCAGTTCCGGTTGGCCTGCTATGGCTTGTTGGACGATTCCGGCTGCACCAACTGATGCCCGCGAAACGCGTGTCCTGTCCAGCGATTACGGCATTCTTGGCGAGGATAGGGCACAGCTAAAGCACTGAAAGACCTGAGGAAGGTCAAGGGAAGGTCGGGGGAAGGGGCCATGGCGCTGTCGCGGCGGAGAATTTTGCAAGGGGCCGGCGCCCTGTCCCTGCTGGCCGGCCGCCTCGGCGGGCCGGCCTCGGCTCAACCGGTCTTGGCTCAGTCGGCCTTGGCTCAGCCGGCGCCCGCCGGTGACACCCCGCCGATCCTGTTCGTGCACGGCAATGGCGATCACGCCGCGCTCTGGATGACGACGTGCTGGCGGATGGAATCGAACGGCGTGCCGCGCGAGCGCATGGCGGCGATCAATTTCACCGATCCGCTGGCACGCGGTGACGACAAGATCGAGCAGGCGAGCCGCTCCTCGACCGAGGACCAGCGCCGCGAACTCGCCGAGGCGATCAGGGAGCTGAAGCAGAAGACCGGCGCGCCACGGATCGCACTGGTCGGCAGTTCGCGCGGCGGCAATGCGATCCGCAATTACATCAAGAATGGTGGCGGCGGCGACATCAGCCACGCGGTGCTGTGCGGCACGCCCAATCACGGTGTGTATGCGTGGGACGACGGGCTCGGCAACGAATTCAACGGGCGTGGTCCGTTCCTGCGCGGACTGAACGGTGGCGACAGCGAAGTGACTGTTGGCACCCTGTTCCTGACGCTGCGCAGCGATGGCCTCGATAAATATGCGCAAGCCGACGGCCGCTTCGTCGGCAAGCCGGGCACGCCGACCAACGTCACGACGGAAGGGCCGGCGCTGAAAGGCGCGACCAATCTGGTGCTCGGCGCGGTCGATCATCGCGAGACCGCCTTTCATCCGCGCGCCTTTCGCGAGATCTACAAATTCATCGCAAGGCACGAGCCGTCGCGGATCGAGATCGTGCCTGAGACGGCGGTGAGGCTGAGCGGCCTCGTCACGGGCACGCCCGGCGGCGTGCCGACCAACCGGCCGGTGCCGGGGGCCACGGTCGACATCTATCATGTCGCGGCGGAGACCGGCGAGCGCATCGGCGGCCCGCTGCACAGCTCGCAGACCGGCGCCGACGGTCGCTGGGGTCCGGCGCAGGTCGACCCGTCGTGGCCGCTCGAATTCGTGCTGACGTCACCTGGTACGGCGACGACGCACATCTATCGCTCGCCGTTTGTGCGCTCGTCCGAGATCGTGCATCTGCGCGCGGCGCGGCCGCTGGGGCCGGCCGATGCCGGCGCAGGCGCGGTCGCGCTGATGTCGCGGCCGCGCGGCTATTTCGGCCTGCCGCGCGACATCGTGCTGTTCGACGGCAAGGAGCCGGCCGATGTAAAGCCCGGTGTGCCGACCGATTCGGTGACGACGCTGCGGCTCGCCGCGGACGATGTCGGCCGTCCGGTTGCCGCGATCTTCAACGGGGAACGCATTATGATGCGGGCCTGGCCGGTATCGGAAAATCGGATTGCGGTCGCCGAGCTGACTTATTAGGTCTGGTGGAGGGTCCGCGCGCCTTCTTGGCGCCGGGATCGCATGGCCGGATCGGCCGTCGCGTGAGGCAGGAAGCGAGGACCATGAGCATAGCCGAGGTCTACGATATCACGGTCACGCGGCGGCCCCTGGTCCCGCCGGCCCCGCCGCGCGCGCCGGACGATATGGGCGCGTTCCAGCGCATGCGGGTGATGCGCAACTCGCCGATCGAGACCTGGGGCCAGCGCGCCTATGAGGACGACATTGTCCAGGGCCGCTTTCTCAACCATTCGAGCTTCATCCTCAACACGCCGGATGCGATCCGCCATGTGCTGGTCGACAATTACGAGAACTACACCCGCACGCCGGCCGGCCTTCGCGTGCTGCGTCCGATGCTGGGCGAGGGGCTATTGATCGCCGAAGGGCGGGCATGGAAACACCAGCGCCGCACGCTGGCGCCGGCGTTCACGCCGCGCGCGGTGACGACGCTGGTGCCTTACATGATTGCGGCGGTCGACGAGACCATCGCCAAGCTGAAGTCCGCGAGCGGCGGCCCGGTCGATCTGCGCGAGGCGATGCAGCGGATGACGCTGGAGATCGCCGGCCGCACCATGTTCTCGTTTGGCATGGATCGCCACGGCGCCGCGCTGCGGGATTTCGTGATGGAGTATGGCAACACGCTGGCGCGGCCGCACATGCTCGATCTGGTGCTGCCGTTGAACTGGCCGACGCCGCAGGATTTCCGGCGCGCCCGTTTCCGCAAGCGCTGGACCGCGTTCGTCGGCATGCTGATGGCCGAGCGACGTGCGGCCGGCAAGGATGACAACGCGCCGGCCCGCGACCTGTTCGACCTGATGGGCGCGGCGCGCGATCCTGAAACCGGCGAGGCCTTCACCGATGCCCAACTCGGCGACCAGGTCGCCACCATGATCCTGGCCGGCCACGAGACGACTGCGACCGCGCTGTTCTGGGCGCTCTATCTGCTGGCGCTCGATCCCTTGACCCAGGAACAGCTGGCAACCGAAGTCACGAGTGCGGCGACGTCTGGCACGCTCGACATCGAGCGGCTGAAATTCACCCGCGCGGTGATCGACGAAACCATGCGGCTTTATCCGCCGGCGTTCCTGATCGCGCGTGCCGCAGGCGGTCCCGATACCATCGCGGGCCGTCCGGTCAGGAAGGGTGACGTAATCCTGATTGCGCCGTGGCTGTTGCACCGGCATGAGAAGCTGTGGCGCGATCCGAACGCGTTCGTGCCGTCGCGTTTCATGACGGGAACGCCGCCCGATCGGTTCGCCTATCTGCCGTTCGGGGTCGGCGCGCGGGTCTGCATCGGCGCGCATTTTGCGCTGGTCGAGGCGACGCTCGCGCTTGCGAAGATTGTCGGCGCATTCCGCGTCGCGCTGGCGGACAAGGATCCGGTGCTGCCGATCGGCGTGGTGACGACACAGCCGAACCGCTCGCCGGTGTTTACGATCAAGCCGCGCTGACCTTGCGCGGCGGTGTCCCAATGCTCATCTAGGGGCTCACCATGAGCGATACGCAGGCCCATTTCGCAGTCCTCAGGCAGACGACCGATCCGGCCGTCGTCGATGCCATGCAGCAGCTGATCGCGGACGGTCATGATAGGGATCTCAATCGCATCAATCTGCTGGATTTCTCGAGCCGCACCGGGCTCGACCAGGAGAAGGTGATTTCCGGCTTCCTGCATGCGTCGCGGCTCGGCCTGTTCGACATGAGCTGGAATGTGCTGTGCCCGGGCTGCGGCGGCGTGCTCGATGCGCATTCGACGCTGAAGTCGTTGCGTCATGACGACTATAATTGCGCGCTGTGCGCGGCCGGTTACGAGGCGTCCGTCGACGATCTGGTCGAGGTCGCCTTCACCGTCAGCCCGCGCGTGCGCCGCATCGGCGCGCATGATCCGAACACGCTGCCGATCTGGGAATATGTCCGCCAGATGTTCTGGAGCTCAGGCATCGAGCTCAACGAAGACTCGCTGGAGCGCCTGCTCAAGGAGGTGACGCTGGAATCGCTGGAATTGCCGGCCGGCGAAAAGGCGCTGCTGTCGCTGCAATTGCCGAAGCAGTTTCTGATCGTGTTCGAGCCGGTGACGCACTCGGCGCATTTCTTCGACGTGCAGGGCGAGCCGACCACCGAGCGCCAGCAATTCTCGATCGTGTTCAACAAGCTGCAGGCGCCGACCGGCACCACGGTGCTGCGACCGGGGCCGCTCCGGCTGTCGCTGGACAACCAAACCGACACCCGCGTGCTGCCCGCTGTTTGGGTAGCGGCCGATGCGCTGCATGAGCTGCTCGGCAAGCGCAAGCCGATCCTCACCGCGAAGCGGATGCTGTCGAACCAGACCTTCCGCGATGTGTTCAAGGCCGACAACCTCACGGTCGACCAGCGGCTGAAGATCACCGCGCTCACCTTCCTGTTCACCGACCTCAAAGGCTCGACCGCGCTCTATGAACGGGTCGGCGATCTCGCCGCATTCGATCTGGTGCGCGCGCATTTCCACGCGCTGCTCGAGATCATCGCTTCCGAGCACGGCGCCGTCGTGAAGACGATCGGCGACGCCGTGATGGCGACCTTCATCCGGCCAGAGCATGCATTGTCGGCGGGCCTGCGCATGCGGGCGGCGATGAAGCAGCTCAACACCGCGCGCGGCAAGGAAGATCTGATCGTCAAGATCGGCATCCATGAGGGGCCGTGCCTTGCGGTGACGCTCAACGAGCGGCAGGATTATTTCGGCCAGACCGTGAATATCGCAGCCAGGGTGCAGAGCCTGTCGACGTCGCAGGAAATCCATTTGACCCAGCCGGTGATGGAATCGGCTGAGGTCGCGGGCATCCTCGATCGCGCCGCGATCAAGCCGATCCAGAAGGAAGCGGCACTGCGTGGCATTGCCGACAAGCTCGTGGTGTACGAGATACCGTAGTCATATTGCTGAAACGTAATGCTTGCCGAAACGTAATGTCGCAGCGGGAACCTGCGCGGATTGCACCGGTTCTGTTTCCACGCCATATAGATTTCAACGGAGCGGGATCCGGAAAAACTTGATAGCCGGATAGATCGCGCTCAAATCAGGCAGACTTCATTCCACAGAGAGAACGATGCTCGACGGACTTCGCCAATTCATTGCCGATATCGTTTCCCCCGATGCTCAGGCCGACCGCACCTTCGATGACGGCGACTATCGCCTGGCGGCGACCGCGCTGCTGGTGCATGTCGTCTCGCTGGACGGCGAGCCGACGCCGGCCGAGACGCGCAAGCTGCACGGCCTGATCGAGAGCCGTTTCCAGCTCGACCGCGGCGCGGCCGACAAGTTGATCGCCTCTGCCATGCGCGTCGAGGGCGAGGCCGTGGATCTCTATCACTTTACCAGTGTCATCATGCGCTCGGTGAACGAGGAGGGACGGCTGCGCATCGTCGAGATGATGTGGGAGCTGGTCTATGCCGACGGTCAGGTCAGCGAGTTCGAGGACAATGTGGTCTGGCGCGCCGCCGATCTGCTCGGCATTTCCTCGCGCGACCGCATCGATCTCAAGCATCGGGTCGCCGAGAAGCAGGCGGCGCTGCCAAAGGGTCCCTGGGGCACGGCGGACGCCGCAATCTGACGTGATTGCCCGCGCCGGCGGACGCATCGTCACTGGCATTACGGATGACGAAATTTTAATGTCCGCCGCGATTGTGGGCGATCCGACTGAAAATCTGGCGTTTCATCACAAAACCAGTGCCTCGCCGCTGTCCACAAGCTTACACGCGGCTTGCGTCCCACCGCATGCCTATGCTCTCGTCGCCTTGTTGGGTACCTCACTAGAATTTGCAGTAAGAGTTTGAAAACGTGACCGAGCGTGTGACGCTGATAACCGGGGCATCGGCGGGCATAGGCACCGAACTGGCGCGCGTGTTTGCATCGAATGGTCACCGTGTGGCGCTGGTGGCGCGGCGCGCCGACCGCCTGCAGGCGCTCGCCGACGAGCTCGGGGCCAAGGGCGGCGCAGCGCCGATTGTGATCCCCTGTGATCTCCAGCACACAGATGCGGGCGACCGGATCGCGCAGGCCCTGACCGACGCCGGGGTCGAGGTCGAATTTCTCGTCAATAATGCCGGCTTCGGCCTGTTCGGCCGCGCTATCGAACGCGACCGTGCCGAGCAGCTCAACATCATCAACGTCAACATCCGCGCGCTGACCGATCTGACGCTGCGCTTTGCCGACCAGCTGATCCGTAACCGCGGCGGCATCCTCAATCTCGGCTCGATCGCCGGATTTCTGCCGGGCCCCGGCATGGCCGTGTACTACGCCAGCAAGGCCTATGTGCTGTCGTTTACCGAGGCGTTGCGCTGTGAGCTGGCGCCGCAGGGCGTGCGTGTCACCGTGTGTTGCCCGGGCCCGGTACCATCGGAGTTTCAGGATCGCGCCGGGTTTGCCCCCGGATTCGATTCCGCCATCCTCAACGTTTCGCCAGAAGAGGTGGCCCGCCAGGCCTATCGCGGACTGATGGCCAACAAGCGCGCGGTGCTGCCCGGCGCCTTCATCAAGCTGGTGCCGTTTCTGCTCCGGCTGTTTCCGCGCTCCTTCATCCTGACGGCGGTCGGCGGATTTCAGCTCCGCAAGCGCTAGCTTTCCCTGAAAAGCCACTCGTCGCCGTTAAGGCTATTTTCTGGCCCGCGATTTGCTTCGCCTGGGTGTGCGCAAACTCACACGATGTTAACGACCACTTAGCTATGATCGCGCCTTACGTGCCGAAACTTTAAGCAGAGGCAATGTCGTTCCGGACTGACCAGAGCCGTGTCGTGGTGCCCTTTGCCAGCCGAAGGCCGGCCGCGGTCACGCCCGGGGATCAGGCCTTGGATCAGATCTCGGCTCAGGTCTCGTTGCGGCCGGTGCTGATCGTGCTGCATCAGGAGACATCGACTCCCGGCCGGATCGGCAACGCCCTGCGCGCGCTGGGCTACCGCCTCGACATCCGCCGCCCGCGCTTCGGCGACGCGCTGCCCGAAACGCTCGACGCGCATGCCGGCGCGGTGATCTTCGGCGGTCCGATGAGCGCCAATGATGGCGACGACTATGTGCGGCGCGAGATCGACTGGATCGCCGTTCCGCTGCGCGAGCAGCGTCCGTTTCTGGGCATCTGCCTCGGCGCGCAGATGCTGGCGCGGCAGCTCGGCGCCGAGGTCGCGCCGCATCCGCAAGGCCGTGTCGAGGTCGGCTATTATCCGGTCAGGCCGACCGAGGCGGGCCGCGCGCTTTGCCCCGACTGGCCGGAACGGGTCTATCACTGGCACGGCGAGGGATTTCAATTGCCCGCCGGCGCCGACCTGCTCGCGGCGGGCGATGATTTCCCGGTGCAGGCGTTCCAGTTCGGCAACGCCTTCGGCCTGCAATTCCATCCCGACGTGACCTACGCGATGATGCATCGCTGGACCACGCGCGGTTGCGCACGGATGGATTCGCCGGGCGCACAACCGGGTCATCTGCACTTCGCCGAGCGTGCCGTCCACGATGCCGCCGAGCGCGCGTGGCTGAAGCATTTCATCGACGGCTGGATCGCGCGCGTGCCACAGCGGCAGCTGCTGCAGGCCGCGGAATAGCCGCCACGCGGAATTTCGCGCGCGCTTTTCATTCTGGTGAATGTGCTACTGTCGGCCGCCGCGCGCAGGCCGCATCGCCGCGCGTATCAATAACAACAAGGCACAGGGAGATCGCCGTGAGCTACGAGCACATCCTCTATGAGGTCAGCGACAGGATCGCGACCATCACGCTCAATCGCCCCGATCGCATGAATGCGTGGACCGCGATCATGGAGCGCGACGTGCGCCACGCCATGGAGGTGGCGGCCAACGACGACAACGTTCGCGTCATCGTGCTGACCGGCGCGGGCCGCGGCTTCTGCGCCGGCGCCGACATGGACGCGCTGAAGGGAATCGATCCCAACGAGGTCAGGCGCGGCGAGAACATCCCGTTCGACATGAACCGCCGCGCCGACTGGCAGACGCGCTACGCCTACTACCCCGCAATCAGGAAGCCGATCATCGCGATGCTCAACGGCGCCACCGCCGGCATCGGCCTGGTCCACGCGCTCTATTGCGATTTGCGCTTCGCCGCCGACAGCGCGGTGTTCACCACCGCCTTCGCGCGGCGCGGCCTGATCGCCGAACACGGCATCAGTTGGATGCTGCCGCGTATCGTCGGCCATGCCAACGCGCTCGATCTGTTGATGTCGGCGCGGCGGGTGTCGGCCGAGGAGGCGCTGCGCATCGGCCTCGTCAACCGGCTCTCCTCGCCGGAGAAGCTGCGCGAGGAAACCTATGCCTATGCCCGCGACCTTGCCGATTTCGTCTCGCCGTGCGCGATCGCGGTGATCAAGCGCCAGGTCTACGACGTGCCGTTCCAGACGCTCGCCGAAGCCACCATCGATGCCAACCGCGAGATGCAGATCGCGCTGAAGGGCAATGATTTCAGGGAAGGCGTCGCGAGCTTTGTGGAGAAGCGGCCGCCAAGGTTTACCGGGACGTGAGGGGGAGGGTGGGTAAAAGTCCGTCTTCGCCCTTTGGGCGTGGGCAGCTTGCCTCAGCCCGGCTTCGCCCTGCGGGCTACGCCGCGGCAGCCTTCGCTCGCATCGCTACGATGGACTATCCGGGCTTGCCGAGCCGAAGCTCGCGAAGCGAGAGCTTCGTCGGGAAGCGGCCACCGCGGTTTACGGGGACGTAAGGGGGAGGGATTGGGTCGGAGTTCATAACACCAGCCCGGCTTCGCCCTTCGGGCTACGCCGCGGCAGCCTTCGCTCGCATCGCTACGACGGACTATCCGGGCTTGCCGAGCCGAAGCTCGCGAAGCGAGCGAAGGCTGGTGGAGCCAGGCGGGATCGAACCGCCGACCTCGTCATTGCGAACGACGCGCTCTCCCAGCTGAGCTATGGCCCCATCGCGGCCGGGTGTTGCTGAGTATCCCGGCCGTCAGTCGGGCGCCATTTACAGTCCCGCCCAAGGCCAAGTCAAGAACAGTGAAAGCGCGGTTTTCGGGCCCGCTGGCCGGCAGTTCCCTTGTTTGCGGGGGGATGAACCGATATTTAGAGCGTGATCCCGACCCGGCGGACCGCGCGAGTGCCCAGCGCATAGCGGTTTTCCGAAACGATCCTGACCAAACAAGAAGCGCGATGGCGGCTCAGTCCGGTCTCGTTGCGCCTCAATCGGTTGTCTTACCCGCGAGCCCCCCTCATATGCGCGCTGTTCTCGACATCGTCATCATCATCCTCGACCTCTATGTCTGGCTGCTGATCGCCTCCGCCATCCTGTCCTGGCTGGTCGCCTTCAATGTGGTCAACACGCGCAACCAGTTCGTTTCCGCGGTGGCCGAGTTCCTCTACCGGATCACCGAGCCCGTGCTGCGGCCGATCCGCAACGTGATGCCGAATCTGGGCGGGCTCGATATCTCGCCGATCATCGTGATCCTGATCATCATGTTCATCCAGCGGGTGATCGCCTATTACATCTATCCCAACGTGATCTGACCCTTTCTCGACGGGGCCTTGATGGATCCGTGGCGCTATTCCACCGAGGGCATCAGCATCGCGCTGCGCGTGACGCCGCGCGGCGGCCGCGACGACATCGACGGGATCGAGACGCTGCCCAACGGCCGTTCGGTGGTGAAGGTGCGGGTGCGCGCCATCGCCGAGGGCGGCGAGGCCAACCGTGCGGTGACTGAGCTGCTGGCCAAGGCGCTCGGCGTGCCGAAAGCCAGGGTGAAGCTGCTGTCCGGCGCCACCTCGCGGCTCAAGCAGGTCGCGGTGGACGGCGATCCGAAAGGGCTCGGCGATACATTGAGGAAGCTGACGGCGGCCAAGCCGAACCAGCAGACAAGGGACTGACATGACTGCCCGCATCATCGACGGAAAAGCCATCGCCGCCGAGCTTCGCGCCCGCGTCGCCGACGAGGTCGCCCGCGTCAAGCGTGACCACCAGCTCACCCCAGGGCTCGCCGTCGTGCTGGTCGGCCATGATCCCGCGAGCGAGGTCTATGTCCGCAGCAAGCACACCCAGACCCAGGCCGCCGGCATGGCCTCGTTCGAGCACAAGCTGCCGGATGATGTGTCGCAGGCCGATCTGCTGGCGCTGATCGCGCGGCTCAACCGCGATCCCATGGTGCATGGCATCCTGGTGCAGCTGCCGCTGCCGAAGTCGCTGCACACCGAGACCATCATCAACGCGATCGATCCGGCCAAGGACGTCGATGGCCTGCACCCCAACAATGCCGGCCGGCTCGCCGGGGGCTTGGCCGCGCTGTCTCCCTGCACGCCGCTCGGCTGCATCATCCTGACCAAGAGCGTGCACGCCTCGCTCGAAGGCATGAACGCGATCGTGATCGGCCGCTCCAATCTGGTCGGCCGTCCGCTGGTGCAATTGCTGCTGAACGAGAACGCGACGGTGACGATCGCGCATTCGCGCTCGCGCGATCTGCCGAAGCTCTGCGCCCAGGCCGATCTGGTCTATGCCGCGGTCGGCCGGCCCGAGATGGTGCGGGGCGACTGGCTGAAGCCGGGCGCGACCGTGATCGACGTCGGCATCAACCGTATCCCGGTGCCCGGCGGCAAGCCGAAGCTGGTCGGCGATGTCGCGTTCCAGGAAGCCCTCAATGTCGCCGGCGCAATCACGCCGGTGCCCGGCGGCGTCGGGCAGATGACGGTGGCGTGCCTCCTGGTCAACACGCTGCGCGCCGCCTGCGCGATTGCCGGCCTGCCGGCGCCGGCGGTGTGAAATGCTCCCTCGCCCCGCTCTTGCGGGGAGAGGGTTGGGGTGAGGGGCCCCTCTCCGAGGTGGGATTGTCGAGAGACCTGTACCCCCTCACCCGGATCGCATTCCGCTCCGCTACATGCGATCCGACCTCTCCCCGCAAGCGGGGCGAGGTTAGTCACTTCTTCTTCGCGCGCTCGATGCCTTCGAGGATCAGCCTGCGGGCTTCGTCGGCGTCGCCCCAGCGCAGCACCTTCACCCACTTGCCCTTCTCGAGGTCCTTGTAGTGCTCGAAGAAGTGCTGGATCTGCTGCAGCGTGATGTCGGGCAGGTCGCTGTAGTTCTGCACCTTGTCGTAGCGCTGGGTCAGCTTCGATGACGGCACCGCGATGATCTTCTCGTCGCCGCCGGCCTCGTCCTCCATCAGGAGCACGCCGACCACCCGGACGCTCATCACCGCGCCCGGCACGATCGCGCGGGTGTTGACGATCAGCACGTCACAGGGGTCGCCGTCGCCGGACAGCGTGTGCGGGATGAAGCCGTAATTGCCGGGATAGCGCATCGGCGTGTAGAGGAAGCGGTCCACCACGAGCGTACCGGCTTCCTTGTCCATTTCGTACTTGATTGGCTCGCCGCCGACGGCAACCTCGATGATGACGTTGACGTCGTGGGGCGGATTTTTTCCGATCGATATGGCGTCGATACGCATGGATTGCTCCGCGTGGCCTCTGGAAGTTGAGAACGATGTGATTTTTTGGTTGGCGCCGCCGGGCCGCGAAACGGCTCCCGGCCCGACCTTGAGGCCGGGCTGGCCGACGCGCGCAGCGCTGGAGGCTGGTTTAGCCTTGCTGCAGCTGCGAGAGAAGCAGGATTTTCAGTTGGCCCAGGCGAAAGCGACCTTGTCGAGCGACTTGGGCCCGAACCGCTCCGAGGAGCGCGCCACCATCCGGCCGCCCAGCGCACGGTAAAATTCGGTCGCCGGCTCGTTGTCGGAAAGTGCCCAGATCACCATGCTCTTGAGGCCGCTCTGCATCAGGTCGCGGCGGGCGGAGGCGAACAGGCGCCGGCCAAAGCCAAGCCCCTGGAATTCCGGCCGCAGATAGAGCTCGTAGATCTCGCCTTCGAAATGCAGGCTGCGGGCGCGGTTGCGGCCGTAATTGGCGTAGCCTGCGATCCGGTCGCCGAACACCAGTACGCTGACGCGGCTGCCCTTGCGGATGGCGCTGTCCCACCACTGCGGGCCGCGGCGATTGATCAGCTTTTCGAGTTCGGCGCCGGGGATGATTCCCTGATACGCCGAGCGCCAGGCTTCGTCATGGGTAGACGCCACCGCCGCCGCGTCTGCAGCTTTGGCCGGCCGGACCTCGATTAGCGTTGTGCTCATGCCTGCAATCAAAGCAAGTCGGCGGGCCGCCTTCAAGGTCCATCGTTAATTATCGGTTAATCTGTGGATTTTTTGCATCAGTGTCGTGAGAACATGTTCCGAAAGAGGACACTTGCCGGAGTTCAAGCGGCCAACCGCCGATCCGGAGCTGTGCAAAGCGTGGATCGCGAGCGCAGTATGACACTGCCATAGTTGGAAAAAGCTCATTCGGGGGCCGATTCGCGGCCAGGATTCTGCGAGCGAATCCAGACGCGATGTGGGTACTCCGACCGCGCCACGCCTGCGCCGCCGCAGTGGATTTTCGCGCCCGACCGGCCTATGGCAGCGGCGGTATTTGTGCGCGCCGAAGTTGGCCTGATTACGAGCGGACTGCGATGACGCTCTACTTCCTGATCAAATATCTGCACGTGCTCGGCGCCATCGTGATCCTGGGCACCGGGACCGGCATCGCCTTCTTCATGCTGATGGCACATCGAACGCAGGATGCGGCGTTCATCGCGCGCACGGCGGCGACCGTCGTGATCGCGGACATGATCTTCACGCTGAGCGCCGTGCTGCTGCAGCCGGTGAGCGGCGGGCTGCTGATGCTGTTGTCGGCAACGAGCATCACCGAGCGCTGGCTCGTGGTTTCGCTTGCGCTCTATGTGCTGGCCGGCGTGTTCTGGGTTCCCGTCGTCTTCATGCAGATCCAGATGCGCAATCTCGCGCAGGCGGCCGTCGAAAAAGGTCTTCCGCTGCCGCCGCGTTATTTTGCGCTGTTTCGCCGCTGGTTCCTGTTCGGTATTCCCGGCTTTGGCTCCGTGATGATCATCCTCTGGCTGATGATCGCGAAACCATTTTAGCGCAGTGTCGTCATTCCGGGGCGATGCGAAGCATCGAACCGCAGATGCGCAATTGCGCATCGGGGAATAGATTCCGGGTTCGCGCCCCGGAACGACGCCAAATAGTCTTGGGCCTCATGAGTGACGACGCATCACACAACATCCTCGTGCTCGGCGCCTCGGGCCTGATCGGGCGCACGATCACCGACGATCTGAGGGCGCGCGGCTTTCACGTGATCGGGGTCGCGCGGTATTTCACGCCTGCGCAAAAGATGAGCGCGGCCGACCTCGAGCTGCCTGTCATGTCGATGGATGCCGCGGCGCTGACGCAGCTGCTTCGCACGCACCAGGTCGACATCGTCGTGAACTGCCTCGGCGTGCTGCAGGACGGTCCGGGCAGCGACACCCGCGCGGTGCATCGCGACCTCGTCGCGCGGCTGTTGCAGGCGATCGGTGACAGCCACCGCGCCATCCGTCTCGTCCACATTTCGATTCCCGGTATGGCCGATGCGGACCGCACCGCCTTCAGCACCACCAAGCGCGAGGCCGAACGGCTGATCGCGGCGTCCGGGATTCCCCATGCGATCCTGCGTCCGGGCTTCGTCATCGCGCCGTCGGCCTATGGCGGCAGCGCCATGCTGCGCGCGCTGGCGGCGCTGCCGGTCGATCTGCCGGCCGAGGAGGCGGCGACGCCGTTCCAGCCGGTCGCAGTCGAGGATATCGCCGCCACCATCGCCTGGCTTGCGGCGCGCGATGTCGCCGATGAAGCGGTGCGATCGGTGACATGGGACCTGATGCAGGAGCAGCCGATTTCGCTCGGCGGCGTCATCGCCCAGTTCCGCCGGTCGTTCGGTACGGCAAAGCATCTCCGCATCGCGACGCCGCCGGTCCTGATCGATCTCGGCGCTCGCCTCGGCGATCTCGCAAGCCGGCTCGGCTGGATGCCGCCGCTGCGCTCCACCGCGATCGCCGAACTGCGCCGCGGCGTCACCGGCGATCCCACAGGCTGGACGCAAGCGACCGGCATCGTGCCGAAGACAATCGCGCAAGCGGTCGGCGGGCGCCCCGCGACCATTCAGGACAAATGGTTCGCGCGGCTGTTTTTGATCAAAGCGCTGATCTTCGCAAGCCTCGTGCTGTTCTGGGTCGCATCCGGCTTCATCGCGCTGGTGATCTCCTATGACGCCGCGGCGGGCATTTTGCGTGCGCACCATTTCCCGCCGGCTTTGGTCGGGCCGGTGACGGTGTTGACCAGCCTGATGGACATGAGCATTGGGGTGCTGATCGCAATCCGCCGCACCGCGGCGTTCGGTCTGATCGCAGGCATCGTCGCCTCGCTCGGCTACATGGCGGGATCGGCGATCCTGACGCCGGATCTCTGGATCGAGCCGCTCGGCGCGCTGGTGAAGACGGGACCTGCGATCGTGCTGATGCTGGTCGCGCTGTTGATCCTGGATAACCGGTAGCGTTTTCGAGCGAAGTGGGAACCGGTTCGCGTGAAGAAAACGCGTTGAGGGAATCGAGATGAGCACTTGGCCCGACGACGACGTGATCCTCTATGACGGCGTCTGCATCTTCTGCTCGCGCTGGGTCCGCTTCGTCATCGCCCGCGACACGGCACGCCGCTTTCGCTTCACGCCGATCCAGTCCGGCTACGGCACGCGGCTGGCGAAGAGCTTCGGCATCGATCCTGACGACCCCGACACCAACGCCGTCGTCCATGGCGGCGTCGCCTATATGAAATCCGATGCGGCGCTGACGGTGCTGAGCCATCTGCCCGGCTGGCGCTGGACCCGCACGCTGTTCGCGGTCCCCAAGCCGCTGCGCGACGCCGTCTACAGCCTGATCGCCCGCAACCGCTATCGCATCTTCGGGAAGTACGAGACGTGCTTCGTGCCCGACGCCGACATGCGGGCGAGGGTGCTGGAGTAGAGGCCGAAGGTCGGAGACTATCCAAATAGTAGGAGCTACTTTAGATTGAATGGCGTTGAGATAGTTGTGCGCGAAGGTTTCGTTTATGACCAAGGCAGTTTTTACTTCAAAGGTTACACCGAGCTACAAGGACCTGCCCGAAGAGAGGTATCACTTTCCGCGCACATACCTAAATTATGTCCAGCAGACTGTCGGCGACTACATCGTCTACTACGAACCACGAAGATCGAGCTCTGACCTTTCAAGTAGGGGAGGTCGTCAATCTTATTTCGGTGTCGCTCGCGTTAGTTCAGTGATTGAAGACGTCGAACTACCAGACCATTACTTTGCAATTATCGATGGCGCGACGTATCTGGATTTCGACACGGTCGTCCCGTTTCAGGAGCAGGGCGAATACTACGAGAGTGCACTCGAGAAGGATGATGGCAGCACCAACAAGGGTGCGTTTGGTCGAGCTGTACGGCTCATCCCCGATAATGAATTCGACCGGATCTTGCGAGCTGGGTTTGCGCCAATTCTTGGCGAGGTGCCTTCGCCGGAGGCGCCGTCGCCACTTGGATATTCTGAACCGCCGACACCGTTCGAACGACCAGTTGTCGAAATGGTTGTTTCCCGGCCGTTTCGAGAAAAATCATTTATGCATAGTGTACGAGCGGCCTATGCCAATAGATGTGCCATTACAGGTTTGCGGTTGATCAACGGCGGGGGCCGGCCCGAAGTGCAGGCCGCACACATTCAGCCAGTGGCGTCAAACGGGCCCGACTCAGTTCGAAACGGGCTGGCGTTGTCCGGAACAGTGCACTGGATGTTTGATCGAGGACTGATCTCGATTGGCGACGATTACAAGATACTAGTTTCCAAGAATCACGTTCCCGAAGATGCCGTTAGGCTTCTCAATCAAAGCGGATTGATCAATCTTCCGAAAGATCAGACCCTTTATCCAAACCCGCACTATCTGAAATTCCACAGAGACGTTGTTTTCAAAAAGTGAGACGGCCTCACTGCTGGGCAACTATTCTGGTCGGTTGGTCGCCACCACTTCCCGCGCCGCCCGCTCTCCCGAATCCCGCGCGCCGTGCGCGGTCGAGAAAAACTCGGGCGAGGTCGCTTCGCCGGCGAAGAACAGCCGGCCGTCGATCGGCGCGGCCAGCACGGCGCGCTTATCCGCGTGGCCGGGCAGTGCGTGCGAGTAGGAGCCGCGGGCGAACGGGTCGTGGGCCCAGCGGGATTCGCTGAGCGGCTTCAGCTTGCGGCGGAAATCATTGCCGAGGAAGGAGACGATCTCGTCGATGCTGTGCGCGGCGATGGCGCCGTCGCCGGCATTTTCAAGCTGTTGCGCAAAACGGCCGCCGAAGAAACCTTCGATGCACGGCTGGCCGAACGGACGGATGTGATAGGTGCCCATCTCGGTGCGCATGGTGGCGCCGCGCAGATTGCCTTCCTTCGGCAGCGCCTCGGGCTCGGCGAGCGCCAGCGTCACCTTGTCGGCAAGGCCGAGCGGCAGGCCGCGCGCGGCGTCGAGCTTGTCCGGCAGCGCAGGTGAAAAGCGGATCGCCTGATCGGCGATCAGGTTGGTCGGCACGGTGACGATCACCTTGTCCGCCTCAAGCACGCCGCGCGAGGTCTCGATGCGGATGCGCTTGCCGGAGTGATCGATCAGCTTGACCTCGCAGTTCAGCGCGACCGGCACCTGCGCGCCATAGGCCGCGACCAGTGCGCCATAGCCGCGCCGCACCCGCCAATTGATGTCGGTGTCTTCATAGGCGTCGACATCGAGGATCGAAACCTGGTCGAGCTCGCAGCCGTTCACATAGGTGGAGATCGCATCGATCATCGGGTTCCAGCGGTTGCCGGGCTCGAGGTACAGGCTGGCCGGGCAGTCCTTGCCGTGCCGCGCGGCCTGCTCGATGCGGTCGTAGAATTGGTCGAGTGCGTGCGTGAAGTCGTCGCGAGCGGCCTGCGGGAATGCCTCGCCGTAGGCGCGCTCGCGCCACGGCGGCAGGTCCTTGTTGAGCTCGAAGTTGAGTTGCCGGGCGATGCCGACAAAGCTGTTCTGGTCGGCCGAGTGCAGCCAGCCGCAGCCGACGTCGAACACCACGTCAGGCGCGGCCTGAATCGTATGCGCGCGGCCGCCGAGGCGGTCGCGGGCTTCCAGCACGATCGTGGAGAGGCCAGAGTCCTTCAGCGCATTCGCGGCACCGAGGCCTGCGGCGCCGGCACCGATGATGGCGACATCGACCGTGGAGGGAAGGGAAGTCATGTCCCGGCTCTAGCACGTCCGCCGCCGGGCCTGAAGCCGCCACATGCATGACTGTCATCACCCGCGCAGGCGAAGGCGGGTGATCCGTATTCCAGAGACAGAGGAGCTCAAGCCGACAGGTCGCGGCGTACTGGATGCCCCGGACAAGCCGGGGCACGACAGGCTACTACGCCACCGCTTAAGCTACAGCTTCCTTGGCCTTTTCGGCGCGCTTGCGGTCGTTCGGGTCGAGGTGCTTCTTGCGCAGCCGGATCGACTTCGGCGTCACCTCGACGAGCTCGTCGTCCTCGATATAGGCGAGCGCCTTTTCCAGCGTCATCCGGATCGGCGGCGTCAGGCGCACCGCCTCGTCCTTCGAGGTGGTGCGGATGTTGGTGAGCTGCTTGCCCTTCAGCACGTTGATCTCGAGGTCGTTGTCGCGGGTGTGCTCGCCGACGATCATGCCCTTGTAGACCTTCCAGCCCGGCTCGATCATCATCGGGCCGCGGTCTTCCAGCTTGAACATCGCATAGGCCACCGCTTCGCCCTGGTCGTTGGAGATCAGCACGCCGTTGCGGCGGCCCTGGATCTCGCCCTTGTAGGCGGCATAGCCGTGGAAGATGCGGTTCATGATCGCGGTGCCACGGGTGTCGGTGAGCAGTTCGCCCTGGTAGCCGATCAGGCCGCGGGTCGGCGCGTAGAACACCAGCCGCAGGCGGTTGCCGCCGGACGGGCGCATCTCGATCATCTCGGCCTTGCGCTCGCTCATCTTCTGCACGACGACGCCGGAATGCTCCTCGTCGACGTCGATCACGACTTCCTCGATCGGCTCCTGCCAGGCGCCGGTCGCCTCGTCCTTCTGCAGCACGACGCGCGGGCGCGACACCGAGAGCTCAAAGCCCTCGCGGCGCATGGTCTCGATCAGGATCGCGAGCTGCAATTCGCCGCGTCCGGAGACTTCCATGGAATCCTTGTCGGCGGCCTCGACGACGCGCAGCGCGACATTGCCCTCGGCCTCGCGCATCAGGCGGTCGCGGATCATGCGCGAGGTCACCTTGTCGCCTTCGGTGCCGGCGAGCGGCGAGTTGTTGACGATGAACGACATCGACACCGTCGGCGGATCGATCGGCTGCGCCGGCAACGGCGTCTCGACGGTGGGATCGCAGAAGGTGTCGGCAACGGTGCCCTTGGTGAGACCCGCGATCGCGACGATGTCGCCGGCCTCGGCCTCCTCGAGCGGGGTGCGCTCAAGGCCGCGGAAGGCGAGGATCTTGGTCAGGCGGCCGCTTTCGATCAGCTTGCCGTCGGCGGACAGCACCTTGACCTGCTGGTTCGGCTTGATCGAGCCCGAAGAGATGCGGCCGGTGATGATGCGGCCGAGATAGGGGTTGGCCTCGAGGATGGTGCCGATCATGCGGAACGGACCTTCCTCGACCTTCGGCGGCTCGACGTGACGCACGATCAGGTCGAACAGCGGCTGCATGCCGAGGTCCTTCGGACCCTCCGGGCTCTCCGCCATCCAGCCCTGCTTGGCCGACCCGTACAAGATCGGGAAGTCGAGCTGCTCCTCGCTAGCGTCGAGCGCGGCGAACAGGTCGAACACCTCGTTGATGACTTCGGTCGGGCGTGCGTCGGGACGGTCGACCTTGTTGATCACGACGATCGGCTTCAGCCCGATCTTGAGCGCCTTCGACACCACGAACTTGGTCTGCGGCAGCGGGCCCTCGGCGGCGTCGACCAGCACCAGCGCGCCGTCCACCATGTTGAGGATACGCTCGACCTCACCGCCGAAGTCGGCGTGGCCGGGGGTGTCGACGATGTTGACGCGGATGTCCTTCCACTGCACCGAGGCGGCCTTGGCCAGGATGGTGATGCCGCGCTCGCGCTCCAGGTCGTTGGAGTCCATGGCGCGCTCGGTGACCTTCTGGTTCTCGCGGAAGGTGCCGGATTGCTGCAGCAGGCGGTCGACGAGGGTGGTCTTGCCGTGGTCGACGTGGGCGATGATGGCGACGTTGCGAAGGTTCATGGCTCTTCTTCTGGTCGTGCAATGGTCAGATGCGCGATCTCGCCGGACCAGTTTGGCCGGCCGCTCGCTCGCGTGGCCCATTCGGGCCCGGATCACGCTCATACCCAAGAAATTTGACGGGGACGCATCACCCCAAAAAGGAAGCCCGGTCAGAGGACCGGGCACCTTGCGCGTTGCGGCGCAATATAGTCAGAAAACGCCAAAAAACAATGATTTATTGGCTGTTTGGAGGGCTGATTTTGGTTCCAAAGGCGGGTTTTGAAGGGCTTTCAGGTCTTACTTCCGGGTAATCGCGAACACGATCAGGCCAAGCCCGCCCAGCGCCACCAATATCACGAACATGGTGATGGGGTCGCCGCCGGCCCCGGCGCCCATCTTGGCGTTGAGAATGGCGCACAGGACCCCCGGGATCAGCAGGATCACCCCTACCACCAGCATGAGGGCGGTCAGGCAGCCGTTGCGCTGTCTCTGTTCCGGGTTTTGCTGAAAACTGCTCACGATACCCCGGACTAGCGTCCCTTAATCGCGGCGCGGATCAGCATCACGCCGGCGAAGCAGACCGCGAGCCCGAGCAGGATCAGGAAAAGAATGGAGGGATCGGTCTTCGACTCGCTCAGGACGCCGAACCCGAACAGCAGGGCGCAGAGCCCCGGCAGCAGCAGGACCAGCCCGAACAGCACCATGAACGCCGTGGCGCAGCCGCTGCGTGGCGACGGCGGCGGCGGGACGTATTTGTAGGGTGGCTCCGGTGGTGCAGGCGGGATGGGCGGTGGATTGGTCTCGCTCATCGCGGCACCTCCTCGCTTTGCCGTGCCTCTCGATAGGTCTGGCCGGCCAGCGCGGCGCGGATGCCGTCGATCTTGCCGTCACGGTAGAACAGATTGTAGGTGTCGAACGGGATGATCGCGCCGCTCTCGGTGACGAAGTGGATGCAGCTTCGCTTGACGTTGCCGACGCAGAAATTGAAGCGGTCGAGAAACTGCACGATGGTGACGCGGAACACGTTCTCGTAGGTCAGCCCCTCCGGCGCCTCGAAGCTCGGCAGGCAGCACAGCAATTCGCAGACCCGCTCCGAGGTGTTCAGCGGCCCCGACGACAGCGAGAACAGGTCGACAAACTTCTCCCGCAACACCGGATATTTCTCCGGGCTGATGGTGTTGGGCATCACGGCGATGAGCTGCTCCTGCGGGATCAGCGAGGTCAGCGGCAGCACCTTGTCGCCGTTGCGCAGGCCGTAGCCGATCGAGATGCTCTCGGGATTGCAGGGCAACGGGATCATGTCGTCAGCGCCGAACACCCCGGTCTCGATCACGCGCCGGCGGATCTCCGACAGCATGATGCGGTCGGTGTCCTTGTTGAAATGCTCGTTGCGGCCGGCATCCTGCACCGGCTGCAGCGTGACGCCGCGGACGCACTTCCAGGTCAGCGCGTGACGGACGATGTCGCCGATCTCGCCGTCGTTGACGCCGCGCTTGATGGTCGCGACCAGCGTGGTCGAGACGCCGTGGCGCTCGAGATTCTCCAGTGCCTGTTGGCGGATCTTGCGTAAGTCCGCGCCGCGCAGATTGACCAGCGCCTCGCGCTGCAGCGAATCGAACTGCAGATAGATCTCAAGCCCGCGCTTGTTCTCGGCGAACTTCGCCACGAAGTCGGGCTCGCGCGCGATCCTGAGGCCGTTGGTGTTGATCATGACATGGCGGATCGGGCGGGCGCGCACCGCATCCAGAATGGCGAAGAAATCCGGATGCAGCGTCGGCTCGCCGCCGGAGATCTGCACCAGGTCGGGCTCGCCCTCGCTCGCGACCAGCGCGTCCAGCATCTTCTCGATCTTTGCCAGCGGCGTGAAGCTCGAGCGTGCCGGCGAGGAATCCGCAAAGCACACCGGGCAGGTCAAATTGCAATGCTCGGTAATCTCGATCAGCGCCAGGCAGGAGTGCTGCTCGTGGTCGGGGCACAGCCCGCAATCATAGGGGCAGCCGAATTCGGTGTGGCGCTGGAACGCGAGCGGCCGGTCGCCGGGCTTGATGAAATCCTTGCACAGCCGCCAATAGGCCGCATCCGTCGAGACCAGCGTCGACTGCACGCCATGCTGCTTGCAGCGCTTCTCGTACCAGACCTCGTTGCCTGATATCTGGATCTTGGTCGGCACCAGGGCCAGGCAGGTTTCGCATAGCGACTGGGTCTGGCCCCAGAAGATGTAAGGGCGTGCCTTACGCAGCGGCGCGTTCATGCTTCAAGCTCACATTCGGCGCCGTCGCCAGCATGACGGCGGCGTAAATCATGACAAACAGCGACAGCAGGTGAAACAGCGAGAATGGTCCGATCAGCGCGCCATAGGGCTTGATGAATTCCCACAGGAAGCGCTGCAGTCCGTAGTAGAACAGCACGAGGTAGAATCCGTTGGTGATGACGGCGGCATTTCGGTTCAATACGGCCCAGACATAGAAGGCCGCGAACGCCGCCATCGCCAGGCTCTCGTAGTGCTGCACCGGATGGCGCAGCACGCCGTCGCCGAAATCATGGCCCCAAGGCAGCGTGGTCGGCGTGCCATAGGTGAAATCCTCGAGCCCCGCGAAATAGCAGCCGAGACGGCCGACCGCGACGCCGATCGCAAGCGGCAGCGCGAACCGCGCGCCGGTGCGCAGCGAAATCCCGTGTCGCCATTTGTAAAGCTCGATCGCGACGATGCCGCCGGCCAGCGCGCCCTCGACCGAGCGGGCGACGCCCGCCATGCCCGAGAACCACAGGTTCAGCGTGCCGAAAATGTAGGCGCCAATCCCGGCGCCGAACACCAGCGCGGCGATGTAGGGCAGCTCGAAGGATTGCCGGGGGAATTGCAGCCCGCGCCGGCGCGACAGCCACCACATGGCGAGCGCGGCCGCGCCCCATGCTGCAACGTCGAAGACGGCGTGAAGTTCAGCCCCACTCATGAGGCGAGTGTAGCGCGGTTTTCGCGGTCCGCGATAGCGGCTTCCCGATTGCAATGGCGGAACGAGGTTATCAACCCGTCCGCCTGGGAGCGGCGGGCTGATGGACCACGCCGGCGACGCCGGCCCGCGCAAAACGACAAAGGCTGTAACCGCGCAGAACGGATATAGCCGATGTTACGGCGTCCATCCGAAGCGCTATATCCGAACTGACGGCTGGGCTTTCGACCTTCCCAGGATGACATTCTGTCCGGAGTGCAGGACCCGTCCCGATTGCGCGGAGCGATTGCGATGAGGAAGGCTACGATGGATTTTTCGCGGATGTCGGATGGGATCCGGCTGCATCACGCCTCTCATCACCACGATGGGCACGATGGTGACGACGAGTCGGGTCCGGCACCGAGCGGCCCGTTTGCAGGGCTCGATGCGCATCCCGCGACGTCGAATTCCCCGCCTTATGACTCTGGCCCGGGCCAATCCGACCATCCCACCGCGTCGGGGGTCGACACGGGCGGCCACGTCGGCAACCACACTGCGGCGAGCCTGGATGCTTCGGCAACGAAGCCTGCTGCCGGCGCATCCCATTCCGCGACGGGCATCGCTTCGATCGAGAGCGGGGCGAACACCGCCGGGAACGGCGGAGACGGTTACTTTTACGGAGGTATCATTCACGCATCCCTGTTGATCTATGAACCGATCAACATTTCGGTGAGTTTGGGATACGGCTCGGCCGCCGTGGCCAACCAGTCCAACGATTTGAATGTCGATCAATCCGCCTTTCAGATGGCCGGCGTCGGCGGACATGGTGGGAATGACAACCTTGCATCGGGAGGCAGCATCAGTGCTTCCCTGGGCCCCGGCGTGATCGGGAGCGGCGACAACGGCGCCGGAAACGGCGGCAGCGGCTATTTCTCGGGTGCGTTGGTGGACGCTCCGGTGGTGATCTATCATCCGATCAATATTGCGGTGGCGAGCTCAGGCGGCACGGCCTATGCAAGTCAATCGAACACAGTCGACATCGATCAATCGGCCACGCAGATCGCGGGCGTCGGCGGCAGTGGCGGAAATGGCAATGTGGCCTTCGGCGGCAGCATCATCACGCTCGACCCCAGTTGGGGATCAAGCAACGGAGGAAGCGTCTGGGACGTTCAAACGGGCGGGAGTCAGGCCGGCAATGGCGGCGACGGCGCGTCCTACGGGAGTCTCGTGCATTCCTCGATCTTGGTGTACGACCCGATCAACATCGCAGTCGCGGGCTATGGCTCCAACGTTCATTCAGTCCAGACGAATGACGCCGACGTGGATCAATCCGTACTTCAGATCGCCGCCATGGGCGGGCACGGCGGCAATGGCAACGCCGCGACGGGCGGCCATGCAAGCCTTCTTTCCCACGGCTTGTGGGGCGGCTCCGACACGATTGCGACCGGCTCGAACGGCGCAGGCAACGGCGGCAACGGCTATTTTGCCGGCAGCCTGATCGATGTCAGCGTCGCGATCTATGCACCCATCAATATCGCAATCGCGGGGCCCCATTCGACGGCCGTGGCCGACCAGGTCAACAACGTGCACATCGACCAGAGTGCGGTCCAGATTGCCGGACTTGGTGGGGACGGCGGCTTCGGCAATCTCGCGCTGGGTGGCGATCTTTCCGCCCATCTTCTGTCCGATCTTCACCTGTTGGCATAGCGAAACATCGCGCCGCTCGCGCAGGCGGGTCGCAAGGTAGCGGACTCCCTGCGCATGCAAATCTCGCGCGGAGTCGTCCTCCCCGATGTTTCGAGCTCCGATGTTGCGCGACGAATGTCATACTTTCGTACGTAGGTCGACCGACCCGGATGGTGTCCGATTTGACATCTATCGGCAGCGCGCATCGCTGGATCAGACTCGCCCGTGCGCGTCCGCCTGATCGGGATGGATGATGCACGACAGCCAACACAAGGACGGAGGCTCAAATGTTGCCCAAGGCGATCAGCATCTCGGATTCGATCGAATTCAAATCGATCAACACCGGTGGTCAAAGTGTCGGAAATGGCGGCGACGGTACCTTCAAGGGAGCTATCATCAGCAAGCCGACCCTCAACTTCGATCCAACCAACAAGGCAGAAGGCGCCGATGTGCATGTGAACACCGGCGACCACGTCACTCAGACGGCAGATTGGGACGCCGGCGGCGCGAACGCGACGGCCTCGGTGTTTGCGAAGGCCCATGGCGGAAGCGCCGAGTCGAACGGAAGCCAGAAATCCTACAGCGGCCACGATACCTCCAAGGTATACGCCAATACGGATGCCACCCAGATCAACAAGCTCGCGGTGGACCAGCACCAGGAGGTCCTGGCCGGCATCGGCGGCAATGGCGGAGACGGCAACGCCGCGCTGGGTGGAGAAGTGAGCTTCCACCTCGATACATTCTGACCATCGGCTCGTCCGACCGTGGCGGGACCGGCGGCCTTTGCTGCCGGTCCCGCAGTTCAAGCCGATGCCCCGCCGATGCCCTGCCGATGCGCTTCTTGGCAGATCGCGTTGGCTGTCGGGCAAGTGCGCCGGACTTCGATTTCAGGCGGTGACGATCATGCTGATGCCGCCCATTCGGTTGCCTGTCCTGCCGCAGATCTCGACGCCACTGCACGCGGCCCTTTGGTCCTGTGCGGGACCGCTTGGTCTCGTATTCGCGTATAGCTGCAGCTACAACCTGCTTTTGTTTGCGCCCTCCATCTACCTTCTTCAGATCTACGACAGGGTGTTGTCGAGCCGGAGCGGCGACACGCTGCTCCTGCTCACGCTCATTGTCGCGATCACGGTCGTGGTCGGCGGCGTGTTCGATGCCTTGCGGCGCGCTGTCCTGGGTCGCCTTGGCGCCTGGCTCGACGATCGGCTCCGTCCTTGCGTGCTTTCGGCCAGCCTCGAATCCGCGTTTCGCAGCGATTGGACGCGGGCGTCGGACGCCTATCGGGATCTCACCGTGCTGCGCCAGTTCATCGATTCCGGCGCATGTCCGATGCTGTTCGACGCACTCTGGGCGCCCCTGTTCCTCCTGGTCCTCTTTCTCATCCATCCCCTGCTTGGCGTGGTAGGCGCCTGCTGCGTGGCTTTCCTCTTCGCTCTCACGGTTGCCGGAGATCTGGTTACCGAGGACGTTCTGCTCAGATCCGGCGCCGCGCTGTCCAGAAGCTACGGCCGCCTCCAGGCCGCCGCAGGCAACATCCACATGATCCGCGCCATGGGAATGCTCGATAGCGCTGCGCGCACGATCTACCATGACGCGCAGGAGGCACGCAGAGAGCACGATGTGGCAGTCCGGCGAAGCGAGATCGTGATGCTGGTCACCAAGCCGGTCCGCGCGCTGTCGCAGGTGTTGATAATGGGGGCTGCCGCGTGGCTTGTCCTCGATCACGGAAAGAGTCCGGCGATCATTTTTGCTTCGACACTGATGTTCAGCCGCGCGCTCGCGCCGGTCGAAAGTGCGATCGCAGGCTGGAAGTCACTCAGGACGGCCGTGAGTGCCTGTCAGCGGCTCGGCGCGGTTCTCGCCGCGTCCCCCGCCGCCGCCGGACGGCAGGATCCGGAGGTTTCGCAGCGGCAAGCATCGAGCGGTCTCGTTGTCGACAACGTCGGCGTGAGGCTATCGGGGACCAACCACCTTCTGCTGAACGGTGTCTCGTTCACGCTCGCGCGCGGAGAATGCCTTGGCGTTATCGGTGCGTCCGGGTCAGGCAAGTCGCTGCTTGGCCGGGTGATTGCCGGGCTGTCGACGCCAACCCATGGCTGTGTCCTGCTCGACAATACCGACGTCTCGCTGCTTCGCGAGGGCCTAAGCGGTCACCGTCTCGGTTATCTCCCCCAGGACATCGACCTGCTCGGCGATACGATAAGCGATATCATCGCACGGCTTGATGATGCCGATCGGCGGAAGGTCGTGGAAGCGGCCAAGCTGGTCGGAATTCATGAGGCGATCATGCGTCTGCCGAACGGGTACGACACGGTGATTCACCGTGAAAAATCCTTCTCGCGCGGATATCGGCAGCGCCTCGGTCTTGCCCGGGCCTTTTTCGGCGGTCCACGCCTGATCGTTCTCGACGAACCGAATGCCAGTCTCGATTACGGGGGCGAGCGAATGCTGCTGGACGCTATCGAGCGCATGAAGCTCGCCGGTGTCATCCTGGTCGTCGTCACTCATCGTATGGGTCTCCTCGCAGCCACAGACAAGATTGCCATTATGGAAGAGGGGGCGGTCGTCGCTTTCGGCGACAGCGAGGAAATCTTTGAGCGGCACCTGAGCCGACCCCAGGTTACATCGCGGACCGCGCCATGATCCGGAACCCTCTCACCATCTGGAAGCTTCCGACGATATCGAGGTTACCCACGATCTGGGACCAGCTCGTGCGAACGCCGGCAAGCCCCCCGCTCGCCGGACGGCTCGGAGTCGTGGTTACCGCGATCGACGATTTCGAGCCCCTCGAATATCCATGGTGTGCGACCCCGACACCCATCTCCCCGCGTAGACGGCTTCGCGGTATCACCCTGGCGGGCAACCTGCTGGTGCTCTGCTTCATGCTGGGGCTTGGCACATGGGCGTGCCTCGCGCCTCTCGAGAGCGCCGCGATCGCTTCCGGCGTGGTGGAATCAGAATCGAGCCGCAAGACGATTCAGCACCTGGAAGGTGGGATCGTCAGGAAGATCCTGGTTGCGGACGGCGATATCGTGCGAAGCGGACAGACGCTGATCGCGCTGGACGACACCCGGCCCGGTTCGGAGGTGCAAAGCCTTCAAGGCCAGTTGTGGGACGCAATTGCTCGTGCCGCACGGCTTCAGGCCGAGCAGCAGAACTTTGAGAGCATCGCAATCCCGAGCGCGCTGGAACAGGACAGCAAGCGAAATGGGGTGGCCGCCGCCGCAGTATCGGCGCAGCAGTTCATTTTTCAGGCGCGCCGGCAGGTTCATGAGTCGCAGCTTGCGGTCATTCGCGAACGGAGGCTTCAAGTCGAGAGGGAGATCGAAGGTCTCAAGGCTCAGCAGAACGCCACCGGGCAGCGCGTCGACATCGTCCGGGAAGAACTGGATATGGTTACGACGCTCGTGAACAAGGGACTCGAACGGCGGCCGCGACTTCTGAACCTGCAACGTGAACTGGCCGACGTTGAAGGTCGCCGCGGCGAAATCACCGCGCAGATTTCTCGCGCCGGGCAGGTCATCAGCGAGCAGCAGGCCACCTTGTTCAAGCTCGAGAGCGATAGGCAGAACGAGATCGCACAGTCGCTTCGTGAAGCACAGAACCAGATATTCCAGCTCCGCGAGCGGTTGCTTGCGGCCAGGGATCAGCTATCGCGAACGGAGGTGAAGGCGCCTGAGGACGGCGTGATAACCGACTTGCGGATTCATACGACGGGCGGCGTCATCGGGGCGGGTGCTCCGCTCATGGAGCTGGTGCCGCGGCAAGACCGCCTCATCGTGACCGCCCGCCTGAGGCCCGAGGACATTGATGTGGTTCATCCCGGCCTCAATGCCGAGGTGCATCTCGTGCCGTACAATCAGCGTCGCGTACCGCGCCTGAAGGGAACCGTCGTGCACGTATCGGCAGACCGGCTACTCGACAAGCGTACCGACCAGCCATACTACGCGACCAAGATCCGGATCGACGACGCGCAGATCGCCGCAAACGACTTCCAGATCGTCCCCGGTATGCCGGTTCAGGTGTTCATCACCACGGGGCGCGGTACCGTCGCACTTTACGCGCTCAGGCCCCTGCTCGACAGCTTCCGCGGTGCATTCAGAGAGGATTGATCCCGCTCAGGGTGACTAGGTCTCCGGCATTGGGGCTGTGCCCGGGTCGTGATCGCGATTCTGCGCGAGCGACCGGCCGCGCCAGCGGAGGACCGCTTCCGTGCGATTGTGAGCGGCACATTTCCTCATGATATGCTGAATGTGCATTTTGACGGTGCTTTCCGAGAGCTTCAATTTGGCTGCGATCAGCTTGTTGGGCAGGCCGAGCTCCAATTCCGCCAGAACGTGCTGCTCTCGGGGCGTGAGATCGCTCCTGTCGATGGCCGCCCTGGCTGCCTCGTTCATCAGATATGCGGACGCAAGCCCGCGCGCGTCCGGCGGATCGAAACCCGGCATCCTGTTCATTTCGGCGACCGGCAACGGCCTGTAGACGCCGCCGACAAGAACAAGGCGCAGGCCGGCTATGACGACCTCGATTGGTAGCGAGGTGGGAAGAAAGCCGCGAACACCCCGCTGCATCGCGGCTTGTGCGGTCGGCTCGTCGTCATGGTTCGACAGGATTGCGACGGCGGCGTTGGGACAGTGCTCGGCCACGAAGGCAAGATCGTCCTCGACCGAGGGATCGCCGATGGGCTTGTCCGCGATGCTCAGCAGCACCAGACGAACGTCGCGGGCCGACATGCAGTCCAGGCCCTGGACCGTTGCCATGTCGAGGATCTCGAAGTCGGCCAATTCCCGTCTGAGGACGTTGAGAATACATGTGCGCGGCAACAGGTGCGGCTCGATGATCACCAGAACCGGTACGTGAAGCGCTCCATTGAGCCGTTTTGAGGTTATGTCGTCCATGATTTCCTCGGAATGAAAAGAATTTCTGCGACAGTCCCATCGATCCGTATTGCGCATTTACCGTTGCGGCATTCATCCTGAATGCATCATCACGCGCAGCCCCGACATCAGGATCGCATCCATTGCGGGATAGCCTGGCGCCTCGGTGGAAATTCTTTCCGATCAAATCATTTGGACGCGCGCCGCGGCGCGGTCGACGCATCCCCTATTTGCAGATATTTCGATACGCCGTTGACGCCGCCGACCCCGACTTGCCGTCGACGACATATGCTTCATCCTCCTTCACAAGATACAGAAACGGCCTCCCTCCAGTCTCTCCGCCCGACGCACTTCTTCCTTTCACGCGCCCGCAAATCGTGTCCACGGCGCGTCCGAACGTGTTCTTTCGCATGGCGCGCTTCATGTCGCTGAATTCGGCCGATCCCGGATCCTCTATCTGCGCCGCAATCGTGACCTTCGCTTTGGTGAGGACAGGATCTGCTGTGTCCGCGGCGTGTTCCGGTGTCGGGACGTTGATCCTCGTCCGCGGGGACGCCGCCTTGGCGAGGTCGGGCGGTCCGTGTTTCTTCGATGATGGTCTCCTGCCGGATTTTGCCGGGGTTGCAGAATTCGATTTGACGATCGCAGGCGCAGGCGCTAACGCCGCCGGCATTGGCTCTGTGGGTCGGGCGGCTGCAACCTTGTCGAAACAGGGTCTTGACCCACACCCAAGGAAATACCCTCGGGAAGGCGCAAACCAGCCAAAGCCGACCAGGATTCCTGCCAGCGCTCCGACAACAAGCAGTCCCATCCGATTCCCCTCCTCGGGAGCTCGGCTCGCACTCATAACTAGGACTAATTCCGCGCTGGTGATCCTATCTGTTGCGCAAAAGCGTTAAGCGCTCATTAAGCGCGCGGGGTCGGGGCGATAGGACGAACCCCTACGGCGATGTCGGGTTTAGCGTCGGCTTCCGGAAGCATGGCGGATGCGACGAAACACACCCTAGTTCGCCGGGTTGTCCTCGCTGGGATACACGCCGCGCAGCACTTCCTCGAAATGATCCTTGACGGCGTCGTTGCACAGGCAGGAGCGCTGCCGCAGCTTGTCCGCGTCGCGGATCACGATCGCGCCGCGACGCGTCTCCAGCACGCCTTCCGCCTTGAAGTTCTGGATCACGCGGCTGGTGTAGCTGCGGCCGACGCCAAGCAAGGTCGAGAGCTGTTCATGGGTAAGCGGCACCATGCCGTTGCCATTGGTGCGCTCCATCGCCGAGATGATCCATTTCGCCGCGCGCTGCTCGATCGAGTGGATCGCATTGCAGGCGGTCGACTGGAAAATCTGCGCCAGCATGCAGTCGGCATAACGCGCGAAGATGTTGCGCACGGAGATCGACGTCAGCTTGGCGGCGTCGAGCTTGCTGACCGGCAGCCGGGCGAACGGGCCGCCGAACTTGACGGTGATGCGGGTGTAGGCCGGCAGGAAGCCCTGGCTGACGATGCCGCCGACCGCGCCCTCGCGACCGACCAGGATGGTCTCGACATCGCGGCCGTCCTCATTGGGCACCATGTAGGACGCAAGGCTCGGCCCGCATGGAAAATGCACGGTCTGGACGTCGTCGCCGGGATTGTAGAGCAGATCGCCGGCCGCGGCCTCGACCAAGGCAAGGTGCGGCGCGATCAGTTCGTAATCGGCGGCGTTCAGCCGGCGCAAAAGATTGTTGAACGGCCGGTCACTCGTCCCGGCCAACTCGGTCCGTTTCGTGATCATTGGAAATCCTGAGAACCCAACGCGGACCATAATCGGAAAGTTCCCGGATTTATGTTCACTAGTGAACAGACGCGGCAGCCCGCGATGTGATGGGTTTCACCTCGGGAACAGCCGGCGTGCTTTCAGGCGCCGGTCGCGGGCCAATCCGGCCGGACTGATCCGGTCTTTTCATCCATGCTTTAAAAAACGGAAACTGGCACGCCATGGACTTCACCCCCAATGCCGGCATGCCCGGCGACGTCCTCGTGGTTGAGGACGATCCGATCATCTCGCTCTATTTCGAGGACACCATCCTCGGCTTCGGCGCCCGGACGGTGCGCACCGCCGCGAACGTCGCCCGGGCGCTCGAGCTGATCGCCGAACGCGCGCCGGATTTCGCGCTGCTCGACGTCGGCCTCGTCAGGGGCGAGAAGACGTTCGCGATCGCCGAGCGGCTGGATGTGCTGAAGGTGCCGTTCGCTTTCGTCACGGGTTACGGTGCGGATATCCGGCTGCCGGCATCGCTCGCCGACAAGCCGCGACTGACCAAGCCGTGCTCGAGCGAGGCGCTGGAGGCGGCGCTGCGAAACGGACGTTGACGCATTGCCGGCTTCGGCCTCGCCGTCGGCGGGCTCGTCGTCTACGATCCGACCTGTCGGATTCGGCGACGCAAGCGCTTCGGGAAAGCGTCATGGTGATCAGGATATTTGCCGCGCCCGCAGCCGCGCTCGCTCTCGGGCTGCTGCTAGCGCCGCCGTTCGGCTCGGCCGTCGTCGGTCGCTTCGTGTCGCCAGCTCTCGCTACGCCGGCCGCACTCTCGAGCGAGCAATCGGCCGCGCTTGAGACCTATGACAAAGCCCTGAAGGGCTTCGAGTCGATCCTGCGCCAGCGCCGCGCGCAGATCGATTCGAAGCAGCCGCTGCCCGACTTGCCGGGCCAGGCGATCTATCTGGCCCGTGTCGAGATGATGAGCGCCTACAAGGACCTCACCGATGCGCTTCCGTCCAGGATTGGAAGACCCAACAGATTCGGAATCCCCCCGGCCTACTTCAACGCCGACAATGAGCCGCTGCTCGATGAGTACAGGAAGCTCTTCGACGTCATGGAGGCCCCGCCCGCCGGTGCGCAAACATCCGATACGCCATTCAAGGACGTGGTCGATCTGGCGACGGTGATCGCGCGGGCCAAGGGTCTTGACGCCGCCGACGCCGCCGTCGCGGGCCGTATCAGCCTCGGCCTCTTCTTTGCCGAGACGAACGGCAAGCAGAATGCGGGCAATGCACGATCGAACACCTATAAAGGAAGCCTGCAGACCGGCCCGTCCGAGGATCGCGACGGCCGAAGGAAATGGGCCGCCATCAAGGGGTCGATCGCGACGCTCGATCCTGCACTGAGCCGTCGCGACGACCGGGAAGAGGCGCGGGTCGGCAACCTCGACCACAGGTTCAATCACTGGACCGCCGTGCGGGACGGCCTCATGAACGCACACGCCGAACTTTTCCCGCAGGTCGCGGCGATCCAGAAAGCGCTGCCGGACCCGATCGATCAGATGAAGGTCTTTGAGCTGATCCAGATCATTCCCACGCCGACCAGGGCAGCGCTCAAATCGGGCAACCTCGTCGGCTACAGAATTTCCGATCCCAGGATCATGCGATATCTGCGCAACAACAGCGTCTTCGCGTTCGGCCGGGCCGACCGGGCAAGAACATCCGCGACCTTCCGCGAGATCCTCGATGCGATGTGGCTGTTCAACGCCAAGTTCGAGCAGGCGCTTGCCAAGTTCACGGAGATCAAGTCGGGCAAGCCGGGCTGAGGAGGAGTTGATCGCTCGGCCGTCAGGGTGGACCGAGCAGCGCCCATCGCGGCTCGCAGAATTCCTTCACGGCGGAAGCGACGCTGCTGCTGATGAGGTTTTGGCGCTCGGGCGAGTCCATCTCGCGTTCCTCGTCCCGGTTGATGATCGAGCCCGCCTCCAGCAGGATCGCGGGCATCGCGGTCTTTCTCAGCACGATGAGTTCATCATTGCTGTAGACGCCGGTATCCTTGTTCAGCAACGGGTGCTGGTAACGACCCATGATGGCCTGGCTGTATTGCTCGGCATAATGCAGGCCCTGGGCCTTCATTTCCCCGGCGACCAGTTCGGCGAACCGGAGGCTGGTCTTGAAGTCCGGATTGTCCCGGGAGACGAACACGGAGTAGCCGCTGAAGCGGTCGCTGAAGTGGCTTTTCTTGCCCTCGAACTCCCAGTCCTCGAGCATCTTGTTGGGCACGGAGTCATGGTGGATCGACAGCAGCAGATCCGCGTGCAGATTGTTGGCGGCGGCGACCCGCTTGAAGAGGCTCGGTCTCGCTTTGCCTTCGGTCAGCAGTAGCCTGGTTTCGGCAAAGCCTTCGGCCTTCAACCTCTCCTCGATCAGCTTCGCAAGGCGCAGGTTGAAGGTGAACTCGGCGACATTCCGCGCGCTGATCGCGCCTTCCGATTGCGCGGTATGTCCGACATCCAGCACGATCCGGAACGTCGCGGGATCGCATTTGGCAGCGGCCGGCTTGAGAGCTGAAAGCGGCAGGGTGACTGGCCCAAGGGCGGCCAGCCGCATGGCGCGGTGCTTGGGTGGAGCGCGGTGCCTCGCCAATTTGCCGGCCCTTGTCGCCTTCGCGCGCTTCGGCGACTTGGCATGCTTGGGTGAGCTCTTGAAGAGATCGGGCAGCCAGCCGGCATCGCTGACTTCGATCGGCAGCAGCGCGAACACTGCGATCGCGACGACCAACAAGCGGCGAGGCCGAAACCTCGCAACGCTACCACCGAGCACGCGAAAGAATTCGCAGCGCCTCATGCTCCGCCCCTCCGGGCCCCCAGCATAACGGCTCTGACATCGGTACCGGAAGATGCCGGGGAGGTCCATCCCCGGCAATCGCGTTGCCGCGCCTTGGCAAGGCCGTCAAGACGAAGAGTCCGGTTCCGTCCTGGCTGGGACCGAACTAGTGTCCCGAATCCGAAGTTCGCATCATTTGCCGCACCTTCGGAGCGAACTTCGGATTCGATAAGGACACTAGCAAACTTATGATTCTAGTGTGCTTTATGAATGCGAAGTTCGTGAAAGTGGCTGCCGCGAAATCGCACGAACTTCGCATTCAGCACACTAGACCGGCTTCGGGTCGAGGGTGATCGCCCACAGCTCGGCGTCGACGCGGTCGCGCAGGCTCACCGTCATCTGCCCGCTCTTGCCGTCGATCTTGACGTGGCCGAAGAACTGCATGCCCGCCGACGGCGGCAGGTTCTGGTTGCCTTCGCCCGGCGCCTTGATGAACTTGACCTCGGGGCCGAAGGTGTTGTCGAGCTCGTTCGGACCGAACGTGCCGGCATGCAGCGGGCCGGAGACGAATTCCCAGAACGGATCGAACTCCTGGAACTGGGCCTTGTTCGGGTTGTAGTAGTGCGCGGCGGCGTAATGCACGTCGGCGGTCAGCCACACCGTGTTGACGATTCCCGCGGTCTTGATGAAACGCAGGATGTCAGCGATCTCGAGCTCGCGGCCGCGCGCCGGGCCATCGCCCTGCGCAAAGGCTTCCGAGCCCTTCTTGTTGGCGGCATCGTCATAGACGATCAGCGAGAGCGGCATGTCGGAGGCGATCACCTTCCAGGTGGCGCGCGAGTTGAGCAGCGCGCGCTTCAGCCAGGCCATCTGGTCCGGGCCGATGAAATAGGCGTCGGGGCCGTACTGCTCCTGCAGGTTCGGGCCGTTGGGGCCGCGATAGCTGCGCTCATCGAGCATGAAGACGTCGAGATGCGGACCGTAGCTCAGCGTGCGATAGACGCGGCCCGGCTCGACGATGCTCTCGCGCATCGGATACATCTCGTGGAAGGCCTTTGCCGCGCGCGCCGCGAGCACGGTGATGTCGCGCTCCTTGTAGACCGCCGGCAGCTGCTTCGACAGCGACCAGTTGTTGGTCACCTCGTGATCGTCCCACTGCACGAAGATCGGCACCTCGGCATTGAAGGCGCGGACGTTGTTGTCGAGGAAGTTATACTTGTGGGCGGCCCGGTATTCGTCGAGCGTCTCGGCGACCTTGGCCTTCTCGGGGATCGTGACGTTCTTCCAGATCTTGCCGTCGGGAAGCTTCACCTCGGACGGGATCACGCCGTCGGCGTAGATCGTGTCGCCGGAGTGCAGAAGGAAATCCGGAGCGTGCTTCTTCATCGCGGCGAAGGTGATCATGCCGCCGTCGTCGGGATTGATGCCCCAGCCCTGGCCGGCGACATCGCCGCCCCACACGAAGGAGACGTCGCGGCGATCGCTCGGCGCGGTGCGGAAGCGTCCGACCACCGGCTCGCCGACGATGTCGATATGGGCGAGGTCGCGGAAGCGGACGCGATAGAAGATGTCCTGGCCGGAGGGCAGGTTCTCCAGCAGCATCTTGGCGGTGAAGTCGCTCTCGGGCAGCGCCGTGATCGGCGGCAGCGTATGGGCGTCCTTGAACGATTCAGTGGTCGCGACCTCGACCATCATCTGCGACGGCCGGTCCGCGCGCGCCCACACCACGCCGCCGTCGACGCCGACATCGCCGGACTGCACGCCATGGGTGATCACGGGACGGTCGGCGGCGCGCGACAGATAGGGCATCGCAATCACGCCGGCGCCGGCCGCAGCCGCCGTGGAGAGAAAGCGTCGGCGGGTGAGATTTCGCGAGAACCGGATCGTCATGGGGAGCCTCCTCAGGTCACAGCGACAATGCGCCGCAGGCGCGCCAAGACCTAGAAAAATTCCATGACGGAGAGATTACAGCGGTGGGAGTGCGGGACGTAAGGGAAGCACATCTGTCAGGCTCCCTCTCCCGCGTGCGGGGGAGGCAAGGGGAGTTTGCGGATAAAGATTGGCGGCGCCCCTACGCCGTGCCCGCCGCCCTGAACTGCGTGGCAGTCCGTTGCAAATTCTGCGGCATGCTGAACAGCAGCGCCTTGCGGTCGGCGACAGCGTTATGAAGCTGCTCGAGCGCGATGTTGAACGCGGTCAGCGTGCCTTCCTCGATCGCGCCGTGCTCGAAACAGTCCAGCGTGTGGCGCAGGATGTCGTCGGCCTCCGCCTGCATCTGGTCGAGTTCCTCGATCGAATCGCTGTGCCGCGCGGCTTTCAGCATCTCCAGCAGGCGTTCGCGCTGCGAGGTGTTGGTGTTGCGCTCGTCCTGCTTGAGATAGCCGGCGAACCACGCACCGGCCGAGCCCATCGCCGAGAACGCCATCAGACTCCACCAGATGTAGTCGCTGTAGCGGTCGAGGAAGGTTTTTTCCTCGCCGTCGACAAACGCGGCGGCGCCCGGATGCACCGGAATGGTGGCGTCCTTGTCGGTGTCCGGCGTCTCGATCTTGGCGGCGAGCGGGAAATCGGTCTTGAGCGACTGCCGGATCGCGAACAATTGCCGCGTGAATGCCGCGACCGTCGAGTCCGACAGGCCCTTCCGCGCAACGATGTGGTGCGAGAAGCTAATCGTCTTCACCTCATCATCGGGCCGGTCGGCGGAGCCGAGCGAGCCGGCGGGGATTTCCGCGGCCTCATAGGCCGGATGGTTCTGCGCGATCGCCTCGGAGGCGTCGATCGCAAGGAAGCTGGGCTCGCCGCCGTCGCGGACCGACGCCGTGATCGCATCGATCGTGATCTTGCTGTTGGCCGGGCCGACGGCGAGATAGGCGTCGGCCTTGAGATTCTTGATCGCTTCCGCCGCCTCATTGGCCGGGAATTGAACGATCTCGACCTTCATCGGGTCGACGCCGTATTGCGTCAGGATCAGCTTCAGCAGATTGACATTGGCCGGGGTGCGGCCGACGACGCCGATCTTGCGGCCGGCGAGCTGCGCGATCTTGGTGATCCGCGCGGATTTCCGAACCTTGCCCTTGGCGGGCGGAACCCACATCACCACGACATTCTTGCGCAGGGTCGCGACCGCCTGGGCATTCTTCGGCACCTCGAGATCGCCGCGGATGATGGCGAGATCGGCCTTGCCGTCGGCCAGCGTCTGGGCGCTGGCGGTAGCGCCCTCGGTCTGCACCGGCCTCAGCTTGACCTGGGTGTTCTGCTGGTTGTTGAAGGCCTGCGCCAGCGCCTGCACGACCTTGACGTCATCGCTGTTGGCGGGACCGACCGCGATCCGCAGCGTCACCGGACGCACGGCGAAATAATAGCCGGCCAGCAACGTGCCGATGATGGCCAGCGCGCCCGCGATCAAAACGAACATCAGCCGCCGCTTTGCCGAGCGCAGCGGCTTGGGCGACATGCTGGCGGAGCCGTCTGTCATCGATCTCGCAAACAATCGTCGGGGCTCAATCTCGCAAAACTACCAACGCGCATACATCCTCTATGTGTAGCAAATTACTGAATGGACAGATGTTACAACTCCGTCATGGTTACCAGCGGCGATAGGACGCGATTTCGGCCTTAATTTGGGCGTGGATCCCATCCCGGAGGCCGTTGTTAGGCTAAAGTCGGCGTCAAACGGGAGAGTTTACCATGGTCGAACGGCTGTCAGCGGAGGCGAGGAAGGCCGCCCTTTGGGAACTGGCCGGCTGGTCGGAGGCGTCCGGCCGCGAGGCGATCGCCAAGACTTTCGTGTTCAAGGACTTCAACGAGGCCTTCGGGTTCATGGCCCGCGCCGCCTTGGTCGCCGAGAAGAGCGACCATCACCCCGAGTGGAAAAACGTCTACAAGACCGTCGAGGTGGTGCTGTCGACCCACGATGTCGGCGGGGTGACCAAGCGCGACATCGACCTCGCCAAGGCCATGAACGCGATCGCAAGGCAGCTTGGGGTCAGTTGACCCCGGCGCGTGGAACCTTGCGCGGGTCCGCCGATATCCCCAGATTCGCATCGTCCGCCGCCGAATTGGCGCGGCGTCGAGGAACCTTGCGATGACATCGAGCGAACACGGCGCGGGATTTGGGCCTGCCGATCGGCTGGCGCAGGATCCTGAGAGCGTGCGCCGCCGTTTCTGGATCAAGTTCAAGAAGGTGGTGGCGAGCCTGCCCTTCGCGGAGGACCTGCTGGCCGCCTATTACTGCGCCTTCGACCGGCAGACGCCGCGCCATGTGCAGGCGGCGCTGCTCGGGGCGATCGCCTATTTCATCCTGCCGTTCGATTTCGTGCCCGACATGCTGCCGATCCTCGGCTTCACCGATGACGCCGCAGTGCTCGCAACCGCGCTCCGCATGGTGGCAAGCCACATCACGCCGGAGCATCGCGATGCCGCCCGCGCCGCGCTGAAGCGCGGGGTGCCTGCGGAGGAGTGATGTTCTAACCTCCCCTTGAAAAGGGGAGGTCGCTTTGCTCCACAGAGCAAAGCGGGTGGGGATCTGCTCTCTCGGCTTGCAGCGTCGTCTGCGGCGACCCCCATCCCGACCTTCCCCCTTTCAGGGGGAAGGAGAAGAACCTGTAGCCCGGATGAAGCGAAGCGTAATCCGGGGGTGCTCCAACCGCGGATGGCTCGGTCCCGGATTTCGCTTCGCTTCATCCGGGCTACCAAGTTACCGAACCCGTGCTCAGCTTCCCGGGTGCAGGATCACCTTGCCCATCGCCTTGCGGCCGGCGAGCACCTTCAGGGCTTCTGATGTCTGCGACAACGGGAAGGTGCGGTCGACATGCGAGGAGATCTTGCCTTCCGCGGTCCACTGCACGAGCTTCTCGAGGTTCTTGCGGTTCTTGTCCGGATTCTGCCGCGCCCAGGCGCCCCAGAACACGCCGCGGATATCGCAGCCCTTCAGCAGTGCGAGGTTGAGCGGGATCTTCGGAATGTCACCGGCGGCAAAGCCGATCACCAGGAAGCGGCCTTCCCATGCGGTCGAGCGCAGCGCGGCCTCGGCGTAGGAGCCGCCGACCGGATCGAACACGATGTCGGCGCCCTTGCCGCCCGTCAGCTTGCGCAGGCCTTCCTTGAGATCTTCCTTGGCATAGTTCAGCGTCAGCTCGGCGCCGTGCTGCTTGGCGAATGCCAGCTTCTCGTCCGACGAGGCGCAGGCAATCACCTTCAACCCCATCAGTTTGCCGAGCTCGCACGCAGCAAGGCCGGTGCCACCGGCGGCCCCCAGCACCGCGAGCGTCTCGCCCGGCTTCGGGCTCGCGCGATCTTCCAGCGCATGCAGCGCGGTGCCGTAGATGATGATGATGCCGGCGGCGCGGTCGTAGTCGAGATTGTCGGGAATCTTCACGATCGAATTCGCCGGCAGCGCGATCTTGTCGCGCGCGCCGTTGTGGCCGCAGGAAGCGACGACGCGATCGCCGACCTTCAGGTCAGTGACGCCTGCCCCGATGCTTTCGATCACGCCGGCAACTTCGGCAGCCGGCGAGAACGGGAACGGCGGCTTGATCTGGTACTTGCCCTGGATCATCAGGATGTCGAAGAAATTCAGCGCCGCCGCCTTGATCGCGATCACGGCTTCGCCGGGACCTGCCACCGGATCGGGCACGTCAGCCAGCACGAGATCGTCGGGTTGACAGTATTGCGAGCAGAGGATGGCTTTCATGGACACACCTGAGTTTCGGACGCAAAAGGAGCTGAAAGCTTCATGCCGGATTTGCGGCGGAGCGACAATACAGTGCGGAGGGATCAAACTATGTTTGAAAAAGGCCTGCTAGCGAAAAAGCGCATCCTGATCACCGGCGGCGGCTCCGGCCTTGGCGCTGCCATGGGCTACCGCTTCGCCGAACTCGGCGCCGAACTGATTATCTGCGGGCGGCGCGAGGGGCTGCTGGAGGAAACCGCAGCAAAATTCCGCAGCGAGCTCGGCGCCAAGGTTTCCATCGCGCGCTGCGATATCCGCGACGGTGCGGCGGTCGAAGCGATGATGGACCAGGTCTGGCAGGACGCGCCGATCGACATTCTCGTCAACAATGCTGCCGCAACCTTTATTGCGCAGAGCGAACATTTGTCATTCCGTGCGGCGGACGCGATCCTCGCGCCGACACTGCATGGCACGATGTACTGCACGCTCGCCGCCGGCCGCCGCTGGATCGACGGCAAGCACAAGGGCGTGGTGCTCTCGATCCTGTCGACCTCGACCATCACCGGCCGCGCGTTCACGGTGCCGTCCTCGATGGCCAAGACCGCGGTGCTGGCGATGACCAAGAGCCTTGCGGTGGAGTGGGGCCCGAAAGGCATCCGCACCGTCGCGATCGCGCCCGGCGCGTTCCCGACCGCCGGCGCGACCGGACAGTTGCGCCCCGAAGGGCGCGGCGAGAACTGGGCGCATCGCAATCCGCTCGGCCGCGCCGGCGAGCATTCGGAGCTCGCCAATCTCGCGACCTTCCTGATCTCGGATCAGGCCGGCTACCTCAACGGCGAGATGGTGGTGCAGGATGGCGGCTCGCACTTACGCAGTTCCGGTGCCGAGGACCTGCTGCAATGGACCGATGCGCAGTGGGAGAAGCAGCGCGCTGCGCGCGCCAAGTGATAACGCGTCGCGATTACGCGCCCGACGGTGAGCGGCGTTCGCCTTTCGGCCTAACTGCCTTCCCAAAAAAGCGTTTCCCGGTTATCCATCCGAGCCGGCGGAGGGGAATCGCCGGGCCATCTTGCAGTCACAATGATGGGGGAACCAGTTGGCCGTGCGGCAGATTCTGACATCACTGGTTGCTTGTATCCTGTGCGGGTTCATCACCCTCGCGCCGGCGCAGGCTGCGCCCAAGAAGGATACGGCCAAGGAAGCGGCCAAGCCGGCGCCTTCGGCTGCCGCGGCTGCGGCCGGCGGCGCGGAGCCGACGCTGATCGGCCAATTCGGGACCTGGGGCGCGTACACGGCATCGCCCAACGGCAAGAAGGTGTGCTTTGCGCTCGCCAAGCCGTCGTCGTCGAAGACCAATCCGGCGAACCGGCCGCGTGATCCGGCCTATGCCTTCATCTCCACCCGTCCGGCGGAGAAGGTCGTCAACGAAGTCTCGATCATGATCGGCTACACGGTGAAGCCGGGCTCCGAATCGACGCTTCAGGTCGGCGGCGGGACCTATGCGATGTACACGCAGGGCGACGGCCTCTGGATCAAGAATGCGGCCGAGGAGGAGCGGATGGTGGAATCCATGCGCAAATCGGCCGAACTGACGGTAAAAGCCGTCTCGGCCAAGGGCACCGAGACGACAGACACCTTCTCGCTGAAGGGCCTGGCGCAGGCGCTCGACCGGCTCGGGCAGGACTGCCGGCGCTAGAGCATGATCCGGAAAAGTGTGAAGCGATTTTCCGGAAAGATCATGCTCTAAAAATCGACTTAAGGCCTGAAATCGAGGTATTTGGTGGCTTTCCAGTACCGGCTGGAAGGCCTATTTGAGGTTTCATGACCGACACTGTGACCACCCATGCCGTCTCCGGCGCCAGCGCGCTGGTCGAGAAGGTTCCGCTCGAGACCTATGTGCCGCCGGCCAAGCCGTCGCTGATCGGGCTGTCGCGCGCCGAGATCGCCGAGCGCCTGGGCGAGATCGGGGTGCAGGCCGGCCAGCGCAAGATGCGCACCCAGCAGCTCTGGAACTGGATGTATTTCCGCGGCGCCAAGAGCTTTGCCGAGATGACCAACGTCTCGAAGGACATGCGCGCCGAGCTCGAGAAGCATTTTACCGTCGACCGTCCCGAAGTGGTCGCCGAGCAGATCTCCAACGACGGCACCCGAAAATGGCTGCTGCGGCTGCCGAGCGGCGACAAGGTCGAGCGGCCGCACGAGGTCGAGTGCGTCTACATCCCCGAGACCGATCGCGGCACGCTGTGCGTTTCCTCGCAGGTCGGTTGCACGCTGAATTGCGCGTTCTGCCACACCGGCACGCAGCGGCTGGTGCGCAACCTCACCGCCGGCGAGATCGTTGGCCAGGTGATGGTGGCGCGCGACCGGCTGAATGACTGGGCCGACCGCGAGGACGGCACGCGCCGCGTCACCAACATCGTGATGATGGGGATGGGCGAGCCGCTCTACAATTTCGACGCGGTGCGCGATGCGCTGCTGATCGTCGCCGACAATGAGGGCATCGGCATTTCGCGTCGGCGCATCACGCTGTCGACCTCTGGCGTGGTGCCGAACATCCAGCGCACCGGTGACGAGATCGGCGTGATGCTCGCGATCTCGCTGCATGCGGTGCGCGACGAGCTGCGCAACGAGCTGGTGCCGCTGAACCGCAAATATCCGATCAAGGAATTGCTGCAAGCCTGCCGCGATTATCCCGGCGCCTCCAACGCCCGGCGCATCACCTTCGAATATGTGATGCTCAAGGGGGTCAACGATTCGCTCGATGACGCCAAGCTCCTGGTGAAGCTGCTCAAGGGCATTCCGGCGAAGATCAATCTGATCCCGTTCAATCCCTGGCCGGGCACCGCCTACGAATGCTCGGACTGGGAGCAGATCGAAAAATTCTCCGAATACATCTTCAACGCCGGCTACTCCTCGCCGGTGCGCACGCCGCGCGGCCGCGACATCCTCGCCGCCTGCGGCCAGCTCAAGTCGGAGACCGAAAAGCTCTCGGCCCGCGAGCGCCAGGCGCTGCGCGCGATGGCGATGACGGATTGAGTGTGTTTCCATATTTCGTCATGGCCGGGCTTGTCCCGGCCATCCACGTCTTAGCTTTCTCCGCGAGAAGACGTGGATGCCCGGGACAAGCCCGGGCATGACGGAGGAGAGGCTAGTGCCTGGCTTGATGTTCGATGATGGGATGACCCGATGGCCCTGATCGGCCGCCTGTTCGTCGTCGCCTTCGGCTTCCTGATGGCCTGCTTCGTGGCAGGGATCATCGTGGTCGTCGCGGTGCTGTATCCCGAGATCAGCGATTTCGGCGGGCAGATCGACCAGAGCGCGATCAATGTCGTGCTCGGTTTCGGCTTCATCTTCATCTCGGGCTTTGCGCTGCTGCCTGCGCTGATCGTGGTGCTGATCACCGAGGCGTTCTTCATCCGGAGCGTGCTGGCCTATGCCGTCGGCGGCGCGATCGTCGGCGCGGCGTGCTATCTCGGCCTGGTTCCGTTCGATCCCGACATGATGCAATTCCATGGCATCGTGCGCCGGCACATGGAGATCATGACCGGGGCCGGCATCGTCGCGGGCCTGGTCTACTGGCTGATCGCCGGCCGCACCGCCGGCGCCTGGCGCGAGCCGGCGCGACCGTTGCCGCCGCCCCCGCCATTGCCGTCGCAATCGCAGCGGCCGTGACCTCGTCCAGAGTGCCAACATGGATTCGAACCAGAGAGCCGCATCCGCAATCTTGGGAAGCGTGATAAGCGCGCAGTCGGGCAAATTGTCACTTCCCGAGCTTGAGCGAGATATCCTCGCTCAATTGCCGGCGATCGACTCAACCTTGCCCAGAGCGACCCGGGAACTTCTGGATGGACTAGTATTGAGCGTTTTTCAGGCGCAGACGAAAAATGGTGCTGCAGCGCTCAATACTCCGCGGCAGTTTAACTACGACGAAAATGAAGGTGTCGATCACCTGTTTGATCAAGCGGCAAATGCCCTTCGGGCTTACTTGAAATGATTGCGCCACCTCATCCGCCTCGGCTAAACCGCGCGCCATGAACCGGACCGGACTTTTCATCGCGCTGGCGCTGGCGCTCATCGTCGGCATCTTGTTCGGGATCTATCCCGAGCTCGACCTGAAGCTGGCGGCGCTGTTCTACGATGTGGCGCAGAAAACCTTCCCGCTGAAGCTCGACGCGGTGGCGTCGTTTGCGCGCGATGCGGCGATGTGGATCGCCTGGGCGCTGGTGCTGCCGGCGATCGTGACCATCGTCTGGAAATTCATCCGCCCGGACCGGCCGATGCTGATGTCCGGCCGCGCCGCGGTGTTCTTGCTCACCACGATGCTGCTCTCGGCCGGCGTGCTCACCAATTTCACCTTCAAGAATTATTGGGGCCGGCCGCGGCCGGTGTTCGTGACGCAGTTCGGCGGCGACCTGCAATTCATGCCGTGGTGGGACCCGCGCGGCGGCTGCCCGCGCAACTGCTCGTTCTTCTCCGGCGAGGGCGCCACCGCGTTCTGGACCTATGCACCGGCGGCGCTGACGCCGCCCGCGTGGCGGCCGCTGGCCTTTGCCGGGGCCACTGTGTTCGGCATCGTCACCAGCGGGCTTCGCATGGCCTTTGGCGGCCATTTTTTCACCGATGTGGCGATCGCGGGCCTGGTGTCGTTCTTCACGGTCTGGCTGTTCTACGCGCTGATCTACCGCTGGGCAGCGACCCGGCTGACCGACGCCCAGGTCGATGCCGCGCTGACGCGCCTTGCGATGCCCGGCTACCGGTGGATGCAGCGCTGGCGCCGGGGCGGCAAGGCGGCGTCCAGCCAGACCGAGGCCTGATTTGGGCCTGATTAAAGGCGTGCTCAGCCTTCGGAAATTTGATATTCGCCGCAGAGCATGATCCGGAAAAGTGGAAGCCGGTTTTCCGAAAGATCATGCTCAAAACAGAAACATCATTGATTTCGACCGATTGGACCGTCCCATGAGTACGATTCTGAAAAGCCTGCCCACTGGCGAAAAAGTCGGCATCGCGTTCTCGGGCGGGCTCGACACCTCAGCGGCGCTGCTCTGGATGAAGCTGAAGGGCGCCAAGGTCTTCGCCTATACCGCCAATCTCGGCCAGCCCGACGAGGCCGACTACGACGCGATCCCGCGCAAGGCGATGGATTTCGGCGCCGAGAAGGCCCGCCTGGTCGATTGCCGCACCCAGCTGGTCCATGAGGGCATCGCCGCGATCCAGTCCGGCGCGTTCCACATCTCGACCGGCGGCATCACCTATTTCAACACCACGCCGCTCGGCCGCGCGGTGACCGGCACGATGCTGGTCGCGGCGATGCAGGAGGACGGTGTCAACATCTGGGGCGACGGCTCGACCTTCAAGGGCAACGACATCGAGCGCTTCTATCGCTACGGCCTGCTGACCAACCCGAGCCTGCGCATCTACAAGCCCTGGCTCGACCAGCAGTTCATCGACGAGCTTGGCGGCCGCGCCGAGATGTCGGCGTTCATGACCGCGCAAGGCTTCGCCTACAAGATGAGCGCGGAGAAGGCCTATTCGACCGACAGCAATCTGCTCGGCGCGACGCATGAGGCCAAGGATCTCGAGAGCCTTGCGAGCGGCATCACCATCGTCAACCCGATCATGGGCGTGCCGTTCTGGCGCGCCGATTGCGACGTCAAGGCCGAGAAGGTCGTGGTGCGCTTCGAGGAGGGCCAGCCGGTCGCGCTGAACGGCAAGACGTTTGCAGATCCGGTCGCGCTGTTCCTCGAGGCCAATGCGATCGGCGGCCGCCACGGCCTCGGCATGAGCGACCAGATCGAGAATCGCATCATCGAGGCCAAGAGCCGCGGCATCTACGAGGCGCCCGGCATGGCGCTGCTGCACATCGCCTATGAGCGTCTCGTCACCGGCATCCACAACGAAGATACGATCGAGCAGTACCGCATCAGCGGCATGCGGCTCGGCCGCTTGCTCTATCAGGGCCGCTGGTTCGATTCGCAGGCCTTGATGCTGCGCGAGACCGCGCAGCGCTGGGTGGCACGCGCCGTCACCGGCGAGGTGACGCTCGAGCTGCGCCGCGGCAACGACTACTCGATATCAAACACCGAGAGCCCGAACCTCACCTATGCGCCGGAGCGGCTCAGCATGGAGAAGGTCGAGGACGCCGCCTTCACACCGGCCGACCGCATCGGCCAGCTGACGATGCGCAACCTCGACATTGCTGACACCCGCGCCAAGCTCGGCCTGTACAACAAGACCGGCCTCATCTCGAGCGACGAAGGCTCGCAGATCTTCCAGCTCGAGAACGACAAGGACTGAGATGGTGGGCGGGTAGACACAAACTCGGTGTCGTCCCGGCGAAAGTCGGGACCCATAACCACGACCCTCAATTGTTGCGCAACGCTGGGGCCACAGCGCGCTTCGACAACGTTACCCTGTGGTTATGGGTCCCTGCTTTCGCAGGGACGACCCGGGGATGGATGTTGGCCTACTTCATCCTGAGCGCATCGAGCAGCGAGCGGAACGCCCGCGCGTAGTCGGTGCCGGTCTTGCCGATGTCCGGCCCCGCGGAGACCGCGACCGCGGCTTCCGTCACCGCGCCGAGCAACAGCCGCGCCAGCGGCTCGATCGGCTGCCTGGCGATCACGCCGGCGTCCATCGCGGCGGCCAGCGCGCGCGGAAACTTGCCGCCGAAATGTTTCGCGTCGATCTCGCGCCAGCGTTCCCAGCCGAGCACGGCGGGGCCGTCGCGCAAGATGATCTGGCCGGTCGGGCCTTTCGAGCACGCCGCGAAATAGCCCTGCGTGCCCGCCGCCATCGCCGCCAGCGGATCGTTCTCGGCGCGCGAGATGCGGTCGAGATCGGCAACAAGGTCGATCGACACCTGCTCGAACACCGCCTCGAACACCGCCTCCTTGGTCGCGAAGTGATGATAGACCGCGCCCTTGGCGACACGCGCGCCGGCGGCGATGTCGTCCATCGTCGCAGCGGCGAAGCCGCGCTCGCCAAAAATGCGCCGCGCCGCCTTGACGATGGCGGCTCTGGTTTTCTCGCGCCGTTCGGCCTGGGTTGCCATGGCGCATCTCTAGCCCAGTTCCAGACGCAAGCCAATTGACTTACCGACTACCAGTCGATAAATACCGACTATAAGTCGGTAAATGGAGAATGCCCGATGCCCTCGCTCAGGACGTTGCAAGCCTTCGCCGACACGGTCGAGTCCAACGACCATGTCGGCGCGATCAGGAATTTCTATTCAGTCGATGCCCGCACCCAGGAGAATGACGGTGAGTGGCGCGTCGGCCGCGGGGCGCTGGCGGCGCGCGAGGCGGCGGTGCTGGCCGCGGTCGCCGGCGTCAAGACCACGCGGCTCGGGCCGCTCCTGCTTGACGGCGATCATTCGGCGATCTGCTGGCGCTTCGAATTCACCGGCAAGGACGGCAAGGTCCGCAGCATGGAGGAGGTCGCCTGGCAGACCTGGCGCGGCGAGGAGCTGGTCGAAGAGCGCTTCTTCTACGATCCGCAGCAGATGGCGCGCTGAAATCACGCCGGCCTTGCGGCAATACGCCCCGGCGCGCCTCATTGCGCCGTCATCCGCCGCAACTAGCCTCCGCTCCGATGCGCATGATGCGCGAGAGCGGAGCATCGATCATGATCAAGCAAGTTGCCGGTATGGCCGTCACGCTGGCGTTGTCGGCAGCGCCGGCGTTCGCCCAGACGATCTATCCGATCGATCGCGCCGACATCCTCGTCGGCGCCAAATTCGACTTCAAGGTCGAGCTTCCGGGGGTGGTCGATCAAGCAAAGCTCAAGGTCACGCTGAACGGCGCGGACTATGCCGCGGTGTTCGGCCAGGGCGGCACATTCACCGCGCGCGAGGCCGGCCGGGAGCAGTCGGCGCTGTTGCTGCGCGATGTCTCGCTCGCCAAGCCCGGGCAAGTCGCCGTCGAAGTCAGCGACGGCACGCAGAGCCGGAAGGTGACCTGGACCGTCTACGACACCGGGGCACGCAAGGCCAGGAACGTGATCCTGTTCATCGGCGACGGGATGTCGCCGTCGCACCGCGTCGCCGCGCGAATCCTCTCCAAGGGAATCGCGGAGGGCAAGAGCCGCGGCAAGCTTGCGATCGACGACATGCCGCATATGGCGCTGGTCGCGACCGCAGGCTCGGACTCGATCATCACCGATTCGGCGAATGCCGCGAGCGCTTACGCCACCGGCCACAAGGCCGCGGTCAATGCGCTCGGCGTCTACGCCGATCGCACGCCCGATCCGCTCGACGATCCGAGGGTCGAGACCATCGCGAGCCTTGCCAAGCGCCGGGCGGGCCTCGCCGTCGGCATCGTCACCAACACCGAGGTCGAGGACGCGACGCCGGCGGCGATGGTTGCGCATACCCGCCGCCGCGCCGCCTATGACGCGATCGTCGCGCAATATTTCGATGCGAAACCCGACGTGCTGATGGGTGGCGGCTCCGCGAACTTCCTGCCGCAATCCGCGTCCGGATCGAAACGCAAGGACGATGTCGACTATCTGGCGCGCTTCCGCGACGCCGGCTATCCGGTCGCGACGACCGCAGGCGAACTCGCCACGCTCGCGGCCAAACCGGACAGCCGCCAACTGCTCGGCCTGTTCGCCGCCGGCAACATGGACGGCGCGCTCGACCGCAAGTTCCTGAGGGGCGGCGGCGTCAGGAAATTCCCCGAGCAGCCGGACCTGACCGAGCAGATTCAGGCCGCGCTCACGGTGCTGTCGAAACACGAGGCCGGTTTCTTCCTGATGGTCGAGTCCGGCCTGATCGACAAATACGCCCATCTGCTCGACATGGAGCGCGCAATCTACGACACCATCATGCTCGACAATGCGGTGCGGCTGGCAAAGGACTGGGCGAAAGCGCGCAACGACGACACGCTGATCCTGGTCGTGGCCGATCACAACCATCCGAACAGCCTGGTCGGCACCATCAATGACGACATGGCGGCGACACCCAACGTGCCGCTGCGCGAGCGCGTCGGTGTCTACGAGAAAGCCGGGTTCCCGAACTATCCGGCGCCGGACGCCGAAGGTTATCCGTCACGCGTCGATGTCAGCCGGCGGCTTGCAATCTTCTCCGCCAGCCTGCCGGATCACTACGAGACGTTCCGCCCGAAACTCGACGATCCGAACGAGCCGACCGTGAAGGGCGACCAGCCCGACACGTTCAAGGCCAATGACAAGTACAAGGATGTCCCCGGCGTCGTGCTGCGCTTCGGCAATCTGCCGGCGATGATCGGCGCCAGCGTGCATTCCGGCGAGGACGTCATTCTCACCGCGACGGGCCCGGGCAGCGAGCGCGTCCACGGCTCGATGGACAACACCGAAGTGTTCCGCGTGATGGTCGAGGCGCTGGGACTGGGTGCGGAGAAATAGCTCAAACGTGCCGCAGGCATGAAAATGGCCGGGATCGCTCCCGGCCATTCCGTCGCGTCATGTCGCGCCGGCTCAGCGCGGCGGCGCGGCCGAGGCGGTGCCGCCGTTGAGCAGCGGGGTGATGCGGCGGACGGTGACGCGCCGGTTGATGCGGCTCGGTCCGTCGGTCTGCTCCTTCGGATATTGAGAGCCATAGCCCTGCGAGGTCAGGTTCTCAGCCGGCACACCGAACTGCTGCGTCAAGAGCTCGGCGGCGGATTGCGCACGGCGGTCCGACAGCGACAGATTGTCGGTGTCGTTGCCGGTCGCATCCGTGTGGCCCTCGATCAGGAACACCTCGCGCGGGTTGCGCTGGATGGCTCGGTTGAGGCCGTCGGCGATCACCTGCAGCCTCGCCGCCTGATCCGGCGGGATGGTCCACGATCCGGAGTCGAAGTTGATCGTGTTGACGTCGATGCTCGGCATCTGCATGCGGACATTGGGGCTGTAGCGGATCTCGTCGAGCGAGTAGCGCCGATCGATCCGCTGCACCGGCGGTGCCTCCATGGTCTCGTAGATCACGTCGGGCGACGCGTCCTGAGCATCGACGATGTAGCGATCGTAGGGAATGTTGACCACCGGCGGTGGCGCGTCGACATAGAAGCCGCCGACCGCCCGCGGATCGCGATAGCTGTTGTCGATGATGACGACCTCGCGGCCGCCAGTATCCCTGCGGATTCGGCGCAACATCTGGCCGTCGGAGCCGACCACCGTGATGATCTCGCTGCCGTCGGGACGAACCACCACGGTGCGGGTTTCGCCGCCGATCGTCTCGGTGCGGATATCGCGCGCGCCATAGCGGAAACGATAGACGTCGTCGCCGCGGACATAGGCCTGGCCGCCCGGATCGCGGATGATGACGCGGTCCGGCTCGGTGTAGATGGTGCGGCCGCCTTCGACCACCTCCTGCCGCTGGCTGTGCAGGTCGGCGATGCTGCCGCCGATGATGGCGCCGGCGACCACGCCGGCACCGACGGCGGCACCGATCGCGAGCGGCTTGATGTTGTCATGGCGCGGTGGCGGCGGCAGCGGTGCTGCGACGGCAGGCGCGGCGCGGAAGGCGGGCGCAACCGTCGGCGGCGCATATTGCGCGCGGCCGGGCGGCGGCGTTGCGGCGGCCGAGCCGGGGACGACCGACGGTGCCGGCGCGCCCATGGCTGCTCCCTGGGCTGGCGATACGCCGGGCGCGACGCCCGGACGTGCTGCCGGCTGACCCGGAGCCGGGGCCGCGCCGGGCGCGCCCATTGCCGCGCCCGGGGTTGCCGGTGTTCCGGGCGGTGTCGCCGGACGTCCCTGCTGACCTGGCGCCGGTGGCGTCGGCGTCGCGCCGGGTGCCGGAGGCGTTGTTGCGGCAGGCGGGGTGCCTGGACGTGCGGGCTGTGCGCCGGCTGCCGGAGGTGTCGGCGTCGGTGTCGCACCGGGAGCTGTCGCGGCGGGCGGCGTGCCCGGTCGTGCCCCTGCTGCCGGAGGCGTTGTCGTTGCCGAAGGCGCGGGCGTTGACGTCGCCGCGGGCGGCGTGCCCGGCGGTTGCTTGGCGCCGCCAGGACGTTCACCGCGTTCGCCACCCGGACGATCGCCGGGGCGGCGTTCGGCCGGCGCCGTTGTCGGAGCTCCCGGGGTTGCGGGCGTCGGAGTCGGCGTTGCCGCCGTGGGCGGGGTGCCGGGACGTGCTGCCGGCGCGGCATTCGGCGTGGCGCCGGGCGCCGGCGTCGGCGGCGTGTGCGCGGGTCCCGCGCCGGGCGGCGGCGTGCCGGGTCGCTGCGGTGCTGCGGCCGGCGGCGGTGGGGTCGGCGTCGGATGTGCGGGGGCGGCCGCCGGCGGTGGCGGGGTTGGCTTCGCAGGCGCTGCTGCGGGCGGCTCCGGCCGTGCCGGTGACGGCGATGGCTTCGCGGGTGCGGCCACGGGCGGCGGCGGTGTGGGATGTGCGGGAGCAGCCGACGGCGGAGGCGTCGTCGGGCGCGCGGCAGGCGGCTCGGGCCGTGCGGGAGCCGGCGGCGGTGCCGGATGCGGTGCGGCTGCCGGAGGCGGCGTCGGCTTTGCCGGTGCAGCTGCGGGCGGCTCGGGCCGGGCAGGGGCTGCAGGCGGGGTCGGCTTGGCGGGTGCTGCGGCCGGCGGAGCGGGATGCGCGGGTGCCGCGGCGGGAGGTGGCGCCTGCGGATGCGGTGCTGCGGCCGGCGGTGCGGGACGTGCGGGAGCACCCGGCGCACCCGGCGCTGGCCGCGCCTTCGGCTTTCCGTCAGGTCCGGTTTCTTCCTTCTGCTGCGCCTGTGCGACGACCAGAGGCGAAGTTTGGGCGTGCGACGCTGAGGTGGTGAATTGCATCACCGTCAGCGCAGTCGTGGCAAGCAGCACGAGACGAAGCTTTGTCATTGTCTAGGAGTCCCCGGCGGAAAGTCTGGGCAGGAAAGCAAAGTGAGAACCGAACAATTCGGCAGGACGATGAACCGCCAGCCGTTAGGCCGGATTGTGGCGAGCCACGAATCATCGGCGAAGTTTATTTCGACATTATAACGGGTTGCGTGTGTGATTGTTCACCGCGCGTTCAGAAGAAACGCGCCGACACATTTGCGATCGACGTGGAACTTGGGCGCAAGGGCGACTCATCGGCCGGCGAGTCGATCTGTCGCAGGCGGCGGCCCGGACGGTCCAGGCGGTCCGCGCACCGGTGATTCGTCAGGTGTCTTGCCAGGCAACTCGTCCGGTCGCGGCGGCTCGCCGGGTTCGCGCACCGGCTCCGGAATCTCGGGGCGCGGACTGCCGGGCGGAATTCCCGGCGGCGGTTCGCTCGGTGTGCCCGGCGTCGTCGGCGGAATCTCGGGAGGCTCGATCGGCATCATATGGAGGCCCCGCGGCGGTTGCCGATGCCAGATCGCGTCGCGCGCATTGATCGCTCCATCGAAGTTCGAAGCGACAACGGATCGCGCGCCGCGGCGTTCCGATGCTTCACCCGGGCGTGTGGCAGACCGCCTCGATATTGTGGCCGTCGGGGTCGAGCACGAATGCGCCGTAATAGTTCGGGTGGTAATGCGCACGGATGCCGGGCGCGCCGTTGTCGCGGCCGCCGGCTGCCATCGCGGCCTTGTAGAAGGCGTCGACGGTGGCGCGGTCCCTGGCCGTGATGGCGATATGCACCGGCTTGTTCATGGCGCCTTCCCCGCCGATCCAGAAGTCCGGCTTGCCGTCGGCGCCGAAGCCCGCGGCGGGCGCGTGCCCGGTCACCTCCGCGGGCACTTCCATGATCAGGCCGTAGCCGAGCGGCGCCAGCGCCGTCTGGTAGAAAGCCTTCGCGCGTTGATAGTCGGAGACGGAAAAGCCGATATGGTCGATCATCGCGAGCCTCCCTTGTTGTGATGCACTTGCATCCGCGTTCTCGTGTCACCTCCCCTTGCAAAGGGGAGGTCGCTTTGCTCGCGAGAGCAAAGCGGGTGGGGATCTGCTCTCTTCGCAGGCACCGTTCCTGCGGCTGACCCCCATCCCGACCTTCCCCCTTTCAGGGGGAAGGAGAAGACAAGTCTGTCAACTCCGCACCAGCAGCGTGTTGCTCCGCGTCCGGCCCTGCTCGACGTAACCGCGCGCATGCATGTCCGCAATGCAGTCGTCGGTCCATTCGTCCTTCGACAGATGCTCGATCACCACCGCGCGCGGCCACAGTGACTGCGGCGCGTCGCGGAAGAAGCCGATCAGCACGCGGTCCTCGAAACCCTCGACGTCGATCTTGAGCGCGTCGACCTTGCTCGCGCCGGCCTCGTCGAGGATGCGTTGCAGCCGCAGCGACGGCACTTTGAACGCCTTGCCCGTCGGCGTGCCGGTGACGATGTGGCTGGCGCCGAGATTGTCGCCGTCGGTCTCGATCATCAGTTCGCCATCGGTCGGGCCGGCGGCCGCCGCAACCAGGCGCACCTGCGGAAAGCCGGAGGCCTGGGTGTTGAACTTGAGCCGCGCATGCGTCACCGGATGCGGCTCGATCGCGATCACCCTGCCACCGGGCCCGACATCGCGCGCCAGCGCCAGCGCATAGGTGCCGACATTGGCGCCGAGATCGACGAAGGTGCCATCCGCGCCGACATGCGCGCGCAGGAAGGCGAGTTCTTCAAGGTTGTAATCGGGATTGAACAGCGCGCCGCGCTCGGTCGCGCTCGCCTGATGATAGAAGCGGAACGATGCGCCCTGATAGGTCACGTCCAGCGGCCCAGCGCCGAACAGATTGACCAGTTTCGACAGCCAGGGTCGGAACGCGCCGCGCTTCAATCCTGAGCCATGCGCCAGGCGGATGATGGCGGCCTGCGCCGCATTGGGCGCGAAGGCGCCGAACGGCGCCGGCGATATGTCGTTGCTCGGGATCACGCATGGCCTCGTCAAAAGCGCGGCATGCATAGCCGGTTTTGCCGGCAGCGCCAACGCCCGTTACGCCGCCTTGCCCGCTGCCTGCCGTTGCCGCAGGAAGCGGCCGAGCAGCCTTCGCTTACCCTTGCGCGGGATCAGATCGACGTCGCTGACCAGTTTGGCGCCGCCCTTGCGGCGCTCCAGCACGATCTTGCGGCTATGGAACGCTTCGAGCTCGACGCGGTGGGCGACGCTGACGATGGTCGCCTTCGGCAGTTCCGTCGTCACCGTCTCCATCATCTTGTCCTGGCTCTTCTCGTCGAGCGCGGACGTCGCCTCGTCGAGCACGACGATGTCGGGGGCGTGCAGCAGCAGGCGGGCGAAGGCGAGCCGCTGCTTCTCGCCGCCGGACAGGGTCTGGTCCCACGGCGCGTCCTCCTCGATCTTGTCCTTGAGATGGTCGAGGCCGACCTTGTGCAGGGCACGGCTGATCTCATCGACGTTCCAGTCTTCCGCCGCGCCGGGATAGGCCACCGCGCGCCGCAGCGTGCCCGAGGGGACGTAGGGCTTTTGCGGCAGCATGAACAGGCGGCGGTCCTCGTGCAGGCCGACACTGCCGCCGCCCCACGGCCACAGCCCGGCGATGGCGCGCACCAGCGTGCTCTTGCCGGTGCCGGATTCGCCGGCGACCAATAGCCGCTCCCCCGGTTCGATCACCACTTCGGTCTCGCCGACCACCGCGGTGCCGTCGTCCAGCGTGACGGAGAGATCGTTGAGGCTCAGAATGGCCTCGCCCTCGGTCTCGCCGCGCTCGATGCGGCCGAAGCCGTCGCCGGTCTCGGCGCGTTCAAGCCCGTCAAGCGACATCATCAGGGAGGCGATGCGCCGGGCGCAGGCGTTCCAGTCGGCGAGCCGCGGATAGTTGTCGACCAGCCAGCCGAACGCGGTCTGCACGATGGTGAAGGCCGAGGCCGCCTGCATCACCTGACCGAGCGACATGCTGCCGTCGAGGAATTTTGGCGCACACAGCAGCAAGGGTACCACCGGCGCAATGAGGTTAGATCCCTGCGACACCAGCGTCGTGCGCATGTGTTGCCCGGCGAGCCGCGCCCATTGCCGCAACACGTTCGAGAACGTCTTGTCGATGCCGTCGCGCTCCTCGGTTTCGCCGCCGAGCAGCGCGATGCTTTCGCCATTCTCGCGCACGCGGGTCAGGATGTAGCGGAATTCCGCTTCCGCCTGGTTCTTGTCCTCGGAGATCTGCGCGAAGCTGCGGCCGATCGCCGTGATCGAGCCCGACGCGATCGCCGCATAGATGATGGCGGCAATGACCAGGAAGCCCGGGATGCTGATCGACGAGCCGCCGAGCGTCACCGTCAGCGCGCCGCCGATGGTCCAGAGCACGACGATGAAAGTGACGGCCGAGAGCAGCGCCGACGTCACGCCGGCGACGAAGTCGACCGGAGAATCGGTCGCGATCCGCAGATCCTCCGCGATCCGGTATTCCGGATTCTTGTGATCGCCGTCGACGAGGTTGAGCTGGTAGTAGCGGCCGTTCGTCAGCCAGCGCGACACGACGGCGTTGGTCAGCCAGGCGCGCCAGCGCCGCTGGATACCCATGCGGCCGAACACCTGCGCGACCCCCAGCAGCACGCTGCCGATCGCCAGCGGAAAGAAGATGGCCGTCAGGTGGAAGACACTGGCCGCGTCGCGCTTTTCGATCGCATCGAAGATCGCGCGATTCCAGACATTGATGCCGTACTGAACGGCGACATTGGCGACGATCAGCAGCAGCAGGCCGATCGTGAACAGCCACGCCAGCCGGTCGCCGCTCCGGCCCCAATAGCCGCGCGCGCTGATCCAGAACCGCGTCAGCAAATAGTCCTTGCGCGCCTGTTCGGCCTCTTCGGCCGACAATTCGGGATCGGGTTCGACGATTTCCGGCGGCGGTTCGACATCGTCGCCGTTCTCGGCGATCACCTCGACGAATTCCGACTTCTCGTCAGCTTCGCTTGGCGCGGGATCCTTGCGCTCTTGATCGGCCGCCTTTGCGCTCGCTTTCCGGGACGATGAAGTCCCGGCCGACGACGGCCCGTCCGACGATTTGGATCTTGCCTCAGCTTTGCCCATGGCACGATAACGCCAGGCAAATTACCCGGTTCCGCACTGGGACCGGCGGTCAGCTGCGTGTATTGCAACGACGAGTCCCCGCCACAACATCCGCCGCGGCGTATGGCTCCCTGCTTTCGCCGGGACGACGCCTGGGAAGCAACTGTGGACTCTCATTCTCCCCAGCATGCGCGGGTGATGATACCGCGCTGTTTGATATCTTGAATTGCGACTCATCCTCACCGTCGTCCTGGCGAAAGCGTGCTTGAGATGTGCCGCGCAACTACCTCACCCCGCCGGCGCCTGATCGCGCTTCAGCCGGCGCGAGCGCGTTGCTTTGTGCAGCACGCGCGCGAGCTGCTCGGCCGAATAGGGCTTCTGCAGCAGCTCGAAGCCGCCGCTGCCCTGCTGCGACAGCACCTGGCTGTAACCGGAGGCGAGCACGATCGGAAGATCGAGGCGCTGCCGGCGGATCTCTTCCGCAAGCTCGATGCCGCTCATGCCGGGCATCACGACATCGGTGAACACCAGGTCGAACCGGTCGGCGTCGACGGCGAGCTCCTCCAGCGCGTGGGTGGCGTTGTCCACCAGCACGCAGCTGCAGCCGAGCTGGGTCAGCGTGTCGGCGGCAAACTTTCCGACCTCGGCATTGTCCTCGACGATCAGGACCGATGCGCCGGTCCGATCGACCGAGGGCGCGTCGTCGGTGCGCGGCGCTCGCGCGCCATGCCCGCCGACGACGCGTGGCAGATACAACGTGAATGTCGCACCCTTGCCGACCTCGCTGGTGACGGTCACCTCGCCGCCAGACTGCTTGGCGAAGCCGAACACCTGCGACAGGCCGAGGCCGGTGCCGTGACCGACCTCCTTGGTGGTGTAAAACGGCTCGAAGATGCGGCCAAACAGCTCCTGCGGAATTCCGACGCCGGTGTCAGTCACCGACACCGCGACATGGCCGGGCGAGTTCGGCGGCGTGCTGGTCGCGGACGGCAGTCTGTCCACGGCGCGGACAGCGATCGTGAGCCGGCCGACGCCGTCCATGGCGTCGCGCGCGTTCACTGCCATGTTGATGATGGCGGTCTCGAACTGACCGGCATCGGCGTTGACGAGACAGGTCTCGTCCGGCACCTGCGCTGTGATCTCGATGCGCGCGCCGATCAGGGTTGCGATCATCTCGCTCAGGGTGCGGACATTCTGGCAGGCGTCGAACACCTCGGGCTTGAGGGTTTGCCGCCGCGCGAATGCAAGCAGCTGGTTGGTCAGCTTGGCCGCACGGTTCACGGTGTTGGAGATCGCATCGATGTAGCGCTGCCGCCGCGGCTCCGGCAGGTCCGGCCGCCGCAACATGTCGACTGACGCGCGGATCACGGTGAGCAGGTTGTTGAAGTCGTGCGCGACGCCGCCGGTGAGCTGCCCGAGTGCCTCGAGCCGCTGGCCGTGCCGCAATGCCTCCTCGGCCTCGATGCGCCGGTTGGCCTCCTCCTGCAGGCGCTGGGTTCGCCGGAAGGCCAGCGCGAGCAGGCCGAACAGCAGGGCGGTGGCCGGGATCCCGAAGATCAGGTGCTGGGCCATTGTCGACCTCCAGCGCGACTGGATCGCCGAGGTTTCGAGGCCGGCGCTGACATAGATCGGGTATCCGGCCAGCCGCTGGTAGCGCATGCGCCGCTCGATGCCGTCGGCCGGGGATTGGATCGTCATCGTCCCGGCCTCGGGATTGGCGACGATCTGCCGCCCGAGCGGGCCGCTCGGCTCGAACCGGACATCGTGGCCAACGGCAGGGAAGTGCGCCAGCACGGCGCCGTCGGTCCGGATCAGCGCCAGGAAGCTGCCGGGCTCGCGGCCGATCCTGGCGTAGAAATTCTCGAAATATTCCGGAAGCACGGAGGCCTGGATCACGCCGGCAAAGCTGCCGTCGTCGCCGTTGCGGCGCCGGCCGACGCTGAAGAACCGCGAGCCCAGATAGGGCGGCCGCGGCGTCAGCACCTCGCCGATATAGGTGCCGATGTCGCCCTGGGCATGGATCCGGAAGTAATCCCGGTCCGAGAAGTCGACGTTGGGGGCCGGCTGCACCAGGCTGTTGACGAGGGCGCGGCCGTTGGCATCGAACACCCAGACCGATTTCACCTGGGGAAGCGCCATGGCGACCTGCCGCAGCCGCTCGTGCAGGCTCTTCTCGCGCGCGCCGATATCGGCATCGCCCATGCCGCGGACGACCTCGGTGACCTCGGCGAGGCCGCGATCGATGGTCTCGAACACCTTCAGCGCGTGCTCATGGGCGACATCGAGCGTGCGCTGGATCTCCTGGTCGGCGGCCTCGCTGGTCGAGATCCAGGACATTGCGGAGGCAAAAACGAACAGCGCCAGCGGAAGGGCCAGCGCGGCGGCCATCATCCATTGCAGCAGTCTCAGCGAATTGCGTTGTGCGGTCTGCACGGGCGCTCCGGCTCCGCGCGGACCATAACGCAAACCGTTGCGCGGGAGGAAGCGAAACGGCGCCGCCGGGCGCGGCGCGGACGCTCGTTCGCCATTCCGCGACCTGTCAAGGTTACCGGAGGCCAACCCGGATCGATCAATTCGCAGCCGGCTCGCGTCCGGGGCAGCAAGGGCGGCTGCGGTGCGGTGGCATCACGACCTCGTTAGCGCTCGCCGGCAGTCAAGCGGAAAATCGGCCTGGATGGCGCTTCCGGGCGCTGTTTTTAGGAGTTCTAAAACCTCTCACGGGCAAACGCTTGACCCTGTGACTACCTGCTGAAAAACAGGCCGCATGACAGGCGATCCAAACAGCTCTCGGGATAATTTGCAGGACGTCCGGCTCGGACATGCGGATCGCGGTTTTGTCGGAAAGATCATCAGGCTCGATGCGCTCGTGACGGGCTCATCGCTGTCTCCGCAGGAGCTGGAGCAGCGCCTGGTCGAGATGGGATTTGTCGAGGGCGCGCGCGTGGAAATCCTGCATGAAGGCACGATCCGAAAGGACCCGATCGCGGTGCGCGTCGACAACATCACGATCGCGCTGCGCCGGAGCGAAGCCATGGCTGTGATCGTCGAATGACCGCTGCATCCCTGCGCCTGGCGCTGGTCGGCGCGCCGAACACCGGCAAGACGTCGCTGTTCAACAGCCTGACCGGCAGCCGTCAGAAGGTCGCCAACTATCCGGGCGTCACGGTCGAGCGCAAGTCCGGCGGCTTCGTCACGCCGGAGGGCCGCAGCGTGACCGTGCTCGACCTGCCCGGCACCTATTCGTTGCGCGGCCGCAGCCCGGACGAGGAGATCACCCGCGACATCGTGCTGGGCCGCTTCGACGGCGAGGCGGTGCCCGATCTCGTGCTCTGCGTCGCGGACGCCACCAATCTGCGGCTGACCTTGCGGCTGGTGCTCGAGCTGAAGCGGGTCGGCCGGCCGATGATGCTCGTGCTCAACATGATCGATATCGCGAAGCGCCGCGGCGTCACGATCGACATCGATCGGATGTCGCAGGAGCTGGGGCTGCCGATCGTGACCTCGGTCGCGGTCCGCAAGGGCGGCATCGACGAGCTCCTGAAGCGGACCGACGAATTCCTGGCCAAGTCGCATGAGGCGGCGGCCAGCGAATGGACGACGCCGACGATTGCCGACCTCAAGGCGGCGCAGCGCGAGGCGGACCGCATCATCGCGGCGGCGGTGACGCTGCCGACCAAGCCCGACACGCTGACCAACCGGATCGATTCGGTGGTGCTGCATCCGGTCTGGGGTCTCGTGATCCTGGCCGTGATCCTGTTCGTGATGTTCCAGGCGGTGTTCACCTGGGCGCAGCCGGCGATGGAATTTCTGTCGGACAGCTTCGCCGCGCTCGGGCAGCTGATCCACAATTTGCTGCCCGAAAGCTGGAGCCTGTTGCAGAGCTTCCTGCAGAACGGCGTGATCTCCGGCGTCGGCAGCGTGATCGTGTTCCTGCCGCAGATCATCATCATCTTCCTCTTCATCCTGCTGCTGGAAGATTTCGGTTACATGGCGCGCGCCGCGTTCCTGATGGACCGCATCATGGGCGGCGCCGGGCTGCACGGCCGCGCCTTCATTCCGCTGCTGTCGAGCTTTGCCTGCGCAATTCCCGGCATCATGGCGACGCGCGTCATCGACAACCGCCGCGACCGCCTGACCACGATCCTGATCGCGCCGCTGATGACTTGCTCGGCGCGCATTCCGGTCTACACGCTGATCATCTCCGCCTTCGTTCCGGCGACCACGCTGTGGGGCTTCGTCAATCTGCAGGGGCTCGTGATGTTCGGCCTCTACGCTGCCGGCATCACCAGCGCGCTGACGGTCTCGGCGATCGCGAAATTCTTCCTGTGGCGCGATCACGCGCCGGCGCCGTTCATGCTGGAATTGCCCGACTACAAGATGCCGCGGCTGAAAAGCATCGCGATCGGCGTGTTCACCCGCGCCAAGATGTTCCTGTACCGGGCCGGCACCACGATCCTCTCGATGATGGTGCTGATCTGGTTCCTGGCCTCGTTCCCGCAGGCGCCGGCCGGCGCCGAGGGGCCGGCGATCAATTACAGCTTTGCGGCGATGATCGGCCACGCGCTCGAGCCGCTGCTGCGGCCGATCGGCTTCAACTGGCAGATCGCGGTGGCGCTGATCCCGGGCATGGCGGCGCGCGAGGTCGCGGTCGCGGCGCTCGGCACCGTCTATTCGATCGAGGGCGGCAAGGAGGCGGCGGACCAGATCGGCCAGGTGCTGGCGCAGAAATGGACGCTGGCGACCGCGCTGTCGCTGCTGGTCTGGTACATCTTCGCCCCGCAATGCGCCTCGACGCTCGCGGTGATCCGCCGCGAGACCGGCGGCGCGAAGTGGATGGTGGTGACGTTCATCTACATGCTCGCGCTGGCCTATGTCGCGAGCTTCCTGACCTTCAACCTCGCGCAGGCGCTCGGCCTGCATTGATAGGCAACAGTTTCATCATCTCTATTCGAAACTGCGATAGGTGCATGCAACCAAGCGAAGCAGTAGAGTTGGTCGAGGGCGCATGAAGCGGCAGGCGCCTCCGCGTGTTCCCTGCGAGACCCTGCAATGTCGACGTACGGCCTGGAGCGGCTATTTTCGCCTCAAAGCATCGCAATCGTCGGCGGCAGCCCGCGTCCGTCGTCGCTCGGCGCGGCGGTGCTCAGGAACATCAGAGCGAGCGGCTTCACCGGCCGCGTCGGCGTCGTCAATCGGAACTATGCCGACGTGGATGGCGCGCCGACCGTTCCCGATCTGAAGTCGCTGCCGTTCGTTCCGGATCTCGTCGTCATCAGCGCACCGGCGGCGGCGGTTCCCGAAATCGTCGCGGAGGCGGCTTCGGCCGGCGTTGCCGGCGCGGCGATCCTGTCGGCCGGTCTTGGCCATGGCGCGGGCTCGCTCGCGGAGGCCGCGGGGCAGACGGCGCGACGGCATGGCATGCGCCTGATCGGGCCGAATTGCCTCGGCGTCATGGTGCCGCGCGCCAAGCTCAATGCGAGCTTCGCCTCGCATCAGCCGTCCGACGGGCACGTTGCCCTGATCTCGCAGTCCGGCGCGGTCGCGTCGGCGATGATCGAGTGGGCGGCTGAACGGCGGCTCGGCTTCTCCGGCATCGCGTCGATCGGCGACCAGCTCGATGTCGACGTCGCCGACCTCCTGGATTATTTCGCGCTCGACGACCACACCAGCGCGATCCTGATCTACCTCGAGGCCGTCAAGGACGCGCGCAAGTTCATGTCGGCGGCGCGCGCCGCGGCGCGGCTGAAGCCGGTTGTCATCGTCAAGTCGGGACGGATGGCGCAGGGCGCCAAGGCCGCCGCGACCCACACCGGCGCGCTGGCCGGCTCCGATGCGGTCTACGACGCCGCATTCCGCCGCGCCGGCATGCTGCGCGTCTACGACCTGCGCCAGCTGTTCGATTGCGCCGAGCTGCTCGGCCGCGGCTTCATCCCGCGCGGCAACCGGCTGGCGATTCTGACCAATGGCGGCGGGCTCGGCATCCTCGCGACCGACCGGCTGGCCGAACTCGGCGGCGTTCCCGCGACATTGACGGCGGAGACCATCGAACGGCTCGACAAGGTGCTACCGCCGGGCTGGTCCTGCGCCAATCCGGTCGACATCGCGGGCGATGCCGATGCCGACCGCTACGTGGCGGCGCTCAACGCACTGCTCGATGATGCGAACAGCGACGCGGTGCTGGTCGCGAATGTGGAAACCGCGGTGGCGCCAGCCCAGGGGATTGCCGAGGCGGTGGCTCAATGCGTGCGCGACCGCAGGACGAAGCGGAGTGCGGTCGCCGCGCTGGTGCTCGCGGCCTGGGTCGGCGCCGACGAGCGCACCGGCACGATCTTCGAGGCGGCGCGGATTCCGCACTTCCCGACCGAGGACGATGCGGTGCGCGCCTTCATGTATCTGGTGCGCTATCGCGAGGCCTCGACCGCGCTCGCCGCAACCCCGCCTGGCGTCGCATCGGTGTTCACGCCGGAGACGGCGGCGGCGCGGCACGTCGTCGTGAACGCGCTGTCGGAAGGGCGCGCCTGGCTCGACCCAGCCGAAATCGTCGCGCTGTTCGCGGCCTATCATATTCCGATCGTGACGACGCTCGTCGCCGACAGTGCCGAGGACGCCGCCGCGAAGGCGGCGCCGCTCCTCGCCGAGGGACATGCGATCGTGGTCAGGGTGTTCTCGCGCGACATCCGGCACGCCGCCGACGTCGGCGGCGTGATCCTCGACTTGCGCACCAAAAACAGCGTCGTTGAAGCTGCACGGACGGTCATGGCGCGGGCACGAAGTGCCCGGCCCGATGCGATCCTGCAAGGCGTGACGATCCAGCCGATGATCGTGCGGCGCGCGGCGCGCGAACTGATCCTCGGCATCGCCGAAGATCCGACCTTCGGTCCGGTGATCGTGTTCGGGCGTGGCGGCCCCGCGGTCGAGGTGATCAACGACAAGGCGCTGGCGCTGCCGCCGCTCGACATGAATCTCGCCCGCGAGCTGATCGGACGCGCCCGCGTTTCGCGGCTGCTCGGCGGCTATGGCGATGTGCCGGCGGTCCCGGCGGACGTCGTGCCGCTCACCCTCGTCAAGCTGGCGCAGATGGCGGCCGACATTCCCGAGGTCGCCGAGCTCGACATCAATCCGATGCTGGCGGACGAGAGTGGCGTGCTCGCGCTCGATGCGCGGGTCGCGATCCGCAAGCCGGCACGGCTGTTTGCCGGCCACACCCGGCTCGCCGTCAGGCCCTATCCGTCGCAATGGGAAGGTGAGCTTGCGCTGCGCGACGGCTCGCGTGTCACGGTGCGCCCGATGCGGCCGGAAGACGAGCCGATGGTCAGCGAATTCTTCAAGCGCGTCACCGCCGAAGACCTCAGGCTGCGCTTCTTCCATGCGATGAAGGAATTCTCGCACGCCTTCATCGCGCGCCTGACCCAGCTCGACTATGCGCGGGCGATGGCGTTTGTGGCGCTCGATCCGAACACCGGCGAGATGATGGGTGCGGTCCGGCTGCATTCGGACTCGCTGTACGAGAATGCCGAATACGCGATCCTGCTGCAGTCCGATCTCAAGGGCAAAGGCCTCGGCTGGGCGCTGATGCAGCTCCTGATCCACTATGCGCGGTCGGAGGGATTGAAGCGTCTGTCCGGCCAGGTGCTGACCGAGAACACCACGATGATCGGGATGTGCCGCGATCTCGGCTTCACCGTGACGATGGATCCGGACGATCACAGCATCGTCGATGTCGTACTCGACCTCGATCGATCCGGCGTCGATGCGGTCGGCGCCGATATCCTGATCCGGCCCGCTGCGGCTGGCCGCTGATACCAGCGCCAGCCGCGGCTGCAACGGATCAGATCTGGCGTTCGACCAGCTTGAACTTGAGCTCGGCGATCGCCTCGGAGGGATTGAGGCCCTTCGGGCACGCCTTGGCGCAGTTCATGATGGTGTGGCAGCGATAGAGGCGGAATGGATCCTCGAGATTGTCGAGCCGCTCGCCGGTCGCCTCGTCGCGGGAGTCGGTGACCCAGCGGTTTGCCTGCAGCAGCGCGGCGGGGCCGAGGAAGCGCTCGCTGTTCCACCAGTAGCTCGGGCACGAGGTCGAGCAGCAGGCGCACAGGATGCACTCGTAGAGGCCGTCGAGCTTCTCGCGGTCCTCGTGGCTCTGCCTCCACTCCTTCTGCGGCGTCGGCGTCGTGGTCTTCAGCCACGGCTCGATCGAGGCATACTGGGCGTAGAAATTGGTCAGGTCCGGGACCAGGTCCTTCACCACCGGCTGGTGCGGCAGCGGATTGACCTTCACCGCGCCGCCCGCGCCGACGTCGTGCATCGACTTGGTGCAGGCCAGCGTGTTCTGGCCGTCGATGTTCATCGCGCAGGAGCCGCAGACGCCTTCGCGGCAGGAGCGGCGGAAGGTCAGCGTCGGGTCGATGTGGTTCTTGATCCAGATCAGGCCGTCCAGCACCATCGGACCGCAATCATTGGTGTCGACATGATAGGTGTCGACGCTCGGATTCTTGCCGTCGTCCGGGTTCCAGCGATACACCCGAAATTCGCGCGTCTCGGTGGCGCCGGCCGGCTTCGGCCAGGTCTTGCCGCCTGAAATCTTCGAATTCTTCGGAAGTGCGAATTCAACCATGCTTGCTCGCCTTCGTTCTCAGTAGACCCGCGCCTTCGGCGGGATGTACTGCACGTCATTGGTCATCGTGTAGCTGTGCACCGGACGGTACTCGATCGCAGTCTTGCCGGCCGGATCGATCCAGGTCAGCGTGTGCTTCATCCAGTCCTTGTCGTTGCGGTCCGGGAAGTCCTCGCGCGCATGCGCGCCGCGGCTTTCGGTGCGGTTCGCCGCCGAATCCATCGTCACGACCGCCTGCACGATCAGATTGTCGAATTCCAGCGTCTCGACCAGGTCGGAATTCCACACCAGCGAGCGGTCCGACACCGAGATGTCGCCGACGCCGCCATAGACCTTGTGGATCAGGTTCTGGCCTTCCTGCAGCACGTCGCCGGTGCGGAACACCGCGCAATTGTTCTGCATCACATGCTGCATGCTGTCGCGCAGCTTGGCGGTCGGCGTGCCGCCGGAGGCGTGGCGGAAGTGATCGAGCCGGCCGAGCGCGAGATCGGCGGAATCCTTCGGCAGCTCCGGCTGCTTGGCGTTCGCGGTCAGCTTGTCGGCAAGGCGCAGCGCGGCGGCGCGGCCGAACACCACGAGGTCGATCAGCGAGTTGGAGCCAAGGCGGTTGGCGCCGTGCACCGAGACGCAGGCCGCTTCGCCGATTGCCATCAGGCCCGGTACCACCGAATTGTCGTCGCCGTTGCGCTTGGTCAGCACCTCGGCGTGATAGTTGGTGGCGATGCCGCCCATGTTGTAGTGCACGGTCGGCACGATCGGGATCGGCTCGCGGGTGACGTCGACATTGGCGAAGATCTTCGCCGATTCGGAGATGCCCGGCAGCCGCTCATGCAGCACCTTCGGATCGAGGTGGTCGAGATGCAGGAAGATGTGGTCCTTCTTCTTGCCGACGCCGCGGCCTTCGCGGATCTCGATCGTCATCGCGCGCGAGACGACGTCGCGCGAGGCGAGGTCCTTGGCCGACGGCGCATAGCGCTCCATGAAGCGCTCGCCCTCGGAGTTGACGAGATAGCCGCCTTCGCCGCGGGCGCCTTCGGTGACGAGGCAGCCCGAGCCGTAGATGCCGGTCGGATGGAACTGGACGAACTCCATGTCCTGCAGCGGCAGGCCGGCCCGCAGCACCATGCCGCCGCCGTCGCCGGTGCAGGTGTGCGCCGAGGTGCAGGAGGCATAGGCGCGGCCATAGCCGCCGGTCGCCAGGATCGTGGTCTGGGCGCGGAAGCGATGCAGCGTGCCGTCATCGAGCTTGAGCGCGATGACGCCGCGGCAGACGCCCTGATCGTCCATGATCAGGTCGATGGCGAAGAACTCGATGAAGAACTCGGCCGAGTGGCGCAGCGACTGGCCGTACATCGTGTGCAGCATGGCGTGGCCGGTGCGGTCGGCGGCGGCGCAGGTGCGCTGTGCCTGGCTCTTGCCGAAGTCGATGGTCATGCCGCCGAACGGGCGCTGATAGATCTTGCCGTCCTCGGTGCGCGAGAACGGAACGCCCCAATGCTCGAGCTCGTAGACCGCGTCGGGCGCGTTGCGCACCATGTATTCGATCGCGTCCTGGTCGCCGAGCCAGTCCGACCCCTTCACGGTGTCGTACATGTGCCAGCGCCAGTCGTCCTGATGCATGTTGCCGAGCGAGGCCGAGATGCCGCCCTGCGCCGCCACCGTGTGCGAGCGGGTCGGGAACACCTTGGTGATGCAGGCGGTGCGCAGCCCGGCTTCCGAACAGCCGACCACGGCGCGCAGGCCGGCGCCGCCGGCACCGACCACGACGACGTCGTAGGTATGGTCCTGGATCGGGTAGGCCTTGCCGTTCGTGGCCGGGCCACCGTTGGTGGCCTTGCCGTTTCCTTCACCGGCCATGGATCAAACTCCCGACGACAATTTGAGGATTGCGTAGATCGAGGCCAATGCGACCGCGACGCAGAAGAAGTTGTTCGCCATCACGCTGGCGATCTTCAGCTTCTCGTTATGGATGTAGTCCTCGATCACGACCTGCATGCCGATCTTCATGTGCCAGGTGCTGGCGACGATGAAGAGCAGCAGGATGATGGCGATCGGGATCGAGCCGAGGATCTGCGCCGCGCCGGCATGGTTGCGGCCGATCAGCGTGATCACCACGACGATCACGGGAACGATCAGCAGCGTCATCGCAACCGCGGTGAGGCGCTGGCGCCAGAAATCGCCCGTGCCGGTGTGCGCGGAGCCGAGGCCGCGGACGCGCTCCAGCGGCGTGCGCATCGAGGAGGGGCCGCTCATCGTCCACCTCCCACGGCGTAGGCAATGATCCAGACCAAAACGGTCAGCGCGATGCCGGCGACCAGCGCGCCCCAGGTCAGGGCTTCGCGCTCGTTGGCCTTGAAGCCGTAGCCGAGGTCCCAGACGAAATGCCGGATGCCGCTGCACAGATGGTGCATCAGCGCCCATGTGTAGCCGAACACGATCAGCTTGCCGATCGCGCTGCCGGTGAAGGCCTGGACGTTGGCGTAAGCCGAGGGGCCGGAGGCGGCGGCGATCAGCCACCAGGCCAGCAGCAGGGTGCCGAAATAGAGGGCCAGACCTGTGGCGCGGTGGACGATGGACAGCGCCATCGTCAGCGTCCACCGGTAGGTCTGCAAATGGGGTGAAAGCGGTCGTTCGATCCTGGCGGTCATCGGCGGGCTTTATGTTGTGAGGGACCGCGGCCGGCCCATCGGGGAACGCGGTAGAGGAGTTCTATTTACGGAGTCGGATCACCCCGCGCAACGGCCAAATAGCCTTCGGTCGAACCGAAGTTCATTGTTAGAGTTGCCGAATTCTGGTTGATCCGCAGTGTGGTATACCAGATGCAAGGCTGAGCGAACAAAGTAATGAATCAGGATGCTCGTGGATCGATTGGCGCGCTCAGCTGCCCGCAAACGGGGTCCGCAAGGCGTCGATTTCGCCCCACTGCTCCACCAGATAATCGACAAATGCCCTGATCTTAGGCGATGCGAGACGTGACGGCTGAAGCATCAGATGCAGCGGCGTCGGCGCCGCCTCGTGGTCGATCAGCAGGCGCGTCAGGCGACCGCCGGCGAGATCGAACTGCACCTGCCAGGACGGCACGCGGACGATGCCGGCGCCCTCCCGCGCCGCGCTGACCAGCGCGTCGAGGCTATTCATCCAGAGCCGACCGGATATGCGGATTTTGCGACCCGTCTTGCTGCCGTCGGCAAAACGCCACTCCGCGCTGCCGGGCGAATCGGAAAACACCAGGCAGTCATGCCCGGCAAGATCGTCCGGGGTCTGCGGCGCGCCGTGCCGGGCCAGGTAGTCCGGCGACGCGCACACGATCATCTGCAGATCGGTGAGCTTGCGCGCTACGAGCTGCGAGTCGCGCAAGCGGCCGATGCGTATGGCCAGATGGATATCCTCCTCGACCATGTCGACGGCGCGGTCGATCAACAGTAGGTCGACGGACAGCGCAGGATAGCGGTGCAGAAACTCCACCAGCAGGGGCGCGATCACGAGCCGCCCAATCAGGCTCGGCGAGCTGACACGGATCCGCCCCGACGGCTGATGCGGGTCGCGCGCCAGCGCCGCCTCGATCTCCCTGACCTCGCCGAGGATGGATTTCGCGCGCTCGTAGAGAATGCGTCCGTCGTCGGTCAGCGCGAGCTGGCGGGTGGTACGCAGCAGCAGGCGGGTGCCGAAATGCTCCTCGAGCGCGCTGATCTGCCGGCTCACCGAGGTCAGCGAGCTCGGCAGCGCGCGCGCGGCCGCCGACAGGCTGCCGCTCTCGACCGCGCGGACAAAGGCCGCCATCGCCGCAAGCTGGTCCAAACTCGATCCTTCCGTATTTCGCAAGAGAGCCTGCTCAAGAGCATAGATACTCCCGAATCCCAAAAGGGGCTATTGCTCACCGCGAACCGTCTCAGGACGGCGCCGGGGAACCTGGTGTTGCCCTACATCGATACCGCGAAGGACATGATGGCCGGCCTCGATCCCAAGGAGCTAATCGAGCTTGCGCTGCTGCTGATCGCGGTCGGCGCGCTTTCCGGCTTTCTCGCCGGCCTGTTCGGCATCGGCGGCGGCGCGATCCTGGTGCCGGTGTTCTACGAATGCTTCCGCCTCGCCGGCGTCCCGCTCGAGGTGCGGATGCCGCTGTGCATCGGCACCTCGCTCGCGATCATCATCCCGACCTCGCTGAGCTCGTTTCGCGCCCATTATCGTCGCGGCGCGGTCGACATGGCGATCCTGAAGCGCTGGTGGCTGCCGATCGTGATCGGCGTCGCCGCCGGCAGCGTCACCGCGCGCTTTGCGCCGGAGCGGCTGTTCAAGATCGTGTTCGTGATGGTGGCGTGGTCGGCGGCCGCGCGATTGCTGCTGGCGCGCGAGACCTGGAAATTCGGCGACGACGTGCCGAAGGGTTTCCTGATGCGCATCTACGGCTTCTTCGTCGGCCTGTTGTCGACGCTGATGGGCATCGGCGGCGGCCTGTTCGCCAATCTGCTGATGACCTTCTACGGCCGGCCGATCCATCAGGCGGTCGCGACCTCGTCAGCGCTCGCGGTGCTGATCTCGATCCCCGGCGCGCTGGGCTACGTCTATGCCGGCTGGCCCGCCGCCGCGCGCTTCCCCGACGTCACCGCGTTGCAGCTGCCGTTCGCGCTCGGTTACGTCTCGCTGATCGGGGCGCTGCTGGTGATGCCGACCACGCTCGTCACCGCGCCGCTCGGCGTCAAGGTCGCGCACGCACTGTCGAAGCGGGCGCTGGAGGTGGCATTCGGGGCCTATCTCTTCATTGTCGGCGGACGATTTGTGATCAGCCTGCTGGGCGGGCACTGATCGGCTCGTCCTTCAGCCGTACTTCGCTGTGACCCCACCGTCGGAGGTCTCCGACGCCCTCGATCCGATCGGCGTGGGACAGGAATCGCAAGCGTGCTCCGATCATTTCAGGAGCTATCGGCAATTTCAGTTTCTCGCAGTCTGCCATCGCGACCCCTATAATCATCGCGACCTTTTGCCATCGCGATGTCAGGGCCGACATGATGACGTCGTCGAGCGCAGCTTCCGTAGCGCCACGGGGAAGACGCACGTCACTCCACTTCAGTTCGGAGGTCGGGGGAGGCAGTTCTTCGTGAAGCTCCAGCTTCATCAGGTCGCGAAACTGTTCGTAGAGCGGTAGCATCACCTGCCATTCCAGTTCGAGCAGGAGGTCATAAAGCCGACCATCCAATTCAAGCCGCTCCTGCTTTCCGAGCTCCGCAATCGTGATTCGAGCCTTCTTCATCGCCTCGTGCGCGATGACGAGTTGATCGTTAATCTGGATAGCCTGCTCCCGCTTCATCTACCCCCCCACGACGTTCTTGCGGCTTCATCCCTTTGCGTAGATATCCTTATACCTATCGCGCAAAATATTCTTCTGCACCTTGCCCATCGCATTGCGTGGCAACTCGTCGACGACGAAGACGCGCTTCGGCATCTTGAACTTCGCCAGTCGTCCGTCGAGCGCCTTCAGTACTGACGCCTCGCTGACATCGGCGCCCTTGCTGCACACCAGGACGGCGGTGACGCCTTCGCCGAAATCGGCATGCGGCACGCCGATCACGGCTGACTCGATCACGCCGGGCATGGCGTCGATCTCGCTCTCGATCTCCTTCGGGTAGACATTGAAGCCGCCGGAGATCACGAGATCCTTGCCGCGCCCGAGGATGTGGACATAGCCCTTGTCGTCGATCTTGCCGAGGTCGCCGGTGATGAAGAAGCCGTCGGCGCGGAATTCGGCCTTGGTCTTCTCCGGCATGCGCCAGTAGCCCTGGAACACGTTCGGGCCCTTGACCTCGATCATGCCGATGGTCTCGCGCGCGAGCTCCTTGCCGGTCTCGGGATCGGTCACCCGCACCGAGACGCCGGGCAGCGCGAAGCCGACTGCGCCGGGTACGCGGTCGCCGTCATAGGGGTTGCTCGTGTTCATGTTGGTTTCGGTCATGCCGTAGCGCTCGAGTACGGCGTGGCCGGTGCGATCAGACCATTCGCGATGGGTGTCGGCGAGCAGCGGCGCCGAGCCGGAGATGAACAGCCGCATGTGCCTGGTCGTGTCCTTGTTCAGGCCGGGGTTCTGCAGCAGGCGGGTATAGAAGGTCGGCACGCCCATCATCACGGTGGCGCGCGACATGAGCTTGATGATCACGTCCGGATCGAACTTCGGCAGGAAGATCATCGAGGCGCGCGCGAACAGCGTCACGTTGCTCGCCACGAACAGGCCGTGGGTGTGATAGATCGGCAGCGCGTGGACCAGCACGTCCTTGTCCGTGAAGCGCCAGTAGTCGACCAGCGAATACGAGTTCGACGCCAGATTGTCGTGCGAGAGCATCGCGCCCTTGGAGCGGCCGGTGGTGCCCGACGTGTAGAGGATCGCGGCGAGATCGTTATTACCGCGCGGCACGGTGGCGAATTCCTTCGCCGACTTGTCGGCGGCTTCGGTCAGCGAGCCCTTGCCGCTGGCACCGAGCGTCTCGACCTTGGCGCCCACCTTGGCGGCGATCGCCCTGATGCCGTCCTGCTTGGAAGGATCGCAGACCACCAGCGCCGGCTCGGCATCGGTGATGAAGTATTCGAGCTCGTTCAGCGTATAGGCGGTGTTCAGCGGCAGATAGACGCCGCCGGCGCGCACGGTGGCGAGATACAGCACCAGGGCCGAAACCGACTTCTCGGTCTGCGCCGCAACGCGGTCGCCCGGCTTGACGCCGCGCTCAACCAGCACGTTCGCCATCTGGCCGGCGCGCGCGATCAAATCGCCATAGGAGATGCGGCTGCCGTCGAGCTGTTCGATCGCGAGCCGGCCGGGGTCGTCGAGGCCGTCGAACAGGCGGGAAAACAGATTGGCGTTGGTGGTCGTGTTCATGCAAAGATTCCCCGAGGGGCGAAGGGCCGGAAGATTTCGGCTGGATTAGCAAAAACGCCCTTCAGAAAGCAACGGAGACAGTTTGCATGACAAATAATGGGAAACGCGTGGCCTGGGTCACCGGCGGCGGCACTGGAATCGGCGAATCCGGGGCGGAATTCCTGGCTGCGGACGGCTGGACGGTGGTGATCTCCGGCCGCCGCAGGGAAGAACTCGACCGCGTGGTGGCCAACATCACGAAAACGGGCGGTAAGGCCGAGGCGATCCCGCTCGATGTCAGCAACAAGACCGATGTCAATAAGGCCGCCGAGACGATCGTCGCCAAGCACGGCCGCATCGACCTCCTGGTCAACAGCGCCGGCATCAACGTGCCGAAGCGCAGCTGGGCCGACATGGAACTGGAAGGCTGGGACAAGCTCGTCGAGATCAACCTCAACGGCGTGCTCTACTGCATGCGCGCCGTGCTGCCGACGATGCGCAAGCAGAAGGACGGCTGCATCATCAATGTCGCCTCCTGGGCCGGCCGCCACGTCTCGAAGATGCCGGGTCCGGCCTACACCACGACCAAGCACGCGGTGCTGGCGCTGACCCATTCCTTCAACATGGACGAATGCGTCAACGGCCTGCGCGCCTGCTGCCTGTCGCCGGGCGAGGTCGCCACCCCGATCCTGAAGCAGCGGCCGGTGGTGCCGAGCGAAGCCGAGCAGGCCAAGATGCTGCAGCCCGAGGATTGCGGCCGCACCATCGCCTTCGTCGCCAGCATGCCGGCGCGGGTGTGCATGAACGAGATACTGATCAGCCCGACCCACAACCGCGGCTTCATCCAGACGCCGGCGAACCGGGATTAGATGAGGTCCGTCTTCTCCTTCCCCCTGAAAGGGGGAAGGTCGGGATGGGGGTCAGCCGCAGGCGATGCTGTATGCGGAGAGCGCTGATCCCCACCCGCTTTGCTCTGCGAGCAAAGCGACCTCCCCTTTTCAAGGGGAGGTTGGAGCTCCGTAGCCCGGATGGAGCGAAGCGTAATCCGACGGTCTGCCCGCGGAGAGGCTGGTTCCGGATCTCGCTGCGCTTGATCCGGGCTACAAACGACGGAGTCCCGCGCGACTCACTCGATGATCTCGTTCAATTCCTTGCCGGTATGCTCCGGCACGAACAGGAACACGCCGATCGCCATCGCGATCATCAGCACCGGGATACACAGGAACGACAGCGCGAATGAGCCGGTGTGCTGCTGGAGTGCGATCGAGACGAACGGGAACAGCACGAAGCCGACGAAATAGGCGATCGCCCAGACCACGCCGTTGGCGGCGCCGCGGATGCGGGTCGGGAAGATCTCCGCGGTCAGCGTTGTGCTCGGCCCCCAGAAGCCGAGGAAGCCGAGACACCAGGCGAGTCCGAACGCCCAGAGCAGCACGCGGTCCTCGGAATAGACCCAGAGCGTCATGAAGATCGCACCCTCGATCAGGGTGATGATGAAAGTGCGGCGGCGGCCGATCTTGTCGATCAGCCAGCCGACCAGGCACAGTCCGAGGAAGCCGCAGAGCCCGTAGAACACGTAGAACAGGCTGTACTCGGCGGTCGACCAGTGCTTCTCGGTCGATAGATACAGCGGCATCCAGGCGCCGACCGTTCCGTAGATGCAGGTCGAGGCGCAGGCGACGAACAGCGCAACAAGCGTGGCGGGCAGCACGTCGGGCATAAACACCTGGCGGATGCCGACCGACTTGGCCTTGCCGAACCAGGCGCTGTCCTCGGCGCTGACCGTGCCGCCGCGCGCAAGCGTCTCCGAGATGCGCCGCTTGCGGTCCTGCGCGCGCACCCAATAGGGCGATTCCGGGCAGGTGGAGCGGATATAGATCGCAAGCAGCGCGATCACGCCGGGCACCATGACAGCGATGCGCCAGCCGAAATTGGCGGCGACGAGGCCCGTGATCGCACCCGCGAGCGTGGCGCCGAGGCACCAGGCCGAGCGGGTGATGCTGATGACGCGGCCGCGCAGCCGGGCCGGCCAGGTCTCCGCCACCAGCATCGAGCCGAGCGACCATTCGCCGTTGAGCGCGAAGAACAACAGCGAGCGCGCGATCACGAACACCGCGAAGGTCGGCGACATCGCCGCGATCGGCATCAGGAGCGAGAACAGCGCGATATTGACGGCGAGCAGCGTGCGGCGACCGTAGCGGTCGGCGAGCCATGGCCAGAAGTAAAGCCCCGCGATGCCGATGAACAGCGCGATCTGCATGCCGGAGCGATACTCCGGCAGGCTCAGCGAAAATTCCTTGATCACCATCGGCGAGATCAGCGCGAAGATCACGCCGTCCATACCGTCAAAGCCCCAGCCGAGCGCGTTGGCGGTGGCGATGTGCCAATGCGTCTTCGTGATCTCGGTTGTGTCCGCTACCGCGCGGTAGTTGGCGTATTGCAGGTGCTTCTGCTCGAGCGGACCGATGTCGATGCTTGCATCGTTCACCGCAGGTGCGGCGTGGCCGTCAGCCGTGATGCCTCCCCGCGGCCGCTTTCTGCGAAGCCGTGCCGCAACCTCAAGCTGAACCAATCGGCTAGTGGCGGCAAGCAAATTGCTCGCGGCAGCGCACGCGTCCATTCCGCTGAATGGAATGCCTGCCGGGCTGCGCGAGGCGTCGCGTGTACGCAGCGCGCGCCGGCCGGTTTCAACAATCACAAAGAATTATTTCCGGAAACCGTCCGGAAAGCCTGCCGTAGCTCGGCCAACGACGACGCACTGATCAACCAGCACGCGCCGTTGTTGCCCCTTCAACGCCGGCGAAGCCTCGCCGGTCGGCCTACTCATCGGGAGATGAAACCATGTCGAAGCGTATTGCCTATCTCGCCGCCGCCGCCTTCAGCGCGCTTGCGATCACCGCCACTGTCGTGGCGCCGGTCCGTGCCGAGGAAAAGACCGTGATGGTCGGCGGCGCCGCGATGTTCCCGTCGAAGAACATCGTGCAGAACGCCGTCAATTCGAAGGATCACACCACGCTCGTCGCCGCGGTGAAGGCCGCGGGCCTGGTCGGCACGCTGGAAGGCAAGGGCCCGTTCACGGTGTTCGCGCCGACCAATGCCGCGTTCGGCAAGCTGCCGGCCGGAACCGTCGACACCCTCGTCAAGCCCGAGAACAAGGCGACTCTGACCAAGATCCTCACCTACCATGTGGTGCCGGGCAAGCTCGAGGCCTCCGACCTCACCGACGGCAAGAAGCTGAAGACCGCCGAGGGCGAGGAACTGACCGTGAAGAAGCAGGACGGCAAGGTCTGGATCGTCGATGCCAAGGGCGGCAGCTCGATGGTGACGATCTCCAACGTCAACCAGTCGAACGGCGTCATCCATGTGGTCGACACCGTGCTGATGCCGGCGACGTAACACCCGACGGCCTGATTTAGTCCCTCAAAGGACCCGCGACATAGCGAGCCGGCGCCTCGCCCCGGCTCGCATTTTTGTGACCATGTGAAGCAGCCTATATCAAACTGATGATGCCTGACCCCGTAACGGAACGCCGGTTCCGGGCGTATAACCCGGTAACGACCACGAGCAGAGACATCCCATGACGAGCCTTGCCGTCAGCGACCACCAGGCAGAGACCGCGACGCCCGCGAAGGCGATCCAGCCGGTCTGGGTGCGCATGGTGCACTGGATCAACGCCTTCGCGATGATCCTGATGATCATGTCCGGCTGGCAGATCTACAATGCCTCGCCGCTGTTTGGCTTCACCTTCTCGCGGAGCATCACGCTCGGCGGCTGGCTCGGCGGTGCGCTGCTCTGGCATTTCGCCGCAATGTGGCTGTTGATGGTCAACGGCCTGGTCTATCTGGCGCTCGGCTTCGCCACCGGCCGCTTCCGCAAGAAGCTGCTGCCGATCACCCCGGGCGGCGTGATTGCCGACACCAAGGCGGCGCTGACCTTCAAGCTGTCGCATGACGATCTCAGCAAATACAATTCGGTGCAGAAACTGCTCTATGCCGGCATCATCGTGGTCGGCGTCGTCATCGTGCTGTCCGGCCTGTCGATGTGGAAGCCGGTGCAGCTGCATTGGCTGGTGTCGCTGTTCGGCGGCTACGATTTCGCCCGTTATGTTCACTTCACCTGCATGGCGCTGATCGTCGCCTTCCTGGTGATCCATGTCGCGCTCGCGCTGCTAGTGCCGAAGAGCCTGCGCGCCATGATCATCGGACGCTGAGGGAGGTAGTCATGGGTCGTCTCCGCAAGCTCCTGATCCCCGGTGTCGACAAGAAGCTGCTCGTGCGCGATGCGGTGAAGGCGATGCCGGAACTGACGCGCCGTCGCTTCATCACGGCGGGCACCAGCCTCGGCGCGCTGACGCTATTGACCGGCTGCGATGTGGTCGATTCGTCGTCGGCCGAGGAAATGCTGAAACACGTTTCGAAGTTCAACGATGCGGTGCAGGCCTGGATGTTCAATCCGGATGCGCTGGCGCCGACCTTCCCCGAGAGCATGATCACTAAGCCGTTCCCGTTCAACGCCTATTACGATCTCGACGACGCGCCTGAGATCGCAGGCGCTGACTGGAAGCTCGAGGTGCGCGGGCTGGTCGACAACAAGAAATCGTGGACGCTCGACGAATTGTACAAGTTGCCGCAGGTCAAGCAGGTGACGCGCCACATCTGCGTCGAGGGCTGGAGCGCGATCGGCAGCTGGACCGGGACGCCCTTGCGCGACTTCCTCAAGCTGGTCGGCGCCGACACCCGTGCCAAATATGTCTGGTTCCAGTGCGCCGACAAGGACGGCTACAACTCGCCGCTCGACATGCGCTCGGCGCTCCATCCGCAGACCCAGATGACGTTCAAATTCGCCGACGAGATCCTGCCGCGCGCCTACGGCTTTCCGATGAAGATCCGGGTCCCGACCAAGCTCGGCTTCAAGAACCCGAAATACGTGCTCTCGATGGAAGTCACCAACGACTACAAGGGCGGCTACTGGGAAGACCAGGGCTACAATTCGTTCAGCGGGAGTTGACGCGCTGTCGTCCCGGCGAAAGCCGGGACCCATACTCCGCGGCTGAGGGAATAGGCAGGCCGGGAGACGCTCCCCTCCATCGCAACCGCTTGTGGTTATGGGTCCCGGCTTTCGCCGGGACGACGCCGGGAGGGGACCTTCCTCTGAAAGGCCGACAGCAGCGCGCCGAGCGCGAGCATCGCGGCCGAGACGTTCAACGCAAATGACAGGCTGCCGACCGCGTCGGTGATGGCGCCGACCACGATCGGTCCGAGCGTCTGGCCGATGCCGAACGCGATGGTCATCGCCGCGATCGCGGTCGGCCAGGATTGCGGCGGGTAGTTGAAACGCACGAAGGCGGTGGTCGAACCGACCACGGCGAAGAAGGCGACGCCGAACACCAGCGCCGAGATCGCAAGCAGCAGCGGCGAATGCCCGAAGATCGGCAGGCTGGCGCCGAGCGCGTTGACGCCGAGGATGATGGTGGTGGCGAGCCCGCCGCGGTCGAGCGCCAGCACCCGCCCCCAGACCCAGGGCGTCACGAATGCGCTGACGCCGATCAGGCTCCAGAACGCGCTCTGTGCAGCCGCGCCGCCGCCGCCGTCGCGGACATAGGCGATCATGAAGGTCATGTAGGCGATGTAGCCGGCACCGAACAGGAAATAGGCGGCGAGGTAGATCAGGACCGGCATGACAGCGAATTGGGTCCGCACGATGCCGCCGGCGGCGGCATTGGCGTGGAGCGGCGCCAGCATCAGCGGCACGGTCATGATCGCGGAAAGCAGCGTCATCGCCCACCACACGATCCACCACGAGCCGGCGCCGAAGCCCTGCAGCACGAAGGGCGCGATCAATCCGGATGCCAAGATGCCGACGCCCGGCCCGGCATAGAACAGGCTGAGCAGGAAGTTCGCGCGTTCGGGTCGCGATTGCGCGATGGTCGCCGCGAGCGCGCCGCCGCCGACAAAGCCGATGGCGGCGGCGAAGCCCACCAGCAGGCGGGCAAAGCTCAGCACCGCGAAATTGCCCGTGAGGGCGCAAAGCGCCAGCGACAGCGCGCAGGCCAGCGTCGACCAGCGCACCGATGCGGCAAGTCCGAAGCGTTCAATCAGGCGCGAGGCGAGCAGCGCGCCGGCCAGATAGCCGGCGGCATTGATCGTGTTCATGAAGCCGGCGGCCGAATAGGACCAGGCCAGCGAGTCGCGCATGTCGGGCAGCACCAGCGAATAGGCAAACCGGCCGATGCCGAGACCGACCGTCGGTGCGAGCGACAGAATAAGGATCAGCCGCGCGGCATGCGGGTAGGACGGGGCGGGGGCTCTCACAATTCACTCCGGCAATGCGGCCATTGTGACAGGCCGCGGCGGCGCTGCCCAGCGCCGATGCCCGCAACACTGTCTTGCGTATCAGGCAATCAGGACCAGCGCGACGCCGATCACGGTCAGCAGGGTGCCGCCGACGATCCGCGCGGTGATCTCGACGTGCTTGAGCATCATCGCGCTCATCGCCACGGTGACCAGCGGATAGATCGCGGCGAGCGGCGCCACCAGCGTGATCGGGCCGTTGCGGACCGCGGCGAACAGGCTGAGCGCGCTGAGCCCGTTGCTGATTCCGGTCAGCGCGAACCAGAACCGGCCCTCGCGCGGCGCCTGCACCATGAAGCTGCCCTTGCGGACCCGTTGCACGGTCAGCACCACCAGCGAGGACATGATGTAGCCGACCAGGCAGGCCCATAGCGGGCTCGGCCAGATCGCAAGGCCGAGCTTGGCGATCGGCGGCACGATGCCGCGCACCAGCGCGCTGGTAAGCGGCAGCAGCAGCGCCCAGCTGCGCCAATGGCCGAGGTCGCGCGGCCTCGTCACGGTGATGATGGCGGCGCCCGCGACCGCGACGACGAGGCCGATGAGCTGCTGCGGCAGCAAGGGCTCGTGCAGCAGCACCACGGCGGCGGTGACCGCAAACAGCGGCGCCAGATTGCCCAGCGTCGAGGTGATGACCGGTCCCAGCGCCCGGTTTGACGCAAAGGTCAGGAGCGTCAGCGAGGCCGGGAAGAACAGCCCGATCGCCATGAAGATCGGCAGCGCACGCCAGACCACCGGCTCGCCATGCAGGATCAGCGGCGACAGCACCAGGAACAGCAGGGTGAAAGTGGGCACGCTGATCGCGGCGCCCGACAGCGGCTCGACGGTGCGCAGGCCAAGCTGCGCCAGCACCACCCCGGCGCCGAGGAAAATGGCCGAGGCGAAGGCGTAGACGATGGCTGCGGTCATGAGGTCCGTCTTGTTGGCTTCTGAAGGCGCGGGTTGCCCGTTGGGACCATTCTGGGCCGATCCAGGGTGCCTTGCCAATCCGGCTCCGGCGTTTTAGCACTCCGGCCGGATTTCCCCCCGCTCGTCATGCCCGGGCTCGACCCGGGCATCCATCCATCTTCAAAGGCCTTTCGAAGCGGGATGGATTGCCGGGTCATCTGTGCGAGGACGCGCTTCGCGCTCTTGCCCGGCAACGACAACAACGATTAGCTCGAGGTAACACCATGGCGACCCATAAACTGCTGCTTCTCCCCGGCGACGGCATCGGCCCCGAAGTGATGGCCGAGGTGCAGCGCCTGATCGACTGGCTGAATGCGCAGGGCATCGCGAAGTTCGAGACCGAGCAGGGCCTGGTCGGCGGTTCCGCCTATGACGCCCACAAGGTGTCGATCTCCGAGGGCGACATGGCCAAGGCGACGGCGGCGGACGCCGTGATCTTCGGCGCGGTCGGCGGCCCGAAGTGGGACAGCGTGCCCTATGAGGTGCGTCCCGAGGCCGGCCTGCTGCGGCTGCGCAAGGATCTCGGCCTGTTCGCCAATCTGCGCCCGGCGGTGTGCTACCCGGCGCTCGCCGAGGCCTCGAGCCTGAAGCGCGACGTGGTCGAGGGGCTCGACATCATGATCGTCCGCGAGCTCACCGGCGGCGTCTATTTCGGCGAACCGAAGACGATCACCGATCTCGGCAACGGCCAGAAGCGCGCGATCGACACCCAGGTTTACGACACCTACGAGATCGAGCGCATCGGCCGCGTCGCCTTCGACCTGGCGCGCAAGCGCCGCAACAAGGTGACGTCGATGGAGAAGCGCAACGTCATGAAGTCGGGCGTGCTCTGGAACGAGGTCATGACCCAGGTCCATGCGCGCGAATACAAGGACGTCACGCTCGAGCACCAGCTCGCCGATTCCGGCGGTATGAACCTCGTCAAGGCGCCGAAGCAGTTCGACGTCATCGTGACCGACAATCTGTTCGGCGACATGCTGTCCGACATCGCGGCGATGCTGACCGGCTCGCTCGGCATGCTGCCGTCGGCCTCGCTCGGCGAAGTCGATTCGAAGACGAAGAAGCGGCGCTCGCTGTTCGAGCCGGTGCATGGCTCGGCGCCCGACATCGCCGGCAAGGGCCTCGCCAACCCGATCGCGATGATCTCGTCGTTCGGCATGGCGCTGCGCTATTCCTTCGACATGGGCGAGCTCGCCGACAAGGTCGATGCCGCGATCGCGGCCGTGCTCGCCAGCGGCTTGCGCACCGCCGACATCAAGTCGGAAGGCACCACGCCGGCCAGCACGAGCCAGATGGGCGAGGCGATCCTGAAGGAATTGCAGAAGCTGCACGCGTGACGGCTCTGCCGTCATTCCGGGGCGATGCGATCGGAATGACAACACCAAGATGGAAAATGCCGGACCGCTCCGGCATTTTCTTCTTAGCGGGGTGACCTGGAGGGTGATCGCGTGCGTGCCGTTGGTATTGCCGTTGCATCGGTCTTGTTCGCGCATCCAGCCCTTGCGATCGATTGTACGGCTGCCAGCAGCGCTGCGGAGAAGGCGATCTGCTCGGACCCAGATGCGCGCAGCGCCGATGCGGCGCTTGGCAAGGCGTATGGCCAGCTGCGCAACTCGTTGTCCGCCGACGCATCGTCTGGATTGCGACGTTCCCAGACGGAATGGATACGATCACGAGACGCGGTCTGCGCCGCTCCCAATGCAATCAAGCCATTGTCCGAGTGCATTGCCGTGCAATCCAGGGCGCGACAGGCGTTTCTCGATGGAAGGCCGCGCGCCGGGGACGTCTCGGACCGCTTGTTCCGACGGGTTTTCATCTCGCGGCCGGCGAAGAACGGTTCGGTGGACCTTTCCATCAGCGCGATCGAATTCGTCGGCAACGGTGATTGGCAATCGCGGCTGAACGTGCTGCTCGACAGCGCCGTGAAGCGGGCAATCTCCGACGCCGAGGCGGGAAAGGAGAACCCGGGACCTCATGACAACTATGAGGTCAGCCTTGAGATTGACGTTCCCTACGCGTCCTCGCGGCTGGTTTCGGTGCACGTGACCGGCGGAAGTTATCTCGGGCAGGCGCATCCTGATTCGGGCAGCTACAACATCAACTTCGACAGGACGCTGAACCGGCAACTAAGGTTCGACGATCTGCTCGACGAAGCCGGCGCTAAGCCGATTTTCGAGTTCTGCCGTTCGGAGGTCGCGAAGCAGAAAAAGCAGCGTTCGGATGACCCCGGTCACTGGAAGGATGACGTCGAACTGACGGAAGTCAGTGAGAATTCAAAAGACCTGAAGTCCTGGAGTTTCGACGCCACAGCAGCCGTCATCGACTATGGCACCTACGGTTTCGGAGGATACGGGCAATGCATGTGCAGCTGCACGATTCCGTATTCGATGCTGCGTCCGATGGTGAAGAAGGATTTTCCGCTTCCTTAAGCGGACGACGCTCGCAGGCGTGGCGTCATCAAACAAAAATGCCCGGCCGAAGCCGGGCATTTTCGTATCGGCTGCTCGCCGAAATTCTCAGTACAGCGGGAAATTCCGCGGATAGCCGCCGAGATCGGCCGGCGGGCTGAGCGGCTGGCGATCGATCGGGCGGTTGTTGTTCTCGCGCGCGAACGAGGGATAGCCGATATCCGGTGGATAGGCGTAGTCGTTGAACTTACGATCGCCGGGCAGCACTTCGGTGCCGGCGTCGAGCCAGGAGCGCGTGGTGACGTAAACGCGGGTGCGCGGGCCCTGCTGATAGACACGGTTCGGACCTTGGGCGCCGTAATAGCGGCGGCCGTCGCGGTCATACTGCTCCTGCTGCTTGCGCTTGGCCGGGCTCTGCGCGCTGGCCGCGGTCATGCCGAACGCGGTTGCGGTGACGGCAGCCGCGGCAAGCAACACCACGAGCTTGTTCGCGGCAGGGAATTTCAAGGTCATCGCATCCTCGTCATTACGGCCCCGTCGGGGCTGGCGCGTCCGCCAAAATCACTCGGAACACATTGTAGCCATGGTGGGGAGGCCGTCACTAGGTCAATTGCGCCACACCGGCCGAGATAATGCGTGTCCAAGCGCAAAAGTTTCATGAAAACCAGTGCCTTGCCACGGTCTCGCCATCAAAGGGCGCCGCGCAGGCGCGGGTTCTCGCTGCCCATGACCCAGTCGGCCGACAGGGCGGGCACGCCGGAGGTAACGCAGTCGGTGCGCTTGAGCTCGGCATGCGCGAACAGGGCGGCGAGCCGCGGATCGTTGCCCGCAGCCAGCAGGGTCAGGCGGTTCAGCATGCAGACGATCGCGGCGCGGCGCGCCGGCAGGCTGGTGCCCTGGCAGGTCCAGCCGGAGATTCGAAGGTCAGGCGCGTCGGCCTGCTTGAGGAAGCCGAGGCAGGCGCGGTCGCCGTCCTGCCGTGCCGGGCGCAGCAACGTGACGCTGCCGAACTTGCTGTCGACGATGCCGGCAGCCTCGAGCTCGCGGACGCCGCCCGGGTCGAGCCGCCCGGCAATCTCGGTGACCGCAGGCCCCAAGGCCTCGCCGCCGGGGCGGTAGATTTCCAGCTCGGCGACTGTTGCACCGTTGGCATCGGCCCAGCGGAAGACGTCCTTGCGGCCGCCCTCGGGGTGCCGGAAGATCTCGTAAGTCTCTGTTTTATCTCGCAGATCGAGCCGGCTCACGGCAAAGGCCGGCGCCGTGCGGCCGGCCGGGCTCCAGCCTGCGGCGGCAGGGGCCGCCATCGCCGTTGCGTCGGGCAGTTGCTTCCATAGATAGTTGCCGAGGACGACGAACAGCGCGAGCACGGCGACATAGGCGAACAGCCGGGAGAGCGTGGCGTACACCTCGTCGACGAAGCTCGTCAGTGCTGACGGAATTCTCGTATGATGGGGCGCGGCCGGATCGGCCCGAAATAAACGCATCAAAACGCTCAAAAGCTACGCAACGTTGTCTTGACGGGGTTTCTCGCATAGAAGCGCTGCCTCTTCCCTTTCCGCAGCTTGCGGGGGAACGGGCATTTTTCGTCGGAGAGTGAACGATGGGTTACAAAGTCGCGGTGGTCGGAGCGACCGGCAATGTCGGGCGCGAAATGCTCAACATTCTCGACGAGCGCAAATTCCCCGCCGACGAGGTCGTCGTGCTGGCCTCGCGCCGCAGCGTCGGCATCGAGGTCTCCTATGGCGACCGCACGCTGAAGGTGAAGGCGCTCGAGCACTATGACTTCTCCGACATCGACATCTGCCTGATGTCGGCCGGCGGTTCGGTCTCCAAGGAATGGTCGCCCAAGATCGGCGCCGCCGGCGCGGTCGTGATCGACAACTCCTCGGCCTGGCGCATGGACCCGGACGTGCCGCTGATCGTGCCCGAAGTGAACGCGGATGCGACCGCCGGCTTCACCAAGAAGAACATCATCGCCAACCCGAACTGCTCGACCGCGCAGCTCGTGGTCGCGCTGAAGCCGCTGCACGACAAGGCGACGATCACGCGCGTCGTGGTCTCGACCTATCAATCGGTGTCGGGCGCCGGCAAGGACGCGATGGACGAATTGTTCTCGCAGACCAAGGCCGTCTACACCAATGACGAGCTGGTCAATAAGAAGTTTCCGAAGCGCATCGCCTTCAACGTCATTCCTCAGATCGACGTCTTCATGGAAGACGGCTACACCAAGGAAGAGTGGAAGATGATGGCGGAGACCAAGAAGATCCTCGATCCGAAGATCAAGCTCGCCGCGACCTGCGTGCGCGTGCCGGTCTTCGTCGGTCACTCCGAAGCCGTCAACGTCGAGTTCGCCAATCCGATCACGCCGGACGAGGCGCGCGACATCCTGCGCCGCGCGCCGGGCTGCCTCGTGATCGACAAGCACGAGCCGGGCGGCTACGTCACGCCCTATGAGGCGGCCGGCGAGGACGCGACCTATATCAGCCGCATCCGCGAGGACGCGACGGTGGAGAACGGCCTGTCGTTCTGGTGCGTGTCGGACAACCTGCGCAAGGGCGCGGCGCTCAATGCCGTGCAGATCGCCGAAGTCCTGATCAACCGCAAGCTGATCACCGCCAAGCAGAAGGCGGCATAGCAGCATGATCCGGAAAAGTGTGAAGCGGTTTTCCGAAGAGATCATGCTTTAGCGGCAAGCGCGAGAATACGGCGTCAGGAAGCGCGTGGCATGGCGGAAGCGGAACAACCGGCGACCTATCGGCCCAATCCGACGCTGAAGCGGGTTGAACGTCGTTTCGAGAACCTGCTGTTCAACAGCCGCTGGCTGATGGCGCCGTTCTATTTCGGCCTCGTCATCAGCCTCGCGGCGTTGCTGTTCAAGTTCTGCATGGAGCTGTGGCACTTCATCCTGCATGTGCCGGATGCCAAGGAATCCGACATCATTCTGGGCGTGCTGGCGCTGATCGACATCTCGCTGACCGGCAATCTGATCCTGATCGTGGTGTTCTCGGGCTACGAGAACTTCGTCTCGAAGATCGATCCGGAAGGGCATCCGGATTGGCCGGACTGGATGACCAAGGTCGATTTCGGCGGCCTGAAGCAAAAACTGCTGGCGTCGATCGTCGCGATCTCGGCGATTCAGGTGCTGAAGGCGTTCATGAACCTCGATACCGCGTTCGACCCCAGCAAGCTCGCCTGGCTGGTCGGCGTGCACCTGGTATTCGTGGTGTCGTCCTTCATGCTCGCGATCTCCGACCGCTGGGGCAGCGGCCATCACGGCAACGAGTAGATTACTGGTCTGATTTCAGCTCGTCGCGGACGCTGATGAATTCCTTCGCGACCCGGTCGAGCACGAACAGCGAGCCCTCGGCGACGCCGAAATAGGCACCGTGCAGCTGCATCTCGCCGCTCTCGACGCGTTCGCGCACGAACGGGAAGGTCATCAGGTTCTCCAGCGAGCGGAACACCGCGGCCTTCTCGATGCGGACGACGAAATCCTGCATGGTCTCATGCTCGCGTTGCTCGACGATTTCGCCGGGCTTGATGAACATCTGCATCCATTTGCCGATGAAGTCGCCGGGCGTGAGCGGCTTGATCTTGTCGACGAAGGCGCGGATGCCGCCGCACTGCGCGTGGCCCAGCACCACGATGTTCTTCACCTTCAAAACGGTCACGGCATATTCCAGCGCGGCCGAGACGCCGTGGGCGTTGCTGTCGGGCTGATAGACCGGAACCAGATTGGCGATGTTGCGGACCACGAACAACTCGCCGGGGCCGGCGTCGAAGATCACCTCGGGCGAGACGCGGGAGTCGCAGCAGCCGATCACCATGGTCTCGGGAAACTGGCCGCGCTCCGAGAGGTCCTGGTAGCGCGACTGCTCGGTCGGCAGCCGCTGGGTCGCGAACGTCCGGTAGCCGTCGATCAACTGCTTCGGAAAGAATTTCATGGCCTCTGGCTAACCACATGCGGGTAACGGGAACAAGACTTTCGGCGTGTGGCCTGAGATGATACGGCAGCGTTGAAGAATGGTTCCCGCCCGATGCCTAAACAATGGCCACCGGCGGAGCCCGAGCCCCCAGGAGAATGTCGATGACCCGTCCGCGCCGCAGCTTGTTGTTCATGCCGGGATCGAATGCACGGGCGCTGGAAAAGGCCCGGACGCTGCCGGCGGACGGCATTATCCTCGACCTGGAGGATTCCGTTGCCCCCGACGCCAAGGCCACGGCGCGGGAGCAGATCGCCACGGCGGTCGCGGCCAAGGGCTTTGGCAAGCGCGAGGTTCTGATCCGCATCAACGCGCTCGACACGCCCTGGTGGGTCGACGACATCGGCATGGCCGGCAAGGCGCAGCCGGACGGGATCCTGGTTCCCAAGATCTCGACCGTCGCCGATCTCAACGCCGTCGCCGATCGCCTCAGCGACATCAATGCGCCTGCCTCGATCCGGGTCTGGGCGATGATCGAGACCGCGCGCGCGGTGCTCGACGCCGACAAGCTGGCCGCGGCATCGAAGGATTCCGAAACCCGGCTCGCCGGCTTCGTGTTCGGGCCGAACGACATTGCGCGCGAGACCCGGATCCGGATGAAGCCGGGCCGCGCGGCAATGATCCCGACGATCACGCATTGCATCCTGGCGACCCGCGCGCACGGGCTCGAGATCCTCGACGGGCCCTATAGCGACATCAGCAATGTCGACGGCTTCGCGGAGGAATGCGCGGAGGGCCGCGATCTCGGCTTCGACGGCAAGACGCTGATCCATCCGAGCCACATCGATGCCTGCAACGCGATCTTCACGCCGCCGGAGGCCGAGGTCGCCGAGGCGCGCAAGATCATTGCCGCCTTCGAGAAACCGGAGAACGCCTCGCGCGGCGCGATCCAGCTCGACGGCCGCATGGTCGAGCGCCTGCACGCCGAGATGGCCAGGCGCACCATCGCGATCGCCGATGCGATCGCCGCGATGGGGCATTAGCCAGCGAGGCGTCTTCCTTCTCCCCCTGTGGGAGAAGGTGGCACGAAGCGCCGGATGAGGGGTTGTCTCCGCTTCCTTGATTCTCCCTTGGGGAGAGAACCCCTCACCCGGCTTCGCTTCCCGAAGCCACCTCTCCCACAAGGGGAGAGGGTGCAGCAGTGTTTTGCGTTACGCCCCAAACCTCTCCGCTGCCCACGCGTAGAGGCTGCCCGGGATCGGCGCCTCCTTGCCGCGCCCTTTCGGCGAGATGTGCAGGCCGATGATCCCGGGATCATTCAGGTAGCGCGAAAAATCCGACGGCTCGAAGAACAGCTTCGGCTCGGCATGCACCGCGTAGAACGATCGCTTCGGCAGCGCGTGCTGCAATTCGCCTGCGCGGCGCGCCAGCGCGGTCAGTGCCGCCGGACCGTAGATCGCGACACGGATGTCTGCGAGGCGGTTGGATTTGCCGCGCAGCCGGCGCATCGCAAAGGTCAGGCGGTGCCGCAGCGCCAGCCAGTCCGGGATCAGCTCGTCCTGCTGCATCAGCGCATCGAAGGCGCGCACGATCGGATCGTCGGGCGGCAGATACAGCACGGAGTTGCCGAGCTGCCGCGGCCGCTCCCAGGCAAAATAGGGCTTGGCCGGATCGAGCTCGACGCCCTTCAGCAGCAGCACGTCAGCGTCGAGCCAGAGGCCGGCGCGCCGCGCCATCAGCCGCATGCGGAAGAAGTCGCTGAACTGCAGCATGGTCCAGTCGCGCCACGAGCCGTCGGGCTCCGCCGGGCGCAGCTTCTCCGCGAACGAATGCGGCAGCACGGCTTCGGCTTCGGCATTGCCGATACCGTCGGGCAGGCCGGGAATCGGATCGAAACTGTAGACGGTGACCTTGTGCCCCGCCGCCGCCTGCGAGCGCAGGCAGGTCTGGCGCAGCGCGTCCATCGAGCCGTGCCAGAAGGTGACGATATCAGGCAGCATGCGCGTCAGCTATCAGCGGGTTTGCGGCGAGCGAATTCGGCAAAGAAAAGCCCCGGCGCCTGACGGCACCGGGGCACGATGATGGGCTGAGCCTCAAGCCCAGGCGCGTTCCTTGAGCTTGGACTCGTAACTGTCGATCGACGATTTCTTTTCCATCGTCAGGCCGATGTCGTCGAGACCGTTGATCAGGCAGTGCTTGCGGAACGGATCGATCTCGAACTTGACCTTGCCGCCGTCCGGACCGCGGATCTCCTGGTTGGGGAGGTCGATGGTCAGCGTCGCGTTGGCGCCGCGCTCGGCGTCGTCGAACAGCTTGTCGAGGTCCTCCTGCGACACGCGGATCGGCAGGATGCCGTTCTTGAAGCAGTTGTTGTAGAAGATGTCGCCAAACGAGGTCGAGATCACGCAGCGGATGCCGAAGTCGAGCAGTGCCCAGGGCGCGTGCTCGCGGCTCGAGCCGCAGCCGAAATTGTCGCCGGCGACCAGCACCTTCGCGTTGCGATAGGCGGGCTGGTTGAGGACGAAATCCGGGTTCTCGCTGCCGTCATCCTTGTAGCGCTGCTCGGAGAAAAGCCCCTTGCCAAGGCCGGTGCGCTTGATGGTCTTGAGGTACTGCTTCGGAATGATCATGTCGGTGTCGACATTGATGATCTTCAGCGGCGCCGCGACGCCTTCCAGCGTGGTGAACTTGTCCATCGGTGCTCTTCCCGGGCAAAAAATAGCGGAGATCGGCCGGATGTTTATCGCGAATGTGACAGCGGTAAAAGGGCCATTTCTGCAGGGCTAGCCCGCATCGGCCTCAATCGCCTCCATATCGGCGTCGGAGAGGCCGAAATGGTGCCCGATCTCATGGATCAGCACGTGGCGAACGATGTGGCCGAGGGTCTCGTCGTGCTCCGCCCAGTAATCCAGGATCGGCCGGCGGTACAGCCAGACCAGGTTGGGCAGCCGGGCCACGTCGCTATGGCTCTGCTGCGGCAGGCCGATGCCCTGAAACAGGCCGAGCAGGTCGAACTCGCTCTCGGCCTGCATCTCGTCGAGCACCTCGTCGGTCGGAAAGTCGTCGACGCGGATGATCAGGCCCTCGCAGAGGGCCCGGAACGTCTTGGGCAGGCGCTCGAAAACCTCGTGCGCCATGGCCTCCATCTCGGCCAGCGAGGGGGCTTTTTCTGTGGTCCACATGACACTCCTTTAGCGCGAGTGCTATCGGCGGCGCCAGCGCAGTTGACCTTGGCGGCGCAATGGGAGACCGTGCCGCCCACGAATGGGGCTCAAGAATCGAGCTTGGGTGGGCGTAATGAAACGGATCGTGGCGACAGCGCTGTTGGCTGTAGCAGTCGGGCTCTCGCTCCCGGCGACAAAGGCGCAGGCACAGAGCGCGGCGGCTGAGGCGCGCGTCGGCGAGGCGACACCGGTCGCGCGCACGCGCGTCGTCGAGCGACGCCGGCTGAAGCGCGTGCCGATCTACCGGTCCCGGCCCGATCATTGGGAACCCGATGTCATCCCGCGCTACAACCCCGGTCCGAACGCTGTGCGCGACTGCACCGCGACCTATGTGCAGGAGCACCGGCCGAGCGGTACCGTGATCACGCCGCGCATGAACTGCTTCTGGCGGCCGGGCTAGTTACGCGTATGTCGGCGCATCGCGCCGATCATCGCAACAGCCGCGATCAAACCTGTCGCCCATAAACCGCCGCCGCCATCAGCATCCGCGTGCGATGGCTTGCGGTGCCGATGTCGTCGCCCGGTCCTTGGCGGCGAGCGCGACATCGCCGAGCATGATGAAACAGCTGAGCGCCGCGAGGGCTGTTCGAAGCAGCCACCTGCGTGCGCGTTTGTGTCATGGCAATCCTGCAACGGACAGAACGCGAGATACGACCATCGTCTATGTCGTTTGCACACCAACGCGAAAAATCGCGCGCAGTGCAGGAACCTGAAGCGCGCCGGCAGCATTCATGTTCGTGGCGCAGTCATTCACTTCCCATTCACGTCGTCCGCATTCTGCTAGCGATCTGCGTCGCGGCAACGGCGTCGATTCGAAAGCTGAAGCGTTTCCAGCGGAGCCTGTCCCGCGCGTGATGCGGGACGGACACCAGTTCGCGTGAGGAAAACGCGTCAAGCAGAAGTTCAAGTCGTCGCTGCAAGACGTGACATCAAAGGATCAAGGAGACAATTCATGAAGGCGATGAAGGTTCTGGGGCTCGCGGCTGTCGGTGCCGTGTTGGTGTTGGCGGCGCCGGCCGAGCGTGCAAGCGCGATGTCGCTCGCCACGCCGGGCACAGCCGCCACGGTTCAGGACAACGCGAACCAGGCGACCACGCAGGTACGCTGGGGTGGGCGCGGCTGGCATCGTGGCTGGCATCGCGGACATCACCGCGGCTGGGGGCATCGTCGCCACTGGCGCCGTTGATCGCGCGGCGTATTAGCGCAGTTGAGACACAGGCCCGTGAGCAGCGGGCCTGTTGTCGTTCTCAGCCATCAAACCGGCAGATTCGCCCACGCGAGATGATATCCATCGCAATCTGCAGGAGTTGATCATGATGAGATGGATCGGTGTCGCGGCTGTCGCTTGTACATTCGCGTCGACGGCGCCGGCATCGGCAACCGCCGCGGCATCAGCCAAGCCGCAGCAGCAAGCAGGCAAGGCGACTGATATCAGCGCGCAACGCCATCATCACCACTACCATCGTCGCCACTATCACCACGGCTACCGTCCTTATTACCGGCCGTACTACCGGCCCTATTCCTATTATCGGCCGTACGGCTCCTATTATTACGGGCGGCCCTATTACTATCGGCCGTACCCCTATGCTGCGCCGGCGCCATTCACCTTCGGCTTCGGGTTCGGCCCGTTCTGGTGATGCACGCAGTCGCGCCGTGCGCGACATCAGCCGTGCAACAAGAGAGCAGCTCCGATCGGAGCTGCTCCATCCGTCTCAGGGCGCGAAGCCCTTCGCCAGCAGCACAATGCCCTGCGCACCCGCCTTGCGATCCCTGGAGATCTCGACATATTCGGGCGACTCCGACCAGGCACGGAATGCGGCTTCGTCAGGGAATGACATCAGCACCAGCTTGTCGCGATCCCAGCTGCCCTCGATCACCGCGGGCTGTTCGTCGGCCGACAGCAGGCGTCCGTTGAACTTCCTGAATACGTCGAAGAAGCGCGCCTGATACCGATCATAGGCGGCGCGATCGGTCATCTTGAGTTGCACGATCACATAGACAGTCACTGACGTTTCTCCCGGACGTTTCGCCGCAGCGTTTTGCGCGTTCATGGCGCATTCACTCAGCGATTTCTAGCGTCATGCCGGGAGCGACTGCAATGAACGCAATGAAACCGGCTGCCATGCAGCTTGGTGCTCGTTGCCGTTGTCAGGGAGGTTCAGAGATGAGGGAGAGCTATTTGCGGCGCGGATTGGTGCGCCGTCTCGGCGTTGCGGCGGCCGCTGTCTTCGCATTGTCGGTTGCTTCGCAGCAGCGCGCCGAAGCGCTGTCGCTGGCGAGCCCGGCCGCCGCGCCCGCGGCAAGGTCTGCGGCCGATGCCATGACGACCCAGGTCCGGCACGGCGGTGGCGGCCACGGCGGCGGAGGTTTTCATGGTGGCGGCTTCCGCGGTGGTGGATTCCACGGCGGCGGATTTCACGGCCGCGGCTTCCATGGTGGCGGCTTCCGCGCCGCGCCGGCGTTCCATGGCGGCTATCGCTATGGTGGTTTCCATCGCCATTATGGCGGCTACCACCGCTTCTACGGCGGCGGTTACCGCTACGGCTATCGGCCCTATTACCGCCGGCACTTCCATCACCGGCGCTTCTTCTACGGATCGTCCTACTATTACCCGGCCTACTATCATCACCGCCGTTGCCGGGTGGTCTGGACCTATTACGGTCCGCGCCGGATCTGCCGGCCGTGGTGGCACCACCGCCACTACTGGCGGCCGTACCGGGTCTATTGGTAAAGTTTGAAATGACAGCGGGCGCCTCACGGCGCCCGTCGGGTCCCTCTCTTCGCGCGCTGGAGCGTGTTCGAACGAAGCGGGCGCCGCTTCGCGTGAAGAAAACGCGTCAAGAAAGGGGCGTTAGTCCCAGTTCTTCAGCTTCCAGGACTTTATCTTCCACGGCGTCAGGTTTTCCATCCGCCATTGCGTCCAGCGCTCTGGCGGCCAGTGGCTGAGGCGCGAGGTTTCCTTCACCTCGGGAAGCGGATCGATGATGCGCGCCACGGCACGACGGCGCTTCTGGCGCGTCGCGTCGCTGATCATGTCGACGAATTCGGGTTTATCGGCCACGGCACGCGCTCCTTGCGAAGGCTTGTTTTCGCAAGGAGGCAGTGTGCGTGCGCCCCGTTAACGAGCCGTTTCCGAAACGGTTCGAGCTTGAGACGAAACCGGCGCTTGCCTTAGCGCCAGTCGCGGACGTCGACGAAGTGGCCGGCGATCGCGGCGGCCGCGGCCATCGCGGGCGACACCAGATGGGTGCGGCCCTTGAAGCCCTGGCGGCCCTCGAAATTGCGGTTCGAGGTCGAGGCGCAGCGCTCTTCCGGCTTCAGCTTGTCCGGGTTCATCGCAAGGCACATCGAGCAGCCCGGCTCGCGCCAGTCGAAGCCGGCCGCAATGAAGATCTTGTCGAGGCCTTCGGCTTCCGCCTGCTCCTTCACGATGCCGGAGCCCGGCACGATCATCGCGTTGACATTGGCGTTGACGGTCTTGCCCTCGGCGATCTTCGCGGCAGCGCGCAGGTCCTCGATGCGGCCGTTGGTGCAGGAGCCGATGAAGACGCGGTCGAGCTTGATGTCGGTGATCTTCGTGCCGGCGGTCAGGCCCATATATTTCAGCGCGCGATGCTTGGAGATGCGCTTGGCCTCATCGGCGATCTTGTCGGGATCGGGCACGAAGCCGGTCACCGAGATGACGTCCTCAGGGCTCGTGCCCCAGGTGACGATCGGCGGCAGCTTGGCCGCATCGAGCCGGATCTCGTGGTCGAAATGCGCGCCCTCGTCGGAGCGCAGCGTCTCCCAGTAGCGCATCGCGGCGTCCCAGGCGGCGCCCTTCGGCGCCTTCGGGCGGCCGCGCAGGAAGTCGAACGCCTTCTGGTCGGGCGCAACCAGGCCGGCGCGCGCGCCGCCTTCGATCGACATGTTGCAGACCGTCATGCGGCCTTCCATCGAGAGCGCACGGATCGCCTCGCCAGCATATTCCAGCACATAACCGGTGCCGCCGGCGGTGCCGATCTCGCCGATGATCGCCAGGATGATGTCCTTGCCGGTCACGCCTTCGGGCAACTTGCCGTCGACGATCGCGCGCATGTTCTTGGCCTTCTTCTGGATGAGCGTCTGCGTCGCCAGCACATGCTCGACCTCGGAGGTGCCGATGCCGTGCGCGAGCGCGCCGAACGCGCCATGCGTCGAGGTGTGGCTGTCACCGCAGACGATGGTGGTGCCGGGCAGCGTAAAGCCCTGCTCCGGGCCGATGACGTGAACGATGCCCTGGCGCTTGTCGAACTCGTTGTAATACTCGATACCGAATTCCTTGGCGTTCTCCGCCATCACCCGCATCTGCTCGATGCTTTCAGGGTCGGGGTTCGGCTTCGAACGATCGGTGGTCGGGATGTTGTGGTCGACGACGGCGAGCGTCTTCTCGGGCGCGTGCACCTTGCGGCCGGCGGCGCGCAGCCCTTCGAACGCCTGCGGCGAGGTCACCTCGTGCACCAGGTGGCGATCGATATAGAGCAGGCAGGTGCCGTCGTCGGCCTCGTGGACCAGATGGTCGTTCCAGATCTTGTCGTACAGCGTGGTCGGTTTGGACATGAGCTTCAGCTCCAGAAGAAATTCAGTGGTGGGATGGCATGAGCGCGTCTTAAGCGCGCGGACAGGCGAAAGCGTCGAGGCAGCGTTACGCTGCGCGTCTAAGCTCTGATGTTGCCGACGTCGCAAAGCGGCCGAAGAAGCGGCCGGGCAGCCGCGAGCGATCGTCGATCACGACGCGCTTGCAGGTCTGACTTGGACAGCGCTGGCTTGCTTGATCCGGAACCATTCTAAATTTCTAACACAGGGCTTATAGCCGCGACAATCGATCGATTGCGCGGGTGCCCCTGTCGTCATTGCCGGGCATAGCCGTCCGAAGGACGGCGTCGCTTCCGCTCGCCTATGCCCGGCAATCTATCCTCTTGAACAAGAGTTCTCATTTCGATGGATGCGCGGGTCAAGCCCGCGCATGACGAGTTGAGGCTGATCCTCGATATAGGCACGCCGCAACAAAAAAGCGCGGGGCAGGCCCCGCGCTTTTGGTCACATCCCCTGAGGGAAACGTTACTCGCCGACGGCGGTCTGGCGGTCCTGCTTCTCGACGATGCGGGCCGACTTGCCGCGCAGGTTGCGCAGGTAATAGAGCTTGGCGCGACGAACCTTGCCGCGACGCACGACCTTGATCGAGTCGATCATCGGCGACATCACCGGGAAGACGCGCTCGACGCCTTCGCCGTAGGAGATCTTGCGCACGGTGAAGCTCTCGTTGAGGCCCTGGCCGGAACGACCGATGCAAACGCCCTCATAGGCCTGCACGCGGGTACGCTCGCCTTCGACCACCTTCACGTTGACGATGACGGTGTCGCCGGGTCCGAATTCCGGGATATCCTTGGTGGCGGCGAGCTTGTCGAACTGCTCTTTTTCGAGCTGCTGAATAAGGTTCATTGAAATCTCCATCGGCGGCGCGCCCAGCCTTTCGCGGGCTGCGCAAACGTCCATCTATCCTGCGCGGGTGCGGATTTGGCCGCCCGTATAAGGCAAAGCGCAGGGTTTGTCACCCGTCTGTCTTGTTTTTTGTCCCTCGCCGAGCGGCTTTTTGGCCGGCCTTGCGGGCCCAGAGATCGGGCCGCCGGGCCGCTGTCAGAGCCTCGGACTGGGCCAGTCGCCAGGCCGCGACTTTGGCGTGATCGCCGGAAATCAGGATTTCCGGGATTGGCTTGCCCTCGAACTCCTGCGGGCGGGTGTATTGGGGGTATTCCAGTAGTCCTTCGGAAAAGCTTTCCTCGGTTCCCGAGGCCTGCTTGCCCATCACCCCCGGCAACAGGCGGACGCAGGCGTCGATCAGGGCCATCGCGGCGATTTCGCCGCCGGACAGCACATAATCGCCGATCGAGACCTCCTCGAGGCCTCGCGCCTCGATCACCCGCTGGTCGATGCCTTCGAAGCGGCCGCAGACGATCAGGGGGCCCGGCCCAACCGCCAGCTCCGCGACCTGGGTCTGGGTCAATGGCCGACCGCGCGGACTCATCAGCAGGCGCGGACGGTCAGGCGCGATATCGGCGGCGTCGATCGCCGCCGCCAGCACATCGGCCCGCAGCACCATGCCCGGGCCGCCGCCCGCCGGCGTGTCGTCGACGCTGCGGTGCTTGTCGGTCGCCGAGGTCCGGATGTCGCGCGCTTCCAGCGCCCAGAGTCCGCCTGCCAGCGCCTTGCCGGCCAGGCTCACGCCGAGCGGCCCCGGAAACATGTCCGGGAACAGGGTCAGCACGGTGGCGCGCCATGGTGTCGCCTGGGCTGTGGTGTCTTGCGATGTCATGGCCTCTGGTTACGGCACCACGGCCGTGAGGTCGAGGCTCTGCATCATCGCGGCCGCATCCACTGCGCGGCGGAAGTCGGCAAGCTTGAAGGTCGCGACGTTGATCTTGCGCAGGTCCAGCAGGCCTTCGGCGGCGAGGCCGGCGAGCTGGCCTGGTGCCGTGCGGTCGTACATGAACTGCCCGACCACCTCCCAGTCATTCGCCAGCATCTCGCGGAACGAGAGTTCGAGCGGCACCTCGGCGCTGCCCATCAGCACCATCCGGCCGCCACGCCTGAGCGCGCGCAGAGAGGCCAGTGTGGTCGACGTGCTCTTGGCGGCGCCGAGCAAATCGAGCGCGACATCGGCGCTGCCGCCAGCGGCGCGGCGAATGACCTGAAGATCGGCTGCGGCATCGCCGCTGACGACGGCGGGAATGACGCGCGGGCCGAACGCATCGCGCAATTGCTCGAGCGAGGCCTCTTTGCGGCCGACCGCGACGACGCGGCCCGCGCCCATCGCGACCGCGAGCATCACGCCGCCCGAACCGAAATAGCCGGTCGCCCCGTTGACGATGATGGTCTGTCCGCCGCGCAGGCCGGAGCGCTGCAATCCGCCGAACGGCACGATCAGTTTGGCGAGCCCGATCAGTTCGGTGGCCGGCTTGTCGTCGAGATTGGCGAGCGGCGTGACGCAGGCGGCCGGCCAGTGCGCGATCTCGGCAAATACGCCGTCGCGCCAGCGTGTCTGCAACGCGAACGCCTCCGGCGTCGTCACCGTGGCGGTGAGGCCGATCAGGATCTGCGGCGGATCGCGATCCGGCACGTCGCCGCGCAGATGCGGGCTGAGGAACACCCGGTCGCCGCCCCGCACATGCGTGACGTTGTCGCCCACGGCGACGACGCGTGCGATCGCGTTGGTGCCCGGCACGAACGGCATCGGCGGCAGGCTGTAGGGCAGCGCGCCGGACAGCAGCTTGTTGGTGTAGGACAGCACCATGCCGGCCTCGATCCGCACCACGACGCCGTCGGGCGCAGGCCCAGGCGTTGCGACATCCTCGAAGCGCAGATCGTTGTGGGTGTGCAGCCGCCAGGCCTTGTGCGTGCTTGTCATTGGGATGCTCCGTGACACCACTGCTTAAGTAGCCCGGATGGAGCGAAGCGCAATCCGGGAATCTTGCCAGCGATGTGCTGCGGCCCCGGATTGCGCTGCGCTTCATCCGGGCTACGGGCTAACCCACGTTATGGTCACGCCGTCGTCGGATCGTCGGCGAGATGCCGCGCGAGCGCGACGGCAAGCGGACAGATCGCCAGCGCCGTGAGCGCGGTCGCAGCCGTGGCGAGCGTCGGACCGAGCGCGTCGCCAAGCAGGCCGTAGATAACAGGCGCGATCGCGCCCGATCCGATCGTTCCGGTATAGAACAGCGCGAAGGCGCGCTCGGTCTGATGCGCGGGGGTGAGTTCGGGCACCGTGCCGTAGAGAACCGAGGAGGTGCCGTTGAGCATCACGCCGAGCAGCGGCAGCAGCACGATAGCGGGTGCGAGCGGCAACGCCAGCACGGCTGCGATCAGCGCCGCCGTACCGCCTTCGGTGATCAGCACGGTGCGCAGCGTGCCGACCCGCTCACCGAGCCAGCCGCAGGTGAATTTTCCCGCGGCGCCGCCGATGAAGACCAGCGCCAGCGCGAGGCCGTTGGTCGGCAGCGAAGCGCCCTTGTCGCGCAGCAGGAACGGCAGGAAGGTGAGAAAGCCCATCCTGACCGCGGTGTCGAGAATTCCGATCGCGAGCAGCCAGCGAAAGCCGCCGCCTGTGCTGGCGCCGCGCGATGCTGGTGTCGCTTTGTGCTCGGCGCCCTTGCCGACGGCCGGCATCCAGAGCGCGATGCAGACCGCGACGAGCAAGCCTGCGAGAGCGAGCACGAGCAGCGTGTGCCGCCACGACATGATCACCAGCAGGATCGAGGTCAGGGCCGGGATTGCCGCCTTGCCGAGGTCGCCCGAAAAATTATAGATGCCGAGCGGCCCGCGCGCAGCCGCGCCATAGGCACGCGACACCGCGGCGGATGCGATCGGATGCTGCGTGCTCGAGCCCGCGCCGGAGAGCGCGAGCGCCAGGCTGAGGCCAATGACACCGCCGGAGAATCCAGCAAACGCGTAGCCGAGCGCCGACAGCGCCGTGCCTGCGATCAGGATGATCTTGCCGTCGATCCGCTCCGCGATGCGTCCGACCGGAATCTGCAGCCCGGCCATGGCGCCGGCATAGAGCCCACGCAGCAGCGCCAGCAGCCCGTAGCTCAGCGCGAATTCGGCCTGCCAGACCGGCAGCAGCACGTAGATGACGTCGGTGTAGCCGTCGTGGAGAGCGTGGTTGAGCCCGGTCACGGTCAGGGTGCGGGTTGACCGGGCACGGTCGGGCCGCGTCGTGCCGGCTTCGGCCGACACGCTCATTGCCGCCCTCCAGTGCAAGAAAATCTAAAGCTTGGACGGGCGAGCATCAGGAGGGGACCTCAGAAAAGAAAGCTATGCAAGGAGCTTGCATGGCAGTATGCGCCGCCAAGGCGCTTGTCACAAATCAGTAATAATCGGATCATGTGTTAGAAAATCTTGTATTGAGGGATTATGTTCGTCCCACGCCGCAGCCTGCCGCCGCTCAATGCGGTGCGTGCCTTCGAGGCCGCCGCACGGCTAGGCAGCTTCAAGGAAGCCGCCGCCGAGCTCAGCGTGACCCATGGCGCGGTCAGTCAGCAGATCCGCCTGCTCGAGGAATGGCTGGGCGCGCCGTCGCTGTTTCGGCGATCGGTGCGGCGCGTGGTGCTGACGCCGGCAGGCGCGGCATTGCTGGCGGAGTTCGCGCCCGCGCTCGACCGGATTTCCGCCGCCGTGCAGCAGCATCGCGAGCGGCGCGGCGATCTGGCGGTCGCGGTGTTGCGCGTCAATGCACTCGCGACCTTCAGCCTGCGCTGGCTGCTGCCGCGGATGAGCCGGTTTCGCGCCGAGCATCCGGATATCGAGGTACGCCTGAGCACGTCGAACGATGCGGTGGATGCGCTGCCGGAGTCCTTCGACGTCGTGATCCGCGGTGGCCCTGACACCTTCCACGGCTTCTCGTCACGCTTCCTGGTGTCGGAGCGAAGGCTGCCGGTATGCAGTCCGTCGCTATTGGCGCAGCTGCCGCTCAATGAGATCGCGGACCTCTCCAGGCACACGCTGCTGCATGTCACGTCGATGCCGCGGCTGTGGCGCGACTGGCTCACCGAGGCCGGGCAATCCGCGCTGGAGCCGGCGGCCGCGCTGACCTTCGATCACTTCTATCTGACGATCCAGGCCGCGCTCGACGGTCTCGGCGTCGCGATGGGACCGACCGCGCTGATCGCGGATGATCTCGCGGCCGGGCGCCTGGTGACGCCGTTTCCGGATGTCAGCCTGCCGGCGCGCAGCTACTTCGCTTACTTCCCGGCGGGGCGCAGCAACGATCCGCACAGCGCGGTGTTCTGCGACTGGCTCGAGCAGCAGGGCCGGATGACGGGCTGAAGATTATTCTCGGTCAGGCACCGACGGATCGTCGCCGTCGATTTCCTTGGGCAGGTCGATCACCACGCGGCCGCCGTCGAGATCGACAGTCGGCACCACGGCATTGGTGAACGGCAGCAGCATCGTCGCGCCCTGCGGCGGGGCGATCTCGATGATGTCGCCGGCGCCGAAATTATGGATCGCGATCACCTTGCCGAGCGGCTGCTCCGTCGTCGTCACTGCGGCGAGCCCGATCAAATCGGTGTGGTAGTATTCGCCGTCGTCGGTGTCCGGCAGCCGGTCGCGTGGAACGTAGAGCTCGATACCGTTGAGCCGTTCGGCATCATCGCGGCTGGCGACCCCCTTCAGCGTCACCACCAGATGGTCCTTGGCCTCACGCACATGCGTGACCTCGAACTGGCGCGTGCCGTCCTTGGTCATCAGCGGACCGTAGTCCTTCACGGCCAGCGGATCTTCGGTGAAGGTCCAAAGCCTGACGGCGCCGCGCACGCCATGCGCAGCGCCGATACGGGCGACACAGACCGGTGCAGTCACCGTGGTCGCCGTTCAGCCTTAAGCCTTGGCGGCGGCTTCGGCCTGCGCCTTGCGCTCCTTGCGCGGCACGGCCTTTTCCGGGTTGTTGCGCGGCGCGCGCTTCTTGACGCCGGCGGCGTCGAGGAAGCGGGTCACGCGATCCGACGGCTGCGCGCCCTTGGCGAGCCAGGCCTTCACCTTGTCCATGTCGAGCTTCAGGCGCGACTCGTTGTCCTTCGGCAGCAGCGGGTTGAAGTGGCCGAGACGCTCGATGAAGCGGCCATCGCGCGGGAAGCGCGAGTCGGCGACGACGACGTGATAGACCGGACGCTTCTTGGTGCCTGCGCGAGCGAGGCGGATAACAACGGACATTCAGTTCTCCTTCAAAGGTCGATGTGTTCGATTGATTGGCATTCCGCGTCGCGCCGGCCGTATGCGAGCCGTCGCGACGAATTCCTCATTTCTTCTTGCCCGGGAAGCCGCCGAGGCCCGGCAGCATCGGCTTGCCGGAAAGGCCAGTCAGGCCCGGCACGTTCGGCAGGCCGCCGCGCAGCCCGGGCGGCAAATCCTTCGGCAGATTGGGCAGGCCGCCGCCGGCGCCGCCCTGCATCTTCTCGGCGAGCGCCTTCATCTCCTCGGCCGAAGGCGGCTTCATGCCACCGCCGAATCCCATCGCCTGCGCGATGCCGGCAAGCGGGCCGCGCTTGCCGCTGCCCATGGCCTTCATCATGTCGGCCATGTTCCGATGCATCTTCAGCAGCTTGTTGACGTGCTCGACGCTCTGGCCGGCACCTGCCGCGATGCGCTTCTTGCGGCTCGCCTTCAGGATGTCCGGGTTCTTGCGCTCCTGCCGCGTCATCGAGTCGATGATCGCGACCTGGCGCTTCAAGATCTTGTCGTCGATGCCGGCCGCCGCGATCTGGTTCTTCATCTTGGAGATGCCGGGCATCATGCCCATCAGGCCGCCGATGCCGCCCATATTGGCCATCTGCTGCAGCTGCTCGCGCATGTCGTTGAGGTCGAACTGACCCTTGCGCATGCGTTCGGCGGTGCGCGCGGCCTTCTCGGCGTCGATATTGGCGGCGGCCTTCTCGACCAGCGAGACGACGTCGCCCATGCCGAGGATGCGGCCGGCGATGCGGTTCGGATGGAAGTCTTCCAGCGCGTCGGTCTTTTCGCCGGTGCCGATCAGCTTGATCGGCTTGCCGGTGACCGCGCGCATCGACAGCGCGGCGCCGCCGCGGCCGTCGCCGTCAACGCGCGTCAGCACGATGCCGGTGAGGCCGACGCGCTCGTCGAACGAGCGCGCGAGGTTGACCGCGTCCTGGCCGGTGAGGCTATCCGCGACCAGCAGCACTTCGTGCGGGTTGGCGGCGGCTTTGATCTCGGCCGCCTCCTTCATCATGTCTTCGTCGAGCGTGGTGCGGCCGGCGGTGTCGAGCAGCACGACGTCGTAGCCGCCGAGCTTGCCGGCCTCTAACGCGCGCCTTGCGATCTGCGGCGGCATCTGGCCGGCGACGATCGGCAGCGTCGGAATGTCGAGGTCGCGGCCGAGCACCGCGAGCTGCTCCATCGCTGCCGGGCGGTAGACGTCGAGCGAGGCCATCAGCACCTTGCGCTTGTCGCGCTGGACCATGCGGCGCGCGAGCTTTGCGGTGGTGGTGGTCTTACCGGAGCCTTGCAGACCGACCATCATGATCGGCACCGGCGGCACCGAGTTGATATCGATGGTCTGGCCGTCGGAACCGAGTGTGGCGACGAGCTCGTCATGGACGATCTTCACCACCATCTGGCCCGGCGTCACCGACTTGACGACGGTGGCGCCGATCGCCTGCTCGCGGACCCGGTCGATGAAGCTGCGGACCACCTCGAGCGCGACGTCGGCCTCAAGCAGCGCGCGGCGCACCTCGCGCATTGCGGCATCGACGTCCTTTTCGGTCAGCGCACCGCGCCCCGTCAGACGATCGAGAATGCCACCAAGCCGTTCCGACAGATTGTCGAACAATGCCGTTGTCCTCTTTTACCTCTCCCCGCCTGCGGGGAGGGTCGCCGCGCATTTGCGCGGCGGGTGAAGGGGGTACAGGGCTCCACACGCACAGTGCGCGGAGAGAGCTCCTCACCCCGACCCCCTCCCCGCAAGAGCGGGGCGAGGGAGAAGGAAATCCAAACACTTTCGCGCCCGAGGGCGCATCGCGCTGTCGGGCGTTGGCCTCTGGCCTCCAGGACCAGTCGGCGGGTCGAAAAGACGGAGCTTTCCGAGAAAGTGGCCGCGTTAAACGCTGCCGGGGCGGCAAAGTCAAGGAAAGTTTCGCTGAAATCCGCTCAGTATAGACGGTAAGGTACTGAAATCACGTCGATTTGCCCTATTGGTTCCGAATTCGCCGCTGCCACCCATATAACCGGAGCCTGCCTCCTATTCCGGAACCCGCGTGCTGATCACCCGCCGCCGCCTTCTCGCAACCTTGACCGGAGCCGCCGCGGCGATCGGCGTGCCCTCGATCTGGATGACTGCCATGAAAACCTACGACGGCCCCGTGTCCGATCATTTCGACGGCCTGCACTTCTTCGATCCGGACGGCTCGCCGCCGAAATCGCTTGGTGAGGTGCTGCGCTGGCAGTTCGGGGGCGGCCGGCAGCGCGCGGTCTGGCCGGAATGGGCGCCGAGCCCCCATGCCGATACGCCGCCGCCCCGCGTCGAAGGCGACAAGGTGCGGCTCTGCTTTGTCGGTCATGCCAGCTGGCTGATCCAGACCGCCGGCCTCAACATCCTGTTCGATCCGGTGTGGTCGATGCGGGCCTCGCCGTTCAGCTTCGCCGGGCCGAAGCGGCACAACGATCCCGGCATCGCATTCGAGAAACTGCCCAGGATCGATGTTGTGCTGGTGTCGCACGGCCACTACGACCATCTCGACGTCGCGACGCTGTCGAAGCTTGCGGGGACATTTGGTCCTCGCGTGATCACGCCGCTCGGCAATGACGTCACGATGCGCGAATCCGATGCCGCGATCAAAGCCGAGGCGTTCGACTGGCATCAGCGCGTCGAGCTCGGCAATGGCCCTGCCGTGACGCTGGTGCCGACGCGGCACTGGTCGGCGCGCGGGCTGTTCGATCGCAACAAGGCGCTGTGGGCGAATTTTGTTTTGGAGACGCCGGCCGGCAAGCTCTACATCGTCGGCGATTCCGGCTACGGCAACGGGGGGCATTTCCGCCGGGTGGCCGAGGCGCATGGCCCGCTCAGGCTCGCGATCCTGCCGATCGGCGCCTATGAGCCGCGCTGGTTCATGCGCGACCAGCACATGAACCCGGAGGATGCGGTGAAAGCGCTGGCCGATTGCGGCGCCGCCCAGGGGCTGGCCCATCACCACGGCACATTCCAGTTGACCGACGAGGCGATCGACGCGCCCGCGATCGCGCTCGGCGAAGCGCTCGACGCGGCGAGCGTGCCGCGCGAGAAGTTTCTGACGTTGAAGCCCGGGCAGGTGTTCGAGATTTAGAGCGATAAGTAGCCCGGATGAAGCGCAGCGTAATCCGGGAAAGTCCATCCGCGGAGAAGTCGGCCCCGGATTGCGCTGCACTTCATCCGGGCTACGATTTCAGCTCCCCTTGAAAAGGGGAGGTCGCTTTGCTCGTCAGAGTAAAGCGGGTGGGGATCTGCTCCCTCCACTTGCAGCGGAGCCTGCGGCTGACCCCCATCCCGACCTTCCCCCCTTTCAGGGGGGAAGGAGACGAGAGATCTGTAGCCTCTTACTTCTCCTTGATCGCCCAGGAGACGCTGACATTGACCGTCAGTGTTTCCTCGCCTTGCGCCACCGGCGTCGGCGCGGCGAAGCCGGCCGTTGCCATCTTGGGACGGAACACCGGGACCGGCGCCGAGCCGACCTCCGCGATATTCAACGGCGCACCGAGCGTGACGCCGGCGGCCTTGGCGTAGATCTCGGCCTTGCGGCGGGCATCGGCGATCGCCTTCTCGCGCGCCTCGTCGAGCAGCTTCGAGGCCTGCGACACCGAGAAATTGAGCCCGCCGATATCATTGGCGCCGGCACCGACCAGCACGTCGATGACGCTGGCGACCTTGCTCACATCGTGCAGCCTGATCGTGACGCGATTGCTCGCGTGGTAGCCGACGATGCTGGGCGGGGCGTTCGGCGACGACGGCCCACGATTGGCGAATTGCGGCTGCAGCGACAGCCGCGAGGTCTGAAAGTCTTTCTCCGCGATCCCGGCGCCCTTTAGCGCGGCCAGCACCTTGCCCATCGTCACATTGTTGGCTTCGGCGGCTTCGCGTGCGGTCTTGGCGTCGGTGGTGACGCCGGCGTCGAGCTGCGCCTGGTCGGGCGGCGCCGACACGGTCGCCTCGCCGGTGACCGAAACCGCCGGCGGAAAGTCGTCATTGGCCAGTACGGGCGCAGCCAGCAGCGTGGTCGCGATCAGGGGGACGGCGAAGGAGAGGCCGAAGGGGAGGCCAAGGAGAAGGCGATGGGTCATCTGGCTCACTTCAGGGGTACGTAGACGTTGATCACAAGCTTGTCCTCCGCGGTCTTCAGCGGATCGGTGATGTATTCCTCGATAAAGGTGTCCTTGGCTTCGAGCTTCTTGTCGTCGAGGTGGTTGGTGATCGCCTCATAGGTGTTGTCCATGTTGTCGTAGGAACCGCGATGGACGAACTTCAGCGCCTTGCCGTCAGGCGAATTGCCCATGCTCATGTTCTTGCCGAGGTTCTTGACGTCCTGATCGACCGGGATCTCGGCGATGAAGGTGAAGCCGGTGTCGTCGGTCGAGGTGTAGACGATCATCGGATTGCCCGCTGCCTTGACGCCGTCCTTGTCGAGCAGCGCGGTGAGCTGCTTGAACGCCTCGATCAGCGCGTCGAAGGCGGAATCCCAATTGGCGGTGCCCTTCAGCATCACGACCTTCTTCGGCTCCAGCGTGAACGGCTCGCCGAAGGGATCGGCGGTCTGCACTGGGGCGGCCGGCGCCGGCGCCGGGGTCTGCGCTGCGGCCGGGCTGTCGGCCGGCGACTTGGTCTCGGCCGGCGGGGGCACCGGCGTCGCCGACGGTGCAGGGGCAGGGGTCGGGCTCGGGCTCGCTGCGGGAGCGGGCGAGGCTGACGGCGACTGGGCAGGGGCCGGGCTTGCCAGTGCGATCGCGGCCAAGGGCAGCAGCGCGACCAAGGCGGCGCGGAGCGTGTTGATACGGTTCATTGGTTTTTCTCCATCCCCTGCCTCGAACGGCCGCTCGATCTGTCCCGGCGCGCGGTCCGCGGGGAGCGATATTCCTAACACGCAAGTTCTGCATTCGTCCCATGACAGATGTGTCATGGGGCCATTCAGGCTGGCTAACTGGCCACCACTCGCCATATAACCGGGCAGAATTTGGGAAAATCGATGAGCGCGCTCGCCAATCACGCATTCGCCAAGATGAACGGCATCGGCAACGAGATCGTCGTCGTCGACCTGCGCGATTCAGCGGCACAAGGTCGGGCACAGGTGTCGGCGGCGGAGGCGCGCGCCGTGGCTTCGCCGTCCGGCGGCGTGCCCTATGACCAGCTGATGGTACTGCAGCCGCCGCGGCTCGACGGCACCGAAGCGTTCATCTCGATCTACAACAATGACGGCTCGGAGGCCGGCGCCTGCGGCAACGGCATGCGTTGCGTGGTGCGGCGGATCTTCGAGAAGACCGGCCAGACATCAGCGACGTTCCAGACCCGCGCCGGCTTGCTCAATTGCTGGCAGGGGCCGGCGCCCGATCTCTACACCGTCGACATGGGCGCGCCGAAGTTCGGCTGGCAGGACATTCCGCTGGCTGAGGAATTCCGTGACACCCGCTACATCGAGCTGCAGGTCGGGCCGATCGACAATCCGGTGCTGCATTCGCCCTCGGTGGTCTCGATGGGCAATCCGCATGCGATCTTCTGGGTCGATGACGTCAATGCCTACGATCTCGAACGTTTCGGGCCGCTGCTGGAAAACCATCCGATCTTTCCGGAGCGCGCCAACATCACCCTCGCCCGTATCGTCGATCGCGACCACATCACGATCCGCACCTGGGAACGCGGCGCCGGCCTCACCAGAGCGTGCGGCTCGGCGGCCTGCGCGACGGCGGTTGCGGCGGCGCGGCTGAAGCGTGCCAATCGCATCGTCGAGATCACGCTGCCCGGCGGCAAGCTCGGCATCGAATGGCGCGAGCGCGACGATCACGTGCTGATGACCGGCACCGCCGATTTCGAATATGAGGGCCGCTTCGATCCGGCGCTGTTCGCCAGCGTTGCTTGATCGGGCGTGAGATCGGTTATGGGCGTCGACGTCGTCACCTTTGGCTGCCGCCTCAATTCCTTCGAATCCGAGGTGATCCGCCGCGAGGCGGAGCAGGCGGGGCTTTCGGACACCATCGTCATCAACAGTTGCGCCGTCACCAACGAGGCGGTGGCGCAGGCGCGGCAATCGATCCGCAAGCTGAAACGCGAACGCCCGCATGCGCGCATCGTCGTCACCGGCTGTGCGGCGCAGACGCAAAGCCGGATGTTCGCCGAGATGGCCGAGGTCGATCGCGTCGTCGGCAATGACGAGAAGATGCGCGGCGAAGCCTGGCAGGCGACGCGCGCTGCGTTCGAGGCGCCGTTCGGCATCGATGCGAGCGAGAAGGTCGCGGTCGCCGATATCATGGCGGTGACCGAGATGGCGCCGCATCTGCTCGACGGCTTCGAGCGCGGCCTGCCGCGCGTATTCGTTCAGGTGCAGAATGGCTGCGATCATCGCTGCACCTTCTGCATCATCCCCTACGGCCGCGGCAATTCGCGCTCGGTGCCGATGGGCGCGGTGGTCGATCAGGTCCGTGCGCTGGTCGAGCGCGGCCATGCCGAGATCGTGCTGACCGGCGTCGATCTCACGAGCTATGGCGCCGACCTGCCGGGCGCGCCAAAACTCGGCCAGTTGACCCGGCAGATCCTGCGCCATGTGCCCGAGCTGAAGCGGCTGCGCATCTCGTCGATCGATTCGATCGAGGCGGATCGCGACCTGCTCGATGTCATCGCCGACGATGCGCGGCTGATGCCGCATCTGCATCTGTCGTTGCAGTCCGGCGACGACATGATCCTGAAGCGGATGAAGCGCCGGCATTCACGAAAGGACGCGATCGATTTCTGTGCGCAGGTCCGCCGGCTGCGGCCGGACATCGCTCTCGGCGCCGACATCATCGCGGGCTTTCCGACCGAGTCTGAAGAGATGTTCGCGCGCTCGCTCGATCTGGTCGTGGAATGCGATCTCACCTTCCTGCACGTGTTTCCCTATTCGCCGCGCCCGGGAACGCCCGCCGCGCGAATGCCGCAAGTTGCCGGCGGGGCTATCAAGGAGCGCGCCAGGCGGCTGCGCGCGGCAGGCGAAGCCGCGCTGCTGCGCCGGCTTGATGCGGAAGTCGGCGCGACGCGCGAGGTGCTGATCGAGAGCGGCACGCAGGGCCGCACCGAGCACTTCCTGCCGGTCGCGATCGAGAGAGATGTGCCGGGCATGGTGCGCGCGATGACTATCCGCGGCCATGACGATGCGCGGCTCATTGCATCGGGTCGCTGAGAAAGTTCGCTCCCATTGTCGTCCCGACGCAGGCCGGGACCCATTACCCCAAATCTCAATTGCTGCGCGACGCTGGGGCCACGATCTCGCACGGTCACCGAATGCGGTGGTTATGGGTCCCGGCCTGCGCCGGGACGACGAATGTGGGGAGCTGCGCATGGCGCCTCCGGAGCAGCGGATCACCTGCATTTCGGCATTTCGCAGGTGATGATGCTGAACGAGCTATTCGACACGTTGAATTTGTACCAATCGCGTCATCGTGCATGACGCAGTCAGTGTGCGCGCCCGCCCAGCCTTGCCGGCTGCGATGCGCGAACCTGCCAGAACCGCAGCAAGCGATCGGCGTTTTCGCGGGTCAATTTCGTGAACTGGCTCTTCGCATGGGCGAGCTCGACCGGTCCCATGGAGCCGGTGGTATAGCGACATTCCATCACGGCGGCGGTGGTCTCCCAACTCAGGCCTGCCGCCCGGCACGGCACCAGCAGGCCTTCACTGCGCAGGCTTTGCATCAGGGAGCGGATCACCTCGATGTTCGACTGCGCAAGATACGCCAGCGCAACGATGGTCTCTTCATATTTTCGCTGCCTGGCGAAACCAAGCAGTGAGGCTTCGTTGAGCTCGCCATCGTCCTTCAGCTTCGCGACGTGGTGCTTGGCCGCGGTGAAGTCGCGGACTTGCGACATGTCGCGCTCGACGCCGGCGGCGACCGCGGCGATCGCGTGCCGGATCTCTTCGAACAGATAGGGCGGGGCGCGCTCCAGCAGACGGCCGCGAACCTCTTCCGTCGCGCGGCGCAGGAGTTGAAGGCGGAGCTCCGACGGCAGGTCCGCGCGAATGCCGGTCTCGATCGCAAGGACCGGATCGTGCTCGGCCTGCGCGAGGATGACGGCAAATCCGCCCGGCGATACTTTGGCGCCGGGATTGGTGACCAGGCGGTGGCTCACGCTCGCAAAGCGACGCGCCAGAAGCGCGTCAGTGACGACCTCCTTCAGCCACCAGCGGCCGGAGATGGCGAGCAGATGCTGCTCGCTCTTGGTCCGTGCGATCTCGACCAAATCGTCCGCGCTTAGCCGCGACGATTCCTGCAGGATCGGCCGCGCGATCCTGATCTCGTCATTGCTGGCGAGACGGCGAATGATCGCGGGCGGTGCCTGGGCGACCGGCGCGAGCTGCTCACTGATGTCGGTGAGCGCCATCCGGGCGCTGATGTCGGCGAGCGCGCGCAACTCGATGGTCTTCACCAGACGCTCGAGCACGTTGTCGAACAGCTCGATCTGTTCGCTGTTGAACTTGCCGGCGGATGCGAGAAAGAGGCTGCTGACGCGCCTTGCCGTGGCCAGGCATTTATCGGCGGAGCCGGCGCGTATCGCAGCCTCGACCTCGTCGACAATTGCTTGTCCATCATTCAGCATTGCTCGTCCTGAGCCGTCGCGGCGCGCTTTTCTAAGCCGCCTTCAGGACTAGCGGATGGGCCTGAATGTTCCGTAAAGGATAATTCTCCGTAAAATCACGGAGGCTACTGCCCGTTCCAGCCGCAGGCCCTGAGTCGCTCCCGCATGTGTTCGGGTGCCGGCGCGACCACATGCACCGGGTCCTTGTTCCTGGAGATCGGGATGCCGATCTCGCGGGAATGCAGATGCAGGGTCGGCTCGCCGAAGCGCGGACCATTGCCATAGATATTGTCGCCGACGATCGGCCAGCCCATCGCCGCCGAATGCACCCGCAGCTGATGGGTGCGGCCGGTGACCGGCTCCATCGCGAGCCAGGTGAGGCCGTCGCCACGCCCCAGCACCTTCCAGTTGGTGATCGCCTTCTGGCCATTCGGGTCCGGCTTCTGCCACCAGCCGCGCTCGGCGTTGAGTCGGCCGAGCGGCATGTCGATGGTGCCTTCATCCTCGGCAGGGCCGCCCTCGACCACGGTCCAATAGGTCTTCGAGATCTTGCTGTGCTTGAACAACAGCCCGAGCGAGGCGGTTGCCTTGCGGTGACGTCCCAGGACGAGGCAGCCCGAGGTGTCCTTGTCCAGCCGATGCGCCAGCACCGGCGGCCGCGGCAGGCCGAACCGCAGCGCGTCGAACGAGGCCTCCAGATTGGGGCCGCCCTTGGGACCGCGATGCACCGGAAGGCCGGCCGGCTTGTCGATCACCAGCATCAGCCCGTCGCGGTGGAGCACGCGGCCCAGGATTTCTTCCGCGGTCAATTGGGGAACATCGATCAATTCGTCGAGACTTTCGTTTATGGGCCGAAACGGCTAACACGTCCGCGCCATGAACGATACCACTGCGGGAACTCCAAAACAGAGCTGGTGGCAGCGGCTGAAGGGCGGCCTGAAGCGGACCTCGAGTTCGATCGGGACCGCGGTCGCCGACCTCGTCACCAAGCGCAAGCTCGATGCGGCCATGCTCGATGACATCGAGGATGTGCTGCTGCGCGCCGATCTCGGTACCGATGTCGCGGTCCGCATTGCGGAGGCTGTCGGCAAGGGGCGCTACGACAAGGCGATCTCGGCCGACGAGGTCAAGGAGGTCGTCGCGACCGAGGTCGAGAAAGTGCTGGCGCCGGTGGCGAAGCCGCTCGAGATCGATGCCGCGAAGCAGCCGTTCGTCATCCTGGTGGTCGGCGTCAACGGCTCCGGCAAGACCACGACGATCGGCAAGCTGGCGGCGAAATTGTCCGCCGAGGGCCGCAAGGTCATGCTGGCCGCCGGCGACACCTTCCGCGCCGCGGCGATCGAGCAGCTCAAGGTCTGGGGCGAGCGTACCAAGTCGCCGGTGATATCAGGCGCCCAGGGCTCGGATTCGGCAAGCCTTGCCTTCAGCGCGCTGACCGCGGCCAAGGAGCGGCAGCGCGACGTGCTGCTGATCGACACCGCCGGCCGCCTGCAGAACAAGTCCGAGCTGATGAACGAGCTGGAGAAGGTCGTGCGCGTCATCAGGAAGGTCGATGCGTCGGCGCCGCACGCGGTGCTGCTCGTGCTCGACGCCACGGTGGGACAAAATGCGTTGTCGCAAGTCGAGGCGTTTCATCGTACGGCAGGCGTCACGGGGCTCGTGATGACCAAGCTTGACGGCACGGCGCGCGGCGGCATCCTTGTCGCGTTGTCGGAGAAGCACAAGCTGCCGGTGCATTTCATCGGCGTCGGCGAAGGCGTCGAGGACCTCGCGCCCTTCGCGGCGAAGGATTTTGCCAAGGCAATTGCTGGAATCGAGGCATGACCCCGAAAAGTGGACACCGGTTTTCGGATCGGGTCATGCCTCAAATCAAAGTAGAGAGTTGATGGACAAGACCCAGCCGCATCCGCTGTTCAAGCTGGCGACCGAACTCGGGCCACTGCTCGTGTTCTTTATCGCCAACGCCAAGTACCATCTGTTCGTCGCGACCGGCGCGTTCATGGTGGCGATCGTGGCCGCAATGATCGCATCCTATGTGGTGACCAGGCACGTGCCGATCATGGCGCTGGTGACCGGCGCGATCGTGCTGGTGTTCGGCACGCTGACGCTGGTGCTGCACGACGAGACCTTCATCAAGGTCAAGCCGACCATCATCTACGGGCTGTTCGCGGCCGTGCTCGGCGGCGGGCTCCTGTTCGGCCGGTCCTTCATCGCCATCATGTTCGACCAGGTGTTCAACCTGACGCCGCAGGGCTGGCGCATCCTCACCATGCGCTGGGCGCTGTTCTTCGCCGGCATGGCGGTGCTCAACGAGCTCGTCTGGCGCACGCAGACCACAGATTTCTGGGTGAACTTCAAGGTGTTCGGCGTGACGCCGCTGACCATGATCTTCGCCATCGCCCAGATGCCGCTGACCAAGCGCTATCACCTCGAGCCGGTCTCGCTGGAGGCGAGCGAGGCCGACGCGGGCGACGTGCGGAAGGGGTGATCAGCGCTCTGCTCCCTCTCCCCGCATCCGCCTTCGGGCGAAGGCGGATGCGGGGAGAGGGTGGGGGTGAGGGGTCTCTCCACGGATAGGCTCGGAGTTTATTACAAACACCGTCCAAAGCCCCTCGCCGTAAAGGACGGGGAGAGGTGAGCGCAAGTAACGGCTATCAACTGCCCGCCGCGAGCGCCTTCTCGATCTCGGCCTTGAGCACGCGGTTGACGTTGTCCGGCGTCACCGGGCCGACCAGCTTGTAGACGATGGTGCCCTTGCGCCCGACCAGGAAAGTCTCGGGCACGCCATAGACGCCCCATTCGATCGAGGCGCGGCCGTTGCCGTCGACGCCGACGATGCCGAACGGATTGCCGTAGCGGCCGAGGAAGCGCCGGGCATTCTCGGGCGAGTCCTTGTAGTTGATGCCGATGATCTGGAAGCGCTTGTCCTTGCCGAGCTCGGTCAGCAGCGGCGCCTCGTCGTGGCAGGGCACGCACCACGACGCCCAGACATTGACGACCGAGACCTTGCCCTTGAAGGCGGCGGGATCGAGACCGGGGACCGGCTCGCCGTCCCGCATCAGGCCGTCGAGCGCGGGCAGGGCGGTCTGCGGCGCCGGCCGGCCGATCAGCGCCGACGGGATTTTCGAGGGATCGCCGCCATAGAGCCGCAGCAGGAACAGCCCGGTGATGCCGAGAAAGATCAGCAGCGGCAGCACCACCAGCAGGCGGCGGGCTTGCGGCGGGCTGTTGGTCGCCTGATCGCTCATCTTATATCCGCCGCACTGCGGCCGGAGCGGCGCGTCACGCCGCTGGCCTCGATCTCCCTGAGACGCGCCTGTTGCCGGCGATAGTCGGCGATGATCCAGACGATCAGCAGCAGCACGACCGCCGCGACCAGCGCGTAGGACGTCACGATGAAGGAGGCGTAGGGACCAAGCGCCATCGTATCACGCCGCTCCAATTTCGTTTGACGCGGTTGCTTGCGAACCGCCGCCCGTCTCGCTCGTGAACGAGACGCGGCTCGCCTGCATCATCTGCAGGCTGCGCACGCGCCGGCGCAGGATCTCGTTGCGCATCGCCGCCAGGTGCAAGGTGATGAACAGCAGCGAGAACGCGATCGCCATCACCAGCAGCGGCCACAGGAACGCCTTGTCGAGCGTCGGACCGCCGGCGCGAAACACCGAGGCCGGCTGATGCAGCGTATTCCACCAGTCGACCGAGAATTTGATGATCGGGATGTTGATCGCGCCGACCAGGGTCAGCACCGCCGCCGCCCGCGCTGCGCGGGACGGGTCCTCCACCGCGCGCCACAGCGCCATCAGCCCGAGATACATCAGGAACAGGATCAAGACCGAGGTCAGGCGCGCATCCCATTCCCAATAGGTGCCCCACATCGGCCGGCCCCACAGCGAGCCGGTGACGAGCGCAAGGAAGGTGAAGGCGGCGCCGATCGGAGCGGCGGCCTTTGCGGCGACGTCAGCGAGCGGATGCCGCCACACCAAGGTGCCGAGCGCGGCTACGCTCATGACGCCCCAGACGAACATCGACAGCCACGCATTCGGCACGTGGATGAACATGATCTTCACCGTGGCGCCCTGCTGGTAGTCGTCGGGCGCCATCGCCGACTGGTAGAGCCCGATCGCGAGCAGGATCGCGGTCACGCCCGCGAGCCACGGCAGAATGCGCGCGGTCAGCGCCAGAAACTTGGTCGGGTTGGCGAGGTCGGTCAGCGTCTCAGTCAGCTTCATGGCACCCTGATAATCGTCTGATGTGTCGCAGGCAATTGGCCGATTTCCTCCCGGCGAGATTTGATCTGGCTCATCTCAGTCCAGCCCGTGCCGCAGGCTCGCGGCGGCGGCAAAGGGGCCGATCACGAGGCTGGCAAGCGACAGCGCGCAGAGGATCGAGAACGGTGTTCCAAAGGGCAGGGGGCCCGAAATCGCCGCCTGCGAGGCCGCAACACCGAAGATCAGCACCGGGATCGACAGCGGCAGCACCAGCACCGCCAGCAATAGCCCGCCGCGATGCAGCGTCACGGCCAATGCCGCGCCGATCATGCCGGTGAAGGTCAGCGCCGGTGTTCCCGCCAGCAGCGTCGCCGCAACCGCAAGCGTCGCGGTGCCGTCGAGATTGAGCAGCAGGCCGAGCACCGGGGTTGCGACGATCAGCGGCAGGCCGGCGGCGATCCAGTGTGCCAGTGCCTTGGCGGCGCAGGCGAGTTCCAGCGGCGTCCGGCTCATCACGATGAGGTCGAGCGAGCCGTCCTCGTGGTCGGCCGTGAACAGCCGGTCGAGCGTGAGCAGGCTCGCCAGCAATGCGCCGAGCCAGAGGATGGCGGGGCCGAGCCGCGACAGCAGCGCCAGATCCGGCCCGACCGCGAACGGCATCAGCACGGTGACGGTGAGGAAGAACAGCACGCCGATCAGCGCGCCGCCGCCGACGCGCAGCGCGATGCGGATGTCGCGCCGGATCAAGGCGCCAAGCGCGCTCATGTGACCCCTCCCATCCGCAGATCACGCGCATCGATGCCGAGCGGAAGGTGCGTCGCCGCGACGATCAGGCCGCCGCCGGCGAGATGATCGCGCATCAGGTCGACGAACAGCGCCTGTCCGGCCGCGTCGAGCGCCGATGTCGGCTCGTCCAGCAGCCACACCGGCCGCCGCACCGAGAGCAGGCGCGCGATCGACAGGCGGCGGCGCTGGCCGGCGGAAAGATAGGCCGCCGGCAGGTGCGCGGCGTGGTCGAGCGCCACCGCGGCAAGGCACTGCCCGGCATCCTTGGTCTCGCCGCCGAGAAATTCCCGCCAGAAGGACAGATTTTCCGCAACGCTCAGCGCCGGCTTCAGGGCGTCGCGGTGGCCGAGATAGTGGGCCTGCTCAGGCAGGCTGAGCTCGGCGTCGCCGCCTTCGAGCGCGACCACACCCTCGGCGGGAACCAATAGCCCGGCGAGGACGCGCAGCAGCGAGGTCTTGCCGGCGCCATTGGGGCCGGTGATGGCGAGTGCCTCGCCTGACGTGGCCGACAGATCGAGGCCGGAAAACACCTCGCGTCCGCCGCGCACGCATTTCAGATTTCGTCCCGAGAGCCGCATGGTTCGTCTTGTCACAGCCCTCTGAAATCTTTCGCTACCGCGTGAGAATTTTTGGGTCGCGCAACGCTGTCGCACGCTTGTCGGTGTGGCGGCGCTTCTAGAAAGGTTCTATAAGCCCGGAACTTGATGCAGCACACACAATCGGCGGCCGCAACCCACCCCAGGCCATCCCTTGGCCAGTGTCGATCGCCGGTGTTTAGTTACCCTTGCCGGGTATAACTGAGAATTGGGATTCCTCGCATGACCTCGCTCGACAGCTTCAAATGCCGCAAGACCCTGAAGGTCGGCGGCAAGTCCTACGTCTATTACAGCCTGCCCCAGGCAGAGAAGAACGGACTGAAGGGGATTTCGAAGCTGCCGTATTCGATGAAGGTTCTGCTGGAGAACCTGCTGCGCAACGAGGACGGCCGCACCGTCAAGAAGGAAGACATCGTTGCGGTGTCGAAGTGGCTGAAGAAGCGCCAGCTCGAGCACGAAATCGCGTTCCGCCCGGCGCGCGTCCTGATGCAGGATTTCACCGGCGTCCCGGCCGTGGTCGACCTCGCGGCGATGCGCAACGCGATGCAGAACCTCGGCGGCGATGCCGAGAAGATCAACCCGCTGGTGCCGGTCGATCTCGTCATCGACCACTCGGTGATCGTCAACTTCTTCGGTGACAACAAGGCGTTCGCGAAGAACGTCACCGAGGAATACAAGCAGAACCAGGAGCGCTACGAGTTCCTGAAGTGGGGCCAGAAGGCGTTCTCGAACTTCTCGGTGGTGCCGCCCGGCACCGGTATCTGCCACCAGGTCAATCTCGAATATCTGGCGCAGACGGTGTGGACAAAGAAGGAGAAGATGACGGTCGGCCGGAAGACCGGCACCTTCGAGGTCGCCTATCCCGACTCGCTGGTCGGCACCGACTCGCACACCACGATGGTCAACGGCCTCGCCGTGCTCGGCTGGGGCGTGGGCGGCATCGAGGCGGAGGCCTGCATGCTCGGCCAGCCGCTGTCGATGCTGCTGCCCGAAGTGGTCGGCTTCAAGCTCAAGGGCCAGCTCAAGGAAGGCGTCACCGCGACCGACCTCGTGCTGACCGTCACCCAGATGCTGCGCAAGCTCGGCGTGGTCGGCAAGTTCGTCGAATTCTTCGGCCCGGGCCTCGACTATCTCTCGGTCGCGGACAAGGCGACCATCGGCAACATGGCGCCCGAATATGGCGCGACCTGCGGCTTCTTCCCGGTCGATGCCGCGACCATCGATTACCTGAAGACCTCGGGCCGCAAGGCCGATCGCGTCAAGCTGGTGCAGTCCTACGCCAAGGCGCAGGGCCTGTTCCGTACCGCCAAGTCGACTGACCCGGTGTTCACCACCACGCTGACGCTCGACCTCGGCGACGTCGTGCCGTCGATGGCCGGACCGAAGCGCCCCGAAGGCCGCATCGCGCTGCCGGCGGTGTCTACCGGTTTCGCGACCGCGCTGGTTGGCGAATACAAGAAGCCCGAGGGCGAGCAGAAGCGTTATGCGGTCGAGGGCCGTGACTTCGATCTCGGCCATGGCGACGTCGTGATCGCGGCGATCACCTCCTGCACCAACACCTCCAATCCGAGCGTGCTGATCGGCGCCGGCCTGCTGGCGCGCAAGGCGGCCGCCAAGGGCCTCAAGGCCAAGCCGTGGGTGAAGACCTCGCTCGCGCCGGGCAGCCAGGTGGTGGCGGAGTATCTCGCCAATTCCGGCCTGCAGGCCGATCTCGACAAGGTCGGCTTCAACCTCGTCGGCTTCGGCTGCACGACCTGCATCGGCAATTCCGGCCCGCTGCCGGAAGACATCTCGAAGTCGATCAACGAAAACGGCATCGTCGCCGCCGCCGTGCTGTCGGGCAACCGCAACTTCGAAGGCCGCGTCTCGCCCGACGTGCAGGCGAACTACCTCGCCTCGCCGCCGCTCGTCGTCGCGCATGCGCTCGCCGGCACCGTGACCAAGGATCTCGCGGTCGAGCCGCTCGGCATCGGCAAGGACGGCAAGCCGGTGTTCCTCAAGGACATCTGGCCGACCGCCAAGGAGATCAACGCCTTCATGAAGAAGTACGTCACCGCGACGATCTTCAAGAAGAAGTACGCCGACGTGTTCAAGGGCGATACCAACTGGCGCAAGATCAAGACCACGGAAAGCGAGACCTATCGCTGGAACATGAGCTCGACCTATGTGCAGAACCCGCCCTATTTCGAGGGCATGAAGAAGCAGCCCGACCCGGTCATCGACGTGGTCGACGCGCGGATCCTCGCGATGTTCGGCGATAAGATCACCACCGACCACATCTCGCCGGCCGGTTCGATCAAGCTGACCTCGCCCGCCGGCAAATTCCTCAGCGAGCACCAGGTGCGCCCCGCCGACTTCAACCAGTACGGCACGCGGCGCGGCAACCATGAAGTGATGATGCGCGGCACCTTCGCCAACATCCGCATCAAGAACTTCATGCTGAAGGGTGCCGACGGCAATATTCCGGAAGGCGGTTTGACCAGGCACTGGCCCGACGGCGAGCAGATGTCGATCTACGACGCCGCGATGAAGTACCAGCAGGAGAGCGTGCCGCTGGTGGTGTTCGCCGGCGCCGAATACGGCAACGGCTCGTCGCGCGACTGGGCCGCGAAGGGCACCCGCCTGCTCGGCGTGCGCGCGGTGATCTGCCAGAGCTTCGAGCGCATTCATCGCTCCAACCTGGTCGGCATGGGTGTGCTTCCGCTCACCTTCCAGGACGGCACGTCGTGGTCCTCGCTCGGCCTGAAGGGCGACGAGAAGGTCACGATCCGCGGGCTGCAGGGCGATCTGAAGCCGCGCCAGACGCTGACGGCCGAGATCGTCTCCGCTGACGGCGGCAAGAAGGATGTCCCGCTGCTCTGCCGCATCGATACGCTGGACGAGCTCGACTACTATCGCAACGGCGGCATCCTGCATTATGTGCTGCGCAAACTCGCGGCCTAACGCGGATTTGTGATCGGTGCCTCACCGCTTAGTGAGTAGCGACTAAAAAGAAGGCGGCCTATGAAAAGGCCGCTTTCTCGCGTTTTGGGGCACGCAAGTTCAGGGACAGACTTCATGCTCCGTACAATTACGGATGGAAATCATCACGACTGGTTCGCAGTATGACAGCGATGATGGCCTATAATTCTATCTCGCGATGGTCGAGCGCCCTTGGTATCTGCGCAATCGTCGCGATCATCCGCCCCGCCCACGCCGATCCGCGTGCTGTCGTCGAACTCTTCACCTCGCAGGGATGCTCCTCCTGTCCGCCCGCGGACAAGATCATCGGTGATCTCGCGAAGGACCCCAACGTCATCGCGCTGAGCATGCCGATCGACTATTGGGACTATCTCGGCTGGAAGGACACGCTGGCCGATTCCCGTTTCAGCGCGCGCCAGAAGGCCTATTCGCATGTACGCGGCGATCGCGACGTCTACACGCCGCAGGCCGTGATCAATGGCTCTGCGCATGTGATCGGCAGCGACCGCGCCAGTATCGAGGACGCCATCAAGAGCACCGAAAGGAGCGGCAGCGTGATGTCGGTGCCGGTGACGATGACGCTGAGCGGCAAGCAGATCAACGTGTCGGTCGCCGCGTCGAAGTCGCCCGCAGTGTCGCGCGGCGAGGTCTGGATCTGCTCGATCTCGAAGTCGGTGCCGATCTCGATCGCGCGCGGCGAGAACCGTGGCCGCGAGATCACCTACCACAACGTGGTGCGCAATCTCCTCAAGGTCGGTGACTGGAACGGTTCGTCCGGGAGCTGGACCGTGCCGCTGGAGAACATCACGCGTGACGGTGTCGATGCTGCGGCGGTGTACGTCCAGGACGGCAACCGCGACAAGCCGGGCCCGATGCTCGGCGCTGCCTTCACCTCGCTTCACTAGCGCCTCGCCACGGTAAGGCGCGATGCGCTGGCTTCGGCCGGTCGCGTCGCTGGCCGCACGCATATTGTCGTGCAGCCGCGCACGGCGACAAGCCTGCATCCAGTGATTTGCCGAAAAGGAAAGCGCCGGGGCTTTGCGCGCGTCCAGCTTGCGCAGGTCCCAAAAACAAAAAGGACCAACTTTCGTTGGCCCAGTGTTGGGATTTAACTCCCCTGCGAACAGGCCCGATCCCGACGGCCCCGGGGGGCTGGGGGCTGAGGAATCCGGAACCGAAAGGACCGGGCCAACGCAGGATTTCCTTTTCGCAGGGCAGCGGGGCGGGCGATGGGCGGAAGTGGGGCAGCAATATGATTCCGCTAACGTTCCCGTGACTCTGCGGTTTTCCGGACAATCCGCCGTGCGCGGCCGTGGTTAAGGCCCGGTTGCATTGCGATTGGCCCCTTGCGGGCACGCTCGCTTAGCGCGATCATGTCACTCTCGTGACGATCCCGAAGAGGGGCCTTCGGAACCCGATCGTCGCCGAGGTGACAGGAGGCGCTCGATGAGTTTGATCTCGGAGGACACCGATCCGAGCGGGAGTCGTGCCGCGGCGCGCACCGCCGCCGCGACCCCTCAGCCCAACCGCGTGACTTTCAATCGACTTGAACTCAACCGCATTCTCAATCTCTACGGCCGCATGGTCGCCGACGGCGAGTGGCGCGACTATGCGATCGACTTCCTGAAGGACCGTGCCGTGTTCTCGGTGTTCCGGCGCGCGTCGGAAGTGCCGATCTACCGGATCGAGAAGGATCCCCGGCTTGCGCGCAAGCAGGGCATGTACAGCGTGATTTCCGCGACCGGCCTGATCCTCCGTCGTGGCCATGAACTGGAACGCGTGCTGTTCGTGATCGATCGCAAGCTGTCGCTGGTCTAAGCGCGTCAGGTCAGTCTGCTTGTAGCCCGGATGGAGCCAACGGGTCGCGCGAACGCGCCCGATGGCAGGCTCCGCGTAATCCGGGGCCGTTGAAGCCGCGGATGAGCCTGTCCCGGATTTCGCTTGCGCTTCATCCGGGCTACATCACATCTCGCCTCGCCCAAAAGAAAAGCCCCGGCGGGATGGCCGGGGCTTGGATTTGATCGGCTCGCTCGAGGCGCTTAGTCGCGCTGGCCGAGCAGCTGCAGGAGCAGCGTGAACAGGTTGATGAAGTTCAGGTAGAGCGACAGCGCACCAGTGATTGCCGCACGCTCTGCCATCACGCCACCCTGCGAGGCGTAGCCGTAGATGTAGTCGTTCTTGAGCCGCTGGGTGTCCCAGGCGGTGAGGCCCGCGAACACCAGCACGCCGACCACCGACACGATGAACTGCAGCGCCGAGCTCGCCAGGAACAGGTTGACCAGGCTCGCAATGATGATGCCGATCAGACCCATGAACAGGAACGAGCCCATGCCGCTCATGTCACGCTTGGTGGTGTAGCCGTAGAGGCTCAGCGCACCGAACGTCGCCGCGGTGATGAAGAACACGCGCACGATCGAGGTGTGCGTGTACACCAGGAAGATCGACGACAGCGACAGGCCCATCAGCGCCGAGAACACCCAGAACAGGAGTTGGGCGGTCGCGGGCTGCAGGCGGTTGATGCCGGCCGAGATGACGAACACCATCGCCAGAGGGGCGAGGATGAACAGCCACTTCAGCGGGCTCACGAACATCGCGTAGCCGAACTGCGTCAGATAGGCGTTGCCGAACTTGGCGACGGCGGCCGACTGGTCGGTCGTCACCGCACCCATGTAGACGCCGAGCGCGGCGAGGCCGGTGATGGCCAGGCCGATGCTCATGTAGTTGTAGATGCGCAGCATGTAGGCGCGCAGACCGGCGTCGACGGCCGCAGCGTCAATGCGCCCGGCGGCCCGGCCGAAAGGAGAAGCGTAGTTGCGGTCTAGGTCCGACATGGTCGAATTCCCGTGGTTGGTCCCGGTGGAGCGCAAGGGATTTGCGGCGCCGGTCGTAAATCTATCTCAGATGGCTCGGTTTGCGGAACATTAATTCCGTGTCATTCAAACCGACTATCCGACCCGATTGGTATGTGGGAAATTAACACATCCGACGCAAGCTTCCACGCGCGGCCGAATGTCGCTCTGCCCTAGCATCATAGGCAAAAACGGCGCTCGCGCCGCTACATTTTGTCACAAATTCCGCAACACTGAGGCCGGCTTCTGGTTTAGCGCGAGCAGCGTCCCGGCGAGCCCCAGTCCGACCGTGACGACCAGCGCGGCGACCACGACCAGCGCGGCGCTGCCGGCCTGCCAGATAAAACTCAGCGTCATCAGCCTAGTCACGATCAGCCAGGCCGCGATCGAGCCGGCGATCACCCCGAACACCGCGGTTGCAAAACCGATCATCAGATACTCCAGCGCGTAGGCGCCGAGCAGTCGCACCCGCGTGGCGCCGAGCGTCTTGAGAATCACGGCGTCATAGACGCGGTGACGGTGTCCGGCGGCGAGCGCGCCGCCGAGCACCAGGATCGCGGAGATCAGCGTCACGGCGCTGGCGCCGCGGATCGCCAGCACCAGATTGCTGACCACGCTGCCGACCGTCTCCAGCGCCTCGCGGACCCGCACGCTGGTCACCATCGGGAACGCGTCGGCGACCTGCTTGATGATGCGCGCGTCGTCGGCGGAATCGGCGTGTGGTTCCGTCAGGGTCGCGACATGGCTGTGCGGCGCGCCCTTGAAGGCATTCGGCGAGAACACCAGCACAAAATTGATGCCGAGGCCCTGCCAGTCGATGTTGCGCAGGTTGGCGATCTTCGCCGGCACGTCACGGCCGAGCACGTTGACGACGATCTCGTCGCCGATCTTCAACGACAGGCCGTCGGCGATCTTCTTCTCCATCGAGACCAGCGGCGGCCCGCTGTAGTCCGGCCCCCACCATTCGCCTTCGACGATCTTCGAGCCCTTGGGAATTTCGCCGGTATAGGTCAGGCCCCGGTCGCTCTGCAGCACCCATTCCGAATCGACCGACGGCTTGAGCTGGTCGGCCTTGACGCCGCGCGCGGCCACGATGCGCCCGCGCAGCATCGGCACGTCCTCGACGGTCGAGCCGGCGGCGACCTTGGCCAGGAAGGCATTGAAGCGGTCGGCTTCGGTGGAGGGAATGTCGATGAAGAAGAACGACGGCGCCCGCTCCGGCAGGGCGGCCAGGAATTGCCGGCGCAGATTGCCGTCGATCTGGGTGATGGTGACGAGCACCGCCAGCCCGAGCCCCAGCGACAGCACCACCGACGGCGTCAGCGCGCCCGGCCGGTGGATGTTGGCGATCGCCAGCCGCAGCATGGTCATGCGGCTGCGCGGCAGCCGCCGCGCCACCGCCATCAGAAGCTCGGCGATTCCGCGCAGCAGCAGGAACACTGCGATCGACGAGGCGACGAACACGGCGGCGACCCGCTTGTCATAGGCAAGCCCGATCGCGACGCCGATCAGGAGCGCGATCACCACGGCCATCAGCGCCAGATAGCTCCAGCGCGGGCGATGCCACTCGCTGGTGACGGTCTCGCGGAACAGCGCGGCGACCGGTACGTCATGCACCCGGCCGAGCGGCCACAGCCCGAAAGCCAGCGCGGTGAGCTGGCCGTAGAGGAAGGACAGCGCGAGCTCGTCGGGATGCAGCGCAGGCACGACCGGCAGCGGCAGCAGCTTGCCGAACAGGCCGACGATGGCGAAGGGGAGCGCGGCGCCGAGCACGAGCCCGATCACCGAGCCGATCCCGGCCAGCACCACCACCTGCGTGCAGTAGATCGTGAAGACGTCGCGGCCGGTGGCGCCGAGCGCCTTGAACGAAGCGATGACGTCGCGGCGCCGGTCGATATGGCTCTTCACCGCGTTGGCGACGCCGACACCGCCGACCAAGAGCGCCGCGAGGCCGACCAGGGTCAGGAACTGGGTGAAGCGGTTGATGGTGCGCTCGAGCTGCGGCGAGGCATTGCTGCGGCTGCGGACCTCCCAGCCGGCCTCCGGCGCGGCGGCCCGCGCGCCGTCGATCAGCGCGGTGGTGGCGCGATCGTCGTTGGCGCCGTCAGGCAGTTTCACGCGGTAGATCCAGCGCACCAGGCTGCCCGGTTGCAGCAGGTCGGTGGCGCGCAGGCTGGCTTCGCTGACCAGGAAGCGCGGCCCGAGGCCGACGCCGCCGGCGAGCTTGTCGGGCTCGGCCACCACCACGCTGCGGATCTGGTAGGTCGCACTGCCGATGGTGACGCGGTCACCGAGCTTCAGGTCGAGCCGCGCCAGCAACGTCGAATCGGCGGCCGCGCCGTAGACGCCGTCGCGTTCGGCCAGCAGATCGGCGACCGGCATGTTCGGCTCGAGCGTCAGCTCGCCGAGCATCGGATATTTGCCGTCGACCGCCTTGAGCTCGACCAGCGCCAGCTTGCCGTCATTGCTGCGAGCCATCGCGCGCAGCGTGGCCGCGATCGAAACCTCGCCGCGCGTGCGCAGATAGGCGACCTCGTTGGGCTTGGCCTCGCGCGAGATCAGCGAGAACGCGACGTCGCCGCCGAGCAGCGTGCGTCCCTCGCGGGACAGGCCGTCGCCAAGGCTCGCGGCGACCGAGCCGACGCCGGCAATCGCCATCACGCCGAGCGCGATGCAGGCGATGAACACGTAGAAGCCGCGCAGGCCGCCGCGCAATTCGCGCAGCGCATAACGGAAGGCAAGCGACGACGCGCGGCCCTGCACCGCGACTTCGGACGCGATGCTCATGTCGTGGATGGTCCGTCGATGCGGCCGGAGCGCAGCCGCACGACGCGGTCGCAGCGCTGCGCGAGCGCGAGATCGTGCGTCACCAGCACCAGGGTCATGCCGCGCTCGGCGTGCTTGGTGAACAGCAGGTCGACGATCTGCTTGCCCGTCGTCTCGTCGAGATTCCCGGTCGGCTCGTCGGCAACGAGGATCGCGGGATCGGGTGCGAGCGCGCGCGCGATCGCGACGCGCTGCTGCTCGCCGCCGGAGAGTTGCGTCGGATAGTGATGCAGGCGCTCGCCGAGCCCGACCGATTGCAACTCCTGCGCGGCGCGCCCGGCGGCATCGGGATTGCCGGCGAGCTCGAGCGGCACCGCGACATTCTCCAGCGCCGTCATGGTCGGGATCAGATGGAACGACTGGAAGACGATGCCGACCTGGCGGCCGCGGAAGCGCGCCAGCGCATCTTCATCGAGGGCATTGAACGAGGTGCCGTTGACGACCACTTCTCCACTGTCAGGACGTTCGAGCCCCGCCATTACCATCAGCAAGGTCGACTTGCCCGAGCCCGACGGGCCGATCAGGCCGATGGCCTCACCGGCCGCCACACGAAGGCTGATATCTTTGAGGATATGGACCCGTGCCGCGCCGGTGCCGAGCGAGAGATTGACGTTCCTGACGGCAATGGTGTCCGGCTCGACGTCGGTCAGTGAAGAGGATTCGATGAGACTGTCCATGGTTCGGTCATATGGCACTTCCGCGGCTGCGGTCGAGGGCCGGTTGAGAATCTTCGTGCACATACTCGTGTTGCTTATGGGCTTGATGACGGCGGCCAGCGCGCAGACGCCAAGGCTGGAGAATGGCCCGGAGAAGGGCCCGGCGAAGCCGATCAAGATGGTGGTGCTGGGCGATTCCCTAAGCGCCGGGTATGGCCTTCCGGGCCCGGCGGCATTCCCGATCCGGCTGCAAAAGGCGTTGGAAGCCAAGGGGATAAAGGTCGAGATGAGCAATGCCGGGGTGTCCGGCGACACCGCCTCGGGCGGCCGCGAGCGGCTCGACTGGTCGGTGCCTGATGGAACCGATGCCGTGATTGTCGAGCTCGGCGCCAACGATGCCTTGCGCGGCATCGATCCCGCCGTCACGCGTGCCGCGCTCTCCGACATCATCACAAAGTTGCAGGCGCGCAAGATCGCCGTGCTCTTGTGCGGCATGCTCGCGCCACCGAACTATGGCAGTGAGTACGCAGCGAAGTTCAACGCGATCTATCCGGATCTCTCGAAGACCCTTGGCGTGCCGCTCTATCCGTTCTTCCTCGATGGGGTTGCCGCCGACGCGAAGCTCAACCAGGCCGACGGCATGCATCCGACGGCAGCAGGTGTGGACATCGTTGTGAAAAATATCCTGCCCACAGTGGAGGCATTTCTCGGCGCAATATCAGGGCAACGCAGTTGAAGCGCAGGCAGTGAGCCGTGTCGTGCCCGTAGGTTTACGAGCTGTTAACGGGTCATGCTTCGCAGAGTCACATATCTCGGGTACAAATAGGCATCGGTGATTCGTCGCCGGGCCGTTACAGGGTGCGGGCTCCCAAAACCCGCGCCAAGCATCGAGGATTATTGCGATGCCGCGTCTGTTCACTGGACTGGAAATTCCGGCCGATATCGGCCAAACCCTCTCCAGCTTGCGTGGCGGCCTTCCCGGCGCACGCTGGATCGATCCCGAAAATTATCACGTCACTTTGCGCTTCATCGGCGATATCGATGGCATGTGGGCCAACGAGATCGCGACGATGTTGTTTCGGGTAAACCGCAAGCCGTTCGAGGTCAAATTGCAAGGCCTGTCGAGCTTCGGCGGACGCAAGCCGCGCGCGGTGGTTGCCGCCGTCGAGCCGAGCCGGCCGTTGATCGAACTGCAGGCCGAGCTCGAGCGGATGATGCAGCGGATGGGGCTCGATCCCGAGGGCAGGAAATTCACGCCACATGTCACACTCGCGCGTCTGCATGACGCTTCGAGCCAGGACGTCGCGGATTATCTGTCCGTGCGCGGCTACTTCCCGAGCCGCAGTTTCCTGGCGGACCGCTTCGTGCTGTTCTCGTCGCGCGCGTCGACAGGCGGCGGCCCCTATGTGGTCGAGGATTCCTACGCGCTCTGCGCGTGAGGTTTCTTAGGCTCGCGGCTCGGCAAGGCTCGTGCGGCGGCGGGGTATGCAAGGGCTTGCCTTGCATACCCGCCTGGGCCTGCATACCGGCTGGCACAATTCACGGCTTGCAATTTGCCGCGCACTAGGGCCGTAAGGTGGGCTCATGCTGTCCACCTCGCCCAGTTCCTTTCTCGAGCTCTACAAATCCCTGGTCGCCTCCGGCGCGATCGAGGCCGATCCCGCCCAGGCCCGCGCCGCCGAGGCATTCGGCGCGCTGGATGAGCGGCTCGCGAGCTACAAGCCGCAGCGCAAGCAAGGCCTGTTCGGGCGGCTGTTCGGCGGCGACAAGGACGACAAGCCGCCGCACGGGCTCTACGTGCATGGCGAGGTCGGCCGCGGCAAGACCATGCTGATGGATCTGTTCTTCCAGCAGAGCCCGGTCGAGCACAAGCGCCGTGCGCACTTCCACGAATTCATGGCCGAGGCGCATGAGCGCATCTACGGCTACCGTCAGCAGATCGCGCGCGGTGAGATCGCGGACGGCGACGTGATCGCGCTCACCGCGCAGGCGATCTTCGACGAAGCCTGGCTGCTCTGCTTCGACGAATTTCACGTCACCGACATCGCCGATGCGATGATCCTCGGCCGGCTGTTCGCAAAGCTGTTCGAACTCGGCACCGTCGTGGTCGCGACCTCGAACGTTGCGCCTGAGGATCTCTACAAGGGCGGGCTCAATCGCGCGCTGTTCCTGCCGTTCATTGCGCAGATCTCCGACCACATGGACGTGTTGCGGCTCGATGCGCGCACCGACTTCCGGCTGGAGAAACTTGTCGGCGTCAAGATGTGGTTGGTGCCGGCGGATGACGCAGCCGATGCCGCGCTCAACGCGGCCTGGCGCAAGATGACCGGCAATGCCCCGTGCAAGGCGCGCCTCATTCCGATCAAGGGACGCATCCTGAACGTGCCCTGCTCGGCGCACGGCGTCGCGCGCTTCAGCTTCATGGACATCTGCGAGAAGCCGCTGGCCGCGTCCGACTATCTCAGGCTCGCGCACGACTACCATACGATCCTGATCGACCACATTCCGGTGATGGACTACGCCGAGCGCAACGCCGCCAAGCGCTTCATCTCGCTGATCGACACGCTCTATGACAATGCCGTGAAGCTGATGGCCTCGGCCGAGGCCGATCCGGTGTCGCTGTACCTTGCGACCGACGGCGTCGAGGCGATGGAGTTCAAGCGCACATCCTCGCGCCTGATCGAAATGAGCTCGGAATCCTACCTGGCGCTGCCGCACGGCCGGAAGGACTCCTCCGCGAGCGGCGCGTCGACCGGCCTGGTCGAGACCTGAAATTCAGCCTCGAAATTCCGTCTCGAAATTCCGTCTTGCGCGCGGTCCGGTTCGGAGCAACTTTTCGTGTCTCCGCGGCGGATGTTGCTGGCATGCCTGATCGAATTCCAGGCAGGGCCCGCAATCGGGCAGGCCGCGACTTGAATGGATCATTCGAAAGGGATAACCACCCTTGCAACCGACTTCCCTCCCTCCCGTACACAGTTCAAAGGACTGATTTCCCATGGCACGCGACAAGATTGCTCTGATTGGCTCCGGACAGATCGGCGGAACGCTGGCGCACCTCGTCGGCCTCAAGGAACTCGGAGACGTCGTGCTGTTCGATATTGCCGAGGGCGTGCCGCAGGGCAAAGCGCTCGACATCGCGCAGTCGTCGCCGGTCGACGGTTTCGATTCCAATCTGGTCGGCGCCAATTCCTATGAAGCGCTCGACGGCGCCAAGGTCTGCATCGTCACCGCCGGCGTGCCGCGCAAGCCCGGCATGAGCCGCGACGATCTCCTTTCCATCAACCTCAAGGTCATGGAGCAGGTCGGCGCCGGCATCAAGAAGTACGCGCCCGACGCTTTCGTCATCTGCATCACCAACCCGCTCGACGCCATGGTGTGGGCGCTGCAGAAGGCCTCGGGCCTGCCGCACAAGAAGGTGGTCGGCATGGCCGGCGTGCTCGACTCCGCGCGTTTCCGCTATTTCCTGGCCGACGAATTCCACGTCTCGGTCGAGGACGTCACCGCCTTCGTGCTCGGCGGCCATGGCGACACCATGGTGCCGCTGACCCGCTACTCGACCGTCGCCGGCATTCCGCTGCCCGACCTCGTCAAGATGGGCTGGACCTCGCAGGCGCGCATCGATGAGATCGTCGATCGCACCCGCAACGGCGGCGCCGAGATCGTCAACCTGCTCAAGACCGGCTCCGCCTTCTATGCGCCGGCGGCGTCCGCGATCGCGATGGCCGAGAGCTACCTGAAGGACAAGAAGCGCGTGCTGCCCTGCGCCGCCTATCTCAACGGCGAGTACGGCGTGAAGGACATGTATGTCGGCGTGCCGGTCGTGGTCGGCGCCAAGGGTGTCGAGCGCATCGTCGAGATCGAACTGGCGGGCAAGGACCGCGAGGCTTTCGACAAGTCGGTCGGTGCGGTGCAGGGCCTGGTCGACGCCTGCAAGAAGATCGCGCCCGATCTGCTCGGCAAGTAATCTCGATTGGCAATGACCCGATAGGCGGTTTCAATCGCCTGTCGGGTGCAAGGCGATGAAATTCCGGCGGATTTTTTAGTTGCGCGAGCTTTGGTATATGGTATGCCAGTCTCAAGGCTGACGTAAAAGGTCGCCGCACGAGGGTTTGGGAGCGTCTTTCCATGAATATCCATGAATACCAGGCCAAGGCTTTGCTGCATGAATTCGGCGTGCCGATCTCGCGCGGCGTGCCGGTGCTGAAGCCGGAAGAGGCCGACGCGGCGGCCAAGCAGCTGCCCGGCCCGATCTGGGTGGTGAAGAGCCAGATCCATGCCGGCGGCCGCGGCAAGGGCAAGTTCAAGGAAGCATCGGCCGGCGACAAGGGCGGTGTCCGCATCGCCAAATCGGCCGCCGAGGTCAGCGAATTCGCCAAGCAGATGCTCGGCGCGACGCTGGTCACGGTGCAGACCGGTCCGCACGGCAAGCAGGTCAATCGCCTCTACATCGAGGAAGGCTCCGACATCGACAAGGAGTTCTACCTCTCGATCCTGGTCAATCGCGAGACCTCCGAAATTTCCTTCGTGGTGTCGACCGAAGGCGGCGTGAATATCGAAGAGGTCGCGCATTCGACCCCGGAAAAGATCGTCTCGTTCTCGGTCGATCCCGCGACCGGCATCATGCCGCATCACGGCCGCACGGTTGCCAAGGCGCTGAAGCTGACCGGCGATCTCGCCAAGCAGACCGAGAAGCTGACCGGCCAGCTCTATGCCGCCTTCGCCGCCAAGGACATGGCGATGCTCGAGATCAATCCGCTCGTCGTCACCAAGCAGGGCCAGCTGCGCGTGCTCGACGCCAAGGTGTCGTTCGACAGCAACGCGCTCTATCGTCATCCGGACGTGGTCGCGCTGCGCGACGAGACCGAGGAAGATGCCAAGGAGATCGAGGCGTCGAAATACGACCTCAACTACGTCGCGCTCGACGGCACGATCGGCTGCATGGTCAACGGCGCCGGCCTCGCCATGGCGACCATGGACATCATCAAGCTGTACGGCATGGAGCCGGCGAACTTCCTCGACGTCGGCGGCGGCGCCAGCGTGGAGAAGGTCGCGGCCGCGTTCAAGATCATCACCGCCGATCCGAACGTGAAGGGCATCCTGGTCAACATCTTCGGCGGCATCATGAAGTGCGACGTGATCGCCGAGGGCGTGGTCGCCGCGGTGAAGCAGGTCGGCCTCAAGGTGCCGCTGGTGGTGCGCCTTGAAGGCACCAATGTCGAGCAGGGCAAGAAGATCATCCGCGAGAGCGGCCTCAACGTCCTGCCCGCCGACAACCTCGATGACGCTGCACAGAAGATCGTGAAAGCCGTCAAGGGAGGCTAACGATGGCCGATCATCTCGACGCTCCGACACCGCTGGACGAACACCGCAAGCTCGCGGCGTTTGCGGGCGAGTGGAGCGGCGAAGAGATGGTCTATCCATCGCGCTGGACCGCGGGCGGTCCGGCCACCTCTCACGTCGTTGCGCGCATCGCGCTCAACGGCTTCTACCTGATCCAGGACAGCGTGCAGACCCGCGACGGCAAGGAGAGCTTCGCCACCCACGGCGTGTTCACCTACGACCGCGACGATCGGGCCTACAAATTGTTCTGGCACGACTCGCTCGGCTACTACCCGCCGTCGCCGGCGTCCGGTGGCTGGGCGGGCAAGTCGCTGATCCTGGTGCGCGGCTCGCTGCGCGGCAATGCCCGTCACGTCTACGAGGTCGTCGACGACGACACCTACAACATGAAAATCCAGTTCTCGCCTGACGCGGAAGGGTGGGCCGACGTGCTCACCGGCGTGTACCGGCGTGTTCACTGAAACCCTTCACTGATCGTCTCGCGAAAGCATCTCGAACCATGTCCATTCTGATCGACAAGAACACCAAGGTCATCTGCCAGGGCTTCACCGGCAAGAACGGCACGTTCCATTCGGAAGCGGCGATCGCTTACGGCACCAAGATGGTCGGCGGCGTGGCGCCCGGCAAAGGCGGCTCGACCCATCTCAACCTGCCGGTGTTCGACACCGTCGCCGAAGCGCGCGAGAAGACCGGCGCCGACGCCAGCGTGGTCTATGTTCCGCCGCCGGGTGCGGCGGACGCGATCTGCGAGGCGATCGACGCGGAGATCCCGCTGATCGTCTGCATCACCGAGGGCATCCCGGTGCTCGACATGGTGCGCGTGAAGCGCTCGCTGTCGGGCTCGAAGTCGCGGCTGATCGGGCCGAACTGCCCCGGCGTGATGACCGCCGGCGAATGCAAGATCGGCATCATGCCGGCCAACATCTTCAAGCCCGGCTCGGTCGGCATCGTCTCCCGCTCCGGCACCCTGACCTATGAGGCGGTGTTCCAGACCACCCAGGAGGGTCTCGGCCAGACCACCGCGGTCGGCATCGGCGGCGACCCGGTCAAGGGCACCGAGTTCATCGACATGCTGGAGATGTTCCTGGCCGATGAGAAGACCAAATCGATCGTGATGATCGGTGAAATCGGCGGTTCCGCCGAGGAAGACGCCGCCCAGTTCCTCAAGGACGAGGCCAAGCGCGGCCGCAAGAAGCCGATGGTCGGCTTCATTGCCGGTGTCACCGCACCTCCCGGCCGCCGCATGGGCCATGCCGGCGCCATCATCTCGGGCGGCAAGGGCGACGCCGGTTCCAAGACCGCGGCGATGGAAGCCGCCGGCATCAGGGTGTCGCCATCGCCGGCGCGCCTCGGGCATACGCTCGCGGAGATGCTGAAGTAACCGCCGTCCGGCGAGTTCCCCTCGAGGTTTGGCGTGATTTGGGGCGGGTTCTCCTTGGGGAACCCGCTTTTTTATTGCGTTTTGGTGCCGAAATGCCGATCAATAAAAAATGAAAATATATTCATTTCTTAGTTCTTTTAGACAGGAATATCTGTCCTAGATAGGGTAAAGGGTATCAATCCAGCCGGCGCACTTCCAGACCGGCACCAGCGCCGTCTTCTACGCGCGAACCGAAAAAAATCACCAGGACTGCCCATGTCTCGCCAAGACGCGAACGCCGCTTTTGCACTCTCATCATTCCTGCAGGGCACCAACGCCGCCTACATCGACGACCTCTACGCCCGCTACGAGCAGGACCCGTCGTCGGTCGACGCCGAATGGCAGGATTTCTTCAAAAGCCTGAAGGACGCTCCGGCCGACGTCCAGAAGAACGCCGAGGGCGCCTCGTGGGGTCGCGACAACTGGCCGGTGACGCCGCGCGACGAGCTGACCTCGGCGCTCGACGGCAACTGGGCCCAGGTCGAGAAGGCGGTCGGCACCAAGCTCGCGGCCAAGGCGCAGGCCAAGGGCGCCGAGCTGTCCGATGCCGACGTCCATCAGGCCACCCGCGATTCGGTTCGCGCGCTGATGCTGATCCGCGCCTACCGCATGCGCGGCCATTTCCACGCCAAGCTCGATCCGCTCGGCATCGAGGCGCCGCGCGACCGCGAGGAGCTCGATCCGCGCTCCTACGGCTTCACCGAGGCGGACTTCGATCGCAAGATCTTCCTCGACCACGTGCTCGGCCTCGAATACGGCACGCTGCGCGAGATCGTGCAGATCTGCGAACGCACCTACTGCCAGACGCTCGGCGTCGAATTCATGCACATCTCGAACGCCGCGCAGAAGGCGTGGATCCAGGAGCGCATCGAGGGGCCGGACAAGGAGATCTCGTTCACGCCCGAGGGGCGCCGCGCGATCCTCAACAAGCTGATCGAGGCGGACGGCTTCGAGAAGTTCTGCGACACCAAGTTCACCGGCACCAAGCGCTTCGGCCTCGACGGCGGTGAATCGCTGATCCCGGCGCTCGAGCAGATCATCAAGCGCGGCGGCAATCTCGGCGTGAAGGAGATCGTGGTCGGCATGCCGCATCGCGGCCGCCTCAACGTGCTGACCCAGGTGATGGGTAAGCCGCACCGTGCGCTGTTCCATGAGTTCAAGGGCGGTTCGGCCAACCCCGACTCGGTCGAAGGCTCGGGCGACGTCAAGTATCACCTCGGCGCCTCCTCGGACCGCGAGTTCGACGGCAACAACATCCATCTGTCGCTGACCGCAAACCCGTCGCATCTCGAGATCGTTGATCCGGTCGTGATGGGCAAGGTGCGCGCCAAGCAGGACCAGCACGGCGATCCGCCGGATATGCGCATCTCCGTGCTGCCGCTGCTGATGCATGGCGATGCGGCATTCGCGGGCCAGGGCGTGGTGGCTGAATGCTTCAGCCTGTCCGACCTGAAGGGCTATCGCACCGGCGGCTCGCTGCATTTCATCGTCAACAACCAGATCGGCTTCACCACCTATCCGCGCTATTCGCGCTCGTCGCCCTATCCGTCCGACGTGGCGAAGATGATCGATGCGCCGATCTTCCACGTGAATGGCGACGATCCGGAGGCCGTGGTGTTCGCGGCCAAGGTCGCGATCGAGTTCCGGCAGAAATTCCACAAGCCGGTCGTCATCGACATGTTCTGCTACCGGCGCCACGGCCACAACGAGGGCGACGAGCCGGCCTTCACCCAGCCGGTGATGTACAAGAAGATCGCTTCTCACCCGTCAACGCTGGAGATCTACGCCAAGCGGCTGGTCGCTGACGGCGTGTTGACCGAGGGCGAGGTCGAGAAGGCCAAGGCCGACTGGCGCGCGCGGCTCGACGCCGAGCTCGAAGCCGGCGCCGGCTACAAGCCGAACAAGGCCGACTGGCTCGACGGCAAGTGGGCAGGCTTCAAGATTGCTGACCAGGAAGAAGACGCCCGCCGCGGCGTCACCGGCGTCGATGTCGCCGTTCTCAAGGATATCGGCCGCAAGATCACCAAGGTGCCGGACGGCTTCCGCGTCCACCGCACCATCCAGCGTTTCCTCGACAATCGCGCCAAGGCGATCGACAGCGGTGTCGGGATCGACTGGGCCACCGGCGAGGCGCTGGCATTTTGCACGCTGCTGCAGGAGGGTCATCATGTGCGGCTGTCCGGCCAGGATTCCGAGCGCGGGACCTTCTCGCAGCGCCACTCCGTCCTGATCGACCAGGAGGACGAGAGCCGCTACACGCCATTCAACCATCTCGGCGGCGAAGACACCGGCCACTACGAGGTCATCAACTCGCTGCTGTCGGAAGAGGCGGTGCTTGGCTTCGAATACGGCTACTCGCTGGCCGAGCCGAATGCGCTGGCGCTCTGGGAAGCGCAGTTCGGCGACTTCGCCAACGGCGCGCAGGTGGTGTTCGACCAGTTCATCTCCTCGGGCGAACGCAAGTGGTTGCGCATGTCGGGCCTCGTCTGCCTGCTGCCGCACGGCTACGAGGGACAGGGGCCGGAGCACTCCTCCGCGCGTCTCGAGCGTTACCTGCAGATGTGCGCCGAAGACAACATGCAGGTGGTCAATCCGACCACGCCGGCGAACTACTTCCACGTGCTGCGGCGCCAGCTGCATCGCGAGATCCGCAAGCCGCTGATCCTGATGACGCCGAAGTCGCTGCTGCGCCACAAGCGCGCCGTGTCGCAGCTCGAGGAGCTCGGCAAGAACGCCACGTTCCATCGCATTCTGTACGATGACGCGCAGATGCTGCCGGACGAGAAGATCAAGCTGGTGCCGGACGACAAGATTCGCCGCGTCGTGCTGTGCTCCGGCAAGGTCTACTACGATCTCTATGAGGAGCGTGAGAAGCGCGACATCGACGACATCTATCTGATGCGCGTCGAGCAGCTCTATCCGGTGCCGCTGAAGGCGCTGGTGCAGGAGCTCGGCCGCTTCAAGAACGCCGAGGTGGTCTGGTGCCAGGAAGAGCCGCGCAACATGGGCTCCTGGCACTTCATCGAGCCCTATCTGGAATGGGTGCTCAACCAGATCCACGCACCCAACAGGCGTCCGCGCTATGCGGGTCGTCCGGCATCGGCGGCAACCGCGACCGGCTTAATGTCGAAACATCTGGCGCAGCTCAAGGCGCTGCTCGACGACGCACTGAACTAACGACTTTCATTGAAGCCATGCCCCGCGAATGCGGGGCATCCGGTATCCCGCGTCATCCAGCAGAAGTGCTGTCGTCACGGAGTACCGGATCGCTCGCTTTGCGGGCGGTGGCGGACAAGTTTCACGACCGCAAATTTTGCGACCGCAGGGTTATCGAGGAAAAGACCATGACTGAAATTCGCGTTCCAACGCTCGGCGAATCCGTGACCGAGGCCACGATCGGCCGCTGGTTCAAGAAGGCCGGTGAAGCCGTCGCGGTGGACGAGCCGTTGGTGGAGCTGGAGACCGACAAGGTCACCATCGAGGTGCCCGCGCCGGTGGCCGGCACGCTCGGCGAGATCATCGCCAAGGACGGCGAGACGGTCGCCGTCGGCGCGCTGCTCGGACAGATCAATGACGGCGCCGCTCCGGCCGCCAAGCCGGCTGCTGCGGCTCCCGCCAAGGCCGCCGCACCGGCTGCCGCTGCTGCGCCGGCTGCTGCCGCTGCGCCGAAGGCGCCGCCGGCGGATGCGCCGCTGGCACCCTCGGTCCGCAAGCTGTCCGCTGAAAGCGGCATCGATGCGTCCACCGTTCCCGGCTCGGGCAAGGACGGCCGCGTGACCAAGGGCGACATGCTGGCCGCGATCGAGAAGGCCGCCTCGGCGCCGACCCCGGTCAACCAGCCGGCCGCCGCCGTGCAGGTTCGTGCGCCGTCGCCGGCCGACGATGCCGCGCGCGAGGAACGCGTGAAGATGACGCGGCTGCGCCAGACCATCGCGCGCCGCCTCAAGGACGTGCAGAACACCGCCGCGATGCTGACGACCTTCAACGAGGTCGACATGACCGAGGTGATGAAGCTGCGGGCCCTCTACAAGGACACGTTCGAGAAGAAGCACGGCTCGAAGCTCGGCTTCATGGGCTTCTTCACCAAGGCGGTCGTGCAGGGGCTAAAGGACATTCCGGCGGTCAACGCCGAAATCGACGGCTCTGACCTGATCTACAAGAACTACTATCACATCGGCGTTGCGGTCGGCACCGACCGCGGCCTCGTGGTGCCTGTGGTGCGCGACTGCGACCACAAGTCGATCGCCGAGATCGAGAAGTCGATAGCCGACTACGGCCGCCGCGCCCGCGACGGCCAGCTCAAGATCGACGAGATGCAGGGCGGCACCTTCACCATCACCAATGGCGGCATCTACGGCTCGCTGATGTCGACGCCGATCCTGAATGCGCCGCAGTCCGGCATCCTCGGCATGCACAAGATCCAGGAGCGGCCGATGGTCGTCGGCGGCAAGATCGAGGTGCGCCCGATGATGTATCTGGCGCTGTCCTATGATCACCGCGTCATCGACGGCAAGGAAGCGGTTACCTTCCTGGTGCGTGTGAAGGAGAGCCTGGAGGATCCGGCCCGCTTGGTGCTGGACCTCTAAGGTCGTATGCGCGCGGCGTCCGATCGGATCGGGCGCCGCGATCTGTTGGTTGCTCACATTTGGGGATCAAAGTGACGGATAAGGTCGTTGTCATCACCGGCGGCAGCCGCGGCATCGGCCGCGCCACCGCGCTCGCTGCCGCCGCGCGCGGCTATCGCATCGTGGTCGGCTATGCATCCAACAAGACCGCGGCGGACGAGGTCGTCGCCGCGATCGAAGCCAGGAACGGCAAGGCGATCGCGGTGAAATGCGATGTCGGCAGCGAGCAGGACATCCTGGCGCTGTTCAAGGCGGCCGACGGCTTCGGCACGCTCGGCGCGCTCGTCAACAATGCCGGCATCGTCGGCAAGAGCGGAGTGCGTGTCGACGAGATGTCGGCGGAGCGTATCCAGCAGATGATGGCAGTGAATGTCACCGGCAGCATCCTGTGCGCGCGCGAGGCGGTGAAGCGCATGTCGACCAAGCACGGCGGCAAGGGCGGCGTCATCGTCAACCTGTCCTCGGTCGCGGCGAAGCTCGGTGCGCCCAACACCTATGTCGACTATGCCGCTTCCAAGGGCGCGATCGATTCCTTCACGATCGGCCTCGGCTACGAAGTCGCGAATGAGGGCATCCGCGTCGCCGGCATCCGGCCAGGCCTGATCGACACCGACATCCACGCCGCGGGGGGCGAGCCCGATCGCGCGCACCGGCTTGCCCATATGGTGCCGATGAAGCGTGTCGGCACGGCCGATGAAATCGCCAACGCCATCGTCTGGCTGATCTCGGACGAGGCTTCCTATGTCACCAGCGCGATCCTCGACGTGTCGGGCGGTCGCTAGCACACGATCAAGAGCGGGCGACGGTCTGCCGTCACGATCGCGCCCGCGTAATTGTCACAGAGCTTAGCTACAGGACCTTCCATCATGGCTTCTTACGATCTCGTCGTCATCGGCACCGGCCCGGGCGGATATGTCTGCGCGATCCGCGCGGCGCAACTCGGCATGAAGGTCGCCGTCGTCGAGAAGGACGCGACGCTGGGCGGCACTTGCCTCAACGTCGGCTGCATGCCGTCGAAAGCGCTGCTGCACGCCTCCGAGATGTTCGAGGAAGCCGGGCACTCCTTTGCCAAGATGGGCGTCAGCGTCCCGGCGCCGAAGCTCGATCTGCCCGCGATGATGAACTTCAAGCAGCAGGGCATCGACGGCAACGTCAAGGGCGTCGAGTTCTTGATGAAGAAGAACAAGATCGACGTGCTCAAGGGCACCGGCAAGATCCTCGGCGCCGGCAAGGTCGAGGTCTCCGGCGACGGCAAGTCCGAGACGGTCGAGACCAGGAACATCGTGATCGCCACCGGCTCCGATATCGCCCGCCTGAAGGGTATCGACATCGACGAGAAGCGCATCGTGTCCTCGACTGGCGCGCTGTCGCTGGAGAAGGTACCGGAGAAATTGCTGATCATCGGCGCGGGGGTGATCGGGCTCGAGCTTGGCTCGGTCTGGCGGCGTCTCGGTGCGGACGTCATGGTCGTGGAATTCCTCGACCGCATCCTGCCCGGCATGGACGGCGAGGTGGCAAAGCAATTTCAGCGCATGCTCGAGAAGCAGGGCTTCGTCTTCAAGCTCGGCGCCAAGGTCACCGCGGTCGATAGCTCCGGCAAGACGCTGCAGGCCAAGGTCGAGCCGGCCGCCGGCGGCGCTGCGGAAACCATCGAAGCCGACGTCGTGCTCGTCTGCATCGGCCGGGTGCCCTACACCGAGGGGCTCGGGCTGAAGGAAGCCGGCGTTGCGCTCGACAATCGCGGCCGCGTCGAGATCGACGCGCACTTCTCGACCAACGTGAAGGGCATCTACGCGATCGGCGACGTCGTGGCAGGGCCGATGCTCGCGCACAAGGCGGAAGACGAAGGCGTTGCCTGTGCGGAGATCATCGCGGGCCAGGCCGGCCACGTGAACTACGACGTCATTCCAGGTGTTGTGTATACCACGCCGGAAGTGTCGTCGGTCGGCAAGACCGAGGAAGAACTCAAGCAGGCCGGCGTCGCGTACACCGTCGGCAAATTCCCGTTCACGGCGAACGGCCGGTCCAAGGTCAATCAGACCACCGACGGCTTCGTGAAAATTCTCGCAGATGCGAAGACGGATCGGGTGCTTGGCGTCCACATTGTCGGCCGCGAAGCCGGCGAAATGATCCACGAAGCCTGCGTTCTGATGGAATTCGGCGGATCGGCCGAGGATCTGGCTCGCACCTGCCACGCGCACCCGACCCGTTCGGAGGCGATCAAGGAAGCCGCGCTTGCGGTGGGCAAGCGCGCCATCCATATGTGATGATCGAAAGTCCGGCGTCAGCCGGGTTGAGATCACAGCGATGCTGCGCCGCCTGCTTCAGCCGTTCTGGGTCCTGCTTGCGATCATCTTCCTGGTCGAGGCTTGGCTATGGGACCATCTCGAGCCGATCGTGGCGCGGGCGGTGGCGTGGATTCCGCTCCGCGCGCTCAAGCAATGGCTTGCCGACCGGGTCGATTCGCTGTCGCCGGCGATGACCCTGATTGTCTTCGTCGTGCCGGTGATCCCGCTGTTTCCGCTCAAGCTGATCGGGCTCTGGCTGCTGGCGAACCAATACTGGTTCAGTGCGGTCTCGCTGATCCTGTTCGCCAAGTTCGTCGGCGTCGGCGTGACGGCCTTCCTGTTCGACGTGACGCGGCCGAAACTGCTGGAGATGCCCTGGTTCGAGGCACTCTATAATTTCGTGATGGCGCTGCGGGCCAAGGCCACCGCGCTGGTCGAGCCAATCAAGCGGCGCATTCGCGAGATGATTAGTGGCGACGGCGAGGGCTGGGCGGCGCGCACGCTGCGCGTGATCGCGCGCTTCCGCAAAAGCGTGCATCAGACCAGCAAGCCTCTTTGATCAAAACTTTCTATTCCGTCATCCTGAGGAGCGCGGAACGCGCGTCTCTAAGGATGCACGGCCCGGCCGGTGGCCGTCGATCCTTCGAGACGCGCGCAAGGGCGCGCTCCTCAGAGCCTGACTGAAAAATGGGTGAGTGATCTCAGTGGGGTGTGATTCCATCGGATTTGCAAAGATTCGAGGGAGAGCACGATGCCCTGGACCAAGATCACTCGGGAGCAATATCGGCGGGACGATCTGCGTTATGCAAGCGATATGACCGATGCGGAGTGGGCGCTGATCAGACGCCTGTTGCCGCGAGCGAACCGGCGCGGCCGGCCGCGTAAGACGGAGCTGCGTCGTGTGATCGAAGCGATCCTCTATATCGTTTCGACTGGCTGCCAGTGGCGGGCGTTGCCGCAGGAGTTCCCGCCCTATTCGACGGTGCAGGGCTATTTTTATAGATGGCGGGATACAGGCCGGTGGCAGAGGATTGTCAGCGTGCTTGTCCGACGGGCGCGAAAAAAGCTTGGACGGACACCGAAGCCGACGGCAGCCGTGATCGACAGTCAAAGTGCGCCAACCACGCAAGCTGGCGGACCGCGCGGCTACGATGCAGGCAAGCGCATCTACGGCCGCAAGCGGCATATTGTGACGGATACCAATGGCCTCCTCCTCGGGGTTCATGTTCATCCGGCCAACGTTCAGGACTGCCATGGCGCCGTACCGCTGCTGAAGAACGTGCGGATGAACTTCCCCCGGCTGCGCCACGTCTTTGCCGACCGGATCTACCGCGGAAATCAACTCCTCGACGCACTCTCAGACTGCGGTCCATGGACTATCGAGATCGTCGAGCGGCCTCAAGGCGTCAAAGGCTTCCAGCTCCTGCCGAGGCGGTGGGTGGTTGAACGCACATTCGCTTGGTTCGGCAGATGCCGCCGCCTCGCCAAGGACTTCGAGGCGACGGTCGCAACCGAAGCTGCCTGGCTGCTGATTGCACACATCAGGCTCCTGACCCGCAGACTCGCGGCTGCAGCTAAGGTTGGGTGATTTATGAGTCAGACTCTCAGGATGACGGTTCGAAAGCGGCGCGCTGCGCCTCAATGCAGATGCAGCAAGTGCGGCTGGAACAGGCCGAGCGCCGTCATCACGATGCCGGCGAGCGTCACCAGGCCGGAGACCCAGGCCAACGCGATGATGCCCGTGATGATGGTCGCCGATGCCAGCACGATGGCGATCTGGAAGGCGGCGGAGGCAAGCTCGAAATGATGATATTTCGCGGTGGCCTCGTCGCGCTCATGCTCGGCGTGCTTGGCGCGTTCGGAGAGCTGCTCTGAACCCTCGCCGGTTTCCGGCTCCGAGCGATAGCGCGCCGCGGTCTTCTGCCAGTCGTCGATCTGCTTCTGCAGCGCGGCCCTGGCCGCCTCGTCGGTGGTGGTCGCGAGGTTCAGCTTGCCCTGTTCAGCCGCGGTCTGCACCGCGGTCCGGCGGATGCTCTTGGCCTGGAAGAAGGCCCACAGGTTGGAGGCCTCGACATTCTTGCTGATCGATTCGGTCTGGGCGCCCTTGCCGAGCGTTTCCGACAGCGCCAGGCACAGGGCGATCACGGCGATCAGGAGCGCGATCTTCTTGTTCTCGCCCGAGGCATGCTCGGCATGCTCCGCGTGCTCCATACTTTCATGTGCGCTCATGATTCCCCTCCGGATGAGACCGCGCCACGATTGCCGAATGCGGCGCACAAGGCAAGGGCCGAACGGTTTTGGGTAGCCGTATCAAGATGAACGGCGCATGACGGCGGGCCAAAGCCCGCGCTTTATTTTTTCAGAACCGAACGTTCAACCTCGGGGATGCGCGGAGCGATAGACTTCGAGCAGGCGCTCGCTGTCGATGCCGGTGTAGATCTGCGTGGTCGACAGCGACGCGTGGCCGAGCAATTCCTGGATCGCACGCAGATCGCCGCCACGGCTGAGCAGATGCGTGGCGAAGGAGTGCCGCAGCGCATGCGGCGTTGCGCTGTCGGGCAGGCCAAGCGCGCCGCGCAGCCGCTCCATGGTGAGCTGGATGATGCGCGGGCTCAAGGGACCGCCGCGCGCGCCGACGAACATCGGCCCAGTCGGGCTGAGCTGATGCGGGCAGATCGCCGCATAGTCTGCGATCAATTGCAGCACGTTCTGCAGCACCGGCACCATGCGGGTCTTGTTGCCCTTGCCGGTCACCACGAGCACGTCGCCTTCGCCGGGTTTCGGCACGTCGCGGCGCTTCAACCCGAGTGCCTCGGAGATGCGCAGGCCCGAACCATAGAGCAGCGCCATGACGGCGGCGTCGCGCACCAGGATCCAGGTCTCGCGGGTTTCGTCCGCGCGCTCGTCGGCGTCGGCGAAGCGTTTCGCTGCTTCCATGTGAATCGGCTTCGGCAGGCTCTTCGCCACCTTGGGCGCGCGGATCGCCGAGAGCGCGCCGACCTTGCCCTTGCCCTCGCGTTCCAGGAAACGGCCGAACGAGCGCAGGCCCGCCAGCGCCCGCATCAGCGATCGTCCGCCGATCTCCTCGGTCCGGCGCATCGCCATGAAGGCGCGCACGTCGCTCGCCTCGAGCGCGGAAAATGCCTTGAGCGTCACCCGCGCGCCCCAGTGCCCGGCCAGGAAGGCGAGGCATTGGCGCACGTCCCGGGCATAGGCCTCGAGCGTCTTCGGCGACAGCCGCCGCTCCGCGCGCAGATGCGACAGCCAGCGCGTCATCTCCTGCGTAACCGATGCGTCGGCGCAGTCGAGTTCGAGCGGTTGGATGGGCTGATCGGTCCGGGCCATGTCCGTGTCTTAAGTCCGTGTCTTAAGGGCTATTGGCGCTGCTAATCTCCTGATTATATCGCACTGCCTTCGTTTACCGTTCGCTAAGGCGCGAAGCGGTGGGAGAGCGTTTTCGAGCGAAGTGGACGCCGGTTCGCGTGAAGAAAACGCCTCAAAACAAGAAGCTGGAGATTTGGTTCTGATTCGATCAGAAACCAGATCTCTAGCCCGCTCGGGTTCAAGGTTTCTGATTCAATGGACCATACCACGCGCCCCGGCCCAGCCTCTGCATCGACGACTCGCGTCGTCGACGTGCTGGTGCCTGTCGCGCTGAACCAGACCTATTCCTACCGCGTTCCGCGCGGCATGGAGCTTGTGCCGGGCGACGTGATCGGCGTTCCGCTCGGGCCGCGCGAGGTCGTCGCGGTGGTGTGGGCGGAAAACGCCAATCCGGATCCGCGGCTGCACAACCGGCTCAAGGACGTCAGCGAGAAGCTCGATGTTCCGCCGCTGAAGCCGGAGCTGCGCCAGCTGGTCGACTGGGTCTCCAACTACACTTTGTCGGCGCGCGGCATGGTGCTGCGGATGACGCTGCGGATGGGCGACAATCTCGGACCGGAGCGGACGCGGCTTGGCGTGCGGCTGGTCGGCGAGCCGCCGCGGCGCCTGACGCCGGCGCGCCGGCGGGTGATCGAGCTGCTGTCGGACGGGTTGCTACACGGCAAGTCGGAGGCAGCGCGCGAGGCCGGCGTCAGTTCCGGCGTAATCGACGGCCTGGTCGACGAAGGCACCCTCACGGTCGAGGCGATGCCGCCGCCGGCACCGCCGCCCGTTCCGGATCCCTCCTATGCGCAGCCGGATTTTTCGCGCGAGCAGCGCAGCGCCGTCGACGTGATGCGGACGCTGGCCGCGAGCGGGAGCTTTCACGTCGCGCTGCTCGACGGCGTCACCGGTTCCGGCAAGACCGAAGTCTATTTCGAGGCGATCGCCGAGAATATCCGTCGCGGCAAGCAGACGCTGATTTTGATGCCGGAGATCGCGCTGACCGGCCAGTTCCTCGACCGTTTCGCGCAGCGCTTCGGCGTGCGGCCGCTGGAGTGGCATTCGGAGCTGACGCCGCGCACACGCGCGCGGAACTGGGCCGCGATCGCCGAGGGCAAGGCGCCGGTCGTGGTCGGCGCCCGCTCCGCGCTGTTCCTGCCCTATGCCGATCTCGGCCTCATCATCGTGGATGAGGAGCACGACCAGGCCTACAAGCAGGACGACGGCGCGCATTATCACGCGCGCGACATGGCCGTGGTCCGCGCCCATATCGCAAAGATCCCGATCGTGCTGGCGTCGGCGACGCCGTCGGTCGAGAGCGAGGTCAATGCGCGCAAGGGGCGCTACCAGCGTGTGGCGCTGCCGTCGCGGTTCGGCGGCCAGCACATGCCGCATATCGAGGCGATCGACATGCGCCGCGCGCCGCCGCCGCGCGGCCGCTTCATTTCGCCTGTACTGGCCGAGCAGATCCGCCATGCGATCGAGCGCCGCGAGCAGGCGCTGCTGTTCCTCAACCGCCGCGGCTACGCACCGCTGACGCTGTGCCGCGCCTGCGGCCACCGCTTCGCCTGCACCATCTGCGATGCATGGCTGGTCGATCACCGGTTCCGGCAGCGGCTGGTCTGTCATCATTGCGGCTTCTCGATGCCGCGGCCCAATATCTGCCCGCATTGCGCGGCCGAGGAATCGCTGGTCGCGGTCGGGCCCGGCGTCGAGCGCCTGCAGGAGGAGGCAGCCCACATTTTCCCCGAGGCCCGCACGATGGTGCTGTCGAGCGATCTCATCACCTCGATCGAGACCATGCGCAGCGAGCTCAACGAGATCGCCGAGGGCCGCGTCGACATCATCATCGGCACCCAGCTGGTGGCGAAGGGCCACAACTTCCCGCGGCTCAATCTGGTCGGCGTCATCGACGCCGATCTCGGCCTGAGCAATGGCGATCCGCGCGCTGCCGAGCGGACGTTCCAGCTGCTGAACCAGGTGGTCGGCCGCGCCGGCCGCGAGCAGGGCCGCGGCGTCGGCTTTCTGCAGACCCACCAGCCGGAGCATCCGGTGATCAAGGCCCTGATCGCCAATGACCGCGAGGCGTTCTATGCCAGCGAGATCGATATTCGCGAGCGCACCGGCTACCCGCCGTTCGGCCGGCTGGCGAGCCTGATCGTCTCCGCCGGCGACCGTCCGACCGCGGAAGGCTTCGCCCGCAAGCTCGCCGCGGTGGCGCCGCTCGATGAGCGGATCCAGGTGCTCGGCCCCGCCGAGGCGCCGCTCGCCGTCATCAGGGGCCGCTATCGCTTCCGCCTGCTGGTGAAGTCGCTGCGCAATGTCGACCTGTCGCAATATCTGCGCGAATGGCTGGAAGCCGGTCCCAAGACCAAGGGCAATCTGAAGCTCGAGGTCGACGTCGATCCGCAGAGCTTCCTCTAGTTCGTTCACTGTCCTCCGTCATTGCGAGGAGCGAAGCGACGAAGCAATCCATGTGTCCGCAAACGCGGTGAAATGGATTGCTTCGCTCCGCTCGCAATGACGGCGGCTGGCAGCACGTCCCGCAAAAGAAAAAGCCTGCCGTCATTTGCGACGGCAGGCCTTTTTGGCGCGAAGCAGGCCTCGCGGCCGTTACGCAACGCAACGCTTACTGAACGCGCTTACGAGACGACCTCGGCGGTGACGCGGCCGACGCCGGCACCAGTCAGGCCGATGGCGCGGGCTGCGCCGGTGGAGAGGTCGAGCACGCGGCCGCGGATGAACGGGCCACGATCGTTGATGGTGACGACGACGCTGCGGCCGCCATGGGTGACGCGGAGCTTGGTGCCGAACGGCAGCGAGCGGTGGGCCGCGGTCATGGCGTTCTGGTTGAAGCGCTGGCCGGAAGCGGTGCGGCTGCCCGACTCATTGCCGTAGAAGGAGGCCATCCCCGAGAACGAGTGTCCGCCGGACGGCTGGATCGATGCATTGGCGTCGCGCCAGGACGAGCCTTCGGCGCGGGCGTGGTGATGATGGTGGTGGCGATGATGGTGGTGCCGGGACTTCGCGGACGCCTCGGTCACGCTGCCCCCGACCACGATAGTTGCGGCTACAAATGCAAGCGCCGTGCGCGAGCGGGTTAGATTGCCCGCCGCCTTCTTGATATTCAGCATTGATAAGACCCTCAGACAGTATTGCCGCTAACACGGCAAGTGGAACCCCCGTCCCTTCGTTGACCAAGGCCGTTTGGTTTCCCAATGAGGCACGAATTGGGCAGTAAATCCCGATTGTCTCGTGCTGAAATATCTTGTTACCGCCTAGGGGTAGTCGATCGAGGTTCCGTAATCTTGCTATTTAACCAATTTTTAACGAGTAATATACTTACGAATACTGATTATCGGGCCGACGGTAAGTTTTCGGTAAGTAATCGCCAAATGAAACCGCAGCCCGCCCGGAGTTCCTTGCGCGCTCGGCCATAGGCCCATGCAAATTTCGATGGAACAAAATCGCTGCGGCGCGAATCGGGTCCGGCGCGCCGCATTTCCGCGCGCCAAATTTTCCGGTTTGGCCGCCGGCTGCGATCGGCAAAAAGCGCATGCGACAAGGCGGCACTCACGATGCCGTCATGTTGCACCTGCGCGATTGCTATGTTAGCAAAGCCGCGATTTTAACGGTCCCGGCACGTCCTGTGCCGGTCGAAAATCGAAGTCCCGCTTGAATTCCAAGGGCTTGGATCGCTAGGCGCTGCTTTGGTGGCGACGGTTTTTCCCTTGCGAATTTGACAGCAAAAAAGAGCGAGCTCGTGGCAGCTGAAGATCCGTCCGTTTCGGGAGTGTCCGGTCGTTACGCAACGGCCCTGTTCGAGTTGGCGCGCGACGAGCAATCCGTCGATCAAGTCCGGGCCGACCTCGACAAGTTCGAGGCCCTGCTCAACGAGAGTGCCGATCTCAAGCGCCTCGTCCGCAGCCCGGTGTTCGCCGCGGACGCCCAGCTGAAGGCGCTGACCGCGGTGCTCGACAAGGCCGGCATCGCCGGCACGTCGGCCAAATTCCTCAAGGTGCTCACCGCCAATCGCCGGCTGTTCGCCGTTGCCGATGTGATCCGCGCCTATCGCGCGCTGGTGGCGAAGTTCAAGGGCGAGGCGACTGCGGAAGTCACCGTCGCCGAGCAGCTCAGTGACAAGAATCTCGACGCGCTGAAGGCCGCACTGAAATCAGTGACGGGCAAGGACGTCGCGCTCAACGTGAAGGTCGATCCCTCCATTATTGGTGGCCTGGTGGTCAAGCTCGGCAGCCGCATGGTGGATAGTTCGCTTCGCACCAAACTCAATTCGATCAAGAACGCGATGAAAGAGGCAGGCTGATGGACATCCGCGCCGCAGAAATTTCTGCGATCCTCAAGGACCAGATCAAGAATTTCGGCCAGGAAGCCGAGGTCACCGAAGTTGGCCAGGTGCTGTCGGTCGGCGACGGTATCGCCCGCGTTTACGGTCTCGACAACGTTCAGGCCGGTGAAATGGTCGAGTTCGAGAACGGCACGCGCGGCATGGCGCTCAACCTCGAAACCGACAACGTCGGTATCGTGATTTTCGGCGCCGACCGCGAGATCAAGGAAGGCCAGACCGTCAAGCGCACCCGCGCGATCGTGGACGCGCCGGTCGGCAAGGGCCTGCTCGGCCGCGTCGTCGACGCGCTCGGCAACCCGATCGACGGCAAGGGCCCGATCCAGGCCACCGAACGCAAGCGCGTCGACGTCAAGGCGCCCGGCATCATTCCGCGCAAGTCGGTGAACGAGCCGATGGCCACCGGCCTCAAGGCGATCGATGCGCTGATCCCGATCGGCCGCGGCCAGCGCGAGCTGATCATCGGCGACCGCCAGACCGGCAAGACCGCGATCGCGCTCGACACCATCCTGAACCAGAAGCCGCTCAACGCCCAGCCGGACGAGAACCTCAAGCTGTATTGCGTCTACGTCGCGATCGGCCAGAAGCGCTCCACCGTGGCGCAGTTCGTCAAGGTGCTCGAAGAGCAGGGCGCGCTGGAATACTCGATCATCGTCGCGGCCACCGCGTCCGATCCGGCGCCGATGCAGTACATCGCGCCGTTCACCGCCTGCACCATGGGCGAATACTTCCGCGACAACGGCATGCACGCCGTGATCATCTATGACGACTTGTCGAAGCAGGCCGTCGCCTATCGCCAGATGTCGCTGCTGCTGCGCCGTCCGCCGGGCCGCGAAGCCTATCCGGGCGACGTGTTCTACCTGCATTCCCGCCTGCTCGAGCGCGCCGCCAAGCTCAACAAGGAGCATGGCTTGGGCTCCCTGACGGCGCTGCCGGTCATCGAAACCCAGGCCAACGACGTGTCGGCCTACATTCCGACCAACGTCATCTCGATCACCGACGGCCAGATCTTCCTGGAAACCGACCTGTTCTTCCAGGGCATCCGTCCCGCGGTGAACGTCGGTCTGTCGGTGTCGCGCGTCGGTTCGTCGGCGCAGACCAAGGCGACCAAGAAGGTCGCCGGCAAGATCAAGGGCGAGCTCGCGCAGTACCGCGAAATGGCGGCGTTCGCGCAGTTCGGCTCGGACCTCGACGCCTCGACCCAGCGCCTGCTCAACCGCGGCTCGCGCCTGACCGAGCTTCTGAAGCAGCCGCAATTCTCGCCGCTGAAGATGGAAGAGCAGGTCTGTGTGATCTGGGCCGGCACCAACGGCTATCTCGATCCGCTGCCGCTCAACAAGGTGAAGGCGTTCGAGGACGGCCTGCTGTCGCTGCTGCGCGGCAAGAACGCCGACATCCTCGATGCGATCCGCACCAGCCGCGATCTGTCCGACGACACCGCCGCCAAGCTGAAGACGGTGGTCGAAGGTTTCGCCAAGACGTTTGCATAACGAATGGGGCGTCGCCCGGCTCGCCGCCGGGCGTGACGAACGGAGGCTTGCGATCTGACCATTGTGGTCGGATCGCCGGGGTGAACGAAGAATGGCGTCACTAAAAGACATGCGGGTCCGCATCGCCTCGACCAAGGCGACGCAGAAGATCACCAAGGCCATGCAGATGGTCGCAGCCTCGAAGCTGCGCCGCGCGCAGAACGCCGCCGAAGCGGCGCGGCCGTATGCCACCAAGATGGATGCGGTGATTTCCAACATCGCCGCGGCAGCCAACGGCACGCCCGGCGCGCCGGCGCTGCTCGCCGGCACCGGCAACGATCAGGTGCACCTGCTTCTGGTCTGCACCGGCGAGCGCGGCTTGTCCGGCGCGTTCAACTCCGCCATCGTGCGCCTGGCGCGCGAGCGGGCGAACGCGCTGCTCGCGCAGGGCAAGGAAGTCAAACTCTTCTGCGTCGGCCGCAAGGGCTACGAGCAGCTGCGGCGGACCTTCGAGAAGCGCATCGTCGAGCATCTCGACCTGCGTTCGGTGCGCCAGATCGGCTTCGCCAATGCCGAGGACATCGCCAACAAGGTGCTGGCGCGGTTCGAGGCCGGCGAGTTCGATGTCTGCACATTGTTCTACTCGCGCTTCCAGTCGGTGATCGCGCAGATCCCGACCGCGCAGCAGATCATCCCGCTGGAGGTGGCTGAGCCCGCGGCCAATGCGGCGCCCTCCACGTCCTACGAATACGAGCCTGAAGAGGACCAGATCCTCGGCAGCCTGCTGCCGCGCAACCTCGCGGTGCAGATCTTCCGCGCGCTGCTGGAGAACAACGCCTCGTTCTATGGCGCGCAGATGAGCGCGATGGACAGCGCGACCCGCAATGCCGGCGAGATGATTCGCAAGCAAACCCTGATTTACAACAGAACCCGTCAGGCCCAGATCACGAAGGAGCTGATCGAGATCATCTCCGGCGCTGAGGCGGTCTAAGGCAGATTTCGAAGGAGAACAGTCCATGGCTACAGCAGCCAACCAGATCGGTCGCGTTACCCAGGTCACGGGCGCCGTGGTCGACGTGCAGTTCGAAGGCCACCTTCCGGCGATTCTGAACGCGCTCGAGACCAAGAACGGCGGCAACCGCCTGGTGCTCGAAGTCGCGCAGCATCTCGGCGAATCGACCGTCCGCACCATCGCGATGGACATCACCGAGGGCCTCGTGCGCGGCCAGGAAGTGACCGACACCGGCGAACCGATCCGGGTGCCGGTCGGCGAAGGCACGCTGGGCCGCATCATCAACGTCATCGGCGAGCCGATCGATGAAGCCGGCCCGATCAAGTCCGACGGCCTGCGCGCCATCCATCAGGAAGCGCCGACCTATACCGACCAGTCGACCGAAGCCGAAATTCTCGTCACCGGCATCAAGGTCGTCGACCTTCTTGCTCCGTATGCGAAGGGCGGCAAGATCGGCCTGTTCGGCGGCGCCGGCGTCGGCAAGACCGTGCTGATTCAGGAGCTCATCAACAACGTCGCGAAGGCGCACGGTGGTTACTCGGTGTTCGCCGGCGTCGGCGAGCGCACCCGCGAAGGCAATGACCTCTATCACGAGTTCATCGAATCGAAGGTCAACGCCGATCCGCACAATCCGGATCCGAGCGTGAAGTCGAAGTGCGCGCTGGTGTTCGGCCAGATGAACGAGCCGCCGGGCGCCCGCGCCCGCGTCGGTCTGACCGGTCTCACCGTTGCCGAGCACTTCCGCGACCAGGGCCAGGACGTGCTGTTCTTCGTCGACAACATCTTCCGTTTCACCCAGGCGGGTTCGGAAGTGTCGGCGCTGCTCGGCCGTATTCCTTCGGCGGTGGGTTATCAGCCGACGCTCGCCACCGACATGGGCGCGCTGCAGGAGCGCATCACCACCACCCAGAAGGGCTCGATCACCTCGGTGCAGGCGATCTACGTGCCGGCCGACGACTTGACCGACCCGGCGCCCGCCACCTCGTTCGCGCACTTGGACGCCACCACGGTGCTGTCGCGCGCGATCTCGGAAAAGGGCATCTATCCGGCGGTGGATCCGCTCGACTCGACCTCGCGCATGCTGTCGGCGCTCGTCGTCGGTGACGAGCACTACAACACCGCGCGCATGGTCCAGCAGATCCTGCAACGCTACAAGTCGCTGCAGGACATCATCGCCATTCTCGGCATGGACGAACTGTCGGAAGAGGACAAGCTGACGGTCGCCCGCGCCCGCAAGGTCGAGCGCTTCCTGTCGCAGCCGTTCCACGTCGCCGAAGTCTTCACCGGCTCGCCGGGCAAGTTCGTCGACCTCGCCGACACCATCAAGGGCTTCCGCGATCTCTGCCAGGGCAAGTACGACCATCTGCCGGAAGCGGCGTTCTACATGGTCGGCACCATCGAAGAAGCCGTCGAGAAGGGCAAGAAGCTGGCGGCCGAAGCCGCTTAAGCTTTGGGATGTCGTCATCGCCGGACTTGATCCGGCGATCCATCGCACGTGAAGTATTTTGACTGATGGACCCGCGGGTCGAGCCCGCGGGTGACAGCGCAAAGAACGGAAAGACCATGGCTACCTTCCACTTCGATCTCGTCTCTCCCGAAAAGCTCGCCTTCTCCGGCGAGGTCGATCAGGTTGACGTCCCCGGTGTGGAGGGTGATTTCGGTGTGCTCGCCGGACACGCTCCGGTCATCGCCACGGTTCGTCCGGGCATCCTGACGATCACGACCGCCGGCAAGCGCGAGAAGGTGATCGTGCTCGGCGGCCTTGCCGAGGTGTCGGACAAGGGCCTCACCGTGCTCGCCGACGTCGCGACCGCGCTTGCGGACATCGATCGCGCGAAATTCGCCGAGACGATCAACGAGATGCAGGAGAAGCTCGCCGAGAAGGAGGGCTCCGAGCTCGACCACGCGATCGAGCGGCTCGACCACTTCAAGAGCATCCAGCAAGAGCTCAACACGACGGCTATGCACTAAGGCGCGGTTGCCGACCGGCGATCGCGCCGCCATGTCGAGTGAGCCGACCCCTTAGTGGAATAGCTCACACTTTTTCTATCATCGCCTGAGAAGGCTTGAATAATTCAACGCTCGCCACGCCCTGGCGAGCGTTCAATGCTTGTTGCGCGCGGGATCGTCTGGCGGCATTCTCCCCGGCATATCTGGGTTCGGGGGCTGGTACTCATGAAGCGCAAGGTCGCAGCGATCCTCGCGGCCGATATCGCAAGTCAGAGCCGATTGGTTGCCGACGATGAGGAAGAGACGCTGCGGCGGCTCGCCTCTTCTCGACAAGTCGCTTCTTCGCGGTCGGCCCGAACGAACGACCTGCAAATATGTGAAGCAGCTTACAGCAGGGATCGTGCACAAATGACAAGCTGCAGCACGATGACGATTTGGCCCGACCGCATCGCGATTTCATTCCTGACATAACGGACAAGCTGCCGTGCTGACCTTCACCACCGATGCTCTCCGCCCGCAGGACCGTTTCGAGCACTGGTGCGAGGTGCGCGGCAAGAGCCTGTTCGGGGTCACCATCGAGCTCGAGCGCGACAAGAGGGCCGATTTCCGCGGGCGCTTCTCCGCGACGCCGGTGGGCAGTGCCGTGCTCGCGCAAATGTCGGCTTCCTCCTACCGCGTCAGCCGGACCGCATCCGACATCGCGCGCGTTCCGAGCAACAGCCTGCATCTCGCCTGGCAGGTGCGCGGCCCCGGCCACATGAATATCGGTCGCGATCGTGTCCAGTTTGTGCGCAACGGCGACCTGGTGTTCGGCCATTCCAATCTTCCGTTTGCCTCGACACCCGAACGGACCGACGGCTTTGACTTCTTCAGCCTCAAGATCCCGGTCACCGACGAGCTCGTGCTCGGCGCGCGGATCGAGGATGCGCCGCCGGTCGCGCTGGCGCGTGATGCGAGCCTGACCCGGCTTGTCGGCGCCATGTTCCGCTCGATGACGCGAGATCTCGCGCAAGCCGGGCAGTTCGCCGACGACGTTGCGCATATGGTGCGCCTGGCGCTGCTCGCGCGCGGACGCGTGCGGCCACGCCAGGACGAAATCCGCGCCGCGCTGCATGCGGGCTACCTTCATGCCGCCCGCGAAATCCTGTTCCGCGATCTGCATCGCGCCTCGCTCACGCCGGCCGCGGTTGCCGCCGAGCTCGGCATCTCACTGCGGCAATTGCATGCGTTGTTCGAGCCGACCGGCCTGTCATTTGCGCGGACGCTGACGGCGGCAAGGTTGAAGGCGGCGAGGCGTGCGCTCTATGCCATACGGGAGCGCAGCATCGACGAGATCGCGTTTTCGTGCGGCTTCGACAGCATCGCGACCTTCTATCGCGTCTTCCGCTCGACCTACGGCATGACGCCGGGCGACGCGCGGCGCATTCCGCCGCAGGATCAGCCGGCGAATTCCGCGAACCGGGTCGCGACCGCGCGATAGACATCGCGGCGGAACGGCACCACGAGATCGGCAACGCGGTCGAGGCGTTCCCAGCGCCATTGATCGAATTCGGCGGGCTGGCCGTTGCGCGGCGTCAACGGATCGATCTCCTCGTCGCGTCCGGTGAAGCGCAGCGCAAACCATTTCTGCCGCTGGCCGCGGAATTTGGCGAGCCGGTGCGATGCCGGCCCGTCATAGGTGGGGAATTCGTAGGTCATCCAGTCGGTCTCGCCGAGATAATGGGCGTTGACCGCCCCGGTCTCTTCCCACAATTCGCGCATCACGGCCTGGCGCGGATCCTCGCCGGCGTCGATGCCGCCCTGCGGCATCTGCCATTCGAGGCCGGGCAGCACGATCTCCGGACCGTCGTCCTTGATCCGGTGGCCGATCAGCACGCGTCCGTCGGCGTTGAACAGCGCGATGCCCACATTGGGGCGATAGGGCTTATCTGATGACATTCGGTGGGTACGTCGCGCGTTGACCCGGTCGGCTACTTGGCCGCCAGACCGGCGAATTCCTTCACGACGCGCTCATAGACCGGACGCTTGAACGGCACAATCAGCCCCGGCAGATTCTTCATCGGCTCCCAGCGCCAGGTGATGAACTCGGCCTTGTGGCCGCCGCCCGGATTGGCGACGTTGATCTCGTTCTCATCGCCGGTGAAGCGCAGCGCGAACCACTTTTGCCGCTGTCCGCGATAGCGGCCCTTCCAGGCGCGGCCGGCGACGGTGCGCGGGATATCGTAGATCAGCCAGTCCGAGACCTCGCCGAGCTTCTCCACGGACTTGATGCTGGTCTCCTCATAGAGCTCGCGCCGCGCGGCCTGAAACGTATCCTCGCCGGGATCGACGCCGCCTTGCGGCATCTGCCAGACATGCGCGTCGTCGACATGCTCGATGCCGCCCGCGCGGCGTCCGATGAAGACCAGCCCCGCAGTATTCAGCAGCATGATGCCGACGCAGGTTCGATAGGGCAGGTCTTCATAACGTGCCATGCTGCCGCTACCTCGCACATTTTCTGGAGCCGCCCGACCCGGCCCCCCGGCAAGGTCTCGAACTGCACCAACGGATTGAATCTTTAGCCCGATTTTGATTTCAGCATCGCCGTTGTCAATGGCACAAGCATAATGCCCTTGGAGTCCAGTGTCTTGAGCCAGGCGCCGAGCCGCTCGATCGAGACCGGCAACGCCGAGGCGACGCCCACCGCCGTGCCGCGTTCCTTGGCGATCGTTTCCAGCTTGACCAGCGCGCGGTCGATTTCCGCCGACGTCGGCACCGCGTCGATGGCGAAATCGGCCTTCGCGAACGGCAATGCCTGGCCCGCGGAAAGGTTCTGCGCGACGCTACGTGGGGTGGAACCGTCGTCGAAATAGCTCAGGCCGCGCTTGGCCGCTTCGCGGACGATGGGCTGCATCACGGGATCGGCCGCAACGAACCGGCCTCCCATGAAATTGGCTATCCCGGCATAGCCCTGCAGGCGGCTGAGGTGCCAATAGAAGCGGTCGAGGTTCTGCTCGCTGCTCAGTGTGGTCAGCAGCGTTTGCGGCCCGGGATCGTTGTCGGGATAGTCGAACGGCTCCATCGGGATCTGCAGCAGGATCTCGTGACGCTGGGTCCGGGCGCGTTCCGCAAGCTTGCCCGGATCGGAGCCATAGGGCGTGAAGGCCAGCGTCACCGCCGGCGGCAGCTTCATGATGGCGTCGGTGGTCTTGGCGGCACCGACGCCGAGGCCGGCGACCACGATGGCGACCACGGGCATCCGGGCGGCCTTGGCGCGGTCAGCCTCGGCCGCGTAGACCGTGAACGGTTTCAGGCCGTCGGCGACCACCGGGATCATGCCATAGCGTGACTTTTCCAGCAGGCGCGGATCGATGCCGGTCATCGCGAGTGGCGGCGAATCGCCACCGGCCTTGTCGGCCGGATCGCCGGCGCCGATCACCACGTCCTGGCGCTTGCCGCTGGAGCCGTCGATGATGGTGACGGTTCTCGCGTCGCTGGCTGCGGCCGGCACCCTGGCGGCGGATTTGGCCGCCGGTTCGGCCGCCGCCTGGGCGGCCGGAGCGTGCTTGTCGTCAGCGGCGGCGGGCGGAGGATTGCGGAGCGTGACACGGGCGATCGGCTCGCCCCCGAGCGGGTTGTCGTTGAACAGCGCGATGCCGACAAAGCCGACCAGCACGAGCCCGAGCAGCACGGCGAGCGCCTGCATCGCCGTGAATGGCAGGCGAAACCGGCGCGTCCTGCCCACGGTCGTCTGCCCAAGCGGCGTGCTCAGTTCGTCGGCCGCTTCTGCCATGACCCTCCCCGAATCAACAGCGCGAACGATAGCACGATGCGGTGCAATCCCGCGCGCCGGCCTGCCCGGCAAAGCACGGTTACGGGTGGACACCGAAAGCAGAAAGGGCGGCCCGCGGGCCGCCCTGTTCGCCGAATCGATCGGATTAAATCAGTTCGCGGCCTTGTTGCCCGGCTTGTCGACCGCGGCCTTGTCGCGCGCGGCCTCCGGCGCCGCTGGTGCGCTTGAGGTCGACTTGATGCCGTGCAGCAGGTCGTCGGCCATCTTCAGCGCCTTGTCGTCCTTGGCGTCCGGCGGGACGTAGGACTGCGAGCCGGTCTTCTCGTCGCCGTCGTTCTTGAGATGGCCGCGCAGCGAGGCTTCGCCCTTGGTGTCGGTGCGCGCCTTCAGCTCTTCCGGCACGTCCTGCAGCACCTCGATGTCGGGCACGATGCCCTTGGCCTGGATCGACTTGCCCGACGGCGTGTAGTAGCGCGCGGTGGTCAGGCGCAGCGCGCCATTGCCCGAGCCGAGCGGGATGATGGTCTGCACCGAGCCCTTGCCGAACGAACGGGTGCCGACCAGCGTCGCCCGCTTGTGGTCCTGCAGCGCGCCGGCGACGATTTCGGAGGCCGAGGCCGAGCCGCCGTTGATCAGCACGATCACCGGCTTGCCCTTGGTCAGGTCGCCCGGATGGGCGGCGCGGCGCTGGGTTTCCTCGGCATTGCGGCCACGGGTCGAGACGATCTCGCCACGTTCCAGGAAGGAGTCGGACACCGTGACCGCTTCTTCGAGAAGGCCGCCGGGGTTGTTGCGGAGATCGATGACGTAGCCCTTCAGCTTGTCGCCGATCTGGCCCTGCAGATTGGTGATCTCCTTCTTCAGGCCTTCGGTGGTCTGCTCGTTGAAGGTGGTGATGCGGATATAGGCGATGTCATCGGCTTCGACGCGGGCGCGCACCGAGCGGACGCGGATGTTGTCGCGCACCAGCGTGACGTCGATCGGATTGTCCTGGCCCTTGCGGATGATCTTGAGCTTGATCTTGGTGTTGACCGGACCGCGCATCTTCTCGACGGCCTGGTTCAGCGTCAGGCCCTGCACGGCCTCGTCGTCGAGGGTCGTGATGATGTCGTTGGCCATGATGCCGGCCTTCGAGGCCGGGGTGTCGTCGATCGGCGAGACGACCTTGATCAGGCCGTCTTCCATCGTGACCTCGATGCCGAGGCCGCCGAACTCGCCGCGGGTCTGCACCTGCATGTCGCGGAAGCTCTTGGCGTCCATGTAGCTCGAGTGCGGGTCGAGGCCGGTCAGCATGCCGGAGATCGCGGATTCGACCAGCTTGCTGTCATCGGGCTTCTCGACATAGTCGCTGCGCACGCGCTCGAACACGTCGCCGAACAGATTGAGCTGGCGATAGGTGTCCGACGTCGCGGCGCGCGCGCTCGATCCCATCAGCACAGCGCGGGGCTGCGTAACGAAAAGCGTCAGGGCCGCGCCGGTGGCGGCGCTAAGGAGAATTACCGAAGTCTTGCGCATCATCCGCGAACCTTTTCGCCTTCATTTGCGGCCCACCATGGACCTGGATCGATTGGAGTGCCGTCTTTCCGGAACTCGACATAGAGCACTGGCTGGCTCGCATTTGTCGCGAGAATGGATGCAACTTGGGACGTCGACCCCATGGTCGCAACCGGCTCCCCCGTAAGTACAAACTGGCCGATGTTTACCGAAATACGCTCCATCCCGGCGATCAGGACATGATACCCGCCCCCGGCATTGAGGATCAAGAGTTGTCCATAGCTGCGGAAAGGACCAGCGTAAACAACCCAGCCGTCACACGGGGTTGTGACCTGCGCGCCCGGCTTGGCTGCCAAAGAAATGCCTTTTTGTACGCCCCCCGCGCCGTCGGAACCGCCAAATTCGCGAATCTTGGTGCCGTTCACGGGATAGGAGAACAGGCCCTTGGCCGAGGCGAAAGCGACCGCCGGGCTCATGCGGGCCGGGTCCTTGAGCGCCCCCAGATTCGGCTTGCCGTTAACCGTCGCCGGCGCTCCCTGGAGGCTGGCGGTGGCGGCGGCCTTGGCCGCGCTCTTGAGATCCTGCTCCATCTTGGCGATCAGGGTCTGCAGATTGTCGGCCTGCTTCGACAGCGCGATGGCACGGGCGCCTTCGGCCTCCATGTCCTTTTCGGCTGCGCTCTGCTGCCGCTGCCGTTCGTCGACCAGGGCCGCCAGCCGGGTCTGGTCTTCCCTCAGCTTGTCGCGGTCGGCCGCCAGCGCGTCGCGCTCGGTCGAGATGGTCTTGCGCAGCGCCACCAGCTCGCCGAGATCGGCCGCAAGCATCTCGGCGCGGACGCGCAACTCCGGCACCACGGCGCCGAGCAGCATCGCGGTGCGCAGCGATTGCAGCGCGTCCTCGGGCCGCACCAGCAGCGCCGGCGGGGTACGTCGCCCGGCGCGCTGCAGCGCGGCCAGCACCTCGATCACCTCGGAGCGGCGTGAATCGAGCGAGGCGCGGATCTCGCGCTCACGGCCGTCGAGCGGCTGCAGGCGTGCCTCGGCGTCCGCGATCCGCGTCTCGACGCCGCGCACCTGGCCGGCAATGTCGATCAGCTGCTGATTGAGCTTGCTGCGGTCCTGACCGATCGCGGCGATGTCGGCCTTCAGTTTCTCCTGCAGCTCGGTCGCCTTGCGCTGCTGCTCGCGCGCGGCCTCGAGTTCCTGCTCGCGCTGCTTGATCGCATCGGGCGTTGGCTCCGCGGTTGCGGCCTGCTGCGCCGGCGGCGCGGATTGCTGCGCTGATGGTGTCGCCTGCGCGTGCGCCGCGGCCAATGGATATGCGGCGAACATGGCGATCGACAGCGGCAGCGATGCCTGCAGCCGGCGGCGGCGCGCGGCGGTGCCGAGATGCGAAGCCGAATACGAAGCTGTGTCCCGCTTGTGCTGCATTCGCGTGAGTTCAGTGGTTTCGACTGTCCGTCACCACGCCTTACGCGCGATGATAGGGGTGGCCGGCCAAAATGGTTGCGGCGCGATAAATCTGTTCCAGAAGCATGACGCGGACCATTTGATGCGGCCAGGTCGCGGAGCCGAATGCAATTCGCAACAAAGCCCTGCGCTGCAATTCAGGCGAAAGTCCGTCTGCACCGCCGATCACGAAGACAGTATGTGCTGTTCCCTCGTCGCGCCAGCGGCCGAGCTGCCGGGCAAAGCTCGCACTGTCGATGCTCTTGCCGCGTTCGTCGAGCGCGACCAGCGCGTGCTTCTCGGGCAACAGTGCGGAGATCGCCGCAGCCTCCTCGGCAATGCGCGCGGCGGTGTCGCGCGCGCGGCTTTCCGCGATCTCGTGGATGTCGAGGCCGCGAAACCCGAGCTTGCGGCCGATATCCTCGAAGCGCTCGCGGTAACGCTCGGCGAGCTCCCGTTCAGGGCCCTGTTTCAGACGGCCGATGCAGATCACGACAAGGCGCATCAACGCAGACTAGCTGCGCTGCAGCCGATTCGCATCGGCTTCGAACCCCTTAGACCGCCGCGACCGCCGGGTTCTGAGTCCACAACCGTTCGAGATTGTAGAACTCGCGCACCTCAGGCCTGAACACGTGCACGATCACTTCGCCGGAATCGATCAGCACCCAGTCGCAATTGGGCAAGCCCTCGACATGGATGTTCTTGACCCCGTTCTCCTTGAGGCTCTTCGTCACATTTTCCGCGATCGCGCCAACGTGCCGGTTAACCCGGCCGGTGGTGACGATCATGTAGTCGGAATATGCGGATTTGCCCCGAAGGTCGATGGTGACCGTCTCTTCCGCCTTCATGTCCTCGAGGCGGGAGAGGATCAGGCTCAGCGTCTTGTTGGCATCCGGTTTGTCGGCGTCCGGTTGCGCCTGCAAGGCCGCGGTTTTCGTCGATGTTTTACGCGCAGTCTTTGGAACCTTGGGTAAAACAGACTTTGACAATACAGATGTGGCCAGGGACCATTCCTTTCACTGTATCGCGGGTGCCGAATCCTCGGCCCCACGCGCCATATTACGCATGTGGGGTTAATGGTTTCAATATTCCAGTAACCCTTTTGCGCTTCATGCCGTTCTCCAGCTCCCGTCCGGGTTCCGAAGTCCGGTCGAAGACAAATTGGATTTCATTCCTGTCAGGAACACCCAGGCCGGCGCCTGCTGGTCGGCCAGCCGTGTCGCCTGATTTTCAGGCATGCGATAGCGCGCGAGCGCCTGCGCCGCCGGTGCGGCAAGGGCGCGGAAACTTTGGGGCGGACGGTCGATCACGGCAATCGGCACATCGGACGCGATGCGCCGCCAATCTTTCCAGCGATGAAATTGCGCGAGATTGTCAGCGCCCATGATCCAGACGAAGTGCACGCCGGAGACACGGCGGCGCAAGTGGATGATCGTGTCCACAGTATAGCTGACGCCAATGACAGCTTCGAGACAGCTGATGTCGATGCGCGGATCGTCGGCAACGCGGCGCGCGGCCTCGGCTCGCTCGGCGAGCGCGTGCAGGCCATCATGGTTCTTCAGCGGATTGCCCGGCGTCAGCAGCCACCACACGCGGTCCAGCTGCAGGCGCTTGAGCGCGAACAGGCTGATGGCGCGATGCGCGGCGTGCGGTGGATTGAACGAGCCGCCAAGCAGCCCGATGCGCATGCCGTTGGTATAGAACGGAAGCGCCTGGGCTGCGGATAACGACACGCTCGATGCTTGCTGCAATGGCTTACCGTGCGCGTGCGACAATGATCACGGCCGCGTCTGCCCGGTGCCGTGGACGCGGTACTTGAAACTCGTCAGCTGCTCGGCGCCGACCGGCCCGCGGGCGTGGAATTTGCCGGTAGCAATTCCGATCTCAGCGCCGAAGCCGAACTCGCCGCCGTCGGCGAACTGGGTCGAGGCGTTGTGCAGCACGATCGCCGAATCGACCTCGTTGAGAAATCTTTGCGCGGCAGCGGCATCCTCCGTCACGATCGCATCGGTGTGATGCGAGCCGTGATTTTGAATATGCGCAATCGCTTCATCGAGACCGTCGACGATCCTCGCCGAGATGATCGCGTCCTCGTATTCGGTGTCCCAGTCCTCGTCGGATGCGGGCTTCACCCTGGCATCGACGCCCTGCACGGCGTCGTCGCCGCGCACCTCGCAGCCTGCATCGATCAACAGCTCGACCAGCGGTTTCAGCTGCGTCCCGGCGGCGTTGCGATCGACCAGCAGGGTCTCGACGGCGCCGCAGACACCGGGACGGCGCATCTTGGCGTTCAGCACGACCGCTTTGGCCATATCGAGCCTGGCGCTGGCATCGACGTAAATGTGGTTGACGCCCTCGAGATGCGCGAACACCGGAACGCGTGCCTCCGCCTCGACGCGTGCGACGAGGCTCTTGCCGCCGCGCGGCACGATCACATCGATGCCGCCGTTCAATCCCGTCAGCATCAGGCCGACGGCCGCGCGGTCACGGGTCGGCACCAGGGTAATCGCGGCCTCGGGCAGGCCGGCTTCACGCAGGCCCTGCACCAGGCAATCATGGATCGCGCGGCAGGAGCGGAAACTGTCCGAGCCGCCGCGCAGGATCACGGCGTTGCCGGACTTCAGGCACAGCACACCGGCGTCGGCGGCGACGTTGGGGCGGCTCTCGAAGATCACGCCGATGACGCCGAGCGGCACGCGGACGCGTTCGATCGTCATGCCGTTCGGCCGCTGCCAGCTTTCGGTGACGGCGCCGACCGGATCGATGATCTCGCGCACGGTCGCAACGCCATCGGCCATGCCGGCAACGCGCGCCGGCGTCAGGGTCAGGCGGTCGACGAAGGCAGAGCTCATGCCGCCCGCGCGCGCCTCGGCGACGTCCTCGGCATTGGCGGCGAGGATGGCCGGCGCATTGGCGCGGATCGCGCGTTCGATCGCGGCGAGCGCCCGGTCCTTCTGCTCCGGCGGCGCCAGCGCCAGCACGCGCGCGGCGGCGCGCGCCTTGGCGGCGAGGTCGGTCATCAGGGCGGTGAGATCGGCGTTGCCGTCGATCGCCTTCAGGGGGGCGCTCATGAAACTACCAGCTTTGGACTAAGGCCATGTTCTAGCATGGCAATTGAAGGGTGGCGAGGCGCGGAACCGGCATGGCAGGTGGGCGGCAGGCCGCCCGCTCGGCCAATGGCCTATCCAATGGCCTACTTGGGCGGGATCGCCCCGGCCGGGCCGATCACGAGGTCGTCGCGATGGATCATCTCGGACCGGCCGCTGATGCCCAGAATGGCCATCACGTCGGGCGAGGAGCGGCCCATGATCTTCTCGGCGTTCTCGGCGTCATAGGCGACCAGGCCGCGGCCGATCTCATGGGTGTCGGGGCCGCGGACCACCACGGCATCGCCGCGGGCGAACTGGCCGTCGACCCGGATCACGCCGGCCGGCAGCAGGCTCTTGCCGGCGCGCAGCGCGGCCACCGCGCCGGCGTCGATGGTCAAGGTGCCCTTCGGCTCGAGCGAGCCCGCGATCCAGCGCTTGCGCGCGGTGACGGGATTGGCGGGGGTCAGGAACCAGGTGCAGCGGCCGCCATCGGCGATCGCAGCAAGCGGGTGCTCGATCTTGCCGGACGCAATCAGCATGTGGGTGCCGGCGGTGGTCGCGATCTTCGCGGCCTCGATCTTGGTGGTCATGCCGCCGCGCGACAGTTCGGAGCCGGCCGAGCCGGCCATCCCCTCGATCTCCGAGGTGATGCTTTCGACCACCGGGATCAGCCTGGCGTCGGGATCGACCGCGGGCGGCGCGGTGTAGAGGCCGTCGATATCGGACAGCAGGATCAGAAGATCCGCGCTCGCCATGGTGGCGACGCGGGCGGCGAGGCGATCATTGTCGCCATAGCGGATCTCGGTGGTGGCGACCGTGTCGTTCTCGTTGATCACGGGCACCGCGCCCCATTCCAGCAGCTTGGCGATCGTCGAGCGCGCGTTGAGATAGCGGCGGCGCTCCTCGGTGTCCTGCAGCGTCACCAGGATCTGCCCGGCGCCGATGCCGTGATGGCCGAGCACCTCCGACCAGATTCGAGCCAGCGCGATCTGGCCGACCGCTGCGGCAGCCTGACTCTCCTCGAGCTTCAGCGGGCCGCGCGGCAACTTCAGGCGGCTGCGGCCGAGCGCGATCGAGCCCGACGACACCACCATGACCTCGCAGCCTCGCTTGTGCAGCTTTGCGATGTCCTCGACCAGCGCGGCGAGCCAGGACGCGCGCACCTCGCCGGCCTGCGAGTCGACCAGCAGCGATGAGCCGACCTTGACGACGATGCGGCGAAAGTTCTTGAGCGCGGGGCGTTTCATGGATTCGGTCTGGCAGGAAGGTGGAAGCAATAGACGCCACAATGTGGCTTGGGAAGTCCAGGCGCTGCGCGGCTTGTGCCGTTCAACCCTGCGGAACCGGCGTCGCCCACGGCTCCGCCTGACCCTTGGCCTTGTTGGACACCGGCGCCTCGCCGATCACATCGACCAGCGCGCGCAGCGCATCCTGCACGCCTTCGCCGGTCGCGCCTGACAGCAACAGCGGGGTCTTCTTCGCCGCCCGCTTGAGGCGGTCCTTCTGCTTCTTCAGTTCGTCGGGCGCGACCGCGTCGATCTTGTTGAGCGCGACGATCTCGATCTTGTCGGCGAGATGGCCCTCATAGGCTTCGAGCTCGGTGCGCACCGTCTTGTAGGCCTTGCCGGCATGCTCGCAGGTCGCGTCGACCAGATGCAGCAGCACGCGGCAGCGCTCGACGTGACCGAGGAAGCGGTCGCCGAGGCCGGCGCCTTCATGCGCGCCTTCGATCAGGCCGGGGATGTCGGCGAGCACGAATTCGCGGCCGCCGAAATTCACCACGCCAAGCTGCGGATGCAGCGTGGTGAAGGGATAGTCGGCGATCTTCGGCCGTGCTGCGCTGACCACCGACAGGAAGGTCGATTTGCCGGCGTTGGGCAGGCCGACCAGGCCGGCATCGGCGATCAGCTTCAGCCGCAGCCAGATCCAGCGCTCTTCGCCGGGCGCGCCGGGATTGGCGTTGCGCGGCGCGCGGTTGGTGGAGGATTTGAAATGCGCGTTGCCGAAGCCGCCATTGCCGCCTTCAGCCAGCACGAATTTCTCGCCGAGTTCGGTGAAGTCGTGCAGCAGGGTCTCGCGGTCCTCGTCGAACACCTGGGTGCCGACCGGCACCTTCAGCACGATCGGCTTGCCGTTGGCGCCATGGCGGTCCTTGCCCATGCCATTGGTGCCCTTCTGTGCCTTGAAGTGCTGCTGGTAGCGGTAATCGATCAGCGTGTTCAGTCCGTCGACGGACTCGATGATGACGTCACCGCCGCGACCGCCATTGCCGCCGGAGGGACCGCCGAACTCGATGAACTTCTCGCGCCGGAACGCGACGCAGCCGTTGCCGCCGTCGCCCGAGCGAATATAGACCTTGGCTTCATCGAGGAATTTCATGATCCGCTCTAGTTAGGGCAGGGTGGCCTTTGCGGCAACCCGGAAAGGCCCTGACTTCAGCGAAAAGCCCTAATTTTCGGGCCTTTTTGCGGCCCAAGCGGCTAAGCAGGCCGTCTCCGGACCAGGAATTTCTGCATCCCCTCCAGCACCAGCTCGCGGCGCTGGTTGTGCACGGTCGAGCGCAGCGTCACGACGCCGGTGGTCTTGCCCGGCGACAGCTCGATCACCTCCAGCGCGGGGTAGATGGTATCGCCGGCATAGACCGGTTTCAGGAACTTGCTCGATTGCTCGAGGAAGCCGATCAGCGACTCCTCCACGACGTAGGGAAACAATCCGGCGCCGGGCGCGGTGTGCACAAGGGTCTGGAAGCCGTGGGCGAGCAGATCAGGCATGCCGCGCGCGCGGCAATATTCGACGTCGTAATGGATCGGATGGGTGTCGCCGCTGGCGGTCTGGAACGCCGCGAACACGGCCGAGGTCTGGGTCCGGCTCGGAATCACGAAGCGCTCGCCGAGCACGAAATCCTCGAACCAGCGCTGCGCGGGGACCATGCGATGCTGGGTGGGATCGAAGTCGCTCATGCGGCGTTTCCTGCTCTTTTTGTTGCCGGGATGAGCTACCGGTATCGCAGCGGCGCAGGTGCGGCAATCCGTTCAATTCGTCATGCCCGGGCTTGTCCCGGGCATCCACGTCTTTAAAACCGGACGACTCGGGAACAAAAGCGCAAGTCTGCTCATGAGCCTGTTCGCAAAGCTGTCCTCCTACGACGACCGATCGGCGCGGCTCGCCGGCATCGGGTTGATGCTGCTGTCGATCTTCATGTTCTCGTTCGGCGATGCGATGGGCAAATTCATCGTCGCCACCTATTCGGTCGGGCAATTGCTGTGGCTGCGCGCCTGCGCGGCGCTGCTCGTGCTGCTGCCGATCGTGTGGCAACGACGCGCGGATTTTCTGCATCTGGAACGGCCGTGGCTGCAATTGCTGCGGGTGACGCTGTCGACGGTGGAGGTTGCGGCATTCTTCCTGGCGACCGTCTATCTGCCGCTCGCCGACGTCATCACCTACTACCTCGCCGGACCGATCTTCGTCACCGCGATGTCGGGCCTCGTGCTCGGCGAGCATATCGGCTGGCGACGCTGGACCGCGATCCTGGTCGGCTTTTGCGGGGTGCTGATCGCGCTCCGGCCGTCGGCGCAGACGATCAGCTGGCCGGCGATGATCGCGCTCGGCGGCAGCCTGTCGTTTGCGGTGCTGATGCTGATCACGCGCTCGCTGCGCGCGACGCCCGATATCGTGCTGGCGACGTCGCAATTCGGCGGCACCTTCATCCTGGGCCTCGTGCTCTCGCCGTTCGGCTGGGTGACGCCGTCAGCCGGCAGCCTCGTGCTGTTCTTCACCGCCGGCATTATCTCGGTCGCGGCGCTGCTCTGCGTCAATCGTTCGCTGAAGCTCGCGCCGGCGAGCGTGGTGGTGCCCTACCAGTATTCGATGATCGTCTGGGCGGTGATCTTCGGCTTCGTGGTGTTCGGCGATGTGCCGTCCTGGGCTACCATCATCGGTGCCGCTGTTATCATCGCGGCAGGCCTCTACATCTTCGTCCGCGAGCAGCAGCTCGGACGCACGGACTCCGCGATCAATCCGCCGGCGTGATGTTTACCCTCCCCTGGAGGGGGAGGGTCGACACGAATGCAATGAGCGGCGGGGTGGGGTGAAGGTCTCTCCTCATCCAACGGTGCCCGAGTGGAGAGATCACCCCACCCCGTTGCGCCTTCCGCTGCGCTTCATGCGCAACGACCCTCCCCCTCCAGGGGAGGGTGAAGCCAAAAGTCTCAGCTCTCCCGCCGGGTCGAGTTGTTCCAGCGCTTCAGCGACGTCCAGACACCGCGTGACAGGCGGAAGCAGTCGACCGGGCTCGATGAGCCCAGCGCCTCGAAGCGGTGCAGCTCGACGCCGCCCCACTGGAAGCCGCACTTCTCGAGGATGTTGCGCGACGACGGGTTGACGACGCGGGCGCCCGAGATCAGCTGGTCGAGATCGAACTCCTCGAAGAAGTAATCGATCACGGCGCGCGCGGCCTCGGTGCCGAAGCCCTGGCCCCAATAGTCGACGCCGAGCCAGTAGCCGAGTTCGGCCGATGTCTCCTCGCGCCAGTCGATGCCGACCATGCCGATCGGTGTGTGATTGTTCTCGATCAGGAAAACGGTTTCGCGTCCGCCGGCGCCGAGCGCGCGCACGAAGTCGATGGCGTCGTCGTGGGTATAGGGATGCGGCAGGCGGCGGGTGTTCTCCGCGATGCGGCGGTCGTTGGCGAGGCGTGCGATTGCTTTTACGTCCGCGAGCGTCGGCTTGCGCAATGTCAGCCGTTCGGTCTCGAGGACGCATGCTCTTGCCTCGCGCAAGGTCGGCGTCGGGATGTCCTGCAACATGTCGAGCTCCTGTGATGCGAAAAATCGATACGCAACGCTTGGAACGTCACGCGCGGTCGAAGTCGAACGCGCGCAACAAAAAGGGGAGGCCGGTCATCCCGCCTCCCCTTGGAGCCCTTTGCGACTCCGCCGGTTCAACAGGACCCGGCGGACTCATGTGTGTCCACCGTCTACTCGGCCGCCTCTGCCATCGGAATAACCGATACAAACGTGCGGCCGTTGGCTTTGGCACGGAACTCGACATGACCCTCGACCTTGGCGAAGAGAGTATGATCGGTGCCCATGCCGACATTAAGGCCAGGATGCCAGGTGGTGCCGCGCTGACGCGCGATGATGTTTCCGGGGATCACGCGCTCGCCACCGAACGCCTTGATGCCAAGGCGCTTGCCCTTGGAATCACGTCCGTTGCGCGATGAACCGCCTGCTTTTTTATGAGCCATAGCTCGTCTCCGACTTCGCTTTGATCTCTAGATCAATTCCTTGACGGAATCATTTCACGTTTTGTCACGCTTCACATCTGGAAGCGCGACCATCACTTCTTCTCAAGCCTTGGGCGCGGCCTTCTTCGCCGGAGCCTTTTTCGCGGCCGGCGCCTTTGCGGGCGCCTTCTTCTTGGCCGCCTTCGGTGCTGCGTCCTCGCCATCGGCGGGCGCTGCGACCTTTTCCTTCTTCGGCCGTGGGCCGATGGTCGGCTTGGCATTATCGGCAAGGATCTCGGTGATGCGAAGCACCGTGAGCTCGTCGCGATAGCCGCGCTTGCGGCGTGAATTTTTGCGGCGACGTTTCTTGAACGCGATCACCTTGGCACCGCGCTTGTGCTGCAGCACTTCGGCCGCAACGGTGGCGCCTGCCACGGTGGGCGTTCCCAGCATCGGCGTGTCACCGCCGAGCACCAGAACTTCGCCTAGCTGCACGATCGTGCCGACATCGCCGGCGATCTTGCCTATCTCGAGTACATCATTCGGAACGACACGGTACTGCCGGCCGCCGGTTTTGATGACTGCGAACATCGTTTGATTCCTTCGTGTTCGGTTCCCGGCCTCGGACGGTTCGCCCGGGTCGGCTTTTTGTTCAGTCGCTATGGGTTATGTGTTTCGCGCGAAGGGAATGAATTCCCAAACTGGATCGCACAAAAACGATCGGCGCGAGAAATCCCCGCGCCGGATGGGCGGACTTATAGCCGCAATCGACCGAGAGTCAAGGTAAAGCAGGGCAAAAACCGGCCAAAAATGAACGGTTTGGCGTGGTTTCGGCCCGAATCGACCCTCAGGCCGCGGTCTGTGCCGCGGCCCGCGCGTGGCGGCGGATGGTCTGGGGCGGTTGGCCCAGCACCCGCAAGAACGCCCGCCGCATCCGTTCGCGGTCGGCAAAGCCGGTCTCACCGGCAATTTCGTCCATCGAATGGCGGCCGTCTCCGATCAATTCGCGCGCCGCCTCGACCCTGAGATGCTCGATCGCCTTGGCCGGTGACTGGCCGGTCTCTGAACGGAAGGCGCGGCTGAACTGGCGCGGGCTGAGCCGTGCGACGGCGGCCAGCTCCTCGACCGAGAGCTCGTTGCGCAGATGCGCCTTGGCGTAATTGAGCGCGTTCTGGATGCGATCGGATTTCGGGTCGAGCTCGAGCAGCGCCGAAAACTGCGACTGTCCGCCGGCGCGGCGGTGATAGACGACGAGCTTGCGCGCCACCGAACGGGCGACCTCGACGCCGAGGTCATGCTCGACCATCGCCAGCGCCAGATCGATCGTCGCGGTCATGCCGGCCGAGGTCCAGATCGGTCCGTCGACGATGTAGATGCGGTCCTGCTCGACTTTCAGCTTGGGGAAGCGCGCCTGCAGCTCGGCGGCGTATTGCCAATGCGTGGAGACGCGCCGGCCGTCGAGCAGGCCGGCTTCGGCGAGCGAGAAGGCGCCAACGCAGGGCGCGGCGATGCGCTGTGACGCCGTCAGGGCGCGGCGAACATAGTCGGTCAGCTTCGGTGACGCCGGATGCAGCTCGGTGCCCGCGCCGACGAACAGCGTGTCGAAGCTGCGCGCGCTGAACGCTGCGGTCTCGACATTGAAGCCCGCGGATGACCGCACCGGGCCGCCATTCTCGGACAGCAGTGTGACCGAGTAGAAGTTTTCACCGGCCACCAGATTGGCGATCTCGAAGGCGGTGATGGCGGTGAAGCCCATCACCTGGAAGCCCGGGAAGACGACGAAGCCGATCTCCTGCATGGAACCCTCCAGCGACGATCTGTGTCCTAAAAAGGTGTATATATGACATTTGAGCCATTCAAGGGGGCCAGTAGAACCTGTCCAGCGGCCAAGACCGGCCGTTCGGGTCAAACAGGAGATCAACATGACCAAGTCAGCCAAAGGAACGGCGCTCGTTACCGGTGCGTCGTCCGGAATCGGTGCCATCTACGCGGACCGACTCGCACGGCGTGGCTACGATCTGATCCTCGTCGCACGCAACCGCGAGCGCCTCGATGGGCTTGCCAAGCGTCTGTCGGCGGAGACAGGCCGATCGATCGAGATCGTTGCCGCCGACCTCAGCAAGCGCGGCGACGTGTCACGGATCGAATCCATTCTGCGCAGCAATACCGGCATCAGCGTGCTGGTGAACAATGCGGGCGTCGGTGCAACCGCGCCGCTGCTCGCATCCGATGTCGACAAGATGAGCGACATGATCGCACTCAATGTCGACGCGCTGATGCGCCTGACCTATGGGGCGGTGCCGGGATTCGTTGCGCGTGGCGGCGGCACCGTCGTCAACATCGCCTCGGTCGTCGGCGTCGCGCCGGAAATCCTCAACGGCGTCTACGGCGGCAGCAAGGCTTTCGTCCTCGCGCTGACGCAGTCGCTGCAGCATGAGCTCAAGGACAAGAACATCCGGGTCCAGGCCGTGCTGCCGGGGGCCACCGCGACCGAGTTCTGGAACGTGGCCGGCACGCCGGTCGAGCATCTGCCCGGCGAGATCGTGATGAAGGCCGAGGACATGGTCGATGCCGCGCTCGCCGGTCTCGATCAGGGCGAGGTCATCACCGTGCCTGCGCTGCCGGATGCCGCCGATTGGCAGGCCTATGAGTCAGCCCGCCAGAAGCTGATGCCGAACCTGTCGCGCAGCACGCCTGCGGCGCGCTACGGGGTGAAGGCCGCCTGACGCCTCTCGCGAAAATTGCGTCCCGCGCAGGCCGAGTGCCCGAGCGCGGGACGCAACCATTTGAGTTCCCGGCCGTTACCGCATGATCCGGAAAAGTGTGAAGCGGTTTTCCGAAAAGATCATGCTCAAGAAATAGTTCTGGGACCCTCAAGCGGGCAGGCACGGGCAAATGGCCGAAGACACTGGATTGACCACGGGCATCGCGCACCACGGTGCCGCGCGGCTGCCGTCTGTCGACATCGACAGCTTCAACATCGAGCTGAAGGACGACGAGGGCTTTCTCGGCGATCGCGCCTCCAAGGGCGCGTTCCGCAAGATCCTCGACCGCTGGCGCAAGCCGCTGCGCAAGTCGGACGAAGATCCGTTCGGCGACGAGCCGTCGGACAAGATCAGCAAGAAGAAGCTCGATGAGCTGCTGGTCGGCGATGACACCGAGGCCTCCGCGGTCGTGCACAGCGCGATCGAGGAGTTTGCCCAGGAGCTCGCCTATGTGACGCGGCGCTTCCTCAACACCAAGGCCTGGGCCAAGACCGAGCGCATCGTGGTCGGCGGCGGCTTCCGCGACTCCAGGCTCGGCGAGCTCGCCATCGCACGCACCGAGATCATCCTGAAGTCGGAGGATTTCAAGGTCGACATGGTGCCGATCCGCTTTCACCCCGATGATGCCGGGTTGATCGGCACGCTGCATCTCGCGCCATCGTGGATTTTCGAGGCCCATGACGGCGTCCTTGCCGTCGACATCGGCGGCACCAATATCCGCTGCGGCGTGGTCGAGACGCGCTGGAAGAAGGCGCCCGATCTCTCCAAGGCGGCAGTCTGGAAATCGGAGCTGTGGCGACACGCCGATGACGAGCCGACGCGCGAGGGCGCGGTGAAGCGGCTGGTGAAGATGCTGAAGGAGTTGATCGCCGCCGCCGAGAAGGAGAATCTCAAGCTCGCGCCGTTCATCGGCATCGCCTGTCCCGGCGTCATCAATGAGGACGGATCGATCGAAAAGGGGGCGCAGAACCTGCCCGGCAATTGGGAGAGCAGCAAATTCAACTTGCCGGCGAGCCTGGTCGAGGCGATCCCGCAGATGGGCGATCATGACACCGCGATCGTGATGCATAATGACGGCGTGGTGCAGGGGCTGGCCGAGGTCCCGTTCATGCAGGATGTCGCGCGCTGGGGCGTGCTGACGATCGGAACCGGGCTTGGCAATGCCCGCTACACCAATCGCAAGCGGGACAACGGCAAGGACGAGAAGAAGGCCGAGAAGAAAGACAAGGACGACGAGAACGAAAAGAACGAGAAAAAGGCCAAAAAAGCCAGGAAGGCCGATGCCTGAGCCGCGGGGCTGCAGCGTTCGTGCGCGCTCCATCCGGGCTACGGTCTGCCTTCTCCTTCCCCCTGAAAGGGGGAAGGTCGGGATGGGGGTCAGCCGCAGGCGATGCTGTTTGCGGAGAGAGCAGATCCCCACCCGCTTTGCTCTGGCGAGCAAAGCGACCTCCCCTTTTCCAGGGGAGGTAAGCATGCGTAGCCCGGATGCAGCCAACGGGTCGCGCGAATGCGCGCCCGATGACAGGCTCCGCGAAATCCGGGGCACCTCCATCCGCAGATCCAGCGGCTCCGGATTACGCGCGGTAAGGTTGATCGGTTAGGTTAAGATCGGGTTCGCGTTGCCGTTTCGACGTCGCTCGCTACCGTGGACCGTGTCGCTCCCGCCGACCGGCGAAGCCGCACTTCCCGGCCAGCAATATTAAGAAGCGGCACGGGACCGCCAGTTTTTGTCGCGTCCTGGCGGTCCCACCACTTCTACTTCCAATTGATCCGCTCGAAGAAGCCGGCGATCTCGGCGGCCGCGCGGTCGGGGTCCTCGCGATGCGGGAAATGCCCGACATCGGGAAACATCCCAAGGTCCAGATTGGAGAAGGTCTCCCCCAGCCGGTCGGTCCAGGCATAGGGAAACAGCGGGTCGTGCTCGGCCCAGCGGATGCAGGTCGGAACAGTGATCGGCGGCAGCGCCGGGGCTTCGCCCTGCATCATCTTCACGCGCGCCGCATGTGATGCGCGATAATGCGCAAAGCCGCCGGCGAGATTGCCGGGCTTGAAGAAATTGTCGGCGAAATCCTCGATCACGTCGTCGAACGCGGCCTTGCGGTGCGACCAGTTGTGCAGGAAATGGCCGATATAGGTGCGGCAGCTGTCTCTGTTGGCGCCGACCAGCGCGGGCGCCATCTCCATCTGGTGGAACGATTGGTACCAGATGTGGTTCAGCCGGTCGGGCGCGGCCATCCGCGGTCCGATGCCGGGATAGACGAAATCGAAGAAGAACAGTCCGGCGATGCGCTCGGGCGCCTTGCGGGCGAGGGGCTGCATCACGGCGCCGCCGACGTCGTGGCCGACCACGCCGGCCTTGTCGACGCCGAGCGCGTCCAGCAGCGCCAGCATGTCGTCGGTATGCTGATCGGGGCCGTACGCGCCGTGCGGCTTGTCGCTGTCGCCGAAGCCGCGCAGGTCGGGGGCGATCAGGGTGTAGCGGTCTGTGAGGCGCGCCATCACCGGCTTCCAGGTCAGCCAGAATTCCGGCCAGCCGTGCAACAGCAGCAGCGGTCTCCCAGTGCCGGTCCGCGCGACGTGGAACGCCGCACCATTGGCTCGAATCGTCACATGCTCCATGGCCCGCTCCTGCTCCGGCTGGTTCGCTCGCGCGCCGATCGAGCCAGAACCGTTCTGCTAGCGCCTTGTTTCCGCGCGCTTTCTCCCGCTGCCCCGGTGCTTTGACGGGGCGAGGCGGCAGTGACGGAAATATTATTGCAGCGCCTTGTCTGTCCCGCCATCCTCGCCTAGAACACGCCCCGACCGCGGGTGGCGCAAATCACCCGGGCCATCGGAGAGGTGGCAGAGTGGTTGAATGCACCGCACTCGAAATGCGGCATAGGTGCAAGCCTATCGGGGGTTCGAATCCCTCCCTCTCCGCCACCCTGCGCCCTGCCGGGCTTCGGGTGGAACGCGACCCTTTCAGACCAGCGCGAAGGGAGTCTCCCGAAGCTTCGGAGAAGCGTAGGGCCAATGCCCCCTGACATTCCAACGATCTCGACCGCTCGCCTGACGCTTCGTGCGCAGGTTGTCCATGACTTCCCGCCTACCAGGCGTTCCTGGCTTCGTCCCGGTCCGCCGGCTCCGGGTATTGGACGCGTCGGAGCTGACTCAACCCGAGAGAACCGCTACCCGGCCTCTGGACGATGATGCAACCTGCCCTTCGCGTCCATCCCTCGGGAGTGCACCCTCGATGCCGAACGTTGTGGCGAGATCTCTAACTCCAAAAGGAGTCACGACGAGCGCGCGGCTATCCCGGACATGCTCAACCCAATCGTGCTCGAGAGCGTGATGAAGAATGGCAGCGCCGAGCGCCCCGGCCAGATGCGGCCGGCGCTCGCTCCAGTCGAGACAGGGGCGACAGAACACCCGGCGCTTGGAGGCGAGGCGAAGATCGACGCCTAACTCATCGAAGAATGACCGACCGGCATCGGTGAGTTGTCCGCCATCCTCGTCGAGCAGAATGAACGACTGTTGGACCAACCGGTCGGCGATCGCGACAGCGATGCGGCCGGCCATGTGGTCATAGCACGTCCGCGCGTGTCGGAGTGTCTCTCCGCCGCGCCAGAGATTGCGCTGCCGGGCGGGGCCGTCCTGCGCCACCACCATGAGACCTTCCAGCACGCGTGCGACGTGCGGAGAGGCCAAGCGAAAATATCGTCGTCGGCCCTGCTTTGCGAGCGCAAGCAATCCGGCGTCGCTGAGTTTCGCAAGATGGCCACTGGCTGTCTGCGGCGCCACGCCAGACACATAGGCGAGCTCCGAGGCGGTCAGCGTTCGGCCATCCATCAGCGCACTGAGCATGTTGGCGCGCGCCGGATCGCCGATGAGTGCCGCGACTTGGGCGATTTTGGGTCCCGTATCCATGCGTTTCTCCTACGCCGATGAGGACGCAGTGCCAAGCACGAATACTTCGGCCAAGACCGTAGTGTTTCTGCAAGACCTATTCAATCGCGGGACATAGGTTGTCTGGACACCACTAAGCCCAAGCGAAAGGCATCGCCGCGACGGGACGAAAGATCGTCTCGCGGCTCCAAGTATTCGATTGGCATCGAATGATAACCGCAAAACGGGCTGGCTGAGCCATCAAAATCTCACAGACAACCGAGTGTGATCAATGCAAACAACTTCGCTCGACACAAGGCAGCCGGAACAAGCCGGCTCTGACAGCGCGTTATCCCGTTCGCCTCTTGCCGCGGCGCTGGCGCTTGCCGCCACGAGCCTCGGCCTCGGCGTCGTGCAGTTGGATATCACCATCGTTAATACCGCGCTGAGCAGCATCAGCACCTCGCTTGGCGGCAGCGTGGCCGAGCTGCAATGGGTGGTGACCGCCTATACCATCGCATTCGCTGCCTTCATTTTGACCGCTGGTGCGCTCGGTGATCGCGTGGGCGCCAAACGGATATTTATAGGGGGCTTCGCAATCTTCACGTTGGCTTCGCTCGCCTGCGCATTGGCTCCGTCGGCGATGTTCCTGATCGTTGCTCGCTCCGTGCAGGGCCTGGCGGCGGCAATCCTGGTGCCGAACTCGCTGACGCTACTCAATCACGCCTATACCGATCCGAAGGCGCGCGGCCGCGCGGTCGGCTTCTGGGCCGCTGGTGCGAGCGTCGCACTGACTGCGGGGCCGCTGGTTGGCGGCGCGCTGATCGCGCTGGTCAGCTGGCGTGCGATCTTTCTTGTCAACTTGCCGATTGGCGCTGCCGGCCTCTGGCTCGCCTGGCGTTACGCCGAGGAGACGCCGCGGCTCGCGCAGCGCGAGATTGATCTGCCGGGACAGATCGCGGCGATTGCAACCCTCGGCACGCTGGCCGGCGCCCTGATCGAGGGCGGCGCGCTGGGCTGGAGCCATCCGCTCGTCATCATGGGCTTCGCGGGCGCGGCCGTAATCGGACTCCTGTTCGTATGGCGCGAGGCGCGCGCGCCGCAACCGATGCTGCCGCTGTCGCTGTTCCGTCATCGCATGTTCGCGCTGACCGCTCTGGTCGGGCTTCTCTTCAACATCGCCTTCTACGGCCTGATCTTCGTACTCAGTCTCTACTTCCAGAACGTCAATGGCTGGTCGCCGTTCGCAACGGGCCTCGCCTTCGTGCCAATGATGGCCATGGTGCTGCCCGCCAACCTGATCGCCGCGTCGGTCAGCGAACGCCTCGGCGCGCCGCAAACCATTGCGCTGGCTTGTATGATTACCGCCGCGGGCTGCGTTGCGCTGCTGCCTGTGGCCTCAGGCACCAGCTACTGGGCGGTCGGCGCTCAGCTCCTCATCCTCGGCGGCGGGCTCGGCCTGCTCGTGCCGTCCTTGACCTCGACGCTGCTCGGCAGTGTCGAGAAGTCGCGATCCGGCATCGCCGCCGGTGTATTGAACGCGACGCGACAGACCGGCAGCGTGCTTGGCGTTGCCCTGTTCGGCTCGCTGGTCGCAGGGAACAACGCGTTCATGGCAGGCGTGCATGCCTCGCTCGTGATATCGGCCGCTGTGTTGCTCGCAGGTGCGGTCGCGATCTGGCAGGGGCGAGCAAAGGAAGGACGATGACAGGGGCAGGTCGAGCTCATGCGGTGCCCCCGGTGGAGCGGTCTAGATCTGCTCACGCTGAGTTCTTCTCAGTTTGGCGCGAAGCGCTCGATCCGTCAGCGCCGCGAGGCGACCCTCGCGGTCTGGTCTATCGCTATCGGCCGCGCTGAGCGGGGACGCGCGAGGCGCGCTCAATTCCGCCATCCCGTCACATCAGGCACGTTGTGCAGCTTGTCGGGATTGCGGGTCACATAGACAGCGACGACCCGTTTATTCTCGACATGCAACGCTGTCGTTTGAACGAGGTCGTCCTCGATGGTGATGAAGCCCGGCAATCCGTTGATGGTGGCGTAGCGGATCAATCGTGAGGGATGCATGGCGAACAGGCGGGCGAGCCCCGCGAAACGCTCCATCGCGGCATCACGCCCGACCAGAGGCTCTGTCGGCGCCGGGACCCGGCCACCGCCATCGGCATAGACCACGACATCTTCGGCGAGCATGGCGCGGAGCGCAGCAAGGTCGCCGGTCCGTGTGGCCGTGAAGAAGGCATTTGCGAGCCGCAGGCCTTCTTCATTGCCGACGACGAATCTGGGCCTGGCGTCGTGGATATGCACGCGAGCGCGGCTGGCAAGCTTGCGGCAGGTCGCAGCCTCACGCCCGATCGTCTCGGATACGGCATCGAACCCCAATCCGAACACGTCATGCAGCAGAAAGGCCGCCCGCTCCAATGGCGACAGGCGTTCCAGCGCAATCATCAACGGCAGGATCAGATCGTCGGCCGCTTCCTCTGCTTCGGGATCGAAAAACGGTTCGGGGAGCCACGGTCCGATATAGGCAGCGCGCCGGCGCCGTGCGGATTTCAATTCGTTGAGGGATAATCGGGTGACGATGGTGTGCAAGACTGCCTTTGGATCGCGCATCTGATCGCGATCGGCAGCGAGCCAACGCACCCAGGCGCTGTGGACGACATCCTCTGCGTCGGCGACCGAGCCCAGCATCCGATACGCCAGCCGGATCAGGCGCGGTCGCAGCTCGGCGAAGATCTCGGCAGCTGACGGTTCAGCTGCATCTGTCATGACGCCATCGGAGCGGACGCTGAGGCCGCGTCACGGCCACGCACAAGCTGAAGCGCCGTCTTTGCCACACGCTGTCCCAGGTGGCGGGCGGTTGCGAGATCGGAGTCGGGCGGGGCGGTGTCTGCGCCCTCGTCGGTGTTCGACTGTGCGCCGGCTCCGAGCCAGAACCCCAGCCTGTTCGGATCGCCTTCCGATCCCGATGCGGAGTTATTCCCCGGGGGCAGATCGAGATTGACCCAATGCATCCCATGCTGCGCGGCGAACAATGCAAGCTGGATCAATGTGGACAGCTTGTCGCCGGCGTGTGCCCCTGAATTGGTGAAGCCTGCCGCGAGCTTGTCTTTCCAGCGATAGCCCTTGGACATCACCGTGCGTGACGTTGCTTCCTGAAAGGCTTTGAAGGCCGCGGAGGCGGCGCCCATGTAGGTGGGCGTGCCGAAGATCAGCGCGTCCGCATCCATCAGCCGATCCCAGTTCTGTTCCACGTGCTCGACAGGCACCAGAAGCGCCTCTGCGCCATCGATATCCTGGACGCCGGACCTGACGGCCTCCGCCTGCCGTCGGGTATGGCCATAGGCGCTATGATAGACGATTGCGATCAGGGTGCGACCGCCGCCGGTTCCGAGTGTGTGCATGCTGTCCTCTGCTGCTGCCTTGCAGAAGTCAAGACAAGGCAGCGCGTCGAAACGTGACATGCCCTGCGAATTTTCGTCCGGAGGATGTTGCTCCAATTGACCGCCACGCAGGCCGGGAGCGGCGGCCGCCGGCTCCTTTGCATGGGGTTGTTTTCGATATTTTGGTGGGAGCCGCGGTCAGGGGGGCGACCCTTGCCGAAGGATGACCCCGACGATCCCATCCATCGTAGCCGGTAACCTTAATTTTTCCTTTCGATTGTCGATAAAGTTTTATCGATTATCCTCGTGGCCATTGAGCGGTGTGACGAACCGCACGATGAGCGGCAACAGCCGAGTGGCTGGACGACCGCTCTGAAATCGAAGGGTGGGCAGAGCGCAGTGCCAGCCACCTTTCGGGCTGTCCGGCGGCGGCCGGCGGGGCAAATCAATTTTGAAGTGCTTTTGATTGCCAGGTTGCGGCGCATATCGCTCCGCATGAAGCCTTTCAATTTGGGATGTTCCAAGATGACGCTCGCGCATGTCTTGATCGCGGCCGGTGGCGGCTTTTTGTTGCTCGCTGGCTTCGTCGCATTTGCCCTTTGGAGAAACGCGCTCCATTCGACGGCGCGGATTTAGCAACAGACCAGATTCAGCTCCGACGGCCTCGCGCTTGGGGACAAGCGAGGCTGGCGGGATGGCCGCACCGCCGCGCGGCCTGACAGCCGAGCACCGCGCCTTACGACCTACCCCAAGGCGACGCGTGCTCGGCTGTTCACTTTCCTGATCAATCTTCGCCGTTCGAACATTGATTGCGTAAAGGCAATTGCTCCGCGCTCCGCGTCACCTCCACGACGCCAGATCCAATCTGCGCGTGATCGCGATGGCCTCGAGGAAGGTCTCGTCGTGGCTGACGACCAACAGCGCGCCGTCATAGGCGCGCAAGCCGGCCTCGACCGCTTCCATGGATTCGATGTCCAGGTGATTGGTCGGCTCGTCGAGGATCAGGAGAGGCGGCGGCCTCACGCCGCCCAGCACACAGGCGAGACCGGCGCGAAGCAACTGGCCGCCGCTGAGGCTCGCGACGGCCTGCAGCGCGGCATCGGCGCGGAACATGAAGCGCGCCAGCGCCGCGCGGCAAGCGTTCTCGCCGGCATCCGGATTGATGCGCCGGAAATTCTCCAGGATGGAGGCCGACGCATCGAGCAGGCTGACTGCCTGATCGAACATCGCGAACCGGGTCATCACCTCGACGCTGCCGCGCGCCGCGGTCAGGTCGCCGCTGACGAGCTTGAGCAACGTCGTCTTGCCGGCGCCGTTGGGGCCAGTGATCGCGACACGCTCCGGACCTGACATGGAGAAGGTGAGATCGCGCAGGATCGGCGCGTCCGTGCTGTAGCCGACGTCGGCCGCGTCGATCCGCAGCACCATCCTGCTCGCCGGTAGATGCGTCGATGGCAGCTGCACCGCGAACGGTTGCAGCACCTCGATGCGTTGCCGCGCCGCGGTGGCCAATTCGAGCGCTTGCGTCCGCCGCCGCTCGGCGAGGCGGGCGTTCTCGCCGCCGCTGTCTTCGCTGCGATCCTTGCGCAGCCCGGCGGCGATGCGCGGCAGATCGCCCTTGGCGCGCTTCCTTGCACCTGCGCCGTCCTTGCGCGCCTTCCGTTCGTTGGCTTCTCTGGCGTTACGGTCGATCTCGGCGACGCGCTTCTCGGCATCCGCCAGATCGTGCCGTGCCGCCGACAGTTCGATGGCCTTGCGAGCGCGGTACTGGCTCCAATTGCCGCCGTAGCGCCTGGCTTGCAGCGAGGTCAGTTCGACGATCGCATCCATCGTCTCCAGCAATTCGCGGTCGTGGCTGACGATGATGGCGCCTTGCCGCCAGTCGGCGAGCAGGTCGATCACCGCCTTGCGTCCCGCACGGTCGAGATTGTTGGTCGGCTCATCCAGCAGCAGAAAATCAGGCTGCGCGAAGGTCAGGGCGGCGAGGCGCGCCCGGGTGGCCTGGCCGCCGGACAGCGCTGCCAGCGGCGCGTCGAGTGCATCGCTCAGTCCGACGCGCTCGAGCGCGGCCGCGATGCGGGTGTCGAGCGTCCAGTCGACGTCGGCAATCTCCTCGGAGCTCGCAAGGCCCTGTTCGGCACGACGTAGCGCGGCCAATGCGCGGCGCGCGTCGAACAGGTCGACGACGCGTTCATCCGGCTCCAGCTGAACCGTCTGATGCAACATCCCGACGCGTCCCTGAACCGAGACCGTGCCGGATTGCGGCGTGCGCACCCTCGCGATCAGGCTGAGCAGCGTCGTCTTGCCGACGCCGTTCCTGCCGACAAGGCCGGTGCGTTCGGGTCCGAAGTTCAGATCGATGTTGGAAAGGAGAACCCGGCCGTCAGGCGCGGACAGGGTCAGATGAGAAAGCGCGATCGATGCAGGCATAAATATCCCCGAGGGCAAGGCTGATGGGCGTTGCTGTCAGGATGAAATCCATGGCCGTCGGCATCCTCAGGGATTGATGATTGACGTGATGTAGTCGTCTATTGAGCCGGGATCAAGGCGCGAAGCCAGCCGTCACGCGGCTTCGGCGAAGGTCCAGCGGTCGGGATCGGGCGTGTGGCCGATCAAAGCGAGGCCGTAGGCGATCGATTCGAATTGATCCGCCGAAGTCAGCCGCGCCGCGCCAAAACGTTCGGCGAACAGGCGCTGCACGGCGGGAACGAACGAGGTGCCGCCGGTCAGGAACACCTTCTCGACGTCGCGCGCGGTGATGCCCGACTTGGCCAGCGCCTCGTCCACGGTCGCGCCGAGCCGTTCGATGTCGTCGGCGATCCAGGATTCGAAATCGTCGCGCGTCACGGTGGCGCCGATATCGATGCCGTCGCGGGCGAAGCGGAACTCGACACGGTCGCGGCTCGACAGCGCGACCTTGGTGTCGGACACGGCGCGATAAAGCGCGAAGCCGAGATCGTGGTCGACGATGGTGATGAAGTCGTGCAGCGGCGCCGGATCGAGCGCGGTGCGCGCGAGCTGCTGCAACTCGCGCAAATCGCCATTGCCCCGCATCATCGCGAGTTGGTGCCAGCGGGCAAGGCTCGAATAATAGTGATTGGGGATCGGCAGCACCTTGTCGAACGAGCGGTAGCTGGTGCCCTTGCCGAGTCGCGGCGAGACGATGTGGTCGACGATGCGGTAATCGAAGGTGTCGCCGGCGATGCCGATGCCGGCATGTCCGAGCGGTTCGGCGCGCAGCACGCCGCCCTTGCGCGAGAACCGCATCACGGAGAAGTCGCTGGTGCCGCCGCCGAAATCGGCGACCAGCACGGTGGCATCGTGGTCGAGTGTGCGTGCGAAGGAGAACGCCGCGCCGACCGGCTCGTAGACATAGCGCGCATGGCCGGCGCCGAGCCGCTCGAACGCAGCGCGGTAGCGCTGCATCGCCAGCTCGTCATTGGGATTGCCGCCCGCAAAGCGCACCGGCCGGCCGACCATGATGGTCGGCGCGCCGAGATCGAATCCTTCGCCGGCATGGCGCATCAGCGTGCGCAGGAACGCCGCGAGCAGGTCCTCGAACTTGTAGCGTTGCCGGAAGATCTGGGTGGTGTTGAAGGCCGAGCTTGCCGCGAACGTCTTGAATGACTGGATGAAGCGATGGATCGTGCGTCCCTCGAGGAACTGCTCGATCGCCCACGGGCCGCCCTCGGCGCGCGGATGCAGGCCCGCGCCCGGCCGCTCCTCCCAGAAGCACAGCGCGGACACATAGACGCTATGCGTGCGGCCGCCGTGGTCGAAGCGAACAGCCTCGACGCGGCCATCGCCGTCGGACAGCGCGACCACGGTGTTGCTGGTGCCAAAATCGACGCCAATCGAGACGGCGGGCGGGGCGCTCGACATGTCATGCTCGGATTGTCTGTGAAAGGGGGCGGACCTTTAGCGGCTTTGGCCGGATTTGCCAACCCGTCTAGGCATCGCGGAACTCATTTCAGGCCCAACGTCTCATCACCACCGCGTCATTCCGGATGCGACGCTTGTCCCATCCCGAAGGAGTTCAGTCCTTCAATGCGTAGGCGATGACGTAGTCGCCGCGCTTGGTGCCGAACGAGCCGTGGCCGCCGGCCGCAGTGACGACGTACTGCTTGCCGCCAGTCTCGTAGCTCATCGGCGTCGATTGGGCGCCGGCCGGCAGGCGATCCTCCCAGAGCTTGCCGTTGCGGACATCGTAGGCCCGGATCGTGTACTCATAGGTCCCGGTGTAGAACGCAACGCCGCCGGCGGTAGTGATCGGCCCGCCCAGCATCGGCACGCCCATCTTGAATGGAAGCGGCAGCGGCGTGGTGTCCCGGATCGTGCCGTTGGGATGCTGCCAGACGATCTTCATCGTCTTCAGATCGATCGCGGCCATCGAGCCCCATGGCGGCCGGTAGCACGGCACGGAGAGCGGCGAGAGGAAGCTCGAGATGCCGACGCCGAACGGCGTGCCGTACATCGGCTGCACCCCGACCTCGCTGCCGACCGGTTTCTCGGCCGTCGGCGCCGGAGGATTGAGCGGACCGCGCGGAATGAGCCTGGAGGCGAACGGCAACGACATCGGATTGGCGATGGCGATCTGCCTGACAGGATCGACCGCAATGCCGCCCCATTCGAACATGCCGAGATTGCCCGGGAAGACCAGCGTGCCCTGCAACGACGGCGGCGTGAAGGTGCCTTCGTAGCGCAAGCGGTGGAACATGATCCGGCACAGCAACTGGTCGAAGATTGTGCCGCCCCACATGTCGGCGCCGGTCAGCTTCGCCTCCGGGCGGAAGGTCAGTTCGGAAAACGGCTGGGTCGGTGCGGAGCGGTCGCCGGGCGCGGGCCCTTGCGGCACCGCGCGTTCCGGCGCCGGCACGATCAGTTCGCCGGTCCTGCGGTCGAGCACGAAGATGTTGCCCACCTTGGTCGGCTGGATCAGCGCGGGAACGACGCCCTTGGCGGTCGTTACATCGACCAGGCTCGGTTGCGAGGGAACGTCCATGTCCCAGAGATCATGATGCACGGTCTGGTACGACCAGGCGCGCTTGCCGGTGTTGACGTCAAGCGCGACGATGGCGCTGGAATAGCGCTCGACCAGCGCATCGCGATTGCCGCCCCAGATGTCAGGTCCATTGTTGCCGGTCGGGATGTAGACCAGATTCAATTTCGGATCGAACGAGGCGGTGATCCAGGAATTCGGTGACCCGTTGGTGTAATGACGCGTCGGCGACGGCAATGCGTTCTCGTCCGCCGCGCCGGAATCCCAGGCCCAGACCAGCCTGCCGGTATAGACATCGAAGCCGCGGATCACGCCCGACGGCACCTCGACCGCATAATTGTCGATCACCGCGGCGGCCACGACCAGGATCTTGTCGCTGACGACCGGCGGCGACGTCGGCTCGAAGAAGCCGGCGGTCTTGATCCCCATGCCTTGCTGCAGGTCGAGGATGCCGTGATCGGCGAAGCCATCGCAGAGCTTGCCGCTGTCGGCATCGAGCGCGATCATGCGGCCGTCATTGACGGGCAGGAAGATCCGCCGTGGGCATTCGGCCGGCGCCGAATTGCCGCCAGAGTCGACGGCGCCCTGCGCGGTTTCGTGATAGGAGACGCCGCGGCAAGTCATGTGCTGGAACGTCTTGTTGTGCACGAGCTTGGGGTCGTAGCGCCAGCGCTCCGTGCCGGTCTTGGCGTCGAGCGCAAACAGCACCTGGTGCTGCGAGCAGAGATAGAGCGTATCGCGCACCTTGATCGGGGTGACCTCGAAGGTGGTCTCCCCGGAATCCTCTGGTGTCTTCACGTCGCCGGTGCGGAAGGTCCAGGCGACCTTGAGGTTGCCGACATTGTCAGGCGTGATCTGCTTCAGCGGCGAATAGCGCTGTCCGAACTGCGTGCGCCCATAGGCGCGCCAGTCGCCGTCCGGCTGCGGGTCGGCTTCGCTTTGCGGCACGGCAGAGCCGGACGCGGCAATCGTGCCGTCGATGTCGTGATAGCTGGACAGCAGCCCGGCGATGAGCACCGCCGCAGCAGCGACGACGCCGATCCAGAGTGGCGCCGTCGCGCGCATGTAACGCACCGGCCCGCTTCGTGTCAGGGCGCGAACGATCACCGGCGTGAGCAGCCAGAGCGCCATCGGGAAGATGATGTCGCCACGCGCCGCGAGCGGCCACCAGTCGAACTGCACCTCATAGACGGCCCACGCCAGCGTGCCGAGCAGCACGATGGCAAACAGCCAGAGCGCCTGATGGCGCCGCGCCAGCAGCAACGCAGCCGTGGCGAGAATGCCGACGCCGAGGACAATGTAGAAGGGCGATCCACCCAGTGCGGCGAGCCAAATGCCGCCGCCGGCGAGGACCAGGCCGATCAAGGCGTAGACGATAGCCGTGATGAAGACTGCCCTGGATCGCTGCATGGTCGCTCCGGTGCGGGGCAGGATCGGGCTTGTCCCGCACAAGCGCGACAGACCGCGTCCGCCATCGCGGACTGTCGTTCAGCCAACCGCAACTTGCAACCTGGAACTGCGATGTTGATGTGCTACAAGCGCGTAAGGTTGCTAGGCGAAACCCGCCGAAGCAAATCATTCAAAATGCGCGCATCTTCAATGGGGAGCAGTGGAGCTGCGGGGCTGACGCAAAGGGTGAGAGGCGAATTTTGAATCGACGCGCTCTTCCAGTCCTGTGCAGGCGCTGCTTTATATCCTTCCGCGGATCGCACCGCAGATGGTTGGCACGCAGGAGAAGCAACAATGACACTGAACCCCACTGCCGAGAATTATCGTGTCGCGGTCGCCGCCTACGAGGCGGGCCGGCCGAGCTACCCTGCGGAGATCGTCGCCGCGCTGCCGCTTGCGGCCGCGCGCTGCGTCGTCGACCTCGGTGCCGGAACCGGCAAGTTCACCCGCCTGCTGCTGCAGCATTTGCTCGCGACTGCGCGCCTGGTCGCGGTCGAGCCCGTCGCCGAGATGTCGGCCAGGCTGTCCAGGGAAGCCGGGGTGGAGGTCATCAACACGCGCGCCGATGCGATCAATCTCGAAACCGGCAGCGTCGACCTCGTCACCTGCGCCCAGGCGTTCCACTGGTTCGACAACGAGGCGTCGGTTGCCGAGATCGCGCGACTGCTGCATCCCGGCGGGACGCTTGCGCTGGTCTGGAACAACCGGGACGACCGCACGCCGTGGGTCGACGCGTTGTCCGTCATGATCGAGGGCTATGCGGGCGACACGCCCCGGCAGCGGACCGGACGCTGGCGCTGGATCCTGAAGGACCCGCGCTTCGTGCTTGAGAGGGAAATCGTGCAGGACCATCCGCACCGGATGAGGCGACAGGACGTCTTCGAGCGCATCGCATCGACGAGCTATGTCGCCAATTTGCCTGATGCGGAGAAGGCGGCTCTTCGCGACAAAACCGACAATATCCTGCGTGAGTCCGGTCTCGGCGACGCCGACGAAGTGGTGTTCCCCTATGTCACGCAGCTCTTCTTGTTAACGCGGACCTAGACCGCGTTACCGTGCGGCGCGTCCTTGCTCGATCGCCTGCTTCAGGCGCGGCAGCGTCATGCGCCAGTAGAAGGCAACGTGTTTGGCGCCCGAGTCAGGCCCGATTTCCCAGCCGCTTCCGCGGCGGATCGGCGAAGGCGGCACCTGCTGGGTGACGGTCAGCAATGTTTCGCCGCCGTCAGGCACGAGCGTCATCGTGATCGTCGCATAGGATTGCGGAACATCCGGCAAACCGGAGACTTGCGACCAATAGGAGTATTCGAGCCGCATCGGCGGCTCGACATGGAGGACGCGGCCCTTGTCGCGATAGCGCTTTGCGCCGATCTCCGCCTCGATGTCGATCGGCGCGCCGATCCGCCAATCGGTCCTGAAATGCGCGTTGCGCCATCTCTCGCCCGCTTTGGGGTCTATGATCGCGTCCCACACATGCGTTGGCTCCGTGGCGATGCGGATCGTCTCGGTGACGGACTGGAAGGCCGGGGGCTCATGTGTCATTGAACACTCACTTGTCGCCTACGACCTTCCATTTTCCATCGGCGCCGCGCCGCAGCGAGGGATCGCCGATGCGGATGTGTTGCGCGAGAAAATCGATGAAGGCGCGGACCCGCGCCGGCAGCGGACCGGCATGGCCGACATAGACTGCATGGATGTCCTCGCGGTCGCCGGGATTGAGATTTTGCAGCACCGGCACCAGACGGCCGGCCTCGATATCGGGGCCGATGTGAAATAGCGCCAATCGTCCGAGCCCGATACCGCCGAGCGTGAGCTGACGCGCGGCTTCGCCGTCGCTGACGCGGGCGACCGGCGGCGGCAGCGCTTCCTCGATTCGCTCAGCGCGGCGGAACGGCCAGCCGCGGATGCTGCGCGGAAAGGTCCAGCCGATGCCGCGATGGGCGGCGAGGTCGGCCGGTGTCTTCGGCGTGCCGAAGCGCGCGAGGTAGGACGGCGCGGCGGCCACCACCATGCGGCTGGTGCCGAGCTTGCGTGCGATCAGCCGCGAGGCGCCGAGCGGGCCGACCCGGATCGCGACATCAGCGCGCGCCTGCATCAGATCGACCAGCGTGTCGGTCAGCACGATGTCGAGCGTGATATCGGGATGTTCGCGCATGAAGCGCGGCAGCAACGGCATCACATGCAGCATGCCGAACGGGATGTTGCTGTTCACGGTGAGATGACCGCGCGGCACGCATGAGGCGGCTTCGCGTTCGGCCTCGTCGATATCGGCGAGGATGCGCTGGGCGCGCTGGTAGAAGGCCTGGCCTTCCTCGGTGAGCTGCAGCTTGCGCGTGGTGCGGTTGACCAGCCGCGTGCCGAGCCGGGTCTCGAGCCGGGAGACCAGCTTGCTGACGCCGGACGGAGTCTGGCGCAGGCTGTTCGCGGCAGCGGTGAAGCCGCCGAGATCGACGACGCGGACGAATACGTCCATCTCGCCGGAGCGGTTGGTATCTGTGCGGGCCATATTGAATTCAAGTCACAAATGATTGGATTGCGGCCATTCTAATCCTTCCTCGCCCGGACCGCTATCTCGCTTTGCGGAATCCTTTTGTCCGGAGCGACACATGCCTGCTGCAGTTCTTGCCTTGACCGCCGGTGCCTTTGGTATCGGCACCACCGAATTCCTCATCATGGGACTGCTGCTGCAGGTCGCCGCCGACATGCAGGTATCCGTATCCGCGGCAGGCCTGCTGATCTCCGGCTATGCGCTCGGCGTGTTCGTCGGCGCGCCGATCCTGACGCTGGCAACACGGCGGATGCCGCGCAAGGCGGTTTTGCTGGCGCTGATGGCGATCTTCACGCTCGGCAATGCGGCGTGTGCGCTGGCGCCGAGCTACGGGCTTTTGATGGCGGCACGCATTCTCACCTCGCTGGCGCACGGCACCTTCTTCGGCGTTGGCTCCGTGGTGGCGACAAGCCTCGTCCCGGAAGACAAGCGCGCGTCGGCGATCGCCACGATGTTCATCGGGCTCACGGTCGCGACCCTGCTCGGCGTGCCCTTCGGCGCCTGGTTCGGCCTGATGCTCGGCTGGCGTGCGGCGTTCTGGGCGGTGGCGGCGATCGGCGTCGTCGCGTTCATCGTGCTGGCGGTGCTGGTCCCCGGCCATGTCGGCGCCAACGACAAGCCTGCGCCGCTGCGCGAGGAGCTCGCCGTACTCGGCCGCCCGCAGGTGCTGCTCGGGCTTGCCATGACGGTGTTCGGCTTCGGCGGGCTGTTCGCGGTCTTCACCTATGTGCAGCCGATCCTGACGCGGCTCACCGGCTTCTCCGACGCCGCGGTGTCGCCGATCCTGCTGGTGTTCGGTGCCGGCCTTGCGATCGGCAATGTCGCGGGCGGCCGGCTCGCCGACAAGGGACTTGCGCGGGCGCTGCTGGTGTCGCTCGGCGGCCTCGCCGCCGTGCTCGTCGCGCTGACGGCGGTCGTCTCGATCAAGGCATTGGCGGTCGTGCTGCTGTTCATTCTCGGCATCGCCGCGTTCGCGACCGTGGCGCCGCTGCAGCTCCGCGTACTCGAAGCCGCCGGCGTCGAAGGGCGGACGCTGGCCTCCAGCCTGAACATCGCGGCGTTCAATCTCGGCAACGCGCTCGGCGCCTGGGCCGGCGGCGTCACCATCGATCGCGGCCTCGGCCTCGGCGCGCTGCCGCTGGTGGCCGCCGTCATCACTGCAATCGGCCTGTTGCTCGCGCTGTGGAGCCTGCGCCTCGATCGGCCGATCGCGCTCGCCGCGCAGTGCCCGGCGGAATGAATCGGATCAAGGGAGCATGACCATGGAATACCGCAATCTCGGTGCATCAGGCCTGAAAGTCCCGGTGCTCAGCTTCGGCACCGGCACGTTCGGCGGACAGGGGCCGTTGTTTTCGGCCTGGGGCCGCAGCGACGCCAGCGAGGCGCGACGGCTGATCGACATCTGCCTCGAGGCCGGCGTCAATTTGTTCGACACCGCCGATGTCTATTCGAACGGCGCGTCGGAGGAGATCCTCGGCGCCGCGATCAAGGGCCGTCGCGACAAGGTGTTGATCTCGACCAAGACCGGCCTGCCGATGGGCGACGGCCCGCTCGATGCCGGTACGTCGCGATATCGCCTCGTCGCCGCGGTCGACGCCGCGCTGCGCCGGCTCAACACCGACTATATCGACCTGCTGCAGCTTCATGCTTTCGATGCCTTCACGCCGGTCGATGAAGTGCTGTCGACGCTCGATGCGCTGGTGCGCGCCGGCAAGCTGCGCTATGTCGGCGCCTCGAATTTCTCCGGCTGGCATCTGATGAAATCGCTCGGTGTCGCCGAGCGGCACGGCTGGCCGCGCTACGCGGCGCACCAGGTCTATTATTCGCTGGTCGGCCGCGACTATGAATCCGAGTTGATGCCGCTCGCGCTCGACCAGGGCGTCGGCGCGCTGGTCTGGAGCCCGCTCGGCTGGGGCCGTCTCACCGGCAAGATCAGGCGCGGCCAGCCATTGCCCGCCAACAGCCGCCTGCACGAGACCGCGCAGTTCGGGCCGGCGGTCGACGACCAGAAGCTCTACGCGATCGTCGACGCGCTGGACGCGATCGCCACAGAGACCGGCCGCAGCGTGCCGCAGATCGCGATTGCCTGGCTGCTCACGCGTCCCAGTGTGTCGTCGGTCATCATCGGTGCACGTGATGAGGTGCAACTGCGCGACAATCTCGGCGCGGTCGGATGGTCGCTCTCGCCGGACCAGATCGCGCGTCTCGACCGCGCGAGCGCGGTGATGCCGGCCTATCCGTACTATCCCTACCGAATCCAGGAAGGCTTTGCGCGGTTGAACCCGCCACCGGTGTGAGTCCGTCGCTGGCCCGGTCTCACGCCTGGATGGTGTGCTCGCAGACCTGCCGGCGGTATTCCGCCGGCGTGACGTTCATGTGCTGCCGGAACACGCGATTGAGGTGGCTTTGATCGGCGAAGCCGGCGAGCAGCGCGATCTCCTTCAGCGCGACGCGGTCCTTGCGCAGATGCTGGCACGCATGCTCCACCTTGCGCCGCAGGACATAGGCATGCGGCCGCATGCCGTAATGCACGCGGAATTTGCGGGCGAACTGGACCGGCGTGCAATTGCAGATGTTCGCGAGCTCCTCCAGCGTGATGTTCCGGAAGATGTTCTGCTCGATATAGTCCTCGATCAGCCGGGCATGCGCCGGGCGAAAGCGTCCTTGCGCGCAGGGCATCTTGAACTCGATCGCCGCATATTTCCGCAGGATGTGCACGCTCGCCTGCAGCGCCAGCGCATCATAGCAGAGCCGTCCGCCGGGACCGCCCGCGGCGACTTCCTGGACCATTTGATCGTTGATCCAGGTCAGCATTGGGTCTTCGACCTTGAGCAGGTCGTGAATCTCGATCGTTTCGGCGTCGCGGTCGAAGGCATCGCTCGCGGTCTTCGTCATGAGGGCAGGGGAGATGTAGAAATGGCTGACCTCAATGTCGTTGTTCCAATGCCAGCTTGACGGCTCTGCGCGCGTCATGAGCGACGTGACGCCGCGACCGACGTGATCCTGCTTCCACGCGCCGGTGACGCGGCGGTTCATCGACGTTACGCCGTCGCGATAGAGCACCAGGAGGAAGTTTGCCGACGGCGGGACCCAGATGTCCGACGGCGCATAGCGGAAAATTCGCAGCCGGAAATCGCTTCTCCCGACTGACAAACTATCCAGCTTCATCTCGCCGGGAGCGTAGCGCGGCAGCTCCTCGACCGTGATCAACTGGCCCATCGCGTGAGCCTCCTCCCTGGGATTGGTGGCGCGGTTGACCGCTTGTTCTTGGCCGGACGGCTGAGCGCAGAATAGGCCGCTTTCGCCATTTGCCAAGCCGACCAACGGCAGGTGCTCGATTGCACGGTCGCGTTCCAGAGATTGTCGGTTTCATCCAAGCCGCGCGGCCGAACGGCCCGTAGCCTGCTCTGCGTTTCGGCGATAGCGGCCGAGACCAAATTGACGCAACGCACCATCATCCGGCGACACCGCGGATGGGAAGGTGCGTGCGAGAAGCCAGACACAGGAGGAAATCATGACCGAGACCGTCACAAGGTCGAATGGAAGCAATGGTGCGCATGCAACCACCAAGCTCGACGCCGTGGTCGTCGGCGCCGGCGTCGCCGGTCTCTATCAATTGTTCCGCCTGCGTGAGCAGGGATTGAGTGTGAAGGCGATCGACGCCGGGTCTGGTGTCGGCGGCACCTGGTACTGGAACCGCTATCCCGGAGCACGCTTCGATTCCGAAGGCCACACCTATCAGTACCTGTTCTCCGAGGAGCTCTACAAGGGCTGGAGCTGGAGCGAGCGATTCCCCGGCCAGCCGGAAATCGAGCGCTGGCTGAACTACGTCGCCGACCGCCTCGACCTCAGGAAAGATATCCAGTTCGGCACCACGGTGAAGAGCGCGCATTTCAATGAGGCGACGCAACGCTGGCAGGTCGCGACCGACCAGGGCGACGTGATCGATACCCAGTTCCTCGTCACCTGCTGCGGCATGCTCTCGGCCCCGCACGTGTCCTTCCCGGGACAGGAGACGTTCAAGGGCAAGCTGTTCCACACCGCGCGCTGGCCCAAGGGGCCGATCGAGCTCGCCGGCAAGCGCGTCGGCGTGGTCGGCAACGGCGCGACCGGAATCCAAGTGATCCAGTCGATCGCCGGTGAGGTCGGCCATCTCAAGGTGTTCATCCGCACCCCGCAATACATCATCCCGATGAAGAACCCGAAATGGGATGCAGCGGACGCCGAGGCCTACAAGTCGAAGTTCAAGTTCCTCACCGAACGGCTGCCGAAAACGTTCACCGGCTTCGAATTCGACTTCGAGCACGCCTGGGCCGACCTGACACCACAGCAGCGCCGCCAGGTGATCGAGGACTGCTGGAACGACGGATCCCTGAAGCTGTGGGTCTCGTCCTTCGCCGAACTGTTCTTCGACGAAGCCGTCAATGCCGAGATCACCGAATTCGTCCGCGAGAAGATGCGCGAGCGGATCAAGGACCCCAAGCTGTGCGAACTGCTGATTCCTGCCGACTACGGCTTTGGCACGCACCGGGTGCCGCTGGAGAGCAATTTCCTCGAGGCTTTCCACCGGCCCAATGTCGAGATCGTCAGCGTCAAGAACAATCCGATCGCCCGCATCACGCCTGAGGGCATCCAGACCGCCGACGGCACGGTGCACGAGTTCGACGTCATCATCCTGGCGACCGGCTTCGACGCCGGAACGGGAGCGTTGACGCGGATCGATATCCGCGGCCGAGACGGGCGATCGCTGAAGGATGATTGGGGCAGGGACATCCGCACCACGATGGGCTTGCAGGTCCATGGCTATCCGAACCTGTTCACGACAGCGGTGCCGCTCGCGCCCTCGGCCGCACTCTGCAACATGACGACCTGCCTGCAGCAGCAGGTGGAGTGGATCGCCGATTGCATCAGATATTTGCGCGGCAAGAACCTGAATGTCATCGAGCCGACCAGGGATACCGAGGATCAGTGGGTGGCGCATCACGACGAGACCGCCAACGCAACGCTGATCGCGAAGACCAACTCCTGGTACCTGGGCTCCAATGTCGAGGGCAAGCCGCGCCGGGTGCTGTCCTATTGCGGCGGTGTCGGCACCTATCGCCAGAAATGCGACGAGGTCGCCGCGAGCGGCTATAGCGGTTTCGTCACGCAGTAGGGCTGATTTCGTAGCCCGGATGGAGCGAAGCGCAATCCGGGACCAGTGACACCAGCTGCACCAACCCCGGATTTCGCTTCGCTCCATCCGGGCTACGCAGGTCAACATCACAAGAATATTGGAGGAAGACAATGAGCACGAATTTCAGTGCAGCAGCAGATGCGATTCTCGACGGCGTCGTGACTTCAAACCCGCGCGTTCCCGGCGTCGTTGCGATGGTGACCGACCGCCATCGCAACATCTATGAAGGTGCCGCCGGCAAGCGCCGTCTCGACCAGCCCGCCGATATGACCGCCGATAGCGTGTTCGCCATCTTCTCGACCACCAAGGCGATCACCGGGACGGCCGTCCTGCAACTCGTCGAGGAAGGCAAGCTCGATCTCGACGCGCCGGCCAAAACCTATGCGCCCGACATCGGCAAGCTCCAGGTGATCGAGGGTTTTGACGACAAGGGCGAGCCGCGGCTGCGTCCGCCGAAGCGCGACATCACCACCCGCATGCTGATGGTCCATTCCGCGGGTCTGAGCTACGACTTCATCAATCACACCTATAACCGGCTGGCGCAGGAGAAGGGGCAGCCCAGCGTCATCACGGCGTCCAAGGCTTCGCTGATGACGCCGCTGCTGTTCGATCCGGGCGAGCGCTGGGAATACGGCACCAACATGGATTGGTGCGGCCAGATCGTCGAGGCCATCACCGGCCGTCGGCTCGGTGAGGTTTTCAAGACGCGGATCTTCGAACCGCTCGGGATCATGGACACGACGTTCGAGCTTACCGACGCGATGCGCCGCAAGCTCGCCGGCATCCACGCCCGCAACGCCGACGGCTCGCTCACGCCGATGGATTTCGAGCTGCCGGCCAATCCCGAGATCCACATGGGTGGCCACGGACTTTACGGCACGATCGGCGACTACATGCGCTTCATCCGGATGTGGCTGAACGACGGCGCCGGCGAGCACGGGCGTGTCCTCAAGGCGGAGACCGTGCGGATGGCGGAGAAGAACCATCTCGGCAACAACAAGGTCACCGCGATCACCGGCGTGATCACCTCGCTCGCCAACGACGCCGAGTTCTTCCCCGGTCAGTCGAAGTCCTGGGCGCTGAGCTTCATGATCAATGAGGAGCAGGCTCCGACCGGCCGCCCCGCCGGCGCGCTCGGCTGGGCCGGTCTCGCCAATCTGTTCTACTGGATCGATCGGCAGAACGGTTTCGGCGGATACTGGGCGACGCAGATCCTGCCGTTTGGCGATCCGACGTCCTTTATCGGCTACATCAATTTCGAGACCGCGTTCTACGAATCCCTGAGGCTGCGCAAGGCGGGATAGGGACGGCCAATCGGAGCGCGCTAAAGGCTAGCCCGCTCCGAGCAGCTCCGTGATCAGCCCCGCCGCCTTGATCCCGGTGCCGCTGATGATGACGACGGTGCGCTCCGCCGACCGGATCGCGCCGCGCGCCTTGAGGACGTCGAGCGCGGCGGCGGCCGAGGCCGAGGTCGGCTCGACGAACAGGCCGGTCTGCGCCAATCGCTTCAACGCCGCCACGATGCCGTCCTCGGGAATTGCCACCGTGCCGCCGCCGCTCTCCTTCAGCGCCGCGATCATCTGCTTCAGCCGCAGCGGGTGCTTGATCGCGGTGCCCTCGGCGATGGTCTTGCGGACCGCGCGATCGACCGGCGTATCGACGCCGGCGGCGAAGCTGGCATCGACCGGCGAGCAGTTGAGCGGCTGGGCCGCGAACAAGCGCGGCAGCCGTGCGATCTGTCCGGCCGCGAGCAGTTCCCTGAAGCCGATATAGCAGCCGAGCAGGCTGCTGCCGGCGCCGACCGGCATGATGACATTGTCCGGCGCGGTGAAGCCGAAATCTTCCCAGATCTCGTAGGCCAGCGACTTGGTGCCCTGCAGGAAGAACGGCTGCCAGTTGTGACTGGAGTAGAAGATCTGCTTCGACTGGCGGATCGCTTCCGCCTCGGATTCCTCGCGCGGGCCTTCGACCAGCTGCACCTCGGCGCCGAAGGCGTGCATCTGCGCCACCTTCATCGGCGACGTCGTCGCCGGCGCAAGGATCCTGACCCGCATGCCGCCGGCCGCGCCATAGGCTGAAACCGACGCGCCGCCATTGCCGGAAGAGTCCTCCAGCACCGCATCGACGCCGAGCTGGCGCAGGAACGACAGCATCACCGTGGTGCCGCGATCCTTGAAGCTTGCGGTCGGATTGAACCATTCGAGCTTGAAATGCGGCCGCAGGTCATCCCACGCCTTCTCGACGGCCGGCGTGCAGCCTTCGCCCATCGTGATCGGCCGTTTGATCTCGACCGGCAGCGCCGCGCGATAGCGCCACAGCGACCGCGTCGTGCGATCGATGTCGTCGCGGGAGATGCCCGGCAACGGCGTTATCAGGAGCGGCTTGCCTTCGTCGGAGCACCAGCGCGGGATATCCAGCGGATAGAGTTTTCCGTTGAGCGGGTCGATGTAGTTGGGTGAAGGCATGTCGTGAAATCCCAAACGCGAGTGGCATTCAGCGGCCGTTACGCCGCGCCGGCCTGCTTGCTCAGATAGCTCTTTGCAAATTCGAGATACCAGTCGAGGCATCCTGGATTGGCCATCGCATCGCGATTGATGACCTTTTCGACGGGGTGGCCGAGCAACAGCTTCTTGACCGGCAGCTCCTGCTTCTTGCCGGACAGCGTGCGCGGAATTTCCGCCACGACGAAGATGTCGTTGGGCAGGAAGCGGCGCGACAGCCCGGCCTCGACCGCCTTGTTGATCTTGGCTTTCATCGCGGCATCGAGCGCGATGCCCTCGCGCAGCACCACGAACAGCGGCATGTAGCTGTCGCGGCCGAGATATTCGAGGTCGACGACCATCGAATCCAGCACCTCCGGCAGCGCCTCGATCGCGGAATAGAGCTCGCTGGTGCCCATCCGCAAGCCATGGCGGTTGATGGTGGCGTCGCTGCGGCCATAGATCACGCAGGAGCCGTCGGGGTTGATCTTGAGCCAGTCGCCATGCCGCCACACCGGGCCGCGGCCACTTCCGTCGAAATTGTCGGGGTAGGTCTCGAAGTAGCTGGAAAGGTAGCGCGCGTTGCCGGGATCGTTCCAGAAGCGCAGCGGCATCGAGGGCAGTGGCTCGGTGCAGACGAGCTCGCCGACCTCGTCGATCACCGCGCGGCCCTGCTCGTCGAACGCTTCCACCGCGCAGCCGAGCAGGCGGCATTGCATGATGCCCGGCGTCTGCGGCAACTCGCGATTGCCGCCGATGAAGGCGCCGGCGAAATCGGTGCCGCCGGAAATATTGGCCCACCACATGTCGGCCTGCGCGGCGTTGCCGTTCTGCTTCGCAAGCGCGGCGAAGCGCTCGTTGAACCAGGCCTGGGTATCGGCGCTGAGCGGCGAGCCGGTCGAGCCGAGCGTGCGCAGGCCGGAGAGGTCGCCGACGGCGGCGAGATCGATTTCCGCCTTGGTGCAATTGGCAAAGAACGCCGCGCCGGCGCCGAAGAAGGTGGCCTTGGCGTCGGCGACGAAGCGCCACAGCGTGGTCCAGTCCGGCTTGTCCTTGGTGCCGCCGGGACTGCCGTCGAAAATGCAGCAGGTCGTGCCGTTGAGCAGGCCGTTGGCCTGGCAATTCCACATGATCCAGCCGGTCGAAGAATACCAGTGGAAGCGTTCGCCGAACGAGTTTGGCTGATAGCTGCAGCCGATGTCGTTGTGCAGGGTCGAGAGCGGCAGCGCCACGACGATGATGCCGCCATGGCTGTGCAGGATCGGTTTCGGCAATCCGGTGGTGCCTGAGGAATAGACGATCCAGAGCGGATGATCGAACGGCAGCCATTCCGGCTCGAAGGCGTCGATCGCCGCGCTCCGGCCCGCGAGGATCGCTGACAATCGCGTCTCGGACGGCGCGGCGTCGCTGTGCAGGATGACATGCTGCACGGTCGGCAGCGCGCGCCGCAATTCCTCGATCACACCTTGCCGGTCGTGGCGCCGGCCGGCATAGGTCACGGCGTCGCAGGCGATCAGCACCTTCGGCTCGATCTGCTTGAAGCGATCGATCACCGCGGGCGCCGCCATATCGGGCGCGCAGACGCTCCAGACCGCGCCCAGGCTCGCGGTCGCGAGGAACGCGATGATCGTCTCGGGAATGTTTGGCAAGTAAGCGGCGATACGGTCGCCGGCGCGCACGCCGTTAGCCTTCAGATGCAGCGCCAGCGCTGCCGATTTGCGCTGCAGCTCGGGCCAGCTCGTCTCCGAGAGCTTGCCGTCCTCGCCGCTCGAGATCAGGGCCGGCAGTCCCGCGGCATGCGCCGGCGCGACATGGCGGAAGACCTGGCGCGCGTAGTTCACCGAAGCGCCGGGAAACCACACCGCGCCCGGCATCTTGCGCTCGGCCAGCACCGCCGAATGCGGCGTCGGCGAGCGCAGGTCGAAATAATCCCAGACGCTCTGCCAGAAGCCGTCGATATCGGTCACCGACCAACGCCGCATCGCCTCGAAATCCGCAAATTCAAGGCCGCGCGTCTGCTTCAGCCATTGGCGGTAAAGGGCCATTTGCGGGACGTAAGCTGCTGTCATGGGCGTTTCCGAAAGTCCTTGTGTTGTGGCAGGCGATCGAGGCCCGCCAGCGTGTCTTAACATAGTGATGCGAGCACGGGGAACGCAGTCGAACTGCTGCCTGCGTCATATTCTTACCGCCGCCGCGGCGTGCTATTCCATCGGGCGCGGCTGATTCCGTGCGGCAACCGAATCGAGTGGCCATGTCCGTCGGCGAACTCTTCATCCTCGGCTTCTACGGCAAGGTCGTTCCGCCCTGGCTGAAGGAATTTGCCGCGCAATTCGGGCTCGGCGGGGTGATCCTGTTCGACTATTCCTGCCAGACCCGGCAGTACGACAACAACATCGCCTCGCCCGCGCAGGTGCAGTCGCTCTGCGCCGAGATCGCGGCGCTGCCGTCGCGGCCGCTGGTCTTCATCGACCAGGAGGGCGGCCTGGTGCGCCGGCTCAAGGACAGCTGCGGTTTTCAGCCGCTGCCGAGCGCGAAGGAGTTCAATCTGCTCGCGCGCGCGGAAAAGCAGACGGTGCTGGCCGCAAGCTACGGCGAGCTGCGCCGGCTCGGCATCCGCTACAATTTCGCGCCTGTCATCGACGTCGACTACAATCCCGACAATCCCAACATCGGCAGGATCAAGCGGTCCTATTCGCCCGATATCGGTGAGGTCGAGGCCAATGCCCGGCTGGTCGACTCTGCGGCGCGGCAGGCGGGAGTAGGCCTCTGCCTGAAGCATTTTCCGGGCATCGGCGGTGCAAGCGTCGATTCACACCTGGAGTTCATGGACATTTCCGATGCGCTGCGTCCCGAGCAGGAGGAACTGTTCTACGCGCTGGCGCCGCGCACCTATGGCGATGCGGTGCTGGTCAGCCACGCCATCGTCCGGCAGTGGGACGCGCAGCATCCGATGACATTGTCATCGGCCGGGCTCGGCCGGCTTCGCCGTCGCTTGCCCGAGACGCTGCTGATCACCGACGACATGCAGATGCAGGGGTTGCAGAAGGCGCTCGGCACAAGCGCGGCCAGCCTGCAGTCGATCACCGCCGGCATGGACATGATCTGCATCGGCAACAATCTGTTCGACCAGGAGCAGGAGATGGCCGGCATCGCCGCGGCGGTCGCGGGTGCGGTGCAGGATGGATCACTCGATCAGGCCGCGGTGCGGCGATCCATTGCGCGCGTGCAAAAGCGCAAGGCGCTGTTCGCCTGACGGCGTTGAACCAAATTTTGCGTCGGGCGACCACAAGGTGTGGAACCAAATTTCATTGCCGCGATTTAACAATGACGCTCATCGGGGCTGACAACCATGAAGATGCTCAAGCGTCTCTTCCGATTGATCTGGCTGCGCCGTGTCGCACGCAACCCAGCCGATTTTCCGCCTGCCTCCATTGATCCTGACGAATTCAGCCGCCTGCTTTGCAGCGGGCGCGCCGAGGATTTGCGGACGCTGGCAAAGTGATTGAGCCAGCGCTCGCGGGCCCACGCATAGCGGTGGATCGGATCCAATCGCCAACCCGGTCTTCGGCCAAAACCGGCAAGTCCGTCGCGCGGCCGTGACTCCCGGCAGCGGTCTCGATGCGACCGGCTACTGCTTTGCTTTTTCATGATTGCCGATCCCGACCGCCTTGTAGTCGTAGGTCGGGTAGAACTCGGTGTGGTAGGCGCCCCAGGCGCTGTTCTCGATGACGCGGTTGACCTCGCGCAGCCGCGATGCCGGCAACCGCAGCGTCACCACCTGGCCGATCCCCATCATCACGTACCAGCTGACGACCTCGACACCCTCGGGCGGAAACGCCTTGTAGAAGCCCTGCCGCTCAAGCTGGGCATTGAGCTCACCGAGCGGTCGCGACTGATCATGCTTGAAGAAGATGGTGAGCATGACGGCGTTGTCGGGCGTCGGCGTTGCATCGCTGGTCGGCGCGGTCTGGGCCTGCGCGCCTGCGCCAAGCAGCAGTGCCGCGGCGAGCGCCGCAATCGTCATCCAGGAAATCCAGGATCCGTTCCACCCTCGCTTCATGGCTGCGCCCTTGTTGCTGATCGAGAGGCAGCGATCATCGCGACGCCTGCCAGGGCTGTAAATTGACATTCGCCTGATCCGGTCCCCACCCGATGCGCACCCGATGCTGCCCGGCTTATGTGAACCGTCTCATAGGTGCGCGCGCCCGCGTGCGGTATGCCGACGCCATCCCGATGCCCAGAGGGATGATCGATGACGACCCGGCGAATGGCGTATTGGTGGTTCAGGTTCGTTCTTTCGGGGCGGTTCCTGCAGAAATTCCTTCGGCTCCGGCGCCCCTGAGGCGATGCCGGCCGCTTTTTTCAATCCGGAACCAGGGGTCGGAAACGGCTGCCCGAACCGTTGAAGCTCAATTCCGGGCCGCGAATCCCGCCGGTGGCAGCTCGCTTACCCGTCCCGTAAGAATACTGTAATTCGACTCAAATATGCGAGGTTTGTTGCCAAATCAGCGGTAATCTGCGCCTGCTTGGCAGGTCGGGGCCCAAGGTCACAGTTGCGTCACCCGTAGTTCTACGGAGTCCCGTGTTAACGCGGCCACAAGTTCACCTTTGGTAAACCATACTTATGACGCAACATGACAACCGAGCCGAGGCGCGCCTTCCGGCATGGACGGGTGGAACCGCGACCCTCGAGCCGCAGCCGCTTGAGGCTCAGGGAGCCGCAGTGCCGCGGCCGCAGGCGGACGCCGGTGCCGCGATCGTCCGGCAGTTCAATGGGCCGGTGACGGCGCTGCTGCTCTATATGAACGAGCTCAAACAGCACAGTCAGCAATTCGCACACGCGCCCGGCAATGGCGTCTATCTGCGGCAGGTGATCGAGAACGCGCTCGAGCAGACCGAGCGCGTGTCCGCGATGCTGAAGCAGATTTCCGACCTCTATCCCAATGCCGTCCCGGCCACCGATCTCAAGCCGCCGGGCGACGACAAGCCGGCAGGCTCCCGGTCGCCGGATGTCATGTTCGCGCCGGAAGCCGGCCGCAAGCCGTTGACCAAGCGCGAGCGTGAAGTGCTCAGCCTGATCAGCGACGGCTATTCCAACAAGCAGGGCGCGCTGCGGATGAACATCAGCCCGCGCACGTTCGAGAGCCATCGCGCCGAGGCGATGCGCAAGCTCGGCGCGCGCAACACCGCCGATCTCGTCCGCAAGGCCTTGCTGCATTCCGCATAGAGCGATTTCAAGCGAAGTGGTTCGCGTAAAGGAGACGCGTCAAAACTGAAATCCGGAGCCGCGTTCCGATTCTATTGGGACGCTCTGACCGGCGTTCGGTTCGTTAGAACCAGGTTCTCAGAAATCGTCTTCTCAGAAATCGTCTTCCGCGGCGAAGCACAGGCGCGGCGCGAGCCGAGCGGCCGGCGCGGATGTTTTCGGTTCATCCGGAACGATCGTGACCACCCACGCCGCCGTCGCGCCAGACTTGCTTTCGACGATCGCGCGCACGCGTCCCGTAACGGTGGCGCCGGCCGACCGTATGGTGGCGGTCCGGCCGTTGAACTGGGCCATGCGGAAGCGCCGGGCTTCCTTCCGGTCGGTCGTCTGGTACGTGAACATCGGCTCCCCCGTGCGTCCACGTGAATGTGAGGAAACAGCGTTATCCGACGATGAAAATCGCACGCCGTAGAAGTACGGCTTGCACAGCGGTCAGAGCGCTTTTGAGCGAAGCGGGTGCCGGTTCGCGCGACGACAACTCGGCAAGATAAAGAACTCTAGCGGCCGACTTCCTGACAATTCAGCAGTCCGGCATATTGCGCCTTGACCGCGGCGTAGCATTCGCACGCGGTCTTGATCAGCCCATCCGCGTTGGTGATCTCGATGTGCCCGCGGCTGTAGTGGATGAAATTGGCCTGTTGCAGGGTATGCGCGACCAGCGACACGCTGTTGCGGCGCGCGCCGATCATCTGCGCCATCGCCTCCTGCGTCAGGACGATCTTGTTGCTGCCGGAGAGATCGCGCGTGTGCAGCAGGCATCGCGCCAGCCGTGACTCCACGGTGTGCGCGGCGTTGCAGCCGGCGGTTTGCTGGATCTGGGCATAGACGGCGAGCCCGTGCCGGATCAACCTCGCGCGAAGCGTCGGGCTCTGGCCGGCAGCTGCGCGCAACGGCTCGAGTTCCACAGTCGAGGCGATGCCGGGCACCAGCACCGTGGCGTTGTTGAGGACAGGCCCTTCGACGAGCGGGGCGAATGCGCCATAGATGCTGTCGCGGCCGACCATCGCGACCTGCACGCGCTCGCCTCTCGCCAGCTTGACCACCAGCGAGATCACGCCCTTGTGCGGCATGTATGTCCGCTTGAGCATCTCGTCGGTCTCGACCAGGACCGAATCGGCCGCGAGCTCGACCGTCCGCAGATGCGGCCGAATCAATTCGAAATCGCTCGCCGAGAGCGACGCCAGGAATCCGTTGGGTGATCGAGGAACCGTTTCCAAAGCAACCTCCAGCCTGCCGGCAAAGCTTGTCTCTGGGCCCAGGCTGGCGCGTGCAGCTGGACGTTCATGCAACCTATTCTGGCACGTCAAGGTTCCAATGGAAACATGTCTTGCTTCCAATAGGAATGCGCCTATCGCCGCACATTCGGGTTGTGTGCGCGGTCACAGTTGGGGCTGGGCGGCGCGCCGGTCAGTCTTCCGGCCCGATCAATTGTTCAGCGTGCGCCTTGACCGTCGTATAGCATTCACACGCCGCCTTCCGCAGGCCGTCGATATCGGTGATCTCGATATGACCGCGGCTGTAACGCAGGATACCGGCCTGCTGAAACCCATGCGCGACAATCGAAACCGCATTGCGCCGGACACCGATCATCTGCGCCAGCATCTCCTGGGTGAGCGGCAACGCCTCGCTGCCGCACAGATCGCGTGCGCGCAGCAGCCACCGTGACAGCCGTGCCTCCACCGGATGCGAAACATTGCAGGCGACGGATTGCTGCGTCTGCGCCATCAGCGCCTGCTCATAGAGCGCAACCAGGGTCCGGAAATCCGCGCTGCGATTTGCTGCCTCGCGGAAATCCTCCGCTCGCATCATCGAGGCCGAGCCTGGCACCACGACAATCGCGTCGGCAAGCAGCGGCCGCTCGTGCAGGGCGGCAGACGCGCCCACGACGCCGTCGCGACCGACGGTTGCAATCTCGACAGATTGCCCGTCGGACAGATTGATCATCATCGAGACCACGCCGCTATACGGAAAATAAACCCGCTGCACCGGCGCGCCGGCATCGGCGAGCGCCGTTTCCTTGGTCAGGTCGACGGTTTCCAGAAGGGGATGAAGTTGCGCGTACTCCGTGGGGGGAAGTGCTTGCAACAGACGATTGGGCGGACGCGATACCGCGGACATTGCTGCTCCTGCCGAGGGCGGGAGCACTACGGTCTCGCATCACCTACTCTTGGCGTGTGGAAGGACTGCGAACATAGCTTGCCTGTCCAATTGCACAAGGGTTGTGGTGTCGAAACTATACCCTCTGGAGGGCAGACGGCGTGGCCGCCGCCGGCACCGGTGATCGACGTCGATTCGCGCGGCGCGAGATAGGAGCGCGACTTTGTCTCTCATTTATTGATTTCCATTAACTCTGTTCCTCGCCGGACTTTGCATCGTGGCGACTTGCAACGCCGGCTATCGACGCGCCGGGCCCGCCGCGCCGGGATGCCACAAGTCCTGCACATGTGCAGGAAATTCGCGGCCATGACTTCGGTCCGGCGCCGACCGCGCGCTGCTGCGGCCAGCCATCGCGCCCGCCGCCCGTCGAATCACCGGCAAGGCCGTCCTGGGTATTTGTACGGACCAGCCCTTTAACGAACGGGTAGCGCGGACGGACCAGTGTGACGTGGGTCGCCGTGCGAAATTTACGGCGTCGCGTCAATCGTGTTCATCCAGAAGGGTATCCAGTATGTCCGGCATCGTTCTTTCGGCATCGGTCCGTCAAAACCTGCTTTCGCTGCAGTCGACCGCTGACCTGCTCGCCACCACGCAGAACCGCTTGTCCACCGGCAAGAAGGTCAACACTGCGCTCGACAATCCGACCAACTTCTTCACGGCCCAGTCGCTCGACAACCGCGCCAGCGACATCAACAACCTGCTGGACGGCATCGGCAACGGCGTGCAGGTGCTGCAGGCCGCTAACACCGGCATCACCTCGCTGCAGAAGCTCGTCGACAGCGCCAAGTCGGTCGCCAACCAGGCCCTGCAGGCCGCGGTCGGCTACTCCGCGAAGTCGTCGGTGACGACCGCCGCGATCCCCGGCGCGACCGCTGACAACCTGCTCGGCACCGCGACCCCGACCAATGCAACCCTCACCAGCACCGCCGCCTATACCGGCATCGACCTCACCGCGGCCGGCGCGAACCTGACGTTCCAGATCAACAGCCAGACTGTGACCTTGAACTCGGGCACGAACTACTCCGCCACCCAGGTTCGCGACGCCATCAATACGCAGGTCGGCGCCAGCGCCAAGGTCGCCGCCTCGATCGACGGCACCGGCAAGCTGGTCCTGACCAGCACCAACACCGCCGGCGCCGCGGACTCGCTCACGGTCGGTACGTTCAGCTCGGGCGACGCGACGCAGCTCGGCCTCCCGGCCGGTGCGACGGCGACCGCAAACGGCACGGCTGGCGCGAGCCCGCTGGACACGCTCACGCTGACCATTGGCGCGACCGGCAACGGCACCGCGACCAACATCACCTTCGGCACCGGTGCCGGCAAGGTGAAGTCCCTCAACGACCTGAACGCCGCGCTGGCGGCCAACAACCTGCAGGCCTCGCTCAGTGCGGCCGGTGCGCTCACCATCAGCACCACCAACGATGCCGCTTCGGCGACCATCGGCACGATCGGCGGCACGGCGGCCGGCGCCGGCAAGCTGTTCAACGGCCTCACGGGCAGCGCTCCGGTGCAGGACCCGACTGCGCTGGCGAACCGCGCCAACCTGGTCAACCAGTACAACAACATTCTGGACCAGATCACCACGACCGCCCAGGACGCGTCGTACAACGGCATCAACCTGCTCAATGGCGATCAGCTCAAGCTGACCTTCAACGAGACGGGCTCCTCGACGCTGAAGATCCAGGGCGTGACCTTCGACGCCACCGGCCTCAACCTCACCAAGCTGACCGCCGGCACGGACTTCGTTGACAACGCTTCGGCCAACGCCACCCTGAAGACGCTCAACTCGGCCAGCGGCCTGCTGCGCACCCAGGCTTCGACCCTCGGTTCGAACCTGTCGATCGTGCAGATCCGCCAGGACTTCTCGAAGAACCTGATCAACGTGTTGCAGACCGGTTCGTCCAACCTGACGCTGGCCGACACCAACGAGGAAGCGGCCAACAGCCAGGCGCTGTCGACCCGCCAGTCGATCGCGGTGTCCGCGCTGGCGCTGGCCAACCAGTCGCAGCAGAGCGTTCTGCAGCTGCTCCGCTAAGCGTAGCCGCAACAGACATCGACTATCGAGGCGGCGGAGGAAACTCCGCCGCCTTGTGCTTTGGTTGCGCCTAATCAGTCCGCCGGCTTCAACCAATGAGCGATCGCGTTCCGACCCAGGCGGTCGGCACGTCGCGAACGTTTCGCGGGACTTAGCGGTCCTCAATTCCAATTAGTTCAAATTGCGATGACCGGTGGAACGGCCTCTTTCCCGTTCGGGTGGTAAGGGCCTGTCCTTGTGAAAGTGGCCGTGATGTCGTGATGCGTCGTCGAACTGCCTGAAGGGCTTCATCGTCCGTATTTGCACGGACGGCAAAATTAACGTCGCCGTGAAGCCGGCCAAGTTATCGATGCAAGGCGAGCGTTCCGTAGCACCTTGAGGGGACCTATCCATGGACGATCTGTTGCGCGAGTTCCTGACGGAGAGCAGCGAGAGCCTGGATACGGTCGACAACCAGCTGGTGCAGTTCGAGCAGGATCCGAACAACGCGAAGATCCTGGATAACATCTTCCGGCTTGTGCACACCATCAAGGGCACCTGCGGCTTCCTCGGGCTGCCGCGGCTCGAGGCGCTGGCGCATGCCGGCGAGACCTTGATGGGCAAGTTCCGCGACGGCATGCCGGTGAAGGCGGAAGCCGTGACGCTGATCCTGTCCTCGATCGACCGCATCAAGGAGATCCTGGCAGGGCTCGAGGCGACCGAGGCGGAGCCTGAAGGCAACGACCGCGATCTGATCGATCAGCTGGAAGCGATGGTCGAGCACGGCATGGCGGCGATGTCCGATTCGACGCAGTCGATATCGTCAGGCTCGACGCAGTCGATGGCGGCTGCTGCTGAAGAAGACGTGCCGGTCGTCGAAGCTCCGTCGGTGCAGGCGGCAATGACCGAAGGCACGCTGGTGGTGCAGACGCTGGAGCGTCCGCTGCGTCCGGGCGAGGTCTCGCTCGACGAGCTCGAGCGCGCCTTCCGCGAGACCGAGACCGAAGTCGCCGCGCCGGCGCCGGTCGTGAAGCTTGCACCTGCTGCCGCCGCCGCCGAGCCGGCTGAGGCTGTCAAGAAGCCGGCCCGCAAGGCCGCCGGTGAGGATGTCCAGGAAGGCGACAAGATCGCCAACCAGTCGATCCGGGTCAATGTCGACACCCTCGAACACCTCATGACCATGGTCTCCGAGCTGGTGCTGACCCGCAACCAACTGCTGGAGATCTCCCGCCGCAACGAGGACACCGAGTTCAAGGTGCCCTTGCAGCGGCTCTCCAACGTCACCGCCGAGCTGCAGGAAGGCGTCATGAAGACGCGCATGCAGCCGATCGGCAATGCCTGGCAGAAGCTGCCGCGCATCGTCCGCGATCTCTCCGGCGAACTCGGCAAGCAGATCGAGCTCGAGATGCACGGCGCCGACACCGAGCTCGACCGCCAGGTGCTCGACCTGATCAAGGATCCGCTGACGCACATGGTGCGCAACTCCGCCGATCATGGCCTGGAGACCACCGCCGAGCGCGTCGCCGCCGGCAAGCCGGAGCAGGGCACCATTCGTCTTTCCGCCTATCACGAGGGCGGCCACATCATCATCTGCATCGCCGACAATGGCCGCGGGCTCAACACCGAGCGGATCAAGGCCAAGGCGCTCCAGAACGGTCTCGTCACCGAGGCCGAGCTGGAGAAGATGACCGAGGCCCAGATCCACAAGTTCATCTTCGCGCCGGGCTTCTCCACCGCCGCCCAAGTGACCTCGGTGTCCGGCCGCGGCGTCGGCATGGACGTGGTGCGCACCAATATCGACCAGATCGGCGGCACCATCGACATCAAGAGCGTGGCCGGCGAGGGCGCCTCGGTCACCATCAAGATCCCGCTGACCTTGGCGATCGTCTCGGCGCTGATCGTGGAAGCCGGCGGCGACCGTTTTGCGATTCCCCAATTGTCTGTGGTCGAGCTGGTGCGGGCCCGCGCCAACTCCGAGCACCGCATCGAGCGGATCAAGGACACCGCAGTGCTGCGCCTGCGCAACAAGCTGCTGCCGCTGATCCACCTCAAGAAGCTGCTCAAGATCGACGACGGCGCGACCACAACCGACGCCGAGAACGGCTTCATCGTGGTCACGCAGGTCGGCAGCCAGACCTTCGGCATCGTGGTCGACGGCGTGTTCCACACCGAGGAGATCGTGGTCAAGCCGATGTCGACCAAGCTGCGGCACATCGACATGTTCTCCGGCAACACCATTTTGGGCGATGGCGCCGTGATCATGATCATCGACCCCAATGGCATCGCAAAAGCCCTCGGCGCGTCCGGCTCCTCGGCCCATGACCTGGCCGACGACAATGCGAACGCCCATGCCGCAAGCGGCGAGCAGCTGACCTCGCTCTTGGTGTTCCGCGCCGGCTCCTCGCAGCCCAAGGCGGTACCGCTCGGCCTCGTCACCCGGCTGGAGGAGATCGCAACCGACAAGATCGAGCTCTCGAACGGCCGCTACATGGTGCAGTACCGCGAGCAGCTGATGCCGCTGGTGCAGATGGCCGGGGTCGAGGTGCAGTCGCAGGGCTCGCAGCCGATCCTGGTGTTCGCCGACGACGGCCGCTCGATGGGGCTCGTGGTCGACGAGATCATCGACATCGTCGAGGAGCGGCTCAACATCGAGGTCGCGGGTTCGCAGGACGGCATTTTGGGCTCGGCCGTGATCAAGGGCCAGGCCACCGAGGTGATCGACGTCGGCCACTTCCTGCCGATGGCGTTTGCCGACTGGTTCTCGCGCAAGGAGATGCGCCCGTCGGCCTCGGCGCAGTCGGTGCTGCTGGTCGATGACTCAGCGTTCTTCCGCAACATGCTGGCGCCGGTCTTGAAAGCCGCCGGCTACAAGGTCAGGACCGCGGGCGGCGCGCAGGAGGGGCTCGCGGCGCTGCGTTCGGGACAGAGCTTCGACGTCGTGCTGACCGACATCGAGATGCCCGAGATGAACGGCTTCGAGTTCGCCGAGAACATCCGAAGCGACCACAACTTCAACCAGCTGCCGATCATCGCGCTGTCGGCGATGGTGTCGCCGGCGGCGATCGAGCGCGGCCGGCAGGCCGGCTTCCACGACTATGTCGCCAAGTTTGATCGTCCCGGGCTGATCGCGGCGCTGAAAGAGCAGACCGCCGAACTGCGCCGGGCGGCTTGAGGGAAGAGAGCATGATCCGGAAAAGTGTGAAGCGGTTTTCCGATCGGATCATGCTCAAACAAAAGGTTCATCGATGACCAGCAAGACCGAGACGACTGAGGGCGCCATGGCCGAATACGTCACCGCCGTGATCGGCGGGCAGCTGTTCGGCCTGCCGATCTCGCGGGTGCAGGACGTGTTCATGCCGGAGCGGCTGACGCGGGTGCCGCTGGCCTCCAGCGAGATCGCCGGCGTGCTCAATCTGCGCGGCCGCATCGTCACCGTGGTCGACATGCGCGCCCGGCTCGGGCTGCCAAAGGCCGACGACGGCCAGCTGCCGATGGCGGTCGGCGTCGACCAGCGCGGCGAATCCTATGGCCTGTTGATCGACCAGATCGGCGAGGTGCTGCGGCTCTCCGAAAACAGCCGCGAGGACAACCCGATCAACCTCGATCCCCGCATGGCCAAGCTCGCCGGCGGCGTCCACCGCCTCGACGGCCAGCTCATGGTCGTCCTCGATATCGATCGCGTGCTCGAACTGGTGCCCAAAACAGCTGCTGCAGCGTAACACTCCACCGCGGAGACGGTGGATTCCACAAGGAGGCCAACACATGAAGACATGTCTCGTCGTCGACGATTCCGGCGTGGTGCGAAAGATCGCGCGCCGCATTCTGGAAGGAATGGAGTTCACCGTCATCGAGGCCGAGGACGGCGCGGTCGCGCTCGAGGCCTGCAAGCGCGCGCTGCCGGATGCCGTGCTGCTCGACTGGAACATGCCGGTCATGGACGGTTTCGAATTCCTCGTGCAGCTCCGCCGCATGCCCGGCGGCGATCAGCCCAAGGTCGTGTTCTGCACCACCGAGAACGGCATCGACCACATCTCGCGGGCGCTGCATGCCGGCGCCAACGAATACATCATGAAGCCGTTCGACAAGGACATCGTGATCGCGAAATTCCAGGAAGTGGGCCTGCTGGCGCTCGACGCGTCGGCCGAAGCCTGACACCCAGTTTCACCATTCAGTCCCTTGTGAGGCTCCCGTGACGCCCCCCGACTACGAGTATCTGCGTAAGCTCCTGAAGGACCAGTCCGGTCTCGATCTGTCCGCGGACAAGCAATATCTGATCGAGAGCCGCCTGCTGCCGCTGGCGCGCAAAAGCGGCCTGTCCGGCATCCCCGACCTGGTCGCCAAGATCAAGGCGGGCTCGTCCGCGCACACCGTCCAGGTGGTCGAGGCCATGACCACCAACGAGACGTTCTTCTTCCGCGACAAGGTGCCGTTCGAGCACTTCCGCGACACCATCATGCCGGACGTGCTGAAGGCACGCGCCGCGCGCCGCAGCGTCCGGATCTGGTGCGCCGCCGGCTCGACCGGCCAGGAGCCCTATTCGCTGGCGATGTGCCTGAAGGAAATGGGCGCGGCGCTTGCCGGATGGCGCGTCGAGATCATCGCGACCGATCTGTCGCAGGAGGTGCTGGAGAAGTCGAAGGCCGGCATCTACAGCCAGTTCGAGGTGCAGCGCGGACTGCCGATCCAGATGCTGGTCAAGTACTTCAAGCAGTCGGGTGAGTTCTGGCAGGTCAATCCCGAGTTGCGCGCGATGGTCCAGCACCGCCAGCTCAATCTGCTGCACGATTTCTCCCAGCTCGGCACGTTCGACGTGATCTTCTGCCGCAACGTGCTGATCTATTTCGATCAGGACACCAAGATCAACATCTTCAACCGTCTCGCCCGGTTGATGGAGGCCGATGGCTTCCTGGTGCTGGGTGCCGCCGAAACCGTGGTCGGCCTGACCGACACGTTCAAGCCGCTTCCCGAGCGGCGTGGCCTGTATCGGCCGAGCGGGGTGCGGGCCGGGCTCGCCATGCCGAAGCCGGCCATGGCGGTCGGATATTGAGCAATGACCGAGGACGGCAAATCCATTGAGCGGGTCACCTTCAGCCGGGGTGTCGATGTCTGCATCATGGCCATCGACGGCACCTGGCGGCGCGACTGCCAGCTCAATGCCATCTCGGACACCGATGCCTCGCTGACCGTCGAAGGTTCCATTCAGGGGCTCAACCTGAAGGAGTTCTTCCTGCTGCTGTCCTCGACCGGACTTGCCTATCGCCGTTGCGAACTGGTCCGCGTCAACGGCACCGAAATGGATGTCAGCTTCCTCAAGGGCAAGCCGAGCAAACGCCGATCGGCCGCGGACGAAGAGCGGGCCAGGGCCTGACGTCAAGAGAGCCTGATCCGACCGGGCGGGCAAGGCCCGCGGCCAATCCGGACGATGCGTGGAACAGACCGCCGCCTGATGGGTTGGGCGTCGTCGGGACAATCGAGGTGATGGGGCCGAGCCCGTCGGTTACGGCGGGTCAGTTCAAAAGACGCGCCGGTGCCCCGGAATCGCGCAGGCGGTCGAGCGCCGCGTCGAGCCAGCATCGCATGCCTTCAGGGCGGTAGATGCTGTTAGATAGTGCGGGGTAACGTCGTCGAGAACGACGGTGTCGACGTCGGCCTGCCGCGCGGCCAGCACGGCCTCGCGCGCAATCGCCGCTTCGATCAGCCGCAGGCTCGCCTGGACATGGCCAATCAGCGCGACCAGGTCCGTCACGATCAGACCGTAGGGATCATGGCCCTCGTCCAAGCGCGCTGCAACGCGGTCCGACGCTGCATTTTCCATGCATGTTTCTCCACTGCCCCCCACTTTTAGGGAACGCGGTGCTACTTGTGCGTTAAGCGGACGTCCCGTACAAATACGGGTCCATTGATCGAGATGGTCGAGTTAGTTCTTGTGCGGTCAGGGCAGCACGCTTCACCACTGATGGACGATGCATATGGTTGAGAATGGCGCTCCGCGCGGGGAAATCTTTGTAGTCGACGACGATCCTGCCGTTCGCGAGACGCTTTCAGTGGTCCTCTCGACCGCTGGTTACAAGGTGATCTGCTTTGCGGACGGCGCGGCGTTGCTCGCGGTGGCGCGCAGCAGGACGCCGGCCTGCATCCTGCTCGACGTGCATATTCCCGGTAAATCCGGCCTCGATATCCTGAGAGAGCTGCATGGCGAGGATTATCCGGCGCCGATCTTCATGATCTCCGGTCAGGGTGACATCGCGATGGCGGTCAGCGCCATCAAGAACGGCGCGCTCGACTTCATCGAGAAGCCGTTCCGCGGCAACGAGATCGTGAGCCGTCTGAACGAGGCGATCGACGCCTACACCAGGCGCCAGGCCGAGACGTCGGCGTCGCGGATCGCCGCGCTGCACTTCCCTGGTCGCGAGCCGCTGACCCGCCGCGAGCGCGAGGTGCTCGAGCAGTTCACCGCGGGCGCCTCTAACAAGGAAGCCGGGCGCCACCTCGGCATCAGCCCACGCACGATCGAGGATCACCGCGCAAACATCATGAAGAAGCTCGGCGCGCGCAACGCCGCCGATCTGGTCCGCATCGTGATGACGGCGCAGCAAAAGTAAGCCAGGGCCGGTTTACGTTCCGATCGCCACATTGCGGAGCCTGTGCGGCGCACGTTCAGCGAACGGCACGTCTGCGCCGGGCGCGGGACGACACGTCAGAAAATCGAGTATATGCCTGACGCAGGGCAAGCGCGCCGGGACCGCGCGCGTGCGAGCAATGTCGAGACCCATGGCGATGACGAAGAAGAACAAGACCCCTGATCAACTGCGCAGCGCGCGCTGGTTTGCGCCCGACGATTTGCGCGCCTTCGGCCACAGATCGCGGGCGATGCAGATGGGTTACGCGCCGGAGGAGTGGCGCGACCGGCCGGTGATCGCGATCATCAACACCTGGTCGGATGCGCAGCCCTGCCACATGCATTTCAAGAGCCGGGTCGACGACGTCAAGCGCGGCGTGCTGATGGCCGGCGGCTTTCCGCTCGAGCTGCCGGCGCTGTCGCTGTCGGAATCGCTGTTGAAGCCGACCACGATGCTCTACCGCAACATGCTGGCGATGGATGCCGAGGAACTGCTGCGCGGCCATCCGGTCGACGGCGTGGTGCTGATGGGCGGCTGCGACAAGACCACGCCCGGCCTGCTGCTCGGGGCCACCAGCATGAACCTGCCGGCGATCTACCTGCCCGCCGGACCGATGCTGCGCGGCAACTGGAAGGGCCGCACGCTGGGCTCCGGCTCCGACGCCTGGAAATACTGGGACGAGCGCCGCGCCGGCAAGATCTCCGATAAGGACTGGGTCGACATGGAGGCCGGCATCGCCCGCAGCTACGGCACCTGCATGACCATGGGCACGGCCTCGACGATGACCGCGATCGCCGAAGCCATCGGCATGACGCTGCCGGGTGCCTCGTCGATCCCCGCGGCCGACGCGAACCACATCCGCATGAGCTCGGAGGCCGGCCGCCGCATCGTCGAGATGGTTTGGGAGGATCTCACGCCGCAGAAGATCCAGACCCGCAAGGCCTTCGAGAACGCGATCACGGTCGCGATGGCGATGGGCTGCTCGACCAACGCCATTATTCACCTCATCGCGCAGGCGCGCCGCGCCGGCCAGGACATTTCGCTCGACGATTTCGAGATCGCGAGCCGCAAGGTGCCTGTCATCGCCAATGTGCGGCCGAGCGGCGACCTCTATCTGATGGAGGATTTCTTCTACGCCGGCGGGCTGCCCGGCCTGATGAACCGGATCAAGGCGCATCTGCATCTCGACTGCATGACCGTGTCAGGCAGGACGCTCGGCGAGAACATCGCAGGCGCCGAAGTACACAATGACGACGTGATCCGCACCGTCGACAACCCGATCTACAAGGAGGGCGCACTCGCGGTGTTGATGGGCAATCTCGCGCCCGATGGCTGCGTCATCAAGCCAAGCGCCTGCGATCCGCGTTTCCTCAAGCACACCGGGCCTGCGCTGGTGTTCGACGACTATCCGTCGATGAAGAAGGCAGTCGATGATCCCGATCTCGACGTCACAGCCGATCACGTGCTGATCCTGCGCAATGCCGGTCCACAGGGCGGGCCGGGCATGCCGGAATGGGGCATGCTGCCGATCCCGACCAAGCTGGTGAAGCAGGGCGTGCGCGACATGGTGCGGCTGTCGGACGCGCGGATGAGCGGCACCAGCTACGGCGCCTGCATCCTGCACGTCTCGCCGGAATCCTATATCGGCGGCCCGCTGGCGCTGGTGAGGAACGGCGACCGCATCACGCTCGACGTCGCCGCGCGCACCATCAATCTCGATGTGCCGGAGGCGGAGCTGGCCAGGCGCCGCGCCGAATGGAAACAGCCCGAGCAGCGCTTCGAGCGCGGCTATGGCTGGATGTTCTCGAAGCACATCAAGCAAGCCAATGAGGGCTGCGACTTCGATTTCCTCGAGACCGGCTTTGGTAAGCCGGTCGGCGAGCCGTCGATTTACTAGTTCATCACACCGTCGTTCCGGGGCGCGAAGCGAACCCGGAACCTCGAGATTCCGGGTTCACGCTTCGCGTGCCCCGGAATGACAGCCGGGGACAAAGCATCATGTCAAAACTCAGCGACACCACCCGCAACAAGCTGAAATCCGTTTCCACCGCGACGGTCGCGACCGCGCTGTTCAAGCGCGGTTTCCGCATCCAGATGATCCAGGATGTTCATCCCCTCGGTCCGGATCAGCCGACCATGGTCGGCGAGGCCTTCACGCTGCGCTACATGCCGGCGCGCGAGGACCTCAACAAGATCGAGGTGTTCCGCGATCGCTCGCATCCGCAGCGCAAGGCGATCGAGGATTGCCCGGCAGGCAGCGTGCTGGTGATGGACAGCCGCAAGGATGCGCGCGCCGCGTCGGCCGGCGCGATCCTGGTGACGCGGTTGATGAAGCGTGGCTGCGCCGGCGTCGTCACCGACGGCGGCTTCCGGGATTCGGCCGAGATCGCGCGGCTCGGCTTCCCGGCCTTTCATCATCGCCCGAGCGCGCCGACCAACCTCACGCTGCACCAGGCGATCGAGATCAACGTGCCGATCGGCTGCGGCGATGCGCCGGTGTTTCCCGGCGACGTCATCCTCGGCGACAGCGACGGCGTCATCGTGATCCCGGCGCATCTCGCCGACGAGATCGCCGAGGAGACGTTCGAGATGACCGCGTTCGAGGATTTCGTCACCGAGCAGGTCCAGAACGGCCGCGGCATCTTCGGGCTCTATCCTGCGACCGACGAACAGACGCTGAAGGATTTCGCGGCGTGGCGGAAGGCGAAGGGGCGGTAGCGGCTGCCACGCATTCCGCTGTCGTCCCTGCGAAAGCAGGGACCCATAACCCCAGGGAGGGGTTTGGCGAAGACCGGCAGTTGCGTTGCGTGCCGTGGGACTGCGACTTCCTTGCTCGATAGATCACGCGGTATGGGTCCCGGCCTTCGCCGGGACGACGATGGGGAGGGGACCGCGCAAGCCAACCGAGCGTGTAGCCCGGATGGAGCGAAGCGCAATCCGGGGTTCCTGCTTACCTCGCCCCGCCTGCGGGGAGAGGTCGGATCGCATCGCCAGATGCGATCCGGGTGAGGGGGAGTCTCCGCAAATTCATTTCATCGAGTTTGCGGAGGCGGCCCCTCACCCCAGCCCTCTCCCCGCAAGAGCGGGGCGAGGGAGAAGTTACACCTCCGCCTTGTCAGCCATCCCGACCGCCCACAGCGCGAACGCGTAGACGATCGCGACCTCGTCGAGGCGGTTGAAGCGGCCGGACGCGCCGCCGTGGCCGGCGCCCATGTTGGTGCGCAGCAGCACCGGGCCGCCGCCGCGCATGGTGGCGCGCAGCCGCGCGATCCATTTCGCCGGCTCCCAATAGGTGACGCGCGGATCGGTGAGCCCGCCCATCGCCAGGATCGCCGGATAGTCCTTGGCCGCGACATTGTCGTAGGGCGAATAGGACAGGATGGTGCGGAAATCCTTCTCGCTCTCGATCGGATTGCCCCATTCCGGCCATTCCGGCGGCGTCAGCGGCAGCGTGTCGTCGAGCATGGTGTTGAGCACGTCGACGAATGGCACTTCGGCGACGATGCCGGCGAACAGTTCGCCGGCGCGGTTGGCCACCGCGCCCATCAGCATGCCGCCCGCCGAGCCGCCATGGCCGACGATGCGCTTGGCACTCGTGTATTTCGTCTCGATCAGCGCACGCCCGGCGGCGGCGAAATCGTCGAACGTGTTGGTCTTCTTCTCGCGCTTGCCGTCGAGATACCAGCCCCAGCCCTTGTCGGCGCCGCCGCGGATATGCGCGATCGCATAGACAAAGCCGCGGTCGACCAGCGACAGCCGGTTGGCGGCAAACGATGCCGGCATCGCCATCCCGTAGGAGCCGTAGCCATACAGCAAGAGCGGCGCCTTGCCTTCACGGACGAAATCCTTGCGATGCAGGATCGAGACCGGCACCTGCGCGCCGTCATGCGAGGTCGCCATGATGCGGGTGGTGACGTAGTCCGCCGGGTTGTGGCCGGACGGAATCTCCTGCCGCTTGCGTAAGCTCCGCGTCCGCGTCGCCATGTCGTAGTCATAGACTTCCGACGGCGTCGTCATCGACGAATAGGCAAAACGTAAATTGGTGGTGTCGAACTCGTAGCCGCCCATGGTGTCGAGCGAATAGGCCGCCTCGTCGAAAGCGATCGCGTGCTCCTCGCCGCTCCTGAGGTCGCGGATGATGATCGCCGGCAGCGCATTGGCGCGCTCCAGCCGCACCATGTGGCCGGCATAGAGCTCGACGTCGAGCACATAGACGCCTTCGCGATACGGGATCAGGTCGCGCCAGTTGCTGCGCTCGGGCGCGGTGAGCGGCGCGGTGACGACCTTGAAGTCGATGGCGTCGTCGGCGTTGGTGAGGATGAACAGCTCGTCGCCGCGGTCGGCGATCGAATATTGCACGCCTTCCTCGCGTGCCGCGACCAGCCGCGGCGGCGCGTCGGGACTGGAGAGATCGATCAGCCGCTGTTCCGAGGTCTCATGGTCGCCGCCCGCGATCACGCAAAAGCGGCCGCTCGCGCTCTCGTGCAGGTGGGTGAACCAGCCGGAATCCTGCTCCTCATAGATCAGGGTGTCGTCGGCCTGTTTGGTGCCGAGCTTGTGCCGCCACACCTGCATCGGCCGGTGATTGTCGTCGAGCTTGACGTAGAAGAAGCTTTTGGAATCCGCGGCCCAGACCACGCCGCCGTCGGTCTCCTCGACGAGGTCGTCGAGATCACCGCCGGTGGCCCAGTCGCGCACCCGGATCGAGAAATATTCGGAGCCCTTGGTGTCGGCGCTCCAGGCGTGCAGGCGGTGATCGTTGGAATGCCGGCTGCCGCCGAACTTGAAATATTTGTGGTCCTTCGCCAGCGCGTCGCCGTCGAGCACGACATGGGCGTCGCCGCCGTCGCGCGGCGTGCGGCAGTACAGCTCGTGCTGGCCGCCCTCGCGGAACTTGCGGAAATAGGCGAACGGGCCGTCCGGCGATGGCACGCTGGAATCATCCTCCTTGATCCGCCCACGCATTTCCTTCACCAGCCGCTTCTGCAAGCCGTCGGTGTGGCCGAGCAGGCTCTCGGTGTAGCCGTTCTCGGCCTCGAGATAGGTGCGGATATCGGGATCAAGGATCGAGGGATCGCGCAGCACCTCCTGCCATTTCGGATCCTTGATCCACGCATAGTCGTCGGTCACCGTGATGCCGTGGGTGGTGAAGGAATGCGGCCGGCGCGGCGCGACCGGGGGCGATGTTGTGGTGGCGGATTTGGTCACACGATCCTCATGGTGCGGGGTTCCGCTCTATATCGGGATGAATGTGGCGATTGCCAGATGGGGCGGGCGATTGGACGTCCTCACTATCCCCGTCATTGCGAGGAGCGAAGCGACGACGCAATCCATGGCTCCGCGTATGCGGACCGATGGATTGCTTCGCTTCGCTCGCAATGACCGTGAGGACAGAGCGAGCTACCCGTTCCGCAGCCGCGCGCCCGCATTGCCGCCGGACATCGGGATCCGGTTCACCGCCAGCACCACGGCGAAGGTGATCACCAGCATCGCGATGCCGAGCACCGCGATCGCGGCAAGGTCGCCGCCTTCGTTGAGATCGTAGATCAGGACCGAGAGCACCTTGGTCTGCGACGTGAACAGCACGATCGCCGCCGACAGTTCCCGCATCACCCCGATGAAGATGAAGCACCAGGTCGCGATCACGCCGGTACGCAACAGCGGCGCGGTGATCTGGCGCAGCGCCTGCAACCGGGTCGCGCCAAGGATGCGGCTCGCCTCCTCGAGCTCGGGATGGATGGTCGCGAACGCCGCCTGCAATTGCTGATAGGCCGAGGGCAGGTTGATGGTGAGGAACGCCAGCAGCAGGATCCACAGCGTGCCATAGAGCACGAAGGGCGGCCGCGTGTAGCTCAGGAACAGGCCGACGCCGAGCACGATGCCGGGCACCGCGACCGGCGCGGTGGCGAGGAAGCCGAGCACGCGGTGGCCCGCGATCACCTTGCGCGTCGTGACATAGGCGATGACGAGCGCGAGGATGGTGCCGATGGTCGCGGTCGCGGTGCCGAGGATCACGGTGTTCTTGAGCGCGAGCTGGGTCGACGACAGCTCGGTGAACACGAAGACGATGTTGTGCAGCGTCGCCGTCGACGGCGTCACCAGCGTGGTCGCGTTCGGCGAGAACGCGGCGTTGAGCAACGCGAGGTAAGGCAGGAACACCGGGTTGAGCAGCACCAAGAGGCAGAAGCCGAGCGCGGCCCAGCGCCAGCCGCGCAATTCGACCCGGCGCGGCGCGCCATATTTGCCGCCGATCACCGAATAGCCGCGGCGGCCGAGCAGCGCCTTCTGGCCTTGCAGCAGCAGGATGGTCAGCACCAGCAGCGGCACCGCGGCGGCGGCCGCGAGCTCGAGCTTCGGCGGGTACTGGAACAGGCTCCAGATCTTGGTGGTCATGGTGTGGAAGCCGGCCGGCAGCGCCAGGATCGCCGGCGAGCCGAACAGCGTCATCGCCTGCAGGAACGCGATCAGCGCGCCCGCGACCAGCGCGGGCAGCGCGAGCGGGATCGTCACCCGCCGCGCGGTGGTCCAGGCATTACCGCCGAGGATCGCGGAGGCATCTTCCAGCTCGCCCGGCATGGTGTCGAGCGCATTGGCCACCAGCACGAACACGAACGGGAACGTGTAGCAGGAGATCACGAAGATGATCCCGGTCATCGAATAGATGTTGAACAGCGCGTCGGCATCTTCGCCCGCGAACAGCCGGTAGAGCTGGTTCAACAGCCCGGAATTCGGCGCAGCCAGCAGTTCCCAGGCGACCGCGCCGAGAAACGGCGGCGTCACGAACGAGGCCGTCACCAGCGCGCGGATGGTCTGCCGTCCCGGCATGTCGGTGCGCGACACCAGCCAGCTGATCGGCGCCGCGACGATGCAGCAGATCAGCGCCGACGTGGTCGCGATGATCGCGGTCGTCAGCAGCGGATCGAGGAAATCCGGATTGCTGAACAGCGTGACGAAGTTTTGCAGCGTCGGATGCCGGCTCTTGTCGGTGAAGGCGAACACCGCGAGCCACGACAGCGGCAGCAGGATCAGCAGGATGAGCACCGCCGCGAACAGCCACAGCACGGGGCGTGTCCAGTCGATACGCGGTTTGGAGGCGGGGGAGGTGGTTGTTAGAGTCATGCTATCCCCGATTTGCGCGCCATCCATTCCCTCTCCCCGCTCTTCGCGGGGAGAGGGTTGGGGTGAGGGGCTGCTTCCACGCGTGTTGACGTTGGTGAGACCTGTACTCCCTCACCCGGATTGCATCTTGCGATGCAATCCGACCTCTCCCCGCAAGCGGGGCGAGGTGAAGAACGACCGTGCGACTGACGCTCGGCATCCTCACACCCGAAACAGCCGCGCATAGCGCGTCTTGATCTCTTCGGTCATCGCTTCCACCCCCGCCGGATCCTCTTTCATCAGCTTGATGTCGGAAAGCTTGCGCCGGCCGGCCTTCGGCTGCACCTGGGCGTGCAGCGAATATTGGCCGGTGAAGTCGACGAAGAATTGCTGGGTCTCGCGGGTGTGCAGCCAGGCCTGGAACAGCTTTGCGGCGTTCGGATGCGGTGCACCGGCAAAGATGCCTGTGGGACCCGAGATCGTCGGCGTGCCTTCGGTCGGATAGACCGGCTCGACCGGCTGTCCGGCTTCCTTCAGGAGCACGATGCCATACTCATTGCCGTCGGCCATCACCGCGCGTTCGCCGAGCGAGAGTTTCTTCGGCGGATCAGTCGAGGACTGCACCTGCATCACGCGCTGCTTGGAGAGCTTCTCCAGATACGGCCAGCCGAGCTCGCGCACGATCTGGAACGTGGTGGTCATGATGGTGCCGCTATAGGCCGGATGGCCCTTCACCATCTTGGCCATCCACTTGGGATCGAGCAGGTCGGCATAGCTCTTCGGCGCGTCCTCCGCCTTCACCAGATTGGTGTTGTAGGCGATCGACGACAGCCACAGCCGCGTGGTCACGGCCATGCCGTCGGGGTCGCGATAGTTGTCGGGAAAATGCTTCGCGACGTCTTCGGGCACGAACGGCATCAGCCAGCCGCTCTTCTTCCACGGGATAAAATGCGAGGCATCGGCGCTGTTGACGACGTCGGCGGCGTGGATGTTGGAATCGAATTCCTGCGCCACGCGCTGGAACAGCCGCTCCGAGCCGGAACGCTCGATCTGTACGGTGATGCCGGGATAGGCGGCCTCGAACGCCTTGCCGAGCTTTTCGCCGACCGGCAGGTCCATCGACGAATAGAACACGAGCTTGCTTTCCCTGGTCGCGGCGGCGACGAGATCGGGCGTGATCGCGACCGGCTCGGGCGCGGCGGCGCGTGCCGGTGACGCGAACACCGTGCCGACCGCAAGCGCCGCAGAGCCTTTCAGGACATCGCGTCTGGAAATCGGCTTCCGCATCGCGTGGCTCCGTTTCTTGTTGTCATCGGCTCAGCGCCCGGCAGCGCGCGGGCGGCAAGGTCAGCCAGACCTCGCTGCCCTTCTCGACTGCGGTTTCGGTCGGCGTGGTCACCCGCAGCGATGTGCCGTCAGCGGTTTCCACCATGTAGTCGCGGTTCATGCCGAGATAGACCTGCCGCGTCACGATGGCTTTGAGCGTGTTCTGCGCCGCCGCGGGCGGTTGCGTCGCGAGCTGGATCTCGTGCTGGCGGATCGCGACCGGCGCACTCTGGCCGGTCGTCAGCGTGGCGCCGACCACCTCGAGCGTTGCGCCGGCGAACTCCACGTGGTTCGCATCGCGCGCGGTGCCCTTGATCACATTGGCGGCGCCGATGAAGCGCGCGACGAACTCGGATTCCGGCCGCGCATAGATGTCCTCAGGGCTGCCGAGCTGGTCGATCTTGCCGGCATTCATCACCGCGATCAGGTCGGCGGTCGTCATCGCCTCGGACTGGTCGTGGGTGACATAGACCGTGGTGTAGCGATATTCGTCGTGCAGGCGGCGGATCTCGAACCGCATCTCCTCGCGCAGATTGGCGTCGAGATTGGACAAGGGTTCGTCGAGCAGCAGCGTCTCGGGACCGACGATCAGCGCGCGCGCCAACGCGACGCGTTGCTGCTGGCCGCCGGAGAGCTCGCCCGGATAGCGCTGCGCCAGTGGTTCCAGCTTGGTGGTCGCCAGGATCGCGGCGAGCTTCTTGGCGATGGTGTCGCGATCCATTTTGCGCAAGCGCAGGCCGTAGACGATGTTCTCGGCCACCGTCATATGCGGCCACAGCGCGTAGCTCTGGAAGATCATCGACATGTTGCGCTGCTCGGGCGGCAGCGTGCGCGCCTTCGACGACACCACGCGCTCGCCGACGCGGATCTCGCCGTTGGATGGTTCGAGGAACCCGGCGATCAGCCGCAGCGTCGTGGTCTTGCCGCAGCCGGACGGCCCGAGCAGGCAGACCAGCTGGCCATGATCGATCGTGAGCGAAACATCATCAACCGCGACAAACGATCCAAACCGCTTGACCAGGCCGCGCAATTTCACCGATGCCAAGCGGTCCCTCCATTTTGTTGTGTCGCAGGGATCCGTGCCCGGCTGTTGCCGGCAGTAAAGCGGAAAATGATGACGACGAAAAGTGCTCGTGCCCCGTCAAAAAGTCGTGGCACCTCTTCGTTGCGTCATTCCCCGACCACTCTTCCGTCATCCTGAGGAGCGCGCTCTTGCGCGCGTCTCGAAGGATGCACGGCCCGGATCTCTCGGCGTGCTCCGATTCTCTCGCGGCGGGGGCATGGCCGCCGATCCTTCGAGACGGCCGCTCCGCGGCCTCCTCAGGATGACGGGGAAGGGGTCGTTCTGCGTCGATGAGCCAGTCGGCTGATCGTGGCCCAATCCAACCGAATCAATGCTTCCTTCTTCGCTCGACTCCAGCCCTTGATCTGCCGTTCCGCAGCGATGCCATCGGTGATGCGCTCAAAATACTCTGACCAGACGAGGACGACCGCTCGGCGATTATGAGTGTAGCCGGGGAAGGCACCCGCATTATGCTGTTCGATGCGCGGCGCGAGATCGTCACCCGTGGCGCTGCCGACGTAGAACGAGTTGTCGGCGCAGCGAAGCATGTAGACGTAGATGCCCATCTTCACCAGTCCCGCGCGCGCAATTCACGGATTGATCATGCGGCAAGCGTAGTCACGGTCAATGGGATAAGCATCTATCCTTTCCGCGACCTCGATCCCGTCATCCTTGTAAGCCACGACGCACTGGATCGGATAGAGTGTCCGGTGCGGTAACGGACGGGAGACCGCTTCATCCCAGGGCTTTGAAGCCCGGACCTCAGCGCGGCGCCCCGTCCGTTGTTCCATTGAACCCGAACAGTCGCGAGGGCCGCCTGGCGAGCCCGGTTGCGCAAGGATGGGTGCAGATGGACGCGATCTACGTTGGCATTGATGTGTCGAAGGACCGACTGGACGTGCATGTCCGTCCGAGCGGAGAAGCCTTTGCCGTGGCGCGTGACGGCAAAGGCCTGGAAGAGCTCGTTGCGCGCTTGCAGGCGATCTCGCCGGCGCTGATTGCGGTGGAGGCAACCGGCGGCTTCGAGACGATCGTTGCTGCGGCGCTGGCCGGCGCCCGGCTGCCGCTGGTGGTGGTCAACCCGGCCCAGATCCGGCACTTCGCGCAGGCGGTTGGCCAGCGCGCCAAGACGGACCCGATCGATGCGGCGGTCATCGCGCGGTTTGTCGAGGCGGTGCAGCCGGAGCCGCGTGCGATGCCGGATCAGGAAGCCCGGCTGCTGGCCGAACTGGTCAGCCGCCGACGGCAGATCATCGAGATGATCGTTGCCGAGCGTCAGCGCGAGAAGCGGGCCGAGAACGTCCGCGTCCGCAAGAGCCTTGCCCGCCATATCAAGGTCCTCGAGAAGGAGCTGCCGGAGATCGACAACGACATCGACACGCTGGTGCGCGGCTCGCCAGTCTGGCGCGCCAAGGAGGAGTTGCTGGTCAGCTTTCCTGGCGTGAGCAACACCCTCGCACGGACCTTCCTCGCCGAGGTGCCCGAGCTCGGCACGCTCAATCGGCGTCAGATTGCGAGCCTCGCCGGTCTTGCCCCGTTCACCCGCCAGTCGGGCCGCTGGAAGGGCAAGAGCATGATCGGCGGTGGAAGGGCCAAGCTGCGCGCCGGGCTCTACATGGCCGCCCTGTCGGCCAGCCGATACCATCCGCAGCTCAAGGTCTTCTACCGACGCCTGGTGACCGCTGGAAAGCCCAAGATGGTCGCCCTCATCGCCGTTGCACGCAAAGTCCTCACAACCCTCAACGCCATGCTCAGGGACCAAAAACCATGGCAATCCGCTTGACGAAGAACACAGTCGCTGAGGTGCGAGCGGAGCGAGCCTCGAAGGATCGACGGCCCGGCTATTTCCGCGCACCCCGACTAGCTCGCGGCTACAGCGCGGCCGTCGATCCTTCGAGACGCCCGCCTTTGGCGGGCTCCTCAGGATGACGGGTTAAAGCCTCAGACCGCCTCGGCCTACGCCTTCACGTTCTCGCCGAGCCACTGGATGGCGGCGTCGGCGCCGGCCTTGCCGTGCGGGATGTTCAGCGCTGTCAGCGCGACCTCGACGACGCCGAGGGTGCCGAGGATCATCGGGGCGTTGACGTGGCCCATATGCGCGATGCGGAAGGCCTGGCCCTGCAAATCGCCGATGCCGGTGCCGAGCACCACGCCGCATTTCTCCTTGGCATAGCGCTGGATCGCGGCGGGATCGGCGCCCTTCACGGTCACCGTCGTCACGGTGTTGGAACGCTCGGCGGGCTCAGTGATGTTGAAGCCGAGCACCTGTCCTTCGCCCCAGACCGCGACCGCGCGGCGCACCGCTTCACCGAGCAGCCGATGCCGCAGATGCGCATTCTCCAGGCCTTCGGCGTGCAGCATGTTGATCGCCTCGCGTAGCGCGAACAGCAGATGCACCGGCGCGGTGCCGGCATATTTACGGTAGTGCTCGCTGCCCTCGCGCTCGGTCCAGTCCCAATAGGGCGTGCGCAGATCGGCCTTCTTGTGGGCGTCCCAGGCGCGGTCATTGGCGGCGACGAAGCCGAGGCCGGGCGGCGTCATCAGGCCCTTCTGCGAGCCCGACATCGCGACGTCGACGTACCATTTGTCCATCTCGAACGGCATGCAGCCGAGCGAGGCCACGGTGTCGACCATGAACAATGCAGGATGGCCGGCGGCCTTGATCGCCTTGCCGATCGCCTCGATGTCGTTATAGGCGCCCGACGCGGTGTCGACCTGCACCACCAGGATCGCCTTGATCGTGTGCTCCTTGTCGCGCCGCAGCCGCTCCTCGACCTCGGCCGGACGGATCGCGCGGCGCCAGTCGCCCTTCAGCACCTCGACCTCGGCGCCCATCGCGGCCGCGGCCTGGCCCCAGCCGATCGCGAAACGCCCGCTCTCCAGCACCAGCACTTTGTCGCCGCGCGACAGCACGTTGGAGAGCGTCGCCTCCCAGGCGCCGTGGCCGTTGGAGATGTAGATGTAGGACTTGCCCTGGGTGACGAACAGCCTCGAGAGGTCGCGCAGCAGGCTCTCAGTCAGTTCGACCATCTCGTTGGAGTAGATGTCGAGCGCCGGGCGATGCATTGCCTGCAGCACCTGATCGGGCATCGTGGTGGGCCCGGGGATGGCCAGAAATTCCCGGCCCGCGCGAACGGTCATCGTCCTGTTCCTTTTGGATAAAGCGCGCAAATCATGCGTGTGAGGGGTCAAGCGCGGAGACTATTCCATCGCGGCTTCGATTGCGAGCAGGACGAAGCAATCCAGCGTTTCCAAAACCGCGGGACACAATGCTATTTGCCGATCGATTCGACGACCGCGCGCCAGACCTGGTCCTTGAACTCGGTCGCGGCGGGGCTCGGGAGCTGCTCGACGGTGCCGTGGTTCTTGCGGCAGGCCTCGACCAGCCGCAGCACCCAGATTTCGCCGTCGGTGTAATAGGGATCGCCGCCGCCATTGCGACCGTTGAAGGTCGGGCCGATGCCGGTGACCTGATATTTCGCGGTGACCATGCCGGCGGACTCGAGGTCAGTGGCGAGCAGCGCGCGTTCGGCGTCGAGATCGGCCGCGATGTGATGCGTCACCGCGCCGGTGTAGTGGCTGACGCCGACGCTGCGGTCGAGGGTCGCGGCGCCCAGCCACACCGGGCGCTTCTCCTCGCCCTGATCGAGCACCCTCCAGAACCGGACATGGTTGCGGCGGTCCGCGCTCGATCCGACCGGCCGCTCGAAGGCGAGGTCTTCGCGGCGGTCGAGATAGAACAGATTGCTCACCGGCGCATCCTTGTAGGGACGATCGAGCAGCACGCTGCCCACGATCTCGATCGAGGATTTCAGCGTCACCGGATCGGCCGGGTACCAGCCGGCCTCGTGCATCGCGCAGACCACATCCCTCTTGTCGCCGATCAGCCCGACATTCATCGGATCGCCGGGAATGCCCTGCGCGGTGCGCGTCACCATCGGCAGATTGGCGAGCCCCTTCTGGTGCTCGTAATGCGTCCACAGCGCCGGCAGCAGCAGATAGGCCGCGATCAGGTAGATCGCCAGGACGAACAACAATGCCATCTGCGCTTGCCTGAGGCGGCTGCGCCGGCGCGCGGAAGGCGGATCGATCTCGACATCGCTCATGCCGCGGTCCTTCACCTCTCCTGCTTGCGGGGGAGGTCGGATTGCATCGAAGATGCAATCCGGGTGGGGGCTTTCTCCTCATAAGGAGCGTCGCAAGCGGTGACACCCCCACCCCAAACCCTCCCCCGCAAGCGGGAGAGGGAGCGCGGTGCCGATGAGGCTACAATTCAATCAGACTTCCGACTAGCGCCGCGTCTCGCGGCAGCCGGCGGCTTCGGCCTCCTCGACCGAGCAGAACCAGCGCGTGCCCTTGCTGATCTTCATTTCGATTTTGGCGTACCAGCGGCTGGTCCGCTGGTGAAAGATGCATTCGCCGGAGCGGTTGACGTTGCCCTTGATGGTGCAGTCGGGTGACGGCGCCACCGGGCCGGAGGCCGAGGCGAGCAGGATCGCGTTGGCGCCATCCGGCGGCTTCACCGCGCCGAGCACGGTGGTCTTCTTGTTGCGGACCCGCCAGTCCCACGGCGCGATGAAGGCACCCTGCCACATCCCGGCTTTTGCCTCACGCGCGGCCTTCTCGTCGGCTTCGTAGTCATGCGAGGCGCGGGTGTAGGCCAGCGCCCAGCCGCTCGCGACCAGCCATTTCTGGATGTCCTCGCCGTCGACCTCGCAGCGCGCGATGGTGCGGCCGCGGCGATCGACCGAGCGGGCGTGGCAGGTCCAGGTCTTGTTGCCGGCATGCTTGATCAGCTCGTCGCGCGCCGCGACGCCGCAGGTCCAGCGCTCGCCCTTGGTGTTGAGGCAGAGCTGGTCGGTCGACGGCGCGTCGACGCCTGCGAGCCGGATGCGGACGCTGCCGATCATGAGCTGGTCGCCGTCGCGGATCTTCGGCACGCCGGTGATGTCGGCGGCGACAGCCAGCGTCGGCAGCGAGAGCAGCAGGCCCGCGGTGAGCAGCGTCTTGAACATCGGCGTTCCCGGCCAGGTTCTTGTCGTTCAGATGGTTTTTAGCGTGCGGAGGTCAGTGCCCAACGATTGTGCGGGCAATTGGGCAACCGTGCCAGTGCTGTTGCGTTTCCGCCAGTTTCAACTTCGCGTCATCCCCCTGCGAATGCGCTATTCGCCTTCGAGGTCCCGTAGCCCGGATGGAGCCAACGGGTCGCGCGAACGCGCGCCCCGTTGGCTCCATCCGGGCTACGAAAGGTTCGCCATTCGCTTCCTCGCCAGCGCCAGCGCCATCAGCACGAAGGCCGAGGTGACCTCCGGCCCGCCGACCAGGATGCGGGTCGGCGTCTTCATCTTATTCCACTCATAGGCCCGGTAGGGCCCCTTGCGGCCGCCCTCGCCGAGCCCTTGCACGATGCAGTGCATCGCCGGCGTGAAGGTCGAGACCTCGGCGCCGAGATGCGCCAGCGCCATCAGCGCCAGCGCGGCGTCGAACGGGTTCATCTCGTGGGCGATCAGCTCGTGCGTGACATAGCCGAGCACGCGGGCGCGGATCAACGCGAACACGTTGCCGGGATCGATGATGCGCTGCGCCGCCAGCGGCAGCGCGACGAAGGCGGCGTAGCAGCGGCCGAAATAGGCCGAATAGAGCTCGGGCAGATAATAGATGTGCGAGCGCGGATTTTTGAACGCGCCGCTTTCGACCAGATTCTTCTGGAAGGCGATGATGCGATGCACCGTCTCCAGCCGCTGCGGCGTCTCGATGATCTGCCAGCGGGCGAGGTTGCGGAACGAGACCTCGAGGATGTCGAGATTCAGCGTCGGATCGAGGTCGTTGCCATAGGGCCGCTCGCCGGCGAGATTGTCGATCCAGGTGACGACGCCGCCCTCGTAATCAAGATGATCGTTGAGCGGCACGGTGACGCGCGGCTCGTTGGCGCCCGATCGCACCTGGTAGCCGCGGTAGAAGTCGAGCAGCGGCTGCTGCAGGATCGGATCGTCGGAGCCGGCCTGGGTCGCGGCCGAGAACGAGCACGCCGTGGTGTCGCAGTCCGGCACATAGATGCCGAAGCCGAGATCCTGCTTGATCTGGGCGAAGAAGCGCGAGAAGCGCGGATGCCGGCCCGGCGCCAGCGCGGTGATGACCTTCACCGTCGAGCCGTCATGCGACGGCACCTCCTCGGCGCTGGTCTTGAGGCAGAAGTCCACCATGTCGGCGATCGCGCGCCGCGCGGTAACAGCTTCATCCGGCGAGGCAAGCCCGGTCTCGACGAAGCCGAGCAGCGCCTCGGTGAAGAAGGCGTCGTAATAGGCCGAGCGGTGGCGGATCTGCACCGGCTCCCACATCGGCTCGGCGATGCCGCGCCAGGCCGGGTTGATCAGCGCGCGCGCCGGCGAATGCGCGATGAAGATCCGCGCCAGATTGAACAGCAAGGTCGAGTTCTTGTAGCCGCGCGCGTTCAGCCCGGTCAGCGCCATCAGCAGCTCGCGCCCGCCGACGTCGGGGTCGCCGATCAGGTTGAAGGCGGCATAGGTCGGGATGAAGCCGTTCCTGCCGAACGAACGCAGCAGATGCGCGCCGGTCAGGCGGATCACGCGGTCGATCTCGGCGATCTCCGGCGGGCGGCCAGGTGCGGTCGCGGCCGGCGGGGCCGGGTGGCGCACACCGATACCGTCCATCAATGCTGCGACGGGCGTGCCGATCGCGGCCCAGTCCGGCGCCGCGACGTCGCGCGCCGCGGTGAGCGCCGCGCGCAGGCCGGCGAGGCGGTCGGGATCGTTGAGCGCGGGCAGGCCGGTGCGGCGGAGCAGCGCGCGCAGCGGCGGGTTGCCGAGCGCGGTCCGGTAGAATTTTCCGAGATGGGCATCGCCGCCGCGATAGGCCTGCAGCACGGGGTCGCAGACGTCGTACAGCGACGGACCGTCCTTCTTGACGGTCATCGACCGGCACACCGCGCCTGCGATCTCGTGAAGGCCCAAGAAGCTCAAAGAATCCCCTTTCCCGAGGAACCGGTTAACGCCGCCGCCCGACGGAGTTTCCTGTCGCTCTGCCCCAAACTCGCAAGCCTTTGGAAAGCTACATGAATCGCCACAAAACACAAATGTGACTGAGGTCACGTAACGGGATCTTAACGGCGTCAATGGCCTCTGCCGGGCGGCAGCATGCGGCAATTCGGGTTGCCCCGGGCGGCCGTCCGGGTTAAAGGAGCGTTTGTTGCGGCGCCGCAAATTGAGTTCAATTCAACGGCACACACACCTCAACCCCATTAAACCTGAACGTCTTTGACGCGACTAACTGGCGCGATCTTCGCTTGAGCGCCATCGGGATAAGAATTGGGACTTAGGAACGCTATGGACCTTAGGCAGCTTCGCATTTCCCGCCGCACCATCGCCGTCTGCGTCGCGGTGGCCGGCACGGTGTCGCTGGCGATTGGCGCCCATGCCGCGCTCAACAAGCGCACCCTCGATGTCGCCAAGGGTGGCGACAAGGTCGCCCCCACCGAGCTGACCGGCAGCATTGCGGCAGGCACTTCCCGCCTCGCACTGATCATCGGCAACGGCCACTACCCGGACGCCGCGGCGCCGCTGGCCCAGCCGATCAACGATGCCCGCACCCTGTCGTCGGCGCTGCGCCGCGAGGGCTTTGACGTTGACGTGGTCGAGGATGCGACCAAGGACGACATGTTCCGCGCGGTCGAGCGCATGAAGGCCAAGATCCGGCCCGACACCGTCGTGATGCTGTTCTTTGGCGGCTACGGCGTGCAGGTCGGCCGCGAGAGCTACATGATCCCGGTCGATGCCACGATCTGGAAGGAAGCCGACGTCAAGCGCACCGGCGTCAGCGTCGAGTCCGTACTCGATGCGATGAAGGAGCGCGGCGCCAAGGCCAAGCTCGTCGTGCTCGATGCCTCGCGCCGCAATCCCTATGAGCGTCGCTTCCGCGCGTTCTCGCACGGTCTCGCCCCGATCAGCCCGCCGGAGAACACCATCGTGCTGAGCTCGGCGACGCCGGGCAAGGTCGCCGACGACAGCAAGGCGCCGAACAGCGTGCTGGTCTCGGAGCTGCTCAACAACCTCAACGCCCAGGCCGGCGCCGAAAGCGCCTTCAACAAGACCCGCGTCGCGATCTCGCGCGCGAGCGAAGGCGAGCAGGTGCCGAGCGTGTCGTCCTCGCTGCTGGAAGACATCAAGCTCGGCGGCTGAGCTTCCTTTGCTCTATCCACACGTCGTCCCGGCGAAAGCCGGGACCCATAACCACAGGGCCGCATTGTTGAAGCGAGCCGTGGCGACAGCTCTTCAGACAATTCACATTGGTGGTTATGGGTCCCGGGTCGCGTGGAGCCTGTCATCGGGCGGCGCTTTGCGCCGACCCGTTAGCTTGCCCGGGACGACGCTGTAGATGGAGCGCCGCCTACTTCGCATCCGCGCTCGCGCCGACCGGCCGCACCGGATCGCCCTCGCGCAGCAGCGCGCCGGCGCGGGCGACGACGATGTCGCCTTCCTGGATGCCGTCGCGGATCTCGACCTGGCCGGCCGACATCAATCCGGTCTCCACCCGCCGCGTCTCGACGCGGCCGCCGCGCACCACCTGCACCACGGTGCCGGCGGTGGAATAGAGGATCGCGGTCAGCGGCACCGCGACGCCGCAGCTCTGCCCGGTCTTGATCTGGGCGCGGCCGGACGAATTCACCAGCAGCCGCTTGTTCGCGCCGATGCCGATGAACACCTGGCCGAGCTGGCTGTTCGGCTCGACTGTCGGCGCGATCCGCCGCACCTTGCCGTCGAGATCGCCGGCGCCGAGGACCTTGAGCTGCGCCGTCTGCTCGGTCTTCAGCTTGGCGATGTCGCGGGTCGGCACCATGCCGACCAGGTCGTACTCGCTCTTGGCGATGATCGAGAACAGCGCGTCCTTGCCCGAGACCGGGCTGCCTATGATCGCCGACGACGCCGAGATCGTGCCCGCCACCGGCGCCGTGACATTGACCGAGTTGGCCCCATCGGTCAGCTTCGCCAGCACTTGCCCTGCGGTGACAGTGTCGCCGGGATCGACCATTACCTCCGCCACCTTCAAGCCGAAACGCTCGGGCCGGATCTGCTGCTCGTCGCGCGGCAGCACGATGCCCGAAACCTCGACGATATTGCCGAAGCAGAATTTCGAGGCCTTCAGCACCGTCACCGCCGCGCCCCTCGGCACGGCGTCGGCTTCGCCCGCAGCACGCGCGGGAGCGCCGGCGAGCAGAAGCAGCGCGGAGGCGGCAAGGGCTGAGGCGCGCGTGCGAGGCAAAATCATCGGCAAACTATTCCCAAAATGAGGGCCTCCTGAATACCAGATGCCGCCTGGCCGAGCCAGCCGGCTCCGCGGCCTCGGCCGGTCCCGCATCCGCCGCCAGCTCCAGCTTCGCCAGCTCCAAATTCGCCAGCTCCTCGGCGCGCCAGATATGCCGCAGGATCTCCGGGTTGACCCGATCGGCATGCGTCACCGGCAGCATGTGGCCGGCACCCGGCAGATGCCGCAGCTCGGCGCCATCGATCAGCGCGGCGAGCTTGGCGACAATGCGCTGGGTCACATAGGGCGACAGCCCGCCCGACATCAGCAGCGCCGGCACCTTCAAGGCACGCGCGGCTTCCGCCACGGCGTCAAGGTTCAGCGCGGCGCTGAAATCGCAAGGCAGCTTGTCGGCCTGCTCGATCATCCGCAGCCGCCCGCTCGGCGAGAACTGCTCGCGCGGGCCGGAGCCGGCCCAGAACGCGGTGAATGCCTCGACCGCCTCCATCACGGCGCCGTCGACAATATCCCTTGAGACGATCTGCGCGATGCGCGTGAAGCGGTCGTACAGCCGCGCATCCGCAGGCGTGTCACGAAGCAACGTCGGCAGCACCGGCTCGATCAGCGTCAAGCTGCGAATGTGCTGCGCATAAGGCGAGGCGGTCGCCAGCCGAAACGCGATCGCCCCGCCATAGGAATGCCCGATCAGATGGATCGGCCCGTCGGCCCTGGCGAGCCAGGGTTCGAGCCGCGCGATCTCGCCGTCCAGCGTCCGCGGCCAGTCGCGCCCGCAGGCCGCAACGCCATAGCCGGAAATATCCGGCGCCATGAACCGGTCGCCGCCGAGCGCGGCCGCAAGCTTGGTCCATTGCCGTCCCGACCCCAGCGAGCAATGCAGCGCCACCACCGACGCCGCCGCGTGCGTCCCATCCAAACCCGTCATCAAACCCATCCTGCTTGTTCTTGTTGTCGCCGGGCGCGCGTTCGCACGCGCCCGTCATGACGCGAGCGAGGTGGGGGAGGGGTTATTCCTGGGAGGGGTGGGGGAGGTCGGGATCGTGATTGGGGAGGCAACAGGATTCACTGGATGGTGATGTTGAGGCTCGTGGCAGTCGGCGCCCGGCGCTTCCCTGCGCCCCCTCCGGTGTGAGGGCGGTTGATCGCATGACTCGGGCGCGGTGACGTCGCGGGATGCGGGCGTGTGCTTCTCCCCTCGGGTCTTTCCCTTGGCTATTTGATTGTTGAATCAGGAACGGGGCCACATATTCAATGTCGTCCCGGCGAAGGCCGGGACCCATTACCCCGAATGATGGTTGTGGTGCGAAGCTGGGGCCGCAGAGTCGCGCACCAATTTCACCCTGTGGTTATGGGTCCCGGCTTTCGCCGGGACGACGTGGGAGAGAGTGTGCCGCTTACTCCGCCGCCGCCTCAGCGCTCGGCTCGCCCTTCCAGCTGAGAATCTCCGCGGCGAGGATTGGGTGGTTGAATCCCTTCAGCGCGAGGTCGTCGATGGCGCGGCCTTCGACGAAGGGCTCGACCATGCCGTAGACGCGGCGGCTCACCACGATCTGGCCGGCTTTGGCCTCGCCGCACAGGCGGGAGGCGAGGTTGGTGACGCTGCCGATCGCGGCATATTCCAGCCGCTGCTCGAAGCCGACCTGGCCGAGCGTGGCATAGCCGAGCGCAATGCCGATGCCGAAGCCGAGGCTGTGCCCGCGGTTGCGCCATTTCTCGGTCAGCGGGCCGACCGTGTCGCGCATCTCCACCGCCATCTTCACGGCGCGCGCGGTGTGGTCCGCGAGCTGGATCGGCGCGTTGAACAGGATCATCACGCCGTCGCCGGCATATTTGTCGAGCGTGCCTTCATACTTGAAGATCAGCTTGCCGAGCGCGGCGTGATATTCGCGCAGCACATTCATCGCCTCTTCCGGCTCGGTCGCCTCGGTGAAGGCGGTGAAGCCGCGCAGGTCGCAGAACACCACGGTGACCTCGCGGCGGTGGCTGTCGAGCAGGCCCTCGGGATTGTCTGACGAGGCGATCAGCTGCGCCACCTGCGGCGCCAGGAAGCGCTCGAGCCTTCGGATGCGCTCGAGCTCGCCGAGCTGGGTTTCGACCCGCTGCTCCAGCGACTTGTTCCAGTCCTTGAGCGCTTCGGTCTGCTCGCGCAGCTTGTCGGCCTGCTCGCGCACGGTGGCGTTGGCCTCTTCCAGCGCGTGGCTCTTCTGGTCCACCTCGGTGAACAGCCGCGCATTGCGCATTGCCAGCACCGCCTGGTGCGCAAAGGTCTTCATCAGGCCGATCAGGCTCGACGGGAAATCGCCGGCCGCCTTGCGCAGCACCACCAGCGCGCCGAGCACGCCCTGCTGGTCGACCAGCGGCACCACGAGCACGGAGCGGAAGCCGGCGCCGACCACGACATCGCGCAAGGGATGATCGGGCGGATAATCGAGACTTGCCGCGAGATCGGGAAACGCCAGCGGCTCGCCCTTCGCGGCGGCCTCGCCGAGCGGGCTGTTTGCCGCATCGATCGCGCGATGACGGCCTTCGGCTCCGCTGTCGATGCCAATCGATTGCGTCAGGTTGAAGCTGCGTTGCGCGGCGTCATAGCCATAGATCAGCACGGCGTCGGCGTGGGTGATCTCGAGCGCGCGGGCGCCGACCGTGGGCAGCACGGCGGCAAGATCGAGCGAGGACGCCACCGCGCGGCCGACCTCCTCCAGCACCTTCAGCTCGTTGATCGATTGCGCGAGGTCGCGGGTGCGCTCCTTCACCTTGGCTTCGAGGTCGGAATAGGTCTCGGCCAGCTGGGTGGCCATGCTGTTGAATTGGCCGGCGAGCTCCTCCAGCTCATCGGATGTCTTCACCTCGATGCGATGGCCGAAATCGCCGGCGCCCAGCCGCCGCGCGCCGGTGCGCAGCGCCGTGATCGGCTCCAGCATGCGCCGCGCCAGGATCGTGCCGGCGATGATCGCGACCACGAGGCCGAGCGCGATCAAAAGCGCGATACGCACCAGCTGGTCGCGGATCGGCGACAGCGCCTGCGCGGTCGGCTGCTCGACAAATACGTGCCAGCCGAGGTTCGGCGCGGCCGTTGCTGTCGACAGCACGGCGTTGCCGTCGACATCCTTGCCGGAGGCGATCGGCCTGCCGCTCGGCGACAGCACCGCAGCGACCTGCGGCAGCGCAGCGAGGTCCTTGCCGACCTCCGGACCTTTCGACGAACTCGCCAGCACGCGGCCCTTGCCGTCGACCACATAGGCATGAGCGAGCCGGCCGATCTGGGAATCGCCGAAATAGTCATTGAGGAAGCGCAGGTCGATCTCGGCCATGGTGACGCCGGCATTGAAGCCGGAATGCTGTTCGCCGATCGACATGAACGGCCGCCCGTCGCGAAAATACGCCGGCGCATAGGCGGTGCCGCGGGCGATGGTCTCGGTGAATCTGATATCGCGGGAGAAGTCGGCGTTGGAATTCACGGTGGTGGTCTGGCGCGACAGCCGCAGCAGCTCCCGGCCCTGGCCGCTGATCAGGGTGAGCTGGCTCACCGCCGGCACCTGGCCGAGCAACTGCGCGTAGTCGGCGCGGCGCAGCTCGATCGTATTGGAGGAGGCGCGGGTTACCCAGGAGATCTGGCGCTCGAGGTCGGAGATCGACTGCTCGATGCGCTTGGCGGTGGCGTCCGCCTTCTCGCTCATCGCGTCCGTCAGCGTGCCCTTGATGCCGCGGTAGCTGATCCAGGTCTCGAGCGCACCGTTGACCGCGAGCACGAACACGACGAGGCCGACCAGCGCGAGGACATATTTGGCGAACAGGCCGCCGCGCAGGAACCAGTTCTTGCCCTTGTCCGTAGCCGCGTTCATCCAGCCTCGTCCGGCCCCCAATCGGGTGCGCCGCATGATCCGCCGCTGTTTAGCACGGATCGGCGAGGCGGGGCGGCCGCTCGGGCCGCATGGTTATCCCTTCATATCGGCGGGGGATATCCGGGAATATCAGCGATTGAACAGCTGACGCAGCACGTCCTTCATCGCCGGACTGTCGTGCTGCTCGGCGGTCTCGTCGGGCGGAGGGGGCGGTGGCGGGGCCTGGTCGGGGGCCGGCGGCGCGGGCTGGCTCAGGTCGCGGCTCGGCCGCGATGCGTTGCCCTGGTTGAGGGTGGAAAGGCCTTGCTGCAGCAGATTGCCGATGGTGTCGCCTAGCTGCCCGCCGAGCGGGTCGCTCTGGCCGGCGGCACCGCCGCCCTGGCCGCTGCTGCCGGGCTGCGCGCCGCCCTGCACGCCATTGAGCAGATTGGTCAGCCCGTTGATGCCCTGACTCAGCCCCTGGCCGTTCGCCCCGAACAGGCCCTTGCCCATCTCCTTGAGCTTGCCATAGGCCGCCTGCGGATTGTCGAGGATGCCCTGCATCTCCGGATAGATCCGCGGCGATACCCAGGGTCCCTCGAGCATCACGGGGATGCCGAGGCCGACCGGATTGCCGGCGCGGCCCTGGCCTTCGGTGGTCATCACGAGCTGCGGCTCGACGCGGAACCCGATCTGGCGGGTGTTGAGGTCGATGGTGCCGACCCCGGTCATCTTCACCAGCGGGCCGATCAGATTGAGATCGGTGGTGACGGCCTGGCCCTTGTCGACCTTGAACGATGCCGAGAGCTGGCTGAGATCGGTCGACAATTCCTGGCTCTCCTGCCAGCCCGACAAGGTGCTGGTGGTGAGGCTCCGGATCATCTGCGCTACGTTGAGGCCGAGGATCTTGCCGTCCTGGAGCACGACGAAGGCGGTGCCGGCGAGATTGCCGACGATGGCGCGCTCGCTGCCGCCTTGTGAGGTCAGCGCGATCTTCGCCTGCATCTTGCCGTCGAGCTTGTCGAACTCGGCAAGGCTCTTCAGCACCGGCAGCGCGCGCACGCCGGCGAGGTCGAGCCGCAGCGTGTAGGTTGGATTCGTAGCTCGCGCGTCGATGGTAACGTCGCCATCGGCGGTGCCCTCATAGGCGCCGAGATTGGCGAACCGGCCCTTGAGCACGCCGCTGTCGATGGACGCATCGATTGCCGCCTGCGTGAAGCGGCCGTCGCCGATCACAAGCTCCGCCGCCGAGATGCGCGCCTGCGCGTCGACATAGTTGAGCCCGGCAAGATCGACCGACGCGTTGCTCCAGGTATTGGTGCCCAATGGTTGCGTGGTGCCGGACTGGCCCGTCGGCATCGCGATCGCAATGCGCTGGAAGTCGAGATCGAGCTTCACCAGCGGCTTGTTGCTGGCGAAATCGACCGACGCCCAGCCGGTGAAGCCGCCATCGCCGAGCGTGCCGGACACGCCGTTGAACATCACCACCGTGCCGTTCAGCCGCGCTTCCGCATTCGCCTTGATCGCCGCGGGCAACAGGCCGGGTGCATCGATGCTGAATTCGGCCGGCACGCTCTGACGCTCCAGCGGTGCTTGCGGCGCGGTGGCGCGGATATCGAATTTCAGCGGCTTGTCGCCGGCGCGTGCGTCACCCGTGACGACGATCTTGCGGTCGTCGCCGATGGTCGCGTCCGCATTGAGCGTCTCGATCCGGCTCTCGATCCGGTCGCGCACATTGGAGAAGACGATGGTGCCGCCGCTGACGCTGACATGCCGGATCGTGATGCCGCCGCTGCCATCGGACGCGGAGGATTTCGCCGGCGGATTGTGGTCGCGGGTGCGCTCGCGCTGCAGCGGCAGGTTGATCACCGGCTTGACGATCGCGAGGTCGGTGATGTCGGGCCGGCCCGACCACAGGCTCGACAGCGTCATCTCGGCCTCGACGCTGCTTGCTGCGAACCGGTTGTTGACGTCGCGCCCGCGCGGGTCCTGCAGCACGACGTCGCTCAGCGTCAGATTGACCCTCGGCCAGAGGCCGATCTTGGCGCCGCCATTGATGGTGAGCTTGTAGCCGGTCTCGCGCTCGACCCGATCGGTGATGGTCGATGCGAGGAACGAGGACGGGATCCCGACCACGGCCACCAATGCGATGATCACGATCACGGCAGCGATGGCGGCCCCGGCGAATTTCAGTGCTCTCATGTCGTTGTTCCAGGCCGGGCAAGCGGGGTTCCGTTGCAGAAAGTCGCGGCCGATCACACGAGTTTATCCCGCAAGCGGGATCTGGCTCCAATGACCGGAAAAATAATCCGTTACCGCATGAACTTATGTGACCTCTCCCACACTCTTATGAGGGTGATTTTTGCTAACCGGGCGTCAGGGGACTGCTCGGATGGATTTGGAAGGCAGTACAATGAGCAAACAGGCCGAATTTGCGGTCATTCTGAAGATGAATCCGATGTTCGCCGATCTCGGTGCGGACGAGTTGCAGCGGCTTTCCGGGCTCTGCCACACCCAGCAACTCGCAACCGGTGAGGTGCTGTTCCAGAAAGGCGATCCCGGCGATGCCCTGTTTGGGGTCCGCCGCGGCCAGATTCGGATCGAGACCGGTGCTTCCGACGGCAGCCGGCTCACACTCAACTTCATGGGATCCGGCGACCTGTTCGGCGAAGTCGCCGTGCTCGACGGTCAGGACCGCACCGCGGATGCGACCGCGGGCGAGCCCAGCGAATTATTCGTGTTGCGGCGGCAGGATTTCCTCGGCTTCCTCGAGCGCGAGCCGAAGGTTGCGGTCAGGCTGATCGAATTGCTGTGCCAGCGGATTCGCTGGCAGAGCGAGCGGATGGAAGAATCCGTGCTGCAGCCTTTGCCGGTCCGCCTCGCACGGCGGCTATGCGCGCTGGCCGAGGATTTCGGTTCCGAGGTGCACATCTCGCAGGAACAGCTCGGCATCTTCGTCGGCGCCGCGCGCGAAAGCGTCAACCGGCAGCTGCAGACCTGGCGCAAGGACGGCATCGTCGACCTGCAGCGCGGCCGGATCATGCTGCACAACATGACCAAGCTGACCGCGGTTGCGCGCAACGACTAGAGCAAGCCGCATGCAACGCGCGCGGGAAGATCCGATTCTCTCGCGCGCTTTGCTTGCGAATGTTGACGCACTCCTGCCTAAAAGACGTGCTTGCATGATGAGGCCGGTACCGCTTTCATCCGGCCGCCGGTCCTTGGGGTGACACCCAGCCTTGCTGGCCTCACGCCATCCACCTGCAAACCCCTGCGGTCTCTCCCGTTGATCGCAGGGGTTTTGCATTTCGATAGATGCGTGACGCGAGGGCGCCTACCGCAACACCACTTCGGGATCGGCCCAGCGCAGATACTGGCGCGGTGCGGCGCCGAGCTCGCGCTTGAACATCGCGGCGAAAGCGCTCGGACTTTCATAGCCGACGTCGAGCGCAACGCAGGTGACGGCCTCGCCGGCGCCGAGCCGCGCCAGCGCTTCGAGCAGCCGCACCCGCTGGCGCCAGGCCGCAAAGCTCTGGCCGGTCTCGCGCCGGAACAGACGCGTCAACGTCCGCCGGCTGAGCTGGCAGCGATCGGCCCATTCGTCGAGCGTGAGATCGGAACTCGGATCGACCAGCACGGCCTCGCAGATCGCGGCGAGCCGCGGATCGGGCGGCACCTGCACATGCAGCGACACTTCCGGCATCCTGCCGATCTCGTCGAGCAGGAAATCGACCAGCCTGCCGTCGCGCCCTTCCGGATCGTAACGGGTCGGCATGTGCACCGCTTCTTCCATCAACGCCTCGACCAGCGCGGAGACTTTGATCAGGCGGCATGTCGCCGGAGCATTCCTGATGCGGTCAGGCGTGACATAGATGGTCTGGATCTCGACCTCGCCCCATGCCCGCGACTGGTGCGCGATGCCGGCTGGAATCCACAGGCCGTGGCCGGGCGGCACGACGAAATGGCCGCGCTCGGTCATCATCGAAGTCACGCCCGCGGTCTGCAGGATGAATTGATCGCGTCGGTGCGCGTGTCGCGCGCTGGTGCTTTCGTTCGGATAGGAGGCCGCCATCGCCGCGAGCGGCCGTTCGACCTGTTGCAGCTGTCCGGCATAGTGCGCGGCGGCTGCGGGACCCGATTGCTTGCGGCAAACGCGCAAGCCGGTGGTGTCATTTCGTCGCGCTGCGACTTTCAAGTGTCGTGAGCTCCTGATCGATCGTCGTTTTCGCAGGGTGCTCATGCATCTTCCGGGCCATTTGGCCCGATCGCGATGGTTGTTGTCCCCCTTCAGGTAGCGCGGGATATGGCGTTTGGCAACAATGCCTCACCCCGCGGCATTCGCCGAAATCGAATGTGAGAGCGCGGAGACGGAGAGGTCCGATGAATAGACGCGAATTCACCAAGGCAATGCTGGCCTGCGGTGCAGCCATCCCGTTCGGCATCACGCGGGCGGCGGGCCAGACCCGCGGTGGAACGCTCAGCACCATCATCCAGCCCGAGCCGCCGGTTCTGGTGACCGCGCTGAACCAGCAGCAGCCGACCTTGACGCTCGGCGGCAAGATTTACGAAGGCCTGCTGAAATATGGCGCCGATCTCAAGCCGATGCCGGGCATGGCGCAGTCCTGGGAGATCTCGCCCGACGGCCTCACCTATACGTTCAAGCTGTTTCCCGGCATCACCTTCCACGACGGCAAGCCGATGACCTCGGAGGACGTGGTTTTCAGCTGCATGAAGCTGCTGGTGGAGACGCATCCGCGCGCACGGCAAAACTTCGCCCGCGTGGCGTCGGCGGAGGCGCCCGATCCGCTCACCGTCGTGTTCAAATTGAAGCAGCCGTTCGCGCCCTTCATCGGCTGCTTCGATTGCACGTCTGCCCCGATCGTGCCCAAGCACATCTATGACGGCACCGACTACCGCAAGAACCCGGAGAATGACAAGGCGATCGGCACCGGCCCCTTCAAGCTGAAGGAGTGGGTGCGCGGCTCGCATGTTCATCTCGTCCGCCACGATGGCTACTATCAGAAGGACCAGCCCTATCTCGACGAGATCGTCTACCGCGTGATTCCGGATGCGGCCTCGCGCGCGCTGGCGCTCGAGAACGGCACGGTGCAGCTCGTGCAATGGTCCGACGTCGAATTCTATGACGTGCAGCGCTTCAAGGCGCAGAAGAACCTCGAATTCACCACCAAGGGCTACGAATATTTCGCGCCGCATCAGTGGCTCGAGATGAACAACCGCATCGCGCCGATGAACGACAAGCGGTTCCGGCAGGCAGTGATGCACCTGATCGATCGCGAGGCGTTCAGCAAGCGGGTCTATTTCGGCAATGCCAAGGTGGCGACCGGACCGATCTCGTCGAAGACGCGGTTCTACGATCCGAACGTGAAGCGCTACGAGTTTTCGGTCGACAAGGCCAAGGCCCTGCTCGACGACATGGGATTGAAGCCTGGCGCCAACGGCAAGCGGGCCGAGATCAAGTACATCGTGCCGCCCTATGGCGAAGTCTATCAGCGCTCCGGTGAGTTCTTCCGCCAGAGCTTCGCGCGGGTCGGCATCGATCTCGTGCTGGTCGGCACCGACATGGCGGGCTGGGCCGAAAAGGTCGGCAACTGGGACTATGAGATGACCCAGAATCTGCTCTACCAGCTCGGCGATCCCGCGCTCGGCGTTGCCCGCACCTACGTCTCGTCGAACATCAAGAAGGGCATCCTGTTCTCCAACACGCAAGGGTACTCGAATCCCGAAGTCGACAAATTGTTCGAGGAGGCCGCGGTGACGCTCGACGAAGCCAAGCGCCAGGAGCTCTACAGCAAGGTGCAGCAGATCTTGGTCGAGGATGTGCCGGTGGCCTGGACGCTCGAGATCGAATATCCCATCATCTACGACAAGGCGTTCAAGAACATCGTGACGACGGGCATCGGCTCGCACGAAACCTTCGGGTCGGTCTACAAATCGTGACCCGGCTCGGGAGCGCAGCGGCGATCGGACTTCAGGCGGTCAGCCGCATCGCCCAACTCGTCGCCGTGATCCTCGTCATCGCGACGTTCAATTTCGTGCTGGTGCGGGCGGCGCCCGGCGATCCGGCCCAGGTCATGGCCGGGCAATCCGGCGCGTCCGATCCAAAACTGCTCGACGATCTGCGCAAGGAGTACGGGCTCGACAAGCCGTATTTTGTGCAGCTTGCGAGCCACCTCGGCCGTGTCGTCAGGCTCGACCTCGGCTATTCCTACCGCCAGCGCCGTCCAGTCGTCGATCTGATCCTCGAACGGCTCCCGGCGACGCTTCTCTTGACCGTGACGGCCTTTTGCCTCGCGCTCCTGATCGGCACCGCGCTCGGCGCGCTGGCCGGGCTCGCGGCGGGCAGTGTGCTCGACACGGTGTTCACCGTGCTCTCGCTCGTGCTCTATGCGACGCCGGTGTTCTGGCTTGGCCTGATGCTGGTGCTGGTGTTCTCGGTGACGCTCGGCTGGCTGCCGCCGTTCGGTTACGAGACCATCAACGTCCAGCTCTCGCCGGTCGAGCATGCGCTCGACATCATGAAACACATGATCATGCCGGTCACGTCGCTGGCGGCGATCTATCTGGCGATCTATGCGCGGCTGATGCGCTCCTCGATCATCGAGGTCGCGCAGCAGGATTTCATCAAGACCGCGCGCGCCAAGGGCTTGTCCGGAACGCGCATCGTGGTCGGCCACATGCTGCGCAATGCGCTGGTGCCGGTCGTCACTGTCGCCGGCATGCAGGCCGGCGCGCTGGTCGGCGGCGCCGTGGTGATCGAGACGGTGTTTGCCTGGCCGGGCCTCGGCCGCCTGACCTTCGAGGCGCTGCTGCAGCGCGACTATCCGGTCCTGCTCGGCATCTTCCTGATCCTCTCGATCGTCGTGATCGCGCTCAACCTGCTCACCGACCTGGTCTACCGGCTGATCGATCCCCGCATGACCACGGGGGCGGCGTGATGGACACGGTGCGCGCCTTCCTGCGTCATCCGAGCGGAATGATCGGCCTTGTCCTGCTGCTCGTCGTTGTTGTCGTCGCGATCATCGCGCCGATCGCATTTCCGGTCTCGCCCTGGGAGATGGTCGGCGCGCCGTTCACACCGCCCGGCGAGGACGGATTATGGCTCGGCGGCGATACGCTCGGCCGCGACGTCGCCGCCGGCGTCGCCTATGGCGCACGCGTGTCGCTCCTGATCGGCATCGCCTCGGCGCTCGCGGCGATGGCCATCGGCGTCGTGATCGGTGCGATGTCAGGTTATTTCGGCGGCAAGATCGATCTGGTGCTGATGCGGATGACGGAGTTGTTCCAGACCATTCCGGCCTTCGTGCTGGCCATCCTGCTGGTCGCGACCTTCAATCCGTCGCTGCTGACGATCATCCTGACCATCGGCGCGGTGAGCTGGCCGCCGCTGGCGCGGCTCACGCGCGCCGAATTCCTCCGTCTGCGGCACCGCGAATTCGTCGAGGCCGCGCTGTGCCAGGGCGAACGCACCTGGCGCATCGTGCTCGGCCATATCCTGCCGAACGCGATCTCGCCGATCCTGGTGGTGACGTCGCTGACGGTTGCCACTGCGATCCTGCTGGAAAGCGCGCTGTCCTTCATGGGGCTCGGCGATCCCAATCTGATGTCGTGGGGCTTCATGATCGGCGCGGGCCGCACCGTGATCCGGAACGCGTGGTGGATGAGCGTGTTTCCCGGCCTCGCCATCCTCGTCACCGTGCTGGCGATCAACCTGTTCGGCGAGGGACTGTCTGATGTCCTCAACCCGCGCGTCTCGAGGCGCCGCTCATGAGCGAAGCCATGCAGTCCGGCGCGCCCGTTCTTGCCGTCGAGGGCCTCTCGATCGCGCTCCCCAAGGGAGGCGACCGGCCCTTCGCGGTCGAGAACGTCTCCTTTGAGATCAAGCCCAACGAGGTGGTTTGCCTGGTCGGCGAATCCGGCTCCGGCAAGTCGATGATCGCGCATGCGGTGCTGTCGCTGTTGCCGCGGGGCGTCGACCTCGCGTCCGGCTCTGTGACGGTCGCAGGGCAGGATCCGTCGAAGCTCGACGGCCGCGCTCTCCGCAAGCTGCGCGGCGGCAACGCCGCGATGATTTTTCAGGAGCCGTTGTCCTCGCTCAATCCGCTGAAGCGCGTCGGCAGGCAGATCGAGGAGATGATCCTGGCGCACCAGCGGCCTGCGCCCTCGGTGACCGAACTCCGCGAGCGGGTGCTGACGCTGCTGACCCAGGTCGGGCTGCCGAATCCGCAGCTGCTGGAAAAGAGCTACCCGTTCGAGCTTTCCGGCGGCCAGCGCCAGCGCGTGATGATCGCGATGGCGATGGCCAACCGCCCCGCGCTCCTGATCGCGGACGAGCCGACCACCGCGCTCGATGTCACGACCCAGCGCCAGATCCTGCGCCTGATCGACGATCTCCGGCGCGAGCGCGGCATGGGCGTGCTGCTGATCACCCATGATTTCGGCGTTGTCGCCGACGTTGCCGACCGCGTCGTGGTGCTGCGCCACGGCAAGGTGGTCGAGCAGGGCACGGCCAGCGAGGTGCTTCGCAATCCGCAGGCCACCTACACGCGCGAACTGATCGACGCGGTGCCGAAGGCGCGCCTCGCCGACATCCACGAGGCCATCCTGCGTCCCGAGCCGCTGCTCGAGGTCATCGGCCTGCAAAAGACCTTTCGGGTCAAGCGCGGCTGGCTGCAGCCGCCGCGCGAGGTGATCGCCGCTGATGGCGTCTCGCTGACGCTGCACGAGGGCGAGACGCTTGCGGTGGTCGGTGAATCCGGCTCCGGCAAGTCGACGCTCGGGCGCATGATCATGCGGCTCACCGAACCTGATGTCGGCGCCATCCGCTTTGGCGGCGCGGATCTCCGGCAGCTGCGCGGCGAGGCGTTGCGCCAGGCGCGGCGCCGGCTCCAGATCGTGTTCCAGGATCCGTTTGCCAGTCTCGATCCGCGCCAGAAGGTCGGCGATGCCATCGCGCGCGGACCGATGGCCTATGGGACGTCGCGGGCCGAGGCGATGGCCCAGGCGAACAAGCTCCTGGTGCGGGTCGGCCTATCGGCGACCGCCGCCGATCGCTACCCGCACGAGTTCTCGGGCGGCCAGCGCCAGCGCATCTGCATCGCGCGGGCGCTGGCGCTGAAGCCGCGGGTTCTGATCGCCGACGAGGCGGTGTCGGCGCTGGACGTCTCGGTGCAGGCCCAGGTGCTGGCGCTGCTCGCCGAGTTGCGCCAGGAGATGCGGCTTGCGATGATCTTCATCACACACGATTTGCGGATCGCCGCCGAGATCGCCGACCGCGTCATCGTCCTGCAGAAGGGGCGTATCGTGGAAGAAGGCACCACCGCCGAAGTGTTCACCGCGCCGCGCCAAGCCTACACTCGCGATCTGCTCGACGCGATTCCCGGGCGCGATTTCTTCGACCAGCCGGGCTTTGCGGCCGCGGCCGATGCACGCCCCACAGCAAGGATCAATTCATGACCGACAGCCGTTCAGTTCCCCTTCCGGCCGGCGCGCGCGAGCGCATCGAGGCGGCTGTCGACGCCGCCTTCGAGCAGCAACTCGCGACCACGATCGCCTTCTCGTCGATTCCCAGCACGCGCGGCCAGGAAGGTCCGTGCCAGGACATGTTCGCGAAGCTGCTGCGCGAGCGCGGCTACGAGGTCGACGACTGGGTCATCAATCAGGATGAGCTGAAGACGCTGCCCGGCTACGGGCCGGTCGAGACTGATTTCTCCCGCGCGCGGACCGTCGTCGGCACCTATCGGCCGGCGCGCGAGGAGGGGCGTTCGCTGATCCTTCAGGGGCATTGCGACGTGGTGCCGGTCGGGCCGCTCGACATGTGGGAGCGGCCGCCGTTCCAGCCGGTGGTTGAGGACGGCTGGCTCTATGGCCGCGGCACCGGCGACATGAAGTCGGGCACCATTGCCGCGCTTTACGCGCTCGATGCGGTGAAGGCCGCGGGCTTTGCTCCGAAAGGCCGCATCCATCTGCAATCCGTGATCGAGGAGGAGAGCACCGGTCTCGGCGCGCTCTCGACGTTGCAGCGAGGTTACCGTGCCGATGCCTGCCTGCTGCCGGAGCCGACCGAGGAACGGTTGATGCGCGCCCAGGTCGGCGTGATCTGGTTTCGCCTCAGGGTTCGTGGAATCCCGGTCCATGTCGCGCGCGCCGGCACCGGCTCCAACGCCATTCGTGCCGCCTATCATCTGATCGGCCATCTCGACGCGCTCGAGGCGGAGTGGAACGAGCGTGCCAAGTCGCATCGCTACTTCGGTGCGGTGCATCACCCGCTCAACTTCAATCCCGGCATCATCAAGGGCGGCGATTGGGCCTCCAGCGTGCCGGCCTGGTGCGACGTCGATTGCCGGATCGGCATCCTCCCGGGATGGAAAATCGCCGACTGCCAGGCCGAGATCGTCGCGTGCGTGACCAAGGCCGCCAGGGCCCACCCGTTCCTCGCCAACAATCCGCCCGAGATCGTCTGGTCCGGCTTCCTGTCGCCGGGCTATGAAGCGACCGAGGTGCAGGAGAGCGAGGCCGTGCTCGGCTCGGTCTACGAGCATGTGTTCGGGCGCGAGCTGACGGATTTTCCCTCGACCGCGCTGACGGATGCGCGCTTCTATGGCCTGGACTATGGTGTTCCCGCCTTCTGCTTCGGCGCCAGGATGGAGAACGCGCACGGCTTCAATGAGCGGGTCCAGCTCGATTCGCTGAAGAAGGTGACCAAGGCCTACGCCCTCTTCGTCGCGAGCTGGTGCGGTATAGACACAGTATAAATAACCAAACGGGAGGTTCGCTATGGGTGACCAGAGTGCGGGCGGCAAGCCGCCGGTCAAATCGCAGGAGGATCTCCGTGCGCATTTCGGGCAATTGAGCCCGCTCGCCGAGAAAAAGGTGCTCTACCATCTCGACAAGTTCTGCCGCGACTTCATCGCGCTGTCGCCGTTCCTCGTCATCGCCTCCAGCGACGGCAAAGGTCATGCCGACGCCAGCCCGCGCGGCGATGCGCCGGGCTTCGTTTCCGTGCTCGACGACAAGACGCTGCTGATCCCGGACCGCCGTGGTAACAACCGGGTCGATACGTTCGGCAACATCATCGCGTCGCCCGGGATCGGGCTGATCTTCATGGTGCCCGGCATCAACGAGACGCTGCGCGTCAACGGGCGGGCCGAGATCTCGCAGGAGGTCGATCTGTTGACGCCGCTGACCGTGCAGAACGTCACGCCGATCATCGGGCTCAAGGTGCATGTCGACGAGACCTACTTCCACTGCGGCAAGGCGCTGATGCGCTCGAAGCTCTGGAATCCCACCGCGCAGGTCGAGCGCCACCGCTTTCCGACGCTCGGCCGAATCATCGCCGAGCAGACCGCCGCGATCGAGGTCGAGGTCGCCGAGAAGGCGATGGAAGAGGCCTATCGGACGCGGCTGTATTAGAACTTGAGATCACCCGCATGCGCAGGCGATGACACCGCCTGGTGTGACGCCCTGAATCGATATCCTTCCCCATCGTCGTCCCTGCGAAAGCAGGGACCCATAACCACGACCGCCGATTGCTGGACGATGCTGGAACAACGAGTCCCTCCAACGAGGTCTGCCGCGGAGTATGGGTCCCTGCTTTCGCAGGGACGACGTGTTGGAGGACTCACACCATGATTTCGGAATAATGGAAAAATATCGCTGATTTGCCCGACGTGTCAAGTCGCCGTGTCGAATGCCGGCCGCCGTCGGCTCCTTTGCATGGGGTTGTTTTCGATATTTTGGAGTACGTCATCTCGTACGGGTCGCACCGCTGGCGAGGCGCGGCCTCAGCTCATTCCGCGGCGGGCGAGATCATGTTCGGCGGGCCGGGCGGGCGCTTGGTGTCGTCGGACTGGTGCTCGTTCGGGGTCAGCTCGTGGTCGGCATGCGAGACCACGAGCCGCTTGCCGAAGCGCCAGATCAGGCCGCCGATATCATCCATCACCATGAACATCGCCGGCACGAACACCAGCGACAGCGCGGTCGAGAAGATCAGGCCGCCGATCACTGCGAGCGCCATCGGCGAGCGGAATTCGCCGCCGGCGCCGAACGCGAGCGCTGACGGCATCATGCCGGCGGCCATCGCGATGGTGGTCATCACGATCGGGCGGGCACGCTTCATGCCGGCGTCGATCATGGCTTCCTCGCGCGGCTTGCCGTCGCGGATCGCCTCGACCGCGAACTCCACCAGCATGATGGCGTTCTTGGTGACGATGCCCATCAGCATCAGGATGCCGATCCACACCGGCGTGGTGAGCTGCTTGCCGGTCAGCAGCAGCGCGCCGATCGCGCCGCCGATCGAGAGCGGCAGCGAGAACAGGATGGTGATCGGCTGCAGGAAGGTGCCGAACAGCAGCACCAGCACGGCATAGACCATCATCAGGCCGGCGGTGATCGCGGTGGCGAAACCGTCGGACAATTCGGCGAGGCTCTCGGCGTCGCCGGACGGGCTGACCCTTACGCCCTTCGGCAGGGTCTTCATGACCGGCAGGTCGTAGATCAGCTTGGTGGCGTCGCCGAGCGCGGCATTGCCGACGAGATCGGCGGCGACGGTGGCCTGCCGCTCGCGGTCGTAGCGGTTGATGCTGGTCGGGCCCTGGTCGAGCTGGATGTCGGCGACCACGGAGAGCGGCACGCCGCCGCGTTCGCCGCGCTGGCCGAGCGGCACCCGCAGCTGCTCCAGCATCTGCAGGTCGCTGCGCGCATTGTCCTCGAGCTGGACGCGGATCGGCACCTGGCGGTCGCCGGCGTCGAACTTCGCCAGCGCCGGACCGACGTCGCCGATGGTGGCGACGCGGATGGTCTGCGACAGGCTTTCGGTCGAGACACCGAGCCGGGCCGCGAGCTCGGCGCGCGGACGGATGCGCAGCTCGGGCCGGTCGAGCGCGGTCTCCGAGATCACGTTGGCGATGATCGGAATCCGCTTCATCTGCGTCGCGAGTTCGCTGGCGACGTTGTTGACGATGTTGCTGTCGGTACCGGTGACGACCAGCGAAATCGCGCGCAGGCCGTTCTCGTCGAGGAACCAGAACCTGATATCCGGGACGTTATCGAGCTCCTTGCCGATCGACAGTTCGAGCTCGCGCTGGGTGATCTTGCGGTCGGCCTTCGGCGTGTAGTTAATGATCAGCGCGGCGCGGCGGACCTCCTGCAGGCCCGGCGGCACCCGGCCGCCATCGACGAACACGCTCCGTACCTCAGGCCGCTTGCGTAGCCGCGCCACGATCTCCTCGGTGACCTTCTCGGTGTAGGCGAGCTGCGAGCCGGGCGGTAGCTCCATCGCGAGCAGCGAGCGCGCGGTGTCCTGCGCCGGCAGGAAGCCCTGCGGCAGCAGCGTGATGCTCCAGATCGACGCGGCGAAGATCGCAAAGCCGATCAGCACGGTGACGAAGTAATGCTTCACCGACCAGGTGACGAGGCTGTGATAGCCGCGCAGGATCGGGCCGGGCGGCGGATCGTCGTGGTCGTGATGCTTGAGGAAATAGGCGGCCAGCATCGGCGTCACGAAGCGTGCGGCGAGCAGCGAGAAGAACACCTGCACCGACACGGTGATGCCGAACTGCTTGAAGAACTGCCCGGCAATGCCGGACATGAAGCTCGCCGGCGCGAAGATCGCGATGATGGTGAGCGAGATCGCGATCACCGCAAGGCCGATCTCGTCGGCGGCTTCGAGGGCGGCACGATAGGGCGTCTTGCCCATCCGCATGTGGCGGACGATGTTCTCGATTTCGACGATGGCATCGTCGACCAGGATGCCGGTCGAAAGCGTGATGGCGAGGAAGGAGACCAGGTTGAGCGAGAAGCCGAGCAGGTCCATCGCCCAGAAGGCTGGGAAGATCGACAGCGGCAGCGAGACCGCCGCGATGATCGTGGCGCGCATGTCGCGCAGGAACAGCAGCACGATGATCACGGCGAGGATCGCGCCCTCGAACAGGGTCGAGATCGCGGCCTCGTAATTGCCCTTGGTGAACTCGACCGAGGTGTCGATCAGCTTGAGGTCGACGTCGGGATAGGCCACCTTCAGCGCGTCGATCCGCTTCTGCACCGCGGCCGCGACGACGACGTCGCTGGCGCCCTTGGAGCGCTTGATGCCGAGCGCGACCACCGGCTCGCCGTTGAAGCGGGCGAAGGTGCGCCGGTCGGCGATGGTGTCGGTGACGGTGCCGAGATCGTCGAGCCGGATCTCGCCGCCGCCGAACAGCGGGATCATGGTGCCGGCGAGCTCGTTCAGCGTCTTGGCGCCGGCGAGCGTCCGGATCGCCTGGTCGTTCTTGCCGATCTCGGCGCGGCCGCCGGCGACGTCGACATTGGTGCCGCGCAGGATCTGGCTGACATTGACCGCGGTGAGCCCCACCGCCTGCAGCTTGTCGGGATCGAGCGAGACCAGGATCTCGCGCTCGACACCGCCGATGCGCTCGACCTGGGCGACGCCGCGCACGCCCTGCAACGCGCGCTTGACCACGTCGTCGACGAAATAGGACAGCTGCTCCGGCGTCTTGCCGGGCGAGATCGCGGCATAGGTCACGATCGGCAGGCCGATCACGTCGACGCGCTGGATCAGGGGCTCGGTGACATTCTGCGGCAGGTTGGCGCGCACGCGCGTCACCGCGTCCTTGACGTCGTTGAGCGCGCGGTCGGTGTTGGTCTCCAGCGCGAACTGGATCGTGGTCACCGACAGGCCGTCGGTGATCGAGGAGGAGATGTGGCGCACGCCCTCGACGCCGGAGACGCCGTCTTCGATGGTCTTGGTGACCTGCGATTCAAGTTCCGACGGCGCGGCGCCGAATTGCGAGACCGCGACCGAGATCACCGGAATGTCGGCGCTCGGCAGCCGCGTCACCGCGAGCTTGGTGAAGGAGACCCAGCCCAGCACGAGCAGGATGATCGAGAAGACGATCGAGGGAAGCGGGTTCCGGATCGACCATGCCGAGATGTTCAAAGCCATTAGCGTGTCCGAATTACCGTGATCGCGTGCGATCGAGTTCGTCGGCGAACATGGTCTTGATCTGGTCGCCGTCATGCAGCGAGGTGCCAGCGTCGGCCACGACGATTTCGCCGACGTCGAGGCCTTCAAGGATTTCGGTCGAGGTGTCGGAGGTCAGCCCGACGCGCACCCTGCGGGTCTCGACGGTGTTGCCCTTCACGACCTGCAGGGTCAGGCGGTCGATCGCGGTGCGCGGCACCGCGACGCCGCAGGAGCGCTTGGCGTCGATATTGGCGCGCGCGAACATGCCGACCTTCAGCGTCGGATTGTTGTTGATGGTGATGCGGACATGCCCAAGCTGGGTGGTGCGGTCGATCTGCGGCGAGATCTGGCGGACCTTGCCGACCATGTCGGGCGCATCGTCGCGGCTGATCCGCACATTGGCGCCGGGATTGAGCTTCAGGAGCTGGAAGCCCGGCACCTCGGCGTCGAGCTCGATCTCGTTGTTGATCGAGATCTTGAACATCGGGGGAGCCTGCGGCGAGGCCGGCGCGCCGGGCGCGGTGCGCACCTCGGTGACGAGGCCGGCCGCCGGCGCCCGCAGCACAAGCGGCTTGGCATTGGCCTGTGCGGCCTGCTGCGGCGGCGGGGTCAGCCGCGCCAGTTCCTGGTTCTCGGTGACCGTGTCACCCTCGCGGACCAGCACGTCGGTGACCTTGGAGCCGTCCTGGTCGACATTCACCTGCGCCTCGCGGCGCGGCACGATGAAGCCGGTGACGCGGACCATGTCGGAGAAGCAGGCATTGGTCGACTTCGTCACCACGACCAGCGCCTGGCCCGGCGTCTCCTTCTCCTCCGGATGCGAGCGATGCTCGAACGCGTAATAGGCGATCGCGAGCGCGAGGAAAAACACCGTGCCGAGCGCAGGCTTGAGGTATTGGGAAAAATTCATCGCCTGATCAATCCAGAGCTTGGCGCGTCATCGGTGTTGGTCGAAGTCTCATCATGCTCGCTATCGTATTGCCTGGGCATTCGGAAGGCCGGTGCCATTGTTCCGGATCATGCCCTGACGTCATGTGAGGCGGGTTCACCTGTGGGCCGCGTTGGGCTCGGCCCAACAGCATTGGCCCTAAAGCAAATGCGCCCCGCCGGGGTGCGGGACGCATTGTAGCCTCAAAAAGGGGCCACGCCACCGCCCATCACTTGGCGGCGGTGGCCTTGTTTTCCACGTTCACGACCTGCACGCGCCGGTTCACCTCCGCCATCGGGTGGCTCGGGTCCTTCAGCTTGCTCTTGCCATAGCCGACGGTGACGAGATCGGTGCCGTTGATGCCGTATTTGTCGACGAGATAGCGCTTGATGGCGTCGGCGCGGCGTTCCGAGAGGCCCTGATTGTAGTCCTCGCCACCGGCGGCGTCGGTGTGGCCGGCGACCACGAAGGTCGAGCCCTTCAGGTCCTGATTGGTCAAGGCGCGGCCGAGCGCCTGGACCGAGGGCAGCGACCTGGCGCTGATGTCGGCGGAGTTGTAGTCGAAGTTGATCTCGAGATCGATCTTGGGCTTGTCCTGGACGATGGTCGCGATCTCCTCGCGCTCGGCCGAGGACAGCGAGCGGGTGGTGCGGCCGCGGACGCTCTGCACGAATTTGACCTGGTCGGCGTTCAGCTCCGGCGAGGTGGTCTGCGGGCCGGCCGAAAGGCCGCGGGTCAGCGGCTTCTTGTCGGGCGTCAGCGCTCTGATGATCTGGTCCTCGGTGACATCGTCACCGGCGCGGGCGGCTGCCAGGCAAAACGACAGCGCGGCGCCAACGGTCATGATTGAAACGATCGCGGCCTTTGCCGACGGCTTGAACATTTCGGTCCTCCTGCGCAAGCTGGTGCGGTTCCAACGATTATCCAGATTGATTGCCGGCATCGCTGCCCGGCTCGCACCCTCTGATTAGTCGCTCAATTCCGTCAGCGGTTCGAGCCGCGGGCAGACCTTCGTCCATTGTCACTGCACGCCGTAGTCGGCGAATTCCTTGACGATGTTCGGGTCCATCGCCTTGGCGTTGGCGATGTCGAGATCGCCCTCCGGGACCGCGCCGTTGCGCTGCTTGGCGAGCCCGCGCCCGTACAGCGACGAGGTCAGCCGCGGGTTGATCTTCAGCGCGGCGTCGAAATCCGCGATCGCGTTCTTGTTCTGCCCGCCCTTCAGGTTCATCAGCCCGCGGCTGTCGAGCGCATCGACGAAGTTCGGGCGCAGCCGTAGCGCCTCGTTGCAGTCCTTCAGCGCCGCCTGCAGGTCGCCGATCACGGTGCGGACCCAGCAGCGGTTGTTATAGGCCTCGACATCCTTCGGGTTCAGCCGCAGCGAATTGGTGAAGTCCTTCACCGCAAGGTCGTAGGCCCCCTTGCTGGCATAGACCTGGCCGCGGCGATAGAGCGCCGCTGCGTCATCGGGATTCTTGTCCAGCTTTTCGCTCAGGCTCTTGATCGTCGGATCATCGGCGAGCACGGGCGAATTGCTCGGCGCCGGCGTGGGCTGGATCACCACCGGCGGCGGAGCGGCGGGCGGCGGCAGGGCGATCTCGGGCGTCTTGGGCTGGGGTGGCGCTGCAGTCGGCGCTGCCGCAACCGGAGGCGTCGGCGGCGCCGGTGATGGTGTCGGCGCTGTTGCCACTGGTGGCGTCGGGGTTGCCGCGGGCGGTGTCGGCGTTGCTGCGGGCGGAGCCGGCGGAGGCGCGACCGGCGGTGCCGTCGCCACCTCCGGTGACGGCGACGCGGCGGGTGCCGGCGCGGCGTTCGACGGCCCGGCCGTGCCGGCCGGAATGAACGAGAAATCCTCGGCCAGTGACGACGAGATCCACGGCACTTGTTCCTGCCGCGAGGCGCGGGTGACGCCGACGCGGGTGCGGTTCAGCGTTTCCTCGGCCATCAGGTCGGGGGTGCGGATCTCCTTCAGGAGTTCCCGCACGAACAGGCTGTGGTCGCTGCCATTGTCGGAGACGACAGACGACAGCGCGGCCGAATACATCACCAATGTACCGTTCGGCGCGATCACCGGGGCGAGCCCTGCCGAAAAGCTGCGGAAGCGCCGCTCGAACGGGTTGCGCCGCGAGGCGTCGATCAAGGCGATCTTCACCCCGGCGCCGCGGCTGTTGATTTCCCCGAGCACGGTCTCGAGGCTGAAGCCGTCGCGCCGAACGTCGGCCTCGGCCCAGATCTGCGCATCGATCGGGATCATGTAGCTCTGCCGGTTCGACTGGATGCCGTAACCGGAGAAGAAGATCAGGGCGACCGAGCCCGGCTTGATCTTGCCGTAGAGCCGGTCGAAGGCGCGGCGCATGCCGTCGCCGGTCAGGTTCTCCCCGACCTCGACGGTGAAGCCGTCGCGCTTGAGCTCGTCGGCGACGTCACGTGCGTCGTTGACCGGCTCCTTCAGCGGTGCGTCGGCGTCGGGATATTTGGCGTTGCCGATGACCAGCGCGAAACGGTCGCCGGCGGCAAAGGACAAAGTGGGCGCCGCGATTGAAAAAATCAGCGTGGCGAGCAAGGCAAGGCGGATTTTCATAATCGCAGCAAATCCAGATCGCGGCATTCCAGTGAAATGGCGCCGCTTCCAGCCTGCGCCTCGGGAACCTTACTCTAGCGAAAATCCATTATCAAACCACGGCCAAACCCCGTCAACGGCTTGCGGCAGCATCGTTTATCGCGGTGATACCAGCCAGACCGCAGTGCAGCAGCACGCGGTGATGGCGGCGATCGTCATCCGGCACGGTGCTGGTTCCTGCGGGCCGATAACGTGCCTGCACTCACGAAGGCTGTCGCCACCCTGTCATGCGCTCGTCGCACGCCGCGCGGTTTGACCTTTGCGCGAGGCGATGGCTTTGTGTTCGGGACGGCAGGCTATTCAAAGACAAGCCGTCAAAACAGGCCTTGCAAACAAGAGCGAAACCGATGGGAAACGCCTACGAGATCTACGCCCTGCGCTATGCGACGATGTCGCCGCGCACGCCCCACCTCAACTTCCTGGTGCCCGATCCGCACGACGCCACCGCGCAGGACCTGGATTATTTCGTCTGGCTGATCCGTGGCCATGGCCGCGACATCCTGGTCGACACCGGATTCAACGCCGAGGAGGCCAAGGCGCGCGCCCGCAAGCTGACGCTCAACCCGGTCGACGCGCTGGCCGGCTTCGGCGTCAGTGCCGATAGCATCAAGGATGTCGTCGTCACCCACCTGCATTACGACCACGCCGGCAATCTCGATCGCTTCCCGAACGCCAAATTCCATCTGCAGGAACGCGAGATGAGCTACGCGACCGGCCGCTGCATGTGCAACGGCATGCTGCGCCATCCGTTCTCCATCGAGCACGTCACGCAGATGGTGCGCCACGTCTATGGCGAGCGCGTCACCTTCCACTCCGGCGACGGCGAGATCGCGCCCGGCGTCACCGTGCATCGCGTCGGCGGCCATTCCGACGGTCTGCAGGTGGTGCGCATCGAGACCGCGCGCGGCCCGGTCGTGCTGGCGTCGGATGCCGCGCATTATTATGCGAACCTGCACAAGCGCAGCCCGTTCCCGATCGTCTACAATGTCGGCGACATGGCGCAGGGCTGGGAGACCGTCGAGCGGCTCGCCGGTCATCCCGATCGCTTCATTCCCGGTCATGATCCGATCGTCAGCGAGATCTATCCGCGCGCCAGCGACAAGGTCGATGCCTTCGCGCTGCATCTGGCGCCGTCGCGATCGTTCGCGAAATAGCCTCGCCGGTTGGGCGAGTCTGCAACACGTCAAGAAACGTCAAAAAGAAGCGATATGACTGACACCAAGACGACTGACACCAAGACTCTCGGGTTCATCGGCCTCGGCGTGATGGGTGAGCCGATTTGCCGCAACCTGGTCAAGAAGAGCGGCAAGCGCGTTGTCGTGTTCGACCTCTCGGCCGAGCCGCTGCAGCGGTTGCGCGCCGACGGTGCCGAGGTTGCAGCGTCGGTCGCCGACGTCATCAAGCAGAGCGATGTGCTGTTCCTCTGCTTGCCGAGCGCCAGGCACGTGCGCGCGGTGTTCGAAGGCGACGGCATTCTGAAGAACACGAGAAGCGGCCAGATCGTGGTCGATCTCGGCACGTCTTCAGTCAGTCAGACCCGCGATTTCGCCGCGCAGTTGCAGGCCAAGGGCGCGGCGTGGGCCGACGCACCGATCGCGCGCACCCGGCAGGCGGCGCAGGACGGCACGCTCAGCGTGATGGTCGGCGCGGTGCCGGCGCTCTATGCCGCGATCGAGCCCTTGATCCGCTGCTTCGCCACCGATGTCACCAATTGCGGTGACGTCGGTGCAGGACAGGTGACCAAGATCCTCAACAACATGGTGCTGTTCGAGACCGTGAACGCGCTGGCCGAGGCGGTCGCGGTGGCGAAGCACAATGGCGTCGATCCGAAGCTCTTGCTTGAGACACTGTCGAAGGGCTCGGCCGACAGCTTTGCGCTGCGTAACCATGGCATGAAGGCGATCGTGCCCGGCGTGTTTCCCGAGCGCGCATTCTCGACCGAATATGCGCTGAAGGATCTCTCCTACGCGCTAGAGCTCGCCGCCGATGCCGGCATCAAGATCCGCGGTGCGGAGCTGATCGGCACGGTGCTGCAGGAAGCGATCGACAAGGGATCGAAGGACAATTATTTTCCGGTGATCGCCAAGCATATCGAGCGGGCGTAGGACACACTCCACGTCATCCCGGCTTCGAGACTGCGCGTCGCCCCGCATGGTCTTAGGTTGAGTTGGGCGTGAAGCCAACCCCGGCGTCGTCCTGGCGAAAGCCAGGACCCAGAACCACAAATGTCCTTTGTTGGGCTCGCTGGAATGACGAGTCCCGTTCACAACGCAGGCCGCGGCGTATGGGTCCTGGCTTTCGCCAGGACGACAGCGGAGCGTGTGTCCAAAGCGGAGCGCGTGTCTAATACGCGTCCTTGGCGTCGGCCTCTTCGCTGGTCTGCACCAGTTCGAGGCTGTTCTCGACCTTGCCGAGCAGGCGGCCGAGGTCGCGGCGTTCCTGTGCGGAGAGGCAGGACAGGATCTCCTGTTCCTTGCGCAGCAGGCGCGGGATCAGCTCCTCGTAGAGCGTCTGGCCCGTTTTGGTCAGTCGCAGGCGGAATTCGCGGCGGTCGTCGGCGTTCTCGACGCGCTCGACGATCTCGCGCTCCATCAGCGCCGACACGGCGCGGCTGATGGTGGATTTATGGGTGCGCGTGCAGTGCGCGATGTATTGCGCGCTGCAGGGATCGCTGCGGAAGCCGAGCGTTGCGAGCACGCGCCACGCCGGAATGTCGAGCCCGTAGCGCGCCTGATATTCGCTCGACAGCGCCGAGGACACCTCGGCCGCCAGCCGGTTCAGGCGGAACGGCATGAAATGGAAGAGATCGAGGCGCTTCTTGGTCGGCTCGATAGTGTCGCGCACCTCCGCTTCCACGGCACTGCGTGGCCGGGCTGGAGGCTGGCTTGCAGAGGTCCGTGCCAAAAATCCCTCCAATTTGAGTTGACGGCAGCCCCGACTGGGGGTTTAAGATAGTTGCAAGTGAGACTAATTTAGCAAGGTCGCGGCCGGCTCGCAAGGTCCCGGTCGCAAGCCGGTCACACAGAACCGCAGCCAGAGGCCGCGGCGCAAGGGAAACATCCAGGGTCACGCAATGGCACACGCCAACACGGCACAGGCCAAAACCCAGTTCGGCTATCGCCGTCACCCCGACCAGGAGCGCTCGGGTGCCAACGTCGCGGAGCATCCCGTCGTCGTGGTCGGCGCCGGGCCGGTGGGACTGTCGCTCGCGATCGATCTCGCGCAGCGCGGCCAGCGCGTGGTGCTGCTCGACGATGCCGACCGGATCGGCGAAGGCTCGCGCGCGATCTGCTTCTCGAAGCGCTCGCTTGAGTTCTGGGATCGCCTCGGCGTCGGCGACCGCATGGTCGAGAAAGGCGTGGTGTGGAGCGTCGGCAAGATCTTCCACGGCGCCTCGCAGCTCTACCAGTTCAATTTGCTGCCCGAGGAAGGCCACAAGCGACCCGCCTTCATCAACCTGCAGCAGTTCTATGCCGAGGCCTATCTGGTCGACCGGGTGGGGCAACTGCCTGAAATCGACCTGCGCTGGCGCAACAAGGTGATCGCGCTGGAGAGCCGCAACGATGGCGTTGCGCTGACCATCGCAACTCCCGACGGCTCCTACCAGGTACACGCGACCTTTGTCGTCGCCTGCGATGGCGCCCGCTCGTCGCTCCGGCAGATGGTCGGTGCCGAGTTCGCAGGCCAGGTGTTCGAGGACCAGTTCCTGATCGCCGACGTCAAGATGACGGCGGCATTTCCGACCGAGCGCTGGTTCTGGTTCGATCCGCCGTTCCATGCCGGACGCTCGGCGCTGCTGCACAAGCAGCCGGACGATATCTGGCGGATCGATCTGCAGCTCAACCCGGATGCCGATCCGGTGGCCGAGAAGCAGCCCGAGAATGTCCGGCCGCGGATCGAGCGCATGCTCGGCCATGACAAGTTCGAGTTCGAATGGATCTCGCTCTACAAGTTCCAGTGTCGCCGGATGGCCAAGTTCATCCACGGCCGGGTGATCTTTGCCGGTGATTCCGCCCACCAGGTCTCGCCGTTCGGCGCGCGCGGCGCCAATTCCGGGCTCGAGGACGCCGAGAATTTGGCGTGGAAGCTCGACCGCGTGCTGCGCCGGCTGTCGCCGGAGGGCTTGCTGGAGAGCTATCACATCGAGCGCAGCGCGGCGGCGGACGAGAATATCCGCGAGTCGACCCGCTCGACCGACTTCATGGCGCCGATGACAAGGCAGGAGGCGCGGCTGCGCCAGGCCGTGCTGTCGCTCGCCAAGGACACCGAGTTCGGCAAGCGCATGGTCAATGGCGGGCGGCTCTCGGTGCCGTCGGTCTACGACACGCCGCTGTCGAGCGGAGATCGCGACGACTGGCGCGGCGGCCCGCGGCCCGGCGCCTCGATGCCGGATGCGCCGGTGACGGAACAGGACGGGGGTTCCACCTATCTGACCGACGTTTTCATCAGGCAGGGAACGCGTTTCACGCTGCTGGAGTTTGGCAATGGCGCTGCGGTCGATGTCCCCGAGGGCGTCGGCAGCATCCGGATCGGCGGCGAGGATGGGCTGGTCGACGCGCAGGGCCTTGCCGGCAAGCGCTACGATGCCGAGCCCGGCACCGCCTATCTGCTGCGGCCGGACGGCTATGTCGCGGCACGTTTCCGCAACGCGGGGCGGCCGGCACTTGAGGCGGCGCTGGCGCGCGCAGCCGGCCTGAACTGAGGAGCAGTCATGGCGCTGTCGACCAGTTCGAATTTCGCAAAGCCCGACGACGCCTTCCGCGCCATCGTCGAGGCCCATCGCGGCCTCACCGAGGCGCAGAGCGCCGATCTCGATGCTGCGCTGGTCCTGGTGCTCGCCAACCATATCGGCGATCTCGACGTGCTGCGCGAGGCGATCGCGCTGGCGAAGCGGCGGATGCTGGACGCCAGCCAGCAGCAACAACAGCAACAACAATAGCATTGAGCAAACGGACAGGATTGAACTGATGGCCAAAGGTTTCGCATCGACCACGGATCTCGCGGAGAAGAAGGTCACCTTCTCCGAGATTGGCACCGATCTCTATGCCTTCACCGCCGAGGGCGATCCCAACACCGCCGTGATCGTCGGCGACGACGGTTGCCTGGTGTTCGACGCGCAGGCGACGCCGGCGATGGCGAACAAGGTGATCGAGCGGGTCAAGACCGTCACCGACAAGCCGATCAAATATGTCGTGCTGTCGCATTATCACGCGGTGCGTGTGCTCGGCGCCTCGGCCTACAAGGCGCAGGGCATCGTCGCCTCGCAGGAGACCTATCGCCTGATCGAGGAGCGCGGCCAGCAGGATTGGGATTCCGAATATGGCCGCTTCCCGCGCCTGTTCCAGGATGCGGCGAGCATTCCCGGCCTGACCTGGCCGACGCTGACCTTCGAAGGCGAGATGTCGATCTATCTCGGCAAGCGCGAGGTGCGGCTGATGCAGCTCGGCGCCGGCCATACCTCGGGCGACATCGTCGCCTGGGTGCCGGATGCCGAGGTAATGTTCTCGGGCGATCTGATCGAATACCACTCGGCCTGCTATTGCGGCGATGCGCATTTGCGCGAATGGCCGACGACCTTGAACGAGATCCGCGCCTTCAACCCGAAGGCGATCGCGCCGGGTCGTGGCGACGCGCTGAAGGGCCTCGCCACCGGGCGCGATGCGATCGCGATGACCCGCGATTTCGTCACCACGCTCTACGGTGCCGCCGAATCATCCGTCGCCAAGGGCCGCAGCCTGAAGGAATCGATGGCGGCAACGCGCGAGGTGATGGATCCGAAGTTCTCGAGCTTTGCGATCTACGAGCACTGCCTGCCGTTCAACGTTTCGCGCGCCTATGACGAGGCGTCGGGGATCGACGATCCCGTGATCTGGACCGACAAGCGCGACCAGGAAATGTGGGCCGCCCTGCAAGGAGGATAGCGATGAACATCAATACCTCGCCTGATCAGATCGTGCGCAGCTCAGGGCAGGTCACCCCGGGCTACATGTCCGGCTTCGGCAACAGTTTTGAGACCGAGGCCTTGCCCGGCGCGCTGCCGATGGGGCGCAATTCGCCGCAGCGCTGCGCCTACGGGCTCTATGCCGAGCAATTGTCCGGCTCGCCGTTCACGGCGCCGCGCGGCACCAATGAGCGCTCCTGGCTCTATCGCATCCGCCCGTCGGTGCGGCACTCCGGCCGCTTCGCCAAGGCAGATAGCGGGCTGTGGCGCACCGCGCCGTGCCACGAATACGACATGCCGATCGCACAGCTGCGCTGGGACCCCGCGCCGATCCCGAAGGAGGACATGACCTTCCTGCAGGGCGTGCAGACCATGACCACGGCGGGCGATGCCAACACCCAGGCCGGCATGGCCGCACACATCTATCTCATCACCAAATCGATGGTCGATCAGCATTTCTACAATGCCGACGGCGAGATGATGTTCGTGCTGCAGCAGGGCAATCTGCGCTTCGTCACCGAGTTCGGCCGGATCGACGCCGAGCCGGGCGAGATCGTGGTGATCCCGCGCGGCGTCAAATTCCGCGTCGAAATTCCCGGCAGCCCGGCGCGCGGCTATCTCTGCGAGAATTACGGCGGCGCGTTCACGCTGCCGGAGCGCGGCCCGATCGGCGCCAACTGCCTCGCCAATTCGCGCGACTTCCTGACGCCGGTCGCGAGCTACGAGGACAAGGACACGCCGACCGAGCTCTACGTGAAATGGGGCGGCTCGCTGTTCAAGACCACGCTGCCGCATTCGCCGATCGACGTGGTCGCCTGGCACGGCAATTACGCGCCCTACAAATACGATCTGCGTACCTTCTCGCCGGTCGGCGCGATCGCCTTCGATCATCCCGATCCCTCGATCTTCACGGTGCTGACCTCGCCGTCGGAGACCGCGGGCACCGCGAATATCGACTTCGTGATCTTCCCGGAGCGCTGGATGGTGGCCGATAACACCTTCCGTCCGCCGTGGTACCACATGAACATCATGTCGGAGTTCATGGGGCTGATCTACGGCGTCTACGACGCCAAGCCGCAGGGCTTTGTGCCCGGCGGCATCAGCCTGCACAATTGCATGTTGCCGCACGGTCCCGACCGCGAAGCCTTCGAGCACGCCAGCAACAGCGAGCTGAAGCCGGTCAAGCTGACCGGCACGATGGCCTTCATGTTCGAGACCCGGTTCCCGCAGCGCGTGACCGAACATGCGGCGAAATCGTCGACGCTGCAGGACGATTACTCGGATTGCTGGAAGGGACTCGAGAAGAAGTTCGACCCGAACAAGCCGTGAATTGTGTCCCTCGTCATCGCCGGGCTTGACCCGGCGATCCATCGCGCTTCGAAAAGATGGATGCCCGGGTCAAGCCCGGGCATGACGGCTTCTTGATTGGAGAGACCATGCCCCACCCCAACGACCCAAAGCTCCGCTCCTTCATCGACGTCGCACCGACCTCCGACTTCCCGATCCAGAACCTGCCTTACGGGGTGTTCTCGTCGAAGGATGGCCTTGCGCCGCGCGTCGGCGTTGCGATCGGCGATTATGTGCTCGACCTCTGGGAGCTCGAGCAGGACTCGCGGCTCGATGTCGGGCCGCTCGGCGTGTTCTCGCAGCCGTCGCTCAACGCCTTCATGGCGCTCGGGCCGAAAGTGTGGTCGGCGACGCGGGTGCGGATCAGCGAGCTGCTCCGCTCGGATCATCCGGAGCTGCGCGACAACAGGGAATTGCGGGCGCGGGCGCTGGTGCCGATGGCCGACGTCAGGCTGCACATGCCGTTTGCGGTTTGGGGCTATACCGATTTCTATTCGTCGAAGGAGCACGCCACCAATGTCGGCGTCATGTTCCGCGGCAAGGACAATGCGCTGCAGCCGAACTGGCTGCATATGCCGATCGGCTACAACGGCCGCGCCTCGACTGTGGTCGTGTCGGGCAGCAAAGTGCGCCGCCCCCGCGGCCAGCTGAAGCCGCCGACCGCTGAGGTGCCGAGCTTCGGCGCGTGCAAGCGGCTCGACTTCGAGCTCGAGATGGGCGTGGTCGTCGGCCAGGCCTCGCCGATGGGCGAGATGCTGACGGAGAAGCAGGCCGAGGAGATGATCTTCGGCTTCGTCATCCTCAACGACTGGAGCGCGCGCGACATCCAGCAGTGGGAGTATGTGCCGCTCGGCCCGTTCCAGGCCAAGGCGTTCGCGACCTCGATCAGCCCGTGGGTGGTGACGCGCGAGGCGCTGGAGCCGTTCCGCATGCAGGGCCCGGCGCAGCAGCCGGAGCCGCTGGCGTACCTCAAGCAGACCCAGCCGAACAATTACGACCTGCAGCTCGACGTCGCGCTGCGCGCCGGTGCGATGAACGAGGCGAAGACGATCTGCAGCACCAACTTCAAATACATGTACTGGTCGTCGGTGCAGCAGCTCGTGCACCATGCCTCGAGCGGCTGCGCGATGAATGTCGGCGATCTCCTGGGCAGCGGCACGATCTCCGGCCCCGAAAGGCACCAGCGCGGCAGTCTCCTGGAAATCAGCTGGAACGGCACCGAGCCGGTCGAACTTGCCAGCGGCGTCACGCGGTCGTTCCTGGAGGACGGCGATTCGCTCGTGATGCGCGGCTGGTGCCAGGGCGACGGCTATCGCGTCGGCTTCGGCGAGGTCGAAGGCACGATCGTCGCGGCGGAGTAGCTCCCCGCGCATTCCGCGGCTTCACCTCCCCTTGAAAAGGGGAGGTCGGTTTGCGCAGCAAACCGGGCGGGGATCTGGTCTCTCGGTAGACGCCAGCGCTCGCGGCTGCCCCCCATCCCACCTTCCCCTTTTCAGGGGGGAAGGAGCCCGACAGCGGGTGAAGCGACGAAGCAATCGATCCAGCCCCGGCATGGAGAGAATGGATTGCTTCGCTGCGCTCGCAATGAAGAGTGAGTCTCACCGCTCCTCGGGTCTGACATCCCTCAAGCGCGCCGTATTCGCGGCGACGTCCTCGAGGCTGTATTTCAGGTGCACCCGCTTGTCCGACGGCGGCTGGTTGACCGTGCAGACACCCGGTCGCCACGGCTTGGCCGGGCGGATCGGCCGCGGCGCAAAACCGCCGCCGCAGTTCGGGCAGACATTGCCGAGCCTGGTCTCGGCGCAATCCGCACAGAACGTGCATTCATAGGAGCAGATCCGCGCGTCGGTTGCGCTGGGTGGCAGGTCCTTGTCGCAATATTCGCAGTTCGGTCGCAGCTGCAGCGCCATGGTTCGTCTCTCTTGCCGTTGCCGGAATGATCGCAAGTCATGCCGCAAAAGCGAATGGCGGATTTCCCTCGATTCGAGCCATCACGCCTGTAGCGACTTCAGCGGCAGCCTGGTGCTCTCCTTCAGGCGGTCGAGCACGATCGAGGAGCGCACATGGGCCACGCTCTGGTGCGGCATCAGCACGTTGTTGACGATGTCGGACAGGCTCTTGAGGTCGCGCAGCATCACCTTGAGCACGTAGTCGGCATCCCCGGTCAGCGCGTAGGCCTCCTGGATATCGTCGACGCGGTTGACCAGCTCGCGAAACCGCTTGGCGTTGTCGGGCGAGTGGGTCGCAAGCGTGATGTGGATGAAGGCGATCAGGCCGAAGCCGAGCGCCTCGCCGGCGAGGTCGGCGTGGTAGCCGGCGATGACCTTCTCCTCCTCCAGCCGCATCCGCCGCCGCGAGCATTGCGAGGCCGACAGCCCGACGAGGTCGGCCAGCTGCTGGTTGGTCAGCCGGCCGTCGTCCTGCAGCGCGGCGAGCATTTTCAGGTCGAAAGCGTCCACTTCAGGCATGCGCAGAATGTCCATTTCATGCACGGATCGTGCGCAATACTAGCAAATCAAGGGTCATTTTGCACGCACGTTGCGCAGCAAGTGACGGAAACTGATCTCCAGACAAAACAGGGAGTTGCCGCCATGGGTCCGTTTCCGCACGATGCGCCGCCGGCCGAAATCAGCACTGAGAACCCGATGGGCACCGACGGCTTCGAGTTCGTCGAATATGCCCATCCGAATCCCGGCGAGCTGCACGCCCTGTTCAAGCTGATGGGCTTCGTCGCGGTCGCCCGCCACCGGACCAAGCAGATCACGGTCTATCGCCAGGGCGACATCAACTATCTCGTCAATGAGGAGCCGGGCAGCCACGGCTTCAACTTCGTTGCCGCGCACGGCCCCTGCGCGCCGTCGATGGCATTCCGTGTGGTCGACGCGAAGCATGCCTATGAGCGCGCGCTCGCGCTCGGCGCGGAGCCGGCGGATGTCGCGTCCGCAGCGAAGACGCTCGATGTGCCCGCGATCAAGGGCATCGGCGGCAGCCTGCTTTATTTCGTCGACCGCTACGGCGCCAAGGGCTCGGCCTATGATGCCGAGTTCGAATGGCTCGGCGCGGCCAACCCGCGCCCCGCAGGCTCGGGCCTGTATTACGTCGATCACCTCACCCATAACGTCCATCGCGGCCGGATGGATGTCTGGACCAGCTTCTATGCAAAACTGTTCAACTTCCGTCAGATCCGTTTCTTCGACATCGAGGGCCGCGCATCCGGCCTGTTCTCCCGTGCGCTGACCAGTCCAGACGGCAAGATCCGGATTCCGATCAACGAGGACGCCGGCGATTCCGGTCAGATCGAGGAATATCTCAACGTCTACCGCGGCGAGGGCATCCAGCACATCGCCTGCGGCGCGCGCGATATCCACGCGACGGTCGAGAGGTTGCGCGCCGACGGCCTGCCGTTCATGCCGTCGCCGCCCGACACCTATTTCGAGCGGATCGACGCCCGGCTGCCCAAGCATGGCGAGGACGTCGCGCGGCTCAGGACCAACGGCATCCTGATCGACGGCGAGGGCGTGGTCGACGGCGGCCAGACCAAGGTGCTGCTGCAGATCTTCTCGGCGAACGCGATCGGGCCGATCTTCTTCGAGTTCATCCAGCGCAAGGGCGACGACGGCTTCGGCGAAGGCAACTTCAAGGCGCTGTTCGAATCGATCGAGGAAGACCAGATCCGCCGCGGCGTGCTGAAGGTCGATCACGCGGCGTAAGGACGCCGTAATGCCACGCTAGCGCACAGCCATAGGTGTCGTCCCTGCGAAAGCAGGGACCCATACCGCGGAATCTATCGCGTGTGCCGGGTAGTAGTCCCGCGGAAAAAGCCGCGCGCCACAACCGCGTTTCGTGGTTATGGTTCCCGGCTCACGCTTCGCTTGGCCGGGACGACAACGAGATTTACTTCGCTGATTTCCAAGCCGCCGTCACGTCGCCAATATTCGCCAGTTCCGGCTCGCGGATCGCCGACGGCGTCCGCGAGAAGCGCGGCGCGGGGGCGGGCTGGGTGACGCCGTGGCGCTCGACGAACACCTGGCGTGCGGCCATGTGCGGATGCTTCGGCGCTTCCTCCATGGTCAGGATCGGCGCGAAGCAGATATCGGTGCCTTCCATGATCTGGCACCAGTCCGCGCGCGACTTGCTCTTGAACACCCGGGTCAGCTTCTCCTTCAGCGCCGGCCAGGCCTTGCGGTCCATCTGCGCGTCGAAGTCGGCGTCGGTCAGGTCGGCATGCTTGCGCAGCAGCGCGTAGAACTGCGGCTCGATCGAGCCGATCGAGATGAAGTTGCCGCAGGAGCATTCGTAGACGCCGTAGAAATGCGCGCCGCCGTCCAGGAAATTCTGGTCGCGGCCGCCGCTCCAGCGGCCCTGCGCGGCCATGTCGTAGAACATCGACATCAGCGAGGCCGCGCCGTCGCACATCGCGGTATCGACCACCTGGCCCTTGCCGGACTTCTGCGCTTCCAGCAGCGCTGCGAGCACGCCGACCACGAGGTAGAGCGCGCCGCCGCCGAAATCGCCGACCAGGTTGAGCGGCGGCACCGGCTTCTCCTTGGTTCCGATCGCGGCCAGCGCGCCTGTGATCGAGATGTAGTTGATGTCATGGCCGGCGGCATTCGCCAGCGGGCCTTCCTGGCCCCAGCCGGTCATGCGGCCATAGACCAGCTTTGGATTGCGCGCGAGCACGACATCCGGGCCGAGGCCGAGGCGCTCCATCACGCCGGGACGAAAGCCCTCGATCAGCGCGTCGGCATGGCCGAGCAGGTCGAGCACTTCAGCAATCGCCGCCTTGTTCTTGAGGTCGAGCTCGATGACCTTGCGGCCGCGGGTTGCGACCGCCTTCAGATTCTTGCCGGCGCCGACCCGATCGAGCGTGATGACCTCGGCGCCCATATCGGCGAGCAGCATGCAGGCGAACGGGCCGGGGCCGATGCCGGCGAATTCGACGATGCGGAAGCCGGCGAGCGGGCCCGAGGTGCGGGCGGCGGTCTGGGAAGCAGGTTTATCGAGCACGTTGTTCTTCCGTTGGTTGCGGGGCGCTAGGCGGCTGAGATGTCACGGCTGGCTTGGTGCCGAACTTCATGCGTTCTCCCAGCCGTCCGTGGGACGGTATTTTTAATTAGCTGATTAGCTAAATTGTCTCGCCTAAAGGCGGATGTGGCAAGCACCTTTTGTCCTGTGCCGCCGGTAAAAACGCGAACGGCGCGCATCGCTGCGCGCCGTTGCAGACTTGTGTTTAGGCGCTATCAGCCCGCGGCGACGACCGCCCGCTGTCCCATCACCTTCACGAGGTTGGCGCGGTAATCCGCCGAGCCGTGGATGTCGGCGAGCAGGCCGCTCGCCGGGATCGTGACGCTGTCGAGCGCCGAGGCCGCCCAGTTCGCCTTCAGCGCCTGCTCGATCGGCGCGACCCGCATGACGCCGCTTTGCGACGCGCCGGTCGCGGCGACGCGGACGTCACCCGACTTGGTCTTGGCGACGAACACGCCGGTCAGAGCGAAGCGCGAGGCCGGGTTCGGAAACTTCGCGTAGCCCGCCTTGGCCGGGACCGGGAACGACACGGCGGTGATGATCTCGCCATCCTCGAGCGCCGTCGTGAACAGGCCCTTGAAGAAATCATCCGCCGCGATCGACCGCTTGTTGGTCTTGACCGTCGCGCCGAGCGCCAGCACCGCCGCCGGATAATCCGCCGCCGGGTCGTTGTTGGCGAGCGAGCCGCCGATCGTGCCGCGATAGCGCACGGCAGGATCGCCGATCATCGACGCCAGATTGGCGAGCGCCGGGATCGCCTTCTGCACCGCATCGCTTTGCGCCACATCGTAATGCGGCGTCGCGGCCTTGATGGTGACGGTGTCGCCCGACACCTCGATGCCGATCATCTCCTGCACCTTGGAGAGGTCGATCACGTCGGAAGGCGCGGCAAGACGCTGCTTCATCACCGGAAGCAGGGTTTGTCCGCCGGCGAGGAATTTTGATTCCGCGCCTTTGGCGAAGGTTGCGGCGGCGTCAGCGACCGAGGAAGCGCGGTGATAATTTGTCTCGTACATGGCTCTTCCTCCCTCAACCGTGAATGGCGTGCCAGACGCGATCGGGCGTCGCCGGCATTTCCAGCTTGTTGTTGCCGATCGCGTCCGTGATCGCGTTGATCACGGCAGCCGAGGCGCCGATCGCGCCGGCTTCGCCGCAGCCCTTGACGCCGAGCGGGTTGCCCGGACACAGCGTCGTGGTGTGGGAGAGCTGGAACGAGGGCAGATCGTCGGCGCGCGGCATGGTGTAGTCCATGAAGGACGCGGTCATGAGCTGACCGGTGCCGTCATAGACCACGCCTTCGAGCAGTGCTTGGCCGATGCCCTGCGCAAGGCCGCCGTGGACCTGGCCTTCGACGATCATCGGGTTGATCAGCCGGCCGAAGTCGTCGGCCGCCACGAAGTTGACGAAGGAGGTCTTGCCGGTGCCCGGATCGACCTCGAGCTCGCAGATATAGGCGCCGGCCGGGAAGGTGAAGTTGGTCGGGTCGTAGAACGCCGTCTCCTTCAGGCCGGGCTCCATGCCATCGGGCAAATTATGCGCGGTGTAGGCGGCGAGCGCGACCATCGGCAAAGCGATCGACTTGTCGGTGCCGGTGACCTTGAACTCGCCGTTCTCGATCACGATGTCGCTCTCGGACGCCTCGAGCGCATGCGCCGCGATCTTCTTGGCCTTGGCCTCGACCTTCTCCATCGCCTTCACGATCGCCGTGCCGCCGACCGCGAGCGAGCGCGAGCCGTAGGTGCCCATGCCGAACTGCACCTTGTCGGTGTCGCCATGGACGATCGAGACCTGGCTGATCGGCACGCCGAGCCGCTCTGCGATGATCTGGCAGAACGTCGTTTCGTGGCCCTGGCCGTGGCTGTGCGAACCGGTGAGCACCTCGATGGTGCCGACCGGGTTGACGCGGATCTCAGCCGACTCCCACAGGCCGACGCCGGCGCCGAGACTGCCGACCGCCTTCGACGGCGCGATGCCGCAGGCCTCGATGTAGCAGGAGATGCCGATGCCGCGCAGCTTGCCGTCGGCTTTCGCCTTGGCCTTGCGGGCCGGGAAGCCGGCATAGTCGATCGCCTTCATCGCAGCATCGATCGAGGCGTGGAAGTCGCCGATATCATACGCCATGATTACAGGCGTCTGATACGGGAACTGGGTGATGAAGTTCTTCTTGCGCAGCTCGGTCGGATCGACCTTCAACTGCCGCGCCGCCGTCTCCATCATGCGCTCGATCAGAAAACTGGCCTCGGGGCGGCCGGCGCCGCGGTAGGCGTCGACCGGCGTGGTGTTGGTGTAGACGCCGATCACCTCGGCATAGATCGCCGGAATCACGTACTGGCCCGACAGCAGCGTCGCGTAGAGATAGGTCGGGACGGCCGAGGAGAACAGCGACATATAGGCGCCGAAATTGGCGTGGGTCTTCACCCGCAGGCCAAGGATCTTGTTGTCTTTGTCGAACGCCAACTCCGCCTTCGAGACATGGTCGCGGCCATGCGCGTCGGTGAGGAAGGCTTCCGAGCGGTCGCCGGTCCACTTCACCGGGCGGCCCACCTTCTTCGAGGCCCACAGCGCCACCATCTCTTCGGGATAGATGTAGATCTTGGAGCCGAAGCCGCCGCCGACGTCGGGCGCGATCACGCGCAGCTTGTGCTCGGGCGCGATGTTGTAGAACGCCGACAGCACGAGGCGGGCGACGTGCGGGTTCTGCGACGTCGTGTAGAGCGTGTAGTGCTCTTCGGCCTGGTCGTAATGCGCGATCGCCGCGCGCGGCTCCATCGCGTTCGGCACCAGGCGGTTATTGGTGAGGTCGAGCGTCACCACATTGGCCGCTTTGCTGAAGGCATCCTTGACCGCGGCTTCGTCGCCGAGATGCCAGTCATACACGATGTTGCCGGGAGCTTCGGGATGAAGCTGCGCGGCGCCCGGCTTGATCGCGGCCTTGATGTCAGGCACCGCGGGAAGTTCTTCGTAATCGACGACGACCGCTTCGGCGGCGTCCCTGGCCTGGTTCTTGGTCTCGGCGATCACGACCGCGACGGCCTGCCCGACAAAGCGCACGGTCTCCGGCGCCATCGCCGGCCACGCGCCCATTTTCATCGGTGAGCCGTCCTTCGAGGTGATGGCCCAGCCGCAGATCAAATTGCCGACCTTGTCGTCGACGATCTGCTGTCCGGTCAGCACCGCGATCACGCCGGGCATCTTCATGGCCTCGGCTGAATCGATGCCCTTGACCTTGGCATGCGCATGCGGGCTGCGGATGAAGTGAGCGTAGCTCATGCCGACCATTTTGACGTCGTCGACGTAACGTCCTTGTCCGGTGATGAACCGGCGATCTTCCTTGCGCACGACACGTGCGCCAATTCCTTCAACACCCATTGTCTAGTCCTCCCGACCGGAGATTCGATTTGCCGCCGTTTCCATCGAGACCGGCGGTGGTGAGCTTGATCGTGTGCGGTGCGTGGCGCGCTATTCCGCGGCCTGCGCAACCTTCATGCGGCCTGCTGCGTCGAGCACCGCCTTGACGATGTTGTGGTAGCCGGTGCAGCGGCAGATGTTGCCTTCGAGCTCGTGGCGAACCGCTTCCTCGTCGAGCTTGCCACCATGGCGGTGCACGATGTCGACAGCGGACATGATCATGCCGGGGGTGCAATAGCCGCACTGCAGGCCGTGATTGTCGCGGAACGCCGCCTGCATCGGGTGCAGCTCGTCGCCCTTGGCGAGGCCTTCGATCGTGGTGACGCTGCAGCCCGCGGCCTGGCCGGCCAGCATGGTGCAGGATTTGACCGCCCGTCCGTCGACATGGACGACGCAAGCGCCGCATTGGCTGGTATCGCAGCCGACATGGGTGCCGGTGAGGTTCAGGTTTTCGCGCAAGAGGTGCACGAGGAGGGTTCGGTCCTCAACGTCGACCGAGACCGCCTTGCCGTTTACCGTCAGTTTGACTGTAGACACGCGTTTCTCCCAATAGCTTCGTTATGGGCCCAGTAGACCACGCTTCATGTGGGTCGTAACCGCGATCAAAGTCGTAGTCGCGGCCCTGTCATGAAGGCGCCGGGCAGTGCCTGCGATCCTAGCAGGCGGCCGTTCAATGGGCAATTTGCAAGCAGCCGGTGGCGTGCTCCGGCGCGACGAAATTGCCCGGCAGCGCAAGCGGTTTTCGGCAAACTGACGGTGCTCGCCGCACGCCAAAATCGTCGCCGCGATCGCTACTACCTTCCGCCTATAACGACACAAAAGCGTTGCTGTCATTTTCATCGCCGACGCAGCGACGGAAGATCGCTGGTTCACGAAATTGGGTCGAGAGACGCGCGCGCGATGCACCCATCGCGGCAACGAAACCATATTGGAGGAAGCCAATGAAGCTGAGGAGCGGGATTTTCTTTGCCGGCGTGTCGCTGGTCGCCATAGTGCTGGCAGGCATTGGTGCGTCGAAAGCCAATGATTCCGTCGTGAAGGCGGCGTCTGATCCGAACGGATGGGCAATCGCCGGCCACGATTACGGCAATACGCGCTTCAGCCCGTTGAAGCAGATCAACTCCGAGAATGCCGGAAAGCTGCAGCTGGTCTACTCGCTGTCGCTGGCTTCGCTCCGATCCAACGAGTCCTCGCCGGTGGTGATCGGCAAGAATCTGTATGTGTCGACCTCGTGGGGCCCGAAATACGTCTATGCGATCGATGCCGCGACCGGCGCGCGCAAATGGACCTGGCAGCCCGATATTCCGGATGACGTGCTCCAATACGCCTGCTGCGACGTCAACAATCGCGGCGTGTCCTATGCCGACGGCAAGATCTTCGTCGGCCGGCTCGACGGCAAGCTGACCGCGCTCGACGCCGAGACCGGCAAGGAGCTCTGGACCTCGACGGTCGTCGACTACAAGCAGGGCTCGGTCATCACCTCGCCGCCGCTCGTCGTCCGCGACAAGGTCATCACCGGCTTCGGCGGCGGCGAATATGGCGTCCGCGGCGCCTTGCAGGCGTTCTCGCTCAAGGACGGCAAGCTGCTCTGGCAGACCTACACGGTACCGGCGCCGGGCGAGCCCGGCAGCGAGACCTGGAAGGGCGATACCGGGCTGCATGGCGGCGGCGCCGCCTGGCTGGTCGGCTCCTACGACGCCAAGTCGGACACGGTCTACTGGGGTACCAGCAATCCGGGGCCGTGGAATACCGCGGTGCGTTCCACCGGCGACGGCAATTTCGGCAAGCTGACCAACCTTTACACGGCCTCGACGCTGGCGATCGATCCCAACACCGGCAAGATCAAGTGGCACATTCAGGGCACGCCGGCCGACGCCTGGGACTATGACGGCGTCAACGAGCTGCTGCTCGCCGACCTCAAGATCAAGGGCACCGAGACGCCCGTGCTGATGAAGGCGGACCGCAACGGCTTCTTCTTCGTGGCCAACCGCGAGACCGGCAAGATGATCTCCGCGGAGAAATACGTCTTCGCCAACTGGGCCAAGAAGTGGGACATCAACACGATGCGGGCGGAAGAGGATCCGGACAAGCGTCCGGGCCCGGGCCATCCCGCCAAGGACATCTGCCCGAACCTGATCGGCGGCAAGAACTGGCAGCCGATGTCGTTCAACCCGCAGACCGGCCTCGTCTACATCCCGAGCAACAATGTCTGCATGGACTGGTCGGTCTCTGACGTGAACTACAAGCGCGGCGTGTTCTATCTCGGCGCCGAATTCCCGACCAAGCCGGGCCCCGGGGGCTTCCTCGGCGAGCTCGTGGCCTGGGATCCGATCGCCAACAAGAAGGTGTGGAGCATCAAGGAAGACCTGCCCTTCAACGGCGGCACGCTGACGACCGGCGGCAATTTGGTGTTCTCGGGCAATCTGCATGGCGACTTCCGCGCCATCGATGCCAAGAACGGCAAGGTGCTGTGGAGCAAGAACCTCGGCAGCGGCATCGGTGCAGGTCCCGTGACCTATTCGGTCGACGGCAAGCAGTATGTCGCGATCGTGGTCGGACGCACCGCGGCGCTGCCGGCCTTCCTCGGTGACATCGGCAAGAAGATGGTCGCCGCGGCGCCCGAAGGCGGCTCGCTGTTCGTGTTCGCCCTGCAGTAAACGATCGTCAAGGAGGCAGCATTGTCCGTGTCTTGCATCGCCCGAAACGAACTGCGCACCCCCTCGCGCAACACGCGGTTGGAACATGCAATCCGGACCGTGCTGCTCTCCGCCCTGCTTATGGTGCCGGCCCTGGCGGCCGGCGCCGACGAGACGAAACCGCCGCTGCGGCTCTGCGCCGACCCCACCAACCTGCCGTTCTCGAGCGACGACCCGGGCAAGCCCGGCCTCTATCTCGAGATCGGCCAGGCGGTGGCGCAGAAGCTCGGCCGCACGGTGAGCACCAATTGGTACAAGTCCTATTTCGGCAAGCGCACGGTGCGGGAGACGTTGCTCAGCAAACAGTGCGACGCCATGGTCGGCCTGCCTTTGATCGACGATTTCATGGGGCCGGCGGTGATCTTCTCGAAGCCGATCGCCCATGAAGGCTACGCGCTGGTCGGCAGCAAGGACCGCAAGCTTGCCGGCATCGACGACCTCAGGGGATTGCGGGTTGCGGTGCAGTATCAATCGACGCCGCAGAACCTGCTCGCGCTGCGCGACGACGTCCAGAAGGTGACCGTGCTCAGCCCGGAGGAGGGCATGGCGGCGCTCGAACAGGGCAAGGTCGACATCGCCTTCATCTGGGCGCCGGTGGCGGGTTGGCTCAACAAGACCAGCTACGGCGACAAATATCAGATCGTGTCGACCGAGGGCGACGGCCTGCTCTGGGCGACTGCGATCGGTTTCGCCAAGGCGTCCGGCGCGCTGCGCGATGAGGTCGACGGCGTGCTGCCGGCGCTGCAGCCGGAGATTTCAGCCCTGTTTGCCAAATATGGCGTGCCGAACGGCGCCCCGGTGAAGTTCGGCGAGGCCGACCGCGCCACGACGTCGTCCGTCGGCGCCAGCGAGCCCGTCACGGTCGGGCAGGCCGCGGCCGAGAAACCGGTTCAGACCGCCGCGACCGCCGGCGATGCCAAAGGGGATGCCACCGCCGGGCGGGAGGTCTTTAACGGAACCTGCGCGCATTGCCACGGCCCGGACGCGGTGCAAGCCGAGCGAAAGATCGATCTCAGGCTGCTCAAGAAGCGCTATGCTGACGACATGGAATCGACATTCTGGAAGACGGTCCATGACGGGCGGCCGGCCAAGGGCATGCCGGCCTGGAAGGACGTCTTCAGCGACGACGAGCTCAGAAACGTATATGTCTATCTGCAGAGCGTGCAGGATACCGGCGGATCGAACTAGAAGCTGCGGTTCGCAAGAGGAGCGTTTTCGAGCGAAGTGGATACCGGTTCGCGTGAAGAAAACGCGTCAGAACATGAATCGAGAGCCCCGTTCCGACCCAATCGGAACGGAGGCTTGAGCAGTGCGAGGGTCCTCATGATGGGGTTCCTGATCATCGACGATCACCCCCTGTTCGGGGAGGCGCTTGGCAACGCCATCCGCATCTCGCATCCCGATGCCCGGATCTATGAGGCCACCTCGATCAAGGGGGCGCTTGGCATCCTCGCCAGTGAGCCGAACATCGACCTGGCGCTGCTCGATCTGCTGCTGCCCGACGTGGTCGGCTTCTCCGGCTTCCAGAAGATCAGGGATCGCTATCCGCGGCTGCCGATCGCCATCGTCTCGAGCGAGGAGGACAAGCACACCATCCGCGAGGCGCTCGAAATGGGCGCGGTCGGCTATCTGCCGAAGTCGACCTCGCTCGGCGAGCTCTCGCAGGCGATCGCGCGCGTGCTGAGCGGGTCGGTCTCGGCGCCGCGGGATTTCGTCGCGGTCGGTGCGCTGGAACAGTCCGAGACGGCGCGGACGCTGCGCGAACGCATTCAGAAGCTGACGCCGCAGCAGATCCGCGTGCTCCATCTGATCATCCGCGGCCTGCAGAACCGCGAGATCGCCGCCGAGCTCAAGCTCGCGGAATCCACCGTGAAGGCGCATGTCACCGAGATCCTGCGCAAGCTGAAGCTGTTCAGCCGCAACAAGGCGATCATCGAGCTAGGCAAGATTCCGCTTCCGGTCCCGGAGGCCTGCTCGGGCGCAAAGGCCGAAAAGGCGCCCTAGCCGTGCTGCACTGCGAGGCGGGCGCATTGGAAATCCTGCCTATAGGCTGCCACCCGGCTTTGCGATAACGTCGTGCGCACAATGGCTGTCATGAGCGAGCATCCGAGGGAGGACGGCGCAGCATTGACCACGACCGCGCCCCTGGCGGACAAGCCGCCGCTCGGCAAGGCGGGTGCGCCTCGACTGCTGATCGTCGAGGATCACCCGCTGTTCCGTGCCGCCCTGATCGGCGTGATCGGGGCCGAGTTTCCCGATGCCGAGGTGCTGCAGGCGACGTCGATCGACGGTGCGCTGGATGTGATCGCGGCGCGCGACGGCCTCGATTTGATCCTGCTCGATCTGTCGATGCCCGGCACCACGGGCCTGCTCGGCGCCTACCGGGTGCGTGCCGCCGCGCCGCGCAGCGCGCTTGTGATCGTGTCGGCGCATGACGATCCCCGGATCGTCGGCGGCGCGATCTCGCTCGGGATTTCCGGCTACATCCCGAAGTCGACGCCGAAGCTCGAGCTGGCGCGGCTGTTGCGCGGCATTCTCGAAGGCGCGGTGTGCCTGCCGCCGCGCTTTCGCGATACCGCCGCCGCGCGGAAGGCCCAGGCCGAGGCGCGCGAGCTGGTGCAGCAGCTCGGCCAGTTCACCGCGCAGCAGCTTCGCGTGCTCGACATGATCTGCCGCGGCCTGCAGAACAAGCACATCGCCTATGAGCTCGATATCTCGGTCACCACCGTGAAGGTGCATGTCTCGGAGATCCTGCGCAAGCTCGGCGTGCGCAGCCGGACCGAAGCCATCATCGCGCTGTCGAAGCTGGACTTCGGCAAGCACGACCACGCGCCGGTGACGGCCTCGCCGTCGTCGCATGGCGCCTAGAGCCTTTCCCGTTTCGATGGAATCACAACGGGAAAGGCTCTAGGTTTTTGTCTTGACGCGTTTTCTTCACGCGAACCGGTATCCACTTCGCTCGAAAACGCTCTGCTCATAACCGCGCGCTCGACTGCTCCGCCGCCAGCAGGAACGACAGCAGCGAGCGCATCTCGGCGGGCTTGATCGGCTTCTTCAACAGCTCATGGCCGAAGGCCGATACGTCGGAGGCGGCCTTGGCCGAGTAGTCGGCGGTCACGATGATCGCCGGCACCTTGGCGTTGATCGCGCCGCGGATGACATCGACGGCCTGAATTCCGGTCTCGCCATTGTCGAGATGCAGATCGGCGATGATGGCGTCGGGAATGCCGTCGAGCGCGTGGATGCGCTCGAGCGCCTCGGTCTTGGAGATCGTCACCGCAACGTCGCAGCCCCATTTCTCCAGCAGATGGGCGAGCCCCTCGGCGCTCGAGAGGTCGTTCTCGATCAGCAGGATCTTGGCGCCCTCCATGCCGCCATAGCGATAGTCGACGCTGGCCTGTTCGCGCACCGGGATCGCAACCGGATCCAGCGTGCGAGGCACGGTGACCGAGAACACCGAGCCCTTGCCGGCGCGCGAGCTCAGCCTGATGTCATGGCCGAGCAGGTCGGCAAACCGGCGCACGATCGAGAGACCAAGCCCGATGCCGGCCTTGTCGCCGGCGCTGGTCTCGCCGCGCTGAAACTCGACGAAGATGGCTTCGCGCTGCGCTTCCGGAATGCCCGGCCCGGTGTCGTGCACCTCGATGCAGATGTCATCGCCCCTGGCCCGGCATCCCATCAGCACGCTGCCGCGCTGGGTGTAGCGCAGCGCATTGGCGACGAGGTTTTGCAGGATCCGCCGCAGCATCAGCGGATCGGAGCGAACCACCGCGGACGACGGCATGATCCGGAAACCGAGATTGCGCTTGGCGGCGGTCGCGACAAATTCCTGCTCAAGCGGCTCGAACAGCGAGGCGATCGCGACCGGTCCGAATTCCGGCCTGAGCACGCCCGCATCGAGCTTGGAGATGTCGAGCAGCGTCCGCAGCATGTCTTCGAGCGTCGCCAGCGAACGGTCGATCTGATCGGTCAGCGCGACGCTCTTGGACTCGGTTGCCATCTCGGTCAGCGCGGACAGCGTCAGCCGCGCCGCATTCAGCGGCTGCAACAGATCGTGCGTGACCGAGACCAGCACGGATGATTTCAGCGAGCTCGCCGCCTCCGCCTGCTGCTTGGCCTGCAGCAGGCGACCATTGGTTTTCTCGAGCGATTGCAGCGCCTGCTTGAGCTGCTGGGTGCGGTCGCGCACCTGCTGATCCAGCGCGATCGCGGTCTCGAACAGCGAGAAGGCGTTGAGCTGCTGATCGGTCGATCGCTCGACGCGCGACATCAGCGCCGCGTTGATCTTGCGCAGCTTCTCGGCCTCGCGTTCGAGCGCCGCAATTTGCGTGGTCTTGGTATCCGTCATTGCGGCGCGAGTGCCCGCTTGCCGATGGCGATGCCGGTCAGCGTCTGGTTGACGTGCATGGAGCGATACTGCTCGCCATAGGTCTGAAAGCCAATCACTTTGTTGCGGCGATAGAGCTCCGACATCTCCCGCGACAGCTGGCGCTGCTCGACGTCGAGCCGGCGCAGCACGCATTCGAAGCCGATGAACATCGAGACCTCGCCGAGATCCTCGGTCAGCTCCTTGAGCAGGCGGCTCGTCACGTCGATCGGGTCGCGCTCGCGCGCCACCGTCAGCACCATGCCCTCGTCGATGGCGCAGAAGAATTGCAGCGATCCGTCCGGGTTGGTGCGCTGGATCGACCGCGCGTAATAGGCGCCGCCGACGCGAACCAGCACGGGATGCGCGGCGAACGAGAACAATTCGAGCTTGCTGTCGCTGAGGCCGACGGCGCGGGAATATTCCAGCGCGGCCGGCTCGGCATTCAATTCCTTGACGATGCGATGCTCGATGTCGGCTTCGGTCACCACCATCTTGGTCGAGGTCGGTTCGAAGTGATCGCACTTGAACAGGCGGAACGGCAGCCGGGTCCGGATCAGGATCAGGACGGCGGCATCGGTAAAGGCCTCGCCGCCATGGAAGACCCACGATTTCTCGAAGCGCAGGCCGTCGCCGGCGGAGCCGCCGACCACCGGGATGTCGCCGAGCGACGCATAGATCGCCGACATGATGGTCTCCTCACGCTGGCACATGCCGTCGATGAAGAGCAGCCCGAAGGAATCATGGGTGTGATCGCAATGCTCGGTGCGTTGCGCGAATTCGTTCTGCAATTCGGTGCAGATCGAGCGGCCGTGATCGACCCGAAATGTCGAAAGGTCGAACAGCGGCCGGGCCGCGATGATGAAATCGGCCGCGTTGAAGCCCATCGCGACGACGCTGTCCTCGTCCCAACCGCCGGGCGACAATTCGCCGGCCGTGGTGCAGCCGAAGATCGGTACGTCGGGCATGCGGCTGGACAGTTCGGCAATGAATGTCTGCGGCTCGTAGACCGGCGACACGAACACCACGAGCATCGCGAGATCAGCCGTCGCCAATTGGCGCGCGATCTCGTCGGCTGCTTCCCGCGGCCCGTCGGTCTTTGCCTGCACCACGACAATACTGTCGGCGGCGCTACCGTTCTGCTTCGCCAAAGGCGCTCTCCCTGACCAGAATTTTTTGCTTTTCTTGGCGCGGCCGATTGAACCCGCGCGGGTCGTGAGGGCATCCGGACCATGCCGCGATGGCTGGCGTTCCGGCTTGCCCGTGATTTTCAGGTCGTGAGGGGAAATGCCATTGGCCGGGCTATTGCGCCGGCAGCTACGCTCGCCGCAAGCGCCAATGGCGCCGGTCGACGCGATGACATGGGACACCTCCCGATGTGTGTTCTCCTGGCCCGGGCAGGGTCAGGTTTGATCGGTTCTAAACTATCGGGCCGGACCCGCGCGTCAATCGCCTTACCCACCCGGCTAGCCCGACCAAGGTAGTATCGCGCCGGACCGGGCGGCCGCTGCCCATTTACCGGGCCTTATCGATTCTGCCTTAGTTTTGCGCTCCGGGGTCTGGGGCGGGTTGCTGCCGGACCCCGCGTGGTTTTCAGAATGAAGACGGGGGTTGGAATGTCGGGGCTGAAGCGATCGTTGTCGATCAGGATCCCAACCCTCAGATTTCGCGCCAAGATCATGCTCGGCTTTGCCGTCACGCTGGCGCTGTCGGCAGCCACCATGGGCTTTGCCTATATGGGCTTCGAGCGGGTCTCCGCCGGCGTCGGCTCCTATCGCCAGAGCGTCGCGGAAGCCGATCTGGCCCGCAACATCGATCGCGAATTGATCTCCTACCGTTCGCTGGCGCGCTACTTCGTTGCGACCGGCAAGGAGGACGACGCCAAGGCCGCGCTCGCCGCCGAGGGCAGCCTGAAGGATGCCATCATGGCGTCGATGAAGGGCACCACCAACCCGGCCCGGCTCGAGCAGATCACCAAGCTGGAGCGCGAATTCCGCGCCTTCACCAAGATCTTCGCCGAGATCGTCCGCATCAAGAACGACAGCGCACAGACCGCGCAGAACAAGCTGACCCGCAGCGCGACCTCGATGCGCTACAAGCTCGACGATCTCCCGAGCAACGCCGATGATTCCGAGCTGCAGTCGATCCAGTTCGGCGCCAAGAAGGTGGCCGACCAGCTCCAGTCGATCACCGGGGCCGTCAATACCTTCGTCGTCAACGGCGACAAGACGGTCGCTTCCAGCGCGCTCGCCCGGCTGAAATTCGCCGACAATCTGGTGAAGGCGATCACCTCGAATAACGAGCGGATCACCCAGAGCGTGAAGGACATCACCGCGCTGCTCGAAGAGTACCGCGAGGCGCTCGCCAAGCTGATCGCGAACGCGAAGTCGATCGACGAACTGACCGTCGAGATGACGGAGTCCGCGGCCGCCATCAGCCAGGGCGCGGCGGCGATGAAGTCCGATCTGCTCGCCGACCAGAAGCGGCTTGAAAACGAATCGCACACCATGATCGGCGAGACCGAGCAGCTGATCCTGATGCTCGCCGCCGGCAGCTTCGTGCTCGGGCTGGTCTGGGCGTTCCTGCTGGGCAAGGGTATTTCGCGACCGATCGCGGCGATGTGTGCGGCGATGCGCGAGCTCGCGGCAGGCAATTTCGACGTCGTGCTGCCGGGCCTCGGCCGTCGTGACGAACTCGGCGAGATGGCCGGCGCCGTGGAGGAGTTCAAGGTCCAGGCGATCGCCAAGGCCGAACGTGATGCCGCGACCCAGGAAGCGCAGAACAAGGCGAGTGCGACCGCACGACGCAACGAGCTGATTCGTTTTGCCGACGAGTTCGAATCCGCGGTCGGCTCGATCGTCTCCAACGTGTCGGCCTCCGCCGTGCAGCTCGAATCGGCGGCCGGTACGCTGACCCGGACGGCGGAGACCACGCAGAACCTGTCGAGCCAGGTCGCCGGCGCCTCGGAGGAAGCCTCCAGCAACATGCAATCGGTCGCCTCCGCGACCGAGGAACTGTCGGCGTCCGTCGACGAGATCGGCCGTCGCGCCAAGGAATCCAGCCAGATCGCCGATTCCGCCGTGCGTCAGGCCGAGCAGACCGACGCGCGGATCGGCAAGCTCTCGCGCGCTGCGCAGGAGATCGGCGACGTCGTCAAGCTGATCACGGCGATCGCCGAGCAGACCAATCTGCTGGCGCTGAACGCCACCATCGAGGCGGCGCGCGCCGGCGACGCCGGGCGCGGCTTCGCGGTGGTTGCGGCCGAGGTGAAGTCGCTGGCGAGCCAGACCGCCAGGGCCACCGACGAGATCTCCACCCATATCTCGGGCATGCAGGCGGCGACGCAGGAATCGGTCGCCGCGATCAAGGAGATCGGCGGCACCATCGGCCAGATCTCCGGGATCGCGACCAACATCGCAAGCTCGGTCGAGCAGCAGAGCGCGGCAACGCAGGAGATCGCGCGCAGCGTGCAGAACGTTGCGCAGGGCACACAGGAAGCGGCGTCCAGCGTCACCCAGGTGAATCGCGGCGCCACCGAGACCGGAGCTGCTTCCGAAGAGGTGCTGAATTCGGCCCGCTCGCTGTCGGTCGAGAGCTCGCGGCTGCGCGAGGAACTCGACCGCTTTATGGCCAATATCCGCGCGGCGTAAGGCGCGCGCGGATCTATCCATCGTCGTCCTGGCGAAAGCCAGGACCCATAATCACCACTCACTATTGTTTTAAGTGCAACTCGCCGCGTGCCCTTTTGTTGGGCCGCGGCGTATGGGTCCTGGCTTTCGCCAGGACGACGAATTAATTGCCTGTGCCGGGACGACGCTGTTTGGTTGGCGGGATGATGCGACTAATCCCGTCCGAACTGGTGCTTCAACTCGACCTTGGCGCGCTCCAGCCGTGATCGCTCGGTCTTCGGCAGCGTCTTGCCGGCGCGGTTGATATAGAAGATCAGCATCGAGAGCGCGGAACGATAGGCGCCGCTCTTGCGGCGCGCGCTGTGCTCGGCGGATTGCTTCAGCGATGATGCGATCTTCTTCGCGCTGGTCTGCTTGAACACGCCGCGCTTGAGGTCGAGCGCGTCGCTCTCCTTTGTCACCCGCTGCGACCAGCGCTTCGCCGTCCTCTTGCTTGCGCCACGCCTGCGACGCGTTGTGCTCGTGGAGCGTGCCGGTGATGTCCTTGCCGTCTTGCGCGTTGCTTTCTTGTGTGCGGCCATCGATGCCTCCGTGTCTTTTGAGCCGAGAACAGTTCGCCGCGATCGCGGTTCCTATGCCGCATTGCGGGAACCCTTGCCGGCCTGCGGCGTTGACATCGCGTGGCGGGCACTCCGTTTGCCGCAATTCCGGGTGAGTGAACCTTGGAACAGATCGTTCCGGGGTTTTTCTCATTGGTCGATTCTGATGACAGTGCAGCCGACACAATTGAGTTCCGCGACGACGCAACAGGCCGTGGCTCCGGTCACGCCGGACGATGACCGCATCATCGAGACCTCGATTCCGGTCCGGCTCGACAATCTCAGCTGGAGCCGCTTTCACACCCGCGTCGTACTGGCGCTCGGCATCACCTGGATCCTCGACGGGCTGGAAGTGACGCTCGCGGGTGCATTGTCGGGTGCGCTGAAGGACAGCCCGACGATGAGCTTCTCCAATGCCGATGTCGGTCTTGCCAGCAGCGCGTATCTCGCCGGCGCCGTGCTCGGCGCGCTGGGTTTCGGCTGGCTTACCGACCGGATCGGGCGCAAGAAGCTGTTCTTCATCACGCTCGCACTTTATCTGTCGGCGACCGCCGCGACCGCGCTGTCGTGGAATGTCGCGAGCTACGCGCTGTTTCGCTTTCTCACCGGTGCCGGCATCGGCGGTGAGTACACCGCGATCAACTCGACCATCCAGGAACTGGTGCCGGCCCGCTATCGCGGCTGGACCGATCTCGTCATCAACGGCAGCTTCTGGATCGGGGCGGCGATCGGTGCGCTGAGCGCTATCATCCTGCTCGATCCCGCGTTCCTTGCGCCGGACCACGGCTGGCGGATCGCCTATTTCACCGGCGCGGTGCTCGGCCTCGTCGTGCTGCTGATGCGGATGTGGATTCCGGAGAGCCCGCGCTGGCTGATGATTCACGGGCGTCCCGAGGAGGCCCACAAGATCGTGGCCGATATCGAGACCTCCGTGCTTGGTCACGAGCAACCAAGCGCAGACTTTGAGAAGATCAGGCTCCGGATGCGCGATCACACGCCGCTGCGCGAGGTCGCGGTGACGCTGTTCTCCACCTACCGGCAGCGCTCGCTGGTCGGGCTCACGCTGATGGCGGCGCAGGCGTTCTTCTACAATGCGATCTTCTTCACCTTCGCATTGATCCTGACCGACTTCTTCGGTGTCGCCGCCAGCAATGTCGGCTGGTACATCCTCCCCTTCGCCGCCGGAAACTTCCTCGGGCCGCTGCTGCTCGGCCGTCTGTTCGATACACTCGGCCGCCGCACCATGATCGCGCTGACCTATGGCATCTCGGGCGTGCTGCTGGCGCTGTCCGGCTATCTGTTCTCGATCGGCGTGCTCACCGCGCAGACCCAGACCATCGCCTGGATGGTGATCTTCTTCTTCGCCTCGCCGGCCGCGAGCGCCGCCTATCTCACCGTCAGCGAGACCTTTCCGCTGGAGGTCCGCGCGCTCGCGATCGCCGCCTTCTATGCGATCGGCACCGGCATCGGCGGCGTGATCGGACCGGCGCTGTTTGGCGTGCTGATCGACACCGGATCGCGCAACAGCGTCTTCGCCGGCTACCTGCTGGGGTCGGCGCTCATGATGGTCGCCGCAGCGGTCGCATGGCGCTATGCCGTCGCGGCCGAGCGGAAATCGCTCGAATCTGTCGCGCGACCACTGGCATGTGTGGAGTAGACTATGACGAAGCATGACGTGGCCGAAATGCCCATGGATGATGACATCGCCCCTGACGCCAAGACGGACAGCGTGCCGACGCCGGCGTCGCTGATCCCGCCGCTCCGCCAGGCCGCGGTGCTGCTTGACATCGACGGCACTCTGCTCGATTTCGCGCCGACGCCGCGCGAGGTCTGGGTGCCGCCGGAACTGTCGACCACGCTGAAGCAGCTGCATGAGCGCACCCACGGCGCGCTGGCGCTGGTCAGCGGCCGCTCCCTCAACGACATCGACCTGATCTTCGCGCCGGAAGTATTTCCTGCGATCGGCGGCCACGGCGCCGAGATGCGGCTGCAGCCGGACAGCGAGGCGGTCGCCGCACACGCGCCGCCGCTCGACAAGGAATTGAAGCGCCGTCTTGCCGCGATCGCAAAGCTCAGCCCCGGCATTCTGCTCGAGGACAAGGGCTATTCGCTGGCGCTGCACTACCGGCTGGCGCCGCAGGCGGAGAAGGCGATCTATGAAGCGGTGTCGCTGATCCGCGCCGAGTTGCCGAATGCGCCGATCGAGGTGCTGCCGGGCAAGAGCGTCTGCGAGATCAAGCATTCCGGCTTCACCAAGGCGACCGGCGTGCTCGAGCTGATGACGCATGAGCCGTTCAAGGGACGGCGCCCGTTCTTCATCGGCGACGACGTAACCGACGAGACCGTGTTCGCGATCATGCCCGATTTCGACGGTCTAGCGTTCTCCGTCGGCCGTCGCGCAACCGGCGTCGCCGGACATTTCGACGGACCGAGCGATGTGCGCGAATTCCTCGCGCATCTGCTCGACGTTGATAGGGACGTTAGCCTGTCCTAACCGAAACGCATTCATCGCAGCCGAATCGAATACGGTGCTTTTGCGTCGTGGCGTCAACCTCGCGCGTAATTTTCTTTTCGCGAGTTCCCGCGAGTTCCGTGCGTGTTCGCCAGAATTTGGTTTCAATTGGGAGATTCCTTGATCAGGAACCATCTTGATGAATGGTTGTTAATACGCGAGTTGACCAACAGGAGGGGACCTGGTGAACCTCGTCGTCGTATCGAACCGCGTCTCGCGCGGAAAACCCAATGAACCCATGACGGGGGGGCTGGCTGCGGCATTGTTGCCGGTGGTGGAAAAGACAGGGGCAATATGGGTTGGTTCCAGCGGACGCGTCCGCGACGGGAACCTGAAGGAACCTTTCGCAGAGGTCGAAGCGCTCGGGGCGGGCGCGCTGGCGATGCTCGATCTGCCGGCCGCGCACTATGGCGGCTATTACGAAGGCTTTGCCAATTCGGCGCTGTGGCCCGCGATGCATTCGCGCGCCGATCTGATTCGTGCGTCTCGCGAGGACTACGCGAGCTATCGCGAAGTGAACGCGTTCATGGCGCGCGCGTTGCTGCGCTTCCGCAAACCGGATTCCGTGTTCTGGGTCCAGGACTATCATTTCCTCGCACTCGGCGCCGAGCTGCGCGATCTCGGCGTCACGCAGCCGATCGGCTTCTTCCTGCACACGCCATGGCCGGCGCGCGCGGTGATCGCGGGCGTGCCCAATCATCGCGAGCTGATCGAGGCGATGCTGTCCTATGACCTGATCGGCTTCCAGACCGATGAGGACTGCGAGAACTTCCTGAGCTATGTGCTGCACGATCTCGACTTCGAGGTGCGCGACGGCGTGATCAATTCGTCGTTCGGCCGCACCCGCGCCGCGGTGTTTCCGATCGGCATCGACCCCGGCAAGTTCGCGCAGCAGGCGACCAAGGCGATGACGCATCCCGACGTGACGCGGCTGCGGCGCAGCCTCAACGGCGAGAAGCTCGCGATCGGCGTTGACCGGCTTGACTATTCCAAGGGCCTCGTCAACCGCATCAAGGCGTTCGACAAGATGTGGACGCTGCATCCGAACCTGAAACGTTCGGTGTCGCTGCTGCAGATCGCAACGCCCTCGCGCGGCGCGATCGAAGCCTACGGCAATCTGCAGAGCGAGGTGGCGAAGCTCGTCACCGACGTCAACGGCGTGCATGGCGAGGTCGACTGGACGCCGATCCGTTACCTCAACAAGGGCTTTGGCCAGGGCGTGCTCGCAGGCCTCTACCGCACCGCGCAGGTCGGCGTCGTGACGCCGCTGCAGGACGGCATGAACCTCGTCGCCAAGGAATATGTCGCCGCGCAAAACCCGGCGGACCCCGGCGTGCTGGTGCTGTCGAAATTCGCCGGTGCGGCGAACGAGCTCGACGCCGCGCTGCTGGTCAATCCGCACGATATCGACGGCATGGCGCGCACCTTGGCGACTGCGCTCGCGATGCCGCTGACCGAGCGGCGGATGCGCTGGGAAGCGATGATGGAGAAGCTCAACAGCGGCACCATCCAGCAATGGTTCGCCGATTTCATCGAGGCGCTGCAGGATACGCACAATGCGGGAAACGCGGCGCTGCCGGAGCCACCAACCCTGTGGCCGCGCCGCACGGCGGATTTTGCCGCGCGCTATCACTGAGCGAGCATGACGATGCAGGATGGGTGCGTTGGTTCGCCCATCCGCGGTGCTGTCGTCCCTGCCTAGTGCGCAATTGGGCACTAGGCAGGGACGACACTGAATGTGTTGCGCGGCTAGTGGTCATAACTTCGCGTTCTCGCGACAGGGCTCGCGAAAGCGGGAATCCGGCATCCGTTTTTCCAGGAACGATGCGGCCCAATAGATTCCTGACCCGCGCCTGCGGCGAGCCTCCGGACGAAGAGGCGGGTTGATCGCATGCACTCATTGATTTGCGCCGGTCCCTGACCGACCGCCGGCCAAAATCGCGCGCGGCCGCGCGCAAGGCCGCGGCGCGCGGCCGCCGTCGCTATCAATTTACCCAATGTTTTCAATCTGTTGTGGAAATTTCGCGCTCCCGGCCTGCGCTCCCTTGCAAAATCCGCCTCAGCCCTTCAAGAGAGGGCCTCCCGGAGAGATGGCCGAGTGGCTTAAGGCGCACGCTTGGAAAGCGTGTGTGCGGGAAACCGTACCGTGGGTTCGAATCCCACTCTCTCCGCCATTTGATCCTTGCACGCCAAACGACGATTGCGCCCGCTTGGGTTGGCAAGTTGTGCTGAATGCACGCCCATGGCCAAGGCAACAACAGAAGCCGTTTATGAGACCTGGTCGGGGCGGAATGTAAAGAATCGCCGCACCGAAGCCGCCCGTCGTCGGCAGAACGACAACAACGCGGCAAAACGCCATCGCCGATGCCGGCCTGATTTCAAACCGCGACAGAACCGTACGAGACGTCGATCCCTCGCTGCCGGGCGTGGGGACACGCACAATGGATAATCCGGAAGGAGTAGTGGGCTCCCCCATGGGGAGAAATAGCGCGCGCCGATGAACTGCATGAAACTACGACAAAATCACCGATCGGCGAGGGCGGAGATCCCATGGGACAGACCGCAAAAAGGGAATTGCACCCGTTGCGCATGCTGGCGCTGCTGATTCCGCTGCTCACGACCGTTCCGCTGTCAAACGTGGATGCACAGGCGCAACCTGCTGCACCGCGTCAATTGCGCCGTGAGCCGCCGCCGCAAAAGCCGCAGGTGACGATGAATGCCTGGACGGTCGGCCTCGCCGGGGGCCTGCTCGAGGGCGCGCCCATTCGTCTCGCGGCCGAAATCGCCCGCGTCGTAGACGATGGCGACAAGCTGCATGTGTTGCCGGTCGTGACGCGCGGGCCGACGGAGAATGTGAACTCACTGCTGTATTTGCGCGGCATCGATGCCGCCATCATCAATTCCGACGTGCTGGAGGAATACCGGAGCCAGGTGCCCGATATCCAGCAACGGCTGGCTTTCGTGCTGAACCTGTTTCCGTCCGAACTGCATATCTTCGTTCGTCCCGAGATCCAAAGCCTGAGCGATCTCGCCGGCAAGAAGGTGAACTTCAATAATCTGGGTACTGCGGCGGCCTATTCGGGGCCGCTGATCTTCAGCCGCCTGGGCCTCGATGTGGAAAAAACCTTCATCCCCCATCAGGTCGCGCTCGAACAGATGCGCAAGGGCGAGATGGCCGCGGTCGTCTTCATCACCTCGAAGCCGGTGGATGCTTTCGTGCGCGGCCGCTGGGAGCCGGGGTTCAAGTTCCTGCCTGTTCGCTATGACAGGAGGTTCGAAGACTTTTATCTTCCCGCCTCGCTCGAGGCCACGGAATATCCCAATCTCATCAAGCAGGGCGAGCGCGTCACGACAATCGCAGTGCCGACCGCTCTGGTGGCCTTCAACTTTCCGGCCAAATCGAACCGCTATGAGCGCCTTGCGCGCTTCGTGGAGTATCTGTTCTCGCGGATCGACAAGCTGCAGCAGCCGGGCTTCGACCAAAAGTGGAAGACGATCAATCTCGCCGCAACCGTTCCCGGCCTGACGCGCTTCCCCGCAGCGCAGGCGTGGCTCGATCGCGAGCCGCGCGCCGCCGCAAATACATCGCAATGAGACGCGCGGCGACCTGCGCGGTGGCTGGAGTCTTGCTCGCAAGCGGCATTGCTTCGGCGCAGGCGGCAGGACATCGCCAGATCGCCCAGCTCCGCGACTGCTCCGCCAAGGACCGCTCCGAACGGCCGGAGTGCTCCGAAAAGACACCGCGGGCGTCGGCGCTGCCCCAGGCGAACCTGGGTAACAGCTGGGTCGTCAGCCTGACGACTTCACCGCTCGACTATTCACCGGTCGCCACCGCTACGACGTCATCGCGCGACGGTGCCGGCGAAAGCGGAATGACGCTTTCGATTCGCTGCCATGGCGGGCGGAGCGAACTGATCGTCGCCGGATCCCGCGTGTCCGGTCGCGGCGATGGATATGCGATTTCCTACCGCATCAACGACGGTCCGCCGCAGCAAGTCGCGGCAGCTGTGCCTGCGTCCGGGACCGGTGTTGCGTTCGGCGGCGATGTGATTCGCTTGCTGCAGTCCCTTCCGGACGGCGGAGGTCTCAGTATTCACCTCGCACCCCGTACCGGACCGGCGCTGGATGCGGTGTTCCCGTTGGGCGGGATGGATGTGGTGCGCGCGAAGATCACCGCTGCCTGCAGGTGGCCACAACCGACCGCAAAACCCAACGGCTAGGGATTTCAATAACGTGTCTTTAACAGGAGAGGCATCCATGCGCGTGTTTCAGCAAATTGCGAAGGTAACCATCATCGGAGCCGCAACGGTGCTGCTGTCCGCTTCATACGCTGCGGCGGAGCAAGGCGGCGGACGGTACTGGACACCGACGACAACGAACCGCACTGCGGACTATCAGCACGTTTCAGAAAAGGTCCAAAGGGTTCATGTCTCGCGCAAGGCGACCACCCACAAGAAGGAGCGATCGCCTCTCGACGCCAACGCCCGGCTTCCATCCAACGCCAAGTCGCACAACCTGATCCTGCAGGTGAACACGAACGATCCCGCAGCCATGAATCTCGCGCTCAACAACGCCGTCAACGTTGCGCAATATTACAAGGATCTCGGCGAGAAGGTGAAGATCGAGGTGGTTACCTTCGGACCCGGCCTGCACATGCTGCGCGACGACACGTCGCCGGTGAAAGCCCGTCTCGAGGAAATGGCGCTGAGCACGCCGGAGGTCTCGTTCAAGGCCTGCGGCAATACCCAGGAAAAAATGCACAAGGCCGAGAACAAGGACATCCCGATCGTTCGCCAGGCGGAGGTGGTGAAGTCAGGCGTCGTGCGCGTGATGGAACTGCAGGAGAAGGGCTGGTCCTATGTGAAGCCGTGACCTGTGGCCTAACCCGAAAGGGGTGGGTGGGGTCCTCCATGCGGGTTGTAGGCTTCGCGCTGCGGTACGGCGCATAATGCCGTACCTCAACAGATCGTGTCGCCGTGCGACGGGTGATTGCGGATGGGCCCGGTGATCCTCAAGGACAAGGCAGTTGCCGGCTGCGACATCGCAGATGCGTCGCGCCGGCTGCTGCCCAGGGCGGGACGGTCCGCGCTGTCGTGGACGACTGCTGCCATGCTCGCAATGGCATGCGCGCCGGAAACACGGGCTTCCCCGGATCGAGCCCACCCATCGACGCAACCGCAGCATTCGGCGGCTGCCCGCAGTCTCGGTTTCATCGAAGCGGCAAGGAACGGCGCTCCCGAAGCCTTGCCGCCGGGTCGAGGTGGCAATGACAGACCGGTGCAGGTCGCTCAAGCGAGCGTCAACGACCCGGGGCAGGCCTCGAAACGGGAATACAACTGGGCGGAATCGCTCTCCTGCGAACTGACGAATGCAAGACGTGACATCGAGTTGCTGCAACGTCTCGAGCAGGAGCGCTATCGGGCCGAGTCGCTGGAGCAGAGTCTCGCGGCGGCGCGCCGCGATATCGAGGCCCAGGCCGCGTTGGCGGGCAAGGCGGTCCAAGAGAAGCAGGCCGCGCAGGACGGAGCGGAGTTGCTGAACTCCCTGCAAGAGACGCGTGAGCGGGCGGAGCGCCTGGAGCGGGATCTGGCGGCAGCGCGGCGCGATGTCGAAACCCAGACCGTGCTGGCGACAAGGGCGCGTGAGGAAGCGTCTCGGCTGAAGGCAGCGGCGGAAGAGGGCGTGGCGGATCTGCAGCGGGAGCGCGAGCGGTCCGCGCGGCTCGAGCAGGATCTCGAGGCATTGCGCCGCAACGTCGAGACGCAGACGGCGCTGGCGGCAAAGGCAGGCGAGGAGGTTTCCCGGCTGAAGGGGATGCGTGAAAGCGGCGCTACGGAGCTGCAGTCGGCCCTGCAAAGGGAGCGCGAGCGGAGCGCGCAGCTGGAGCAGGATTTGGCGGCAGCGCGGCGCGATGTCGACACCCAGATGGCGTTGGCGACAACGACAAAGGAAGAAGCTCTGCGGCAGAAGCAGGCAGCGGACGTCGGAGCCGCCGAGCTCAGGCAATCACGCGAGCGAGCCGAGGCGCTGGCGCAAGACCTCTCGCTGTCGCGGAGCTCGATCTATGCATACGAAGCCCAAGTCCGTAAATCCGGAGACGAAGCGACGGAGCTCAGGCAGGCGGTTGCAAGCTGCACGGCTTCGGTCAGCAAATTCACACCCGACGAAGGTGAGCGGTTCGCACGGCTGGAGCGGGACCTTGCGGCTGCCCGCAGCAACGTCGAGACCCAGGCCGCGCTGGCGACCAAAGCCGGCGAGGAGGTTTCCCGACTGAAACAGCAAAGCGAAGGCGGAGCGGCCGAGGCGCAGGGCTCCCTGCAAAAGGAGCGAGAGCGGTCCGAAAGGCTGGAGCAGGATCTCGCGGTCGCGCGGCGTGATGCCGAGACCCAGACCGCGCTGGCGGCAAAGGCGGCCGATGAAGCCCTGCGGCAGAAGCGGACGGTGGAGGCCGGGGCCGCCGAGCTGCGGGAATCGCGCGCGAGGGCCGACGCGCTGGCACAGGAGCTTTCCCAGACGCGAAGCACGATCTACGCCTTCGAGGCGCAGGCCCGCAAAGCCGGTGAAGAAGCGGCGGAGCTCAGGCAGGCGGCTGAGAGTGGCGCAGCTGCGGTTCACAAAACCACACCGGACGAACGTGAGCGACTGGTGCGGCTGGAGCAGGATCTTGCGGCTGCCCGCAGCGATGTCGAGACGCAGACCGCGCTGGCGGCGAAAGCAAGCGAGGAAACCGCCCGACTGAAGCGGGAAAGGGAAAGCGGTGCGGCGGAGTTGCAGAACTCACTGCAAGCGGCGCGGGCTGACCGGCTGGAGCAGGATCTTGCGGCAGCGCGGCGCGATGTCGCGACCAAGACGGCGCTGGCGACGAAAGCAGACGAGGAAACGTCCCGGCTGAAGGCGGTGGAGAAGAGCGGTGCGGCCGAGCTGCAAAAGGAGCATGAGCGGTCCGCCAAGCTGGAGCATGATCTTGCGGCAGCACGACGTGATATCGAGAGCAAGGCCGTGCTCGTGACCGAAGCGGGCAAGGAAACGTCCCGGCTGAAGGCGGCGGAGAAGAGCGGTGCGGCCGACCTGCAAAAGGAGCGTGAGCGGTCCGCCCGGCTGGAGCAGGATCTTGCGGCGGCGCGACGTGATGTCGAGAGCAAGGTCGTGCTGGTGACCGAAGCGGGCAAGGAAACGTCCCGGCTGCAAGCTGTGGGAAAGAGCGCTGCGGCGGACCTGCAAAAGGAGCGTGAGCGGTCCGCGCGGCTGGAGCAAGATCTGGCGGCAGCGCATCGCGACAGCGAGACCCAGACGGCGCGGGCGGCAAAGGCAAGCGAGGAAATCTTGCTGCAGAAGCAGGCGGCGGAAGCCAGCGCTGCCGAATTGAGGCAATTGCGCGCCAGGATCGAAGTGCAGCCACAGCACCTCCCTTTGTCGCGGAGCGCAATCCATGCGTATGAGGCCGAGGATCGCAAGGCGCACGGCGCGGCGTTGACGACCGGTGCGACCGCGCGGGACAAGTCCATCGAAGTGGCCACCAATCCAACCGCCGAACAGACGCGAGCGGCGCCTGTTCGCGCGGTTGCTCAGCCTGCTCCCGAGCAGGCCGCTGAAGCGGGAGGGTTGGTTGCGCGGGCGAGCTCCTTGCTGCGTCAGGGCGACATAGGCGCGGCGCGGCTTGTACTCGAGCGCGCCGTGGAAATGGGCAGCGCCCAGGCGAGCTTCGCGCTGGCAGAAACCTACGATCCCCTGATTCTTGCGAAGTGGGGGACTTACGGCACGCGCGGCGACGAGCGCAGGGCGCAAGACCTCTACGCCAAGGCCAACGCCGCGGGAGTCCATGAGGCGAAATCGCGTCTGGAGGCGCTGCGCCGATAGCGCATCTGCCAATCCACCGGCAATTTCACCGCCATCGTCCTAACGACGGGCACCACCGCGATCAGCTTCGCTCTCACGCGCGTGGCACCTCGCCCGGCCGCAACGTCCGGCGACGGGCTTCGCCTTACCGTTCGCGCAGGGCCTCCTGCCGGTACCGTGCCAGCGGCGAAAGCAGGTAGCTGATGATCCTGCGCGTGCCGGTCTTGATTTCGACCGTCACCGCCATGCCCGGCCCGAGCTTGACGAGCTTGTCCTCGATTTGCATGTGCGTCCGGTCGAGCGAAACGCGCGCGGCGTATTCCAGCTCCTGACCTTTAGGCTCGCTGCTGCTCTGCGCCGCGCCCAATGTCCGGTCATTGGGGTTGCCCTGTTGCTTTTCGCGCGTGATGGCATCCGTCGACACGCTGAGCACATCGCCATGAAGCAGCCCGTACCGGGTGAAGTTGAACGTATCGACCTTGATCTCTGCCTTCTGGCCGGGATGAACGAAGCCGATGTCGCGGTTCGAGAGCATGGCCTCGATCTCGAGCTGGCTCTCGCTCGGGACCACGACGGCCAGCGCCTGAGCGGGCGTCACCACGCCGCCCACCGTATGAACGGCAAGCTGCTGCACGACGCCGTCGACCGGTGCGGTCAAGCTCTGCAGTTTTGTTCGCCGATCCGCCTTGACCACCTCCTGGGCGGCGCTCGCAGCCTTCTGCTCGGCCTTCGCAAGAGCATCATAGGTCGCGCGGCGATACTCCGCGGCAGTCTTGTCCTTGGTCTCCTTCAGCAGCGCGATCGCCGCATCGGCTTCGCGCAGCCGGCTCTGCTGCAGGACGAGGTCCTGCTGCATGGCGACCAGTTCCTGATATTCGGAGAGATAGACGACCTTCGACGCCAATGCCTTCTCGACGAGACCCTTGCGGATGTCGACGCGCTCCTTCAGTACCGGAATCGTCGCCTCCAGCTTGTCGACGCTCGCCGATGTGGTCGCCCGTTCCGCCTCCTTCTGCCCCTGCTGGCGCTCGATTTCAGAAAGCTTTGCGCTCTGCTCGGCACGCTGGCTGATCAGGAACTGCCGATGCATCTCGATTTCGGCGGCACTTGCGTTTTGCGGCGGCCGGAAGGCCGCGAGCGGGTCTGCGGCCAGCGCGGCGCGCAGCCGCGCGACGTCCAGCTCGGCTGCAAGCAGATCGCTCTTCTGGCGTTCCTGGTCGGCTTCCGTCATTGTCGGGTCCAGCTCGATCAGGACGTCGCCGGCCTTGACGCTCTGGCCGTCGCGGACGCGGATGGCGCGGACCACACCGGTCTCGAACGGCTGGATCAGCTTGGTGCGCCCGCCCGGCACGATCTTGCCGGTCGCGCTGGCGACGATATCGACGCTGCCGAGCGTCGCCCACAACAGCGCGATGCAGAACGCGGCGATGATGCAGGCCCCGATCGCGCGCCCGATCGGCGATGGCGGCGATTCGGCGATCTCGAGCGCCGCCGGCAGAAAGGCGATTTCGTGCTCGCGGCGGCGAGGTTCGCGTCTCGGGAACGCGACGACATTGCGGCTAGCGGACGTCATGGATACCGGCCTGCAGATAATGGAGGTTGGCGTAACGGCCGTTGGTGCGGATCAGCTCGTCATGGCTGCCGTCCTCGACGATGCGGCCATGCTCGAGGGTGATGATCCGGCTTGCATTGCGCACGGTCGACAGCCGGTGGGCGATGACGAACACAGTCCGTCCGGCGGAAATCCGCCTCATGTTCTGTTGGATCGCGCGCTCGCTTTCGTAGTCCAGCGCGCTGGTCGCCTCGTCCAGGATCAGGATGCGTGGATCGGTGATGAGTGCACGCGCGATTGCGATTCGCTGGCGCTGCCCGCCGGACAGGCTGCTGCCGCGCTCGCCCACGACGGTGTCGTAACCCTCCGGCAGTTCGAGGATGAAGTCGTGGGCGCCGGCTAGCTCCGCCGCTTCGATGACGCGCTCCATCGGCATCGCCGGATCGGCCAGCGCGATGTTGTCGCGGACCGTGCAGTTGAACAGTACGTTCTCCTGCAACACGACGCCGATCTGACGCCGCAGCCAGCTCAGGTCAACCATCGCGAGATCGACGCCGTCGACCAGCACGCGTCCGCTCTCCGGGACATAGAGACGCTGGATCAGCTTGGTGATGGTGCTCTTGCCCGAGCCCGATGAACCCACGATGCCGATGACCTGGCCTGGCTCGACGCTGAAGGACACGTCGTGCAGCACCTCGGGGCCGTCGATGCGGTAGCGGAAAGTGGCGTGCTCGAATGTGACCTGACCGCGGATCGGTGGCAGCGCCGCGCGGGCCGGCGTGAAGCTCGGCTCGGGAATGGTGTTGAGGATGTCGCCGAGACGATCGATCGACAGGCGGGCCTGATGGAAGTCCTGCCAGATCTGCGCGAGTCGCAGAACCGGCGCGCTGACACGCGCGGCCAGCATGTTGAACGCGACGAGCTCACCGACAGTGAGGTCCCCGCTGACCACCAGGCGGGCGCCGAAGTAAAGGGTTGCGGCGATGACCAGCTTGTTGATCATCTGGACCGCCTGGCTCGCCGTGTTGTTCAGGCTGAGCACGCGGAAGCTTGCGGACACATAGCCGGCGAGCTGCTCCTCCCAGCGGCGTTGCATCTGCGGCTCGACCGCCATCGCCTTCAGCGTCTCGATACCGGTGACGCTCTCGACCAGGAAGGCCTGGTTCTCGGAGCCGCGATTGAACTTCTCGTCGAGGCGCCGACGGAACAGCGGCGCGGCTCCCGCGGAGATGCCGATGTAGAGCGGGAAGGACGCCAGCACGATCCACGTCAACGTCGTCGAGTAATAGAACATCACCGCAAGGAAGACGACGGTGAACAGCAGATCGATCACCAGCGTGAGTGCCGAGCTGGTCAGGAACTGGCGGATGTTCTCGAGCTCGCGGACGCGCGCCACCGAATCGCCGACGCGGCGGGTCTGGAAATAGGCGATCGGCAGCGCCAACAGGTGACGGAACAACCTGGCGCCGAGTTCGACGTCGATACGGTTTGTCGTATGCGCGAACTGATAGACGCGCAGCGTCTCGAGAACGGCCTCGAACACGGTCAGTACGACAAGGCCGACGACCAGCACGTCGAGCGTGCTCATGCTTCGATGCACGAGCACCTTGTCGATCACCACCTGGAAGAACAGCGGTGAGACAACGGCGAAGATCTGAAGGAAGAACGACGCCGCCAGCACCTCGCCGAGCAGGCGACGATACTTTTGCATGGCGCCGACGAACCAGGAGATATCGAAGCGCCGCGCGAGATCGGTCAGGCTGGCGCGCCGGGCCATCAGGATGATGCCGCCGTCCCAGATCGCCTCGAGTTGCGCCTGGGTGATTGCTTCGGGGCGCGGAGACAGCGGGCGCTGAACGAGAAGCTTGTCGTCGATAACCTTGCCGAGGATCAGGAAGCTGCCGTCGCGCAGCACCGCAATTCCCGGCAGCGGGGTGACGGCAAGCCTGTTCCAGCTCGTCCTCTGCACCTTTGCCTTGAGTCCGAAATCCTTGGCGCAGCGCAGGATTTCAGTAACGCCGAGGCGCGCCGCGCCGATCCGGTGACGAATTTGGCCGGGGTCGGCAGCGATTCCATGGCAACGCAGCAAGATCGCCAGCGCAATGAGCCCGGATTCATCGTCATGTTCGGATTCGACGCCGGCGGCCGGGGATTCGGTGTTTGTGTTCGCCGGATGGATTGCGGCATCGTCGCGAGGCCCGCGCATCAGGATGCCAGGTCTCATCGCCAAGAAGCTCTTCGTGAGACCGTCACGAGCCCGCATCAGGCCCTCGCCGGCGCGGTGCATCAGGCCGGCGCCCAGGTCAAACGAGCGCGTGCGGATGCCGACAAATGCATGACGTGCGCGCTGCGCGAGGCTCTGTGATCCAGCACAGATCAAACCGCCATCCCAGATCGCTTCGAATTCCGCGCGCGTCATCCGGCTCGGATGCGGCGAGGTCGGGTGCAGCACAAGCGCCACCTGGTCGTCGATCTTGCCCAGCAGCAGAAATCCGCCGTCACGCAGCGAGGCGATTCCGGGCAGCTGGATACCCGCAAGGCGGGTCCAATCCATTGTCCGCGAGCGGACCTTGACCCCGAATTCGCGCGCGCAGCGAAGCATCGCGCGGACGCCGATCTCGTCGCTCCCGCAACGATCGCGGAGCTGGTCCGGCACAGTATTCACGCCATGGAGGCGCAGGAACAGAGCTAGCGCGCGAAGCCCTAGATCTGCGGCGGGGGCATTTCCGTTCTGGATCGCCATTCTTACTCAACCCTTCGCGGCTACCCGGCCGCGTTAGTGTTCCTTCTCATGCATTTCCAAAGACTGGGAATTCCAATGCCGCGCATCGACAGAGCATGCGACATACCGCTTGCTCGCAGCCAAAAGGCGCAAGCAACATCAAAGCACTAGGGCCTCGAACCGCGAGGGGATTTCAAAGCAGTGGGATTTTAGACCTGCCCCCCGACTGCTGAACCGGTTCGTTAATGCGCAAAAATGGCGAAAAAAGTTTCAAATCTTGATTTTTGCACCGTTATGTTGCGCGCAAATTTGCCGCATACCCGAAGCTGTTGCGCCAGCACGCATTTCTATCGCTTGGAAACAGATGCGAGCGATGAAGCCAACCGAGACCAGGACCCGCGCGTGACGGCCTCCTCGCCGTTACCGTCCGCGATCGACCGCCCGTTTCCAACTCCCAACAGTTTGATGGTACTGCACCCGGGCGCAGAGCCCCCGGGTGCAGTAGCCGGATCAACCTTGAGGTTTGCTCAAGAACGAGTTGTGCGTCCAGCCGGTCCCATTCGACATGGCCGCCACGATCTGACCAGCGTCGACCCGACCGGTGCTACCGGCCAGATACTGGTTCAGCAGCGCAAAGCCCTGGCTTGCCTGGGAGGCTCGCGCGCCTTGATCGGCCCAACCGGTCGTCTGCGATGCTGTGTTCGCCAGGGTGCTGGTGTCGCCCATCTGCTGCTGCAACTGCGCAAAGCCGTGGTTTGCCCAGCTCCCTGCGTTTCCGCCAGTCGAGCTGGACGGCCGGGGATCCGTCACGCTGATCGTCTGCGGGTCCGACGACATCACAGCGCCGGTGGTCGGATCCATAGCGCTCGCGGTCAGCGTGAGGTTCGCGACCGGATGAGCATTGCCCTTGTAGTACGATGTCAGCGTCAGTCCGCTGTCGACCTGCGCGGACGTCAGGGTGATGTTGTTGCCCCTGAGCGTCGTGCCGTCGCCGGTCGTGATCGTCTCGTATCGCGGCAATCCCATGATGTTCAGGGTGAGGTTATCGTTGGGGTCGGTCGTCGTAACGGTCGTCCCCAGGTCGACCTGACCGCCTCTGCCGGCCACCCAGAGCGACTTGTCCGCGACGTCGAGCACCGGTGCGGTCACGCTTGGAGTCGTGGGGGTTGTCGGCGTCGTGGGGTCGGTCGGCGTCGTCGGCTGCGCCGGTATCGTGGGATCGGTCGGCGTCGTCGGCGTCGTCGGTGTCGTGGGCGTCGTCGGCGAAGAGGTGCCCTGCAGCGGAGGCGGCAGATCGCCCTGCAACTGCGTCGTATTCATCGTTGTGAAATAGAGTTGCTTATAGCTGGTTGTCAGCTCGACCCAGTTGCTCATCCCGACGCCGGGATTATTCACGAATACGCCATTCTGGTAGACGTACCCCGCGGTGGCGTCTCTCCACCAGTCGGCACCGATATTGGCAACGTAGTGTTCGTTCGGATTGTCGACCTTCATGCTCGCCGTGACGAAAACGCCGTCGATCGTTCCGGGCGTGTAGGTGCCGCGGGATCCGCCCGGCCAGAAATGGTCGTTGTATCCGCTGGTCGGTGCATCGACAGATACGCTGCCATCCGCGTTTGTAGTTTGATTCCATGCAATGTTCGCGTTCCCGACGAAGTCAGCGGTGAAGTGGGCGCCTCCGAGGGAGCTCGTGTCCTGGTCCTGCACCTTGACCCAGCCGCCGCTCGTGAGATGCACCCAGGTCTCGAAATTTGCTATGTCGACGCTGCCCGGATTAACCGTCTGCCCGACCTCGGGATAGATCTGACCCCATCCGGTGATGGCCGAGAAGCCGGCAGGAGGGGTGCCTCCGCCACCGTTTCTGCCGGAATACCAAGAGTAGGATGAAGGAACGCCCAGCGGGAATCCTTCGCTATTGCCTGTGGTATTTTGAGTGATGACATCGTTCAGAGCGGCCAAGCTAATTCTCCATTGCAGACCAAATTGAGGACGAAGAATTCCACTGCCGCGCATGGGGGACGCGCGACATACTGCATGCTCGTAAGGTCTTGCGACCACGAACAGATTTCAATGCACTGCAGGCCTCGAACCGCGAGGAGATTTCAAAGCAGCGGGTTTAATGAATTTGCCCCCCCGACTGCTGCGCCGTTTGGTTAATGAGCAAAAATGGCGAAAAAACCTTCAAATCGTGATTTATACACACGTATATGGGGCGCAAATCCCTTGCTCTCGACGCACGTGTGTCGCGGCGACTGATGCTTGTCGATGCTAGCGCGGATTGAGTTCTGCGCGCCGGGGTAGCCCGCAAGGATTATTGCGACAACCTCAAGATCAAGAACACACTCGCCGGTGAAGATGGATCGGTTCTCTTTGAATGGCGGCTCGTGGATTGGCGAATCTGAAGCCCGACGATTCGGCGATCCAACAGCGCTGGAAGGACACGCGGTCGCCTGATCGCGTACGACGAACTCGAACGCACGCTCTCGGCGCGGCTGCGGTTCGCAGGCTGAGGCGAGCGCAATTCAATTGAGGAGAGAACGATGGCTGTCGTCAGAGAGGCAGAGTTCGGGTCCAACGATCTCTATACCGGGAAAGGTTATGCTGAAGCCCATCCAGGCTGGCATGACGAAGATGCAGGAACCAAGGCCGCGAAGATCGCCAAGATCGTGCGTGACAACAACGTCACCTGCCGGACGATCGTCGACATCGGTTGCGGGGTGGGAGGCGTTCTGAACGCCCTGCTCGAGCACGACATCTTCCGTGACTCGACCGCCGTCGGCTACGATATCGCTCCGTATGCCATCACCGCCGCCAAACCGCGCGAGCGGGACAATTTGCGATTCCACTGCGGAGACTTCTCGCATACCAGCGAAAATTACGATCTTCTATTGTGCATCGATGTCTTCGAGCACATCGATGACTATATGGGCTTTCTGCGAAGGATCAGAGGGCGCGCGAAATACTACGTGTTTCACATCCCGCTCGACATGACCATCCTCGGCGTTCTGCGAGGTTTGCCTCTCCAGCGGCGCAAGGAGGTCGGTCACCTGCATTACTTCGACCAGACGACCGCTCTGGCGACGCTGCGCGATACCGGTTTTGAGATTATCGACAACCAGTACACCCGGATGGAGGATTTCCTCCATGTTCATCCCGAATGGCGAACCGCGAAATCAACCCTCGCCATGGCTGGGCGGCAATTGGTTCGGAGCATTGCCGGAGAGGACCTTTCGGTGCGTGTCCTTGGCGGGGCATCGTTGATGGTCCTCGCCAGCTAGATCATGATGCGTTTCCACGGAATCGCATCATGATCTCATCTCCTTGTTTGAGCATGATCTTTTCGGAAAACCGGTTTCCACTTTTTCGGATCATGCTCTAGTCAATTCCATCGGGAGCCAGAGTTCAGATCGCTATCGCAAGGGCGGCGGAGGATCGGTCTGCAGCTGCGATCTGGTCATGGTCGTGAAGAAAAAGTACTGGTAGGTCGTCGTCAATCTGACCCACGCACCCATGCCGATGCCAGGATTGTTCACAAACACTCCATCACGGTAGAGGTACGGAGCCGAGGTGTTTCTCCACCAGTCTCCGCCGAAGTTTGCAATCAGATTTGCGTTCGCGCTATCGGTGCGCAGCTCTGCCAACGAAAACACTCCGTCGACCGTTTCAGGAGCATACGAGCCCCTCGGCTCCATCCAGAAATGATCATTGTAGCCGGGCGGCGGCGAACTCATCCTGATGCTTCGGTCGGGCTCAAGAATGAGATCCATCGTTGTAGAGGAGTTGTCGGAGAAATCCGCCACGTAGTGCCCGCCACCGACCGAATTCGTTGCCTGATCCTGCACGAGCCGCCAGCCACCACTCGTCGAGTGTACATAGACGCGATAGTCCTTCAGATAGATATTGGCAGCAACGTTCGGAGCGCCAGCTTGCGGATAGATCTGCCCCCAACCCGTCAGTGAAGTGAAATCAGAAGGCGGAGCGCCGTTTCCAGTGGCGGCAGCGCCTCCGGCATACCACGAGTAGGAGGTTCTGACTCCGTGGGGATAGATGCCGGCGTCATGCCCGGAATTTTGCGATACGACGCATTCGATAGATAAGGACACGCAAATGGGCTGGTGAGCACGCTTGCCCCCGGCACCCGGTGACGGGACGAGAGCTTCGAGGACCATGAGCGCGGTGAGGGAAATGGCAAGGTATGTCTTCACGCAAGAATTCCTAGCAGGGGCCGGTAAAACAGCAGCGAAGTTCGGCTCAGATGGCTCCCGGGCTCCCCAATGCTTCAGTCCGTGAACCGGCGATCATTGGGGTCGGCGATTCACGCGATCCGTGGGCGCGTTCAACAGCAGCTTCAGGTTGGGCCAGCACCAGGAAAATGCCGAGTATCAGATACGACAACGCCACCGTTTCCCTGTTGAAGCTGTCATCGAACAACGCCACCAGCGTTACGCCAATGAACATGGCAATCCAGAGGTTCAGAGGTTGGATTTGCGCCGACTTCCTTCCATAGCAGGCAACAAGCTTCCGCCGGTCCGACATTGCGGCCAGCGGAAGGCTGAACCAGAACACGGTAAAGGAGATCAGGCCGACCACGCCGGTTTCGAAGAACATTTCTACGAACGCACTATGCGCAAGCAGGGCGAATGGGCTGTAGAGCGCCGTTTGACCGGGGCCGTATCCAATCAACGGTTGTTCGAGTGCAAGCGTGGACAGATAGTACCAATGGTAAATGCGCCAATGGACGGAGCTCGGAGCCGTGCGCCAATCCCAAACCGTGTAGTTACCGCTCAAGATATAATCCGGAACCGAGCTCAGCTCCGAAAACGATGCTCCAAATGGAGATGTCCATATGACGACAACGAATGCTGCAGCGAACGCCGGCAAGAGGGCAGGCCGCTGGGCAAAGATATATATGGCGAAGGTTACCCCGAGTAGCGCGACCCCAGTCCTTGACGCAGCGAGGGCGAGGGCGACTAGAAAGAACAGATAAACGACAATGTCATTGTATCCCATGGAAAGGCGTAGTTTGCGACGCGACAGCTCGCAAAGGAAGAAGACCAGCACCAATTCGAGACTGAAGGATACCGGGTGCGCCGAGGGGCCCGCCGCTCGTGCATACTTGTCGTATGGCGATGCAAGCTCGGTATATCCGGCCAGGTATTGGAACAATGCGATCGCCGACATCAGAAACAGCAGAACAATAAAAACACGATGGATGTTCGGGCAAAAGCCGGGAGATTGATAAATGGAAGAGACCAATATCACAAGCATGAACAGGTAGACGTACCTGATGATTTCGTACCACGCGACGTATTGATCGATGATGCTCCTCGTATTGACGACAAGCGACAGTACGGCAGTGGCCGTGAAGACCGACAAGCATATTAACAGCGTGAAGAGTCTCCGGTGTATCCTGACATCTCGCATGTTCCAGGCTGCCACGAGGCCGACCGCGATGATGATCAACGAAAGAGTCGATGAAATGCCGGTGCCGTACAGACGATCGATTCCGTTGGAGAACGATCTCACAAAAACAAAGAAAAGAAAGAATGTCAGGAGCGCATTCATCTTGAGCGGAACTCCGGCTCACTCAGGGGTCGAAAGACAGCCCGAAGATCGGCGCGGCGTCGCGCCGGCTGGGGACGCTTCCAGCGCAAGGCGGCCAGCACGTGCTTGCCGCCACGCCACCCGAGCAACGCGCTAGGCTGCATGGGGAGGGGCGGTCCGGCGCCGCACGTCTTGGTGTGGCTCGATGGCTCTGCGATAGCATCCGAGCGTTCGTTCGGCGACAGAGTGCCAGTCCTCTCGCTCTGCCAACCAGCGGCGCGTTTTCTCGCGGAGTTCGGGCGGCCACGGACTGCTTGCAAAGGACGCCAAGCGACCCGCGAGCGCTGATACGTCTCCCAAATGGAAATAGTGCGAGTTGTCTAATCCGATCTCCAGAAGAGCGGGAATGTCACTGGCGACGACCGGCAGGCCGAAACTCAAGGCCTCCAGCAGCGCGATCGGCAAGCCCTCGTGCGAAGAAGGCAGGACGAAAATGCCGGCATGGGCGTACAGCTCCTGTAGCGCGATGCCGGACTGAAAGCCTGCCACGACTGCCCCGGAAGTCGCCTCGGCGCGCGCTGTCACCTCCGCGGTATAGGCATTGGGATGTTCGGATGTCCCGACCAGCACGAGCTTCCATTCGTCGAGCCTGGCAGCGGCAAAGGCCTGAATCAAGTCGAGGTGCCGTTTCTCCGGAACCAGCCGGCCCACCATCAGCACATATCGTCCCGGCGTAAGCCCGAACTTCTCGAGCGCTGAGGTGCTACTTGGTACGTCGGGCAGGGTGATGCCGTTTGGAATAAGGTCTGAGTTCAAGCCGTACTTGTCCCGCACCAGCTTCCGAATGGTCTGCGAGATCACGATGCGGCCGTCGGAGAACCGCATGCCCCAGGCTTCGCCAGCGTGCAGAACCGCCTTGGCCAGTGGGCCCCACTTCTCGCGGTCGTAATCCGGGCCATGATGCGTCACGACAACATGCAGTCCCAGCAATCGCGCGAGCGGCGCCATCAAAGCCGGCCCGATGGCCTGGATGTGCAATACGTCCGGTCGTTGCCATGCGGCGACCAGCACGCCGAGAAACGAGTGCACAATCGTCTCGAGGCCGGACGCTTTCGGGCACCATACCCGCTGGTAGCGCACTCCGTGCCACTCGTCGCCACGACTGGGCGGCATATACGAGGAGCGGACGATCACTTTGACATCGCATCCCAGCTTCTTGAGATGGGGACACAGATGCTCCGCGTGAGTTTCAACCCCTCCCTGCACATTGGGGAATCCACGCAGGCCAAGCATGATTACCCTCAGTACGAGATGATCCGCACTCACGACGAATTCCTCCTAAAATCTACAAACTATTCATGGACTCCTTGCGCCATTTACCGCTGCAGCCACCACCGAGGTTCGCTCCGGCAGCAGTGATCGGTAGACGGCCATCAGCTCGGCGTTGTGCTTTTCGAGGGAGAAGTGCTTCTCCACACGAATCCGTCCGGCGGCCCCCATCTGTGCGCGGAGCTCGCCGTCGCCCATGAGGCACTCGAGATGGGTTCGAAGTTCGTCGACATTGCCGGGCTCGAACAGAAATCCGGTCTCCCGGTCTTTCACGAGCTCAGGAATGCCGCCAATGCGGGTCGCAATGACGGCCTTGCCCTGCGCCATCGCCTCCAGGACCGACATCGGGCAATTCTCGCACCACTCCGAAGGCACAACCACTATGGATGCTTCGGCTATTGTTTTGCTCAGCGTGTCTCCGGAGAGGTGACCCGCAAACTGCACGTTTTGTGCAAACTGCGACTTCAAGTCATCAGTCAGCGGGCCCGTGCCCGCAATGACAAGTGGCCACGGACATCCCGCCGCCTGATGGGCGCGCAACAGCGTCTCCGCACCCTTGCCCGGTGCGAGCCGGCCGCAGTAAAGAACGTATCCGTTGTCCCGGCCGCGCGGCGAAATGTTCCTGACATCCACGCCGTTGTAGAGCAGCACCGTTCGGTCTGGGGAGAAGCGGCGGGATACCGAATCCTGCATGAAGAGACTCGGTGCGATAAAGCGATCCACTTTCTCGTAGCTTCCGAGCCATTGTTGCGTGACTGCTTCGAGGTAAAGCGTGGCACTCTGCGCCAACGAGCCGTCGGAACAACGATGCGTCAGCACGTGATGGAAGCCGCCGGTGAGGCATAGCGAGCACAATTGGTTTCCGAGCGCCCGCGTGTGTACCGGACAGACCGGCTTCGTATCATGCAGCGTCAGGACAACCGGGATTCCGCGCGACTTGGCGACGCCGACGATCGATGGTGTCAACTGATGATAGACGTTGTGACAGTGCATCAAGTCTGGTCGCGTTTCGTCGATCAGGGATGCGAGCTTGCTTACGGCCTCGCGCGAGTGGATCAGCGCGAGAGCGCCCCTGATCTTGGAGAGGTAGCCGCCGTTGCGATAATCCTGACGAGACACAAAATGGGTCGAGTAGGGTGACTCGATATTCCGCTCGTGCTGCATTGCGAAGTCAATGACTTCCACCCCGCTGCCCGTCAGGAACGCTCGTTCCTGAAACAGAACGGTCTCTGCGCCACCATTGTTGAAGAGGTATTTGTTAGCGAGGAGTACCTTCATTAATGAGCCGTTCCATCGATACGCAGATCACAACAGCCACCCGCGCCTGGTGCTTTTTGTGCTCGACAGAAAAAGGCTATCTTGAAAGCCATCCGAGGCAGGTGGCGCATTCAGGGTGGGGATGGGCGAATTGAGGGGTACCTATGAGTGAGTACCGGTGTCGCAGTTGCGTAGATGCAGCGGTTCCACGATAAATAGAGGGCAATGCCTGCCAGTGCCTATGAGACGCTCACTGTTCTCACGATGGACAATTTGAAGATGAATATCGGCGGCGCGTCGCGCGTGGAATTAAACCGGCCTCAGATTCATCTGGTGAATTCTCTGACCAGCGATGACGAGGGGGCGCCGTGAGGCAGAGTTTCAAGGCAGCCGTATTCCAGGCGGTACGTTGGTCCGGACTGACGCCAGCTCTCCGCAAGGTTTTTGCAGGCAGGGCCGCTATTCTGATGTTCCACGAGGTTCAGCGGGATTTCCGCTCAGAACTGATGACCGGAACGTCAGAGGACTTCTTTGAGTATTCGCTCAAGTGGCTGCGCCACGAGGGGTGGGAGATCGTCAGCCTCGAAACATGTCTTGAGCGGTTGGCAAATGATTCGCAGCCGCGCCGCTATGCTGTGGTTACCTTCGATGACGGTTATCGAGACAACGTTTCGACGGCGCTTCCGATCCTCGAGCGCAACAACGCCCCGTTCACGGTCTACGTTCCTACGGGCGCTCCGACGCGGACGCTGCAGTCATGGTGGCTCGGCTTGCGCGAAATTCTTCGCTCGCGAGACACCGTTACCATTGACGCGATGGACATTCGGTTTTCCTGTCCCGATCTGAATAGCAAGGCGTCGGCCATGAGCAAGGTAGCGAAGTGGGTTCACGAAGATTATAACCGGGCCGAATTGCTCGCCCCGACGTTCCGCAATGCGGGTGTATCTCTATCGGCCTTGAACGACGTTTATTTCCTGGATGAACGCGAGCTTCAAGGCTTGGCGCAGCATCCTCTCGCTTCAATTGGCGGCCACACGGATTCCCACCCGGCACTGGCGTGTCTGGATGCAGCCTCAGCGCGCGCCGAAATGGCGGGCAACCGCAGCTATCTGGAGAATTTGCTTCAGAATCCCGTCCGGCATTTCGCCTATCCTTACGGCACCCCCGGAGCGTGTGACACTCGGGAGGAACGTCTTGCGGAGGAAGTCGGTTTTTCGACCGCGGTGACCACGCGGCATGGGCAGGTGTCCGATCGCAAGCCAAATCCACTTGCACTGCCTCGTATCGGCGTGGGTGGACAATTCGACACAAAGCTTGCGTTCGAGGCCCGAATGAACGGTATCCAGTCGGCGATGCACGGACTGCTGGGTCTTAGCTAGTAATCTTACACTCTGGTGATGGCGGTGAGCCGCTCGTGCGTGAGGCACGAAATCAGATCGCTCGGGCTCTCAATCTATGAGGCGCTCCGCCAAGATCATCCGTAGCGGCGCCCGGCGTGTTTATGCGCGACCGGCAGCCCGTTCCATCCACTGGTGGAATCCGCTCCCTGGTGGGCAGGTTACGAAATTGTAGCCGATTCTCGGGTTCGTCTTGACCCTGTCCAGAAAGCCGAGTTCCTCGACCTTCGTAATTGCCCCGTTCATAGCGATGGAGAAGACCGGAAATCCTTCGGTCTCGAGCATGTACTTCGTGGTCGTGTGGCTCCGGTCGTTGCCGTGATCCTCGTAGATGATCAGCGTATCGCGCTTTAGCACTTCGCGCGCCCCTTTGAAGGCCGAGATTTCCGCACCCTCGACGTCAAGCTTGACGACGAGCCGATCACGGTCGGTCATCTGCAGTTGCCGTGCCAGCGAATCAAGCGTGATCGATACGACCGGTTCGACGTGCTTTGAGCGCATACCTTGCGACGTAACGATGTGTCGGGCGTCATGAGATCCGTCGTCGGAGAAGGACAATATCTGTCCGTCAGTCTCGAATAAGGCCTTGCGGCAGATCTCGAAGCGCCGATCGTTGGCGCTACGGTTCTGCTCGAGAATCGCGAGCGTTTGCCGCGAGGCCTCGACAGCTATTGCGCGCTTGCGACCCAGCATTTCCGACGTGACGAGAACGGACCAGTACCCGATGTTGGCGCCGCAATCGAAGAACGTGTAGTCGACATCCTTCAGTCGCAACAGAAGCATCGCTATGTCCGATTCGTAGGTACGATGGGGCTGACCGACAAAAAACGCATTCCAGTAGGCGTCGTCCAGCTCAAAGTACAAGCGGCTACCGTCCGCGAAATGGACGCAAGGCGTCTGGGAATGGATGAGCGGACGGACCGCTCGCATTGCGAGTCCGATTCCACGCCCCGTACTCCGCGCAACAATCGTGTGCAGAAGCTTCACCAGCCCGATCGAAATCGGGTTTCCCGACACTTCGTAATCGAATGTATCCTGGTCCATGAGGTACCGTCTCTCGCGCCCAATTCCGATTACAGCAGTCGCGTCCTCGTATGGCAACGAACGCATTCAACTATCTCCCCGAATCACGCACGTCGTGTCCCGACCGCCGCACGCGCGGCCGCAAGTCGAGAATGGTCGCGCCGGTTTCCGGCCGCACCGCGTCCATGAGCGGTTCGGATGGGCCTCGCCGCATTGTGCGCCTTGCTAGCGCAATGAGCGTCGTGGTGGCCGTGATATCGATCCCCTCCGCGGCGTACATGTAGGCCGCTGTCCATACCCTGGTTGCCACGCCTGCGCAGGAGCCAGCAACTGCCGCTCCTAGAGCCCCAAAGGCCCAGGTCGCGCTGATCATGGCCAGGAGTCCCACGGCCCAGGTTGTTACCACGATTTGCATCGCGGCCCGCTGGTGTCCGGTCATATTCAGTGCGATAGGGCCGATGCCGAAGTATGTCGAGATTAACAGGCCGATTGCCAAGACCATCAGGACGCTGTAGGCGCGGCTGAAGTCGGCTCCGAACGTCATCAGCGCGAGGTCGCCGGCGACCGCCAATGTTGCAACGCAGCCGAGGACAGCGACGAACGCAGCCAGTGATGCTCCTGATGTGATGCGTGTGATTTCCGCATGACGATTTTCATCGAACAAGCGTGCCATGAGGGGCGCTGCGGGTACGCAGAATGTTGCCAGAAAGAAATCAAGCAGGAACGCGATCCTCGTGGCAGCGTAGTAATATCCGCCGGCTTCCGGGCCGACCATGACCGAGACGATGATGACATCTATCGTGCCGCCCATCACGCTGGTGATGCTGGTTACCCAGAACGGTCCCGAAGTGGAAAGGATGTCGCCAATCCGGTCATTCGATCGCTTCACCGCCACGGTGAATACGTTATAGCCCTCTGCGAGACGTCGTAGGTAACCGTTCTGAGCGGGGATCAGCACGACCAGGATGCCGGTCGCAATCATCAGAACGTCTCCCGCCTGCAGCGGACGGCCAAACGTCGAGAAGAGAACGCCGCCCAACAGGATGATGAGCAACCGCCACAAAACATCCTTGGTCATAAGCGCGAGGTTGACGGAACCGAGCGCGCGCCCCAACGAGCCCTGCATTTCGATCAAAGCCAACGGCAAGATCAGCAGCACGCTCGTGCAGTATTGCCACCGTCCGAATATTCCATCGCGGCCGTGCGCAACGACGAACAGGAGGAGAGAGACCAGAGTCACGGCAATGCTGCCGAGACACGCCACCCGAACCTGCTTTGCAACAATCGAACCGATCTCTGGGAAACATTTCCGGACAGCGATGCTTGGTATTTCCCGCAGCACGCGAAACTGCTGGCCGAAGAGGCCGACCGTGGAGGCGACGACCGCGAATGTCATCAGCGACATGAGCGCCCCGTATTCCTCTATGGTCATCATCCGCGCAAAACTCACGCCGAAGAGGAAGGACACGGCGGCGCCCGAGCAGCGATAGACCATAGCCAGCCATGACTGCCGGAGGATATTGCTGAGCACGGTCACCGATCCGCCGGACGCCTGAAAAAAGCTCGTCATTGCGCATTCCAACGTTGGCTAACGCCACGCGACGCCCAGCGATTGTAATCGAGTTCTTCGCGGGCGGATGGTGGGTTGCGCACTGACTGAAGGTTCAAGAGCCAACTTTCCATCGTGTGGCGGATTGTCGCATGATAGAGGCCGAATGTAACTTCGTGGATGCGGAGGGCATTCGGCCCTTCCGGACTACCTAATCCGGTGGCCGTAACGAGAAACATGCTGCCTTCGTCGCGATGAAGGCGGTTCGCCGACGAGCATTGTTCGACGGGTGATGTCCGGGGCGTTTCAATCGAGCTTGCGGTATCGCGATCGGGAGCCAATTCATGCGACTATAAGTCAGGATTGGCCTCCTTGTAGGTGTGTTGTTTCTCGACCTTGAACGAACCATCGAAATGGGGCTTCACGCCATTCGCCTTGAGCCCCTGGACGACTCCAGTTCCTCCGGATGCGGTGGCTGCAGACCTGCGCGCGGGCGCGCGTTCCCGGTCCGACCTGTCGCGCAGCAATCCTATTCCAATCCCCAGAAGCATGCCGCCGAGGATCGCTGATCCAAGTATCAAACGGGCGTTCGGCGAACTGGCCGTGTAGGGATGAGACACTCCGGTGAGCAGACGAGCCTCGAACACCGGCGCGGATTGCTGTTGCATGGCGTCCATGTAACGCAGCATCCGGAGGAAATTGTCATAAGTTCTGGTGGCGGCGTCCGCCGTGGCTTCCAGTTCGCGGAGTTCGTCTTGCGTCGCTCCGGTCGATTGCGACGAGGGTGGACCTGCCCCGGCGGCGTTCGCGGGAGCCGCGACGCCATTCCTGGCCCTGTTGTAATCCGCTACTGCCTTTTTGGCAGTCGACGCCTGGTTGCTCAATTCGTTGACACGTTCCTTGACCCATTTCTCGTTTTGCAGACCCCATTTGTATTTCGCGTCCATTTGCGTCGTGATGTAGGTCTCTACGACGGTGTCCAGGACCTGCGCTGCCCGATCGGGATCGGCGGAGTTGAAGGCGAGATCGACTATGTAGGTGAGGCCGGCGCGCTTCACCGAGAGCTTGCGCGCGAATGCTTCCATCGCATCACGTGTGACGACGTCCGTGTCCGGCCTGCTCCATCCGAGCAGCCGGGACGTCGACCGACCGAGTCGGTGCAGGACGCCACCTGAGAATTCCGGATCCCCCGCCAAACCGAGCTTCGCGATCGCCGCGCGAGCGACGCTCTCGGACCTCAGGATTGCGACCTGACTCTCGACGGCCGTCGTTGCCGACGCCGTGTCGTTGGAAGAAGTCGTCTTGGCGTCGACGATGAGTTGCGCGGTTGCCGTAAACGTCGGAACTGCGACAACGAGATAGAGCAAGCCGACGCCAATCATCACGAAACACGTCAGCAGTATGAGCGAGAGGCGGCGGCGCAAAAAGGCGAGGCCCTCCGCCACGAATTCGGCCGGCGAACCAAATTCAGGCGGCATCGTGTCCTGAGGTGCCGAATTGTCAGTTCTGTGAGTTTGCAGCATTGTCTCGAACCTGCAGTTACTGGTGGCCTACCGAGGCCTCCGCCGATCAAACGGGAACGGGATCGACTGCAATGCCCTTGCGATCTTGCTGTACGGACTGCATGCAGCAATCGTCATCGCGCTAGAAGGCATTCCAATAGACCTTTCTGGAGAAGAAGGTCATGACGATGATCTTGAGATCGAGCAGGAACGACCAATTGTCGATATAATATAGGTCGTGCTCGATACGACGTTGCATCTTCTCCAAGGTGTCGGTTTCGCCACGATAGCCGTTGACCTGTGCCCAGCCGGTAATGCCGGGCTTGACGTTGTGACGGCGGGAGAATGACGAAATCAGCCGGGCGAAGCTCTCGTTCTGCGAGGTCGCGTGCGGACGAGGCCCGACGAGTGACATGTCGCCAACCAGCACGTTGAAGAGCTGTGGAAGCTCATCGATATTGGTGTGGCGCATGAAGCGTCCCAACCGGGTCACGCGTGGATCGTGTCTGGTCACCTGCTTGAAATTGTCGCCGTCCTCCGTCACGGTCATCGATCTGAATTTCAACACGCGAATAGTCTCGTTGTTGTAGCCGTGCCGGGTCTGACGAAATAGCACCGGCCCGGGGGAATCGAGCTTGATTGCGAGTGGAAGGATGACGAAGAGGGGACTGATGATGACAAGTCCGGCAATTGCGGCCGCGATGTCGAAGGCTCGTTTGATCGCCCGGTGGAACGGCGTCAGGGGAGACTGGAAGATGCGCATCGTCACCATGTTGCCGAACTGCGTGATGCGCGACACGGCCATGAGGTCGATTGCACCGACCGGGACGACGTGAACGTCGACCGGGAGCTCTGACAGGGCGCCGGCGAGCGCGAGGGCCGCCCGAACATCCGACTCCGAAGTCAGAATGACAATGTCATCCGCTCGCAGGGGCCGGCACTCTGCGATCAGTTCGCGGACATGGGATAGCACTTCGACCGCCCCGAAGTGCTCCGATGCCGAAGAGCCCTTGCGAAAGGTCGGCAACTCGAACGAGCGAATGGTCCGGATTCCGGTGGCGCTTACTCGTGCGGAAAAATCCAGGCAGTGGCTCGGTTCACCTATGAGGATGACGCGCCTGGCGTCGATCAGTCCGGATGCGATGGCAGGCTGCAGCAACGAGAAGCATATTGCCCGCGCGAAGAGCACCATGACGATAACGCTTGCCGCCTGGGCCATCACGGTCGCGCGCGAGTAGCCGTCCGAGATCTTGAGAAGAAATATCGTTGAGATGAAGAAGGAGAATACGAAGAAGACGGCGCTGACGCCGCTCCATAGGAAGATGTGGCGGGGCTGCGTCTGGATCCGCGAATACTGCCGGAGCCCAACGGATACGAGCAGTTGCAACGTGGCAATCAGAAGAGATTCCAGGATGTATTTGGGAGTGTCCGGATAGTCGAGGGCAAGGACCAGCCGATAATAGAGGACGGCAGCGGCAAAAGCCCCGACGGCTACGAGGAGGAACTCGGCGCCTGCCGCCAGCACCAGCAACGCGGCCAATCTATTCTTGCCAAGGTCAGCCGCAATTGTCTTGCGGCCAGCCACCGAATGCGCCGAACGCTCGGTAGGGGCCGGCGAATTGGTGAAAAACGCATAACTCACCGGTTACTCCCAAGCAGTCCGTCAAGCAGTCCGTCCCCCTGACAAAAACATAGCATTCGAGTCAGGAGGCGGATTGGCAATAAATGGGTAGCCGGGAGTAACTACGATGGTCAGTTGAGCCGAGGCGCTGCGGGATTAGATTGTCGATCAATCCGTGAGACCGAGCCATCGAGCACGCCATGCCGCACGCCAAGCTGCGTAATTTCCTCCGTCTTGACAACCGTCGCGGTCAACCAGGCCGTTGCGTCAGGTGGGGCCTGGTGGCTGTTGGCCTGACGATTTCCGCGCAGGCGAAAGCCGAATATCGAGTGAGCGTCGGAGATGTTCTGGAGGTCGCGGTGGCAGGCGTGCCGGAGCTGCGGCAGCGCGCGCCCGTCCAGGTCGATGGCAATATCTCGTTGCCACTGGTCGGGATGGTCCCGGTCGCCGGCCTGCCGTTGCAGGAGATTCGGGCCAAGGTCGGGGCCGCAATGACGAGCAAGGTCTTTCGACAGAGGACTGTGGACGGCCGCGAGGTCGTGGTCGTGATAGATGCAGATCAGGTCACGGCGATCGTTGCGGAGTACAGGCCTGTTTACGTCAACGGGGACGTGTCGAAGCCGGGAGAGTACCCTTATCGTCCGGCGAGCACCGCGCGCCAGCTCATCGCCATGGCGGGTGGCTACGACATCATGCATATCAGGATGAACAACCCGTATCTCGAGTCAGCCGACCTGAGAAGCGAGTATGGTTCGCTTTGGACAGAACTCGCCAAGGAACAGGCGCGTATGTGGCGCATCAAGAGCGAGCTCGGGGAGGGGACGCAGATCAATCCAAGCGCTTCTCTTGCCGACCTGCCCATAGCCCGGTCGGCGGTTTCGGAAATCGTCAATGCGGAAGCCGAATATCTGAAGACGAAGCAGAGCGACTATCAGCAGGAAAAGGCGTACTTGCAGCGCAGCGTTCGGCAGGGAGACGACGAGGTCCGCGTGCTGTCGGAGCAGCAAAAGAAAGATGAAGAAGGACTTCAGTCCGACGTCGAGGACCTTCAGAAGGCGACCGACCTGTTCGGCAAGGGATCGTTGATCAGCCCTCGCGTGACGGATGCGCGTCGCGCGGTTCTGCTGTCGGCAACCCGGAGGCTGCAGACCTCTGCGCAATTGCTCCAGGTCAAGAAACTGCAGGACGAGTACGCCAGACGGTTGGTCAAGCTCGACGATCAGCGGAAGCTTGATCTGTTCCGTGAGTTGCAAGAGACCAGCTTAAAGCTCAATCAGATTCGCGAGAAACTGCAGAGCGTCGGTGAGAAGCTTCAATACACTTCGATGGTTCGATCGCAGCTCGCACGGGGAGCCGGCAGTAAGCCGGATATTGCTATTATTAGAAAGAGCGAGAAAGGACCGGAACGGATTGTCGTGAACGAGGATGCCGAGTTGCAGCCGGGTGACACCATCGAGGTCTCGCTGCGATATCAGGATGGTCCCGAGGCGGCACCCCGAAAGCTGAGCAGTTCAAACGTTCCGGTCGTGATGGGCCGGACCGACGTGACCGCGGCAGACTCGCGGCGTGACAGCAGGTGACAAAGCCGGAAGCGGCAGAGTGATCGGGATTGGCACGTCGGGAAGACACGAGCAGCCACGGAGTTTGATGCCGCTTGTCCGTATATTTTTAGCCTATGCGACGGTGTCGCCGCTTAGGCATAGGCATAAGGTAATTCCGCTTGATCTGAACCTTGAATATTTTGTGACTTTTGCCGTTCTCGATCCGCTGTTCCGCTTCGCTGCGATCTGAACTTACAGAAGGGGCAACCTCCTTGTGCGGCTTCGTTGGCATCTTTGGATTTAAAGAATCGCTCGAGTCGGTGCGCGGCCGGGCGCTCGAGATGGCCAAGACGGTCAGGCACCGCGGGCCAGACTGGAGCGGCATTTATTCCAGCGACGGCGCAGTGCTCGCGCACGAGCGCCTTTCCATCGTCGACGTGGAGCACGGCGCTCAACCCCTTCTCGACGTGACCGCGGGTCGCGCTTTGGCCGTGAACGGAGAGATCTACAATCATGTCGGCCTGCGCGAGGCGCTGAAGCTGCCGCACGCATGGAAAACGAAGTCCGACTGCGAAATCATCCTGTATCTCTACGACGAGTACGGTCCTGCCGTGTGCAATATGCTGAGTGGCATTTTTGCATTTGCCCTCTTCGATGAGCGCAGTGGTGAGTTTTTCGTCGCCCGAGACCACATCGGCATTGTTCCGCTTTACGTCGGATGGGGCAGCGACGGCACGACTTACGTCGCGAGCGAAATGAAAGCTCTCGATGGCGTATGCGAGACGATCCGGGAGTTTCCTCCGGGACATCATTACAGCGCCAAGGCCGGAAAGTTCGTCAAATGGTATGATCCACAGTGGGCACATACTCTTCCAAGCAGGAAGGTGTCCCTGCAGGAGCTCCGAACGTCGCTCGAAGCTGCGGTCAAGCAGCAAATGATGTGCGATGTGCCTTACGGGGTGCTTATTTCCGGCGGGCTCGACTCTTCGCTTATCGCGGCGCTCGCGGCGCGCCACCGCTTCAAGCGGATCGAGTCGGGAGAAACCGAAGAGGCATGGTGGCCGAGGCTGCACTCGTTCTCCGTCGGCCTCGAAAACTCACCCGACATGAAGTATGCGCGAGACGTTGCGGCTCACATCGGAACGGTCCATCATGAGATTGTTTTTACCGTGCAGGAAGGGTTGGATGCACTGCCGGACGTGATCCGGCACCTGGAGACCTTTGACGTCACCACCATTCGTGCCGGCACGCCGATGTATCTCATGGCGCGCAAAATCAAATCAATGGGCATCAAAATGGTGTTGTCCGGAGAAGGCGCTGACGAGGTGTTCGGCGGCTATCTCTACTTCCACATGGCGCCGTCAGCAGAAGAATTCCACGACGAGACTGTCCGAAAGATCTTTGCGCTCAGCAAGTATGATTGCTGTCGCGCGAACAAGGCAATGGCGGCTTGGGGGGTCGAAGCCCGTGTGCCCTTCCTGGACAAGGAATTCCTGGACTACGCAATGTCGATAAACCCCGCCGAGAAAATGTGCCCTGGCGAGAAAATCGAGAAGGGCATATTGCGGGAAGCATTTACCGATCTGTTGCCGCCAGCGATCTTGTGGCGTCAAAAGGAGCAGTTTTCCGACGGGGTAGGGTACAGCTGGATTGAAAGCTTGAAGCATCAAGCCGAGAATAAAGTCTCGGATCAGATGCTCACAGAGGCGAGCAAGCGCTTTCCGCGACAAACGCCGACGTCCAAGGAAGGCTATTTCTACCGGACCATCTTTGACAGCATTTTCAACAACCCGACAGCCTGCCTGACTGTGCCCGTCGGTCCTTCGATCGCATGCTCCACGCCGACGGCGTTTCTCTGGTCTCAGCAATTTGCGAGCATGAATGACCCATCTGGAAGGGCCGTGAAAGGGATCCACGTTCAGGCCATTGATCATGTTCAAGCAGTTGGAAACCTCAGCAGTTCGAAGGCCCCATCGAGCGAACGGGTTGCAGCGGCGGAGTGAAATCCTCCTTCAAGCGAATCTCGGATTCCACACAGCGTCGCCCGGTGTTCGGCGGCAATGACGCCTGCCGGATTTCGTGGGTGAATCCGGCGCGCCGTATGCTGCGTCGGTCGCCGCGACCCGGCCCGGATGCCGAGACCATTCAAAGCCCGGCCCGCCGCGCGAAGCGCTGGCACTTGGCCTTTCTGCAAGCAACGCCAGAGCGACGTCCTCAACGCCGCGTCAGGATCATGACATCGACGCGACCACCTCAAGCATCACTTCGGTCGCGCCGCCGGCGATGGAGAGGACGCGCGCGTCGCGCGCGACGCGCTCGATCGCGCTCTCGCGCATGACGCCCATGGCGCCGTGGAACTGCACGCAATCATACGCAACCTCGTTGACGAGTTCGCCGCAGATGGCCTTCAACATCGAGATCTCGCGCAGGCAATCGTCATCGGCCGCCATGCGCCAAGCGGTGGCATAGAGAAACCCGCGGCTTGCCTCCACTTTCGCAGAAAGCATCGCGAGCCGCTGACGGATCGCCTGCATGTCCCAAAGGACGCCCCCGAATGCCCGGCGGGTTTTCACGTAGGTGAGGGTCATGTCGATCGCTGCCTCGGCCATCCCTGTCGCCATGGCGGCGAGGACAAGGCGCTCGTTCTGCAAGTTGCGCATGATTGAGTAGAAGCCTTGTCCCTCCGCGCCGAGCACGTTCTCGGCGGGGATGCGGCAGTCGTCGAAGACAAGTTCCGCCGTGTCGGAGGAGCGCAAGCCGAGCTTGTCCAGCTCGCGCGCGACGCTGAAGCCTGGCGTTCCCTTCTCGACGAGGAACATCGTGATCCCGTTGCTTCCGGCCGAGGGATCAGTCTTGGCCGCGACGCAGTAGAGATCCGCGTGGACACCGTTTGTGATGTAGAGCTTCGTGCCGTCGAGCACGTAGGAGCCGCCATCTCGCACCGCGCGCGTGCGGATGGCTTTCACGTCCGAGCCCGCATCCGGCTCCGTAATGGCGATCGCGGTGATCACCTCGCCGCTGATAATGCCCGGCATCCAGCGGGCCCGCTGGGCTTTGGTCCCGTCGTGAAAGACGTACGAGGAAGCCATGTCGGCATGGACGAGCATCGCGTCGGCGGCGCCGCCATAGGTCGAGCGCCCGAGCTCCTCGGCGAAGACCGTTGACGCGACAGCGTCCATTTCGGCGCCACCATACTCAGCCGGGTAGCGGATGCCGAAGAAACCGAGTTCGCCCATGCGGCGCAGGATCGAACGGGGAATGAACCCGTTCTCTTCCCAGTGATCCGCGCAGGGCTTGATTTCCTCCTTGACGAACCGGCGGACCTGGTCCCGCAAGAGCTCATACTCCGCCGCCATCCAGGGCAGCTCCGGCTCTCGTGCCGCCTTCCAAGCTTTGTCCATCATCTTCATCCGATCTGCTGTGAGCCTGACTCAAAGGCTCCTGTCCCACCCAAGACCAGGCGGAGACCTTCCGGCTAGAGTTCAACCTCCTCTCTCGGTCCCTCCGAGAGGGAAGGGGCATTGGAATCGGCCACCCAGCGCATTCCGTCGATAACTTCCGCCAGTTCGGCCAGTGTCGGGCGCTCAAAGAGGTTGCGAAGCTGCACGTCGACGCCGAAGATCTTTCGCATGCGCGACACCGCCCGCACCACCAGGAGCGACTCCCCGCCCAGCTCGAAGAAGTTGTCGTGGCGTCCGATCGACTCGAGCTTCAGGAGTTGACACCATAGCGCGGCCAGCGCCTTCTCGGTCTCTGTCGAGGGGGCGGCGAAGACCTGCGCCGGCTGGATGTTTTCCGCCGTCGGCTCGGGAAGCGATGAGCGGTCGATCTTGCCGTTGGGCGTGAGCGGCATCCGCTCGAGGCGAACGTAGTGCGTCGGAATCATGGACTCCAGGAGTTCTTCGGCGAGGTGCGCGCGCAGATCCGCCACGGTCAGAGGTTTTGACGCGACATAGTAGGCCACAAGTCGTGCGATGCCGTCTTCGGTCGTCGACGGTTCGCCACGGCCGATCTGGGCCGTTTCTTGTTTCGCTGCTTTCGTCATCGAGGTGACGACGGCGCATTCGTGAACGTCCGGGTGCTTGAGAAGCCGTGCTTCGATCTCGCCGAGCTCGATACGGGTGCCGCCGACCTTCACCTGATGATCGGCGCGGCCGAGAAATTCCAGGCGTCCGTCCGAGTTCCAGCGGGCGAGATCGCCCGTCTTGTAGAGCCGCAGCTTCGAGCGCCCATCTCGGGGATCGGCGACCGTGCGGAAGCGCTCGTCGGTCAGATCGGGGCGATTGAAATAACCTCTCGCGAGACCGTCGCCGGCAATGAACATCTCACCGATGATCCCGGGGCCGGTGGGCTGATATTCTTTGCTGAGGACGTAGATTCCCGCATTCGCGGCCGGAACGCCGATCGGCACCGATGCGGATTGATCCCGGTCGGTATCGAAGCGGTGAATCATGCAGCCCACCGTGGCTTCGGTTGGTCCATACTCGTTGTAGATCTCGATAGGATGGGGAATAGCGTTGGTGATATCGCGCGCCAGCGCGGCCTTGAAGTCCTCACCGCCCACGATGAATTTGCGCAGTCTTGTGGTCTCTAGATTGCGGTCGCGGATCATCGCGAGATGCGCCGGCGTCAGCTTGATGATGTCCACCGCATTGTCGTCGATCACCTTGAGCACGACCATGCTCTGCACTCCGGGATCACCAAGATAGACCACGATGCGGCCGCCGGTGATGAGTGGCGTAAAGAGCGTTGTGACGGTCAGGTCAAATGCGAGGGATGAGAAAAGCGGCCATGTGAGGCTTTCGCCGGAACTGTACACCCGGGCCGCCCACCAGATGTAGTTCATCAGGCTCCGGTGCTCGATCTCGACGCCCTTGGGAGTGCCGGTCGAGCCGGAGGTGAAGATGATATAGGCGGCGCCGTCCGGCGTGGCAGCGGACGGTCGGGCCGAGGCCGGCTGATTCGAGATCGACTCGAGATCGGCGTCGAGCACGAAAATGTCGGCAAGGTTCGCGGCAATGCCCGAACGCAGGCGCGACTGGGTGATCGCCACGGGCGCCCGCCCGTCGGTCCCGTTGGAAATGTCCTGCAGGATTGTTGTGATACGCCCCTTCGGCGTTGCCGCATCCACCGGCACATAGGCTGCGCCGGACTTCAGCACGCCCAGGATCGCAACGACGACTTCAATGGAGTGCTCCATGAAGACAACGGCGATCCGGCCCGGGCCGACGCCGGTCGAGCTCAAATACGCGGCCATCTGGTTGGAGCGTTCGTCGAGCTGCCGGTAGGTCAGCGTTGCATCGCCAAAGCGGATCGCTTCAGCGTCAGGACTACGCGTCGCCTGGTCGCGGAAGAGATCGATGATCGTCCTGTCCGACGGATAGCGTGCTGCCGTGGCGTTGTAATCGACAACCAGCGCCTGATGATCGGAATCTTTCAGCAGGGGAAGCGCTACGCCTTCCGGCGCGATAGGTAGGACTTCGTTCATGAAATACGCTCCCGTCGGGAAAACTTAAAAAGAGAATCACGTCAATCGTTCTGCTTCTGGGTTGCCTGGCGATAGAGGTTCGCAATGGCAGGTGCGTCAGGTTCCATCAGCATCGAGGCTTCGTTGCAGTCATCGGGCCCGAAGTAAAATTCGGCATGCGGCACTACCCGCAGCCATCGGTGTGGCGCGGCACCCGATCGCAGCCAGGCTTTGTTGGGAAGGATTATGCAAACCCGACCCGAATACGGAGTGGGAGTGTACCGCTGAAAGGCCGCGATCGCCGTGGATTTGAGCAGAGCCCTGCTCGCCAACACCGGGTCTGTCGCGACAGGCTCATTGCTCTTGCCAACGAGGGGTACGAGGGCGCGGACGTGCTCGCGCAGGCGACTGCCGAAATATCGGAGACGGGCGCCGAATGTCGGCAGCTTCGCTGTCTCATGCAGGAACGATTCCGCCTTGCCCCTGGCAATAAAATACAGCCGGCGCGGCCATTCCCCATAGGTGGTGGGGTGAAGCGGGCCAAACAGCGCAACGCATGAGACCTCGGACTCGCGTTGTCCCAGGATTTTCGCCAGTTCAAAAGCTGTTGGAGCGCCCGAGCAATAGCCGACGATGATGTACGGACCGGTCGGCTGATATTCGACGATCTGGCGGGCGAAGTACTCGGCGATATCTTCGACGCGGTCCATCGGCTCGCTCTGCCCATCGAAGCCAGGCGGTTGGAGGGCGTAGAACGGTTGATCGCCGCCCAGGTGCTTCGAGAGGTCCAGGAATGAGGACGGTGCCCCGACATGACCGGGTACGGCGTAAATGGGCGTGCGTGTGCCGCGAGACTGCAAGGGAACGATTGCAGACGGTTGCTTGGCCGCGGCCGTGGCCATGTTCAGAAACGCGATGATCTCGCCCTTCCGCCCCTGCAACTGATCGCGAAGCTCCGCCGTCAGCGCGCCGGCCGGGGCGTTGCAGCGCAGCCGGTCGCCATCCACCCAGACCTTGATGTCCTTGACCGCGAGGTCTGCGAGCAGCTCCGAAAACTGCATCACATGCGCTGACATCGGGCTTTTCATCGATGAAACTGACATTTCCTGTTCCGTGCGCCATCGCGGCAACTTCGACTCCGGATGACAGTTCATTTCCGGACGACCACGCTCCCAACATATCCAGGTTGCGGTACGAAGCTTCGGACAGCCCAATCCCGTTCATCCCAGGAAATCGGCTGTCCCAAGCCACACCCCAGCGCCTTGGAGACAGCCTCCAGCCGGGTCCAGCGCTGGAGGAAGCCTTCCAGCCGGTCTTCCGGATCAAGGGCGGCGTAGGACTCGTATTCGGAGGTGGAAAGGCAGAGCGCTGCGATCTCGTCCGCTTCGGGCACAGGGAGGATTGCCTCGATGTCCACGCCGACCTCTTGCCTGATCGAGAGGGCGATGACCGCTACTTCTCCAGATCGCGAGACGCTGAAGCGCAAGTCGCGGGCGGGCATGCGGCGGGAGAGGTGGGGTTTGCCCAGCCGTCCATATTCCAGCTCGATCTCCGAGGGTGAAATTTCCAATCTGGAAGCGAGGACCCGGCGCAGTTGCCCGCGGTTAACAATGAAGCGGCGGTGATCGCGCTCCAATCTCAATCCCGCGGCGCGCCGATGTTCTTCCTCGTTGAGGCAAGCGCTTAGCTCCCGGATGACGTCCTGCTCCACATGGAGCATGAATGCCAGGACCTCCAGACCATCATGCTCGAGAACCGGCATGATGATCCCGGGTCTCAGCTCAACTGCTTTGTCCAGAAAGCTCAAAGGGGCGGTGCCGGCTCCGCGAGCCCCGCGTTCAAGTCTGCGATAGCCTGGCCCGTCAAAGGAACGACTATTTTCCCACTCGCTCTGTTCACAGGCACCTGTGCGAAAAGCCATCACAACTTGCTTTCTATTAGCCTCGATCCGGAGTGCCGCCGGTAGGTTGCGAACGGTATTGCGATGGGCATTCGAGCGGACTGCTGATTGAAATTTTAATCGCGCACCGCCATGGCTCAATCGACCATCGTAATTACCCATTTTTTGCCAGTTCCCATCCGGTGCCCCGGATTGGACGGCTTGAGTTGAGTGACTCGGTGGCAAAGCGCCGGGTCCTTCCGCCCAAGCGCAAAGCGGGGAAAATTCCTAGGGGAATTGGACCGCTAGACCGTCAATGGATGCAGTCCAGGCGTCAGCGCCTGCCCCGGCCGGCAGTCAGAAGGTGGGGGGGGGGAGCACCGACATGGCCACCTCGCTGACCTGGACATTGGTTCTCGCCAAAGAGCCCAAACCGATCGGCTAGGAACCAGCGCCGAATACGGAATACAGAGCCGCGGTCTTTTTTGGAAGATTCGTGGCAATGGTCCGTAGTATCCGCTTGGCACTGCGGAGCTTGGCCTCGATGTGGCGCTCGGGACTGTCTCTGCCGACAGCGATCCACGTCATGGCCTGCTCCCGATTGGCCAGATGGGACTTGTGCCCGCCGCCACCGGCCAGGAAGTCGTAGCCGCTTTCCCCGCGTGCAATGCTGTCCTCGATAGCCAGCACATGGCTGACGAGCCCGGGCTTGAGCCGGCTATCGCTCTCATAGAGAAAGCCGCTCTGGTAGTTCAGGACACGGCCGTCGTGCACGAAATTGTACACGACCCCAATAGTCTCGTTCCCAACCAGCGTCCGTGAGATGCGAACGGCTCCCGTGGGGACTCCGCGCGCAATCAGCTCCTCGTGAAACGGACGGAAGCCGGGATTGGCGAAGGCTCCCCTGCGTCCCCATCGCGACCGATGAAAGTCGCCCAGCAATTCGAACGCGGCGAGGGCCTCCGTCGTCGTTTCCATGATCCGGAGTTCAACGGGGCCGCGTTCGGCATACAGCCGCATGGCGCGGTTCACGGCCTGGCGCGTGCTGCGGCCCAATGTGGCGCGATAATCCCCCCCGCGCTGGCGGACCGGGGCAAAATCAACCCACAATGCCGCATCAGCCTTCTTCACCTCGGTCACGAGCCCGGCCCGGCCTGCGGCGCGACTGGCGGTCGCCTCAAGGTCCGGATCAATTCCGGAGAGCACCAACTGGTCCGAGCGGCGCAAACGCGACGTCAACGCATTGAGACCTGCCGATATGATGGCATCGGATTGCTCTGCAAGAATACCGTTGTACTCGATGAACAATCGGTCGAAACGAGTATCTCCCGTTTCGTTGAGCAGCCAGCGTGTCCGCGCATGCGGCCCGAGACTCCACGCCCTCCGCCGGCAAATAATCGCCAGGCCAACGATCTTGCCTGATGACCGGGCCACGAGGACGTGTGGTCGCGCGCCATCCGGGATATGCCGTAGCCAAGTGCCGATCCAGAGCCAGGACAGGAAGAACGAGTGAGTCACTCGCGCTTCGAGCTCCTTCCATGAGGATTCAAGCCACGCAATGCTCTCCAGGGCATCCAGGCTGACATCGGTAACCGTCTCAGGCATGCTTTCCCGTTCCAACGCCAGAGGGCTGAATGCGCGACGTGACGGGAATACCGAAGGATCGAGTTGCAATGTTCGCGCAAGATCCGATGATGGATGGCTCGTCACGCGCGGATTTCCCTCTGGCAGGCACGTCCTGGTTGGGCGTCTCTGACCGTTGTCTCGGCGGAGGCCGATCACGGAAACTATATCCGGAATTCGATCGAGGTGCGGACCCTTTCTGATTACCCACGGTAGCTGCTTGTGCCAGTGCAGCAACTGTGCCGAGGTGAAGCTGTGATCGACCGGGTTCGAGGCGGGTGCAGCGCGGTCCGGCCTTCGGCGTCCGACGGCCTCGATCCTCGGCCCGCTCATCGGGGCGTGTCATGGCTGACGTCCGATTTCTCACGTGGCGCTCGATCCCGAGGCGAGTTTTTCAAATCTCCGCCGTAGGTGATCCACGAGCAGTTCCGCACCGATCAACAGGCAGCCCGGATGTCCGCCAGGCACCTGTATCAATTCCAGGTGAGAGGTGAGATGCCGCCACGCTCGGCCATCGTGGTCGGCGGCGTAAAAGGCCACCGGGATCTCGAGCGGCGCCGGACAATACCGCGCCATTGCGATTGAATGAGCGTCCCACAACGCCGTTGGAATTGCGACCTTGGCGATCGCAGGCTGTTTGTTCGCCGGGAGCTTCAGGTGTCGCTCCAGTCTCACCATTTGCTCGAAGGTCCAACGCAAGAGATAAGGCGAAACCAGCGGCTTCAGCAGCCCCAGGATCGCCCGTGGCATTGGACGGGCACTGACGGTCGGCGGGTCCACCATCGTAACCAAATCAACCGTGTGGCCGGCTGCCGTCAGCTGGCGGGCCACTTCGAATGCCACCATGGCGCCATTGCACTTGCCGCCCAGAAGAAAAGGACCGCGCGCTTGCCTTGCCAAGATGAACGGCAGGCGGTCGGCGGCCATCGCCTCGATCGAGCCCGGAATCGGCTCGCCATGAAGACCGTGGGGATTGATCGAGATGATCGGATAATCCGGCCCCAGAAGCTCTACCACCCGCCGAAGACTCGCGTGGCCGCTGACAAGGTCGCCGTTGAAGAAGTACAGCGGTGACCGCGTGCCAGGCCCATGGGGCTGGAAGAACGGCGTCGTCCACGTGTCCGTTGGTGCGGAAACCCTTGCGGCAAATTGCCGGACGGTTTCTGCCCCGAACATGATGGTTTCCGGCACGGGATAGCCGACGAGCCGCTCGACCTCGATCAGCATCTCCATCGCGAGAAGGGAGTCTCCGCCGCTGGCAAAAAAATCATCGTCAACGGTCACGGCCTCGTTCTTGAGCAGCCTGCGCCAGAGGGTCAGCAACTCGGCTTCCAAATTCAACGGCCCGTTCGCGACGGGCGCCGGCGTCGTCGCCTGGTGCCCCCGTGGCCGGTCGACCAGCTCGCGCAGACGTCGCCGCTGAACCTTTCCCGTCACCCCCTTCGGCAGATGGTCGAGCGTCAGAATGCGTCTCGGAATCTTGAACGAGGCCAGCTCGCGTTGCAGGAACAGGCGAAGCTCCGCAGCGCTCGCTTGCGCGCCGCGATGGGGGACGATGGCGACTGCGACGTCCTCGCCCAGGCGCGGATGCGAGATCGCGAAGGCCGCAGCTTCGGCGATTGCCGAATGTCGCAACAGCGCGGCTTCGATCTCGGCGGGAGAGATCTTCTCACCGCCGCGATTGATCAGCTCGCTGAGGCGGCCGTGCAGCGAAAGGAAGCCGTCCTCGTCGAGGCTGCCGATATCGCCGGTGCGAAACCAACCCTTCGTGAAAGCGGCTTGATTGAGTTCCGGCGCATCGAGATAGCCCGACGTCACGGTCGGTCCACGAATCCAGATCTCTCCGTGCTCGCCGGCTGCCAAGGGATGCCCATCCTCGTCAACGACAGTCACGATATCGGGCCAGGGTCTCCCGCATGTGCCCGGCCTGTTCGGACCGGGTGGAAGCTGGTTGGCGGCGATCTGCGCCGCCTCGCTGGAGCCGTAATGCTCCAGCACCGGCACCCCGAGAGCTTGTTGCAGGCCGTCCTGCACGGCCCTCGGGAGCGGCGCGCCGCCCGACATCGCGAACCGCAGAGTGTGTGCCGCCCGTGCATTCTCGAGGCTCTGCGCCTTGTCCAGCACCGTGGTGTGAAGCGTCGGGCCTGCCGAGTACCAGGTCGGCCGCAGGACATCGAACCACTCATCGAGTGCGACGACGGCACTGTTCGCCGGGATGGCGATGCTGCCTCCGGTCAGCAACGGCGTGAAGACCGTCACTTTGAGCCCATGGGAATAGTAGGGGGGCGACACGCTCAGGCATCGGTCCCGGGACGTGAGGCCGAACCAGGCCCGAAGGCGTTCGGCCGCCGCCAGCATATTGTCATGACTGAACGGAATGAGCTTCGGCTGCGCGGTCGTGCCCGACGTCTGCATAATGAAGGCGGGGGAGCGCGAATCCGGCTCAGCGTCGATGGCAGGGAAGCCGCCAACTTGCACGGCGATCTCGAGTCCAAGCTGGCCCTGTCCGACCGGAGCGGCTTCTATGACGGCAAGCGTTCTGCAGGCTGCGGCCTGGCGAGCTTCAGGGGCACTGCCCTGCAGCACAACGAGGGCGCTCAAGTTGAGCATGTCGAGACGCTGCTCGATTTCAGGCAGGGAGAGGCGTGGGTCGAGGGGCACCGCGACGCTACAGCAGGCGACTGCCACGATGGCGAGAATCGCCTCCGGGCCGTTCGGCATCAGGATCCCGATCCGGGTGTTGCAATCGAAGCCGGCCAGGCGCAGCCGCCGGCGGATTGCGTTCAACTGGCGTTCAAGACCGTTGTATGTCAGAGGCTCGAAAGCGCTCGAGACGATCGCCGGCTGGTTCGGAAACCGACTGGCAGTTCGAGCGACGACCTGGCCTATTGTGAGTCGGGGTTCCGACTCCCCATGGTCGCGAGCGTGGAAGCTCTCGGAACACATGGTGGCGCCAGGCGTCTCGTTGTCCAGAAGCATTCCGTCCTACCTTGAACAACGTAAGTCGGTTGGCAGGACCATAGCCCGGCGCTCCCGAAGATGCCTTGCTGTACAGCAAGTGAAGGCAGCAATTAAGGATTAGCCAATAGTCGGTGCGTCATCCTGCCATCCTGCCGATCGCGACCATTGCTGAGTGGTGGCGTAACCAGGCGGCGGCGCGACTTGAGCTTGCCGATGAGAGCAGTCGTCTGGCTTGCGCGGGATTGAGCAGGCCTCGAACAAGCCAGAAATTCTCGAAGACGCAGATGGCTCTCGCCGACTACGCGCCGCGATAGCCATTCGGGTTCTTCATCTGAAAATGCCAATGGTCGGCACACATCTGCGTCAGTGATCGCGTTGATGTCCAGCCCAACAGGTTCCTCGCGAGAGTTGGATCGGCATAGCAGATTGCGACGTCACCGATCCTGCGTTGGTCGATCACATACGGAACTGGCCGGCCACTCACTTCCTTGAATGTCCGGATCACGTCCATGACGCTACTGCCGCTTCCTGTCCCGAGATTGATCGTCAGAAGGCCGGGTTGTCTCAGTTGGCGCAGGGCGCTCAGATGTCCGGATGCAAGATCGACAACGTGAATGAAGTCACGGATCCCGGTGCCGTCCGGAGTATCATAGTCGTTTCCCCAAACATGCACCGTCGGACGTCGTCCGATCGCCACTTGTGCCACAATCGGCAACAGATTGTTCGGCACATCCAGGGGATCTTCTCCGATCAGTCCGCTTTCGTGGGCGCCAACCGGATTGAAGTAGCGCAAGATGGCGATCCGCCAATCCTTGTCGGACTCATGAAGATCCTTCAGTATTTCTTCGATGAAGTATTTTGTGCGGCCGTACGGATTGATCGGTGCGACAGGATGCTTCTCGTCCAGCGGCAGGTACGCGGGTGTCCCGTAAACGGTTGCGGATGAACTGAAGACCAGCGTCTTGACGGATGCTCGCGTCATGGCCGACACGAGCCGCATCGTTCCCACGACGTTGTTGTCGTAATAGGTGATGGGTTGAGCGCTGGACTCGCCCACCGCCTTGAGGCCGGCGAGATGAATGACCGCAGTCACGTCGTGGGCGCGCAGGATCTGGTAGATCGCCTCTTCATTGCGAATATCGGCATGCCGGAAAATGACCGATCGCCCGCAGATGGCTCGTATCCGTTCGAGAGAGGCGCTGTTGCTGTTGGAAAGATTGTCGACCGCGACGACATCGAGCCCGGCGTCGAGTAGGGCGACAGCGATGTGGGATCCGATATAGCCGGCACCGCCGGTCAACAAGATCATTTCCGCTTCCGTTTCGCGTCTGCGTGGTCAATGCTCGCCGCGCGCGGGAAATCATCCCGCGCGGTGATGCCGATGCGCCAGACCGGACGAGTCTCAGCTATTTCCGCAGTCGGATCGCCCCGTCGGCTTTTGAGCTCATGTCCTTGCGGGTATGGCCGTTGGTGAGGGAGACCTCGAAGTAGTTCTCCGCATGGTCGATCGCGCCAAGTGGCGCCGGCCGGCCCGCTCTCGCGATCTTGGGAATTTCCCGGCCAGGTGGGATGAGCCGCTCGGTCACGTCAACGATCTGATGCGCCGAACTGCTGTTTCTCGACCAAGCCGCAGATCGATGGTTCAATCCCCAGATTGCTGCCTGCGTTCTGTTTTGAACCCGAATCTTGCGAAGGATCGCCTTGATGTGAACCTTCACCGTGGCTTCGGCAATCTTGATCTTGCGCGCAATGCACTTGTTGGAATCGCCTTCAATCAGGCACTGCACAATTGAAACTTCCCGCGGCGAAAGTTGCTGAGCCAGCGTGTCATCTGCCGTTGCGACGGCATGATCGTCATCGTTGGGCACAGGGGTATCGTCCGCCTCGCGCTTCTCGGTATCGAGAGCGGACTCCAAAAATGCCGGCGGGAATACCGTCCCACCCATCATGACGAGTTCGATGGACTTGATGAACGCATCGCAGTTCATCACGTCGATGAAATATCCGGTGGCGCCGGCTCGGAATGCGGCAACCAGATCATTCAGATGAAAGTGATCCGCGACAACAGCGACACGTGCATCCGCGTGACGGCGCTTGAACGAGTCGATTTGCTCGACTGTCGGGCGAAAATCATCGCCACTATGAACGATGAGGAACAATGCCGGACTGGCAGCGGCTTTCTGAAGCGCCTCGTCGCTGGGCCAATCATCGGCGTCGTATATTGAGGTTAGGACGAAATTCTCCGAATTTAGAATTCTTGCAAGGCCTTCTTTGCGAAGACTATTTTCACCAACCAGCGCAATGGCAAAAGGATATCGTCGTCTCATGGAAACTCTCCCGGACGCTACAATGATACAAGCGGTTGAAGGGTTGAACCCGGTTCATTTTTGGTGGCCCGCCCAGCTGAAAAGAACGACGTAAAAACAAGCTTCCTCAGATTCGGTCGATAGAACAAACCTGGGACGAAAAGCGCTTAACCCACTCTCAAAATATTTAAGAATGTTAGATGCTAATCCCCAATATCCCTATATACCGTTGGTTATAGGCATTTGGGGCCGCCAAACTGACGAGGGTGGTCTCTCGGTCCTGGTCGACAGGCACTCGCTGAGGGTGCGTCGGATCGTCGCTGCGATTACGCGTTGTGAAATCATGTTTGTCGGCGCGCTCCAGGCGGTAGATTCACGGGACCAAGCGACAACAAAACCTTACTGAAATGTCTCATATTGGAGTAACTTATTAATGACATGGGCGCCGATCTGAACTGAGGGGGACTGAGGGTTGATCGGAAATGCATTTCAGTCGTGTAGTCATTGCCAGTAGATATCCAGTCGTTTTATTGGGTCTGAACTGCCTGCTCGAAGCAGAGCGTGATTTCAAAGTTGTTGCTCGCTGCAATGATATCGCGAACTGCTTCAAGGCAATACAGAGCCTCGCGCCCGACATCGCCATTTTGGACATGTCGATGCCTGACATTTCTGGGCAGGCCATGCTCGAGGTCGCAAACTCCGGGGCGCTTGGTGTGCGGCTCGTGTTTCTTGCCGCCTCGGTTGAGGATCGCGATCTCGCCATGCTCGCAGCAGCGGGAGCTTGCGGTGTTCTTCTGAGCGAGGAGGAGCCCGAAACGCTCTTGCAGACGTTGCGGCAAGTCGCCGACGGCCAGAAGACGTTGCCTCCGCCCTCGTACGAAGAAGCCATCCCTTATACGCAAACGACGATCCCGGAGAAATATCTTGCGGTGCTGACGGACCGCGAGCGTCAGATCATGCGTTTGGTGTCGGAGGGCCTTTCGAACAAGGAGATTGGCCGCCGTCTGAAGGTGGCCGACGGTACCATCAAGGTCCATCTGCACCACATCTTCCGCAAGCTCGAGATCAGCAACAGGACCGTCCTTGCTACGCTCGCCGTCTCATATTCCGGGCCGACCGGGTCTCCATCCGTCGAATAGCGGCGACGGACCGGCGTTTTTCATCGAGCTTCGTGCGCGATGATCATCCCCGCTAGGCCAACGGGCTGTCTGTCCGCCTGGAGATTGCGGAAAACGAGCGTCGCAAGGCAGTTGCGATGAAAACGCCTGCACAGCAGCCGGCGCCTTTGACGAGCATGTCCTTTACGTATCCATGTCTGTCGGGGAGCAGTCTTTGGATGAGCTCGAAGCCGACGACTATAGCGAGAAGGACGAGCAGGATTGGCAGCACGTGCTTCGGATAGGCGAGCGAAAAGGCGACCCCGATAATGAACAGAGCTGCAAAACGATCGATGTTCGCCGATATCAACGTGTGCGGACGGAATGCCAGCGGTGTATCGGTGACGATGAAGAGGCCTAGGATCAAACCCCAGGCCAAGCATCGGAATACGGTTTGCGTCATCCCTTGTGGTTCAGCAAGAGCGCAGTAACCTGGTTTCATCATTCGCATTCGCAACTACTCTTCAGGCGTGTCAGGCGTGGTCGTCTTAAAAAGATGGATCGTCGTTGCACGATGGGGGTCAAGCTCAATTGCCGATCACCATGGCGGGCTAGGTTTTGCCAAGCCACTGGCCAATGTCTCTGGATCCGATGACTCGTTTGGGCCGGTACGGGTTGATCGTTCCAGCTGAAAGTCTCTCGATGCGCTGGTCCTCCGCCAGTTTCCTTGTGAACTGCTTCGCATCCTGTTCGGATACGAATGTCGCAGTCCTTCGTGCGTGCCTGTCGGGCGGAGCATCGCGTTGATCAATGAAGGAGACGTACCAGATGTGCCTTGCTGTCATGCGGGACCTCCGAGGTCAGGTCTAGGCGCGAATACAAATTCGAGACACCAGGCGGTGATATCTGAAAGCTGATCGGCAGAAAGCTTCTTCTCCATTGTGGAGTCGTGATTGGTTTCTGCGAGCCAAAGCAGGCCGGCGATTGGTCCGTCCACAATGGACGGGAATTGCAGCTTTCGCGCAGCGTGTCGCCGGGGCTTTCAGAGTACTCCTCCAGGACATCAAGCTTGCACGCTTCGCTCCATCGCGAAGTTTTAAGATGGCCACGAGGCGCCGCAAGCGAGCGCTGCGTTCGCTGCTATTCATGCCGCAATGGAAAACTGAAGGACGAACAGTGACTGGCCGCCCGGCTCGGGGCTGTCGCTGATTTCGACATGCCAGCGAAGATGACGCAAGAATGGCTCCGTCACGTCGTGCTTGAGTATCTCGCCGCTCAGTTCAATCGCCGTCGTCCGTGCGGCGAAAATGTCGGGAAGATCCAGGCCGACATCATCGAGCACTGAATGGCCGCCGTGGATATGAAAAAAATACCGCGGCATTGATGTCTCCGGATGAGGCGAACATTCCGACGACTGCGACGAGCTCGACGCATCAAAGTGGTGTCATCGCACCACGGTGAGGCGGACGGCAAGCCGCTATTCTAGGAGGGCGGATCATCATTGTTGGGTACCCCGACGTGGACCTGCACGATGATCAGTTCGGAAGGTCGAGCGACGCATCGGGTCGAGAGAGGAGACCAGCCGAATTCGTGCCGGCTTGTCGGCACTGAGCCAGCGATTCGGCCGTCGTGATTTTGAGACAATGGCAAGCGGCCGGCAGGATGCCGAGAACGCCGCTCGTCACCGCGAATACAATCACGCCGTTGCAGAAGCAGAGGCAGGCGGACCAGCGGGAAACGGCTACGGACCACCGGACGCGCCGAGATCTCTCGGATGGTCAGGGAAGCATGCGGCAATACCTAACAGCCGAAGGTAACGAGCAGCATTTTCGCGACGGCCCCCGGTACTCGCCAAGCGCGCCGGCGATCAATTATTTGTGCGGTGCGGCAATATTGATATTGCATTGCAATAATAGCTGACTAACTCTGCTTCTCACGTGCCACTGAGGAGCCTTCCGTGATCAAGATTTCCCTCTCCACCCTTGCCGCCGCTCTCGCGATCGCAACCGCCGCGTCCGCTGCGGAGCTTCCGACCTATGAGGCCGCGGGCCTGCCGATCTCGGCGGTGCAGGCCGGCGTGATCGGCGCCGCCAATGCCCGCGAGCAAGCGCCGGTGGCGACGACGTCGGCGACGCCGCATCAGCTCAGCGTTCTGACGCCCCGCAACAAGATGACGACCGCGCGGGCCGCTGCCCGCACCGACCGCTCGGTCCACTGATCGGCATAGCCGTTCCCGGAAGGCCCGCGACGACGTCGCGGGTCTTCGGCGGGCCAATCCTCCTAGGCCAAAATAGATCGCGCCGCCGCCAGGTCGCGCTTGCCGGCGGGCGATACGCCTCACGCCGTTGGCGCGAACTCCCGCAGGTGGAGTTTGATTGCGACGTCGACCTCGTCCGGGTGATCGACCTGAGGCAGTCGCCGAGGTCGAGAAATGGTGGCCGATCGTCAAGTCGGCGAATATCAAGGCGGAATAGCTACAACGATGATTTTCGGCGTGATCGGCAGATGCGCGCCAAGGCATCCGCTGTCATGGCAGGGCGGGCAGCTTGCAGGCCCGGCACTGGAAATCGTCGCCGCGCTCGTCGGCGCGAACTTCGAATTCCTCCGAGACCCGAACAATTCGGTTGCGAAGCGGGGCGACCTCGGACAGCTCAGCGTGGCCCGTGCGTCGGCATTTCGGGCACCGCAGGATCTCAATCCAGCTGGAGTGGGTCATGGCGTGGTCTGCAATCGCTCGCGCAATGATAACCCCGTCTGGCGCGAAGAAAATTGATCCAGCTCAAAAACGCTGCCGCATCTCCTCCAATTCCGCACCTGTTCAAACGCCAAAGCGTTTCGAGGTTCCCGGGCGAGCGCTGTCCAAATCGGTGAAAACCCTGATCGCGTTAACCTTTGATTAACCATGCGGTCCGATTGTTAACCATTCGACAAGACAACCGAGTCAGGGGCGATGGACGCAACTCAACAGGTCGCACGTCAGCAGGTCCGCATGCGCGGCCGTTCCTACGTTGCGTTCGTTTTCTCGCCGGTCGTGCCGGTCGTGTCCTGGCTGGCCGAGATCGACGCGACGCTGGCCAAGTCGCCGGGCTTCTTCACCGGCAAGCCCATCGTGCTCGACCTCTCGGCGGTCGATCTCAGCCAGACCGCGATCGCGCATCTGATCGGCAGCCTCGGTGAGCGCAACATCCGCATCCTCGGCATCGAGGGCGTCGACGAATCGAAGCTCGGCGCCAACATGCCGCCGCTTCTGACCGGCGGCCGGGCCTGCGCGATCACCCATGTCGAGCCGCAGAAGCCGCAGGTGCAGGAAAAAAACAAGGACAAGGACAAGACCAAGTTGCCGTCGCTGCTGCTGGAGAGCCCGGTCCGTTCCGGCCAGTCGATCGTGTTCGCCGAGGGCGACGTCACCGTGCTCGGCTCGGTCGGCTCCGGCGCCGAGATCGTCGCCGGCGGCTCGATCCATGTCTACGGCACGCTGCGCGGCCGCGCGATGGCCGGCATCAACGGCAATTCGGCGGCCCGCATCTTCTGCCAGAGGATCGAGGCCGAGCTGCTCGCGATCGACGGCTACTACCAGACTGCGGAAGAAATCGCCGACAGCTTGCGCAACCGGCCCGCCCAGGCGTGGCTCGAGGGCGAGATGCTGCGCATCACACCATTGAACTGACCGACCACAAGGAGAGAGAGAATGGCCAAGGTATTGGTCGTGACGTCTGGAAAGGGCGGGGTCGGCAAAACGACCTCAACCGCCGCGCTCGGCGCGGCGCTCGCGCAAATGGGTCAGAACGTCGTCGTCATCGATTTCGACGTCGGCCTGCGCAACCTCGACCTCGTGATGGGCGCGGAGCGGCGGGTGGTGTTCGACCTCATCAATGTGGTGCAGGGCGTCGCCAAGCTGCCGCAGGCGCTGATCCGCGACAAGCGGCTGGAGAATCTCTGGCTGCTGCCGGCGTCGCAGACCCGCGACAAGGACGCGCTGAGCGAAGAGGGCGTCAAGCACGTGATCGCCGACCTCAAGACCAAGTTCGACTGGATCCTGTGCGACAGCCCGGCCGGCATCGAGCGCGGCGCGACGCTCGCGATGCGCTACGCCGACGAGGCCGTCATCGTCACCAATCCGGAAGTGTCGTCGGTCCGCGACTCCGACCGCATCATCGGCATGCTCGATTCCAAGACGGTCCGCGCCGAGCGCGGCGAGCGCGTCGAGAAGCATCTTCTGGTCACCCGCTATGATGCCGGCCGCGCGGCGCGCGGCGAGATGCTCTCGATCGACGATATCCTGGAGATCCTTGCGACTCCCTTGCTCGGCATCGTCCCGGAAAGCCAGGACGTGCTGCGCGCTTCCAATGTCGGCTGTCCGGTCACGCTGAACGCAGCAAGCAGCGCGCCGGCGCGGGCCTATACCGACGCGGTACGCCGCCTGATGGGCGAGGCGGTGGAGATGACCGTGCCGGTTCAACGCAAGGGGTTGATGGATCGGCTACTGCGACGGAGGGCGGCATGATGAACGTAATGCGGCTGTTCGGCGGCCGCGCCGCATCGGCGCCCGTCGCGCGGGAGCGGTTGCAGATCCTGCTTTCGCATGAGCGCGGCCGGACCGGCGCGCCAGATCTCCTGGAGACACTTCGCTCGGAAATCCTGAGCGTGGTTTCCAAGCATATCGACGTCGACCCCGACAAGGTCGTGGTCCGGATGGACCGTGGCAAGTTCGTCTCGATGCTCGAGGTCGACATCGAGGTTCCCAATGGCGTGCAACGATCAAAGATGGTGGCGGCCACATGACGGCAGACAGCGATAGTCACATTGCCTGGCAGCGCGCGCAGCTCAAGAAGCTGCGGGCGGCGTTGAGGGCGATCGAGGCCGATCAGCTCGGCAAGGCCAATTGCGGCCGCGCGACGCAGATGACGATCGACGAATTGCAGCGCAAGATCGGCGAGTCGGGCCGCTGCATCGCGGAGTACGAGCGCCGCACCCGTCGCCCGCTGGCGACGGATCTCGGCAGCCTCGCCAGCGTCAGCTGGACGCACTGGAACGCCAACATGCCGATGGCCAAGGCGCCGCGCCACCGCGCGTAGTGCGATAATTCTCCCGTCGTCATTGCGAGCCACCCGGTCGGCGCGAAGCGCCGCCGGATGACAGGCTCCGCGAAGCAATCCATTTTTCCGCATAGGCGGCTCGATGGATTGCTTCGTCGCTATCGCTCCTCGCAATGACGGGAAGAGACAGGCGACCTACAGCAAGAACGCCAGCGCGCTCTCGCAACTATCCTCGACTTTGAGGGTGAGCAGCTCGTCGGCGCGGGTGCGGCCGAGATTGACGGCGGCGATCGGCAGGCCGCGCTGCTCCGCCATCCGGACGAAGCGAAAGCCGGAATAGACCATCAGCGAGGAGCCGACCACCAGCACGGCGTCGGCCTGCTCGAGATGCGCCTGCGCCGACGCGACCGTATCGCGCGGCACGTTCTCGCCGAAGAACACCACATCGGGTTTCAGCACGCCGCCGCAGGCCTCGCAGGCCGGCACCACGAACGACGAAAAATCCTGCTCGAGATCGGCGTCGCCGTCGGGAGCGTCGGCGGCATCGAGCGTGAGCCAGGCGGGGTTTCGTCGCGCGAGCTCGTGCTGGAATTGTTCGCGCGGCATCGTCGCGCCGCAGCCGAGGCAGCGCACCACATCCAATCGGCCGTGCAGGTCGATCACCCGCTGGCTGCCGGCGGCCTGGTGCAGGCGGTCGACATTCTGGGTCAGCAGCAGCTCGCAGCGCCCTTGCTGTTCGAGCTTGGCCAGCGCGCGATGCGCGCCGTTCGGCGCGGCGCGGCCGAACCGCCGCCAGCCCACCATGCTGCGCGCCCAATAGCGCTGCCGCGTCGCCGCCTCGCCCAAGAACGCCTGGATGGTCACCGGGCGCGTCCGCTTCCAGTTGCCGTCGCTGTCGCGATAATCAGGAATGCCGGAATTGGTGCTGCAGCCCGCCCCGGTCAGGACAAACAGGCGCTGGTGGCCGGCGACGAAATCCTCGAGGGCGGGGTGTGGCATGGCAGCACATCTAGTGCGGCGCACGCATCTGCGCCAGATGTGGGGCCTGCCGCGAGCGGACCTTTCACGCCGCCTCTGCGTTGACGGCATGGCACCCGAGACGTGGTGCTGCGCGCGCCCGTTTGCCTGGCGCAATTGCCGACGGAGTGATCGATGCGGCCGGGATTCATTGTCGTCGTTTGCGGGCTGATGTCGCTGGCGCTGTCGCCGTCCCATGGTCAGGATGCGGGCGTGTCCGGCGAGCAAGCGTTCAACAATTCCTGCCGCACCTGCCACACGGTCAAGGACGGCGACAACCGCGTTGGCCCGAACCTGCACAATGTCGTCGGCCGCAAAGCCGGATCGGTTGCGAGCTTTCCTTATTCGGAGGCGATGAAATCATCCGACATCGTCTGGGATGAGAGCGCGCTGCTGCGCTTCATCGAGGATCCCGAGGGCGTGGTGTCGGGTAACGGCATGAAGCCGTATACCGGCGTGCGCTCGGCGGAAGATCGCGCCAAGATCGTGGCGTTCCTGAAATCTCCCGGCAAGTGACCGTTGGCGGTAGGCCGGTCTCACTTTGCCGGCACGACGAAGACCTGGCCGGGATAGATCAAATTGGGATTGCGGATCTGCTGCGAGTTAGCCCGATAGATCACGGCGTAGCGCTGTCCGGCGCCGAATGCGCGCTGGCTGATCCGCCACAGGCTGTCGCCGCGGGCGACGGTGGTCGTGGTGATCTTCGGCACGATCACGGCGGAGGGGGACTTCACATCGGATGCGGTGGTGGTTGCCGCCGCGGCGAGCTGCGGTTTGGCGATATCCGCACGGCCGGACGAGGTTGGCGATGCCGGGATCGATGCGGTCGTCATCGTGTCCGGAACGTTGAACGGCACCTCGGCCCGCGCGCGGACCTTGCCGGAAGTGGGGTCGACGTCGTCAAGCCGCACCTTATAGTTGCCGGCCGTCACGCCCTTGTTGATCGTGACCGAGAGATGCCCCGCCTCGTCGGCCGTCGCGGACGTGATCAAGCTGCCGTTGAGATAGAGCCGGACGGTCGCGCCGGGAGCTGCCTGACCGCTCACATGGAGCTTGCCGTCCGGTTCGGTCTCGACGGCCTCGATGGCCACTTTCCCAGCCGCCGGCGCCGTGGCCGCAGGTTGCGACAGCACGCGGACCGGTTTGTTCGGCGCCATCAGCGCCACCATCGGCCGCTCCCTCGTCGCAGCCTCGAGCGCCACCGCCACGCTTTGCTTGGAGGTCACCTGCTTGCCGTCGCGCGTCATGCGCAGGGTCAGGTCATAGTTTCCCGGCGGAAGCGGGCGCGGGACCATGACGAACTGGCCGGACTTGTCCACCACGACGCGATCGTGCACCTCGCCATCGCGCAGCAGTTCCACCGTCGTGCCCGGTAGCGCCCGGCCGGCGACAACGGTCTCGCCGGTCGGTTCGATGTTGACGACGTCGAACTCCGGCACCGCGTCGCCGCCTGGTGCCGGCGCCGGTCCTGTCAGCACGTCGGCCAGGGCCGCGGTCTCGGTTTGCGCCTTTGTCAGCGCGGTCTTGTCTTGGTCTCGCGTCGGAGCCGCTGGCGCGGATGGTGCCGTCGCCGTCAAAGGCGTGCTCCCGCCCAGGATTTGCTGGGTTTGGCGGATGCCGAAGACGAGCGCCGCCGTGCCGCCGGCGGCAAGTGCCAGCAACGGAATGACCAGTCGGATCGCCGTGGCGTTCATGATTGTCATCCGCGGATGATGTCCCCCGCGCATCCGCGCGCGACCCCCGCCCCCCGCGGGGATTTAGTGAGAGACTGCGCCGGTTTGCGCCGGCCATCAAGTCGGATGAAGGGATTACTTCTCTCGGGCAGGCCGGCCGATCTGGCGGCTCACGGCGCCCGGCCCGTGCCGGGATCACGTCAGGTTCAAAACTCCAGCGCCGCATTGTCCACCACCTCCTTCATGACGAAGAAGGTGCGGGTCTGCCGCACGCCGGGCAGCGCGATCAGCTGATCGCCATGGATGCGCTTGAAGTCGTCGACGTCGCCGGCGCGGATCTTGAGGAAGTAGTCGAAATCGCCGGCGACGAGATGGCAGTCGAGCACGCATTTGAGCTTCGCCACCGCCTGCTCGAAGCTCGCAAAGCTTTCCGGCGTCGAGCGGTCGAGCACGACGCCGACCATGACCAGCGTGCCCTTGCCGAGCTTGCGCGGCGCCACCATGGCGCGGACGCCGCTGAGATACCCCTCGTCGAACAGCGCCTGCGTCCGGCGATGGCAGGTGGCGGGGCTGACGCCTACCTGATCGGCCAGTTCGGCATTGCTGAGCCGGCCGTTCTTCTGCAGCAATCTCAACATCTTGAGGTCGATGCGGTCGAGTCGGGCGGACATGGAAGAATCTCTCACTATTGGTCGATTTCATGAGAGAAAATATACCATCGGGGCCAGATCCGGCAATCTTCGGCAATTGCGCGAGCTGAGTTAGAGAGCACCTTTCGCGCCAGGGGTGATAGCTGTGGCCGCCGTTTCAGACCACCAAAGAGGATGCCAGCATGCTGGAGAAGTTCGCGCGCTATCCACTCACCTTCGGGCCGACTGCCATCGAGAAGCTCGATCGGCTGTCAAAGCATCTCGGCGGCAAGGTCGAGCTCTATGCCAAGCGCGAGGATTGCAATTCCGGGCTCGCCTATGGCGGCAACAAGCTGCGCAAGCTCGAATACATTATCCCCGACGCGATCGCCTCCAATGCCGACACGCTGGTCTCGATCGGCGGCGTGCAGTCGAATCACACCCGCATGGTCGCGGCCGTCGCGGCCAAGATCGGCATGAAGTGCCGGCTGGTGCAGGAAAGCTGGGTGCCGCATGAGGACGCGGTCTATGATCGCGTCGGCAACATCCTGCTCTCGCGGGTGATGGGCGCCGATGTGCGGCTGGTCGACGAAGGCTTCGACATCGGCATCCGCAAGAGCTGGGAGCAGGCGATCGAGGAAGTGAAGGCGGCGGGCGGCAAGCCCTACGCGATTCCGGCCGGCGCCTCCGTGCACAAATTTGGCGGGCTCGGCTATGTCGGGTTCGCTGAGGAGGTGCGCGCGCAGGAGCGCCAGCTCGGCGTCAAGTTCGACTACATCATCGTCTGCACGGTGACCGGCTCGACCCATGCCGGCATGCTGGTCGGCTTCGCCGCCGATGGACGCGCGCGCAACGTGATCGGCATCGACGGTTCGTTCACCCCGGCGCAGACCAAGGCGCAGGTGCTGTCGATCGCGCAGAACACCGCAAAACTCGTCGAGCTCGGCCGCGATATCGTGGAGGATGATGTCGTGCTGATCGAGGACTACGCCTATCCCGCCTACGGCGTGCCGTCGGAGGAGACCAAGGAGGCGATCCGCCTCAGCGCGCGGCTCGAGGGCATGATCACCGACCCCGTCTATGAGGGCAAGTCGATGCAGGGCATGATCGATCTGGTCCAGAAGGGCTATTTCCCGGCCGGATCGAAGGTGCTCTACGCCCATCTCGGCGGCGCACCGGCGCTCAACGGCTACGCCTACGCGTTCAGGAACGGCTGAGGCGAGCGGCCTTCTGATTTCGTGGCTTCATCCGGGCTACGCATTCTTACCTCCCCTTGAAAAGGGGAGGTCGCTTTGCTCGCCAGAGCAAAGCGGGTGGGATCTGCTTTCTCCGCTTGCAGCATCGCCTGCGGCTGACCCCCATCCCGACCTTCCCCCTTTCAGGGGGGAAGGAGCTGGCGGCCTTCCGATTTCGTGGCTTCGTAGCCCGGATGAAGCGAAGCGCAATCCGGGTAGGTCTCTCGGCGGCACGAGATCCCCGGATTTCGTTCGGCTCCATCCGGGCTACGCATTCTTACCTCCCCTTGAAAAGGGGAGGTCGCTTTGCTCGCAGAGCAAAGCGGGTGGGGATCTGCTTTCTCCGCTTGCAGCATCGCCTGCGGCTGACCCCCATCCCGACCTTCCCCTTTTCGGGGGGAGGGAGCTGGCGGGCTTCCGATTTCGTGGCTCCATCCAGGCTACGTTCGATGTCCCACGTCAGGTCCTCGTCAGCTTCGCCCGGTAATTTCAATGGGCCGGGCGAGTTGGGAGACCATCGCGTGAGGATGATGAATGCGGCCGGCCGAGCCATCGCCGCGCTCGGCATTGGCATCGTCGCCGTGGGACATTGGGTCTGGACCTACCAGGGTCAGGGTGCCGCGCCGCACGCCCGCCTGCTGGCGATGAATCACGCCGTCGAGCTCTACGCCGGCATCTTCCTGATCGGCGTCGGCGTCCATGCCCTCGCATCCTGGTACTCGGTCAGCGAACCAGATCCGCCGGCGCGCTCCTCAGTTGGGGAGCCGCAGTAGCGTCCGCCTTGGCGGCAATGCTCCGGTTGAGGTGCTGTCCTGGTTAGGACACTCGGAGAGGTGAATTAGGACATCTGATGCCCGGTGGAATCTGGAAATGGGACACTGCCGCTGACTGACATACGCTAAAGCGCCCGCCGATCCGACGTGTAATGCTTTGAACATTATGTTCAGGACCGATTTAGATGGCGTCGAGTTCAGCCTCATAGGCTTGGCGGGGGTATCGCTCGTCGCGTTCATCATCAGCTTAGGCTGGCTTCTGATCGGCTGAACTGCCGTAGCTCATTGGAAACGTCAACTTGGCCTTAGCGCTCTCCCGGCGCTGGGGCCGTTTTCTAATTGGGACACTTCCAAAATCAACTTAGGACACGGGGCCTAAATGCGGACAGCACCCCGGTTGAGATGCTGTCCCAGTTAGGACATTCGCTTGGGGAAATCAGGACACTCATTCACATATGCAAATGCCCTTCCGTGCCATCGAGGTTCTAGCTCACGCGGGGGTGTCCATAATCTTTCCCTACCCCACGGGCGCTCCTCGGCCTCAGCCTCCCTGCCGGAGTGCTGGGGCCGTTTGCTTGAGTGCCGCATCGCATCTGCGATGAAACGCATGCTGACTTTCCTATGCAAATGCGGGAACAGACCTATTGGGCGCAGGGCCGAGTTCTCATGGGAATGACAATCCCTCTGGCCCCGGCGCTAGCTGCGTGCCGGGGCCGCTTTATTCTCAGCGGCGCGGCAAGGCGGCCTCAGCGTTCGTTCCAACGCGCTGGGGCCGTTTCCTTGAGGGCGTCACGGGAACAGTCTCGCTGGAAGGCTTGATTGATCGCCACTCTCTACGTAGCATCTCGGATTGGTGTGCCAGCATACGCGATTGGGCTGCGACGTTCCGGACAATGGCGCGCTCGGGAGCGAGTAGCTTCAAGGCCACATCATCACACTGCGCCGCCATCGCTCGCATCTCTTCCGACGTCATGCTGTCGTATTAGAGGGCGCTTCGACCGGGCTGCATTTGCCTATGTTTCAGCCCCAAGCTGGGGATTGTGCCGGAGATTCAGCCGCGAGCCTGCGGAGGATGGATCTCAACTACAGGAAGAGACGCGCCGCTCTCATTTGGCGTGACGGCAAACTCGGAAGCAGAAGTGCGCGAGCGATTTGAATCGAGCTTGCGCCGATGGATCGAGATCATAAACGGAGAGGCCGCCAACTGAGGCGGCCTTACTTAACGACGCCTTTGATATCGGACCTTCGCCGGAACAGTTTTATTTGTCCGATCAGCGGTCGGATCAGATATTTTAGAATTAGGCCGAGACCTATGATCGACACCAGGATTGGCCAGTAGGCCAAGATCGCAAGAACGGCCAACCATTCCGGGCTGCGCTGCTCCCGCCAATAATACACCGACGCCGCGATGACGTGAGCCACCAATAGCGCGGCCCAAATGGCTAGCGCGACGATGACGGGCTCATCGAATGTCAACGCTTCCCATGCGGCTTCACCCGGCCTTGAAGACGCACTTTCGCTTTCCATGGCTTGCTCGACCTCCCTCAGCTTCCAACCCCTGCGATGGCGGGCTTATTCCATTGGAATGAAGGGGACGGTAGCGGAGGCTGGAACTCCGTTCACCCACGGAGAACCCCGGTAATACTTCTGCCCTGTGGAGCCAGAACACTTGGCGGATTGCAAAAGCCAGAACATCTGGTATGCGACTCAGTAGTCCTACCGAGAACATCGGCCAAGCTACGGTTTCCGTTTGCTTAATCGGAATTAGGACACTCCAAAATCAACTTGGGGCACGGGGCTTTAAATACGGCGAGCACCCCGATTGACATAGGAACAAAATAGGAACATAGGTTCTGTAACCTGAGGGTGTGGCGATCGCCTCATCCGCGGCGGGCTTGCGCGGCCGCAGGACCAAAGACCAAGCCGCGCACCACTTGCGGATGAATTTCGCCGCCTCCTATGACGGGTTGTGGCTGGGGGAGTGCGCGTCATGAGAGTTGCGGTCTGGGCGGTCGTTGCGGCCGCGTGGCTGTTTGCGTCTGCAACTCCGTCGAACGCCCGCGGTCCCTACGGCTCGATCACGGTCGGCAACTGGAAGGGCGGTGCTTTCACCAACGACAAGAATGGCGCCTTCACCCATTGCTCGGCAGGCACCACGTATCAAAGCGGCATCTTCTTCATGGTGTCGATCGCCGAGAATGGCAGCTGGCGGCTCGGCTTTGCCCATGACAACTGGCGTCTGACGCCGGGCGAGGCCTTTCCGCTGGCGCTGACCTTCGACGGCCAGCCGGCGTTCAACGTCTACGGCATGCCGCTCGGCACCCAGCTCGTGAATGTCGAGATGCCGGTGAATTCCAGCCTGATCAACCAGTTCCGCAAGGCGCGCCAGATGACGGCATTCGCGCAGGGACAATTGTTTCAGTTCAACCTCAATCAGACCGCCCAACTGCTGCCGGCACTGCTCAACTGCGTCGTCTCGGTGAAGAAGAACGGCGTCTCCAATGCCGGCGAGTTCGCGGTCGCGGCAAAGCCTGCGGCTGCGCCGCCGCAGCAGGCTGCAGCACCCAACGCGCCGCCAGCGAAGCAGGCGAGATCGGGGACCGGCACCGGCTTTGTGGTCAGCAGCAGTGGCCACGTCGTCACCAATCACCATGTCGTCGGCGGCTGCAGCGAGATCACGGGCAACCTAAGCGGCGAGGCGCCGGTCAAGCTGCGCCTGGTGTCCGATGACGAGACCAATGATCTCGCGTTGCTGCAGGCGCCGACCCCGTTCAAGGATGTCGTCAGCCTCAGGCAAAACCCCATCCTGGTCGGCAACGGCGTCGTGGCGATCGGTTATCCCTATCACGGATTGCTGACATCCGATTTCACGGTCACCACGGGCATTGTCTCTTCGCTGAGTGGCATCCTCAACGATACCCGTCATCTGCAGATCAGCGCCGCCGTGCAGCCGGGCAACAGCGGCGGTCCGCTATTCGACCTCACCGGCGCGGTGGTCGGCGTGGTGGCTGCCAAGCTCGACGCGGTGAGGATGGCGCGGGCGACGGGGACCATCCCGGAGAACATCAATTTCGCGATCAAGACCGGCGCGCTGCGCGACTTCCTCGACAACAGCGCGGTGGCGTACCGGACCGCCGAGTGGCGCGAGGAGATGAAGAAGGAAACCGCCGAGATCGCCAAGAATGCGCGCGGCTACACGCTGCTGATCACCTGCACGGTGAACGAGCAGAGCGCGAACGCGAAGAAGGGCAATTGAGACCTCCGCTACGCCCTCTTCCCGTCCTTACGGCAGGGCGACTGCATCTGGCTACCGGCCACGCGTCTTTCCTTGCGACGTCCGGGCAGCCGCCGACTCCTTTGCATGGGGTTGTTTTCTATATTTTGGCAATGGGCGCCTGCGACGTACGAGCGGAGTATGCTCAACCGAGCCGCCGCAGCGTATGCACCGTGATCTCGGCCGGGCAGTTCAGCCGCACCGGCGCCAGGCTGGTGCCGGCACCGGCCGATGTGTAGCCGGCAAGCGCGCCGAAGCGCCAGGCGCCTCGGCCCATCCGGCGCGGCAGCCGCGCCTCCAGCTTGATCGCGATGCCGCCGGGCAGGCAGAGCTGGCCGCCATGGGTATGGCCGCTCAGCATCAGGTCGAAGCCGGCGGCCGCCGCCGCGCGGTAGGATTCCGGCGTATGTGCCAGCAGGATCGAGAACGCATCGCGCGGGATCGCCGCGGCAGCCTTTGCAATGTCGTCGGTCCGGTAGAAGTGCGCGTCGTCGATCCCGGCGAGGTGGATCGTCGCGCCATCGCGCGTGATCGGCTCCTGCTCATTGAACAGCATCCTGATGCCCATCGCCTCCAGCGCCGGCGTCATGCGGATGCTGTCATGATTGCCGAGGATGCCGTAGAGCGGCAGCTTGATCCGCGCGCACAGATCCCGCATCAACGCGAGGCTCGTTTCAAATGGCCCATACGTCTTGCCGCGGTAGTCGCCCGTGAGAACGCAGATATCGCAGGCGATGTCGCTCACGATGTCCATCAGATGCCGCATCGCGTCCTGGCTGATGTCGGCGTGGAGATCGCTGAGATGCAGCATGGTGAAGCCGTCGAAGGCCGCCGGCAGGCGCGCCGACGTCACCAGATTATGCCGCACCTCAACCTGGTCGGCGTTGCGCCGCGCGCGGCCGTGCAGGCCGGTCACCTTGAGCGCGGTCTCGATGATCCGCGGCGCCAGCTTCCAGTTCTCGACGTTGAACAGCAGCGTGCCCTGGCCGAACACCTGCTTCTCATGCGCGGCCTCGATCCCAAGCCGGCGCACGACGTGATCCGCGCCGATCCGCTCGACCAGTCCCTGCAATGCCGTGTCGGCCATCGTCCCCCGTGCGGTCCGCGATGCGAAGCGCGGACCGGCGCGACACTATCATGCGCAATCCCGGTGGGGATACCGCCGGCACTCAGACCACGGGAACCCGCTTCGCGGCGACCGCGGCCGGCGAGATCACCTCGATGTCGAGCGGCACCTGCCAGCGCTCGGTGAAACGCACCTGCGGCGGTGCATTGCCGTTGCGCCCGCCCTGCAGCACGAAGCCGTCGTAACCCGAGTTCATCACCTCATTGCACTTCTGCACATAGATCGGGAAGCCGCCGATATAGGGCATGAACACGCGGGGACGGCCCGGGATGTTGGCGCCGACATACCACGAGCTGCAGGTCGAGCGCAGCGAGACCGTGGAGACGTCGTTGACATGGGCGACCCAGGCGTCCTCGTCGTCGCGGACCGCCTCGATCGTGCCGGCGCCGATGTCGCGCATATGACTGATGCAATCCGCCAGCCAGTCGACATGCTGCTCGATCGCCTGGATCATGCTGGCGAGCACCGACGGGCTGCCGGGCCCGGTGATCATGAACAGGTTCGGAAAGCCCTCGGAGGCAAGACCGAGATAGGCGCGCGGGCCGGCGCGCCATTTCTCGGCCAGAGTCTGCCCGCCGCGGCCGGTGATCGCGATCTTGTCGAACGAGCCGGTCATGGCGGCAAAGCCGGTGGCGGAGACGATCGCATCGAACTTGTATTCGGTGCCGTCGACCACGATGCCCTCGGCCGTGAATCGCTCTATCGGCGTCGTCGACACGTCGACTAGTTTCACATGCGGCAGATTGTAGGTCTCGAAATAATTGGTGTCGACGCAGAGCCGCTTGCAGCCGAACACGTTTCGCGGGCACAGCAGCTCGGCGGTGGCGGGATCCTTGACGATGCCGCGGATCTTCTCGCGCGCGAAATCGGCGATGGTGTCGTTGGCGGCCTTCTCGAACAGGAGGTCGCCGAACGCGCCGAGGAAGGGCAGGCCGCCGCGCTGCCACGCTTCTTCGTATTGCTGCTCGCGCTCCTGCTCGCTCGCCTGCAAGGCGGGCTGAGCGTTGAACTGGAAATAGAAGCCGGTCGGGCGCGCACGGGCCTTGGCGCGCAGCTCCGGATAATGCGCCTTGGCTTCCCTCAGATATTCCGCCGACAGCCGCTCGTTCCACGCCGGCACCGACCAGGTCGCGGTGCGCTGGAACACGGTGAGCTCGGAGGCCTGCTGCGCGATGATCGGGATCGACTGGATTGCCGATGAGCCGGTGCCGATCACGCCGACGCGCAGGCCGCTGAAGTCGACACCCTCATGCGGCCATTCGCCGGTGTGATAGATCGGCCCGCGGAAATCCGCCATGCCTGGGAAGGCCGGCCGGTTCGGCGCCGACAGGCAGCCGACCGCCATGATGCAGAACTTTGCAGTGACCCTGTCGCCACGGTCGGTCTCGATCAGCCATGCGCCTGCCTGCTCGTCGAAGGTCGCCGCGGTGACGCGGGTGTCGAATACGATCTGGCCGCGCAGGTCGAAGCGATCGGCGACGTGATTGGCGTAAGCGAGAATTTCGGGCTGCGGAGAATATTTCTCCGACCAGCTCCAGTCCTGATCGAGTTCCTCGGAGAACGAGAAGGAATATTGCAGGCTCTCGACGTCGCAACGCGCGCCGGGATAGCGATTCCAGTACCAGGTGCCGCCGACGCCGCCGCCGGCTTCATAGACCCGCGCGGTGAAGCCGAGACCGCGCAGCCGATGCAGCATGTACATGCCGGCGAACCCGGCACCGATCACCACGGCATCGAACGTTCCGGTTTCGGCAGGGCGCGCAGTCTTGCGCGCGGTGCTCTCCTGAGCCATGGGCCGTCTCTTCCCTATATCGTTATGTCTTGTCCGCGCCTCGTTGGACGCGATGGGCAAAGATTAGGGCGAGGGCGGCGCTGCCCGCAAGCAAGCGTATTGCCGTCCAGCGAATAGCTCCTATGCTGTCTCTGGGAGAGGATGAGGATAAGCGGTGATCGGGTAGTTGTTCTGTCGTGACCGTTCATCTGCCCGCAAAGATCGAGGTCCCATGAAAGAAGGAAGAAGTAGAAGCTATCTTCGAGCGGGGCGATTTGGGGCCGATCGAAGACTATCTTGAGGCCGTCGCGACCGAGAAACAATTGCCTGCGGCCGCAGTCGGAATGTGCCTGATCAGAATGGAAGAAGCGGCCCCTGCGCTGCGCGCCATCGTCGCCCGGGCAGGGAACGGCGAGGAACTGTCCGACGATGAGGCCAGGCTGCTGTTCCGAGGTGTCTACATCCTCGGTGGAACTCGTGACACGGATGTTTGCCGCGACCTGCTGCGACTGCTGCGCAGACCCGAAAGCGAACTTGATGACCTGTTGGGTGACTGCCTGACCGAAAGCATGGCGCGCATTGTCGCGGGTGTCTTTGACGGGGATGTCGACGCCTTCTTGAGTCTGGTCGTGGATCAGTCCGTCGATCAATTTGCGCGCGAGCAGGTTCTCGGCGCGGCCACCTTCCTCACATGGAATGGGATGATCGGGCGGGAGCGCATGCAGCGCCTGCTCAAAGCATTCCACGAGCAAAACCTGGCGGATGACGAGAACCATGCCTGGTACGCGTGGCAACAGGCAATTGCCCTCCTGGGGCTGCGCGAGCTGGCGCCCTTGGCGTATCGCGCTTTCGATGACGGGCGTATACCCGATTGGATGACAGAGCGCCGCGAGTTCGACGAGATGCTTGTCGATGCCGAGCAGCGACCCGAGGAAATCGCACGATTCGAGGAAGTTGGCCTCGGCTATATCAAGGATGCGGTCCAGGAAATGGAAGGGACCGACTACGGCTACAACGAGACCTTCGACGATCTGGATGCCCCTTTGGGGACGATCTCGATACATTGTGGAGCCACACCGAACCCGTGAGGAATCCCTTGCGCCATGTCGGGCGCAACGACCCATGCCCGTGCGGCAGCGGCAAGAAATACAAGAAATGCTGTCTCGCTGACCAGCGTTGAACTGCGGCTCCCTCGGTCTCAGCGCCGGCCAAAGCGACTGTCGTCGCTTCGGCGTAGAGAGGACCGGTCACGCTCCTGTCGTCTTCACGATGCGGATCAGCTCGTCGCCGTAATGCTCGAGCTTCTTGTCGCCGATCCCTGCGATGTTGCGCAGCTCGCTGAGCGTGTCCGGTCGCATCGCGGCGATGCCGTCGATGGTGGAATCGTGCAGCACGACATAGGCCGGCACGCCGCGCTGGCGCGCCACGTCCGAGCGCCAGACGCGCAACGCCGCATGCAGCGCGGGATTTGCGACGCCACCCGGACTGTCGGCCGCGGGCACGAGCTCGCCGCGGCGCGACTTGCCGCGGACTGCGCGGTTGCGCGCGCCTTCCGGCTGCTCGCGCAGCATCACTGCGGTCTCGCCCTTCAGCACGCCGCGGGCGCTGTCGGTCAGAACAAGCGCGCCGAAGGCGTCGCTGTCAGCGCGCAGATGGCCCATCGCCACCAGCTGGCGCAGCACCGCGCGCCATTGCTTCTCGTTGAGCTCGCGGCCGATGCCGAACACCGACAGCTGGTCGTGGTTGAACTGCTTGACCCGTTCGGTGAGCCGCCCGACCAGCACGTCGATCAGGTGCATGGCGCCGAAACGTTGCCCGGTGCGGTAGGCGCAGGACAGCAGCTTTTGTGCGAGCACCTTGCCGTCGCGGACGCGCGGCGGCGTCAGGCAGTTGTCGCAATTGCCGCAGCTTTCTTCGCGGCTCTCGCCGAAATAGCCGAGCAGGCGCTGCCGGCGGCAATGCACCGTTTCAGCCAGCGCAACCAGTGCGTCGAGCTTGCCGACCGAGACGCGCTTGAAGGCGTCGGAGCCGGTCGATTCATCGATCATGCGACGCTGCTGCACGATGTCGGACAGGCCGTAGGCCATCCATGCCGCCGACGGCTTGCCGTCGCGGCCGGCACGCCCGGTCTCCTGGTAGTAGGCTTCGATGCTCTTCGGCAGATCGAGATGCGCGACGAAGCGCACATCGGGCTTGTCGATCCCCATGCCGAAGGCGATCGTGGCGACGATCACGAGGCCGTCCTCGTTGAGGAAGCGGTCCTGGTGCCGGGCGCGCACGCCGGCATCGAGCCCGGCATGATAGGGCAACGCCGGAATGCCGGCCTCGCTGAGCGCCGCCGCGACGTCCTCGACCTTGGCGCGGGACAGGCAATAGACCACGCCGGCGTCGCCGGCATGCCGCTCCTTGATGAAATTCTTCAGCTGCGTGGTCGCATTCTGCTTGTCGACGATCTCGTAGCGGATATTGGGCCGGTCGAAGCTCGCGACGAATTGCGGCGCGTCGGTAAGCTGCAGCCGCTCGGCGATCTCCCTTCGCGTCAGCGCGTCCGCAGTCGCGGTCAGCGCGATCCGCGGCACTTCGGGGAAGCGCTCGGCGAGTGCGGACAGGCCGATATATTCCGGGCGGAAATCATGGCCCCATTGCGAGACGCAATGCGCCTCGTCGATCGCAAACAGCGCGATCTGCGCCTGGCCGAGCAGATTGAGGCAGCGCGGCGTCAGCAGCCGCTCCGGCGCCACATAGAGCAGGTCGAGATCGCCGGCGAGCAGCCGCCGCTCGACCTCGGAGGCTTCCTCATAGGACAGCGTCGAGTTCAGCACCGCGGCGTTGACGCCGGCTTCGGTGAGGCCCGCGACCTGGTCGCGCATCAGCGCGATCAAGGGCGATACCACGATGCCGCAGCCGTCGCGCAGCAGCGACGGCAGCTGATAGCACAGCGACTTGCCGCCGCCGGTCGGCATCAGCACCAGGCAATTACCGCCATCGGTGACGTGGCGAATGATCTTTTCCTGCGCGCCGCGGAAGCCCGACAGGCCGAACACGGAACTGAGCACGGACAGCGCATCGCGAGACGGGGCGGAGGCGCGATCGAGGGCGGGCTGGGCGGTCATGATCCCTTGCGCGATCCCTTTGGGATTTTCCAGGATTCCTTGAGGTCAACAGGCGGTGATCGAGGTCTTCTGGCCGAACGATACCGGAATGAAAGGTGTTAATACACGTCCCAACAACAAACTCAATTCAGCATGACTGGTCAGCTGCGGATCATCACAGGCATTGCCGCGATCGTGCTGGTCGCGGGCGCGGCGGCAGCCTTTGCCGTCGCTTGGCGGCCGCAGATTGCCGCCATTGCGCCGCCGCGGGCCGATACCTTCGACCCTGATGTGGTCAAACGCGGCCGCGAACTCGCCGCGATCGGCAATTGCAGCACCTGCCATACCGTGCAGGGCGGCGCGACTTATGCCGGCGGGCTCCCGGTTCCAACGCCGTTCGGCATCGTCTTCTCATCCAACATCACGCCGGATGCCGAAACCGGCATCGGGCGCTGGCCGGAAGAGGCGTTCGTCCGCGCGATGCGCTCCGGCGTCGCCTGCGATGGCCAGCATCTCTATCCGACCTTTCCCTATGACCATTTCACCAACGTCTCGGATGCGGACGACCGGGCACTCTATGCGTTCCTGATGACGCGACAGCCGGTCCACGCGTCGCCGCCGGCGAATCAGCTTTCGTTTCCGTTGAACCATCGACCGCTGATTGCAGGGTGGAAGCTGCTGTATCTGCGCAGCGGCGATGCCCCTCAGGACTCGGCGAAGGGCGCGGAATGGAACCGCGGCGCCTATCTGGTGGAGGGGCTCGCGCATTGCGGCGCCTGCCACACGCCGCGCAACGCGCTCGGCGCCGAGCGGGTGAATGCGCAGTTCTCCGGTGGCGAGGTCGACAATTGGCACGCCTACGCGCTGAACGACACCTCGCACGCCCCGGTGCGGTGGACCGCCGACGCGCTGTATGCCTATCTGCGTCATGGTTGGCAGGCCGATCATGGCACCGCGCGCGGGCCGATGGCTGAAGTGGTCGGCAATCTGGCGACGGTGCCCGACAGCGACGTGCGGGCCATCGCCGTGTACATGGCCGATATCTCGGGCGCGCCGGCGCCGGATCGCAAACGGCCGGCCGACGTCATCGCGCAATCGTCTTCCGATGATGCGGCACAGACCCATGCGGCCGGCGCGGCGATCTATGCCGCGGCGTGTGCCTCCTGCCATGAGGGCAGCCGCGCGCTGCCCTATGGCGGCGTCAATCTCGCGCTCAGCACGGCGATCGCAAGCCCCGACCCGCGCAACCTCCTCAATATCGTGCTGTCGGGCGTTGGCGCCGTCGAAGGCGAGCGTAGCCCGATCATGCCGGGCTTCGCCGCCAGCATCGATGATGCGCAGATGGTCGCGCTCACGGCCTATCTGCGCGAGCGGTTCGGCAAGCGGCCGGCGTGGGCCAATCTCGACAAGGCGGTGCGCGATGCGCGCGCGGTGCAGGCGACGTCGTTTGCAGCGCGCGACACGCCAGCAGAATCCAGACAGCGAGGGAAGCCATGATGACATTCAAGGTCAATGGCAGGGATCATCAGGTCGATGCGGAGCCGGATACGCCGCTGCTCTATGTGCTGCGCAATGATCTGGCGCTCAATGCCGCCAAGTTCGGCTGCGGGCTCGGGCAATGCGGCTCCTGCACGGTGATCGTCGACGGCAAGGCGGTGCTGTCCTGCGTCACGCCGCTGGTCCTGGTCGAGGGCAAGCAGGTGACGACGCTCGAAGGGCTCGGCACCGTGGCCGCGCCGGCGCCGATCCAGCGCGCCTTCATGGAGGAGCAGGCGGCGCAGTGCGGCTACTGCATCGCCGGGATGATGATGCGCGCGCAGGCGCTGCTGATGCGCAACCCGAAGCCATCGGATGCGGAAATCCGTGCCGAGCTGGAGCCCAATCTCTGCCGCTGCGGCACCCATATGCGCATCCTGCGCGCGGTGCACCGCGCCGCCAGGTTGATGGATACGGCCGACGCCGCAAGCGACAGGAGCGTCCGATGACCGCGCCGGTGGTTCTCGATCGCCGCAGCGTGCTGGCCGGCGGCGGTGCGCTGATTGTCAGCTTCTCGCTGCGCGGCGCGATCGCACAGGAGCAGAAGCCGCAGAGCCCGGCGTTGCCGGGCAGCCTGGCGAAAGCGCCCAATCTGGATTCCTGGATCCGTATCGATGCCAATGGCCAGGTCACGGCCTTTACGGGCAAGGCCGAACTCGGCCAGGGATTCCGCACTGCGTTCCAGCAGATCGCGGCCGAGCAGCTCGATATTCCCTTCGATGCGCTGAAGGTGATCACCGCCGACACCAAACTCACGGCGAACGAGGGCTATACGTCCGGCAGCCATTCGATGCAGGACAGCGGCACGGCGATCCTGCATGCCGCAGCGCAGGCGCGCATGTTGCTGGTGGCCGAGGCGGCAAAGCGTCTTGGCTTGCCGCCCGACGGCTTGCGAACCGAGAATGCGGCCGTCGTTGCTCCCGATGGCCGGCGTTTGGGCTATGGCGAGCTTGTCGCCGCGGACATGTTGCACGTCCAGGCGCAACCGACATCGAGCCTGAAGGATCCGGCGAGCTTCAAGGTGATGGGCCAGCCGGTGCCGCGCGTCGACATTCCGGCCAAGGTCACGGGCGCCGCCGCCTATGTGCAGGACATGCGGCTTCCCGGCATGGTGCATGCGCGCGTGGTGCGCCCGCCGAGCTACGGCGCGCAGCTCGTGGAATGCGACACGGCCGCGATCGAGAAAATGCCCGGCGTGATTCAAATCGTGCGCGACGGCAACTTTCTGGCCGTGGTGGCGGAGAAGGAATTTTCGGCGGTCAAGGCCATGCAGGCGCTGGCCGCCGCGGCGAAGTGGCGGGAGAGCGCGAAGCTGCCGAACCAGCACGATCTGGCCAACGTGCTGACCACGCTGTCGTCGCAGGATTTCGCGATCTTCCAGCGTAGCGATCCCACGGTGAGCGGCGCGCGGTCGCTCGAAGCGACCTACACGCGGCCTTACCAGTCGCACGGCTCGATCGGGCCGTCCTGCGCGGTCGCGCAATTCGTCGATGGCGCGATGACGGTGTGGACGCACACGCAGGGCGTCTATCCCGACCGGCAGGCGATCGCCGAGATGCTCGGCATGACGCCCGCTAGCGTCCGCCTGATCCATATCGAAGGCTCCGGCTGCTACGGCCACAACGGCGCCGACGATGCCGCGGCCGACGCTGCGCTGATCGCCCGGGCGCTGCCCGGGCGCCCGATTCGGGTGCAGTGGATGCGCGAGCAGGAGCATGGCTGGGAGCCCTATGGCCCGGCGATGGTGACGAAATTGAGCGCGTCGCTGACGACCGACGGCAAGATCGCCGACTGGAATTTTGCGGTGTGGAGCAACACCCATTCGATGCGGCCGGGCGGCGCCGGCGCGCTGCTTGCGGCCCAGCACATGGCGCGATCATTCGCGGTGCCCGCACCAAAGCCGTTGCCGCTGCCGGAAGGCGGCGGCGATCGCAACGCGATCCCGATCTACAATTTTCCGAACGCGCATGTGATGCATCACTTCATCCCCGCGATGCCGCTGCGGATCTCCGCGATGCGCGCGCTCGGCGCCTATCACAACGTGTTCTCGACCGAGAGCTTCATGGATGAACTGGCCGGTCTCGCCGGCGCCGATCCGGTCGAGTTTCGCCTCAGGCATCTCGACGACCAGCGCGGCCGCGCGGTGGTCGAGAAGGCCGCGGGGGAGTTCGGCTGGACGCGCGGGCAGCAGCCGCCCCGAAATCACGGCTACGGCTTCGCGTTCGCGCGCTACAAGAATCTCGCCGCCTATTGCGCCATCGCGTCCGAGGTCGAGGTCGATCGAGAAACCGGGCGGGCCCGGCCGGTGCGCGCGGTCGCCGCCGTCGACGCCGGCCAGGTCGTCAATCCGGACGGCATCACCAACCAGATCGAGGGCGCGATCGTGCAGTCGACGAGCTGGACGCTCTATGAAAGTGTCACCTTCGATGAGACAAGGATCACCAGCATCGACTGGCAGACCTACCCGATCCTGCGCTTCAATGCGGTGCCCGACAGTATCGCCGTCCACATCATCAACCGCCCCGGCCAGCCGTTCCTCGGCAGCGGCGAGACCGGGCAGGGCCCAGCCGCCGCCTCGCTCGCCAATGCCATCGCGCACGCAACCGGCAAGCGGCTGCGCGACCTGCCGCTCAGCCGCAAGCGAATCAAGGACGCGATCGACGCGTAATGCGGTCAAGCCGTTGCAGCAGGGGGAGCTGGGGGCGGCGTCATCGGCTCGATCTTGTAGGTCTTCGGCATATTGATCGGCTTGTAGGCCGGATCCTTCTCCATGCGCTCCAACACCGAGGCATGGATGGTCGCGCCGTCCGCAATCGGCCGCGGCTCGCCGCGCGGCAGATAGAAGCCGAGCAAGGATTTCCGCTCCGGCCATTCCTTCCATTTGTCGCTCTTCGGAATCCATTCCAGGATTTCCCAGGCGGCGGTCAGCGAATTGTGCAGCGGGGCGGTCGCGCTCGGCGGCACATAGTCGTGCTTGTGCGGCGGCAACGGCATCCCCCAGGCGAGATGATCGATCAGCGCCTGATCCATGTGCAGCCCGGCTGCCTTGGCCTGCTCGAGCATCCAGATCAGCGGAAACTTCGACGGCCCGCTCTGGTCTTCCGGATAGCCGCCGCCGACGTCGGAGTGCACGCCGGCAAACCAGACCTGGCGGATGTCCTGCTCCACCTCCGTTGCCGGATCGAATGGATCCGAGCGAAATTTCTGCGGCTCGATCCAGCGATTGAGTCGGAACATGCGCCTGCGCTCGTCGATCGAGATCGCCTGGCGGAACCGTTTGACGCTGGAGTTGGTGCGGGTGAACAGCAGCGTCTGCAGGTCGAACAGGAAATTGTCCTGTCGCGGCACGATGATCGAGGCCACGGTGTCCCAGACTCCGACGAACTCGATGTCAATATTGCGGCCGCCGGCAATCTGGCTGAAGTGCCAAGCCTCCTTCAACGGAGCATAGTCGAACGTGCCGTCGGATTTCTGGGCGTCGGAGCTGGCTTTCTTGTAGGTGCCGAAGGCGTAGCTCGCGAGGTCGAGCTGGTCGACGGGCAGCAGGCCCATCACATGGACGAAGGCCGCGAGCACGCGCACCGTGTAGGCACCGCGGCTGAAGCCGAACATCCAGACCCGGTCACCGGGCTCCCAGGTTCGGCACAGGAACAGGTAGGCGCCGAGCGTGTCCTGGTCGAGACCGGCGCCGAAGGCCAGCCCGAACAGGCCGCGCATCTGCTGCTTGAAGCGGCCCCAGGCGTTTTGCAGGCCGATGGTGCCGAGGCCGGGATGATAATAGATCCGCTGCCGGTCATTCTTGTCGGCGACGCGGAACAGCTTCAGCACGTTGGAAATATTGTCACCGATCTCGTTGCCGGTGCCGTCGCAGCAAATCACAATATCCTTCGGCATCCGTTGCCCTCGCGGCCGCCGTGAAAATTCGCGGCCTCTATGTACGGCAGAATGTGGTGAAAATTCAATCTCCAATTGAAGACGTTCTGTGGCGGCGGCGTGACCGCCGGTGGTGCCGGGTAGCCGAAGCGCGAGCGCGCGTCGACGCTGCCTGCCGTTGGCTCTCGAATTGAATCTCGCCACGGCCGGCCAAGGCTGCACCGAGGAGCGCGTCACTTCGGCTCGCTGATGTCCGGCTATGACGGAGTTTCCGTGAGAGATCCATTGCAACACTTCGGAAAAGATGGAAATCTGCTCGTCGATCATTGCTATATGCGTCGACATTTTCTCCCTTTCAGGGACTCCGCGGTGCGCGCGATCATCTTTCCTGCGGCCTCCCGCAGCTTCCAAGACAACAACAGGAACAGGTCGGCATGAGCCCTCAAGCTCTCGTGACGGCCATTCTCTCAGGACTTGTGGTGGCGGCGTTCGGGCTGTTCTGGTGGGTCGGCAGCTATTCCCATCGCGTGTTCGCAAGCAGGTTCCGCACCCGCTTTCCGGAGAAGACGCTGAGCTACACCGGCGACCATCTCGGCGAGCTGGTGCAGTCCGATCTGCGGATGAAGTATGTCTTTCCGATCCTGTTTCCGCTTGATCTCATCGTCATGCTGGCGCTGGCGGGCGCGATGGGGGCGGCGTCATCGCACTGGCTCAGCCGGATCTACCCGTCCGCGGCGTGGCTCGGCCTGGTCGTGCCGGCGGTGTACCTGCTCAGCGACTTGATCGAGGATTGTCTCCTGGCATGGCTGCTGCTGCACGGCGACCCGCATGCGGCGGCGCGGTCTGTCTCGATCCTGAAGGCGATCACGACGATCAAGCTGGTCGGCATCTTCGCCTCGATCGCGCTGACATTGGCTGCGTTCGTCGGGTGGCTGTTCCACGGCGAGTCGCTTGCCATCTAAGCGCGGCCGGCGGCCTATTGATACGTGGCGACGATATCCGACACGGCGCGCTCGAGCTGCCGCGCGGTCGCGCATTGCCGCACCACGCTGCAGAAGGTCGCGTAGCGCGGCATCTCGGAATCGCCAAAGCCCCAGACCATGCGGCCTTCGGGGTTGAGCCAGACCAGCCGCTTGGAGCGCTCGCCGATACGGCGCAGGATGTCGCCGCGCGGATCGAGATTGTTGCTACGGGCATCGCCGAGCACGATCACCGTGGTCTGCGGCGTGATCGCGCTCATCCAATTGTCCTCGAAATCGGCGAAGGAATTGCCGTAGTCGGACGAGCCGAAGCCGACCTTGGACATGATCTCCTTCATCGCCTCTTCGGGCGATTTCGATTCCAGGATGTCGCTGACCTCGATCAGGTGGCCCGAGAAGGCGAACGAGCGGACGTCGTCCACCACCTCGTGCAGGCTGTGGATCAGGAGCAGGAAGAAGTCGGAGACGCGGGCGACCGAGCCCGAGACGTCGCACAGCGCGACGATCTTCGGCCGGTCGCGATGCTTGCGCTTCCAGGCGGTGAGGAAGGGGACGCCGCCCCAGGCCGCGTTGCGGCGCAGCGTGCGGCGGACATCGAGATGGCCGCGGCGCTGGCGCTTGCGCGGCTTGGAATAGCGCTCGCGCAGCCGGCGCGCGATCTGGCGGATCAGCGCGCGCATCTGCTCGAACTGCCGCGGCTCGATCCGCGCCAGCGGCGCGTTGCGCAGGATTTCGTTGCGCAGATTCTCCGCTTCCTCACGGCCGTAGAGCAGCAGGGCCTGCGAGACCGCATCGCGAACGGTGCCGCGCAGGCCGTTCAGCGCTTCCTGCAGCCGTTCGGCGAGCGCGGGATTGCGCGTGGTCTGCTCGTCGATGTCGTCGCGCAGGCGCTGGATCCCCATCGCATCGAGGATGCGGGTCTGGAAGATGCCGCGCTGGGTGAAGTAGCGGATGTCTGGCAGCGAGGCGGCGCCGGAGGCATTGGCGATCGCGCTCGAAATCGCGGAGCGATCTTGCGACAGCAGCATCTGCGCCAGCGGCCCCACATTCTCGCTGGCGGCGCCGCCCGACGCATCGCCATGCTCGTCGGCCGACGGGTTGGCGCCGGACTCGCTGCCGTCGTCGATCTTGTCCTGCTCGGCGCTCTCCTGCTGCGGCTCGGGCTGGCTGAAGAACAGGTCGAAGCATTCGCCGAGCGCGCGCTTCTCGTCCTGGGTCTTGGCCAGCGTCAGCAGGAAGGTGTCGCGCAGGATGTCGCGGTCGGCAAAGCCGACCTGGGCGACCGCCCGCATCGCATCGATGCTTTCGGCGGGCGAGACCCGGACCCCGGCTCCCCGCGCCGCACGAAAGAAGCGATGCAGGTTCTCGCGCATCTTGGTCTAGCTGAACACGCCCTGGCGCGACGCCTTGGCGATGAAGGACGAAATCTGCGGCGTCGCGGCCTCGATATCGGCCTCGTATTTCAGGAGCACGTTGAGCGTGTCCCTGACGATCTCGTGGTCGAGCTCGCTGGCCTGCAGCAGCACCAGCACGCGCGCCCAGTCGATCGCCTCGCTGACCGAGGGCAGCTTCTTCAGGTCCAGCGAGCGGATCTCGTGGATGAAGCCGACCATCTGCTTGCGCAGCGTCTGCGAGATGCCGGGCACCCGGCTCTCGACGATGCGCTCCTCCAGCTTCTGCTCGGGGAAGCCGATGTGCAGATGCAGGCAGCGCCGCTTCAAGGCGTCGCCAAGATCGCGCTCGCTGTTCGAGGTCAGGATTACTGTCGGCGGTGCCACCGCGGAGACGGTGCCGAGCTCGGGAATCGTGACCTGGAAGTCCGAGAGGATCTCCAGCAGCAGCGATTCGAATTCGGCATCCGACTTGTCGATCTCGTCGATCAGAAGCACGCAGCCGGCCGGCTGCTCCAGCGCCTGCAACAGCGGCCGCGGCTCGACGAATTCCTTGGAGAAGAACACGTCGCCGAAGGTGTGGAGCTGGTCGAGCGCAGCGGCCAGCGACTGCGCGCCGCCGAGCACCTCGCCGAGCTTGTCCTTCAGGATCTGGGTGTAGAGCAGCTGCTTGGCGTATTTCCACTCATACAGCGCCTTGGCCTCGTCGAGGCCCTCATAGCATTGCAGGCGGATCATCTTCATGCCGCGCCATGCGGCGATCGCCTTCGCCAGCTCGGTCTTGCCGACGCCGGCAGGGCCCTCGACCAGGATCGGCTTCTCGATCTGCTGCGACAGATAGACCGCGGTCGCGATCTGCCGGCTCGCAATATAGCCTTGCGCGGCGAGGCCGCTTTCCACGGCCTCGATCGAGGCGGTGGGCCTGGTGTCAGCCACGAGGATCAGCTCCGAATTTGCCTTGAACTCGGACCTGTTCTGCGCCCGTTGCGGGCAAAGCACAAGGCTCGTTTGGCCCGCAAAGGCATGGGGTTAGCGCATGGTTCCGGGGTATTTCCGCCAAGCGCAATACGGGCTACGCTTGTTAGCGTGTAGTTCGAACCTCCCCTTGAAAAGGGGAGGTCGCTTTGCTCGCCAGAGCAAAGCGGGTGGGGATCTACTCTCTCCATCAACGCCGGCGTCTGCGGCTGACCCCCATCCCGACCTTCCCCCTTTCAGGGGGAAGGAGAAGAATCTCGTAGCCCGGCTACCGTCAACCCGCGCAGCTCTTCACGAAATCCTTGCGCTGCGGGCCCGTGATCTTCTGGTCGATGGCCTGCTTCAGGCAGTCGAGACGCGCCTGCGCCATGCAGAGCTGCATCTGGTCGTGCCGCTCCTGGCCCTTCAGCGCCTTCGCCGAGCTCTGGCAGGCCGCGCGCTTCGCACCGGGCACGGGCGCCGCCGTCGACGCACTCTGTTGCGCGGGAGCTGCCACCGGCGCTGTTGTGGGGGCCGGCGTTGTCTGCGCGAGCGCTGCAACCGGGATCAGCAGCGAACCAGCCGAGACAAGGGCGACGACAAGAGATTTCATGGGAAAGTGCCTCCGCGAGGCATGATCCGGAGAAGTGGACGTCGGTTTTCCGGAACGTCATGCTCAGACCGGGAAAGGGGTCACGATGCGATCGCGCCGTGACCCGGGGGGAGGCCGACAATTAGAAGCCGCCGCGTGAATGCGGCATGAATGGGCGCGTAACCCGCTTCACCTCAGCGTGAGGCCGGTCGCGGCTTCAAGCTCGTCGATTGCCTGCGCGGCATTCGCGACCTTGATCGTGGTCATGCCCATCTCGCGCGCCGGCTTCAAATTGACGCCGAGATCGTCGAGATAGACGCAGTTCTTCGGGTTCACCTGCAGCGTCTCCACCATCATCTGGTAGATCCGCGGGTCGGGCTTGCGCAGGCCGATCTTTGCGGACTCGATGATGTGGTCGAACAGCGCCATCACCTCGGCGACATAGAGCGTGCGTCCGCTGCGGCTGCCGATCGCGTTCGCCGGCAGATTGTTGGTGATGCAGCCGGTCTTGAATTTCGCCTTGATGCGCTTCAGCGCCTCGACCATCTCGGGGCGCAGGTCGCCGGAGAGCAGCGGCAGCACGTCCTTGCCGCGCACCTCGGCGCCGAGCGCCTTCGATTCCGTGGCGAACAGCGCGTCGAATGCGTCGATATCGATCTCGGCGCGCTCGAACTTGGCCCAGGCGTTCTCGAGATGGTTGGCGGCGTTGGTGCGGCGGATGATGTCGATCGGCAGGCCGCGCTCGGTCTCATAGCGCGCGAACGCCTCGAACGGCGAGGTGGTCAACACGCCGCCGAAATCCCAGATCACTGCCTCGATCATGCTTTCCTGCCCAATGATGCGTTGCTTGAGGAGCGGCTAACACGGATCGCAGACCGGGACCAGCCCGATCCGGCGCTTGTTCGGTGCTCGTTCGGTGCTTGGCGACCCGCGCGGAGCGGGCTATTGCTTCGCCGATGAAGACATCCCGCCTGATCCTCGCCGTTCTCGTGTCGCTGGTCTGCCCTCCGGCTTTCGCCATCGTCGGCGGTGGCGCGCCGTCGACGGATGGCGTTGCGCGCTCCGTCGTCACCATCGTCGGCTCGCGCGGCAATTTCTGCACCGGCGCGCTGATCGCGCCGAAGGTCGTGCTGACCGCGGCGCATTGCGTGCAGCCCGGTGCCGATTACAAGATTGTCGAATATGGCGCGGACAGGCAGCCGAAGCTGCAGGACGTCAGGACGGTTGCGATCCATCCCGGCTTTCGGATGCAGGCGATGACCAATCATGTCGCGACCGCCGATGTCGCGCTGCTGCAACTGGCGGCGCCGGCCGCAGACAAGGCGCCGGCCGCGCTCGGCATGCCAAACGTTCCGATCCAGGTCGGCGGCCGCTTCACCATCGCAGGCGTCGGCGTCACCGTGCGCGGCGACGGCAAAAGCGGCGGCGCCACCCGCGTCGCCGGCCTGATCGCGAGCGGCAAGCCCGGCACGTTGCAGATCCGTCTCGTCGATCCGGTCGGGCAGGGCGTGCGCGACGGGCTCGGGGCCTGCACCGGCGATTCCGGCGCGCCGGTGTTCGAGGACAAGCAGGGCGGCCCCGCAATCGTCGGCGTGGTGAGCTGGTCGACAGGGCCGAACGGCGCCGCCGGCTGCGGCGGCATCACCGGCGTGACGCCGCTGACACTCTATCGCGACTGGGTAATGCAGACCGCGCGGCAGTGGGGTGCGAGCTTTTAGCGCGATGGCGGTCGAACCGCTGACGCGCTCAGAGTTCCGTCATCCTTCGAGGCTCGCTCCGCTCGCACCTCAGGATGACGGAACTGCGAGCGTGCGCCGAACCTAATGCCCCGCGGCCTTGTTCGCGGCGGCGTTGTTCAGCACGATCAGGCCGTCGACGGCGACGCCGAGCTTGCTGTTGATCAGGAACGGGTTGACGTCGATCGAGGCGATGCGGCCGTTGGCGTCCGCCATCAGATTGGCGAGCCCGACCAGCGCCTTCACCGCCGACGGCTCGTGCAGCGCGGGCTTGCCGCGGTAGCCCTTCATCTTGACCCCGGCCTTGGTCCTGGCGATCAGCTCCTTCGCCTCGGCGGCGTCGAGCGGCGCGCCGGCGAGGGCGACGTCCTTCATCAGCTCGATATCGACGCCGCCGGTGCCGAACAGCACGACGGGGCCCATCTCGGCGTCGAGCGAGGCGCCGACCACGAGCTCGAGGTCGGCCTTGACCTGCTGTGCGATCAGGATGCCCTCGAGCTTCGGCTTGCCCTTCAGCTTCTTCACCCGCGCGGTGATGTCGTTGAACGCCTTCTTCACCTCGGCCGCATTGGCGAGATTCAGCACCACGCCGCCGATATCGGATTTGTGCAGGATGTCGGGGCTGACCACCTTGGCGACCACCGGGAAGCCGATTTGCTTGGCGATCTTCACGGCCTCGGCCGCGGTCTGCGCGACCTCTTCCTTTGAGATCGGGATGCCGTAGGCCTTGAGCAGCTTCTTCGAGGCGACCTCGTCGAGCGCGGCGGCGCCGTTGGCGGCCTTCAGCGTCTTCTCCAGCACCGCGCGCGCCGATGCCTTCGAGCTCGAGGCGATATCGGGCACCTCCTTGCGCAGGCCGGCATATTCGATCAGCGACTTGATCGCGCCGACAGCGCGGTCGAGGCCCTGCATGACCGCGATATCGGGCAGCGACTTGCGCAGTCCCTTGGTGAATTCGGTGAAGCCGATCGACATCGCGCTGATATAGATCACCGGCTTGTTGGCCTGGCCTGCCATCTCGTTGACGATGCGCAAATTGCGCTCGCGCAGCTCGTGTGGCGCCTTCGGCAGCTCGGCATCGATGATGACGATATCGGTGTCGGGATCGTCGATCATGATCTTGATCGACTTCATGTAGACGGAGGGATCGACCACCGCGGCAAAGCCGGCGTCGAGCGGATTGCCGACGATGCTGCCGGGGCCGAGCATTTTTGCCAGCTGCTCCGAGGCGTTCGGACTCAACGGCGCAAAATTCAGGCCGGCGGAATAAAACGCGTCGATCAGAAGGCCACGCTTGCCGCCCGATAGCGATACCGCCGCGAGGCGATTGCCCTTCGGCGGATCGGCATGGACGAAGCACTCGGTGGTTTCGATCAGTTCATCCAGCCCACGCACCCGGATCACGCCTTCGCGGGTCGAGATCGCATCGAAGGTCTCGATCGAGCCGGCGAGCGCGCCGGTATGCGCCATCGCCGCGGCGCGGCCGCCTTCGGAGGCGCCGAGCTTGAGCGCGATCACCGGCTTGCCGGCGGCGCGCGCGGCCTTGCAGGCATCGCGGAATACCTTCGTGTTCCTGACGCCTTCGAGATAGACCACGATGACGCGGATGCTCGGATCGGCGGCGAAATAGCTCATCAGGTCCGGGGTCTCGAGGCCGGATTCATTGCCGGTCGTGACCATGTAGCCGACGCCGACGCCGCGATCCTCCAGCGCCTGGCGGATCGCCATCACGATCGCGCCGGATTGGCCGGCGATCGCCACCGCGCCCTGCTCCATGGTGACGATGCGGTCGTCGATATTGGTGAACAGGTTTTCGCCGGCGCTGAGATTGCCGAGGCAATTCGGACCGGTGACCGCAAGCCCGGTCTCCTTGATCGCCCGCTTCAGCTCGACCGCGAGCCGCTGGCTTTCCTCATCCTGCAGCTCGCTGAAGCCCGAGGTGACGATCGTCGCCGAGCGCGCGCCGGCCGCGGCCGCATCGCGGATCACCTGTACCGCAAACCGGGCCGGCACCAGAACCAGCACATGGTCGGGCTTTTCGGGAAGGCTGGCGAAGTCCTTGTAGCAGGTGACGCCCCAGATCGCTTCGCGCTTGGCGTTAATCGGATAGAGGCCGCCGGCGTAGCCGTATTTGACCAGATTGTTCCAGATCCGTTCGGCGTAATTGCCGGGCTTGTCGGTGGCGCCGACCAGCACGATGTTGCGCGGATGCAGCATCGCGTGGATGCTCTTGACGATATCGCTGGCGTCAGCGGGCGGCGCCCATTCGTGGGACACATGAGACGCGGTGCTTGCGAAAGCTTCCATGGAGCCTGCCCTTATCCTTGTTGTCTTTGTTTCCTCTGGCCACGGCGGATCACCGTGAGGCGCGCGATTTTTCATTGTTTTTATGGCGAGGGAAAGGGGGTAGCAACTCATGCTGGCGCAGGTCAGGGCACCGCGCGCAATATCCCGGCAGGCGCAAAATTGATTGCGTATCAGGAACCCGATCCGCGCGGGCGCGAATCCGTTTCGACCAAAGTCGCGTGCAACAGATAACGCTCGGGCCCCGATGTCAGCGCATCGAACGGCCAGCAGGTCGACAGCACCAGTTCACGACGGTCGGTGAGCGGATCAATCCCCGATTGATCGAAGCGGACCACCGAACTGCGATCGGCCCGATAGCGAAACATCTTGCCGTCGCTGCGCGTGACGTCGATCTCGTCACCGATTGTGACATCCCTGAGAAAGTGAAAATGCGTGTCGCGGTGCGCGGAATAGACCGCGACGCCCCGCTCGCCGGCATCGACGGTCTGTTCGACATGGCCGGGGCCGAACGCCAGCGCCTGGCCGCTGCTGCCGGCAAGCACGATCGCGGACGCGTGCAGGCGCTTCACCTCGATCCGTGCCACCGGCCACGTGTCGGCCCAGCTCCACGGCTTCACCGGCTGGCCGGTCGCGATGCTTTGTGTGAAGGCACGCTCCAGCAGCACCTGTGCGAGTAGCGCCTTGGCGTGGATATAGGCGCCCTGGCCGAACAGGATCAGGCCGATGAGGGCGAAGCCGAGGGATGGGATGAAGCGGGGCATTGTTGCGCCTGTTGCCGTCATTCCGGGATGGTCCGAAGGACCAGACCCGGAATCTCGAGATTCCGGGTTCGATGCTGCGCATCGCCCCGGAATGACATTGCGGGTTGGAAAAGAGTTGCGCGCGCGGCCCCTGGGGGACGGGTGGAAGGCCGCGCGCGCTCTTGAAGGAGGAGGTTGGGGGGCACCTCCTCCTTTCATCCGACGTCATTGGGGCGACGTCTGACGCCGGTTGAACACCAGCAGGAGAAGGCTGACCGTGAGCAGGATCACGCCCGCGATCATCTTCAGCTCCGCGTCGGTCGCGGTCTTCGGCAGTTGGATTGTGCCGGGACTTTGTGTGGCGACCGGTGACCGCTTCAGCGCAGCGAGCTGCACCTTGCTGTCGCCACCGTCGGCGCGCCGCTCGCCCGGCACGGCCGGCAGACTCGGACGCTCGCCGAACACCTTCGCAAAATCCCAGCCGGCGGGCAGGTTGAGCGGCAACTCGGAGAGCTTCAGCGGCTCGCCGTCTGGACGACTCGGCGTCTTGTCGACCGCGACAAGGCTGGTCAGCCGCGTGACGAGCTGATGCTCCAGCGCCAGCGTAAGGATGGTCTTGTCGGCGTCCTCGGGGCTGTCCTGCCGCGTGGTGCGCGCGACCTCAGCATCGGCGATCTTGCGGCGCGCCCACAGTTTCGACAGGCCCTTGCCTTCAGCGGCATTCGCGAGCGGCAGCGTCACGCTCCACGGGCGGTCGCCGATGCGACCCTTGATCTCGACCGAGCCGGCCAGCTTGTCGAGCTTGGCGGCCAGCACCAGCGGCTCGTCGCGATAGACGTCGGGCAATGCCGACGGCGTCAGGTCGGCCGCCGCCTCGGAGAATTTCGCGGAGAGGCTAGTCACCGCGGGATTTTCCAGCTTGGCGAACAGGCCGCGCATGCGCTCGTCGACCTGCTCGACCGAGCCGATATGGGTGAAGGTGCCGCGGCCGAGCTCGGCGGCCCGCGTCATCAGATAGGTGTTCGGCGCCGAGCCGATGCCGACCATGAACACCCGCGAGCGGCCACGCAGCGCGCTGATGGTCTCGAACAATTGCTGCTCGTTGCCGATGGCGCCGTCGGTCAGGAACACAACCTGGCGGACGTAATTGGCGTCGTCATGGTTGGTGTCGGACAACGCCGCGCGCATCGCCGGCACCATCTCGGTGCCGCCGCGGGCCTGCAGCGCGCTGACGAACGCCGTCGCGTTGCCGATATTGGCGCTGTTGGCCGCGACCGGCGACGGGAACAGCGTGTCCATGGTGTCGTCGAACCGGATCACGTTGAAGCGATCGGTCGGCTGCAGGCGGCCGAGCGCGTAAGTCAGGCTCGCCTTGGCCTGGATGATCGAAGTGCCGCCCATCGAGCCGGAATTATCGATCACGAAGATCACCTCGCGCGGCAACGGCTTCTGTTGCGTCTGCTCGACCGACGGCGGGGTGACGAAGGCCAGCAGATAGTCGGAATTGCCGACATGCTCGCGGAACAGCCCGACAGACGGCGCCTTCTCGGCGGCCGGCTTCCAGGTGAGCTCGAAATCACGATCGGCCGGCACCGGGCCTTCGGCGAGCTTGACGACGCGCGTGGTGCTGTCGGGGCTCTCGATCCTGACCTGGTGGAAATGGCTCTTCACTTCCCCGAGCGGGAAGCCGGCGTTCAGATGCACCGTGATGTTGGTCGGATTGACCGGCGCATTCTCTGCCGGATCGAGCACTTCGCGCGCAATGCGGTCGCGATCCGGCACGGGATCGGTTGACGTTGCGCCCCAGCCGTTGCCGTCGGCGCGGAGATCGACGCTCTGCACCACCGGGCGCGGATTGTAGCGCGGGCCGACCACCATCGGCACCCGCAGCGAGAACTCGTTGCCGTTCTGCTGCACCGACTCCTGATATTCGATCTGCACCAGCACGGTTTCGCCGGGGCCGATATTGGCGACCGAATTGGTGAAGATGTTGGGCCGCTCCTGCTCGGTGAGCGCGGCCTTCTGGCCGTTCTGCTTGGCCTGCTCGTAGATCGCGCGAGCCTGCTGCCGCTCCTTGATGTCGCCGACCACGACGCGGTCGCCGACCACCATCTTCAGCGTGTCGACCGCGCCGCCCGCCGGCAGCGGATAGACATAGGTCGCCTCCACCCAGTCCTTGGTCGGGTTGCGGAAGATCTGCGTGACGCGGGCGCGGACCGTCGGACCCGACACCGTGAGGTCGACGTCAATGCCGAGCCTGGTCGCGTCGGCATAGCCGTCGTCGGTCTTGAACAGCAGCGAGCCGGAACGCGCATCGCTCGGCCGCAGCACCGCCTGTCGCGGCAGCTCGGCCGACCACACCGGATCGAAGCTCACGAACAAGGCTGCAAAGCCGATCGCCAGCGCGGCCACACCTTCCACCAGAAAGAACAGCGCAATGCGCATCCTGCGCGACAGGCGGATCTGCGGGTTGCTCTCACATGCATCGTAAATCGTCATTTTCGTCACTCCCGAGCGAGGCTTTCGCTGCCTCGCGATCATGGAGAACGGCGGTTTTGGCGCGAGCAGAATGATCGGCAATGATTGGCCGCCGTCCGGCGCGGCCCGCCGCCGGCTGAGGCGGATTTGTGCGGTTTGGTGATGGATTGTCCGGTCTGCTAGACTGCGCGGAATCAAGGGGAACCGGGCAGGAATCTGGATGCCGACGCCTGACAAGCAGCTATCCGCCGAGCAGAGCCAGCAGGTCGCGGAGACCATCCGCGAGGAGATCGCGCGCCGCCGCATCTCGCGGCAGACGCTGGCCGAGCAGGCCAAGCTCAGCCTCTCGACCCTGGAGAAGGTGCTCGGCGGCCGCCGCCCGTTCACGCTGGCGACCACCGTGCGGCTGGAACAGGCGCTGGGTGTGTCCTTGCGCAAGCTGCCGGAGACGATCACGGTGGCCGCACCCGCCAATGGCGGGATCGCGCCCGACAGCCTCGGATCCTATTCCCGCCGCGCGGTGGCGCGGATCGAAGGGACCTACATCACGGTGCGGCCGTCGTTCGGCGAGCAGGGCGCACTCTACGCCTATCGGACGGAGATCACCTGGGACGAGGCGTCGTCATCGCTCGGCTTCCGCGAAGGCGAGCGGCAGGACGCCGACTATACGCAGTACGGCGAAGTCGCGGTGCCCAACGAATCCGGCTTCGTCTACCTCGTGACCAACAGGCACGGCCAGCATCGCGTGATCACGGTGTCGCGCCCGCGCAATTCCGGCGAGATGTACGGCATCATCACGACGCTGCTCGCCGGCCGCGGCTCACTGCTGACGCCGGTCGCCGCGCCGATCGCGTTCCTGCCGGTGAAGAACGTGCCCAAGCCCAGCCTCGGCCGGGTGTCGGCGGATGACGCGAACTACGCCGCCTATCGCGAGCATTTGCGTCGAACGATCGATGAGCCTTTCGCGATTTTCTTGCCGGGATGACAACGGCAGAGTTAGGTCCGTCATCCTTGTAAGTCAGGAGGCACTGGATCGGATAGAGTGTCCGGTGCGGTAACGGACGGGAGACCGCTTCATCCCAGGGCTTTGAAGCCCGGACCTCAGCGCGGCGCCCCGTCCGTTGTTCCATTGAACCCGAACAGTCGCGAGGGCCGCCTGGCGAGCCCGGTTGCGCAAGGATGGGTGCAGATGGACGCGATCTACGTTGGCATTGATGTGTCGAAGGACCGACTGGACGTGCATGTCCGTCCGAGCGGAGAAGCCTTTGCCGTGGCGCGTGACGGCAAAGGCCTGGAAGAGCTCGTTGCGCGCTTGCAGGCGATCTCGCCGGCGCTGATTGCGGTGGAGGCAACCGGCGGCTTCGAGACGATCGTTGCTGCGGCGCTGGCCGGCGCCCGGCTGCCGCTGGTGGTGGTCAACCCGGCCCAGATCCGGCACTTCGCGCAGGCGGTTGGCCAGCGCGCCAAGACGGACCCGATCGATGCGGCGGTCATCGCGCGGTTTGTCGAGGCGGTGCAGCCGGAGCCGCGTGCGATGCCGGATCAGGAAGCCCGGCTGCTGGCCGAACTGGTCAGCCGCCGACGGCAGATCATCGAGATGATCGTTGCCGAGCGTCAGCGCGAGAAGCGGGCCGAGAACGTCCGCGTCCGCAAGAGCCTTGCCCGCCATATCAAGGTCCTCGAGAAGGAGCTGCCGGAGATCGACAACGACATCGACACGCTGGTGCGCGGCTCGCCAGTCTGGCGCGCCAAGGAGGAGTTGCTGGTCAGCTTTCCTGGCGTGAGCAACACCCTCGCACGGACCTTCCTCGCCGAGGTGCCCGAGCTCGGCACGCTCAATCGGCGTCAGATTGCGAGCCTCGCCGGTCTTGCCCCGTTCACCCGCCAGTCGGGCCGCTGGAAGGGCAAGAGCATGATCGGCGGTGGAAGGGCCAAGCTGCGCGCCGGGCTCTACATGGCCGCCCTGTCGGCCAGCCGATACCATCCGCAGCTCAAGGTCTTCTACCGACGCCTGGTGACCGCTGGAAAGCCCAAGATGGTCGCCCTCATCGCCGTTGCACGCAAAGTCCTCACAACCCTCAACGCCATGCTCAGGGACCAAAAACCATGGCAATCCGCTTGACGAAGAACACAGTCGCTGAGGTGCGAGCCTTGCGGCGCGATTGCGCCGCTGGGCGAGCCTCGAAGGATGCACGGCCCGTATGCATCGACTCGGGAGCCGGGCCGTCGACCCTTCGAGACGCCGCTTCGCGGCTCCTCAGGGTGACGGTGAGAGTGCTCGCCGAAACGACGAAGCCGCCCCAAGGGGCGGCTTCGCGACATTATTGCTCGTGGTGCGCGTCGCGCTAGCCGCCGGTCTCGGCGCTGATGATGTCGCCGAACAGCTCCCACTGCCCGTTCTTGAACTGCATCATCTTGAGCTGCTCGACCGGCGCGAAGTCGGTTGCGTTGGTGTTGATCCTGATGCCGGGGATCAACGTGTCGGGCGTGAAGTCCTTGAGGCTGGCGGCCTGCTTCATCACGTTCTCACGCGTCAGGTTGTCGCCGGCCTGCTTCAGCACCTGCACCATGGTCTGCGCCGCGGCGTAGCCATAGACCAGATTGGCGTCGGCGAGGTTGGCGCCCGGCATGTACTTCTCGGCAAAGGCCATGAACTTCTTCATGCCCTCGTCATTCTTCCACTGCGGATCGGACGCGTCCTTCAGGTAGCCGGCCGAGAGCACGCCTTCGGAAGCTTCAAGCCCGGCGGGCTTCATGACCGCGCCGATCGAGATCGAGACGTCGGTCATCACCTGCATCGGCTTCCAGTTGAGCTCGGCGATCTTCTTGATCGCCTGCGCCGCGAATTTCGGCGTCGAGATGTTGACGAACACGTCGGCGCCGGTGTCCTTCAGTTTGACGATGTGGGAGTCGATCGACGGCTCGGTGGTCTCGTAGCTCTCTTCGGCGACGATCTTGACGCTCGACTTGTCGAGGATCTCCTTCAAGCCGACCAGGTAGTCCTTGCCGAAATCGTCATTGGCGTAGAAGATCGCGACCTTGGCATCTGGCTTGGCCTTCAGGATGTACTTGCCGAAGATCCGCGCCTCGACGCGATAGCTCGGCTGGAAACCCATGGTCCACGGGAAATCCTTCGGATCGTTCCACTTGCTGGCGCCGGTGGCGAGGAACAGCTGCGGCACCTTCTTGGCGTTGTGATACTTCTGCACCGCGGTCTGGGTCGGCGTGCCCAGCGCGTTGAACACCAGGAAGACCTCGTCGCTCTCGATCAGCTTGCGGATCTGCTCCACGGTCTTCGGCGGCGAGTAGCCGTCGTCATAGGAGATCCAGTTGATCTTGCGGCCGTTGATGCCGCCCTGGTCGTTGATCATCTTGAAATAGGCTTCTTCGGTCTTACCGATGATGCCGTAGGCGGAGGCGGGACCGCTATAGGCCTCGACATTGCCGATCTTGATCTCGGTGTCGGAGGCGCCGGTATCATACTTCTTTTGTGCAAAGGCGGCCTGGGTGGAGAGCAGGCAGAGCGCCGTGGCGGCTGCCAGCAGCGACAGTGTTGTTGTTTTCATAAAGGCAATTTCCTCGATTGATCTTGGTTGGGGACTTACGCAACGAACCCGCAGCCGGTCCCGGCAGACGGCAGCGGGGCAATCCTTGTCGCGGCGAATCCCGGAACGCGCGGCGCGCGTCTGGCTCACGCCGCGGTATCGGTTGGCTTCGGCCGGCTGAATTGTTGCCGGAGCGTCGGCTTATGAATTTTGCCTGTCGCGTTCCGCGGCAGGACCTCGATGAATTCGATCAGGCGCGGGCATTTGAACCGCGCCAGATTGGCCTGGCAATGCGCGTGGACCTCGGCCGGGGTCAGCGAATGGCCAGATTTCACGGCGATGATCGCCAAGCCGACTTCGCCCCATTGCTCGTCGGGGATGCCGATCACCGCGGCCTCGGCGACGGCGGCCAATTGATGCAGCACGCTCTCGACCTCGGCCGGATAGACGTTCTCGCCGCCCGAGATGTACATGTCCTTCCAGCGGTCGACGATGTAGTAGAAGCCTTCCTCGTCGATCCGCGTGGCGTCGCCGGTGTGCAGCCAGCCGTCGGTGAACGAGGAGGCGTTGGCGTCCGGCCTGTTCCAGTAGCCCGGCGTGATGTTCGGGCCCTTGACCCAGAGTTCGCCGAGCTCGCCGACCGCGGCGTCGCTGCCGTCGGGCCGCACGATGCGGACCTCGGTGTGCAGCACCGGCTTGCCGGACGAGCCGGCCTTGCGCGCGGCATCTTCGCGGTCGAGTACCATCACCGCCGGCGACGTCTCGGTCATGCCGTAGCCCTGCTGCAGCGCGACGCCGCGCGCCTCCCAGGTCTTGAGCAGCGGGACCGGCATCGGCGCGCCACCGACGCCGCCAATGACGAGGCGGCTGAAATCCGCCGTAGCGAAGGACGGGTGCTGCGCCATGAACTGGTAGATCGCGGGCACGCCGAAGAACACGTTGATGCCCTGCGCGGGATCGCCGATCAGCTTCAGCGCCTCGCCGGGATCGAAGGCGCGCATGATCTGCACGGTGCCGCCGGCATGCAGCACCGGGTTGGTGTAGCAATTCAGCCCGCCGGTGTGGAACAGCGGCAGCACCGTGAGCAGCACCGAGGCCGGCGAGATGTAGGCGGGGCCGCCGAGATTGACGCAATTCCAGAACGTCATCCCATGCGTGATGATCGCGCCCTTGGGCTGGCCCGTCGTCCCCGAGGTGTACATGATGGTCGAGATGTCATCGAGCATGACCTCCTCGAACCGCTCGAGCGGCGTGGCTGCCGCGATGCCGGCCTCATAGGCGCCGCCGGGGCCGAGCCTCACGGTCGCAGCGACATTGCAGAGCTTTGCCACCGCAAGCGCGGTCTCGGCGAGATCGTCGTCGTGGATCATCACCTTCGGCGCGGCGTCGCCGGTGATGTAGCGCAGCTCGGGAACGGTGAGGCGGGTGTTGAGCGGCAGGAAGATCGCGCCGATCCGGAAGCAGGCGAACTGCACCTCCAGCGTATCCGTCGTGTTCAGCGCCAGCACCGCGACGCGGTCGCCGCGGGCAACCTTCAGCCCATCGCGCAGCCAGGCCGCAAGCCGCGACACGCGGGCGTCGAGCTCCGCATAGCTGAAGCGGCGATCGCTGGCGAGATCGACAAGCGCCATCTTGTCCGGCGTGCGCCGGCGATGATGCGCGATCCAGTCGTAATAACGAACCGGCAAATTTCCCTCCTCCGGAACGGCAGTCTTGCGCCGCCTGTTCCTGGCTCAATTGATGCCATGAATTGGCAGTGGAGGGGGCGTATAAGGATACTGTCTTGCGTTTAGTGGCTGGCAAATCGCCGGACCGGGCGTCGGCACCGATGGCAGCCACTCGACGCAAGTGAACCGGGAGAAATCCGGACATCGTCGGAGAGAAGAATCAACGGAGCACGCGGATGGCAAACCCGTTCTACACCGGCGAGCATGAGGCCTTTCGCGAGGTGATGCGGCGCTTTATTGCCAGGGAAATCGAGCCTTATGCCCATCAATGGGACGAGGACGGCGAGTTTCCGCGCGAGCTCTATGCCAAGGCATCCGCGATCGGGCTGCTCGGCCTTGGCTTCCCGGAAGAGTATGGCGGGATCGCCGCCGACCAGTTCATGAAGATCGTGGCCTCGCAGGAGTTGGCGCGGGCCGGCGCCGGCGGCGTCTCCTCGAGCCTGATGAGCCACACCATCGGCTCGCCGCCGATCGCGCGCGCCGCGCGGCCCGAGGTCAAGGCGCGGGTGCTGCCGGACGTGCTCGCCGGCAAGAAGATCTCCGCGCTCGCGATCACCGAGCCGAGCGGCGGCTCCGATGTCGCGAACCTGCGCACCAGGGCGCGGCGCGACGGCGATCATTATGTCGTCTTCGGCGAGAAGACCTTCATCACCTCGGGCATGCGCGCCGACTATCTGACGGTCGCGGTGCGCACCGGCGGCGAAGGTCCCGGCGGCGTCAGCCTGCTGTTGATCGAAGGCAATACGCCCGGCCTGTCCCGCACCAAGCTGAAGAAGATGGGCTGGTGGGCGTCGGACACCGCGACGCTTCACTTCGACGAGTGCCGCGTGCCGGTCGAGAACCTGATCGGCGAAGAAGGCCAGGGCTTCAAGATTATCATGCAGAACTTCAACAGCGAGCGCATGGGCATGGCGGCGAGCTGCACTGCCTATGCGCGCGTCTGCCTCGACGAGGCGGTCGCCTATGCCAAGGAGCGCAAGACGTTCGGCAAGCCGATCGCCCAACACCAGGTGATCAGGCACAAGATCGTCGACATGGCGCAGAAGGTGGCGGCCTCGCAGGCGATGCTGGAGATGCTGGCATGGCGGCTCGGCCAGGGCGAAAGCCCGGTCGCCGAGATCTGCATGATGAAGAACCAGGCGACGCAGACCATGGCGCACTGCGCCTCCGAGGCGGTGCAGATCTTCGGCGGCGCCGGCTTCATGCGCGGCGTCAAGGTCGAGCGCATCTACCGCGAGGTCAAGGTCAACGCGATCGGCGGCGGCACCGAGGAGATCATGAAGGACCTCGCGAGCCGACAGATGGGATTGTGATCGCGTCAGGTGATGATGTGGTCGCGGCGAAAAGACGGATTGTGAACCCTCCCCCTGAAAGGGGAGGGCAGGGTGGGGGTCAAGCCGCGAGCCCGACTGGCAGTTGACCCCCACCCGGCCCGCTCGGCGTTGCCGAGCACGCCGACCTCCCCTTTCACGGGGAGGTGAGAAGGAAAGGTCATTCCGGGGCGCGCGCCAGCGCGAACCCGGAATCCAGAGGTAATGGATCGAGATTCCGGGTTCGATGCTTCGCATCGCCCCGGAATGACAAAGGATAGTTCGAGAACATGCTCTTCACCGCCGACCACGACGAACCGCGCCGCGCACTACAGAAGTTCATCGCGGCCGAGATCAATCCCCATGTCGACGAATGGGAGAAGGCCGACATCTTCCCGGCGCATGAGCTGTTCAAGAAGCTCGGCGATCTCGGCTTCCTCGGCCTCAACAAGCCGGTCGAGTTCGGCGGCCAGGGACTGGATTATTCCTACGCGCTGATGATGGCCGAGGAGTTGGGGGCCATCACCTGCGGCGGCGTGCCGATGGCGATCGGGGTGCAGACCGACATGGCGACGCCGGCGCTGGCGCGGTTCGGCTCCGACGAGGTACGGCGCGAATTCCTGGCGCCGGCGATTGCCGGCGATCAGGTCGCCTGCATCGGCGTCTCCGAGCCCGGTGCCGGCTCCGACGTCGCCTCGATCAAGACCAGTGCGCGCGCCGACGGCGACGACTACGTCATCAATGGCGGCAAGATGTGGATCACCAACGGCACCCAGGCCGACTGGATCTGCCTGCTCGCCAACACCAGCGACGGCCCGGTCCATCGCAACAAGTCGCTGATCTGCGTGCCGATGAAGACGAAGGGCGTGCAGATCGCGCGCAAGCTCGACAAGCTCGGCATGCGCTCCTCCGACACTGCACAGATCTTCTTCGACAATGTCCGGGTGCCGAAGCGCAACCGGATCGGCGAGGAGGGCCAGGGCTTCACCTACCAGATGATCCAGTTCCAGGAGGAACGGCTGTGGGGGGCGGCGGCCTGCCTGAAGGCCCATGAATTCATCATCAACGCGACCATCGACTACACTCGCAACCGCAAGGCGTTCGGCGGCTCGATCCTCGACAACCAGGTGGTGCACTTCAAGCTCGCGGAAATGCAGACCGAGGTCGAGCTGCTGCGCTCGCTGATCTATCGTGCCGGCGAGGCGCTGGTGGCCGGCGAGGAGGTGACCCGGCTCGCGACCATGGCCAAGCTGAAGGCTGGCCGGCTCGGCCGCGAGCTCACCGACGCCTGCCTGCAATATTGGGGCGGCATGGGTTTCACCAACGAGACGCCGGTCAGCCGCGCCTATCGCGACAGCCGCCTGACCTCAATCGGCGGCGGCGCCGACGAGGTCATGCTCATGGTATTGTGCAAGATGATGGGCACGCTGCCTGGCCTGAAGCAAAAGGGAAACGCCTGATGATCACGCTCTATCACTGCGACGCCGCGCGCTCGTTCCGTCCGCTGTGGATGCTGGAGGAGCTCGGGCTTGCCTATGAGCTGAAGATGCTGCCGTTCCCGCCGCGCGTGTTCGCCAAGGAATATCTCGGCATCAATCCGCTCGGCACCATCCCATTCATGATCGATGGCGAGACCAGAATGACGGAGTCCTCCGGCATCTGCCATTATCTCGGCACCAAATACGGCCCGACGCCGCTGATCGTCGGCGTCGACGAGCCGGCCTATGGCGCGTTCCTGAACTGGATGTATTTTTCCGACGCGACGCTGACCTTCCCGCAGACGCTGGTGCTCCGCTACAGCCAGCTTGAGCCGGAGGAGCGGCGCAACCCGCAGGTCTCGGGCGATTATGCAAAATGGTTCCTGGGCCGCCTGCGCGCGGTCGAGGCCGCCGCCGCGAAGTCGGAATTCCTCTGCGCGGAACGCTTCACGGCGGCCGACATTGCCAACGGTTATGCGCTCCGTCTCGCCAGCAATATCGGCCTCGCCAAGGATTTCGGGCCGAATGTCGCGGCCTATTGGGCGCGGCTGCAGCAGCGCGACGGTTACCAGCGCGCGGTCGCGGCGGAGCAAAAAGCCGGTCAGGAACAGAACGTTGCGCCGCGGGCGCGGCCGTAACTTCTCCGTCATTCCGGGACGATGCGTCAGCATCGAACCCGGAATCTCGAGATTCCACAATGCGCAACTGCGCATTGGGGCTCGCATCTTCGATGCGCCCCGGAATGACGACATTTCGCATCGGTGACAGCGTGCGAATTTGCGTTATGGTAGCTCCGCCGCAGCGGCCCAAAGAGCCGCGCGAGGAGGAACCGCCATGGACGCGATCGTGGACGCGAAGTGCCAGAGCTCCAGCCAGCAATCCGGTCACCGGATGCTGATCACGCCGGAACGGGTGTTCTATGCCGGGCTGCTCGGCCGCCCGCGCGAGCGCTGTCCCGGTGCATTCCATGTCTATGTCGCGATCCGCGACGGCTTGCATCTGTCAACCAGCGAAGGTCGCGAGTCGCATGGCGAGCTCGCGGTGACGATGCCGAACCTCCGCCACACCATCACCAGCGAATATCGCTCGGCGATCTGCGTCGCGATCGAGCCGGAAAGCGTGCCCGACGGCACGCTCGAAGCCGTCGCCCGCCGTCTGCAAGGATCGGACTCCCATCTGTTCGCCAATCGCATTCGCAACGCCTATGCGACGCTCGCCGACATGCAGCATCGCGATGCGATCGCGAATGCCGAGTTCGACACCATGTGCTTCGGCGACGCGCTGCCGCAGCGCGTGCTCGATCCGCGTGTCGTGCGCGCGATCGGCCGCATCGGGCAATTCTCCGGCGAGCCGGTGACTGCGGCGGGCTGCGCTGCGGAGGCCGGGCTATCGCCCTCGCGCTTCCTGCATCTGTTCAAGGAGGAGACCGGGATCTCGTTCCGCTCCTTCCGCGCCTGGAAGCGCGCGCGGCATTTGCTGCACTTCGCCAACCAGGACATCAACCTCGCGCATCTCGCGCAGGATATCGGCTATCCCGACTCGACGCATTTCAGCCATTCGATCCGCCGCTTCTATGGCCTGAAGCCGCGCGCGATTTTCTCCGGCTCGCGGGATCTCGCGATCTACCGCACCGGGCAGGCCGCCAGCGAACGCGCGCTGACTTAGTCGTCGTCCCGGCGAAAGCCGGGACCCATACCGCGTGATCTATCCGTGATGCGGGATGGAAGAGATCTCGCGAATCAATTGACGGCTGTGGTTATGGGTCCCGGCCTTCGCCGGGACGACACTTGAGTTGTCCTCCGCTCACAAATTCGCGCCCTGAATCACCTCGCCGAACCGCAGCCAGCCCGGACCTTCGATCCGTTGCAGCTGAAGCTGCTGCAGCGGGTGATGATTGGTCGGGCTGGTGTTGACGCGGATGCCGGGCAACAGCGTCGGGACCTCGATGTCCTTCAGGTTGTTGGCCTGCGCCATGATGTTGTCGCGGCTGAAATTGCCCTTGCATTGCTCGAGCACGATTTTCAGCACCTGCGCCACCGTGTAGGCGTAGAGGTTGTAGCCCTCTTTCGGATTGCCGTCGGGGAAGTACTTTTCCATGAAGGCGAGGAAGTTCTTCACGCCGGGATCATTGGCCCAGGCGGGGTCGGCGACGTCCTTGACATAGGCTGACGAGATCGTGCCTGCGACTTGTCGAGGCCGACAGGCGCGATAGTCGATGAGATCGAGGCGGCGCCGCTGGCGATGAAATGCATCGGCTTCCAGCCGAGCTCATAGATCTTGCGGATCGACTGCGCGCAGAACTTTGCCGTGGTGCCCGAGATCAGCATATCGGGATTGGCGCCGCGCAGCGCCACGATCTGGGAATCGATTGTGGGATCGGTCACCTCGTGCGAGGCAACCACGGCTGCGGTCGCGAACCGTTCGCCGAGCACATCCTTGGCCCCGGCGACGAAATCCTTGCCGAGGTCGTCGTTCTGATAGAGCACGGCGAATTTCGCGTTCTTGTTCTGGCTCAGTGCATATTTGACGAACACCTGCGCCTCGGTCCGCGCGCTCGGCGCAAAGCCCATGGTCCAGGGATAGGTCTTGTAGTCGCCCCATTTGTCGCCATTCACCGACAGGAACAGATGCGGCACCTTGGCGGCGTTGATGTATTTGACGACCGACGAGTTCGGCGCGGTGCCGAGCATGTTGAACAGAAAGGCGACATTGTCGCTTTCGATCAGTCGGCGCACCTGCTCGACCGTCTTCGCCGGGTTGAACGCATCGTCGTAGTAGATGTATTTGATCTGCCGGCCGGTGATGCCGCCCTGCTCGTTCAGCATCTTGAAATAGGCTTCCTGACAGCGCGCCTGCACGCCGAGCGCGGATACCGGGCCGCTGAGCGAAGTGGTGCTGCCGATCCTGATCTCGGTCGCGGTGACGCCCGGCGTGTCCTCGGCAAGTGAAGCTCGGACGCCTGCGACCGCGGCAAGTCCCGCGCCTGCCGCGCCGGTGAGCCATCTGCGCCGGTTGATCGAGACCATGACGTTCTCCCCGTGATGCCGGCTTGTTGCGCCGCTTCTGCTTGGCAGCAAGGTTAGGCGCGACGCGGGCGTCGCGTCTTGTGTTAACCGGCTGGCGACGGATTGTGTCGTGAGCGCATCCACTTAGCCAGTCAACGCAAGATGGCGCGAAGGCAAAGTTCTCATCATGGCGAAATCAGCAGCGCATGTGCGCCGCAAAAGCGGACAAGAGACCCATGAGCGACAAGGCCGTCATCACCTGCGCGCTGAACGGCGTGCTTACCGACCCGAAGCAGCACAACGTTCCGGTGACGCCGGAACAGATGGCGCGCGAGGCCAAGGCCGCGTTCAACGCCGGCGCCAGCATCATGCACATCCATCTGCGGCAGCAGGAGCCGAACAAGGGCCACCTGCCGTCATGGGATGTCGGCGTCAGCAAGGAGATCCAGCAGGCGATACGCGAGGCCTGCCCCGGCGTGATCATCAACCACACCACCGGCACCTCCGGCCCGAACTACCAGGGCGCGCTCGATTGCGTGCGCGAGACCAGGCCCGAGATCGCCGCCTGCAATGCCGGCTCGCTGAATTATCTCAAGGTGAAGGCCGACAACACCTGGGCCTGGCCGCCGATGATGTTCGATAACGCCGTCGAGAAGGTGCAGGATTATCTCGACGTGATGAAGGTGGCCGGCACCATTCCCGAATTCGAGTGCTTCGATGTCGGCATCGTGCGCTGCGTCGGCATGTACCGGCAGACCGGGATGTATTCCGGTCCGCTCGAATACAATTTCGTCATGGGCGTCGCCTCGGGCATGCCGGCCGATCCGGAGCTGTTACCGATCCTGTTGAGGCTGAAGGCGCCGGAGGCGCATTGGCAGGTCACCGCGATCGGCCGCGCCGAGATCTGGCCGCTGCATCAGCGCGCCGCCGATCTCGGCGGCCATCTGCGCAGCGGGCTCGAGGATACGTTCTATCTCGGCGATGGCACCAAGGTGACGTCGAACGGGCAACTCGTCGAAGGGCTCGCCGCCTGCGCGCGCCGCGCCGGCCGCGAGATTGCGAGCCCGGCGGAAGCGCGGCAGATTTTCGGTGTCAGGCACTAGGGCTACGCCAGCCGTCATTGCGAGCGCAGCGAAGCAATCCATCTTGCCGTTTGGAAAGTATGGATTGCTTCGTCGCTTCAGCGCAAAATTGCTTTGCCATTTTGTCGCGAGCTCCTCGCAATGACGAGGCAGGAGGACATACATGCACAATCTCGCAGGAACCAGCGGTGTCACCGGGCCGGGTCGTATCGGCCGGGTCGCGATCGGCGACCTGTTGAAGCGCGCCGCGCGGCGGTTTCCGGATCGCATCGCGCTGACCGACGGCAGCAGGCAGGTCACCTTCACCGAACTCGAGCGCGACGCCAATCGCTTCGCCAATCATCTGGTGCAGCGCGGGCTGAAGCCGGGCGAGAAGATCTCGACCATCTGCAACAACTCCGTCGAATTCGTCAAAGCGCTGTTTGGCATTCACCGCGCCGGGCTGGTCTGGGTGCCCATCAACACCATGCTCGGACCGGCTGATATGGACTACATCCTCGGCCATGCCGAGGTGCGTTTCGCCATCATCGATGACGCCCTTCATGCTCAGGCCGACCGCCGCGCCGCGCTGGAAGCGCGCGGCATGGAGATGATCGCGATCGATCTGACCGGCAATGCCGGCAAGACCGGATTGCAGGAGTTCAGCGGTCTGCTGGAGGGACAGTCGGATATCGAGCCTGACATCGAGATCAACGACCGCGATCTCGCGATGATCATCTATACGTCAGGCACGACCTCGCGGCCGAAGGGCGCGATGCATTGTCACCTCGCCGTGGTCATGGCGGTGATGAGCAACTGTATCGAGATGCAGCTCTCGCGCGATGACGGGATCACCGGACAGTTTCCGCTGTTCCACTGCGCCGGCCACGTGTTGCTGCTCAGCTATCTCTCGGTCGGCGGCCGCATGGCGCTGATGCGCGGCTTCGATCCGGTCGCGTGCATGGAGGCGATCGTGCGCGATAAGCTCACCGTGTTCGTCGGCCTGTCCTTGATGTATCAGGCGATCCTCGACCATCCGCGCCGGCGCGACTACGACCTGTCGGGCCTGCGCTGCTGCATCTACACCATGGCGCCGATGGGCAAGCCGCTGCTCGAGCGCGCGATCGCCGATCTCTGTCCGAACTTCGTGCTGTCCAGCGGCCAGACCGAGATGTATCCGGCGACGACGATGTCCCGCCCGGAGGTGCAGCTCGACCGCTACGGCAACTATTGGGGCGAATCGCTGATCGTCAACGAGACCGCGATTATGGACGACAATGGCAACCTGCTTCCGCGCGGCGAGATCGGCGAGCTGGTGCATCGCGGGCCCAACGTGATGATGGGCTACTACAAGGACCCCAAATCGACCGAAGAGGCGCGCAAGTTCGGTTGGCACCATACCGGCGATCTAGCCTTGATCGACGGCAATGGCGAGGTGCTGTTCCTTGACCGCAAGAAGGATATGATCAAGTCGGGCGGCGAGAACGTTGCCTCCGTCAAGATCGAGGAGACGTTGCTGGCGCATCCCGCCGTGCAGAACGCCGCCGTGGTCGGCCTGCCGCATCCGCAATGGGGCGAGGCGGTCTCCGCCTTCGTCAAGCTGAAGCCCGGCGCGGTGGCCGACGAGGCCGGTATCGAGGCGCATTGCAGAAAGCATCTCGGTGGCTTCCAGGTGCCGAAGCTGGTGCGTATCCTCGAGGAGATGCCGATGACCGCGACCGGCAAGCTGCGCAAGGTCGAGCTGCGGCAGCAATACAGTGGGCATTTTGTGGAGCGCGCCTAGTGGCCATCATCGAGAACACGATTTCCACCGGCAGCGCCGCCTTCCAGGGCAATCGCGACGGCATGCTGGCGCTGATCGCCCGGATGCGCGCCCTGGAGGAGCGGACGCGCGCAGCCTCCGCCGCGGCAAAGGACCGCTTCCACAAGCGCGGCCAGCTGTTGCCACGCGAGCGCGTCGCGCTGGTGCTCGATCCCGGCTCGCCCTTCCTCGAACTGTCGACGCTCGCCGGCTACATGTTTGACGTGGCGGATGTGGACAAGAGCGTGCCCGGCGGTGGACTGGTCGCCGGCATCGGCTTCGTCTCCGGCATCCGCTGCATGGTCAGCGCCAATGATGCCGGCATCGACGCGGGTGCATTGCAGCCTTACGGCCTCGACAAGACGCTGCGGGTGCAGGAACTCGCGCTGGAGAACAAGCTGCCCTATGTGCAGCTGGTCGAGAGCGCCGGCGCCAACCTGCTGCGCTACCGTGTCGAGGACTTCGTCCGTGGCGGCAACATCTTCCGCAACCTGGCGCGGCTGTCGGCGGCAGGGCTTCCCGTCGTTACCGTCACCCACGGCTCCTCGACCGCGGGCGGCGCCTACCAGACGGGCCTGTCCGACTACATCGTGATGGTGCGCGGCTGCACCCGCGCCTTCCTCGCCGGGCCGCCTCTGCTCAAGGCCGCCACCGGCGAGATCGCGACCGAGGAGGAGCTCGGCGGCGCCGAGATGCACACCCAGGTCTCGGGCCTTGGCGATTATCTCGCCGAGGACGACCGCGACGCGCTGCGCATTGCGCGCGACATCATGGCCAAGTTGCCTTGGGATCGGCCGGCACCGGCGCCGGCCGCGTTCAAACCGCCGCGTTACGACGCGGAGGAACTGCTCGGCATCATGCCGATGGACCACAAGCGTCCCGTCGACATACGCCAGGCAATCGCGCGCTTCATCGACGATTCCGACTTCACCGAGTTCGGCGCCAATTACGGTCCGGCGACGGTCTGCGGCCAAGCCCGCATCCAGGGCCAAGCGATCGGCATCATCACCAATAATGGCCCGCTCGACGTGCCCGGCGCCAACAAGGCGACGCACTTCATCCAGGCCTGCTGCCAGTCGCGCACGCCGATCCTCTACATGAACAACACCACCGGCTACATGGTGGGCAAGGCATATGAAGAGGCCGGCATGATCAAGCATGGCTCCAAGATGATCCAGGCGGTGACCTCGGCGACGGTGCCGCAGATCACGCTGTATTGCGGCGCCTCGTTCGGCGCCGGCAATTACGGCATGTGCGGCCGCGGTTTCCACCCGCGCTTCTGCTTCTCCTGGCCCAACGCCAAGACCGCCGTGATGGGCGGCGAGCAGGCCGCTGAAACCATGGCTATCGTCACCGAAGCCGCCGCCGCACGGCGCGGCAAGCCGATCGAGAAGGAGAAGCTGGACGCGATGAAGGCGCAGATCACCGGCGTGTTCGACAGCCAGATGGACGTGTTCTCGACCAGCGCCCGCGTGCTCGACGACGGCGTGATCGATCCGCGCGACACGCGGACGGTGCTGTCAGAGGTGCTTTCGATCTGCCGCGAGGCCGAGGCCCGCAGCCCGCAGCGCATGCAGTTCTCGGTGGCGCGGCCATGAGCGGGGCAATCGTGAAGCGGACGCCGTTCTTCAAGATCCTGATCGCCAATCGCGGCGAGATCGCGCTGCGCATCATGCGATCGGCACGGCGGCTCGGCCATGGCGTCGTCGCGGTCTATTCGGACCCCGACCGTGACGCGCTGCATGTGCGCGAGGCCGACCAGGCGGTGCGGATCGGCGAGGCGCTGCCGGCGCAATCCTATCTGAAGATCGACGCGATCATCGCCGCCGCCAAGGCGAGCGGCGCCGGCGCGGTGCATCCCGGCTATGGCTTCCTCGCCGAGAACGAGGATTTTGCGCAGGCCTGCCGCGATGCGGGTCTGGTGTTCATCGGTCCGTCGCCGGAAGCGATCCTTGCGATGGGCAACAAGGCCGGCGCCAAGGAGATCATGCAGAAGGCCGGCGTGCCCTGCGTGCCCGGCTATCAGGGCGCCGACCAGAGCGATGCCGTGATGCTGGCGGAAGCCAGGGCCATTGGTTTTCCGGTCATGATCAAGGCGGTCGCCGGCGGCGGCGGCCGCGGCATGCGGCTGGTCGAGGACGCGGCGGCATTTCCCGACGGGCTGCGCAGTGCGCGGTCGGAGGCGCAGGGCGCGTTCGGCGATCCGACCGTCATTCTGGAGCGCGCGATCGTCAATCCGCGCCACATCGAAATCCAGGTGTTCGGCGACCGCCATGGCAACGCCATCCATCTCGGCGAGCGCGATTGCTCGGTGCAGCGGCGGCACCAGAAGCTGGTCGAGGAGGCGCCGTCGCCGGCGGTGACGCCGGAGCTGCGCGCGCGGATGGGCGCGGTCGCGGTGCAGGCGGTCAAGGCGATCGGCTACGAGGGTGCGGGCACGCTGGAATTTTTGCTCGATCGCGCCGGAAATTTCTACTTCATGGAGATGAACACGCGGCTGCAGGTCGAGCATCCCGTCACCGAGGCGATCACCGGGCTCGATCTGGTCGAATTGCAGCTGCGTGTCGCCAGTGGCGCGCCGCTCGGCTTGACCCAGGAGGACATCAAGTTCTCCGGCCATGCCATCGAGGTCCGGCTCTGCTCGGAGGATGCCGCGCACGATTTCATGCCGCAATCCGGCACGATGGCGCGGTGGCAGATGCCTGATGGCATCCGCGTCGAGCACGCGCTGCAGTCCGGCTCGGAGATTCCGCCGTTCTACGATTCGATGATCGCCAAGGTCATCAGCCATGGCACGACCCGCGAGGAGGCGCGCGGCAAGCTGATCTGCGCCCTGGAGCAGGTCACGGCCTTCGGCGTCACCACCAACCAGGGTTTCCTGATCGACTGCCTGCGCCATCCGGTCTTTGCCAGGGGCGAGGCGACCACGGCCTTCATCGGCGACAACCGCGGCGCGCTGCTGGCGCCGCGGCCGGATCGCGGCAGCGACCTCGCGCTTGCGGCGCTGCTGCTCTACGTCACCAATCCGCACGCCCCGCCATGGCAGCGCGGCCGGTCGCTCGCAGCGACATTCCCGCTCGGCCTGCGGATCGATCTCGGCCACGGCGTGCAGGAGATCGAGGTTGTCCGCGAGCGCGACGGCAGCTACATCGCGACCCGCAACGGCGATCGCTTCAGCTTCGCGCTCGACGAGCTCAGTCAGGACAGCATCCGCTTCCACCACGATGGGGTGATGGAGCATGCCCAATTTCTGCGCGATGGCGACCGGCTCTATATCCTGCATCGCGGCGTCACGCTGTCGGTGCGCGATCTCACCCTCGCGCCGCCGGAGAGCGCGACGGCGGCCGGCGGTGACGGCAAGGTCCGCGCCGCCATGAACGGCCGGGTCGTCGCGGTGCTGGTGCAGCCGGGCGACAAGGTCGCGGCCGGCCAGCCGGTGATGACGCTCGAAGCGATGAAGATGGAGCATGTCCACACCGCCGGCGTCGCGGGCACGGTATCGTCGATCGATGTCGCCGAGGGCGAGCAGGTGACGACGGGGAAGATCGTGGTGGAGATCGAGGCCGCCGCATAACCGCCGTCGTCCCGGGCAAGCGGAGCGCGACCCGGGACCCATAACCACAGGACGTGGTGATTCAAAAAAGCTGGGGGCCACAGCGCGGCGCAACAGCGAACGTTTGTGGTTATGGGTCCCGGCCTTCGCCGGGACGACGATAGAATTATTCGCTCCGCCCCGTCCCGTCATTCAGCCAGCAGGCGACCCGATGCGCCGGGCCGGCCGGCTGCAGCGCCGGGCGTTCGGTCTTGCAGCGATCCATCGCGTAGCGGCAGCGGGTGTGGAAGGCGCAGCCTGAAGGCGGGTTGATCGGACTCGGGACATCGCCGTCGATCAGGGGAGCGGTGCGTTTGGCCTTGGGATCGGCGATCGGCACCGAGGCGAGCAGTGCCTGGGTGTAGGGATGGCGCGGATTGGCGAACAGCTCGTGCTTGTCGGCGATCTCGACAATGCGGCCGAGATACATCACCGCGACGCGGTGGCTGATATGGGCGACGACCGCCAGATCGTGCGCGATGAACAGGTATGAGAAATTCTGCTTGCGCTGCAGGTCGATCAGCAGATTGATCACCTGCGCCTGGATCGAGACGTCGAGCGCGGAGACCGGCTCGTCGCAGACGATCAGCCGCGGCCCGAGCGACAGCGCACGCGCGATGCAGATGCGCTGGCGCTGGCCGCCGGAGAACTGGTGCGGGAAATTCTTCATCTGGTCGGGCCGCAGGCCGACCTGCTGGAACAGTTCCGCGACGCGTTCCTGCTTCTTCGCGCCGGTCGCAAGACCATGCACAATGAGGGGCTCGCCGACGATGTCGCCGGCCGTCATGCGCGGATTGAGCGAGGCGAACGGATCCTGGAACACGATCTGCATCGAGCGCCGGTACGGCCGCAGCGCGGTCTTGCTGAGCGGCGCGATGTCCTCGCCATCCAGCTTGATGGCGCCGCTGGTCGGCTCGACCAGCCGCAGCACGGTGCGCGCCACCGTCGACTTGCCGCAGCCGGATTCGCCGACCAGCCCGAGCGTCTCGCCAGCGCCGAGCGCGAAGCTGACGCCGTCGACCGCATGCACGGTGCCGACCTGCCGGCGCAGCACACCGCCGCGCACCGCGTAGTGCTTGACGAGGTCGGTCACCTCGAGGAGCGGGCGCTGTTCGGTCATGACGCCTCCGCAATCTCGCCGGCGCGCCAGCACGCGGCCCAGTGATTGCTCTTGATCTCGTCGAGCGGCGGATATTCCTGACGGCAGCGGTCGACCGCCAGCTTGCAGCGCGGCGCGAAGGCGCAGCCGGGCGGCAGCTTGGTCAGCGACGGCACCATGCCGGGGATTTCGGTCAGCCGCGCATCGGTCTTCGCGCCGAGCGCGATCACCGCCGGCATCGAGGCCATCAGTCCGCGGGTGTAGGGATGCAGCGGCGTCTCGAACAAGGATTCAACCGTCGCTTCCTCGACCTTCTTGCCGGCATACATCACGATCACGCGCTGCGCGGTCTGCGCGACGACGCCGAGGTCGTGGGTGATCAGGATCAGCCCGGTGCCGAGCCGCTTTTGCAGATCGACGATCAGCGCCAGGATCTGCGCCTGGATGGTGACGTCGAGCGCCGTGGTCGGTTCGTCCGCGATCAGGAGCGCCGGCCGGCACGCCAGCGCCATCGCAATCATCGCGCGCTGGCGCATGCCGCCGGACAGCTGATGCGGATATTCCTGCGCGCGGCGCTCCGGCTCCGGAATCCGCACCAGCCGCAGCATGTCGACCGCCTGCTTCCAGGCCTCCTTGCTGCTGACCTTCTGGTGCAGCCGCACCGCCTCAATGATCTGGTCGCCGATCCGCATCACCGGATTGAGCGAGGTCATCGGCTCCTGGAAGATCATCGAGATGCGGTTGCCCCTGATGTCGCGCATCGCGGCATCGTCGAGCTTCAGCAGATCGGTACCCTCGAGTGTCACCGAGCCGCCGACGATGCGGCCGGGCGGATCGGGCACCAGACGCATGATCGAGAGCGCGCTGACGCTCTTGCCGCAGCCGGACTCGCCGACGATTGCCAGCGTCTCGCCGCGGCGGACCGAAAACGAGACATCGTCGACCGCGCGGAACAGGCCGGAGTTGGTGAAGAACACTGTTTGCAGGTTCTTCACGTCGAGAACCGTATCGAGCGTCTTGGCCTCGCTCATCAGCCGCGCTGCCTCGGATCGAGAATGTCGCGCAACGCGTCGCCGAACAGATTGGTGCCGAACACCGCAAGGCTGATCGCAATGCCGGGGAAGATCACCAGCCAAGGCGCGGTGCGGACATATTCGGCGGCGGATTCGGACAGCATGCGACCCCAGGACGGATAAGGCTCGGGGATGCCGAGGCCAAGGAACGACAGCGACGCTTCGGTCAGGATGGTCGAGCCGAGCTGCGCGGTCGCGAGCACGATCAGCGGCGCGATGGTGTTGGGCAGCACGTGGCGCAGCGCGATCCGCATCTCGCTCATGCCGATCGATTTGGCGGCCTCGACGAACGGCTGCTCGCGCAGCGCCAGCGTGTTGGCGCGGATCACGCGTGCGACCGTCGGGATCAGGGGAATTGCGATCGCCAGGATCACGTTCGGCAGCGAGGGACCGAGCGCCGCGGTCATGACGAGTGCCAGCACCAAGAGCGGAAGCGATTGCAGGATGTCGGTCACCCGCTGGAACACGAGGTCGACCCAGCCGGAGAGATAGCCGGAGGCGAGGCCCACGATCACGCCGAGCGTGGCGCCGAGCGTCGTCGAGCCGATGCCGACCGCAAGCGAGATCCGCGCACCATGGATGATGCGGCTCCAGACATCGCGGCCGAAGGAGTCGGTGCCGAACCAGTGCAGCGCGGACGGCGCAGCCAGCCGGTGCGCGGAATCGACGCTGAGCGGATCGTAGCGGCTGATGACGTTAGCGAAGATCGCGGTCAGCACGAACAGCAGCATGATGACGAGGCCGACCGTGCCGAGCACATGGCGCTGCGCGAGGAACGCAAACCGTCCCCAGCCACCGGTGGCGTTGGCCCCGGCACGTCGCAATTCGCTGTCGAAATTGATGGTTGCCACGCGCTCAGTCTCCAAACCGGATACGCGGGTCGATTGCCGCATAGAGCATGTCGACGATGAAGTTCACCACCACCACCACGACGGCGATGAACATCACGAGGTTCTGCACGATCGGATAGTCGCGCCAGCGCAGCGCCTCGACCAGGAAGCGGGCGATGCCGGGGATGTTGAACACGGTCTCGGTGACGATCAGGCCGCCGATCAGGAATGCGGCCTCGATGCCGATCACGGTGATGACCGGCAGCACCGCGTTCTTCAGGGCGTGGTGATAGTTCACGGAGGCCTCGGAGGCGCCCTTGGCGCGCGCGGTCCGGATATAGTCCTGGCGCAGGATCTCCAGCATCGAGGAGCGGGTGATGCGCATGGTGAGCGCCGCGCTGCGGAAGCCGACCGCCATCGCCGGCACGGCATAGATGGTCAGCGCCTCGAGCCAGGTTTTCGGGTTCGGATTGAAGATCGGCATGGTGCCGAACAGCGAGACCGAGGCCATCAAGATCAAGAGGCCGAGCCAGAATGACGGCAGCGACAGGCCGCTGAGGCTGACGACGCGCAGCGCATAATCGAGCCGTGAGCCCTGGTGGACGGCGCTGATGACACCGAGTGGAATGCCAATCGAGGCGGAGAACAGCAGCGCCAGCCCCGCCAGCCGCGCGGTGATGGGAATCCGCGGCAGGATTTCCTCCAGCGCCGGCTTCTCCGAGACGTAGGAATAGCCGAGATCGCCGTGCAGCAGGCCGCCGATCCAGTGCAGATACTGGATTACGATCGGTTGGCTGAGGCCAAGCTCGCGCTCGAGATTGGCCTTGTCGGCGGGGTCGACGAAGCCCGCGGCGTCGAACAGGATGTCGACGATGTTGCCGGGAACGACGCGCAGCAGCACGAAGATGATGACCGAGATCCCGAACAGGGTCACCAGCATCAGGAACAGCCGCCGCACGATATAGGCAAACACCCTGGCTCTCTCCTTGATCCCGCCTGTGTCTTGTCTTCCGACGCGCTTTCTTTGCGCGAATCGGTATCCACTTCGCCCGAAAACGCTATGCCTACTTGTCCAGCCAGACGTCTTCGTAACGATAGCCGTTATAGGAGCTGTTGGACATGATCGTGACATTCATCACGTAAGGCTGCCAGCAGGTGCCGGTGCGGGCATGGAAGATGATCGGACGCGCGACGTCTTCCTGCAGCTTCTTGTCGATCTCCCAGACCAGCTTCTTGCGCTTGTCGGTGTTGGTCTCTTCCGACTGCTGATCGAACAGCTTCTCGATCGCCTTGTTGCAATAGTTGGTGTAGTTCCGCTCCGAGCCGCAGGCATAGTTCTCGTAGAACGACTGATCGGGCTCGTCGACGGCATTGCCGGTGAGGTTGAGGCCGAGCGAATAGTCCTTGCGGGCGATCTTCGGGAACCATTGCGCGGTGTCGACGACGTCGAGTTCGGCGTCGATGTAGATGCTCTTGATCTGGTCGATCAGGATGATCGCGGGATCGCGATAGACCGCGATGTTGCGGGTCGAGACCTTGATCTGCAGGTGCTTGTCCGGGCCATAGCCCGCCTTCTGCATCAGCTTGCGGGCTTCCTCGCGGTTCTTCTCGATGTCGGGACCGTAGCCGGGGATCTGCTCCAGCATCTCCTTCGGCATCGCCCACAGCCCGTCCGGCGCCGGCTCCATGGTACCGCCGATGTCGCCCTGGCCTTCGAACATGATCTGGATGAACGCCTTGCGGTCGAGCGCCAGCGCCAGCGCGCGGCGGATGTCGAGATTGTCGAACGGCGGCGCGGTCGAATTGATGATGATGTTGGTGGAGACGTTGTTCGGTTCCACTACGCAGACCGCATTGGGCGCCTGCGACTTGACGTCCTTGAGCAGCGGGATCGAGACCTCGGTCGGGAACGTCATGTCGAACTTGCCGGAGACGAAGCCGAGGATCGCGGTCGAGCGGTTCGGGATGATGGTGAACTCGATACCGTCAAGATAAGGCAGGCCCTTCTTGAAGTAATCCGGGTTCTTGGTGAGCTTGATCGATTCGTTGGCCTTGAACTCGACGAACTTGAACGGGCCGGTGCCGACCGGCTTGGTGCGCATCTCGGCCGGCGACACATGGCAGGGATAGACCGGCGAGTAGCCCGAGGCGAGCAGCGACAGCAGCGCCGGTTGCGGCCGCTTCAGCTTGAACGACGCCTCATGGTCGCCGTTGGTCGTGACCTCTTCGACTTGCTCGTACCAGGACTTGCGCGGGTTCTGCCGGAACTTCTGCTGCGACTTGCCCATCAGCATGTCGAAGGTGCATTTGACGTCGGCGGCGGTGAACGGCTTGCCGTCGTGCCATTTCACGTCCTTGCGCAGCTTGAAGGTCAGCGTCTTGTTGTCGCCGCTCCAGGCCCAGCTTTCCGCAAGCTCGGGCCGGATCGTGCTGGTGCTGTTCTGGGCGATGTGCTGATCGAAGATGACGAGATTGTTGAAGATCGGCATGAACGGAACGTTCAGCGAATAGGTCGCGCCCTCGTGGATCGAGGCGCTGCCGGGGCTGTCGCGGTGATAGATCCTGAAGATGCCGCCCGGTTTCGGCTCGGCTGCGCGTGAAACGTCGCTGATGATCAGCACAGACAACACCGCGACGGCCAGCGCTTGCACGCTCCGCATGGTCCCCTCCCACATTTCGGTCTCAATGGCCGATTGGCATCGACGATACCACGGTGAGGCTGTCGGGCAACCAGCGAGGATCGCGCGGGGATTGGCAATTCGGATGACCCCACAACATTAAAATTTCCACGGATCGGGAATAATGGCTGTGATTGCGGGGAACCTGGGTTGTTTTGCTATGCAGCGGCGAATCTCCGTTTGAATTCGGTTGCCGACGCCGACGCGTGCGGCGTGAAGCGGCTGCAATGAGCGACAGTATGTCGCCGATGCTCGCTAAGCGGCGTCGAGGTCTGTCCCGTCATCCTGAGGAGCGCGAAGCGCGTCTCGAAGGATGCACGGCCCGAGCCGGTGGCCGATTCATCCTTCGAGGCTCGCTCCGCTCGCGCCTCAGGATGGCGGTTCAATAGGAACAACGCGATCACTCAGCCGCCTGCGGCGAGGGCAGGTGCATGTTGGCGACGCCATCGGCCTCGGTCGCCGAGATCGTGGTGCGAATCATCAGGCGGCCCTCATGCGCCGGCCAGGGGCGGCCGCGATGCATGGTGGCCCGGTTGTCCCACATCACGACGTCGCCCTGCTTCCATTGATGCAGATAGCTGACGCCGGGCACGGTCGCGGCTTCGGTCAATTGCTCGATCAGCGCCCTGCCGGCCTCGGCATCCATGCCCTCGACGCCATAGGCATGGGAGGCAAGATACAGCGCGCCGCGGCCGTTGACGGGATTGCGCCAGACCATCCGCCAGCACACCGGCGGCAACGCGTCGACTTCTTCAGTCGTTGCGAGGCCGGTGGCCACCTTGCTGCGCGAATGCGCGTAGGAGTGCCAGGCGAACCCGTTCTCCAGCCGACTTGCCGCGTCCTTGTCGAGCCGCTCGAAGGCAAGCCGCATCGAGACGAATTCGGTCTCGCCGCCATGTTCAGGAATGATGCGCGCCGACAGGATCGAGGTCAGCGCCGGCACGCGCTTGAAGGAGGAATCGGTGTGCCAGAGCTGGTTGGCCCTGGCGCGCAGCTGCTGCCGGTGATCGGATGGAACCACCTTGCCGTCGGGCCCGAAGGTCGAGAGGATCACGAAATGCGAGCCGGTGCCCATTGAGCCGACCTTGGTCACCTCGGGCGGACCGAACCGGCGCGAGAAGGCGAGCTGGATGTCGTCGCTGACCTCCTGGCCGCGGAACACCAGCACCGAATGTTCCTCGAACGCCGCGCGCACCGCCGCATAGGCGGCATCGCTGGCGGCAACGTCTGACAGCGTGACGCCGCGCAGCTCGGCACCGAATCCCGGACGCAGTGGGATCACTTCCATCGCAAGTCCTCCCTTTTCTTTGTTGTTGCGGCGAGGTTAGGGGAAAAGCCCGCGATCGGCAACGCGGCCCGCGGCGCCTCAACCCATTGCGATCAGATTGTGCCGCGTGCGCCGGTCGGCGACCTCGATGCGATGTGTGACGAAGGCGAACAGCGCCCAGCTGGAATGGAAGGCGACACCGGCCAGGATCACGATGGTTCCGGGAATCGGACCGATCGAAGCGCGGTCCCAGATCGCGCCCATCGTGGTCAGCGGCAGCGGGTGGATCGCCAGCTTGCCGTAATAGGCGATGGCCTGGATCGCGAAGATCCAGCCATAAGTCCGTCGCAGGCGCCGGCCGATCGCTCTGACATAGCTGATGTGATAGCTGGGGCGGCGGTAGTCGTTGGCGAGCAGTTCGGTCCAGGCTGCGTTCGGTGTGGGGCCCTCGCCGCGGATCATCGGCGCGTAGAAATCGGTTTCGAGCAACCGCGCCCGGGCGCGCCAGACGTTGAAATAGCGATAGCGCCGCGCCTCGAATAGCAGGAATACGGTCACCAGCAGTCCGACCAGGACCATCGGCAAGGGCGAGGCTTCCGCACTGCTGTAGGTCGCCGACAGCGCGATCCCGGTCGTGACCACCGCCCAGTTGGTCGAGCTGTCGAGACGGGTGCGCCAGACCGTGCTGCGATAGACCTCGCCACGATAGAGATGGGCGAGTGCACCGATCTCGGCGGCAGTGAATTCGAGCCTTCCGGCCTGCACCGGCTCCGGCTCGCGCGGCTGGGGCGATGGCATGGCGGCCTCCGGCGAAGCTGGCTTGCGATCCCGGAGCATAGCGCGAAATCCGCGCGACCGGCGAGTCCGTTGCGTCCGCTGGCTTGGATTGGCAGCATCAGTCTGGATGCCGCTCACACGATCCGCGAGGTCTTGTTGCCCCAATAGCGGTCACGCAGCAGGCGCTTGTAGAGTTTGCCGGTCGGCAGCCGCGGCAGCTCAGCCTCGAAATCCACCGAGCGCGGCACCTTCTGGCGCGACAGCGCGCCGGCGCAGAACGCGATCAGTTCCTCGGCGAGATCCGGCCCCGGCGCGATGCCGTCGACCGGCTGCACCACCGCCTTCACCTCCTCGCCGAGATCGACATTGGGCACGCCGAACACCGCGGCGTCGGCGACCTTGGGATGGGTGATCAGGAGGTTCTCGCATTCCTGCGGATAGATGTTCACACCGCCGGAGATGATCATGAAGGTGGCGCGGTCGGTGAGATAAAGGAAGTTGTCGTCGTCGACATAGCCGACGTCGCCGACCGTGCTCATGCTGCCGTCGGCCGAGCGCGCCTCGCCGGTCTTGGCGGGGTCGTTGAAATATTCGAATGGCGTGGCGGTCTTGAACCACACGGTGCCCGGCGTTCCCTTCGGGCAGGGCTGCATGTTCTCGTCGAGGATGTGCAGATCGCCGAGCAGGACCCTGCCGACGGTGCCGCGATGCGCGAGCCACTCCTCGCTGTTGCAGGCAGTGAAGCCGAGCCCCTCGGTCGCGCCGTAATATTCGTGGATGATGGGACCCCACCATTTGATCATGTCGTCCTTGACCAGCGCCGGGCAGGGCGCGGCGGCATGGATCGCGATCTCGAGGGTCGACAGATCGTAGCGGGCGCGGACCTCCTCGGGCAGTTTCAGCAGACGCGAGAACATGGTCGGCACCAGCTGGCTGTGGGTGATGCCCCATCTTTGCACCAGCTCGAGATAGCGCTCGGGATCAAAACTCTCCATGATGACGACCGTGCCGCCCATCCGGATGGTGAGATTGACCGCGGCTTGCGGCGCCGAGTGGTAGAGCGGCGCCGGCGAGAGGTAGACCATGCCTTCGCGGTAGTGCCAGAGCTTGGTCAGGAAATCGAACAGCGGCAGGTTCTGCGACGGCGGCTGCTCCGGCAGCGGCCGCACGATGCCCTTGGGCCGGCCGGTCGTGCCGGAGGAATACAGCATCGCGGTGCCGGCATATTCGTCCGCGATCGGCGTTGGCGGCAGGCCCGCGGTGGCCTCTCGCAGCCCGACAACGCGATCGTTCTCGCTTTCGCCGTCGACCACGATGCAGAGCTCGACCTGCGGACACTCCTTCAGCGCCTCGCACGCGATGTCGAACTTCAGCTTCGAGGTGATCAGGATCCGCGACTGGCTGTTGGTCAGGATGTAGGCGAGCTCGCCCGCGGTGAGGTAGGAGTTGACGCAGGTGAAGTAGAGCCCGGCGCGCTCGCCGGCGCCGCAGGCCTCGAGGTAGCGGTTGTTGTTCTCCATGAAAATCGAATAATGGTCGAGCCGCCGCAGCCCCTGCTTGCGGAACAGATGCGCGAGTCGGTTGGAGCGCGCCTCGAGCTCACGATAGGTGACGGTCTCGCCGGTCCCGGCCATGATGAAGGCGGGTTGCAGCGGGCGCAGGTAAGCATGCTTGCCGGTGTACATCGAACTCCAGATCCCCCTTGATCGTGCTTGTTCTCGTTTGACGCGTTTCCTTCACGCGAACCGGTACCCACTTCGCTCGAAAACGCTCTATGCAGCCATCTCCAGAATCTCGCGAACTTGGGATGGATCGTCGATCTTGCGCGGATTGCGCGGCACCCAGGGCGTTCGCATCGCTTGCGTTGCGATGCGGTCGAAATGCTCGGGGCCGACGCGCACCTCTTGCAGGCTGCGCGGCATGCCGAGGTCGCGGATGAAGCGGTCGAGCACGTCGCCGGCGTCCGCGCCCGCATGCCCCATTGCGGCCGCGACCAGCGCCTGCCGGTCGGCATTGTCGCGCTTGTTCCAGCGCATCACCGCGGGCAGCATCACGCACGAGGTGTAGCCGTGCGGCACGTCGAACTCGGCGCCGAGCACGTAGCCGATGCCGTGGCTCGCGCCCATCGGCACGCCCGAGGCGAGCGGGCCGGTGGAGAGCCAGGTGCCGATCTGGCAATCCATTCGCGCTGAAATATCCTTGGGGTCGGCTTTCACCCGCGGCAGGCCGGCTGCCAGCATCTCGAGCCCCTTCAGCGCCTGCGCGTCGCCATAAGGATGTGCCTCGCGCGAGCAGATGCCTTCGACGCAATGGTCGACGGCGCGGATGCCGGTCGACAGGAACAGCCATTCCGGCGTGTGCACCGACAGTTCCGGATCGAGGATGGTGGCGCGCGGCATCACCAGCGGATGGCGCAGCATCTCCTTCTGCCGCTTGGCCTCGTTGGTGACGCCGGCGATCGACGAGAACTCGCCGCCGGCGATGGTGGTCGGCACGCTGATCTGGCGCACGGTCGGCGGATTCATCGCGGGCGAGACGCCGCCATGGGTGCGGATCGTCTCGATGCCGTCGGACGTCGTGACGTTGTTGGCGAGGCAAAGCTGCACCGCCTTGGCGCCGTCGGTGATCGAGCCGCCGCCGATCGTGACGATCAAATCCGCTTTCGCGCCGCGCGCCTGCTCCGCCGCCGCGATGACCGCGGCGCGCGGCGTATGCGCCGGCATCTTGTCGAAGGTGCCGACGCAGCGGGGCCCAAGCGCCGCGCGAACCTTCTCGATCTCGTCGGTCTCGCGGTTCAGCGTGCTCGACACCATCAGAAAGGCGCGCTCGGCGCCCAGCCGGTCCAGTTGCTCGACGATGGCCTCACGCGCGGGCCGCCCGAACACGACCTCGTCCATGGCGCCGAATACGACACGGCCTCGATGCACGCGCCTGTCCTCCCTCAACACGGTCCGCCTTGCTGGCGGTCCTTTGCGGCGAGGTTAGCGGAGGAAATCGGGGCCGTCATCAGGGTCCTGCCGGTGGTTTGATACGGTCGCGCCGCCAATTCCGCCGTCGTCCCTGCGAAAGCAGGGACCCATAACCACAGGGTTGCGTTGTTGAAGTGAGCTGTGGCCCGAGCGCTGGCTAAACAATTGGCATCGGTGGTTATGGGTTCCGGGTCGCGCGGAGCCTGTCATCGGGCGGCGCTTCGCGCCGACCCGTTGGCTTGCCCGGGACGACATCGAATATGTGGCGCTCGCGTCAGTCATACATCCGCATCCTCGCGGCGCGCTGCATCCGAGTCTTGCGTTTACTTGCCTCCCACTGGAAGCAGAGGGCGCCCCGGAATGACGGTGAAAGCTTCAGGTCGAAATCGGATGACCGGCAGAAATCTTGACGGCAACATCGCGGCGTGTGTTACACCTCGAAAGCAACAGGGACGTGCGCATGACATCCACCGTCGATCTCGCCAAACTGCACATTGACGACTTCACGCCGCATCAGGATGCGGAGTTCGAGATGCAGGCGGCGGATCGCGCGGTGGCGCTGAAGCTCGCCAAGGTCGAGCCCGCGGGTAACAGCGGCCGGCCGGGCGGTGCGTTCTCGCTGCTGTTCGCGGCGCCAAAGGAAGCATGGCTGCCGCAGGCGATCTATCCGGTGCGGCATCCGGCGCTGGGCGTGATCGAGATTTTCCTGGTGCCGATCGGTCCGCTTGCGGACGGCAATGGCTATCAGGCGATCTTCACCTGATCGTCGTAACCTGCAGTCGCGCGCCAGCGCATTAGGTCGTAGACGCCCTTGTCTTCCTCGGTCGTGAAGCCGAGCCGGCGGTAGAGCCGCATCGCCGAGTTGAGCTTCTCGACATGGATCGAGACGTCCTTGCCGGCCGCCGCCGCCTCGTCCGTCGCATCGCGCAGCAGCGCCTCGCCATAGCCCTTGCCGCGATGCACCGGCATGAAGGCGATGTCGATAATGCGGTGCTGGCTCGGCCAGCGCTCGATATAGAAGCGGCCGATGTCCTCATCGCCATGTGTGATCACCAGCCAGTCGGCGTTCGGATAGTAGTGCCGGTAATGCGCATGCTGGGCGCGGAATTGCTGATCGAGAAAGGCCGCCTTGTCTGCCTCGCTCCACGGCACCGGCGCCAGCTCCTCGGCGCGGGTCGCGGCATAGAGCCGGCCGAGGAACGGCAGGTCGGCCTCCGTGAGGCGGCGAAAGCCGCAGCCGGCTTGCGCCGCACGCGCCCAGCCGAACGCGCACACGCCAGGTGAGAGAACGTCGCGCGTCAAAACGACCTCAGCTCCGCGGCGGGAAGACGCCCTGCAGCGAAATGCAGAAATTGAGCGTGAGATAGGGCATCAGATTGTTGTGCGGCAGACCGCCGCCGGCCGGTCCGATCATGCCGAAGTTCATTTGCACCAGCGCGGGCGTCGGAGTACCGGCGACATAGGCCGCGCCGTTGAGCGATCGCGCGATGCCCCGATTCGGCGCCGGTGCGGCCTGGTCGGCTTGCAAGTTGATCGCCATCATGTCGTGGGGGTGCGAGGCGAGCTCCGTTTGCAGCAGAGTTACCGTGTCGGAGCCGCCGTTCTCGCCGAGGTCGTAGAGCGAGAGGCCGGGTCCCTGTCCTGGCGCCAGTGGCGCGTTGCCCTGCATGTTGGGCAGCGCGAAGTTCGACGTGCCGTTGCCGCCATAGGTGACGCCGAGCAGCGAGAACAGCGCCGTATTCTGCGAGATCGGCAAGATCTGACCGTTGCAGAGAGCCCAGCCCCTGGGGGCGAAGTTGAACGGAAAGATGCGGATCTCGGCGACGAAGGGGTCAGCCATGGTGTCGCGCTCCTAGCTCTGGCTCGGGAAGATGCCGAACAGCGAAATAATGAAACCGACGCACAGGAAGGGCTGGATGTTGCTGTGCGGCTGGCTGCCGCCGGTCGGCCCGATCACCACCGGGCTCAGCGGCGTAGTCGGCGTTTGCTCCTTGTAGAGCAGCAGCGCACCGCTCATCTGGTCGAGCACGTTGCCTTGCGGGTTCGAGCTCGTGCCGGTGTTCTGCGATGCCATCATCGTGTGGCTATGTGCCGGGATCGTCTGCGTCGTCAGGGTGACTTGCTCGACGCCGCCGATTTCGCCCATCGTGAACGCGGTGCCCGCACTGAAACCAGTATGTACCGGCAGTCGGCCGCGAAGGTCTGGCAATCCAAAGGTCGACTGGCCGTCGCCGCCATAGGTGGTGCCGATCAGGTTGAACAGCGCGTCATTTTCGGAAATCGCCAGCAATCTGCCATCGCAGAACTGCCAGCCGGCCGGCGCGAAATTGCCGGCGAACATTTTGATTTCGCCGATAAACGGTTGTGGCATGAGAGGTCTCCGTCAATTCTGCGAAGGGAAGATACCCTGCAGCGCGATGCAGAAATTGATCGTCAGGAAAGGTTGCATGTTCTGATGCGCTTGGCTGCCGCCGACCGTGGAAATGCTGCCCGGCGTGAGCGCGGTCAGCGCCGCGGGCGCGGCGTACGCGTTGTTCAAGGCGCCGAGAACGTTGTTGGCCGGCACCAGAAGGGCGCCATTGGTGTTGGTGGCGTTCGCGACGTGAGTGTGCTGCGGCATTTCGCTAATCAAAAGCGTATGCGCCTGCTCGCCGCCGAGTTCACCGAGCACATGGCCGTTGCCGACATGCATCGGGGTGCGGCCCTGCAGATTGGGCAAGGCGAAGGTGGTTTGCCCGTTGCCGCCATAGACGGTACCGAGCAACGAAAACAGCGGCTGGTTCTGATTGATCGGAAGCACTTGCCCATTGCAAAAGGCCCAACCCTTGGGCGCAAAGCCGAACGACATCATGCGGATTTCGGAAAGAAACGGATCGGCCATAAGTCCCTCCGCGGAGACGTCGTAAGATTTGTGAAAAATACAAGACAATGATGCCGCGTCGACAACATGTGCACGATAGCGTGTTTTCCACGAAGTGCAACCTAAACGATTGTGTCCGCGTTGGCAATTTTGCTTCAATCACCGGTTGAATATGCGCTCCGCGAGTCGAGATCGTTAGTGTGGAGTTCGCGCCATCAAAGGGATGTCCGCGCGTGCATGCTGCGCGACGATCGGAGCTCTCCGCTCCGGGCAATTCGGATTCGATCGTCTTGGATAAACAACGCCTGCCGGAGCGATCCGGCAGGCGTTGCGGTTGATGCGGTGCCCGATCAGACGATCAGGTCATGATGCACCTGGGTGTGGGCGTGATTGTCGGTCGGCGTGCCGCCCATCGCAGCGAACATGGCCTCGTGGCCGGTCCACCACGGGGCTGCTGCATTGGAAACGCCGCTGAACAGATCGGACAGGGTCTGGGTGTTCGCGGCCAGGTCCACATGGCTTGTGTTGGTCTGCGACGGCGACTGGGTGAACGACGAGAAGTTGAAGCCGTCGCGGCTGGTCAGCTCGACCTGCGAAGACGTCGTGCCCTGCGTCGGCATGACGTGTGGGGCGGCTGTGCTGGCATCAGCAGCACTTGGCAGCCGGCGCTCGCCATCGGCCAGGTTGATGTACATCAAGTCGCCGGAGTGGCTCGGCGTCGTGTCGTCCGCCAGGCCGACGACGTGACCGAGTTCGTGCGCCACCGCGGTCAGAAGGTCGAGATGTCCGGCTGCCGCACTGGTCGGGTCCGCGAACAGGTCGGTCGCGGTCGCGGCATGGGCAAACTCGAAATTGTCCGATGGTGTCGGGTCGACGAACCAGCCGTGTCCGGCGGCGCTGGCATCGATCGTGACATGGCCGTTCGATTCCGCGCTGATGACGTCGCCGCCGAGGCTGGCGATGCTGAACGTGACCGCCTTCATGGTGGCGAGCTGGCTTGCCGTCGCACCGGCCGAGGCCCATTGTGCAATCGCCGCGGAGATGACGGAATTCAGTTCGGTCTGAGTGAGGTGGGTCTCGCCCGCCGTCGGCGAGGTCGCTTCGACGCCGCCTGAGACGGCCACCATGAACTGAGCGCCGCCGAAATAGCCGCCGCCTGCGGATTGCCCGGGGTCACCGATGGCCTGTGTGGCAACTGCCCCGTTTCCGGTTCCGGTCACCGTGTTGTTGCTCGCCACGTAGCTCGCAACCGCACCGAAATTATACGGCGTGCCGGAATAGTTGGGGCTGCCGATCAAGCCGGTTTTCGAAACGCCCTCCTGTTCGAGGAAGATGCCGGCGACCAGGCCGAGGCCCGTATTGCCGCCGAGATCGACGGTGTTCTTCAGCGCACCGGCGCCGCCGATCATGGCGTTCAGCAGATTGTTGTCGCCGCCGGCTCCGGTGTTTGAGCCGTTCTGCACATAGATGCCGGCAAATCCGTTCGTCGAATCGAGGGTGTCGATCGTGTTGCCCTGGATCACCGCGGTCATGTCGCCGGCAGCGCCGTTATGCAGCAACGTATAGATGCCGCCGACGACGCCGGAGATATGGTTGTTGGTGATGGTTGTGCTCGACGAGCCCGCGCCGTCCTCGAACACGCTGATGCCGTAACCCGTCGTGGAACCGCTGCCAGCCACGCCTTGCGTGCCGATCGTGTTGCCGCTGATCGTGCCGGTGTAGTGCGCGTCGGTGCCGGTGCCTTTGGTGACCGCGAGAGCCCCGCCCAGGGCGCCCTTGATGGTGTTGTTCGAGATATTGTAGGTCAGTGTCACGTCGTTGGCCGCGCCGCCGCCGCCGATCGTGATGCCGCCGCCGCCGCTGACGATGTTCTGGTTGGTGTTGCTGAAATTATTGCCCGTCATGACCAGGTCGGACGACACCGTGCCGAGCAAATTGAGCTGGAACATGTCGCTGCGCGCGGAGGTGACGGTCGAGTTCTGGACCGTGGCGTTGAACGTTCCGCCGGTTGCCTGGAACACGATCGCGTCGCCCGAAGCGTTTCCGGCCGCTGAATTGGTCGCGAAGGTCGAGCCGGTCACGGTGATGCGGTTCAGCGTCTGGCCGCCGTCGTTGAACACGTGCAGGGCATCAAAGGCTGCGCCGGTGAGGGTCGAGTTCGTGATCGACGCCGCACCGGACAGCCCGGTGAAGTAGACGTCGCCCTCGCCGATGCCGCCGACGCTGGTGCCGTTGGTGCCGGTCACCGTGGTGTTGCCGAGGGTAAAGCCGGTGACGTTGGTGCCGACGATGCCGTAGTTCTGGAAGTCGTGCATCGCCAGATAGGAGAGCTGAACGTCCTTGGTGTTGTTCAGATAGACGCCGGTGCCCTGCGTGGTGCTGCCGTCGGCGCCGGTCTTGTTAGCGATGGTGCCGCCGCTGCCCGCCGTCGAGCCGTCGCCGGTGATGTGCAGGCCGCCATTGCCGGCGGCCGTGCCGGTATTCGACAGGATGATGCCGTTGTTGGACCCGCCGCTCGAGGTGATGCTCTTGAGGATGAGGTTGGACGAGCCGATCTGGGTGTTCTCGACATCGAGCGCGGTGCCGGTGCCTGACGTGATGGAGTTGTTGGTGCCGGTCAGCGTGATGGTGCCGCCATGCGTGAAGCTGATGCCGGTGCCACTGGCAGTCTTGACCGTGATGTCGGACATCGTGACGGTGCCGACATTGAAGCCGTCGTCGCTGATGCCTATGCCGGTCGAGGCCGAGGTGTCGATGCTGACGCCGCTGATGCTGTGGCCCGAGGTGCCGAGCAGGTCGATGCCGTTGTCGGCGCCGGTCACCTTGATGACCGGATCGGTCCCGGTCGCGGTGTTCGCGGTCACCACGGCGCCGGTCACCGGATTGGTGAACGTCAGGGAGTGACTGCCGCCGACCAGGTTGACGCCATTGGCGAGGTTGATGCCGTTGGCCTCGGTATACGTGCCGGACCTCAGCACGACATAGTCGCCAGAGCCGGCCGGATTCGCCGCGTTGTAGGCGGCGATCGAGGTGTATGGATCGGCCGCGGTGCCGAGATTGGCGCTGTTGGCGAGAGCCGTGGGCGAGTTGTCGATATAGAACACCTGCGGCACGACGCCGACATGGAAGGTCTGGGCGCCCGACGTGAGCGGCCCGCCGGTGCCGGTGTTGCCGTTGTCGTTGATGTTCAGCGTGACGGTATCCGAGCCGGTGAAGCCGTCGTCGCTGTTGTAGGTCAGCGTCGCGAGCGCGGTGTTGACCTGCGCGACGGTGCCGGTCAGCGTCACTGTGTGGCTGCTGTTGTTGGTGAAGCTGGCGAGCCCGGCGGTATTGAAGGTCAGGTTCGCATGGCTTGAGGCTATCGTCGCCGTGACGTTGCCGCTGGCGGCATCGATGTCGGCGACCGAAAGCCCTGAAATCGCGAAATTGGTGTGCGAGAACGCCGTTCCGATCGAATTGTCCGCCGGCACCGACGCGGTGGGTCCATCGTCCACCGCGGTGACGCTTCCCGTCGTCGATCCTGTCCCGGTGTTATTGCCGCCATTCGCGGTGCCGCCGTCGTCGTGCACGGTCAGGCTGTAGGACCGCGCGGTGGTGTCGGGGTTTTCGCTGGTGTTGTTGAACTGGATCAGGTCCAGCGCCGCATTGTAGTGCGCGAGCGTGTCGGTACCGGTGAAACTGATCGTTTCGGTGCCCGCGGTGCTCGTGATCTCGAAGTGGATGCCGCCGATATCGCCGCTGTTGCCGGCGTGGCCTGCGATCGACAGAGCATCCGACGGCTTCAGATTGTTCAGCACGAAGGTCGCGTCGGTCAGATTGTTGCCTTCGGCGTCCGTGATCGTCAGGTTCGGCGTGATCGTGACCGGCGTCGAGTTCGCTGCCGGCGTGCCGTTCGGCGGCTCGGAGAAGCCGGTGATGGCACCGAAGCTCACGACCGGCGCATCGTTGACCGGGGTGACATGGATGGTCGAGGTCGAGGTGTTGCTGCTGTCGGTGCCGTCGGTGACCGTGAAGCTGACGGTGCGATCCGCCCCGGACGGGTTGTCGCTCGAGTTGAAATAGGTGATTGAATCGAGCGCGGCCTTGTAGTTGGCGACGCTGGAGGAGCCGGTCAGCGTCAGCACGCCGGTCGCGGAATTGTACGAGCCGGTGATGCCGTTCTGGTTGACGAAGCCCAGCACGTCCTGGCCGGCGGCGAAGCCGCCGGTGATCTGCACCGTCGCGCCGGTCAGGTTGGCGCTGTCGACGTCGGTCACGTTGACCGACGCATCGATCACGGTCGCGGCCTGGTTTTCGGTGTAGTTCAGGGTGCCGCCGGCGGACGTGACCGGCGGATCGTTGACCGGTGTGACGTTGATGGTGCCGGTGACCGGTGTGGAGGTCGCCGTGCCGTCGTTTGCGATGATCGTGACGGTGCGCGCCAGGCCCGACGGGTTGTCGCTGGTGTTCTGATATGTCACCGAGGCGAGCGCCGCCTGATAATCGGCGACGCTGGCGGTGCCTGTCAGCGTCAGCATGCCGGTTCCCGCATTGAACGAGCCGGTGATGCCGTTCTGGGACGTAAAGGCGAGGACGTCCTGACCGTTCGCGTAGTTGCCGGTGATCTGCACCGTCGCGCCGGTCAGCGTAGTGTTGTCGACGTCGGACACGATGATCGCCGGGTCGAACGCGGTCGCGGCCTGGTTCTCGGTGTAGTTGAGGGTGTGACCGGCGGTGACGACGGGCGGGTCGTTGACCGGGGTGACGTTGATGGTGTCGGTGACCGGTGAGCTGTCGAGCGTGCCGTCATTGGTCGTGATGGTAACGGTGCGCGCCAGCCCGGACGGATTGTCGCTGGTGTTGATGTAAGTCACCGACGCCAGCGCGGCCTGGTAGTTCGCGACGCTGGAGGAGCCGGTCAGCGTCAGCGTTCCGGTTGCGGCATTGAACGAGCCGGTGATGCCGTTCTGGTTGGTGAAGCCGAGGACATCCTGGCCGCTGATATAGTTGCCGGTGATCTGCACCGTCGCGGACACCAGATTGGCGTCGTCGCCGTCGGTGACCGTGATCGCCGAATCGATCACGGTCGCGGCCTGGTTCTCGGTGTAGTTCAGCGTGTGGCCGGCGGTGACGACCGGCGCCTGGTCGACCACGACGGCGATGGTGAAGGTCTGCTGGCTGTGCAGCGTGCCGTCGCTCGCATCGACCGTGACGTCATAGGACGGGTCGGCAATGTTGATCTTGCTGGGATCGGCGACCGTGATCTTGCCGGTGGTCGCATCGATGGTGAAGCCGCCGCCGGAGGTGTCGCCGACCAGCGAATAGGTCACGGCGGGGCCGTTGACGTCGGTCGAGGATGCCGTGACGCCGGTTCCCGCGCCGACCGGTGCATTGACCGCAACGCGGTTGGCGCCGGCGTCGGCATCGACCGGGGTCGACGGCGCGACGTCGGTGACGGCGATGGTGAAGGTCTGCGAGCTCGTGAGCAAACCATCGCTGGCTTGCGCGGTGACGGTGTAGGCGTGCCCGGCCGGGCCTTCATAGTCGATCTTGGAGCTGTCCGCGACGGTGATGACGCCCGTCGTCGCATTGATGGTGAAGCCGCCGCCGGAGGTGTCGCCGATCAGCGACCAGGTCACGGCCGGGCCGTTGACGTCGGTTGCCGCCGCGGTGATGCCAACGGTCGAGCCATTGGCAGCGCCTTCGGCGATCGAGTTGGTCCCGACGTCGGCATCGACCGGGGTCGACGGTGCGGCGTCATTGACGGCGATGGTAAAGCTCTGCGAGCTCGCCAGCGTGCCGTCGCTGGCCTGCGCGGTCACCGTGTAGGAATGGGTCGGCCCGCTGCTCTCGTAATCGATCTTGGTCGGGTCTGCGACGGTGATGACGCCGGTCGTCGGGTCGATGGTGAAGCCGCCGCCGGAGGTGTCACCGATCAGCGACCAGGTCACGGCCGGGCCGTTGACGTCGGTCGCGTGCGCGGTGATGCCGACCGCAGTGCCGGCGACCGCGCCTTCGACAACGCTGTTGGCGGCGGCATCGCCGTCGACCGGGGTCGATGGCGCAACATCCGCGATGTTGATGGTGAAGGTCTGCGAACTCGCCAGCGTGCCGTCGCTGGCTTGCGTGGTGACGGTGTAGCTGCCGCCCGAGCTTTCGAAATCGAGCTTGCTCGAATCGGCGACCGTGACGACGCCGGTTGCGGCATTGATGGTGAAGCCGCCGCCGGAGGTGTCGCCAATCAGCGAATAGGTCACGGCCGGACCGTTGATGTCGGTCGCCGACGCGGTGATGCCGACGGTCGAGCCGTTGGCTGCGCCTTCAATGACGGTGTTGGCGCCGGCGTCGGAGTCGACCGGGATCGATGGCGCGACGTCGGTGACGGCGATCGTAAAGGTTTGCGAGCTCGCCGTCGTGCCGTCGCTGGCCTGCGCGGTGACGGTGTAGGAATGGGTCGGACCGCTGCTCTCGTAATCGAGCTTGGTGCTATCCGCTACGGTGATGACGCCGGTTGTCGCGTCGATGGTGAAGCCGCCGCCGGAGGTGTCGCCGATCAGCGTATAGGTCACCGGCGGGCCGTTGACGTCGATCGACGACGCCGTGACACCGACGGTCGAGCCGTTGGCCGCGCCTTCGGCGATCGCATTGGCGCTGGCGTCGCTGTCGACCGGGGTCGACGGCGGGGCTTCGGTGACGGCGATGGTGAAGGTCTGCGAGGTCGCGAGGGTGCCGTCGCTGGCCTGCGCGGTGACGGTATAGGCGTGGCCGGGCGCGCTTTCGTAATCGAGCTTGCTCGGGTCGGCGACGGTGATGACGCCCGTTGTCGCGTTGATGGTGAAGCCGCCGCCGGAAGTGTCGCCGGTCAGCGAATAGGTCACCGCCGGGCCGTTGATGTCGGTCGAGGATGCGGTGACGCCGATCGTGGTGCCGACGGCCGCGCCTTCGACGACGGTATTGGCGGCAGCATTGCTGTCGACCGGGGCCGACGGCGCAACGTCGGTGACGTTGACGGTAAAGGTCTGCGTGCTGGTCTGCGTGCCGTCGCTGGCCTGCGCGGTGATCGTGTAGGCGTGGCCGGGCGCGGTTTCGAAATCGATCTTGGTGGGATCGGCGACGGTGACGACGCCGGTCGCGGCGTTGATGGTGAGGCCGTGGGCATCGCCGACCAGCGAATAGGTCACGGTGCCGCCATTGATGTCGGTGGCGTGCGCGGTGATGCCGACGGCGGTGCCGATGGCGGCGCCTTCGACCACTGTGTTGGTCGCGGCGTCAGAGTCGGTGGGAGCCGACGGCGGGGCGTCGGTCACGCCGATCGTGAAGGTTTGCGTCGTCGTGGTCGCGCCACTCGTCGCCTGCACCGTGATGGTGTAGGCGTGGCCCGGCGCGCTCTCGTAATCGAGCTTGTTCGGATCGGCGACGGTGACGACACCCGTCGTGGCATTGATGGTGAAGCCGCCGCCGGAGGTGTCGCCGGTCAGCGAATAGGTGGTTGCGGGGCCGTTCGGATCGACCGCGGAGGCGGTGATGCCGACCAGCGTATTGACGGCAGCGCCTTCGACGACGCTGTTGGCGGCGGCATTAATGTCGACCGGGGTGCTGACCGCCACGTCGTTGATGTTGATCGTGAAGCTCTGCGAGCTGACGCCGCCATGGCCGTCGCTGGCCTGGATCGTGATGGTGTAGGCGTGGCCCGGCGCGGTCTCGAAGTCGATCTTGGCGGAATTGGCGACGGTGACGATGCCGGTGGTGGGATCGATCTTGAAGCCGCCATTGGAGGAATCCGATGTCAGCGAGTAGGTGACGCCGGGGCCGTTGACGTCGGCCGACGACGCGGTGATGCCGACCGAGGTGTTGACCGCGGCGCCCTCGTTGACGGCGTTGGCGGTGGCGTTGCCGTCGGTCGGTGTCGAGGGCGGCGCATTGCTGACCGCGATCGTGAAGCTCTGCGACGAGACGAAGATACCGTCGGTGGCCTGCACATTGACGACGTAGCTGCCGCCGGAGCTCTCGAAATCGACCTTGGAGGGATCGGCAATCGACACCACGCCGGTATTCGGATCGACCTTGAAGCCGCCATGCGAGGAATCGGACGCCAGCGAATAGGTGACCGGAAGACCGATCAGGCTGGTGGATTGCGCGGTGATGCCGACCGATGTATTGGCTGCGGCGCCCTCAACGACCGTGTTGGCGCCGGCATTGGCGTCGGTCGGAGGCGACAGGAAGCCGGGCACCGGCGGCCACGGCGTGCCGGGAGGACAACCCAGGTAAAGATATTGCAGGCCATACGTATTGACGAACGCCTGCGCGGCCGGATCCAGAATGATATTGCCGCTCGGATCGAGATGAAGCTCGGGGCGGGTTAAACCACCGATTGTATAGGCAGGTATGGTCGTCATGAGCACTCCCGCGATCGGCGTGAAAGCCGATCAACTAACTACAATTTTTGGGGACGACGAGGTGTGAAGCAGTTCACACGTTGAGGTTGACCACTTGCGATCCGAGATCGCACCGGTCCGCTCGCAATATGCGGACACCGCGACGGTTGCGGAGTCCCGACATCAGCAAGTTCAAATGCGCTTGCCATTACGTAATCGCTTCCACTCACTCGCGCCGCGAGAAAAGCCCAATGAATGTTCGAGAAAAGCGCGGCGGCCAAGAAAATTTACCGGTTGGCAACCACGACCGTATTGTCGATGTTTCCGAGTGTCAATGTGTGTCCACGTGACACCGCGCCGTTAACCACGATTCGGCCATGCAGCGGGAGGTAGAGTATGGGAACTCGACCATTTTTAATCTTGTGCGACCCCCGGTGGTTTCTGCGCCGCAGGCGGAATTGTCGTTGTGTGACGAACATGTGTCGGTGATTCGCCTTGTGATTGATTCCCGGCAAGCCGTCTGTGATCTCTCCTCACCCGAAAGGCCAGTGAATCTGTCCCTTCCTGTCGTCACGGCTTCGCGATCACGTCGTAAGGCTTTCAGATTGCGCAACTATTCGCTTGATCCGGCGGCCATCTTGAACAGACTGGGGAGCGGCTACATCTGTGACGTCCGCTGCCGCGACATTGCGGTGGTCCATCCGCGTTGAATCACCGCAAGTTTAATTGCGACTTTCGTAGCCCTGCACTGATCCTTGGGGAGAGGGAATTGAGTTCGATTGACAGAACGGGGCGTGTGGCTCCGGTGACCGGCGTCGAGCGTCATTCGCTTCGCCGCCATGCCTCACGCGGCCTGTCGCTCAGGCCTTGGCTCGGCCTTGCGCCGATCGGGCTGCTGGCGGCGCTGGCGCTCGGCGGCTGCGACAACAAGAGCGCGCAATCGCAGGCCGCGCCTCCGCCGCCGCCCGTGACCGTCGCGCAGCCGGTCAAGCGCACGGTCACCGACTGGGACGAGTTCACCGGCCGCTTCGAGGCGATCGAGGAGGTTCAGGTCCGCGCCCGTGTCGGCGGCTTCGTCAACAGCGTCGAGTTCAAGGATGGTGCGATCGTCCACGCCGGCGATCTGCTCTACATCATCGACCCGCGGCCGTTCGAGGCTGTCGTGCTGCAGGCCGAAGGCCAACTCGCCGACGCGCGCGCCAAGGGGGAGCTTGCCAAGCGCGATCTCGAGCGCGGGCTGAACCTCGTGCAGACCAGCGCGGTCTCGGAGCAGGTCGTCGATCAGCGCCGCCAGGCGTTGCAGGCGGCGCGCGCTGCCGAGACACAGGCCGAAGGCACGCTGAAGGCCGCGCAGCTCAATGTCGAATTCACCCATGTGCTGGCGCCGATCACCGGCCGCGTCAGCCGGCATCTGGTGACTCCGGGCAATCTCGTGCAGGGCAGCGAGGGCGGCGCGACGCTGCTGACCTCGATCGTGTCGCTCGATCCGATCTACATCTATTTCGACGTCGACGAGGCGACCTATCAGCGCAACAGCAAGCTGTGGTTCGAAGGCAGGCGGCCGAGCTCGCGCGACACGGCGAACCCGGTGCAGATCGCGTTGACCGGCGAAACCAAGCCCTCGCATGAGGGCAAGATGGACTTCCTCGACAATCGGCTCGACGTCTCGACCGCGACCTTGCGCAGCCGCGCGGTCGTTCCGAACAAGGATCTGTCGGTTCTGCCCGGCCAGTTCGGCCGCGTCCGCATCATCGGCTCGTCGCCCTATGAGGCGCTGTTGATCCCGGACAGCGCGGTTGCCACCGACCAGTCGCGCAAGATCGTGTTCGTGGTCAAGGACGACAACACGGTGGAAGCAAGAGCAGTCACGCTCGGGCCGCTCGACGATGGCCTGCGCGTCGTCCGCGAAGGCCTCAAGGCGGAGGATCACGTGATCGTCGACGGCCTGCAGCGCGCCCGCGTCGGCGCCAAGGTGACGCCGAAGATGGCGCAGGCTCCGGCGGATTCCAAGCCCGCGGCAGGCGACAAGCCGGCGGCCGCTGACAAGCCCGCCGCAGGTGCCAAACCATGAATCTCGGCAGGCTCTCCATCAACCAGCCCATCCTCGCGATGGTGCTGTCGATCGTGCTGCTGATCGTCGGCGCGATCGCCTATCCGACGCTGCCGGTCTCAGAATATCCGCAAGTGGTGCCTCCGACCGTCGTCGTCACCACGCAATATCCGGGCGCCTCGGCGCAGACTGTGTCCGACACCGTCGCCGCGCCGATCGAGCAGGAGATCAACGGCGTCGAGGACATGCTGTATCTCTACAGCCAGGCGACGTCGAACGGCCAGCTCACCATCACCGCGACCTTCAAGCTCGGCACCGACCTCGACAAGGCCCAGGTGCTGGTGCAGAACCGCGTCGCGATCGCGCAGCCGCGGCTGCCCGAAGAGGTGCAGCGCAACGGCGTGACCACGCGCAAGAACTCGCCCGACATCCTGATGGTCGTGTTCATGCTGTCGCCCGACGACACGTTCGACCAGCTCTACATCTCCAACTACGCGCTGCTGCAGGTCCGCGACCAGCTGTTGCGGCTCGATGGCGTCGGCGACATCCAGATGTTCGGCGCGCGCGATTACTCGATGCGGCTGTGGCTCGATCCCGACCGGATCGCCAATCTCGGCCTGACCTCGACCGAGGTGCTGGCGGCGATCCGGGCGCAGAACCTGCAGATCGCCGGCGGCCAGATCGCCGAGCCGCCGATCGCCGATCGCGCATTCCAGCCGAACCTCGTCTTCACCGGCCGCCTCAAGGACATCAGGCAGTTCGAGGACATCGTGGTGAAAGCCGGCTCCGACGGCCGCACGGTACGTCTGCGCGACGTCGCCCGCGTCGAGCTCGGCGCGCTGTCCTACGCCACCAACAGCTTCCTGCTGCGCAAATCCGCGGTCGCCCTGCTGGTGACGCAACGGCCCGGATCGAACGCGCTCGCCACCGCCAAGAGCATCTCCGACACGATGGAGCGGATGAAGGCGAGTTTCCCGAAGGGGCTCGACTACAATATCGGCTACAACCCGACCGAATTCATCGCCCAATCGGTCCACGAGCTGATCAAGACGATCTACGAGGCCATGGCGCTCGTCGTCATCGTGGTGCTGGTGTTCCTGCAGGGATGGCGGCCTGCGATCATCCCGATCATCGCGATCCCGGTGTCGCTGGTCGGCACCTTCGCGGTGATGGCCGCGCTCGGCTTCTCGATCAATAATCTGACGCTGTTCGGCCTCGTGCTGGCGGTCGGCATCGTGGTCGACGACGCCATCGTGGTGGTCGAAAATGTCGAGCGGCATCTCGAGCACGGCATGAGCAGGCGCGACGCTGCGCTCAAGACCATGGAGGAGGTCGGCGGCGCGCTGGTCTCGATCGCGCTCGTGCTGTGCGCGGTGTTCGTGCCGACCGCCTTCCTCGGCGGCATTTCCGGGCAGTTCTTCCAGCAATTTGCGGTGACGATCGCGGTCGCGACCGCGATCTCCTGCTTCTGCTCGCTGACGCTGTCGCCGGCGCTGGCCTCGCAGATCCTGGTGCCGCATGAGGAGAAACGCCCGCCGGCACGCTGGAACATCATCGCGCGCGGCTGGGACAGCTTCACCGCGCTGTTCAATCGCGTGTTCGACCGGCTCGCCCACGGCTATGCATCGGTGGCCGACTTCGTGATCCGGCATACGGTGGTGATGCTCGCGCTCTACCTCGTACTGATCGGCAGCGCTGGCTGGCTGCTCGCGACCACCTCGCAGGGCTTCATTCCGGCGCAGGATCGCGGCTACGTCATCATCTCGGCGCAGCTGCCGGGCGCCGCGTCGCTGGCGCGGACCACCGCTGTCGTGCGCGAGATCGAGCGGATCGCGCTGGATACGCCGGGCATCGTTCGCGTCGCGGCTTTCGCCGGCTTCTCCGGTGCGACGCGCACGCAGCAGGGCAACGCCGCGGCGCTGTTCCCGGTATTCGACGAGCCGGAGGCGCGCCTGAAGAAGGGGCTGACGGCGAACGCGATCACGGCCGAATTGCGCAAGCGTCTCTCGGTGATCCAGGGCGCCTTCATCATCGTCATTCCGCCGCCGGCCGTGCCCGGTATCGGCACCGGTGGCGGCTTCACCATCCGTGTCCAGGATCGCCAGGGGCGCGGACCCGAACTGCTGGCATCCGCGACCGATGAACTGGTGACAGCCGCGCGCAAATCGCCGTCTCTCACGTCGGTGTTCTCGCCGTTCACCGCGAACACGCCGCAGCTGTTCGTCGACATTGATCGCGTCAAGGCGCAGAAGCTTGGGGTGCCGATCGCCAACATTAACGACACGATCCAGACCTATTTTGGTTCGACCTATGTCAACGACTTCAACCTGTTCGGCCGCACCTATCACGTTACCGCGCAAGCCGATCTGCCGTTCCGGAAAGACAGCCCCGATCTCGCAAGGCTGCGCACCCGCAACGTCGCCGGCGACATGGTGATGCTCGGCAGCATCGTGGACTTCAAGGACGTCTCGGGACCCGACCGCGTCGCGCGCTACAATCTGTACTCGGCGTCCGAACTGCAGGGTGAGCCGGCACCGGGCGTGAGCTCGACGACGGCGCTCAACACCATCAAGCAGCTCGCCGACCAGACATTGCCGAGCGGCTTTTCCTTCGAGTGGACCGACCTGTCCTATCAGCAGGTGACCGGTGGCAATGCCGGCCTCTACGTGTTTCCGATCTGCGTGCTGTTCGTCTATCTGGTGCTGGCCGCGCAATATGGCAGCTGGACGCTGCCGTTCGCGGTGATCCTGATCGTGCCGATGTGCCTGTTCGCGGCCACGATCGGCGTGCGCCTGATGGGCCAGGACATCAACATCCTGACCCAGATCGGCTTCGTGGTGCTGGTGGGGCTGGCCGCCAAGAACGCGATCCTGATCGTCGAGTTCGCACGCGACATCGAGCTCGAGGGGAGGTCGCGGCTGGACGCGGTGATCGAGGCTTGCCGGCTCCGTCTGCGGCCGATCCTGATGACCTCGTTCGCCTTCATCCTCGGCGTGCTGCCGCTGGTGGTGTCGACCGGTTCGGGCTCGGAGATGCGGCAGGCGGTCGGCGTTGCCGTGTTCTTCGGCATGCTCGGCGTCACCCTGTTCGGCCTGGTCTTCACGCCGATCTTCTACATGGTGGTGCGCAACCTCGCGGAAGGAAAGAACGAGGGCAAGCCGGCCGAGCCCAAGGCAACCGTGGCGGGCTGAGGGCGACACCCAACGTACCGCAGCAGCAAGTCCTTCCCCGTCATCCTGAGGAGCCTGCGAAGCAGGCGTCTCGAAGGATGCACGGCCACCGGCCGGGCCGTCGACCCTTCGAGACGCGCGTTCCGCGCTCCTCAGGGTGACGGGAAGCTAGCAAGTGCTGTCGACGCAGCCCATACTTTTGGCTGAGCGGAAAGAGATGGGCAGGCGTGGGGTTATAAAATAATGTCGCGCCGATTTTCCTGATAGAAACTGCTGGGAGAGCATAGAATGAAGTCCGGATTTTTGGCCGCGGTCGCGGCCTGCAGCCTGATGCTTGCGGCGCCGGCGATGGCCCAGGGCGTCAAGATCGGCATCCTGAATGATCAGTCCGGCGTCTATGCCGACTACGGCGGCAAATATTCGCTCGAAGCCGCGCGGATGGCGGTCGAGGATTTCGGCGGCGAGGTGCTGGGACAGAAGATCGAGATCGTTACCGCCGACCATCAGAACAAGCCGGATCTTGCGACCGCGATCGCGCGGCGCTGGTACGAGGTCGAGAACGTCGACATGATCACCGAGCTCACGACGTCGTCGGTCGCGCTCGCGGTGCAGGAGCTGTCGAAGGAAAAGAAGAAGATCGACATCGTGGTCGGCGCGGCGACCTCCCGTATCACCGGCGATGCCTGCACGCCCTACAGCTTCCACTGGGCCTATGACACCCGCGCGCTCGCCGTCGGAACCGGCGGTGCGCTGACGGAAGCCGGCGGCAACACGTGGTTCTTCCTGACCGCCGACTACGCCTTCGGCTACGCGCTGGAGAAGGACACCAGCGACATCGTCACCTCGAAGGGCGGCAAGGTGGTCGGCTCGGTCCGCGTGCCGCTCAATTCGTCGGACTTCTCGTCCTTCCTGCTGCAGGCGCAGAGCTCGAAGGCCAAGATCATCGGGCTCGCCAACGCCGGACTCGACACCACCAACTCGATCAAGCAGGCGGCCGAGTTCGGCATCGTGCGCGGCGGCCAGAAGCTTGCCGGCCTGTTGATGACGCTGTCGGAGGTGCACGGTCTCGGGCTCGAGGCGGCGCAGGGTCTCGTGCTCACCGAGGGCTTCTACTGGGACCACGACGACGCCTCGCGCGCCTTCAGCGAGCGCTTTTTCAAGCGCACCAGCCGGATGCCGAGCATGATCCATGCCGGCACCTATTCGGCGACGCTGAGCTATTTGAAGGCGGTGAAGGCCGCCGGCACCAAGGACAGCGAGGCGGTCGCCGCCAAGCTGAAGGAGCTGCCGGTCGATGACGCCTTCGCCAAGGGCAAGGTGCTCGCGAACGGCCGCATGGTGCACGACCTCTATCTGTTCGAGGTCAAGAAGCCCTCGGAGTCGAAGAAGCCGTGGGATTATTACAAGCAGATCGCCGTGGTGCCCGGCGACAAGGCCTTCTTCACCGCCAAGGAAAGCGGCTGCCCGCTGACCAAGTGAGGCGAATATCCACGGGTGGTGTCGTCCTGGCGAAAGCCAGGACCCATTACCCCGATTGGATGTTGTTGCACCACGCTGTGGCCATCAGATTGCCCATAACCACGCTCTGTGGTTATGGGTCCTGGCTTTCGCCAGGACGACGGTAGTGGTTATGGCGCGACCGCGCCTTCAATGCGCCAGCCGCCACACCGCGCCGCCGATCGCGCCGACCCAGAGGATGACGCAGGCGAGCGCCTGGATGGCGAAACCGGGGCTGCGTTTCGCCACCGCTTCGCGATAGCCGATGAAATAGACGATGCGGCCGATCACCCAGATCGCGCCGACCGCCGCCGCGGCGGCATCGCCGACATAGACCGCGAACAGCCAGAGCGACGGCAGGAAGATCGGCATCCATTCCAGCGTGTTCATCTGGATGCGGTAGATGCGCTCGAAATCCGGATTTCCCGTGATCGCCGGCAGCTTGACCCCGTAGACCGCGCGGGCGCGGGCGACCTGCAGCGCGAAGAAGAAGTGCAGCGCGGCCGCAAGGCAGGTGACGATGGCGGTGTAGTGGTACATGTCAGGCATTTCCTCTTTCCAATGGCCCCGATGTCATGACGGGACAGCGAAGCCCGGTGTGACATGCGGCCTCGCTTTACCTCTCTCCGCGCGCGGGGAGAGGTCGGAACGCATCGTCAGATGCGTTCCGGGTGAGGGGGACCTCGGCGAGACCAGCTGTCACCGAGTACGCGGAGACGGCCCCTCACCCCAACCCTCTTCCCGTAAGAACGGGGCGAGGGAGCACAGTTATGCCGCGGCCCCATTCGGACCAATTCCGTCACGTCCTAGTACCCCGTCATCTCAAGATAGCCGATTCCGGCGTGGCTGCCCGCAAAGCGGATCGGACCTTCCCAATAGGGGAAGCTGGTTCCCATCCAGGCCTTCGGATTGAGCGGCGTGGTCTCGATGGCGAGGCCGCGTGCGGGCAGGCTGACGCGCCATGACGTCGGCAGCTTGCGGCCGTCGATCTCGGTGATTGTGACAGGCACGATGCTGTTGCCGCTGGCGGCGATCTCGGCCGAGCGGCCGTCCGGCGTGATCCAGTTGCCGAACAAGTTTTCGCGGCCGTCCTTCTGGCGTAGCCGGTACAGCATCAGCTTCTCGTCGCCGGGCAGATGCAGCGAGAACCAGTCCCAGCCGGTCTGGTCGGCCGCCAATGGCTGGCTGCTCCATTCGCGATCCATCCAGGCCACGCCCGTGACGTCGATCGGTCTGTCGTCGATCACGATGCGGCCGGACGCCTTGTAGAACGGCTGGCTGTAGTAATAGGAGGCTTGCCCGCGATCCGACTTGCGGCTGTAGCCGCGGTCGCCCTGCAGCACCAGCGCGCGGTCGGCCTCGAGCCGCAGCGCGGTGCTGAAGTCGGCGGCGGAGGCCTTGAGCTCGAGCGGTGCGACGCGCTGAGCATCGAACGCGTCGCGCCCGCGCAGCTCCCAGGCGTCGATCCAGGCGCGGAACGGCGTGGCTTCGACAGCGGCCTGCCCGACGCCGCCGCGGGCAAAGGTCTCGCTGAAGCGGTGCGTGCCGGCGCTGGTCACGGCGGTGTGGCCCATCCAGAGCTGCTGATTGGCCCAGCCCTCGGTCGGCCCGCCTGCTTTCATCGCCTGGCGGAACAGCGTCCATTGCGCGCCATAGGCCGCGCCGCTCGTGTCGGACAGGTTGGCGGTCACGTACCACCATTCGATCCGGAATTCCGGATGCGGGCCGTGGTCCGCGGGGAATGTGAATGGCTTGCCCGGCGTGACGGCGGCAAATCCTTCCGCGGTCTCGCCGAGCCCGGCGAAGCCCTGCGCGAACGTCTTGCCGCCGAGCGCCAGCCCCAGCGCACCGCCGGCAAAGGCGCGACGGGTGATGGTGCCGCTAGCGCTCATTGACAAAGATCCTGATCAGGCTGGCCGGCTGCATGCGCGCTAGCCTCGCGACCGGAAGCGCCGCGGCACAGAATGCGGCGGCCAGCGCCACCGCGAGCAGCTCGATCAGCTGCAGCGGGAAAACGTGGAACGGCAGCCGCCAGCCGAACGCCTTGACGTTGACGATCGCAAGCAGGCACCACGCCACCAGCAGGCCGAGCGGCAGCGCGAACAGCGCGGTGATCAGCGCGACCGCCATGGTCTTCAACAGTTCGAGCGCGGCGAGCCGCCGCCGGGTCAGGCCGATCGCCCACAGCGGCGCCAGCTGCGGCAGCCGCGAATTGGCCAGCGTGAGCAGGCTGGTCAAAAGCGCAATGCCGGCGACGCCGAGCGTGAAGGCGTTGAGCGCGGCGGTCACCGAGAAGGTGCGGTTGAAGACCCGCTTCGATTCCGTTTTCATCCTGGCCTGGTCGGCGATGTTGCGATCATCGAGACCGAATTTCTCCTGTAGCGCGATGATCAGCGGTGCGATCTTGTCCGGTGCCACGCGGAGGCCCATCCGCGTCATTGGTGTCTGCGGGAAGCGCCGGGTCAGCGCGGCGAAGTTGACCGCGATCTGGCCCTTGGGGTTGCCGTAATCGGCATAGATGCCGACGATCTCGAGCGGCCAGTTGCCGCCGGGGGCGGGTACCTCGATATGATCGCCGATCGCCAGCTTCATCCGCCGCGACAGCTGCTCGCTGACGAGGCAGGTGTCGCCGGGCCGCAGCCGAACCCACGCATTCGCAGCGCTTTCGAGCAACGGCCAGCTGTCGCGATAGGTGGCGTGGTCGGGCAGGCCGAGCACCTCGATCGGCGCGCCGCCGAGCTGGGTGTCGGCGCGGCCGCCGGGCAGGATTGCCTCAACCTCGGGCCGATCGCGCAGCCAGGCCTTGATCTCCTTTGCCTGCTGATCGCTGGCGGCGCTGATGTAAACTTCGGCGGCGAGCCTTCCGTCGAGCCAGACCAGGAAGGTGCGGTTGAAACTTTCCACCATGGTGCCGACGCCGACATTGACCGCGAGCGCAAGCAGCAGCGCCATCAGCGCCAGCGACAGTCCCGACAATTGCTGGCGGCTGTCGGCCCAGAACCAGATGCCGACCGGCGCCCGCGCGCTGCGCTGCCCGAAGGCCAGCGCAATCTGCAGGACCATCGGCAGGATCAGCGCCGCGCCGAGCATCAGCGCGGCGAGCACGGCAAAGCCCGCGATCAGGGAATCGCCGAACCAGATCAGGCCCGCGGCGACCGCGAACACTGCGAGCGCGGCAGCACTTTGGATGATCAGCCAGCGCCGCTGCGCCTGCTGCCAGGCCTGCGGCTGCGCCGTCGCCAGCACCGGCATCCGGATCGCCTTGGCAAGGCTCGCGGCCGCCGCGGCGAGCGCGCCCAGAATGCTGATGGCGATGCCGGCGAACCACCAGACGGGTTTGAGCGAAAGCTGTCCGGGAATCTGCGCGCCATAGAGCCCGCGCAGCGAGGCCGCGACATTCGGCAGCAAGGCAGCCGCGATGAAGTAACCGCAGACGAGGCCGATGAGGCCGGCGACCAGCGCCAGCGACACCAGCTCGATCACCAGCACGGTGTTGAGCATCCGCGCCGAGACGCCGCAGGCGCGCAGTGTGCGCAGCATCGGCAGCCGCTGCTCGAAGGCGAGACCGATCGCGGAGTTGACGATGAACAGGCCGACGAAGAACGACAGCAGGCCGAACGCAGTGAGGTTGAGATGGAAGCTGTCGGTGAGGCGTTCGAGGTCGCTCTCCGCGCTCGGCTCGACCAGGCGGAGCTTGTCACCCGCCACGCTTTCGAGCGTTGCGTGCGGCGCTTTGGACCTGCCAACGAGGAGGCGCGAGACCTGGCCGGGCATTTTGAGGATGTCCTGCGCGATACCGATATCGACGATCAGCGCGCCGGGCGCGAGCTCGGCCTGTACGCGCAGCGGCGGCAAGCTCATGCCGTTGGCCTCTGGCCGCTCGCCTTCCTTGAGGCCGAGATCGCGCAGCGTTTCCGGGGCCACCAGCATTTCGCCCGGCGGCGTGACGAAGGATTGCAGGCTGCCGCGTCCGACCGTCGGCGCGTTGCCGACCTCGGGCGGCAGCGTCACCGGCTCGATGCCGAGCAGGCGGAAGCTGCGCCCGTCGATCTGGACCCGGCCCTCCAGCATCGGCGACACCGGCCAGCCGGCACGGCGCAGATCGACGAACAATGTTTGCGGGAAGGTCGCGCTGTCCCTGGCGACCAGCATTGCAGTCCGCGATCCGCCGAAGGTCGCGGCGGCGCGGTCATAGGCGATGCGCGCCTGCTGGTTCAGCGCCTGCACGCCGCTCCATAGCGCGGTGGCCGAGATCAGTCCGATCAAGAGCGTTGCGAGTTGCATCGGATGCCGCCGCCAGTGGCTGAGCAGCACCGCGAGGATCCACAGCGCGCGCCTCATGCGACGATCCCGGCGTGCAGGGTGACCTGGCGGTCGAGCGTCGCCGCGAGCCGCGCGCTATGCGTGACCATCAGGAAGCCGCAGCCGGTGCGGGTCACCAGATCGCGTGCCAGTGCCAGCACCTCGTCGGCGGTGTCCTCGTCGAGATTGCCGGTCGGCTCGTCGGCGAGCAGCAACAGCGGCTTTGGCGCCAGCGCGCGGCCGATCGCGACGCGCTGCTGCTGGCCGCCGGACAGTTGCTCGGGATAGCGCTTCAGCAGCTGCTTCAGCCCAAGGCGCTCGACCAGTTCGTCATGCCAGGCGGCGTCATGCCGTCCGGCGATGCGCGACTGAAACACGAGATTGTCCGCGACCGTCAGGCTCGGGATCAAATTGAACTGCTGGAACACGAGGCCGAGCCGGTTGCGGCGCAATTCGGCACGACCGGCGTCGCTGAGGTGGGAGACGACGGTGTCGGCGAGGGCGATCTCGCCGCTATCGGCGGCATCGAGCCCCGCGATCAGATGCAGCAGCGTGCTCTTGCCGCTGCCGGATTCGCCGGATAGCGCCACGCTCTCGCCGGTCGCAACGGCAAGGTCGACGCCGCGCAGCACAGCGACGTCTTCGCCGGCAGCGCGGTAACTCTTGGTCAGTCCGGTGACGCGAAGCACTGCGGCGGTCTGGTCAGATGAAGCGATGGCCGTGCCTCATTGCGGCTTCTGGTATTTCAGGACGAACTCGTCGATCGGCACCGGTGCCTTGAAGACGGGAATGTCCTTGGGGTCCTCCGCATGATGCAGGAAATCGCCCTCGGCCACCAGCTTGAAGCCCGCCGCCTCGATCTCCTGCTTCAAGGTGCTCTCCTCGATCCGGTGCAGCGTCTTGGCGACATTGGTGCCTTCGCCCGTCTTGGCGGAGTGATCCGCGATCACGAGGAAGCCGCCCGGCTTGAGCGCGGCGAACATCTTCTTGTTCATCGCGGCGCGGTCGACCGGCAGATAGGTGATGTCGTGATAGAAAAAGAAGAAGGTGATTATGTCGAGGTTTTTGACCTCGGGCGGGATCGGGTCGTCATAGTCGCGCACCACATGGACGACGTTCTTCATCGCCGGCGCCTTGGCGCGATTGTCGAACTTGTCCTTGACGAAGCGCTCGAGCACGGTCGCGGAATCCTGTGCGTAGACCTTGCCCGACGGGGCGACGGTGCGCGCCAACAGTTCGGTGCTGTAACCCGCGCTCGCCGCCATGTCGAGGATCGTCATACCGGGCTTGACGCCGGCAAAGGCGAGCATCTTGGCCGGCTGCCGGCGCTGGTCGACCTGACGATCCGCATCGCTGCGATCGGGTGCGGCGACGATCGCGGCGTAGTCGGGATTGGCGGCGTCTTCCGCGCGAACTTGAGGAGCGGCAAGCAGCGCGGCGGATACAAGTGCTGCGCAGGTGGCGGCACATAGGATCAATCTGTTCATGAAATAACCCCGGGCTTTTCGTTGGCCCTGAACATAGCAGTCGGGACATGACAGTTCACCGCTCCACTGGCGCGACCGACGCGATCGTGATCGGGCCGTTAGAAGCGCTCCGGGCGCACAACCCCGAGGAAATGCGGTGTTGCGTTGCACGGCGAGGCGTGGCTAGCATCGCCGGACGGGGCCGATTTACGAAGCCAAAACGAAACGACGGGGAGCCGGACATGACGACGCAAGCGACGCCCAAGAGGACGTCAGAGGGGCTGTCAAAGGGGACGCCGAAGGGCGCCTGGCAAATCACCTTCCTTCTATTCCTGTTCATGGTGGTGAACTTTGCCGACAAGATCGTGGTCGGGCTCGCCGGCGTGCCGATCAAGAAGGAAATGGGCCTCACCCAGGAGCAGTTCGGCGATCTCGGCTCGTCATTCTTCCTCTTGTTCTCGATCTCGGCGATCGTGGTCGGCTTCATCGTCAACCGCGTCGCCACTCGCTGGGTGCTGCTGATCCTGGCGGTGATCTGGTCGCTGGCGCAGTTTCCGATGGTCGGCACCGTCAGCTTCACGACGCTGGTGATCTGCCGCATCATCCTCGGCGCCGGCGAGGGGCCGGCGTTCTCGGTCGCGGCGCACGCGATCTACAAATGGTTTCCGGACGAGAAGCGTACGCTGCCGACCGCGATCCTGTCGCAGGGCTCCGCGTTCGGCGTGATCCTCGCGGTGCCCGCGCTGAACTGGGTCATCGTCAATCACAGCTGGCATCACGCCTTCGGCGCGCTCGGCATCGTTGGCCTGATCTGGGCGGTTGCCTGGTTCGCGCTCGGCAAGGAAGGGCCGCTGGTGTCGACGTCTGCCGTGGCGGCCGACGAGCCGCGGATTCCGTATTGGAAGCTTTTGACCTCGCGCACCTTCATCGGCTGCGTTGTGGCAACCTTCGGCGCCTATTGGGCGCTGTCGCTCGGGCTCACCTGGTTCACGTCCTTCATCATCGAGGGGCTCGGCTTCTCGCAGCACCAGGCCGGCTTCGTCTCGATCCTGCCCTGGATCTTCGGCGCGACGATCGTGCTGCTGACCGGCTGGATCTCGCAACTGATGCTGACGCGCGGCTTCACCACCCGCGGCGCGCGCGGCGTGCTCGGCTCGGTGCCGCTGATCGTCGGCGGCACCATTCTCGCGATGCTGCCCTATGCGCCGCCCGGCGGGATCATGATCGCGCTGCTGGTGATCGGCTCCGGCCTGTGTGGCTCGATCTATGTGGTGTGCCCGCCGATGCTCGGCGAGTTCACGCCGGTGTCGCAGCGCGGCGCGATCATCGCGATCTACGGCGCGCTCTACACGATCTCGGGCATCCTGGCGCCGATGGTGATGGGCAATGTGATCCAGCACGCGGCCACGCCGATGGCCGGCTACATGTCCGGCTTCACCATCAACGCGGCGATCATGGCCGGCTCCGGCCTGCTCGGATTGCTGCTGCTGTGGCCGAACAGCGAGCGGGCGCGCCTGACCGGCACGTCGCAGCCGGCAGGCACGATCAAAGGCGCGATGTCGCCGACGTAACGGGGGCGCGTGGCCTTCCACCCTCCCCTGGAGGGGGAGGGTCGGATCACATTGAGCGCAGCGAAATGTGAGACGGGGTGGGGTGATCTCTCAACACGGGCAGCATCCGTGTGGAGAGACTGTCACCCCACCCCGCTGTGCATTCCGCTTTGCTACATGCCCAGCGACCCTCCCCCTCCAGGGGAGGGTGACGCGGTGGCCGCAGTTCGCATCAATGTCGAGCTCTCTGTAGCCCTGATGCAGCGCAGCGAAATCCGGGGCTGCGCCATCTGCGGACAGAGCTGCCCCGGATTGCGCTTCGCTGCATCCGGGCTACGCGCCGGTCGCTGCGTCTCTCAATTCATCCCCTGTGCGCCGCGCACCAGTCTGCCCGGGCGTGCGCCGGTGGCCTTGCCCTCGCGCTGGGTCACGATGCCCGACACGATGGTGGCGTCATAGCCATCGACCTGCTGCAGGAGGCGGCGGCCGCCGACCGGCAGGTCGTAATGCACCTTCGGCGGGTGCAAATGCAGCCGGTCGTAATCGATGACGTTGACGTCGGCCTTGAAGCCAGGGGCGATCACGCCGCGATCATGCAGGCCGACCGACAGCGCCGTCTTGCGCGACTGTGCCGCGACCACGAACGGGATCGAGAGCTTCTCGCCGCGGCTGCGGTCGCGCGTCCAGTGCGTCAAGAGATAGGTCGGGAAGCTGGCATCGCAGATGATGCCGCAATGCGCGCCGCCGTCGGACAGGCCGGGCACGGCACTGGGCTCGCGCAGCATCTCATGCACGGCGTCGAGGTTGCCGTCGGCGTAATTCAGGAACGGCACATAGAGCATGCCGCGACCCTCGTCGGTCAGCATCGCGTCATAGGCAAGCTCTTCCGGCTGACGGCCCTGGCGCCGCGCCTGCGGCCCGAGCGCGTTTTCCGGCGGCTGCTCATAGTTCGGCGGATTACCCAAGAGATACATCTTGTCGTAGTTCGGCCGGAAGAACAGCGGATCGTCGGTCGCCGTCGCGCTCTCGCTCAGGATCGCCGCGCGCACCTCGGGTCGGCGCAGATGCGCGAGCCGCTCGGCCAGCGGCAATTTGGCGATCTCGCGGTAGCTCGGATGGGTCTGGAACGGGTTGCGCGACAATTCGAGCCCGAGCAGCAGCCCGACCGGCCGCGCCGCGATCTGGGTCGTGATCGACAGGCCGCGGGCGGCGGCTTCGTTGATGGTGTCCATGGTCTGCCGCCAACGCCGCGGCGCCTTGTCGGCCTGGGCGACCGAAAACGAGATCGGACACCTTGTGTTCTCGGCGACCCGCAGCATCATCGGCAGGTCTTCGTGCACGGTGCTCTGGTCGAGCACGAATTGCAGCACGCTGCGGCCGACGCCGTGCATCGCGCCGGCGATCGCGGTCAGTTCATCCTCGCCGGCTTTCAGCGTCGGCGTGTAGTCGCCAGTCGAGGTGCGGTGATTGAGCGTGCGCGAGGTCGAGAAACCCAGCGCGCCCGCCCGCACCGCGTCGCCGGCGAGCGCCGCCATCGCCTTGTTGTCCTCGACCGTCGCGGGATCGCGGCGCGCGCCGCGCTCGCCCATGACATAGACCCGCAGCGCGGCATGCGGCAGCTGTGCGCCGATGTCCATGTCGAAATTGCGCTTCGACAGCCACTCCATGTAGTCGGGGAAGCTCTCCCACGCCCAGGGAATGCCGGCGGAGAGCACCGGCTCCGGAATGTCTTCGACGCCTTCCATCAGCTGGATCAGCCTGACGTGGTCGCTCGGCCGGCACGGCGCGAAGCCGACGCCGCAATTGCCCATGATCGCCGTGGTGACGCCGTTCTGCGACGACGGCGTGATGTCATGGCTCCAGGTCACCTGGCCGTCGTAATGGGTGTGGACGTCGACGAAGCCGGGCGCCACCAGCTTGCCGCGGGCGTCGATCTCTTCCTTGCCCTTTGCCGAGACCTTGCCGACTTCGGTGATCTTGCCGCCCGTGATCGCGACATCGGCTTCATAGAGGTCGCCGCCCTTGCCGTCGGCGATGGCGCCGCCGCGGATCACGAGGTCTGGGGTCGAGGTCATGGCATTTCATCCCGAGGCTGTTTTTTGGTTGACGGCATCATGGGTCAGCCCCTGATGCTGTCAACCAGCGCCGATGAAGCTCTGGGATGCGCTGATGCTGATTTGCCAGCTGGGATCGAACGTTGCCGCCCGGCGGAAATTTGTTCCGCCGGGCAAATCGCCGCGAACCTAGCGCGCGCCGAAGAACGCTGTCTTCTGGGTCTCTTCGGCCTGCAGCCTGGCGCGGACGCGCATCAGGTCCTTCCAGCCGATATAGCCGACGAGGCGCTGGTCCTCGCGCGAGATCACAGGCAGATGCGAGACGTTGACCTGCATCAGGCGGTCGGCGAGCCGGTCGAGATATTCGTCGGGATAGGCGACGGTGATCTTGCTGCCGGCCAGCAGATGCCTGAGCGTCGCGGTGCGATGCTTGCCGGCGCGGCGCCAGCGCAGCACGGAGGGCGGGTCGATCACGCCGAGCACGTGATGGTTGGCGTCGACGACGGGAAAGCTGGGGTGACCGGTCTTCGGGTTGGTCAGGAAGGCGGCCGCGCCGTGCAGCGTCATGGTGTCGGCGACGGTCTCGACCGCCTTGGTCATGACGTCGCGCACGCGGGTCAGCGCGAACGGATCGACACGGTACTCGCGCACCAGATGATGGCCGCGCCGCGCCACCTTCTCGGTCAGGATCGAGCGCCGCATCAAAAGCACCGTGACGCCGTGCGCGGTGCCGCAGGCTGCGATCAGTGGCAGCAGCACATGGGTGTTGCCGGTCAGCTCGACCGCGAAGAAGGTCGCGGTCAGCGGCGAGCGCATCGTGCCGCCCATCGTCGCCGCCATCGCCAGCAGCGCCCAGAAGCCGGGGCTCGCTTCAGGCAGATAGCCGCTCAGCGCCGTTCCCATCGCGCCGCCCATGATGAGCAGCGGCGCCAGCACGCCGCCCGACGTGCCCGAGCCGAGCGCGACCGACCAGATCACGGCCTTCACCACGAGCAGCAGCAGCGCGGCCTTCAGCACCACATCGCCTTGCAACATCGACGCGAGGTTGTCGTAGCCGACGCCGAGCGCCTGCGGCTCGATCAGCCCGCCGAGGCCGACGACCAGGCCGCCGATCAGCGGCCACCACATCCAGTGGATCGGCAGCTTGAGGAAGATGTCCTCGCAGCCATAGACCAACTGGGTCAGCACGCCCGACAGCAGGCCGGAGAGGATCCCGATCAGCATCCAGGCGCCGAGCTGCAGCACCGAAATGTCGACGCCGCCGGTGAACGGAAACAGCGGCGCGGGCATGTGCAGGAAGGTGCGCCCGACCGCTGCCACCACGGCGCCGACGGTGACCGGAATGAAGCTGCGCGGCGTCCATTCGAACAGCAACAGTTCGACCGCGAGCATGATCGCGGCGATCGGCGTTCCGAACACGGTGGTCATGCCGGCGGCGGCGCCCGCCACCAGCAGGGTCTTGCGCTCGTTGTCGCTGACCGGGAGCATCTGCGCGATCAGCGAGCCGATCGCGCCGCCGGTCATGATGATCGGGCCCTCGGCGCCGAACGGGCCGCCGGTGCCGATCGACACCGCCGACGACAACGGCTTCAGGATCGCCACCTTGGGGTCGAGCCGGGAACGGCCGAGCAGGATGGCCTCGATGGCTTCCGGAATGCCGTGGCCGCGGATCTTCTCGCTGCCGAAACGCGCCATCAGCCCGATGATGAGCGAGCCCGCGACCGGCACCAGCACGGTCCAGAGCCCGAGCGGCGAATCCTGCAATTTCAGGTCGGCGAAGCTGAACTGGCCGAAATAGGCGATGTTGGTGGCAAGCTTGATCAGCTGCAGTAGTCCCGCCCCGGCCAGCACGCCTGCGGCGGAGACAAACACGGCGATCGCCGAGATCACCACGACGCGCGGATCGGTCGTGAAGTCGCTCAGGAGGTGGCTGGCCTTCTCGCCGATTTTGGCAGTGTTTGGGGCGGTGTTCGTGGCGGAGGTGCTCGATTTGGTGGAAATGACGCTCATTGGTGGCGTAAGGCTCGGGTGAAGTGGACGCGGCGTAATATCGCATTGCGATATAATTACAAGCGGGAGACATCGAATGGCAGCGTTGAAAGGACCGTCGAAATCGCCGAGGCAGGACCAGAAGCGGGTTCCCAGCCAGGGCGATTACGAAACGCTGTCGCAATTTCGCTATCTGATCCGCCGGTTTCTGGAGTTCAGCCAGGATGCCGCGAAGGCCGCGGGCCTGACGCCGCGGCAGCATCAGGCATTGCTGGCGATCCGGGGGTATCCGGGCGGCGGGCCGGTTGCGGTCGGCGATCTGGCCGAGCGGCTGCGGCTTCGTCACCACACCACGGTCGAACTGGTCGACCGGCTGTCCGAGGCCGGACTGGTCGAGCGCGTGCTCGATCCCGCCGACCAGCGGCGGGTGCTGCTGAAATTAACCGGCCTTGCGGCCGATCATCTCGCCGAATTGTCGGCGGTCCACCTCGATGAGCTGTCGCGGATCGAGCCGCTCCTGAAGCAGGTGCTGTCGCGACGGTCGGAATGACCGGGCCGCGTGCACGACGTTTCGCGTTTCAGGCGCGCGGGCTGGCGGTCTCGGCCTCGTATCCCGAAGCCTGCGGCTTGCGCTCGGTGACCAGAGCAAGCAGCACGGTCAGCACCATGAACACCACGGAGGCGCCGAACACCCAGTGCGGCATGTGCTGGTCCATGATCCAGCCGAACAGCAGCGGACTCACGATGCCGCCGAAGTTGAAGCCGGTGGAGACGATGCCGAAGGCGCGGCCGGCGGCGCCGGGCGGCGCCGCGTTGCGCACCATCATGTCGCGGGACGGCGCGATCACGCCGCCGAGAAATCCGGCAAACCCCATCGCCAGCGTGAGCGCCACCGGCGGCAGGTTGAGCAGCGCAATCAGCAGCACGAGGGCGGCATTGACCGCGAAGCAGCCCGCGGCAACCTGGCTGTGGCGATGGGTCCAGTCGGCGAGATAGCCGCCGGCGAGCACGCCGGCCGCGCTGGCGCCGAGGAACGCGGTCAGCGCGATATTGGCCGTCGAGAACGACGCGCCGTAGCCGCCCATCAATGCGACCACGCCGAAATTGTTGATGCCGGAGGTCGACAGGCTGAGCAGCGTGAAGAAGGCCGTCAGCACCATCAGCGCCGGCGTGATCACGCTCGCCTTCGGCGCGGCGTCGTCCTTTGACTTGTTCTTGTTGGCGCCGGCATCGGGAATGCCGAGCACGATCAGGAACAGCGCCACCAGCGGACCGACCGCACCGGCGACGATCAGCGCGCCGAGGCCGCCGATCGAGGCGACCAGTGCCGCCATGATCGCGGGCGCCACCGCGCCGCCGAGGAAGCCGGCAAAGGTGTGGATCGAGAAGGCTCGGCCCATCCGCGCCTCGTCCATATGGGCCGAGAGGATCGCGTAGTCGGCCGGATGATAGACGCTGTTGGCGAGGCCAAGCAGCACCGCGCAGACGATCAGCGACGTATAGCTGAGATGCAGGCCGAGCCCGATCAGCGCGCAACCGCCGACGGTCAGTCCGATGAGGAGGATCTTGCGCGCGCCGATATGGTCGGCGAGGTAGCCGATCGGCGCCTGGGTCAGCCCGGAGACCACCGCGAACACCGTCAGCGCCAGGCCGAGCTCGACATAGCCGACGCCGAGCTGCTGCTTCAGGAACGGGAACAGCATCGGCAGCACGAAGATATGGAAATGGCTGACCCAATGGGCGACCGAAATCCCCGTCAGCGTGCGCAGCGCACTGTCGGCTTTCGCTTGCTGCGGTGCGGCCAGAACGTCGACCATGTCGTCGAAAACCCCAGTTCCATAGCGTTTTCAAGCGAAGTGGGTACCGGTTCGCGTGAAGAAAACGCGTCAAACAAAATGCCCGGCAGGGCCCGCCGAAAATAGAGATTGGCCGCTAATTGTCCATGAACGCGGGCGCATGGCTGCCCCCGACGTGGGCGTGCCGGATCGACACATGCGGCATTAAATGCGGCGACAAAGCACGGCGGCGCGGTGATGATCGGCCATGATCGACCCCAAAAAGCAGCTCCGCGTGCTGGTGTCGGAGGGCTCCAGCACCTCCGGCCGCGAGGCGATCACGATCCTCGGGCTGGCCGGCCATCACGTCGAGGTTTGCGACCCCTCGCGCTGGTGCCTGGCGCGCTACTCGCGCTTTGTCCGCAAATACCACCATTGTCCGCCGCTTCGGTCGGATCCGGCCGGCTTCCTGCGCTTCGTCGAGCGCCTGTTGGCGTCGCGGCATTTCGATGTGCTGCTGCCGACCCATGAACAGGGATTTCTGTTCGCCCGCGCCGCGGCGGGGCTGGCCTCACGTACCGGCCTCGCGCTGCCGGATTTCGCCAGCTATCGCGCCGTGCACAGCAAGGCCGGCTTCAGCCGTCTGCTCGACCGGCTCGGCCTGCCGCAGCCGCCGACCCGGATCGTGAATTCGGCCGAGGAGCTGCGCGAGGCGGTGCGGTTTCCATCCGTGGTCAAGACGTCGGTCGGCACCGCCAGCCGCGGTGTCTGGTTCGTGCGCGACGCTGGTGATCTCAATCGCGCGCTCTACGACCTCGAATCCTCAGGCGATCTTGCCGGCGAGGTGCTGGCGCAGGATCTGGTCACCGGCACGGTCGAGAAGGCGCAGTCGGTGTTCTGCCACGGCACGCTTGTCGGCTTCCATGCCTACCGCCAGATTGCGGCCGGTGTCGGCGGCGGCGAGGCGATCAAGGAGAGCGTGAGCCGGCCGGCGATCCGCGCCGGCCTCGAGACCATCGGCGCGCATCTTGGTTGGCACGGTGCGCTCTCGGTCGACGTCATCATGCCGCTCGACAGCGCGACGCCGCTGCTGATCGACTGCAACCCGCGGTTGGTCGAGCCGATGAACGCCTTTCAGTCGGGCGTCGATCTGGTCGATTTGCTGCTGCGCGTCTCGCGCGGCGAGACTCCGGCGCAGCTGCCCGAGGGCCGCGCCGGCGTGCGGACGCATCTGGCGATGCAGGCGCTGCTCGGCAGTGCGTCGCGCGATGGTACGCGGCGTGACCTGATCCGGGAATGCGGCCGCATCGCCGCGGGCGAAGGGCACTATCGGGGAAGCAGCGAAGAGCTGACGCCGGTGCGGCTCGACTGGCTCAGCGCCGTGCCGCTTGCGATGACGACAGTGCTGCTGCTGGCATCACCGCAGATCGCCTCATCGCTGGCGCGCGGCGGCTTTGGCGCGCATCTGCTCGATCGCGGCAGCATCAAGGCGATCGAGAATGGCGATTTCCGCTAGTATCCCTCCAGCGCGAATTCACCGCACGATCTTGTCTGCGCGCTTCAAGAGCTCCGGTGAAATCTCGACGCCCACGGCCTGGGCCGCGTGGAGATTGAATATCAGCTCTCGCTTGGTGACGACGCCGACTGGCAGGTCGCCCGGCTTCGCGCCCTTGAAAATCTTGTCGGCGAATGTCGCAAACTCGCGCCATGTATCGGCGACGTTGGCCCCATAAGTAATCACCCCGCCGGCGTCCGCCTGGCCGCCGGGAAACATTGCCGGCAAGCGGTTCTTGATGGCCAGTTCACCGACTCGTTTTCGATTGCTCCAGGGCACCGGCACTTCCAGGACCAGCAGCGCCTCCGCGCGCTCCTTTGCCATCCCGGCAATCGCGGCCTCCAGATCGTCCGCACCCTTGACCTTCACGATTTGCGGCTCCAGCCCCAGCGCCTTGGCTGCGGCCTCGTTGGCGCGGTCAATCGGGGCGAGCCCGCGTTCATCCGCGCCGGGGATCGTTTGATCACTGAGAATCGCAACGCGCGTGATCCCGGGGAATGCCTCCTTCAGAAGCTTGAACTGGTCGCTGGCCTGCTGAGGATCGAGGTTGGTGAGGCCCGTGACGTTGCCTCCCGGTTTTTCCATCGAGGCGACAAGCTTCAACGCGACCGGATCGGTCACGATCGCAAAGATCACCGGGATCGTCGACGTGGCTTTCTGCGACGCCACCGACGCCGGGCCGCCGAGTGCGAGGATGACATCCACATTCGCACCGACCAGCTCCGAGGCGAGGCCCGGAAGGCGCTCGAGCTTCGATTCGGCAAATCGCGGTTCGATGACGATGTCGCGTCCTTCGAGATAGCCGCGGTCGGTGAAGTCGCTCAGAAGATTTTTCTTGATGGAATCGAAGAGCGGCGACGGGCCGCCGTTGACGAGGATTCCTACTTTTCTGGGAGCTTGTTGCGCATCGGACGGGTCGCACATCGACGCGATCATGCAGAAGACCGTGAGCACTGCCTTCGCAAATCTCATGGCACCGCCCCCAGCAAGGACCCAGCGTCCATGCGAAGCCTAGCACGGCAACCAATCCGGAAGGGTGGTCCGGTCCATGACCCGGCTGCGACCTAATGCCTGCTTGGCGAGGATGAGCCGGGCTCGGTAGCTCGCAAGCTACGCGGCCGCCGCGCCCGACTGCGCGTGGGATCGGTCGATTGATCTTTGCCGCGCCTCACAACGGCTCGTCATCATTGCCGTAGCGGTCGAGCTTCGGCGTCGCGATGTCGCCGTCCTCGTAATAGTCATCGTCCTGTAGCGCTGCGGGTGGCGGAGGCTTCTTCGACTTGTCGTCGGTCTTGTCTTTGGTCTTCGTGCCGCCCTTGGTCTGCTTCCCGGCCTTGGCCATGCGTTTCCCCTGCGCGGGTCAAATCAGCTGCCGGAACTCTACCCCAGTTTCCGTGCGTTTGTAATGTTCGGAGACGGTGCGGCGGGCACACCCACCCCACCGGATCACGCTCTAGAACGTCGCACCGGCCCTTACCATGTAGGTGCGGCCGGGCAGCGGATAGGCCGAGAAGCGGCCATCGGTGAACGTGCTCGCGATGGCGTAGTCGTAGTAGAGCGCGTTGAACAGGTTGTTTACGCTTAGCGACCAGAAGAAGCGGTCAACTTGCCCGCTCAGCTTGATATCGGCGGTGGCGTTGCCGGGAATCCGGCTCTGGGTGTTGGCCTGGTCGTTGTCCATGATGCGCGAACTCCAGGCCCGGACCGTGGCGTCGAACACCAGATAGTTCTGCCAGATATTCCAGGTGACGCCGAGATTGCCGGTGTAGCGCGACACCAGCGGCACGTCATTGCCGGTCCAGATGCCTTCGCGGAAGACGGCGCGGGTGATCGCCATGCCGCCGCGCAGGGTGACGCTGTCGCTGACCTTGAGCGCCGCGCTGGTTTCGGAGCCGTAGCGGCGGGTGGGGTCGAGGTTGGTGTTGAAGAACAGCACCGGGTTGAAATGGATCTCGTTCTCGAGATCCATCAGATAGACGCTGGTCTGGACCTGAAACAGGTTGGTCTTGACCCGGAAGCCGCCCTCGACGTCCTGCGATGTCTGGGTCTTGAGCTGGAAATTCTGCGGGATCGGGGCGAAGGTCAGCGGGTCGAATGACGGCCCTGATGCAACGCGCTCGTCAACATCGGGCGTGCGGAATGCGCGGGCCGCGCGGCCGAACACCGAGAAGGTGTCGGTCAGGCGATGCTCGACGCCGACATGCAGCGCGTATTGCGTCTCGTTGCTGTCGAGCGGCGCCGCCTGCGCATCGAACGCAAAGGGCGCATTCGGGTCGTAACGATCGCGCGCCGAGATGCTGGTATTCTGGACGCGCGCGCCGTAGGAGATGTCGGTCGTTGGCAACAGGCCCAGCGTATGTTGCCAATAGCCGGCCACGCTCTGCTGCTCGATATTGTAGATGTGGAACGGGTCGACGCCCTGATAAGCGCCGCGCGCCTCGCGGAATGTCGAATCGTAATAGTCGATGCCGGCCAGGATCGTCGACGGCATGCCCAGCATCACATTCTTGACGCTGAGCCGCGGCGTCAGCGACCAGGTCTGCAGCGCGGCATCGTTGTACGTCGAGGCGAAGCTGATGGTCGGCACCGTGCCGAAGAAGCCGCTCTGCGTCTCGCGCTGCCGCCAGCCGCCGTCGACGATGAGGTCGACGCCGTTCATCAGCGTCCTGGTGAAGCCGGCGGTGACGCTGGCGGTCTGCTGGTTGGCATAGTCGAACGGCGTCGCGGCGCCCCGGCGATCGGTGAGCAGTTCGTTGACGCCGATCGACGGATCGACCAGCCGTCCGCCAGGCAGGCCGAGCTTCTGGTCGCTGCCGGTGACGGTCAAGAAGGCGGTGAGATCAGGCGTCGTGTAGTTGATGTTGCCGACGGCGTTGCGCTGGTCGAGCGCATTGTTGACGCGGTAGCCGTCGGACTTGATGCCGTTGCCGTAGAACGAGGTGGACCACGGGCCGGAATTGAGTGCGGCGGAGACCGCGGCCATGCGGGTGTTGAACGAGCCAACTCCGGCCTCGGCCCGCATCGTCGTCGGCGGGCCGCCGACGCCGGTCTTGGTGATGATGTTGACGACGCCGCCCACCGCGTTGTCGCCGTAGAGCACCGCGCCGCTGTTGCCGCGCGTGATCTCGATGCGCTCGATCGAATCGAGCGGAATCGTGGTGAGGTCGAAGCCGGCCTTGTCGACGTCGTTGAGGCGGCGGCCGTTGAGCAGGAACAGGGTATTGTCGGTCGCGAACGCGCCGAAGCCGCGCAGGTCGACCGACGTCTTGGCGCCGTTCGGTCCGCCATAGGGCGTTTGCAGCTGCACGCCCGGCACCTGCGCGAGGATCTCGGGCAACGACTGCACCGGCGAATGGGCGATGTCATCGGCGGTGATCACGGCCGAGGAGGTGCCGACAATGCCGGCGAACTGGCGGCCGCCGGTGCCGCCCGTTCCGGTGGCCACACCGGTCCCTGTCGTGCCCGATCCGGCTCCGCTGCCTGTATTGTTGCCTTGCGAGGTGCCCGGCGCCGGGCGTCGCGGCGCCGGCGCTTCGCGAGCGGCCGGCCTGGCGCGCGTGACGTTCTGGTCGCCCGGCTTGGTGACTTCGATCGCCGGCAGCTGATCGGGAGCGGGTGCCTGCTGCGCCCGCGCTGCGGAGACAAGGAATGCCGGCGCGATCATCGTCGCCGGCGCGATCATCGTCGACGCGAGCAGAAGCGCGCGGCGCCGCCGATGGAAAGGGAAGGAGAACATAAGCAAGGCCTCGGCAACGTCAGTGGCACGTCACCGCGAACCAGTCTCACCATCGTGCTCACAGCATCAGGTGAAGCTCATGCCTGTACTCCCCGACCGGCAGCATCGCGTGTGACCACGGCTGACGGCAGGTCTCCTGGCTCGCGGGTCGTTACCCTTCGTCGCCTTCCCAGGACCGAGATTCCCAGTGGCCTGTGACGAAGGATTCACCGCATACAGTTGCGGGGGCAGCCGCGGCGTTGGGGAAGTTTCCCCGTACCGCATTCCCTTTTCATCTCATGAAAGAACCGTCATGTTCATCTAGGGTTCGGCCGGGCAGCAAAGTCAATCCGGCGGAAGTCGGGCAATGGCCGTGCGGCCACGGTTTTTGTCGAGTGTCGCTTGTCTGCCACGACGATCGCTGTAAGAGCATGGATCCGATGAGCGTGCAGGATTTTGCCTTGGCGGCCGAGGTCGCGGCGCGGCGCCGGTGGGGCGCCACCGCGGCGCTGCTCGCGCTCGTGGTCCTGCTGTGCGTGCTCTCGCTCGGCATCGGGCCGGTGCGGCTGTCGCCGCTCGCGGTCATCGAGGCGCTGTTCGGCGGCAGCAGCGATGTGGCGCAGGTGATCGTGCGCGAGATCCGCCTGCCGCGCACCATTCTGGCATTCGCGATCGGCGGTATTCTCGGGCTGTCCGGTGCGGCGCTGCAAGGGCTGCTGCGCAATCCGCTGGCCTCGCCGTCGCTGTTCGGCGCGCCGCAATCGGCCGCGTTCGGCGCGGTGCTGGTGATCGCGCTGGGCCTCGCCGATGTGCGCTCCTACGCGCTGCCGGTGGTGGCGATCATCGCCGCCTTCGGCTCGGTGTTCGCGCTGCTTGCGATCGCCGGCCGCAATGCCGGGCTGTTGATCCTGATCCTCGCGGGGCTCGCGATCTCGAGCTTTGCGGGGGCGGCGACCGCGCTGGTGATGAATCTCTCGAGCAATCCGTTCGTGGTGTTGGAGATCGCGTTCTGGCTGCTCGGCTCGCTGGAGGACCGCAGCTTCCAGCACGTGGCGCTGGCGCTGCCCTTCATCGTCGCAGGCGCCGCCATCCTGCTCAGCCAGGCGAGCGACTTTCGCGCGCTGACGCTCGGCGAGGAGGCGGCGCAGAGCCTTGGCGTCGACGTCGGGCGGTTGCGGCTTTTCGTGATCACGGGCGTGGCGCTCGGTGTCGGCGGCGCGGTTGCCGTGACAGGCACGATCGGTTTCATCGGCCTCGTCGCGCCTCATCTGATGCGTCCCGTGATCGGTCACGATCCGGCGCGGCTCTTGGTGCCGAGCGCGCTCACGGGTTCAGCGCTGTTGCTCGCCGCCGACATCGCGGTGCGCATCATTCCTTCAACCTCGGACATCAAGGTCGGCGTGCTGACCTCGATCATCGGCGTGCCGTTCTTCCTCTATCTGATCATGCGCGAGCGCCGCGCGCTCGGCGGAGGCGTGGCATGACGTTGCTCTCCGCCGCCGCGCTCAATGCCTCGCTCGGCAGCCGCAAGGTGCTGCACGATGTCTCGCTGTCGCTGCCGTCGGGCCATCTGGTCGCGCTGGTCGGCCCGAACGGCGCCGGCAAGACCACGCTGCTGCGTGCACTGGCCGGGCTGATTCCATCGGGCGGCGAGATCCGGATCGGCGGCGATCCGCTGGCGTCGCTGCCGCTGCGCGAGCGTGCGAAACGCTTTGCCTATCTGCCGCAGGGGCACATGGTGCACTGGCCGCTGCCGGCGCGCGACATCGTCGCGCTCGGCCGCTACCCGCACGGCGCGACCGATCCGGCACGGCTGTCGCAGACGGATATGGAGGCGGTGCTGCGGGCGATGCAGGCGGTCGACGTCACTGAATTCAGCGATCGCCGCGTCACCGAACTCTCCGGCGGCGAGCGCAGCCGCGTCGCGCTGGCCCGGGTGCTCGCGGTGGAGGCGCCGGTGATCCTCGCCGACGAGCCGACCGCCTCGCTCGATCCACGCCACCAGATCGACGTGATGCAGAAGCTGCGCAACGTCGCCGACACCGGCGTGCTGGTGATCGTGGTGACGCATGACCTGGGACTCGCCGCGCGCTTTGCCGATCATGTGCTGGTGCTCGCGGAGGGGCGGCTGGCAGCGCAAGGCGCGCCTGTCGAGGCACTGTCGCAGAGCGTCCTCGCCAGCGTGTTCCGGGTCAGCGCCTATCGCGCCGAATTTCAGCGCGAAGCCGTCATCGTGCCGTGGGCGGACGTCTGATGTGGTCACGGCCTCACCACAAGCTCAGTTCACCTCTCCCGCTTACGGGGGAGGTCGCTGCGCTCGACGAGCGCAGCGGGTGGGGGCTCTCTCCACGATATGGCTCGCGGCGAAACCCCCACCCCAACCCTCCCCCGCAAGCGGGAGAGGGGGCGCACCTTCAGCGTGGCAGCCATCTCGCTTCGCTTCATCTTGGTGCGGTGGTCGCGATACTGCTGTGGCTTATTTCCGCCGGCGCCGCGTTCGCCGCCGGACCGCGCATCGTCTCGATGAATGTCTGCAGTGACCAGCTCGTGCTGTCGCTGGCCGATCCGGACCAGATTATCGGCCTCAGCCGCTTCTCGCGAGATGACTGGCAATCCTGGGCCGCGGAGAAGGCGCGAAACTTTCCGCGCCTGTCCGGCGAGGCCGAGGACGTGCTGCTGCTCAAGCCCGACCTCGTCGTGGTCAGCCTGTTCGACAAGCGCGCGACCCGTGATCTGTTGAAGGCCCACGGGCTGCACGTCGTCGAATTCACGGTGCCGCGCACGCTGGACGAGGTGAAGAACCAGATCCGCGCGATGGGCGATGTGGTGCAGCATCCCGATCGCGCAGAGGCCGAGATCGCGCGCCTCGATGCGGCCACCGCCCGGGCGCGCGCGGCGGCGAGCGCGCATCACTACCGCGTGTTGCCGCTGGAGCGGCGTGGCTTTGTGCCCGGCGACGGCAGCCTGGTCAGCTCGCTGCTGGCGGCAACCGGTCTCTCCAACGCCGCCGGCGAACTCGGCGTCGGCGCAGGCGGGTTTGCTTCGCTGGAGGCGATTGTAAAACTGCGGCCGGATTTCATCCTGGTGTCGGAAGCCGGCGACCGCGCCGAGGATGACGGTCGCGCCTTCCTGCTGCATCCCGCGCTGGAGCGCTTCTATCCGCAAAGTAAGCGCATCGTGCTGCCGGAGCGGCTCACGGTGTGCGGCGGCGTGATGCTGGCGGATGCGCTGGATCGCCTGACGGAAGAGTTGCAGCGAGTGACGCAGTGACCTTCCAAACCCGTCATCCTGAGGAGCGGCGAAGCCGCGTCTCGAAGGATGCACGGCCCGGATACTTCCAGGAGTTCGCGGAAGGAGTGTGGCCGTCGCCCTTCGAGGCTCGCTTCGCTCGCACCTCAGGGTGACGGTGAGATATTTGCGAGCGGGCTAAAGGGTTATGAGACTATCCCATCACCACCGGCCCGCCGGCCTTCTTCCACGCATCGATGCCGCCATCGATATGCGCGGTGTTGGCCAGGCCCGCCTTCTTCGCGGCGGCCACCGCCATTGCCGAGCGCTCGCCGAAGGCGCAGAAGAACACGACGCGGCGGCCGGTTGCGGCCGCGACCTCGCGCAGCATGCCGCCGGGCTGCAGGGTGGCGCAAATCCCCGGATAGGGCGCGTGCAGCGCGCCCGCGAGCGTGCCGTGCTTGGCCCGCTCGGCGCTCTCGCGCAAATCGACCAGAAGGATATCGGGCCGGCCGAGGCTCGCGATGGCGTCGCGCGCGCTGAGGGAGAGGCCCTCCTTGGCGAGTTCATCCTGGTGCAGGCCGACATGCATGTTGGCGGGCACCACGACGTCCATCAGCTTCGGGTTCGGCAAATTGAGGTTGTTCATCAGCTCGACATAGTCGTCGATCGATTTGACCTGCAGCCGCGGATTGTAGCGCTTCTCCTCGCCGATGGTGGAGACGGTATCGCCCTTGTAGTCATGCGCGGGGAACACCATGGTCTCCTCGGGCAGCTTCAGCAGGCGGTTGAAGATCGAATCGTACTGCGCCCGCGCGCTGCCGTTCTGGAAATCGGTGCGGCCGGTGCCGCGGATCAGCAGCGTGTCGCCGGTGAAGACGCGGTCGCCCATCAGATAGCTGTAGGAATCGTCGGTGTGGCCGGGCGTGTACAGCGCCTCGAGGCAGAGGCCCTCGATCGTCACCTTGTCGCCGTCGGAGACGCGCATCGACACAACGTCGGCCTTGCTCTGCTCGCCCATGATGGTGATGCACTGGGTGCGGTCGCGCAGCTCGCCGAGGCCGGTGACGTGATCGGCGTGCAGGTGCGTATCGACGGCCTTGACCAGCCTGAGGTCGAGTTCCTGCAGCAGCTTGCAGTAGCGATCGGCCTTCTCCAGCACCGGATCGAGGATCAGTGCCTCGCCGCCGGCGCGGCTCGCGAGCAGATAGCTGTAGGTTCCGGATACGCTGTCGAAGAGCTGGCGAAAGATCATGACGGCTTACCTATTCTCCGGGCCGAGTCACATGGAGGATATTATTCCATAGATAGGGTCAGTTCAAAGCAAATCCATCCCCGCCCCAGCCGGATCTCGTCACCCTGAGGAGCGCGCTCTTGCGCGCGTCTCGAAGGGTGGACGGCCCGGGTCTTTCCGCGAATGGGACAAGGCATCTGGGCCGCGCATCCTTCGAGGCTCGCTCCGCTCGCGCCTCAGGATGACGGGATATGCATCGCGGTCGTGGAAGAGACGAAGTTACGGCCGCACGTAACTCCAGCCCTGCTCCCGCGGGCGCGCGTTCGCGCGACCCGTTGGCTCGCAATGACGACGGGGCCGTTACGGTCGGACCAGCGTGTATCCGTTCTCGGTGAGCAGCAAAATCTGCGCGACGCCGACCTGCACGGGGGTGGCGGCGGCGATGTAGTCCGGCCGCTTGCCGCTGTCGCGTTCGATCGTGTCGACAGTGTTGAGGCAGATGTCGACCCGCGCGCCCTGCGCGACTACGCTCTCGACCAGCTTGCGGTTCGGGTTGTCGGGCTTGAGCAGGTCGATGCCCGGGCCGAAGGCGACGATCTCGACCGCGACCTTGTCGGGATCGTAGTGCCTCATCAGATTGTTAGCGACGCTGATCACGAGGCCCTGCTTCCTCGGATCGTTGTCGGAGAGCTGCAGCACGACCTTGTGCTCGGCGAACGGCTTGTCCTGCAACGGCGCCAGCTGGGCGTGCACGAGCGGCGTCGCCAGCGCGAGCGCAGCAAGGCCGAATGCCGCGATCAGCGCGCGGCGCGTCATCCGTGCCTCGCGATGCCCGGGTTGTCCTCGACGCCTTTCAGCGTCACGCCGGGTTCGTCGCGGTTCGGCGGCCGGCCGGAGCGCAGATGCCTGGCGACGACATCCCAAATCGGCGCGCCGCTCTGCTGGTTGACCGAGGCCCAGCCTGCGACCTTGTAGTGCTTGCCGGCTTCGAGATGCTTGCCGTTGCCCAGCTTCAGCTCGGAAATGCGCTTGCCGACGGTCTCGGCCGGCGTGCAGGTGTAGGCGAGGCCACCGACGCGGACCATGTCGCCGCCCTGCTGATAATAGGGATCGATGTTGAACAGATTGTCGCAGACGTCTTCCAGCACATCCTTGATCTGGCTGCCCGTCATCTTGGCGACGTAGGTCTCCGGATAGGTGATCGCGGTTTCCGACAGCACGTCTTCCATGGTCAGCGGCTGGCCGGCGAGCGTGGTGATGCCCCAGCGGAAGCCCGGCGACAGCGCGATCTCGGCGTCGAGCTCGTTCAGCAGCGCATCGCAGATCAACTGGTCGACGGTGCCGGAGAAATTGCCGCGGCGGTAGAGCAGCCGGTCGGCCGAGGCCAGCTTGGTGTTCCATTCGTCGACATGCGGATCGCGCATCTTGTCGATCAGCGTCTGCATCGCAGGATCGGGCTTCAGCAATTCGGCGAACACCGGCAGCAGCCGGTAGCGGACGTTGGCGACCTTGCCCTTGGCAAGATCGAGATCGAGCACGCCGATGAATTTGCCGTTGGAGCCGGCATTGGTCACCAGCGTGACGCCGCCGGCATTGGTTACCGTGATCGGGATCGGGATCGCGTCGTGGGTGTGGCCGCCGAGAATGACGTCGATGCCCGTGACGCGGCTGGCGAGCTTGAGGTCGACGTCCATGCCGTTATGCGACAGCAGGATCACCGCCTCGACCTTGTCGTTGTCGCGATGGCCGTCGACAAGCTTCTGCAGCTCCTCGTCGCGGATGCCGAACTTCCAGTCCGGCGTGAAGCGCTTCGGATGGGCGATCGGCACGTAGGGGAAGGCCTGGCCGATGATAGCGACGCGATGGCCGCCGATCTCCTTGATGAAGGACGGCTTGAACACCCGCCCCGACGCCGGGTCGAACGCCTTGGCGTCGTTGAACGCGGCTTCCTCGGTCAGGAACACGTTCTGCGCCAGGAACTCGCCCTTGAAGCGCGAAAGGTTGTCGCGCAGCACCTGCTCGCCATAGGTGAATTCCCAGTGCCCGGTCATCGCCTCGATGCCGAGCAGATTGGCGGCTTCCACCATGTCCGCGCCGTTCATGGCGTTGGCGAGCGCCGAGCCCTGCCAGAGGTCGCCGCCGTCGAGCAGGATCGAACGCTTTTCGCCGACATCGGCGCGCAGCTTGTCGACCAGCGTCTTCAGGTGGGCGAAGCCGCCGAGCCGGCCGAAGCGGCCGGCGGCCTTCTCGAATTCGACGCAGGTGAAGGCATAGGCGTCGGCGCTGTCGGGCCGGATGCCGAAGCGGTCGAGGAAGGCCTTGCCGACGAGGTGCGGCGGCTGGCCGGCCATCGCGCCGACGCCGAGATTGACGCCGGGCTCGCGGAAGAACACCGGCTTCAGCTGCGCATGCGTGTCGGTCATGTGCAGGATGCGGGCGTTGCCGAACCGCTCGAGGTCGTAGACGCTGGCGGTGTCGGCGCTGCGCGCAAGGCGCGGCAGGCCGGCCGTCAGCGTTGCGGCGGCCGCAGCTTTCAGGAATTCCCGGCGGCGGATGATCATCATTCTCTCCGCGCGGCCCCTGGCCTGCGCGCTTTTAACGAACTTCCATGTCCTTCCAGCGTTCCTTTTCGCTGGTGGCCTGGAAGATCGAGGCCTTTGCCAGTGCCTCGGCTTCCTTGGCCTTGGCGACTGCGGTATCGAAATCACCAGCCTCACCGGCCTTTTTTGCGGCAGATAGTGTCGAGGCGGTGGTGGTCCACTGGTTGCGCAGGCTGCCTGCTTCCTTGTTGGCGGCTTCGGCGGCGGCGTAGGCGGCCTTGTAGTCGGCCTCGGAGGCGGCGAGGGCGCCGGTCGCGGTTGCGATCAGCAGGGCTGATGCTGCGAGGACAGCTTTGATGGCCACGCTCATGGCCGTGCTCCCGGACCCGAAATCGGCAGCCCGTTGCTGACATAGGACAAATAGTATTCGAGGTTGCGGTACTCGTCGTCCTGCGGATTGAGCGGCACGCCGCGGATCTGGCTGTTGCAGGTGGTGAAGCGGCGGCTGGTCGTCCCCATTCCGCTCCATTCCGAGCGGTAGATCGGCATCGCGTTCAGGATGCCGAGCGCCGGCGCCAGCACCTCGGCGCGGATCCGCTCGCCCGGGCTCTGGATGTGGCAGGTGGCGCAGGAGAAATTGAGCTGGCCGCGGCGGGTGTAGAAATATTCCTTGCCCTTCTGATAGGCCTCGAGCGCGCGCGGATCGTTCGGGATCTTGATGTCCATCGGCTTGCCGCGCGAGGTGAAGGCCATGTAGGCGGTGAGCGCCGCCATGTCGTCCTTCACATAGGAGAACGGCGCCTCGCCATTGGCCTCGCGGCAGCGGTTGAGTGCGAGCTCGAGCGTGACGACCTTGCCTTCCTTCTCGTCGAAATAGGGATAGTTCTGGCGGATACCGATGCCCTTGTTCGGGAAGCAGTCGGCGTAGGTCTTGCCGTTCTTGAACGGCGTTGCGAACATCTCCTTGCCGGCTTCGAGTGAGAACTCGTAGGGCGGAAACTGCTCCTTCTCCTCCCACTGCCGGTGCAGGTCCTCATTCATCGAATAGGGACCGTTGACGAAATCCTCCAGCTTCAGCTTGGGGAATTTGCTGGTGAAGAATTTCTGGAACGCGGCCTTGTCGGCGGCGGGATCGACGGTGTCGGCCGCGCGCGCGGCCGGCGCGAGCGCCAGCACGCCGAGCGCGAACGTCGCAATTAGATTTTTGTTTTGACGCGTTTTCTTCACGCGAACCGGCGTCCACTTCGCTCGAAAACGCTCTAGAGCACGGATTGCGAGGCGCCGCGTCATTGAATCTTTGCCGTGGCGGTGTCGGTCGCGCCCTTGTTGTCGACCCAGCTGACCTTCAGATCGTCGCCCTTCTTGCCGCCCTTGAAGGCGAACTTGACATAGGGGTCCTTGGAGACGCCGCCGCCCCAGTCGGCGACGAACACCGGCTTGCCGTCATATTCGAAGGTGAGCTGCTGGATGAAATGCGGCGGAATGATCTCGCCCTTGGCGTCCTTGACGAAGCCGGAATCCATCGGATGCTGGATCAGCGCCTGCACCTCGGTGGTGTCGCCGTTTGACGTGGCGCGCACGCGAATGCTCGATGCCATCTGATTATCCCTATTGTTTGCGCATGATCTTGTCGGAAAACCGGTTCCCACTTTTCCGGATCATGCGTACTCAGCCGCCGCAGCCGCCGACGGTGACCTTGATTTCCTTTTTGGCGCTGTAGAGCTTGCCGCCGGCCTCGACGATCGCGGTGACGTTGCTGGTCTTCGCCATCTTGATGCGGTTGGAGACGGTCGGCAGCGTGCCGGCCGGAATCCTGTATGACGCGACCAGCGAGATCGGATTCTCGCTCACCAGAAACGAGATCGAGGTGACGTCGGCCAGCGTCGTGGTGGCGGAGATCGGCACCACCGCGCCGTTCTCGGCGATTTCCGGCGCATCCATCTTGATCTTGTCCGACGGCTCGGCGGTCTTGCCATAGAGCGCCTTGATCGCGTCGGCCTCGTTCTTCTGCTTGAATGCGTCTTCGGGATATTTGTCGTTGGCGGCGGCGAGCGCCTGCGGCACGTCGAACGGAATGACCCCGAGGCCGATCAGCGCGGCGACGCCGGCGCCCTTCAGCACCATTCGGCGCGCCTTGAAAAATTCGCTGGTCGTGATGTTCATCGAAAAAAATCTCCTCAAGCGACGGTCGCGGCGTCACAGCGTCTGCAGGAAGTCCACCACCGCGTCGATTTCCTTCTCGCTCAAAATCCGGTTTCGGCCGAACGGCGGCATCACCGTCTGCGGATTGCGCTTGGTTTCGTCGGTCACGATCGCGATCAGCTCGTCACGGCTGTATTTGGCCTTCAGGCCGCTCAGCTCGGGGCCGATCGTGCCGGGCAGGTCGCCGCCCTTGATGACGTGGCAGGTCAGGCAATTGCCCTTGCCGCGGTCGAAGGCGAGCTTCTGTCCCTCGGCGGCGGACTGGGCCTGCGCGGGCGCGGCCATGGCGGTGCCTGCCAGCAGCGCCAGGACGAAGGCTGGCTTGGAGAAGGTGGCGATCAAGGACGTTTCCCGGGCTTCAATCTCGATGATCCCATCGCAATATAAAGAGTGGAAAGCACAAAGGCCATCGGCTGGCAACACGGAGAATAGGCGCGTTGCGACGGGGTTAATGCCACAGGGGCAGTCCGGCACTGGAGCGCATGTCCTGCGCCTTCCGCCTGTCACGTTTGTGCGGTTGAGATGCAGCGAGGCGTAGGGAGAAGCGCGGTGGCGGAATTCGTGGCGGAGTTTGGCAAGGACGGCCGGCCGGTCGAGGCGGACGGGCGGCTCGATGCGCCGGCGTTCCATCGCAACCATCAGCCGATCTGGGCAGTTCTGAAAGATCACTTCGCCGGCCAATCCGGCGACGTGCTGGAAGCCGGCAGCGGCACCGGCCAGCATGTCGTCTATTTCGCCGGTCAGACGCCCGACATCACCTGGTGGCCGAGCGACCTCCATGCGGCGCACCTGCGCAGCATCGAGGCCTGGCGCGCGCATGCCGCCCTTGCCAACATCCGGCCGCCGCAGCCGATCGATCTGTCCGACCCGGCCTGGTCGCCGGCGCCGCCGGACGGCAAAGGTCCGGACAAACTGCTCGCGATCTTCTGCGCCAATGTGATCCACATCGCGCCGTGGCGCGTCGCCGAGGGCCTGTTCGCCGGCGCCGCGCGGCACCTGCGCGCCGACGGCCGGCTGTTCCTCTACGGCCCGTTCAAGCGCGGCGGCAAGCACACCGCGCTCAGTAATGCCGTGTTCGACACGTCGCTGCGCGAGCGCGACGCGGAGTGGGGGGTGCGCGATATCGCCGATCTCGAGACGCTTGCGGAGCGCGTCGGGCTCAAGCTCGCCGGCAGCTTCGAGATGCCGGCCAACAACATGATTTTGGTCTTTGCCCGCAAGTAGCCGCGCTCAATCGTAAGCCAGGCACCAGCCTGGCCCGCGCAGCCAGCAACGTTCATCGGGGATCCCGGCGTCGCGATAGAGCCGCGTCACCTTCTGCCAGCCGCCGCGGGCGAAGGCTTCGGCGAGCGTTTTTTCGGACGTCTCGTCCCGGCCGCCGTCGCAGGGAATGATCGCGACCGGCGATATCCAGTCCGCTTGGTACTCTGCGCCCTCGCGCCGGATCCGGAACACGGCGCCGGATCGCGCCACCTGCTCCGGCGCGCCGCCCTTGAATCCCTCATCCGAGGTCAGCGGCAGGATCAGGCGGCCGCCGGCGGCGAGCCCGTCGAGCCATCGCGCGGCAGGCCGGGTGCAGCCGGCGTTGACATAGATCACGTCGGCGGACTCGAACGCGACCTGTGTGCCGTCGCCCTGGATGATCTCGACATTTGCGCAAGCGGCGAGATTGGCGCGAGCGTCTGCCGCAAGGTCCGGATCGTATTCGATGCCGGTCACGCGGCCGGACGGTCCGACCAGATGCGCGAGGATCGCGGTGTAGTACCCTGTGCCCGTGCCGATATGCACCACGTGCTCGCCGGCGGCGGCCGCGGCCTGGTGCATGAGATAGGCATGCAGCGACGGCTGGCCGTTGTTGAGACGCCGCTCGGGACGCAAGGCGACGAGATCGTTGGTGTAGAGATAGACCGGGTCGGCATCGGGCGTCGGCGCATAGTCGCGGCTCCACCAGCGCAGCATCATCCATGGTCCCGGGCCGACGAAGTCCTCGCGGCGGATGGCGGCGAAGGCCTCCGTCAGCCGCGGATTGATGGTGTTGGCGGCGGCCAGGATCTGCTTGGCATAGGCCGCGCGGACGATGCGGAGTTCGGCTTGCGGGTCCATTGCCGCTCGCTCCCACGATGTCGCGTGTTGTGTGATTTGACACACCCGAGGTGTGTGAAATAGCATACTGCGACGACGGAGGCCAGAATGAAGAGACGGCTTTATCCGGCCGTGCTGGAGCGCGGTCCGCGCGGCGCGTTCGGGGCGTGGTTTCCGGACTTTCCCGGCTGCGTCGCCGCGGGACGATCGCAGGAAGACGCGATCGAGCGCGCCGAGCAGACGCTGGCGCAGACCGTCGACGGCTGGGTCGAGCAGGGCAAGCCATTGCCGGAGCCGACCCCGATCGAGCGCATCGTGCCGCCGAAGGGCTCCGACGTCGCCGCCTTCTTCATGGTCGGCGTCGATCCGCCCGATCCGTCCGAGCGCGTCAACGTCTATTTGCCGAAGAGCCTGATCACACGGATCGACAAGCATGCCGCCGGACTCGGCATGAGCCGCTCGAGCTTTTTCGGTTTCGCCGCGACGCTTGCCCTTGAATGGCACGTTCACAAGCCGCACCTCGTCGGGCCGCGCTCCAAGGTGCACAAGACCGGCGCGCTGCGCGCCGAGAAGCGGCCGGGCAAGAAGCCAGCGCGGTAGGCGATCGATCATCGAGCGACAGCTCTCTCACCGTCACCCTGAGGAGGCCGCAGAGCGGCCGTCTCGAAGGGTCGACGGTCCGGCTGTTGGCCGTGCATCCTTCGAGACGCGCTACGCGCTCCTCAGGATGACGGTGCTGATAGAAGTGCCGGGCTGCTGTGACGTCACTCTGTGAGGGCAAGCGATGTCGTGTGCGCCTCCTGCATGGCGTACGTCCGTTTGCGCCGGTTGATCGGCTTCGACCCGCTCTCCATAGTGCGCCCGATTGGGGGCTCCCGCCGGGGCTTCGAGGCGGGACCACCGATGATTGACGTGACAGCTGCGGATGAGGCGAGCGACGACGCGCGGGCGCGCAGCAATGTGTGGCGGCTTGCGGCGGCGCAGGCGCTGACCGGCGCCAATTCGGCCGTGATCTTCGCCACCGGCTCGATCGTCGGCGCGACGCTGGCACCCGACGTCTCGCTCGCGACGGTGCCGCTCTCGATGTATGTGCTCGGGCTTGCCGCCGGCACGCTGCCGACCGGTGCGATCTCGCGCGCCTACGGACGACGCGTCGCCTTCATCATCGGCACCTTCTGCGGCATGCTCACCGGCGCGCTCGGCGCCTGGGCGATCCTGCATTCATCGTTCTGGCTGTTCTGCGGCGCGACCTTCCTCGGCGGGCTCTACGGCGCCGTCGCGCAGTCCTACCGATTTGCCGCGGCCGATGGCGCCAGTGTCGCGTTCCGGCCCAAGGCGGTGTCCTGGGTGATGGCCGGCGGCGTATTCGCCGGCGTGCTCGGGCCGCAGCTCGTGCAATGGACCATGGACATCTGGCCGCCGTATCTGTTCGCGTTCTCCTTCGTGATGCAGGCGCTGGTCGCACTGGTGGCGATGGCGGTGCTCTCAGGCGTCGACGCGCCGAAGCCTGCGGCTGCGGACCTGCATGGCGGCCGCCCGCTGCTCGAGATCGCCAGGCAGCCGCGCTTCATCGCCGCGGCGCTGTGCGGCGTGATCGCCTATCCGATGATGAATCTGGTGATGACCTCGGCGCCGCTCGCCATGAAGATGTGCGGGCTGTCGGTCAGCGATTCCAATTTCGGCATCCAGTGGCACATCGTTGCGATGTACGGCCCGAGCTTCTTCACGGGCTCGCTGATCGCGCGGTTCGGCGCGCCGGTTATCGTCGCGCTCGGGCTGGCGCTCGAGGCGGTCGCCGCGATGATCGGACTGTCAGGCGTCACCGCGCCGCACTTCTGGGCGACGCTGTTCGTGCTCGGGATCGGCTGGAATTTTGCGTTCGTTGGCGCTTCGGCGCTGGTGCTGGAAACGCACCGGCCGCAGGAGCGCAACAAGGTGCAGGCATTCAACGATTTCCTCGTGTTCGGCATGATGGCGATCGGTTCGTTCTCGTCGGGCCAACTGCTCGCGCATTACGGCTGGAATGCCGTCAACTGGGTGGTGTTCCCGCCTGTGCTGCTCGGCCTTGCCGTGCTCTGGCTCACTTCATTCGCCAAGCGACGCGCGAAATTGCGCGCGGTGGAAGAAATCCCGGATCCCAGCATCTAGGCATGATCCGGAAAAGTGTGGCGCGGTTTTCCGCAAGATCATGCCTAAAAGGGTCTCCTGCTGCCAATTGCTGACACTTCGATCAGCTTCGAAATGATCCGCTTGCAACGCTGTTCACATCATGGGATCGGGTTGGTCCGGCCATGACGATGTGAGAAGCAAGAGCAAGAAATGGACGCATCCTCAGCCACGCTGCCTGATGAATCCTCGCTTGGTTACGAGGGATGGCGCATCGTCGTCGTCTGCTTCCTGCTTGCGACCTTCGGCTGGGGATTGGGCTTCTACGGCCAGAGCGTCTATGTCGCCGAGCTGCAGCGGCTGCACGGATGGCCGGCATCGCTGATCTCGTCGGGCACGACCTTCTTCTACCTGTTCGGCGCCGCGCTGGTCGCCTTCGTCAGCGAGGCGATCAAGGCGTTCGGCGCGCGCAGCTGCCTGATCGCCGGCACCGTCGCGATGGCGATCGCGGCGGTTGCGATCGGCGAGGTGCGCGAGCCCTGGCAGCTCTATCTTGCCGATGCGCTGCTGGCGTTCGGCTGGGCCGGCACCAGCCTCGGCATCATCACCAACACGCTCGGCCTGTGGTTCGACAAAAAACGCGGCATGGCGATCAGCCTGGCGCTGAACGGCGCGAGCTTCGGCGGCATCGTCGGCGTGCCGCTGCTGGTGGCGGGGATCGGCGCTTTCGGCTTCTCCGGCGCGATGATCGCGGCCGCGGGGCTGCTGATCGTGGTGATGGTGCCTGTCATCCTGATCTTTGTCGGCCGGCCGCCGGCGCATCTGCACGCGGTCACGGCCGCCGCTGCCGACGCGCCGTCGGCGACGCAGGTGCGCAGCCGGGCGCTGCGCGACATCCGCTTCCTCTCGGTCTCGATTGCCTTCGCGCTGGTGCTGTTCGCCCAGGTCGGCTTCATCGTGCATCTGATCGCCTATCTCGATCAGGTGATCGGCCGCGAGCGCGCGACGGTGGCGATGGCGCTCTTGACCGCGATGGCCGTGGTCGGGCGCGTCTCGTTCTCCTTCGTGATCGACCGGCTCAACCAGCGGCTGGCATCGGCGCTGTCCTTTGTCAGCCAGGCGGTCGCGCTCGCCGTCATCATCAATGTGCACAATGACGTGGCGCAGATCGCGGCCTGCGCGCTGTTCGGCTTCTCGGTCGGCAATCTGATCACGCTGCCGGCGCTGATCGTGCAGCGCGAGTTCGATCCGCGTGCGTTCGGTGTGCTGGTCAGCCTGATCACCGCGATCAACCAGATCACCTACGCTTTCGGCCCCGGCGTGGTCGGGCTGCTGCGCGATCTCTCAGGCAGCTACACGCTGCCGTTCTACGGCTGCATTGGCCTGGAGCTGATCGCGGCGGCGACGATCATGGCGAAAGGAAAGTAGCTTTCCACCTCCCCTTGAAAAGGGGAGGTCGCTTTGCTCACAGAGCAAAGCGGGTGGGGATCTGCTCTCTCCGCTTGCAACATCGCCTGCGGCTGACCCCCATCCCGACCTTCCCCCTTTCAGGGGGAAGGGGAATAAAGACCTGTCCCCGGATGTCGCTTCGCTCATCCGGGCTACGTTCTACGACTTGCGGCGTGACTTCCGCGCCTTCTTCGGCTCGCTGATCTTGCCGGCCGCCGCGACTCGCAGCAGGCGGCGGAAGGTCGGGCATTCCATGTGGCTCGGCGCCGGGCAGACGGCGGCGTGGCGCAGGCCGTCGCGCATCGCGTTGAGCCTGCGGATGGTGCGGTCGAGCTCGTCGGCCTTGGCAGAAAGCATTTTCCGGTCGATGCGCGGTCTTCCATCGGGCGCGAACATCCTTGCGATCTCGTCGAGCGAGAAGCCGGAGGCGCGCCCGAGCGCGATCAGCGCCAGCCGGTCGAGCACGGCCGGATCGAACAGGCGGCGCAGCCCGCGCCGGCCATGAGAGGCGATCAGCCCTTTTTCCTCATAGAAGCGCAAGGTCGAGGCGCGAACGCCCGACAGTGCCGCCACCTCCGCGATATCGATGTCCCGCATAACCCTTGACCTCAAGTTCACTTGAACTGGCAGTATTCAGCCTATCGCTTGCCCGAGGCAGGCATCAAGAAGGACGAGAATCATGGGTGTCGCACCGCGAGCCGACGACGAGCAGGTCAAACTCTGGAACGGCGCCGCCGGCCGTGCCTGGGTCGAGACGCGCGCCGTGCTCGAAGGGATGTTCAGGCCGCTTGAAGAACTTCTCGTTCAGGCGGTGTCCGATGCCGCGGCCAGCCGCGTGCTCGATATCGGTTGCGGCACGGGCGCCACGACTTTCGCTGTGGCCCGCGTGCTCGGCCGGCAAGGGCATTGCACCGGCATCGACATTTCCGAGCCGATGATCGCGGCGGCGCGCGCCCGCGCGGAGCGGGAAGGGCGGCCGGTCAGCTTCATCTGCGCCGACGCGCAGACCTATCCGTTCGCGCCCGCGAGCTTCGACATGATCATCTCGCGTCTCGGCGTGATGTTCTTTGCCGATCCGGTGCGGGCTTTCGCCAATCTGCGCCGCGCCGCGCGGCCGGGTGCTGCGCTCCGCTTCATCGCCTGGCGCGGCGCCGCCGAGAACCCGTTCATGACGACGGCGGAACAGGCAGCGAAGCCGTTGCTGCCGGATCTTCCGGCGCGGCGTCCCGATGCGCCGGGGCAATTCGGCTTCGCCGACCGGAAGCGGGTCGAAACTATCCTGGAGGATAGCGGTTGGGACGCGATCGCGATCGATCCGATCGATGTCGCCCTCGGCTTTCCGGCATCGCAGCTGACCCGCTATGTGAGTTGGCTCGGCCCGGTCGGGACAATGCTGCAGGCGATGGAGGAGCCGCGCCGCACGCAAGTGATCGAGACCGTGCGCGGTGCCTTCGATCGTTACATCCACGGCAACGACGTTCGCTTCACCGCGGCGTGCTGGATGGTCGCGGCACGGGCGCCGGCGGGGACCGCGCATGGTTGAGGTCGTGGAGTTTGTGGCGAGCGCGGTGCTGATCGGGATCGGTGCGACCGTCGTGATGGACATCTGGGGGATGGTTCGAAAGCGCCTGCTTGGCATCCCGTCGCTGGACTATGCCCTGGTCGGCCGCTGGCTCGGCCATCTCGTATCCGCTCGCCTGCGCCACGACCGCATCGCCGCGTCACCGCAGGTCGCGGGCGAACGGGTCATCGGATGGACCGCGCATTATCTGATCGGGATCGGCTTTGCCGGCGTGCTGCTTGCGATCGTCGGCCTCGATTGGGCGCGGCAGCCCACCATCGCTCCGGCTCTGACGGTCGGGATCGCCAGCGTGGCCGCGCCGTTCCTGGTGATGCAGCCCGCGATGGGCGCCGGCATCGCCGCGAGCCGCACGCCCCATCCATGGGCGGCGCGGCTGCAGAGCCTCGTGACGCACACGGTGTTTGGGATTGGGCTTTATGCGGCCGGCTGGCTCGCGCACCCGTTCCTGAACCCGTAGCCCGGATGAAGCGAAGCGCAATCCGGGAACAGTATCACCCCACGGTGCCAACCCCGGATTTCGCGGAGCCTGTCATCGGGCGCGCGTTCGCGCGACCCGTTGGCTCCATCCGGGCTACGAAATTATCGCGTTGCGGAATTAGCCCGCTCGCTGCTTCAGCAAATCCTCAACGTCCAGCCGTCGCGTGAACATCGCGAGCTTGCCGTCCGCGCTGCGCGGCCATTCGGCCTCGGGGCGATCCCAATAGAGCTCGACGCCGTTCTCGTCGGGATCGCGCAGGTAAAGCGCCTGGCTGACGCCGTGGTCGCTGGCGCCGTCGAGCTCGATGCCGGCCGACAGCACCCGGTGCAGCGCATCGGCGAGCGCCGGGCGGGTGGGATAGAGGATGGCGGTGTGGAACAGGCCGGTGGTGCCCGGCGGCGGGGGATGGCCGCCCTTGCTTTCCCAGGTGTTGAGGCCGATGTGGTGGTGATAGCCGCCGGCCGAGATGAAGGCCGCGTCCGCGCCCAGCCGCTGCTGCAGCTCGAAGCCGAGCACGCCGCAATAGAAGCCGAGCGCGCGCTCGAGATCGGCCACCTTGAGGTGGACATGCCCGATCCGGGTGCCCGCGATGATGGGGGGATTCTCTGGCATGAGCGGACTCCGTTGACGTCAATGCCCCTGCCATCAGGGGCGAGGTTCGCCGCCTGATATAGTCCGGATTTGCCGACGCCGGAGCGATCGATCCGGAAACGCAGCGTTTCCGAAAGGCGCCACGGTCGCCGGGCCTAGCAGAGCTCCGACAACTCGCCGCCGGGCAGCTGGAACTCGAACGTGTTCAGCGTCATCGACACCATGGTGTAGTAGCCGCAGAGGCCGATCACCTCGACCAGGCCGCGTTGGCTCAGCACCTCGATCGCCTCGTCATACAGGGCCTTCGGCAGGCCGTGACCTTCGTGCAGCGCCTTGGCGACGTCGTAGATCACCCTGGCCTTGGGATCGTCGAAGCTCGGCGTCCGGCGCACGCGAATGTCCTCGATGATCTTCGGGTCGAGGCCGCCCTTCAGCGCGAGGCGCTTGTGAGCATACCACTCGTAATGCGCGGTCCAGTGCCGCGCGGTGACGAGGATCGCGATCTCGGACAGTTTTGGCGGGAAGATCGTGTCGAAGCGCAGCACCTCGCCGAGCCGCGTGGCATGCCGTGCCATCTCCGGGCTGTTCAGCCAGGCCATCATCGGCGCGGGTGGCGCACCGCGCTTGCCGGCGATCGACTCGTCGTAAGTTTCTTTCTGGGCGGCGTTCATTTCGCTAGGCGAAAGCAGCTTCAGCCGCATGTCCGTTTCCTTTTGTTTTTCAAGCGTTACCCCATCTCGGCGATACACCCGATCGCGCGAGGTGAGTAGCGACGCCAGAGCATGGCGCGGCCGCGAGGCATATTGAATTCGGCGGCTGCGTAGGTCTAAGGTCGAATCCAATTCGTCGAATTTGACTGGAAACGCACCATGGCCGACCTTGAGAAATTCCGCGCGGAGACCCGCGCCTGGCTGGAGCAGAATTGCCCGCCGGAGATGCGCAAACCGATGACCTCGGATGGCGACACCTTCTGGGGTGGCCGCAACACGAAATTCTCGTCCGAGGCGCAGCGCGTCTGGTTCGAGCGGATGCGCGACAAGGGCTGGACCGTGCCGCATTGGCCGAAGGAATATGGCGGCGGAGGCCTCGACGGCGAGGAGGCCAAGATCGTGCGCCAGGAGATGGCTGCGATCGGCGCGCGTCAGCCGCTGACCTCGTTCGGCATCTCGATGCTCGGACCGGCGCTGCTGAAATACGGCACCGAGGAGCAGAAGAAGGAGCATCTGCCGAAGATCACCGCGGGCCTGATCCGCTGGTGCCAGGGCTATTCCGAGCCGAATGCCGGCTCCGACCTCGCCTCGCTGCAGACCCGCGCGGTCGGCGACGGCGACGATTACATCATCAACGGCCAGAAGATTTGGACGTCCTATGCCAACTACGCCGACTGGATCTTCTGCCTGGTGCGCACCGATCCGGCGGCCAAGAAGCATGACGGCATCAGCTTCATCCTGTTCGACATGACCTCGAAGGGCGTGTCGACCAAGCCGATCCTGCTGATCTCGGGCTATTCGCCGTTCTGCGAAACCTTCTTCGACAATGTCCGCGTGCCGAAATCGCATGTCGTCGGCACCGTCAATCGCGGCTGGGATGTCGCGAAATATCTGCTGCAGCACGAGCGCGCGATGATCTCCGGCATGGGCGAGCGCGGCGTCGGCCGTCCGCTCGGCCAGATCGCCGCCGACTCGGTCGGCGCGGACGCGCAGGGCAAGCTCGACGATGCGCAGCTGCGCAGCCAGATCGCGAGCTTCGAGGTCGACGAGGCCGCGCTCGCCGCCGCCGCGGAGCGCGCGGTCGATCTCGCCAAGGCCGGGCAATCGCATCCGGCGTTCTCCTCGGCGATGAAATATTACGGCACCGAGCTCAACAAGCGCCGGTATGAGATCCTGATGTCGGCCGGCGGCATCGACGCGCTGGAATGGGAGAGCGATCGCTCCAAAGGCGGCGCCCGCCCGCGCGCCTGGCTGCGCACCAAGGCCAATTCGATCGAGGGCGGCACCTCCGAGGTGATGCTCGGCATCGTCGCCAAGCGCATCCTCGACCTGCCGGGTGCGTGACGTTTTTTGTCGTCATGGCCGGGCTTGACCCGGCCATCCACGTCTTTGTCGCGGTTAGCTCAAGACGTGGATGCCCGGCACGAGGCCGGGCATGACGATACCTTGAAATTCGACTGAACGAACAACATCAGAGTTACCGGATCCATCCAATGGCCCTCGTCCTCACCGAAGAACAATCCATGCTGCGCGACAGTGCGCGCGGCCTCATCAGCGACAAGGCGCCGGTGGCGCATCTGCGCGGTCTGCGCGATGCCAAGGATGCCACCGGCTTCTCGCGCGATCTCTGGAAGACATTTGCGGAGATGGGCTTCTCCGGCCTGCTGGTGCCGGACCGGTTCGGCGGCAGCGGGCTCGGCTGCGTCGAGGCCGGCATCGTCATGGAGGAGATCGGCCGCACCTTGATGCCGTCGCCGTTCCTCGCGACCTCGGTGCTCGCTGCCTCGGCGCTGTCGCGCGGCGGCAGCGAGGCGCAGAAGGCGCAGCATCTGCCGAAGATCGCCGACGGCTCGCTGCTGGCGGCGCTCGCGATCGATGAGGGCGCCAAGCATCGCCCGCTGCAAACGAAGTTGCAGGCCACGCGCTCCGGCAACGGCTTCAAGCTGTCGGGCGACAAGGCCTTCGTCGTCGACGGCCACACCGCCGATCTTCTGATCGTGGCGGCGCGCACGGCCGGCAGCGCCGGCGACAGGAACGGGCTGACGCTGTTCCTGGTCGATCCGAAGGCGAAGGGGCTCGCGGTCGAGCGCACCGCGATGGTCGATTCTCACAACGCGGCGCGCATCGTGTTCGACAATGTCGAGGTCGACGCCGACAGCGTGCTCGGCGAGGTCGATCAGGGCTTCGGGCTGCTCGAGGGCGTGCTCAATATCGGCCGCGGCGCGGTGGCGTCCGAAATGGTTGGCCTCTCCGACGAGGTGTTCGGCCGCACCGTGGCCTATCTGAAGGAGCGTAAGCAGTTCGGCAAGGCGATCGGCGAATTCCAGGCGCTGCAGCACCGTGCCGCCCAGCTCTACATCGATATTGAGATCACCCGCGCCGCGGTGTTGAAGGCGCTGCAGGCGCTCGACACGGACATCGACAAGGCCGCCACCGCGGTCGCGGTGGCAAAGGCCCGCGCCGGCACCACTGCGACGCTGGCCGTGCAGGAGGGCGTGCAGATGCATGGCGGCATGGGCATGACCGACCAGTTCGACATCGGCTTCTTCATGAAGCGCGCCCGCGTCTGCCAGGAGCTGTTCGGCGACAGCAATTTCCACACCGACCAGCTGGCGAGCGGCAAGGGCTACTGAGCCGCCGCATCGTCGTCGTCGCGCACACTGTCATCGCCCGGCTCGCCATCTTCGCTAAAGCTTCGGCGCACCTGAAAGCGAAAGCCTCGTCGAAGCCTTGGCGTAGACGGGACCGGGCGTTCCAGTATTCCCGAGACGTCGGCGCTTGAGCCGAGAAGCCGCGGCGTACTGGATCACCCGCATGCGCGGGTGATGACACCGAAGCCGTACAGCATACTCACTGTCGTCCCTGCGAAAGCAGGGACCCATAACCACGAATGGGTGACTGTCGCGCGCCGCTGGAACGACGAGTCCCATCTACAATATCCGCCGCGGCGTATGGGTCCCTGCTTTCGCAGGGACGACGGCGTTGTATGCGGTGGCGGCTGCGGCCTGGCCGCGCGCCGCTAGCGGATCGGCGGCGCGTACTGGACGCCGCCGGCATTCCAGAGTTGGTTCATGCCGCGCGGGATCTTCAGCTTGGAGTCGGCGCCGACGTTGCGGTCGTAGACCTCGCCGTAATTGCCGACATGGCGGATGATGCGCACCGCCCAGTCCTTGGTCAGACCGAGATCCTCGCCATAGGTGCCCTCGGTGCCGACCAGCCGCATCACCTCCGGCTTCTTCGACTTCAGCGCCTCGTCGATGTTCTTCGAGGTGATGCCGAGTTCTTCGGCGTTGATCATGGCGTATAGCGTCCACTTCACGATCATCATCCAGTCGTCGTCGCGCAAGCGCACCACCGGCGCCAGTGGCTCCTTGGAGATGATGTCGGCGAGGATCGTGTGGTCGCTCGGCTTGGCGAGGTTGAGCCGCAGCGCATAGAGCTGCGAGGCGTCCGACGTCAGCGTATCGCACTGGCCGGAGTTGTAGGCCTTCACAACGTCGTCCAGCTTGTCGAACTTCATCTCCGTGTACTTCATGTTGTTGGCACGGAAATAGTCGGCGAGATTGAGCTGCGTCGTGGTGTTGGCCTGCACGCAGACCTTGCTGCCGTTCAGGTCGAGCGCGGAATCGATGTTGCGCGAGCGCGGCAGCATGAAGCCCTGGCCGTCATAATAGGCGACCGCGGGGAAATAGAGGTCGTAATTGGTCTCGCGCGACATGCTCCAGGTGGAGTTGCGCGAGAGGATGTCGACCTTGCGGTTCTGCAGCTCCTTGAAGCGTTCGCTGGCGTCGAGCGGCACGAACTTCGCCTTCGACGGGTCGTCGAAGATCGCCGACGCGACCGCGCGGCAGAAGTCGACGTCGAAGCCGGTCCAGTTACCCTTGTCGTCCGGAATCGAGAAGCCCGGCAGGCCCTTGTTGACGCCGCACAGCACGTCGCCGCGACGGACGGTGCGCTTCAGCGTGCGGGTGTCGTAACGCTCATAGGTGATGGCGGCGGCCGCAACCAGCGCGGCGATCGCGAGCCCGATCGTCAGGCCGCCTCGAAATGTACGCATGGGTTCTCTCTCGCGAAGGATCGGGGGGAAAAGCGGGGCGGATATCGAAGGCGGGTAGAGATCAGAGTTCGGGCTTCTGCCGGATGATCACCTTGGTGCCGACCGGAACGCGGTTGTAGAGATCGGCGACGTCGTTGTTGACCAGGCGGAAGCAGCCGGAGGAAACGGCGGTGCCGATGGTGTCGGGCCGGTTGGTGCCGTGGATGCGGTAGACCGTGGTGCCGAGATACATCGCGCGTGCGCCGAGCGGATTGCCCGGGCCGCCCGCCATGAAGCGCGGCAGATAGGGCTGGCGCGCGATCATTTCCGGCGGCGGCACCCAGTCCGGCCACTCGGCCTTGCGGGTGATGCTCACCAGGCCCTGCCATTGAAAGCCTTCGCGGCCGACGCCGATACCGTAGCGGAGCGCGCGGCCATTACCCTGCACCAAATAAAGATGGCGCTCGGCGGTCGCGACGATGATGGTGCCCGGCGCCTCATTGGACCGGTAATACACGACCTGCTTCTGCCATTCCGGGTCGAGCTCGTAGCCGTCGTCAGCAACAAGGCCGGGCTCGTCGGCGTCCGGGCGGTTCTGGGCGAAGCCCTGCGACGTCGACAGCACGAGCGCGCCCGTCGCGATCAACATCCAGACCAGGTGACGAAACTTCGTCATTGAAAGCTCTCCTTGTTGGCACGCGGCCAAATGGTTGCTCCACCCGCAAATCAGGCAGCATCAAATCTCAGCGGCAGCTTGATGGCAAGCTTAGGGCGGCATCACAGGTATATCCCTGTAATGCTTCTGTTTTTTGTCATTGATTGTCGCGGCACGTTGCGCGGGCCGCCTCATTTCGGCGCGATCCAGAGTCGCAAGGCGAACGAGATCAGCGCCACGGTGCCGACGCCGCCGAGCCACAGCGCTGCGAACCACAGCAGGCGCTGGCCGAGCGGCCGCTGATTCGAGCCCTCGGGCATCAGTGGTATCCGTGGCCGGGGCGCACCTTGCCGCGGAACACCCAATAGGCCCAGGCGGTGTAACCGAGGATCAGCGGCACCAGGATCGAGACGCCGACCAGCATGAAGATCTGGCTGTTCGCCGGTGCCGCCGCCTGCCAGATCGTGATGCTCTGCGGCACGATATACGGATACATGCTGATGCCGAGCCCGGCATAGGACAAGGCGAACAGCGCCAGCGTCAGGAAGAACGGCTGGTGGTCGTTCTTGTCGCTCAGCGCGCGCAGCAGCAGCGCGGTGACGGCGGCGACCGCGATCGGCACCGGCGCGGTGAGGATGATGTTGGGCCAGGCGAACCAGCGCTGGGTGTATTGCACGCTGAGGAACGGGGTTGCGATGCTGACGGCGCCGATCGCGCACAGCATCGCGATCAACAACATCCAGCTCAGATGATAGGCGCGGTCGCGCAGCTCGCCCTCGGTCTTCATCACCAGCCAGGTCGCGCCGAGCAGCGCGTAGCCGATCACCAGCGCGACGCCGGTCAGGACGCTGAACGGCGTCAGCCAATCCCACCAGCCGCCGGCGTATTGGCGGCCCTCGACATGGATGCCCTGCAGGATGGCGCCGAGCGCGATCCCCTGCGCCAGTGTCGCAAGCAGCGAGCCGCCGGCGAAAGCGATATCCCATTTGTTGCGCGCCTTCTGGGTCCGCCAGCGGAATTCGAAGGCGACGCCGCGGAACACGAGGCCGAGCAGCATCGCGATCATCGGCGTGTAAAGCGCCGGCATCAGCACCGCATAGGCCAGCGGAAACGCTGCCATCATGCCGCCGCCGCCGAGCACCAGCCAGGTCTCGTTGCCGTCCCACACCGGCGCCACCGTGTTCATGATGACGTCGCGGTCGGTCTTTTGCGGAAACAGCGGAAACAGGATCCCGAGGCCGAGATCGAAGCCGTCCATCACGACATAGACGAACACGGCAAAGGCGATGATGAAGGCCCAGATCGTGGCGAGATCGATCATCGCGCGCCCTCCACGGCAGCACCTGCCGCCGGCGTGATGCCGGCGGCGCGGGCCGGAAGATCTTTCGTCGGGCCCTGCTCGCCGGGATGCGGCGGCTGCGCCATCAGCCGCAGGATGTAGATCACGCCCGCGGTGAACACGGCGAAATAGACGATGATGAAGGCGATCAGCGACGAGCCCACAGCGGGCGCCGCCAGCGGCGACGCCGAATCGGCGGTGCGCAGCAGCCCGTAGACCGTGAACGGTTGCCGCCCGGTCTCTGTGGTGATCCAGCCCGCGAGCACCGCGATGAAGCCGGCGGGGCCCATCAGGACCGCGAAGCGATGCAGCAGCGGCGACTGGTACATCATCCCCCGCCAGCGCATCAAAAGGCTGAGCAGGCCGAGCCCCATGATCAGGAAGCCGAGGCCGACCATGATGCGGAACGACCAGAAGGTGATCGGCACCGGCGGCCAGTTCTCGCGCGGCACGGTGTCGAGGCCGGCCAGCGGGGCGTCGAGCGAATGCTTCAGGATCAGCGACGACAGTTTCGGCACCTCGATCGCATACTTCACCTTCGCCTCACGCTGGTCGGGCCAGCCGAACAGGATCAGCGGCGCGCCGTCCTTGTGGCTCTGGTAATGGCCTTCCATCGCCATCACCTTGGCGGGCTGGTGCTCCAGCGTGTTGAGGCCGTGCTGGTCGCCGGCGAGGATCTGGATCGGCGCCACCAGGGTGGCCATCCACATCGCCATCGAGAACATCACGCGCGCTCCGGCCAGATGCTGGTCGCGGAGCAGATGCCAGGCGCCGACCGCGCCGACCACGAGCGAGGTGGTGAGGTACGCCGCAAGCACCATGTGCACCAGGCGATAGGGGAACGACGGATTGAAGATCACCTTGAGCCAGTCGGCGGCGACGAACTGGCCGTCGGCGTTCACGGCGTGGCCGGTCGGTGTCTGCATCCAGGAATTGGCCGACAGAATCCAGAACGCCGAGATCAGCGTGCCGATCGCGACCATCAACGTCGCCACGAAGTGCAGCTTGGGGCCGACGCGTTCGAGCCCGAACAGCATCACACCGAGGAAGCCGGCTTCCAGGAAGAATGCGGTCAGCACCTCATAGGCCATCATCGGGCCGATCACCGGCCCGGTCTTGTCGGCAAAGGACGACCAGTTGGTGCCGAACTGGTAGGACATCACGATGCCCGAGACCACGCCCATGCCGAACGCGACCGCGAAGATCTTCAGCCAGTAATTGAACAGGTTGATGTAGACCTCGCGCCTGGTGGCAAGCCACAGCGCTTCCAGCACCGCGAGATAGCTCGCAAGCCCGATCGAGAATGCGGGAAACACGATGTGGAACGACATCGTGAAAGCGAATTGCGCGCGGGCGAGTACGACCGCATCCCAGCCTTCGAACATTACGCACCATCCGTCGTCGACCTGGCGTGGACCTTACCACGTCAGCTGTGACGACAAAGAGGGCGGATTGTCCGACTAGAGCGGGTTGAGTTTTAGCTGGATCGGCTTGGCGCGGTCCCGGTTCACCTCTCCCCGTCGGGGAGAGGTGAGCTTTCGACGCCGTTCCAGCTCAACCTGATTTTCATCAGGCTTTAGCTATTGGCGTTGAGCAGCCGCGCGACGGTGCGGTCGATCTCGTCGTACTGTCCCTCGCCGGCGTGCTGGAACACGATCTTGCCGTTCTGGTCGATCACGTATTGCGCCGGCCAATACTGGTTGCGGTAGGCGTTCCAGGTCTGCGAATTGTTGTCCTGCGCCACCGGATAGAGGATGCCGTGCCGCTTCAGCGCCGCCTGCACGTTGGAGGCCGAATGCTCGAACGGGAATTCCGGCGTGTGGACACCGATCACGACGAGGCCGCGATCCCGGTACTTCGAATAGAGCTGGGTGACGTGCGGCAGCGTGTTGACGCAGTTGACGCAGCCATAGGTCCAGAAATCCACCAGCACGACCTTGCCGCGCAGGTCGGCGAGCCTGAGCGGCTGCGAATTGAACCAGTTGCTGATGCCGACGAATTCGGGCGCGGTCTGGCTCTGTCCGGTTGTCATGGCGATCGCCCGCGGCACTGGCTGTGCCGGCGCGTCTGACTCGGTGCAGAGGCCGGGAATGACGGCGCCGCCGAGGCCAAGGCCCGTAACCAGAGCGGATACGGCAATCGAGCGCAGGGACATCGATATCTCCTTTGGGCTTACAGGCCGATCTGGCCGTTGGGATAGAACTGGGTCAGCCACGCCACGATCAGCGTGTCGTATTGCAGGTAGGACAGCGCGGCGAATGCGACGATCACGACGCCGAAGCCCTGCTGCAGGCGCGGCGCGATCCGCGCCATGCTGCGCACGCGCGTGGTGACGGCCTGTCCGCCATAGGCAATCGCAAGCATCGGGATCGCGGCGCCGATCGCATAGGTGACGAGCTGCAGGCTCGCCCACGCGGTGTCCTTTGAGGTCGCGACGATGGTCAGGATCGAGCCGAGCACGGGGCCGGCGCACGGCGTCCACACCAGGCCGAGCGTAGAGCCGAGCACGAAGCCGCCGAACAGGCTTTGCGACGGCGCGGCCTGACCGAGCCCGCCCCCTTGTTTGAACGCGTTTTCTTGACGCGAACCGGTATCCACTTCGCTCGAAAACGCTTTGGTAGCGCCGCTGAGCCGGATCGACAGCCATTCGAACGGCGCCGGCCAGATCATCAGGAGGCCGAAGCCCGCGAGCAGCACGGCCGCGCCGGTCCGCAGCACGTTCGGATCGAAATCGAAGGCGCGCGTGATCGCGCTCAGCAGCAATGCCACCGCAGAGAATGACATCACGAAGCCGAGCGCGATCATCGCGGGCCGCGCCTTGCCGGTCTGGCCTATCGATACCCCGAGCAGGATCGGCAGCATCGGCAGGGTGCAAGGGGCGGCGACGGTGGCGACACCGGCAAGCAGGGCAAGGGCAAGGCTGAGCATCGTCATCCGTCCATCAGAGTCCCGGCGCGCCAGAGGGCCGTGCCGGGTACGCCTGATGTTCTTCGCGAGGACGGTTGGGCCGTTACGGCGGGCCGGTCGCGGGCCGCGTCACGTCTGTGTGAGGCGAGGCGCGCTCGGCTTCACGACGTCGCGCCAAATACAGAGCGACCCGGCTGGGGGGCATCCCGGCCGGGTCGTTGGAGGCTACTTGGGAGGTTAGAACGAAGATGTATCGAAACCGGTTCAGTGAATTGGGGTTGGGGTTGCGTCGTTGGATATAGGTATAGAGGTCGCGTTTTTCCGGGTGATGTCGTCGATTGTTTCAATTGTTTCGTCGCCTGATTTTTTCGGCTTCGTGGACAATTGCCCGGCTCGCGTGATCTCCCTTTAAGATGTTGAATTTACAATCCTTTATGCGGCGACGCTATCCACGCCGGCACCCCGCAGGAGGTCGGCGAGCTGCTTGCGGGCATAGAACATGCGGGTCTTCACCGTGCTCTGCGGGATCCCGATGATCTGCCCGGCCTCCTCGACCGACTTCTCATGGTAGTAGACCAGATTGATGATCTCGCGGTGAGCCGGCGACAGCTTGGCCACGCAGGCGCGGAGGATCTCGCTGGTGGTGGCGCGATCGAGCGAGGTTTCCGGCGTGTCGGCGCCGTCGGCGATCTCCAGCACGTCGTCCTGGTCGATGTCCTCATGCTTGCGCTGGCGCAGCGCGGTCAGCGCCTTGAAGCGGGCGATCGAGAGCAGCCAGGTCGAGACCTGCGAGCGGCCCTCGAATTGGGCCGCGGTGCGCCAGACGTCCAGGAACACCTGGCTCACGAGGTCCTCGGCCATCGTGGTGTCGCGCACCATGCGGAGCACGAAGCGGTAAACCCGGACGTTATGACGGGAATAGAGCGTGTGCATCGAGGTGCGGTTATTCTTGGCGATACGCGCGAGCAGCGTTTCATCCGAGGTCGCGCGAGCAGCGTCGATATGCTTCGTGGCTGCAGAGTTGATGGCGATGACGTTCGGCATGACAGGCTCCCAGTTCGCCGTTGGGCGGCGGTTCGTTGGGAGAATTGTTAGTTACGGCCCGTTTCCGGATGTCTGCGCGAAAAGCGGAAAATGGTTTCGTGAACGGGAGAATTGTTTCGTCGACGGCCCGACGACGAAACATTCGGGACCAAAAAGCCAATAATTTCAATGCGAGGAAAATTCGAACGGCCGGATTCCCGCCGTCGGAACGAATCCGGCTGTTATGACTTCTGGCACTGTCGGGGCTTATTCGGCCGCCTGCAGCGAGGGCGCCGCCTTTTTCGGGGCAATCCAGAATGCATCGGGCCGTTCGAACAGGAAATTGGCCCGCGCCGCCAGCGCCAGCCGCCAGATCACGAGCGAGCCGGCGACGCCGACCGCGGTCACGATCAGCGAGATCAGGCCGATGTCGTGGATGACGCCGAAGCGCAGCAGAAGGGTGCGTGATGCAGCCATCGGCAGGAAGAAGGCGAGATAGATCACGATCGAATGCTCGCCGCAGAAGCGCAGGAAGCCAAGCCAGTGCGCGCGCGCCAGCAGCGTGCCGGTCACGATGATCGCGCAGGCGCCGGCAAAGCCGAGTGCCAGCGAGACGACCGGCCATTCGCTCGCCTCGAGCGCAACCAGGCCGCCATTGATCAGCGCCCAGAGCCCAAGCCCGACCAGGGCAAGCGCGGGCCGTGCCCGCGCGCGGTCCGACAGCGCGAACACGTAATCGGCGAGGACATAGCCGGTGTAGAAGTAGACGAAGCGGGAGCAGAATTCGTCGATCACGGTCCAGCCGGTCGCGACATGCGCGGTCTCCAGCGCTGCCGCGATCAGCCAGATCACGAGCGGGTGGACGTTGCGCGCGAGCTTGGTGACGACGAAGAAGATCGGCAGCAGATAGATGAACCACAGCGTGCCGAACGGCTCGATGAAGGACTCGAGGTATTGCAGCCCAACCTGGGCCCAACCGGTCTCGGCGGCCAGCGACGGCGCCTTGAAGCCGAACTGGATCGTCACCCAGAGCACGTAGAAATAGGCGAAGTGCATCACCTTGCGGTCGAGATAGGTGCGCCAGTCGCGATCGATCACGACCGACAGGAACAGGCCCGAGATCAGGAAGAAGTCAGGCATCCGGAACGGCTTCGCGAACATCACGACGTAATGCATGAAGCCGGTCTGCTCGGCGGCCTTCTCGACCCCCAGCACCGAATGCATCATCACGACCATGATGATGCAGATGCCCTTGGCGTAGTCGACCCAGTCGACGCGTCCGCTCGCGCCTGGGGCGGAACGATCTGTCGCAGCGGCTGTGCCGTTCGTGGTCATCTTTGTCTCGTTCCGGCGTGATCGTGCCTATCATCGGCCCGATCGGTTGCTTTCTCCTTTATTGATACAAATGGTGTGCCACCAAACCGGACCTTTCCGCGGGTTTCCCGTAGCCGGCGAATGGTCTAAGAGGCCGTGGAATCCAAGAGAAGAGACCGTTTGTTAACCATGGGACGCACCGGCCCGAGCGCCGCTGCGATGATGAAAGTCCTTGCCGCGCCAATTCGATAGTCCGCTGCCGATCGACGCCGTGCTTGACGAACTCGATCGCACGCTCGAGGGCCACAACGCCGCGGTGCTGGTGGCGCCGCCGGGCGCCGGCAAGACCACGCGCGTGCCGTTGGCGTTGCTCGATGCACCCTGGGCGAGGGGCAAGAAGATCATCGTGCTGGAGCCGCGCCGCATCGCCGCGCGCGCCAGCGCGGAGCGGATGGCGAAGACGCTCGGCGAGCGTGCCGGCGAGACCGTCGGCTATCGCGTGCGCTTCGGTTCGAAGGTGTCGCGCGCGACGCGGATCGAGGTCGTCACCGAAGGCATCTTCTCGCGCCAGATCCTCGACGATCCCGAGCTCAACGGCGTCGCCGCGGTGCTGTTCGACGAATTCCATGAGCGCTCGCTCGATGCCGATCTCGGGCTGGCGCTGGCGCGCGACGCGCAGACCGGCCTGCGCGAGGACCTGCGGATCCTCGTGATGTCGGCAACGCTCGACGGTGCACGCGTCGGAAAACTGCTCGGCGACGCGCCGGTGGTCGAAAGCGAGGGGCGCGCCTTTCCGGTCGAGACCCGTTACGTCGGCCGCAAGGTCGACGCGCCGCTGGAGCGGCAGATGGCCGAGACGATCGCGACCGCGCTGCGCGCCGATGCCGGCTCGGTGCTTGCCTTCCTGCCGGGCGCCGCCGAGATCCGCCGCACCCAGACCTTCCTCACTGAGCGTGTGCACGACGCCTCTGTCGAGATCGTGCCGCTGTTCGGCGCGCTCGATGCCAGCGTGCAGGATCGCGCCATCGCGCCGGCGCCGAAGGGCACCCGCAAGGTGGTGCTGGCGACCTCGATCGCCGAGACCTCGCTGACCATCGAGGGCGTGCGCATTGTGGTCGATTCCGGCCTGGCGCGGGTGCCGCGCTACGAGCCCGACATCGCATTGACGCGGCTCGAGACCGTGCGGGCCTCGCGCGCCGCGGTGGATCAGCGGCGCGGCCGTGCCGGCCGCATCGAGCCCGGCGTCTGCTACCGGCTCTGGGACGAGCCGCAGACCGCGTCGCTGCCGGCCTACACCGCGCCTGAAATCCTCTCCGCCGATCTGTCCTCGCTGGTGCTCGACCTCGCGCAATGGGGCGTCAGCGATCCCGCGGGCCTTGCCTTCCTCGATCCGCCGCCGGGGCCGGCGCTGAAGGAGGCCAGATCGCTGCTGTCCGAGCTCGGGGCGCTCGACGGCGATGGTCGCATGACAGAGGAGGGACAGAGCCTGCGCGCGCTTGCGCTGCCGCCGCGGCTGGCGCGCATGATCGTGGATTCCGCCCGCTTCGGTATGGGCGAGGAGGCGGCCGAGATCGCCGCGGTTCTGACCGAGCGCGGGCTCGGCGGCGACAGTGTCGATCTCGACGTCAGGCTCGACCAGTTCCGCCGCGACCGTTCGCAGCGCGCATCGAGCGCCCGCAGCATGGCGGCGCGCTGGGCCGCGCAGGTGAAGTCGGCTGTCGGCGAAGCGAAGGATCTCTCCACCGGCGTCATGCTGGCCTTCGCATTCCCGGATCGGGTCGCCAGGAACCGCGGCAATGGCAGCTTCGTGCTGGCCAACGGCCGCGGCGCCGCCGTCGAACAGACCGCGGCGCTGGCGCGGCTGCCATATATCGCGGTTGCCGAATTGACCGGCACGGCGGCGAGCGGCCGCATCCTGCTGGCGGCGCCGATCACCCAGGAGGAGATCGAGCAGCGTTTCGCCGACCAGATCGAGAACGTGGAAGAGGTGACGTTCGACCGCGGCGCGATGGCGCTGCGCGCGCGGCGCCGGCGTTCGCTGCACGCGATCACGCTGTCGGAAGCACCGATGTCGCTGTCGCCCTCGGCCGAGACCGCGCGCGTCTTCGCCGACGGGCTCATCGCGGCCGGGCTCGACCGGTTGCCGTGGTCGAAGCACTCCAAGCAATGGCGCGACCGTGTCATGTTCCTGCGCAGGGCCGAGGACGAGAGCTGGCCCGATCTGTCCGACACCGCGCTCGCCGTGCGTGCCGACGACTGGCTGGTGCCGGCGCTCTACGACAAGACCGCGCTGAAGGACCTATCCGCCGGCGACCTGTCGGACGCGCTGATGGCGTTGCTGCCGTGGGAGTTGCGCGCGCGGCTCGATCGCGAGGCGCCGACGCATTTCGAGGCGCCGACCGGAACGCAGCTCGCGATCGATTACGAGGCCGAGCAGGGCCCGACCATCGCGGTGCGGCTGCAGGAGCTGTTCGGGCTCAACACCCATCCCTCGATCGCCAAGGGCGCGGTGCCGCTGGTGCTGGAACTGCTTTCGCCGGCACAGCGGCCGGTGCAGGTGACGCGCGACCTGCCCGGCTTCTGGCGCGGCAGTTACGCTGCGGTGCGTTCCGACCTGCGCGGCCGCTATCCGCGCCATCCCTGGCCGGAAGATCCCGCCAGCGCGATGCCGACCAGGCGCGTGAAACCGCGCGGCACGTGACGGGTCGCGAATCTCATGCATCGCCGTCATTGCGAGGAGCGATAGCGACGAAGCAATCCATCGTTCCGCGCATGCCGCACGATGGATTGCTTCGCTTCGCTCGCAATGACGGGCATAGACCCGCACCATCCGGGACGTAACGCTGGCGAGCGTCCGCAAACGGTGGTTAGATTTGCGCGCTGGGATGGGATCACGGGCTCGCAGTTTGGGGAGGTCACCGTGGAGATCAAGAATGCATCGCCGTCGCTGTACAACGAAGACCTGGCGCCGGCCAAGGAACGCAACTGGGGCGCCTTCAGCATCTTCAACGTCTGGACCTCGGACGTGCATAGCCTGTGGGGCTATTATCTCGCCGCCAGCCTGTTCCTGCTCTGCGGCAGCTTCGTCAATTTCATCCTCGCGATCGGTGTCGGCTCGCTGGTGATCTTCGTGCTGATGAGCCTGATCGGCAATGCCGGCGTGAAGACCGGCGTGCCCTATCCGGTGCTGGCGCGCGCCTCGTTCGGGGTCTGGGGCGCCAACATCCCGGCGCTGGTCCGCGCCGTCGTCGCCTGCTTCTGGTACGGGGCGCAGACCGCGGCGGCCTCGGGCGCGATCGTCGCGCTGCTGACGCGCATCGACAGCTTCAAGGCGTTCCACCAGTCCAGCCATATGCTCGGCCATTCCACGCTCGAGGTGATCTGCTTCGTCGTGATCTGGGCGCTGCAGCTCCTGATCATCCAGCGCGGCATGGAAACGGTGCGGCGCTTCCAGGACTGGGCGGGACCTGCGGTGTGGTTGATGATGCTGATCCTTGCGATCTATCTGTGCATCGCGGCCGGCGGCATCTCGCTCACCGCGCCGATCCCGCAGGACGTGCTGCTGGAGAAGACCAAGGAGGCCGGCGTACCCGGCGTGCCCGGCTCGTTCCCGGCGCTGTGCGCCGTCGCCGCGACCTGGATCACCTATTTCGCCGCGCTCTATCTCAACTTCTGCGACTTTTCGCGCTATGCGCCCGATGCAGCCGCGCTGCGCAAGGGCAATATCTGGGGCCTGCCGGTCAATCTGATCCTGTTCTCGCTGGTCGCCGGCGTCACCACGATCGCGGCGTTCAACGTCTATCACGAGGTGCTGCTGCATCCCGACCAGATTTCGGCGAAGTTCGACAGCTGGTTCCTGGCGCTGCTCGCGGCGGTCACCTTCGCGGTGGCGACGCTCGGCATCAACGTCGTCGCCAATTTCGTCTCGCCGGCGTTCGATTTCTCGAACGTGTTTCCGCGGCATATCGACTTCAAAAAGGGCGGCTACATCGCGGCGCTGATCGCGCTGGCGCTGTATCCGTTCGCGCCCTGGGAGGGCAGCGCCGCCTCGTTCGTCGGGCTGATCGGCGCGACGATGGGACCGATCTTCGGCGTCATGATGGTCGACTATTACCTGATCGCCAAAGGCCGTGTGAACGTGCCGGCGCTGTATCAGGAGAACGGCGAATATCGCTTTCAGAACGGCTGGAACGTCAGCGCGCTGATCGCCGCCGGCATCGGCGCGCTGTTCTCGTCGGTGCTGCCGAACTTCACCTCGATCCTGCCGGCGTGGTGGGCGGTCTATGGCTGGTTCTTCGGTGTCGGGATCGCGGGCGCGGTCTATTACGCGCTGCGCGTTGCGATGCCGAGCCCGGTCGTCAGGACGGCCTGAGAGACGGCCTGATAGACGGCCTGAGGGCCGGAAATTGCGGCCCTTGCGGGCGACCGACGTCATTCGGCCGCCCCTTGGGGCTCGCATTAACCCTTCGCTCATCCTTTTCGCCAAAATGGCAGGCTCGTGCCGCCGCCCTCGCTCGCGGCGGGGCGGGCGGCGTGGTGAAATTGCGTGGTCGGTTTTCCGAGTATGGTGTCATGCGTAACCTGATGATTTTCGCGGCCATCCTGATCGGGCTGGGCACCTTCATGGCTCAGATGGCCAGCAAGATGTCGCCCGCCGCCGCGACCACCACAAAGCAGACCATGGCCCCAGCCGTCACGGTGGCGCAGGCCAGCGCCCGCACGCTCAGTATTGCGCCCGATCCTCGCGGTCATTTCGCGACCGACGGCCGGATCGACGGCCAGCGCATCAACTTCATGGTCGACACCGGCGCCTCGGTGGTAGCCCTGAACGAAACGTCCGCGGCACGCTTCGGCCTGCGTCCGGTGCCGGGCGATTACACCTCGCGCGTCACCACTGCCAACGGCACCATCAAGGCCGCGCGCGCCCGCATCGCCATGATCGAGATCGGCGGCCTCACCGTGCGCGACGTCGATGCCCTGGTGCTGCCCGACGAGGCGCTGTCGGAAAACCTGCTCGGCCTGTCCTTCCTGTCGAAGCTGAAGCGCTTCGAATATGCCAACGGCAAATTGTTGCTGGAGCAGTAAGGCCGATTGGCATCAAAGCCTATCCAAGTCTTCCGCTGGATGTCTTCCTCCGTGATGCGCATCGTCTCCTCAGAACGGCAGAAATTCCGCCGAAACTGAGGAAGGCGGACACACAAGTCGCCGCGAGGGAATTCAGTGCGCTGCTTGTTCACATTTTGGGAATGAGAGCGTAGTCGAGTCGATCTTCGCGACGGCGCGGCATTTGCGCCAGACGTTCGCGGGTAACGTCAGACCTGAGGCGCTTTCGCAGAGCGTCGCGCCGATCTCCCGGCGTGCTCACTGTAAATCCCTACTGCACTCTCTGATATAGCCGGGCGGGTCGTCGACATTCGGGCAGCGCACGACCTGAACGCAAAAGACTTCATCACCGTGTTTGAATATCGAGACTTTTAAACGCTCGCCTCTCTCCGTCGGTTTCCCGATGATAGCTATGCCTAGGCCGGCATCGTCACCCGATAGCGACACCTCATCTTCCCCAAAAGGAAAAACGGATAAACACTCTCTCGGCACATCAATCCATTGCCCATTGTGTTCAATGCGCATCGACCGTTCCAAGCCTACCCCGAACCCTTTCTTTTCCGGGTTTCGGTCGCAAACTGCCTTGAGGGTGCGAAGTTCGATCTTCGCAAGATCCCCGCCTTGTTGATTTTTGAAAGTCAAAGTCACGACATCCGGCTTACACCAGGGGCCCGAGTTTGCCTTGCATACCGTTGAATTGGCGAGCAGAAGGCATAAGGCTCCGGCGAGCACGAACATTTTCATCGGCATGACTCAATATTTGTATCGATTCCAATCAGGCATTCTCGACCCCGTTGGCTTGCCGTGAAGCCAATACAGATAGCTCCCATCCCAAGATCCAACCCACGCTCGATAATCCGGAGTTTTCTGCGAATAAGCCTTCGCATTGTCTAGATCTCCATCACTCTCGTGCTGATCATCCCAGTGCATGTGCCCACGTGCCACCGCACCGCTGTCGCCAAACCCCACACCACCGCCCAGCGCTCCGTCTTGGAATCCGCGCGCTATCTGATCGTAGTAATATAGTCCGCCGCGCTTATGATTTTCCGCGCCCAGTTCCGGGATAAAACCCCTGCTCTTGGTCTCTTCCGGGTAATATTGGGCACCAAGGTCTATCATTTCCTTACGGGGAGCGTCCCATGCGCGCTCCGCGCTCTCGAAACCGATCCCCGCATTGCGGCTCGGAAAGTCGCCACCTTCGGCGCCGCCGAAGCGCTTGATGCCAGCGACGCCACCCGATCCGCTGGGGCTGTTGCCAGTCGCCGGCCCGTTGACGCCGGGCTGACCGGCTGCTGTCAACCGCACGGCCGTGCCTGTCCTTGCCTAGTGTGCTGTCGTGCGATTTCGCGGCAGCCACTTTCACGAACTTCGCATTCATAAAGCACACTAGAATCATAAGTTTGCTAGTGTCCTTATCGAATCCGAAGTTCGCTCCGAAGGTGCGGCAAATGATGCGAACTTCGGATTCGGGACACTGGCGCCACCCCTGCGGAAACCATGCTGGGTCGGAGCGATTAGCGGTCAAGCAGCTCGCAGGGCGCAACAGCGCGGCGTATTGCGCCGGCGTGCAAGTATTCGCCGACGCCAAATCTGCCTTAATTATTGGCCACAAGCCGTCAATCCTGCCTTCCGCTGCGGCGATGCATTCGCTAAAGCCAGCGGCATCGCTCCTCCGCATTTCCACGAGGCCATTTCTGATGTTTCCCAAGCCGAAACCCGCGCTGGTTCCGAACACCTACGCCTTCGAATCCGAGCCGATGGTGAAGCCGACCGGGTTTCGCGAGTACGACGCGCGCTGGCTGTTCAACAAGGAAATCAACCTGATGGGCGTGCAGGCGCTGGGCATGGGGCTCGGCGCGCTGATCGCGGAGCTCGGCGTCCGCCAGGAGATCGTCACCGGTCACGATTTCCGCGGCTATTCCGCCTCGATCAAATACGCGCTGATCTCGGGCCTGATGGCGGCGGGCTGCAAGGTGCATGACATCGGGCTCGCGGTGACGCCGATGGCCTACTTCGCGCAGTTCGATCTCGACGTGCCCTGCGTTGCCATGGTCACCGCCTCGCACAACGACAATGGCTGGACCGGCGTCAAGATGGGCGCCAACCGCCCGCTCACCTTCGGTCCCGACGAGATGTCACGGCTGAAGGCAATCGTGCTCAACGCCGAATTCAACAACACGGCCGGCGGCTCCTATCAATTCCACGAGAATTATCCGGCGCGCTACATCGCCGACCTCACCAGCCGGCCGAAGCTGAAGCGCAGGCTGAAGGTCGTCGCGGCCTGCGGCAACGGCACCGCGGGCGCGTTCGCGCCGCAGGTGCTGGAGGCGATCGGTTGCGATGTGATCCCGCTCGACACCGAGCTCGATCACACCTTCCCGAAATATAATCCGAACCCCGAAGACATGGAGATGCTGCACGCGATCCGCGATGCGGTGCTGGCGCACAAGGCCGATGTCGGCCTCGGCTTCGACGGCGATGGCGACCGCTGCGGCGTGGTCGACAACACCGGCGAGGAGATCTTTGCCGACAAGGTCGGCGTCATGCTGGCGCGCGACATGTCGGCGATCAACGCCAACGCGCAGTTCGTCGTCGACGTGAAGTCGACCGGGCTGTTCGTGACCGATCCCGTCTTGCAGAAGCAGGGCGCGAAGACGGTCTACTGGAAGACCGGCCATTCCTACATGAAGCGGCGCACCAATGAGCTGGGCGCGCTCGCCGGCTTCGAGAAGTCGGGCCACTTCTTCTTCAACAAGCCGTTCGGCCGCGGTTATGACGACGGCCTGGTGTCGGCGATCGCGATCTGCGAAATGCTCGACCGCGCCCCCGGCAAGTCGATGGCCGACCTGAAGAACGCGCTGCCGAAGACCTGGTCGTCGCCGACCATGTCGCCGCATTGCGCCGACGAGGCGAAATACGGCGTCGTCGACGCTGTGGTGAAGCACTTCGAGGCGTTGCAGCAGAACGGCGGGAAGGTCGCGGGCCAGAACATCCGCGACCTCGTCACCGTCAATGGCGTGCGTGTCACGGTCGAGGACGGCAGCTGGGGCCTGGTGCGCGCGTCCTCGAACAAGCCGGAGCTCGTGGTCGTGGTGGAAAGCCCGGTCAGCGAGCGGCGCATGCACGATATGTTCGAGGCGATGGATGCCGTGCTGCGCACGCATCCCGAGGTCGGCGAGTACAATCAGAAGATCTGAGGACGCGGCTCCTGGATCGTCATTGCCGGGCTTGACCCGGCAATCCATCTCGGAAAAGCTTTCTTGAAAATCGATGGACACGCGGGTCAAGCCCGCGTGCGACGGTCGGTGTCCGCAGCTTCACGCCGCCCGCAGCGAGGCCAGGAAGCGGTCCAGCTCGGTCTTCAGCCACTCCGATTGCGACGACAGGCCGTTGGCCGCATCGAGCAGTTGTGCGGTCGCGCTGCCGGCCTGCTCGGAGGCGCGGTTGACGTTGAGGATGCCCTTGTTGACGTCCCGCGTGCGATCGGCGGCCTGCTGCAAATTGCTGGAGATCTCGCGGGTCGCCGCGCCCTGCTGATCGACGGCGGCCGCGATCTCGCCGGAGACCTGGTCGATTTCCGCGATCGTGGTGCCGATGCTGCCGATCGCGCTGACGGCAGCACCCGTCGCGCTCTGGATGTCCTGGATCTGGGCTGAAATTTCCTCGGTCGCCCTGGCGGTCTGGTTAGCCAGTGCCTTGACCTCGCTCGCGACCACGGCAAATCCGCGGCCATGCTCGCCGGCGCGCGCCGCTTCGATGGTTGCGTTCAGGGCGAGCAGATTGGTCTGGCTGGCGATGCTCTGGATCAACGTCACCACCTCGCCGATCTTCTGCGTGCCGGCGGCTAGGCCTTCGACGACCCTGTTGGTGCGGCGTGCCTCGTCGGCGGCCTTGGCGGCGATCCGCGCCGAGCGCGTCACCTGCTCGGCGATGTTGTTGATCGACGCCGTCAGCTCTTCGGTCGCGGATGCGACGGTTTCCACGTTGCTCGAGGCCAGCGTCGATGCGGAGGCGGCGGCGGTGGCCTGGCGGATGGTTTCCGCGTTGCTGCCGTTCATCGTTGCCGACAGGTCCTGCATCGCGCCGGCCGCCACCGCGACGGCCTCGACGACCTCGCCGATCTTGCGCTCGAAGCCGGCGGCGAGCTCGCGCCGCGCGGCATCGCGATCGTGCTTGGCGCGTTCGGCCTCGATGCGCTCGGCATTGGCGCGCGCCTCGGCGGCACCGGCGGCCTCGGCCTCCGCCGCCTTCAGCGCCGACGTCCTGAACAGTTCGGCAAGCGTGTGCGCGAGCCAGATCAGCACGCCGGCCTCGATCAGCAGGATCACGGCGTGGAGAACGACGCGACCGAAATCGGCGCCGCCGGGATAGATCGCGGCCGGCAGGATGAAATTCAGCGTCAGGTGATGCAGGGCAACCGCCAAAGTGCCGGCGACGATCGGCCGATAGTCGCAATAGGCAACGAGACACGCCAGCGCGGCGAAGAAATACATGTGCATGTCGACCTGCCAGCGGTGGCCGGCGAACTGGTAGACCAGCATCGACACGCCGGCCATCAGGGCCACGGCAACGATCAGGCGGGTTGAAACGCCGTTCCCCGAGACGCGCCACGACACCGTCGCGGCGAGCGCCATCGCGACCATGAAGCCGGCCGGCATCAGCCAGTCGGTGTGCAGCGTCATGCCGACGATGATCGCGATCGGAACGTGCAGCCAGAGCACCACGAGCAGGATCTTGCTCGCCGTCTCGCGCAGGGCGGCCATTTCATCGCCTTCGAAGGTCATCCCCAACCCCCAGATCGTCATCCGCCGTGAAGCAGCCGGCGATCGCCTGCGGATCCATGGTCAGCAAGGCGCCGGCCTCGTACAGCCGGCCCAGCCCGCCATTGCGGTCAGGCCGCACCACCAGCAGGGCCGGGATCGCGGTCATCCGAACGATCGACGCATTGGCGGCTGCGGCGGCCAGCAGCGCGCGCTCGGCGCGCCACCATGGCGGAAAGGCCACGGCCACCACATCGCTGCCCGCACGCACCTTTAGCGACAGCGTTGCGACCGCGATCCAGCTCGCGATCAGCAATGCGGCCGCGCCCAGCCAGGCAGGCCGTCGTCTCGCTGAGATCTCCCCCGGCTCCATCGCAGCAGAATACCGCTGCCGGCGCTAACTTCAGGTAAATGCCGAACCGGCCAACTACCTGGGAGCGTATCGACCTATCGTGTGGGATGTACGGCGGCGCTTACGCCGCGGGCACCGGCAGCGCCGTCACCGACTTGATCTTCTCCATCGCGAAGCGCGAGGTGACATTCTTCAGCGGCACGGCACTGATCAGCTTCTTGTAGAACACGTCATAGGCCTGCATGTCCGCGACCACGACGCGCAGCATGTAGTCGACGTCGCCGGCCATCCGGTAGAACTCCATCACCTCTGGCATGGCGCTGACGGCGTCGGCGAATTTGCGCAGCCAGGCTTCCGAATGGTCGGCGCTCTCGACCGAGACGAACACCGAAATCCCGAGCCCGATCTTGTTCTGGTCGACCAGCGCCACGCGGCGCAGGATCACGCCGTCGGCCTCGAGCCGCTGGATGCGCTTCCAGCACGGCGTCGACGACAGTCCGACCCGGTCGCCGATCTCGGCGACGGAGAGCGACGCATCCTCCTGCAGCACGGTCAGAATCTTGCGATCGATCGCGTCGAGGCGGCGGCTGTTGTCATGAAGCTGAATGGCGACATCGGTCATAGAAGAAAGTTCCATATGAAGGTTCAATATCCCTCATATAGAGAAGAATCTTCCAAATCAAGCGATTCGTGGTGACTCAGGCCGGCTTGGCGTCGGCGTGCTGACCCAAAAATTCTTCAACTTCAGTACGTTGCGGTGCGGCATAAGCACCTCCGAAGCGGGTGCATTTCAGCGCTGCAGCGGCCGAGGCGAAGCGCAGCGCGTCCCGCAACGGCTGTTTCTCGGTGATGGCGAGGGCGAACGCCCCGTGGAAGACGTCGCCGGCCCCGAGCGTGTCGACGGTATGGACCGGGAAGGCCGGGGTTTCCTCCAGCTCGCCGTTCTCGTTGAGCCAGATCGTGCCCATCGGCCCGCGGGTGCCTGCCAGGAAGGAGGGGGTGAGCTTGGCGAGCTTGTGCAGCGCCTGGCCGTCGTCGGTGACGTCGGCGGTCTCCTGCAGCGGCTCGCTGGAGAACACCAGGTGGGAGGAGGCGGTGAGCAGCCCCTCCCGCATCGACATCGCGCGGTCGACGTCGACCACCACGGGAATGCCGCGCTTGACCGCCTCGGCGCAAAGCTCGGTGCAGAACGGCGCGCAGCGGCTCTCGGTCAGGATCGCCGCGCAATCCTCCAGCAAGAGCTCGGTCGGCGGCAGCTTGACCTTCCAGAGCTCCGGATCGCGGAAGGTGACGATGGTGCGCTCGCCGCTGTCGTCGATCATGATCGCCGAGATCGGGGTGACCAGGTTCGGCATGTGGATCAGATGATTGGTCTCGATGCCTTCCTGGGCGAGCTTGTCGAAGATGTAGCGGCTCGAGGTCTCCTGCGAATCGCCCATCGGTCCGCAGATCGAAGCGCGCCCGCCCAAGCGGACAATGCCGATGGCGGCGTTCAGCGCATTGCCGCCGCAGATCTCGTCGAAATGCGTCGCGTTCTCCTTGGAGCCGCGCGCCGGGACACTGACCCGAAAGGTCAGGTCGCGCACTGGCAGGCCGATGCAGAGGATGCGGGGCGGGACTTTCGGGGCGCCGTTCTGAAAATTCATGCGGGGATCCGTCGCAATGGTTCCGTTACTGCCAGAACTGTGTCCAGCTTTAATCGGCAGAACGATGTCCGGTTCCCGCTATTTGTCCAACGGGTTCTGGTGATGCACCCAGCGGCCGAGCAGATGATGGGCAATCGCGAACGGATGCGGGCCGGCGAGCCCGTCGGGATGCTGGCGCTTCAGCATCAGCGACGCCTCGGCATGGTCGAACCAGCGCGCATCTTCCAGCTCGGTGCGGTCGACCACGATGTCCTCGTTGGTCGCGCGCGCGGTGCAGCCGATCATCAGCGATGACGGATAGGGCCAAGGCTGCGTCATGTAGTAATTGACGTCGGTACAGCGGATGCCGGACTCCTCGAAAATCTCGCGCCGCACGGCGTCCTCGATGGTCTCGGCGGCTTCCACGAACCCCGCGAGGCAGGAATACATGCCGGGCATGAACTGCTTCTGCCGTCCCAGCAGCACCTTGTCGCCATACGTGACCAGCATGATCACGACCGGGTCGGTGCGCGGAAAGTGCTCGGCCTTGCAGCTCGGGCATTCGCGCTTCCAGCCGCCGTCCTTCATCGCCGTGCGGGTGCCGCAGTTCGCGCAGAAGCCGTGGCGCTGATGCCAGGTCACCATCGATTTCGCCATTGCGATGGCCGAGAGCTGCTCGGGCGGCACCACCCCCTGCATCGCCATGCCGCGCAATTCGGTGATGGCGACGTCGCTGCGTCCGACCAGCTTCTCGGCCGCCTGCGGCGCGATCCCCATGCCGAAGATCGGCGCGGCGTCGCGCAGCCCGAGGAAGATCGTGCCGGGATTGGCGCCGTAGCTGCGGGCTTCCTCCAGCGAAAGCAGTGCGCGGGCCCCGCCATCCTCCTGCTTCACGACCAGCGAGTCGCGATAGATCACATAGGCTCTAGCTTCGCGGTGGCCCTCCAGCGCGAACAGCTTCTCGTCATTGGTGCGCAGATGCGCGGCGCGGTCCAGCACGTGGGTGACGAAGGCCGGCTGGCCGAGCGGAAATGAATCGAATGCAGACATTGAATGTTTAACCCAACCAGATCTTGCGGCGAAGCGCGCTGATGAAATTCTGCACTTCCTCGGCGTCATGCGCCAGCGGCGGCATCACGCCCCAAACGGGACGCGGCCATGCAGCGTCGCTGGTGCGGCGCGCGATGATGTGGACGTGCAGCTGCGGGACGAGGTTGCCGAGCGCCGCGACATTCAGCTTGTCGCACTTGGTGACCTCTTTCAGGGCCCGCGAGACGCGGGTGATCTCGGTCATCAGCTGCGCCTGCTCGACCTCGTCGAGGTCGATGATCTCGACCGCACCATCGCGCCGCGGCACCAGCAGCAGCCACGGATAATGCGCATCCTTGATGACGAGCACCTTGCACAGCGGCAGGTCGCCGATGTCGATGGTGTCTTTCTTGAGCTGCGAATGCAGCGACCAGTTGGAGGCGAGCATGGAGGGCAAATAATGCCTTTCCGTGTTCCCAGACAAGTCCCACAAAGCCAGCCTTACAAAGCCGGGTCAGGCCGCTTGCTTTCCGGCGGTTTTGGCCCCAAATAGGGACCGGGAGATTGGCGGTGGACGAGCCACTCGCCAACCGGGTCAGGTCCGGAAGGAAGCAGCCCTAACGAGGTCCGGATCGGGTCGCTCGTCAGTCTCCTACCTGTTTTTCCGAGCGAATCGCGCTGGAACGGCGGTCTCCGCGCCCGGCGCTCGATTTCGGCTCCTATCCGCACGCCGGCTGAAGAGACAATTCCCAAGTTGCGGATCGATGCATGAATGACGCTGGCGACCCCTCCCATCCGTCCGACGGCGCAGGCAAGGCAAGCCTCGACGGCGGTTTTGATCTCGGCGGCGCGCCTGATACCACCAAGCCGTACCGCGTCCTCGCCCGCAAATACCGCCCCTCCAGCTTCGAGGACCTGATCGGCCAGGAGGCCATGGTGCGCACGGTCTCGAACGCGTTCGAGACCGGGCGAATTCCGCAGGCCTGGATCCTCACCGGCGTCCGCGGGGTCGGCAAGACCACCACCGCGCGCATCCTCGCCCGCGCCTTGAACTACGCCAAGCCGGACGGCTCGGTGCAGGGGCCGACCATCCACATGCCGGACCTCGGCATCCACTGCCAGGCGATCATGGAAAGCCGGCACATGGACGTGCTGGAGATGGACGCCGCCTCCCACACCGGCGTCGACGATGTCCGCCAGATCAATGACAGCGTGCGCTACGCGCCGGCCAGCGCACGCTACAAGGTCTACATCATCGACGAAGTCCACATGCTGTCGACGGCGGCCTTCAACGCCTTCCTGAAGACGCTGGAGGAGCCGCCGGAGCACGCCAAGTTCGTGTTCGCCACCACCGAAATCCGCAAGGTTCCGATCACGGTGCTGTCGCGCTGCCAGCGCTTCGACCTGCGCCGCGTCGAAGCCGACGTGCTGATGAAGCATCTCGGCAACATCGCGGCCAAGGAAGGCGTCGAGGTCGAGCCCGAGGCGCTCGGCATCATCGCGCGGGCGGCCGAGGGATCGGTGCGCGACTCGCTGTCGCTGTTCGACCAGGCGATCGCGCATGCCGCGGGCAATGTGAAGGCCGATGCGGTCAGGCAGATGCTCGGCCTCGCCGACCGCACCCGCGTCATCGACCTGTTTGATTCGCTGGCGCGCGGCGATATCGCCGCCGCCTTCGCCGAATTCCGCGCGCAATATGACGTCGGCGCCGATCCGGTCGTGGTGCTGTCCGACCTTGCCGAGTTCGTCAATTTCGTCACCCGCGTGAAGTTCGTGCCGGGGACGGCCGACAATGTCGCGTTCGGCGAGACCGAGCGGGTGCGGGCGCGTGAATTCGCCGCCAAGCTGTCGATGCGGGTGCTGTCGCGGATGTGGCAGATGCTGCTCAAGGGGATCGCCGAGGTGCAGACCGCGACGCGCCCGGCCGCTGCCGCCGAGATGGTGCTGGTGCGGATCGCCTATGTCGCCGACCTGCCGACGCCGGACGAGGCGATCCGGATGATCGAGCAGAATGGCGGCGGCGCTGCGCCCGCGACGTCGGGTTCCGCCGCGTCGTCACCGTCACGCGGCGCACCGAGCTCGGCGATGTCGGCCATGCCGTCGGCGCCGGTGCGCGCGCCGCAGGCCGCGCCGCGCGCCGATCTCGCCGCGCGTCCGCAGATGGCCGCGCCGGTCGCGGATGCCGCGCCGGCGCTGCGGATATCAAGCTTTCCGCAGTTGATCGCGCTCGCCGGCGAGAAGCGCGACATCATGATGAAGAGTGCGCTGGAGGCCGATGTGCGGCTGGTGCGCATCGAGGACGGCCAACTCGAGATCGCCCTCGAGCCGAAGGCGCAGCGCGCGCTGGTCACCGATCTGTCGCGCAAGCTCGAACTATGGACCGGGCGGCGCTGGACCGTGATCATCTCCAACGAGGCCGGCCAGCCCACGGTGCGCTCGCAGAACGAACTGGCGCGCAGCGAGCATCAGCGCACTGCGGAAGCCGATCCGCGCGTGCAGGAGGTGCTGGCGCGCTTCCCCGGCACCAAGGTGGTCGAGGTTCGCCGCCTTGCCGCCGAGGTTCCGGTTTCGGATGCCACCGGCGAAGACCCGATTGAAACTTCCGACAGCGACGACGATTGATATTTGGCTACAGGGACGCACGCATGGCTGATTTTCTCGGCATGATGAAGCAGGCAGCGCAGCTGCAATCCAAGATGCAGGAGATGCAGGAACAGCTCGGCAATGTCGAGGTCGAAGGCATCTCCGGCGGCGGCCTGGTCACGGTGCGCATGACCGCCAAGATGGAAGTGAAGGGCATCAAGATCGATCCTTCGCTGATGAAGCCGGAGGAACGCGAGGTGCTCGAGGATCTCCTGGTCACCGCGCATGGCGATGCCCGCCGCAAGGCCGAGACCGCGATGCAGGAGAAGATGATGGCGCTTACCGGCGGGCTCGGCCTGCCGCCGGGATTTGGTCCGACTTAAATGGCTGCAAGCGTCGCCGGCCCCGAGATTGAACGCCTGATCCAGTTGCTGGCGCGGCTGCCCGGGCTCGGGCCCCGTTCGGCGCGGCGCGCGGCGCTGCATCTGATCAAGAAGCGCGAAGCCCTGATGACGCCGCTGACCGCGGCGCTGCAGGTCGCGATCGACAAGATCCAGGTCTGCAAGACCTGCGGAAACATCGATACACAAAACCCCTGCACGGTGTGCACCGATCCGCGCCGCGATCCCTCGATCATCGTCGTGGTCGCGGACGTCGCCGACCTCTGGGCGCTGGAACGCGCCAATGCGACCAATGGCCGCTATCACGTGCTGGGCGCAACGCTGTCGCCGCTCGACGGCGTCGGTCCGCAGGATCTCACCATCGATCAGCTGGTGGCGCGCGCGCATGCGCCCGAGGTCAGCGAGATCATCCTGGCGCTCAATGCGACCGTCGATGGCCAGACCACCGCGCATTACATCACCGACCTGTTGGCGGAGGCCAATGTGCGGGTGACGCGGCTGGCGCATGGCGTGCCGGTCGGCGGAGAGCTTGATTACCTCGATGAAGGTACGCTATCGGCTGCGATGCGGCAGCGCACGCTCTTCTAGCGCGCGCTCGACAGTCGGACGTGGCGGCGTTTGCCGAGCGATCCGTCACAAGTCGAAAAGATCGCACTGAAACAAAATGATAGGGTGGGTGACGATTCGGGGACGGTCATCCACGCTCTGACGAATCAAGTACGGAACCACCGCAAATGACGACACACCGATTCGGCGTACGCTTGTTCGGCGTACGTTTGGGCTTTGCGCTTCTGGCGGCAACGTTCGCCGCGCCTTGCGCCATCGCGCAGCAGGCCGACGCCCCGCAGAAGCCCGGCAAGATGATCCACGCCGGCGACGTGCTGTCGGGAGAGCTCGGCGTCATGAAGGTGCGTGACGCCAAGAACCGCGGCAAGCGCGTCGCGACCTACCAGATCACCAGCGAGCCGCGCCGCCTGCCGCCGCCGAACGGTCTGTGCAATCTCGAGACCGGGCCGGAAACCTTCCAGCTCGTTCCAACCAACGACGCCCAGGCCGCGCAGCTCAAAAGCCTCTCCGGCAAGGAAATCTCGGTGAAGGTCGACGAGGTCGCCTGCGCCAAGGATGCCGGCGAGATGAGCGAAGCCATCGTCACCAAGTGGAGCGTGGTGGCGAAGTAGCTGCCTCAATTGCGGTGTCATCGTCCGGATGCGCCCGTAATGACACCGCGCTGTTTCTTGAGTTGCGACCCATCCTCATCGTCGTCCTGGCGAAGGCAAGGACCCATAACCACCGGCCTTGCTTGTCGGATGGATCGTGGCCCCGACATCGCGCAACAATTCGCATTTGGGGTAATGGGTCCGGCTTTCGCCAGGACGACGCGCGGAGAGAGTGGTTCCGCGGCTTCTCCGCTGAATTACGAACGCCTCTGGAATACTGGATCACCCGGTCAAGCCGGGCTACAGGCGACTAAACCCTGACCGGCCCCAGCTCATCGAAATGCCCGCGCCGCTGCAGCCAGGCGAGCAGGATCAGGCTCGGGATCGCGACCAGCACGCAGATCACGAAGAACACCTGCCAGCCGACGGCCTTGGCGACATAGCCCGCGCCCGACGACAGATAGGTGCGGCCGACCGCCGCGAGCGCCGTCAGCAGCGCATACTGGGTCGCGGTGTGCAGCGGGTTGCGGCACAGCGCCGACAGATAGGCGACGAAGATCACGGTGCCGATCGCGCTGGTGAAATTCTCCGCGGTGATCGCAAGCGCGAGCGCCCATTGATCGACGCCGACATGGGCGAGCCAGGAGAACGACAGGTTGGCGATCGCCTGCAGCACGCCGCCGATCCACAGGCTGGTCGCGAGCGAGTAGCGCCGCGCCACGAAGCCGCCGGCAAATCCGCCGATCAGGGTCGCGGCAAGGCCGACGCCCTTCACGATCGCCGCGTAATCGACCTTGGAAAAGCCGATGTCGATCACGAATGGCGCGGTCATGGTGCCTGAAAACGCGTCGGTGAACTTGAACAGCACCACAAAGGCGAGCGCCGCGAAGGCGTCCTTGCGGCTGAGGAACTCGGAGAACGCGCCGAGCGCCGCGTGCAGCACGCGTTCGGCCGCGTTTTGCGCATGCGTGGCGGCTTCCGCGCCTTTCGATTGGGCCGGCTCGGTCGCCGCGAGTGCGGTGACGATGCCGATCACGACCAGCGCGGCCATCACCACATAGCCCCACATCCACGCCGACAGGCGCACGAGGCCAGCGGACTCGAAGCCGCTGACGATGAACAGCGCGCCGGCGGTCGAGACCAGCATGCCGACGCGATAGGCCGCGACATAGGACGCCATGCCGGCGGCCTGCTCGCTTTCGGGCAGGCTTTCGACGCGGAAGGCATCGACCACGATGTCCTGCGTCGACGAGGCGGTTGCGACCAGCAGCGCGGCAAAGGCCGCGAACCATGGCGATCGCGCCGGATCGGCCATCGCCAGCACCAGGATCGCCGCGATCAAGAGCAGCTGCGAGAACAGCAGCCAGCCGCGGCGGCGGCCGAACATCTGCGTGAACAGCGGCACATGCAGCGCGTCGACCAGCGGCGCCCAGAGGAACTTCAGCGTGTAAGGCGTGCCGATCAGCGCCAGCAGCCCGATGGTGCCGAGATCGACCCCGGCCTCCTTCATCCAGACCTGCAGCGTCGAGCCCGACAGCGCCAGCGGCAGCCCCGAGGAGAAGCCCAGCAGCAGCACGATCAGCACCCGCGGCTGCAGGTACACCGCAAAACTGTCGCGCCATGAGGTGGCGGCGGGGGGATTCTTTTCCGATTGGGTCGCGGTCACTTCGGGCGCGGTCATGCCCCTCTGTTAGCAGATTCGACCGCGGCTGCCTTGGCTCCCTCTCCCCGCTCTATCGCGGGGAGAGGGTGGGGTGAGGGGCTTTCTCAGCGAATTATGACGGGTGCAATGTGCGGAAGCTCCCCCACCCGAAATTCGCGCGAAGCGCGAATTTCGACCTCTCCCCGCAAGCGGGGCGAGGTGACTTCGAGGCTACTCCCCCGCCTGCAGCTTGCGCGGGGCGGGGAACAGGTCGGACGTGCTGGGCTTGACGAAATGGGGGACCTCGATCGGAGTCTCGGACTTGCTGAAGTCGAGTTCCTCGATCCGGCCGGCGCGTTTCTCGATCTTGTCGGCGGAGATCAGGATCTGCCTGACGTCCTCGTTCACCTGGCCGAAATGGGTCTGCAGCTTGAGCACGCGATCGCGCAGGCGGCCGAGGTCGTCGCCGAGATGCATCACCTCGTTGCGGATCTGGTCGGCGGCGTCGCGAATGCGGGCGTCCTTAAGGATCTGCTGCATCACCTGGATCGCCAGCATCAAGAGCGACGGCGACACCAGCACGACGCGGGCGCGATAGGCCTTCTGGATCACGTCGTCGAAGCCGTCATGGATCTCGGCATAGACCGATTCCGACGGCACGAACATCAGCGCGGTGTCCTGGGTCTCGCCCGGGATCAGGTACTTCTCCGCGATGTCGCTGACATGCTTCAGCACGTCGGCGCGCAGCCGCTGGCTGGCGAATTTGCGCTCCTCGTCGCTGCGCGCATCGTGCAGCGCGGTCATGGCCTCGAGCGGGAATTTCGCGTCGATGCAGAGCGGGCGCTGGTCGGGCAGGAACACCACGCAGTCCGGCCGCTTGCCTGACGTCAGCGTGTACTGGAACTCGAACGAGCCCTTCGGCATGCCGTCCCGGACGATCGCCTCCATCCGCGCCTGGCCGAAGGCGCCGCGCGATTGCTTGTTGGCGAGCACGTCGCGCAGCGTCGTCACCTGGGTGGTGAGTTCGTTGAGGTTCTTGTGGGCGTGGTCGATGATGCCGAGCCGCTCATGCAGCACGCGCAGCGAATCCATCGTGTTGCGGGTCGATTGCTCCATCGACTGGCCGACCCGGTGGGTCACCGAATCGAGCCGCTCGTTGACTGCCCGGGCCATCTCGGCCTGGCGGCCGGCCAGCGCCTGCGCCATAGTATCAACCTTGGCATCGACCCGCCCGGAGGATTCGCTCTGGGCCCGCAGCATGTCGGCGAGGCGCTCCTCCAACTCTTCGGCGCGGATGGCCTGGGCCATTGCGAGTTCCGCGCCGCGCCGGCTGGCGCGTGCGATCACCACCGCAATGGCGAACAGCAGGATCAGCGCCAGCGCCCCAAGGCCGATCAATGCGTCGGAGACACGGACGGGAAGGTCGCCAATCGTGAGGAGAATCTCGTTCATGCCGGCAGTTGTAGCCGATTCGCGGCCAGGTGCGAACGAAGAGGGAACGCTTATGGTAAATGCATTCCTGATTTTCCGGGTTAATGCGGGGTGAAGAAACGTGGTTAAGGTTGTCCTAACGGGTTCCTGAGCGCATTGACCCCATGAAGTCAGCAGCTTAAATCGCCGCCATGGCATTAAGAGAAATTATCATCCTGCCGGACAAGCAGTTGCGGCTGGTGTCGAAACCGATCGAGAAGGTGACGCCGGAGATCCGCAAGCTGGCCGACGACATGCTCGAGACCATGTATGACGCGCCCGGCATTGGGCTGGCGGCGATCCAGGTCGCGCAGCCGCTGCGGCTGATCACCATGGACCTCGCCAAGCGCGACGAGAACGGCGAGACCACGGCGAAGCCGCGCGTCTTCATCAATCCGGAGATCATTGCGCGTTCGGAAGAGCTGTCGGTGTACGAAGAGGGCTGCCTGTCGATCCCCGAATATTACGAGGAGGTCGAGCGGCCGGCGCGGGTGCGCGTGCGATTCACCGATCTCGACGGCACGGTGCATGAGGAGGATGCGGAAGGGCTCTACGCCACCTGCATCCAGCACGAAATCGATCATCTCAACGGCGTGCTGTTCGTGGATTATCTGTCGAAACTGAAGCGCGACCGCGTCTTCAAGAAATTCGAGAAGGCCGCCAAGCGCGCGGCGGAGTAACGCCGCTTACTCTCGGAAGAAATCGATCGCATGCCTCTCCGCCTGATCTTCATGGGCACGCCCGATTTCGCGGTGCCGACGCTGCTGGAACTCGTAGCCCATGGCCATGAGGTCGTGGCGGTCTACACCCGCGCGCCGAAGCCGGGCGGGCGGCGCGGCCTGCAATTGCAGCCGACGCCGGTCGAGCAGGAGGCGCGCCGCCTCGGCATTCCCGTGCTGACGCCGAAGACCCTCAAGACCTCGGAAGCGCTCGAGGAATTTCGCGCCCATGACGCGGATGCCGCCGTCGTCGTCGCCTATGGCATGATCCTGCCGCAGGCCATTCTCGACGCGCCCAGGCTCGGCTGCTTCAACCTGCATGCGTCGCTCTTGCCGCGCTGGCGCGGCGCCGCGCCGATCAACCGCGCCATCATGGCTGGCGATGCCGAGAGCGGCGTGATGGTGATGAAGATCGATGTCGGCCTCGACACCGGCGACGTCGCGATGGCCGAGCGGCTGCCGATATCGGACAGCATGACAGCATCCGATCTGCACGACGCGCTGGCGCCGCTCGGTGCCGACCTGATGGTGCGCGCGATGGCGGCGCTCGGGCGCGGCGGCTTGCAACTGACGAAGCAGAGCGAGGACGGCGTCACCTATGCGGCCAAGATCGAGAAGGCCGAGGCGCGGATCGACTGGACACAGCCGGCGCATGCGGTGCTGCGGCACATTCACGGGCTCTCGCCGTTTCCCGGCGCCTGGTGCGAGCTCACCGGCGAAGGCGAGCCGGTGCGACTGAAGATCCTGCGCTGCGAGCAGGCGAAAGGCTCGGGCGCACCGGGCGATGTGCTCGACGACAATTTCGCGATCGCCTGCGGCGACGGCGCGATCCGGATCCTCGAACTGCAGCGCGCCGGCAAGGCGCCGATGAAGGCAGCGGATTTCCTGCGCGGCACGCCGTTGAAGCCCGGCGCAAAGGTGTCCTGAGATTGTCATGCGCGGGCTTGACCCGCGCATCCATCTCGAAAAGAAGCTTGTCCCGAAGACGATGGATTGCCGGGTCAAGCCCGGCAATGACGGCCAAACCAGATTGAATGATGCCCCGCTACAAGCTCACCATCGAATATGACGGCACGCCGTTCTCCGGCTGGCAGATCCAGGACACCGCGCCGACCGTGCAGGGCGCGCTGGAGGCGGCGGTCAAGGCGATCTGTGGCGAGGACGTGCGCGTCCATGGCGCCGGGCGTACCGATGCCGGCGTGCATGCGCGCGGCCAGGTCGCGCATTGCGACATCGCCAAGCATTTTCCGCCCGGCCGCTTTCGCGACGGGCTGAATGCGCATCTGCGGCCCAATCCGATCGGCGTGCTCGCGGCTGACATCGTGCCCGACGATTTCGAGGCGCGGTTCTCCGCGACCAGGCGGCACTATCTCTATCGCATCACCAACACGCGCGCGAACCTCGCGCTCGACATCGGCCGGGTCTGGCGCGTGCCGCGCGCGCTCGATGCTGACGCGATGCACGCCGCGGCGCAGCGCCTGCTCGGCAAGCACGATTTCACCACCTTCCGCGACACCGAGTGCCAGGCCAAGTCGCCGGAGAAGACGCTCGATCAGCTCGACGTCACGCGCGAGGGCGACGCCGTCAACATCGTGACGTCGGCGCGCTCGTTCCTGCACAGCCAGGTGCGCTCGATGGTGGGCTCACTGGTCTGGGTCGGCGAGGGTCGCTGGAGCGCCGACGATCTTGCCGGTGCGCTCGCCGCCGGCAACCGCGCCGCCTGCGGCCCCGTGGCGCCGCCGGACGGGCTCTACCTGATGCGGGTGGATTACTAGGCGGTGTGAATGATCTCGTAGGATGGGTGGAGCGAAGCGAAACCCATCATCTCGCCAGGAATGCGATGGGTATCGCTGTGCTCCACCCATCCTACGATCGTGAGCCTAGTACTGTATCTGGTGCAGGTGGATGACCAGTGGCCCCAATCCCTACTGTGCATGGGGTTGTTTTCGATATTTTTGTCCAGCCGCGTGGCTGGCCTTAAGCAAAATACCGGTCCAGCACGCCGCGATAGATCTTCGTCAGCTTCTCCAGATCGGCCACCGGCGTGCGCTCGTCGACCTGGTGCATGGTCTGGCCGACCAGGCCGAATTCGATCACCGGGCAATAGCTCGAGATGAAGCGCGCGTCCGAGGTGCCGCCGGAGGTCGATAGCTCCGGCCTGCGGCCGGTGACCTCCTCGATCGCGGCGACCGCGAGGTCGGTGAACGGGCCGGGCTGGGTGACGAACACGTTCGAGTTCGACGGTTGCCAATCGATATGGGCGCGGATCCGGTTGCCGCAGGCTTTCACCAGCCGCGCGTCGACCAGCTGCCGCAGGCTCTCCTGGGTGTGGTTGTCGTTGTAGCGGATGTTGAACTTCGCCCGTGCCTGGCCGGGGATCACGTTGCTCGCGGTGTTGCCGACATCGACGGTGGTGAATTCGAGGTTGCTGGCCTGGAACTGCGCGCTGCCGTGATCGAGCGGCTCGTCGCTCAGCGCCACGATCAGCCGCGAGATATCCGGCACCGGGTTCGAGGCGCGATGCGGATAGGCGACGTGGCCCTGCACGCCATCGACGACAAGCGTGCCGGACTGCGAGCCGCGCCGGCCGATCTTGATCATGTCGCCCAGCACTTCGACATTCGAAGGCTCGCCGAGCACGCAATGATCGAATGTCTCGCCACGCTCGGCGCACCATTTCAACAGCTTGACGGTGCCGTTGATCGAGACGTCTTCCTCGTCGCCGGTGATCAGGAAGGAGATCGAGCCGTTGCCATTCTCTTGTGGCTTGCCGCCATGGTCCTGCAGATATTGCAGCACCGCGGCGACGCTGCAGGCGATGCCGCCCTTCATGTCGACGGCGCCGCGGCCATAGAGATAACCGTCTTTCACTTCGCCGGAGAACGCGCCGAGCGTCCACGCGGCTTCATCGCCGGGCGGCACCACGTCGGTATGGCCGGCGAAGGTGATATGCGGCGCCGAAGAGCCGATGCGGGCATAGAGGTTGTCGACATCGGCGGTGCCGGGCTCGGAGAAGGTCACGCGGTGGACCTCGAAGCCGGCGGCTTTCAGCAGACTTTCGAGAACGCCAAGCGCGCCGGCGTCGGCCGGGGTGACGGAGGGGCAGCGAACGAGATCGCGGGTAATCGAGACGGCATCACTCATGCGCCTCGCTTAACACGTCACACGGCAGGGGGACCAGCTTTGTGCGGCACGATATCGAGCTCGCTCTGCTGATCCCAGCCGCGCGCGGAGCGCGACCCGCTGTCGCGGCCTTGCCGCACATGGGTTTTCCCGAGCGGGTTGGGGCCGTAGCGATTGGGGTAGCCGGTGCCGCGCAGAAAGGCGAGCTCGATGAAGCCCCAGATATAGAGCATGAAGACGATCAGGCCCGCGGCCATCACCCAATAGGATTCATCGGGGAGCCGGTCCGAGAACTGGCTCATGAGACCCGGGATCGCGAAGAACGGCACCATCCACCAGCCGCTCTTGTCGCGGTCGTGCAGTCGCTTGATCGAGACAGCGACATAGACCCAAACGAACAAGAACGTTCCGCAGGCCTTGACCAGCAATGCCGGCAATCCGGCCCAGCTCAGCGATCTGTAGCTGTCGGGGTCGAAGGCCCGGAAGATGTCGTCGACATTGAAGCTGAACCCGTTCTTGCCGCCGAGGCCGGCCGAGACCGCGAGTAAAGCCAGGAACATCATCCAGCAGACGATGATCAGCCCTGCGAGCCAGAATTTGGCCCGGTTGACGCGGCCCTTGAAGCCGAACAGGTAATTGGCCCAGTCCATGAAAATAAGCTCCGGGCTGCGGCAATTCTTCGCGGCCCGGAGATATGTCGTTTTGGAGAGGTGCTTGGTTCGAAATGTGATCCGTCACCCTGAGGAGCGCGTAGCGCGTCTCGAAGGGTGAACGGCCACGGTGGGGCCGTGCATCCTTCGAGGCTCGCTCTGCTCGCACCTCAGCTCTGCTCGCACCTCAGCGACTGTGTTCTTCGTCAAGCGGGTTGCCATGGTTTTTGGTCCCTGAGCATGGCGTTGAGGGTTGTGAGGACTTTGCGTGCAACGGCGATGAGGGCGACCATCTTGGGCTTTCCAGCGGTCACCAGGCGTCGGTAGAAGACCTTGAGCTGCGGATGGTATCGGCTGGCCGACAGGGCGGCCATGTAGAGCCCGGCGCGCAGCTTGGCCCTTCCACCGCCGATCATGCTCTTGCCCTTCCAGCGGCCCGACTGGCGGGTGAACGGGGCAAGACCGGCGAGGCTCGCAATCTGACGCCGATTGAGCGTGCCGAGCTCGGGCACCTCGGCGAGGAAGGTCCGTGCGAGGGTGTTGCTCACGCCAGGAAAGCTGACCAGCAACTCCTCCTTGGCGCGCCAGACTGGCGAGCCGCGCACCAGCGTGTCGATGTCGTTGTCGATCTCCGGCAGCTCCTTCTCGAGGACCTTGATATGGCGGGCAAGGCTCTTGCGGACGCGGACGTTCTCGGCCCGCTTCTCGCGCTGACGCTCGGCAACGATCATCTCGATGATCTGCCGTCGGCGGCTGACCAGTTCGGCCAGCAGCCGGGCTTCCTGATCCGGCATCGCACGCGGCTCCGGCTGCACCGCCTCGACAAACCGCGCGATGACCGCCGCATCGATCGGGTCCGTCTTGGCGCGCTGGCCAACCGCCTGCGCGAAGTGCCGGATCTGGGCCGGGTTGACCACCACCAGCGGCAGCCGGGCGCCGGCCAGCGCCGCAGCAACGATCGTCTCGAAGCCGCCGGTTGCCTCCACCGCAATCAGCGCCGGCGAGATCGCCTGCAAGCGCGCAACGAGCTCTTCCAGGCCTTTGCCGTCACGCGCCACGGCAAAGGCTTCTCCGCTCGGACGGACATGCACGTCCAGTCGGTCCTTCGACACATCAATGCCAACGTAGATCGCGTCCATCTGCACCCATCCTTGCGCAACCGGGCTCGCCAGGCGGCCCTCGCGACTGTTCGGGTTCAATGGAACAACGGACGGGGCGCCGCGCTGAGGTCCGGGCTTCAAAGCCCTGGGATGAAGCGGTCTCCCGTCCGTTACCGCACCGGACACTCTATCCGATCCAGTGCCTCCTGACTTACAAGGATGACGGTGACGGCGCGATTTCCGCGGCGCAGATCAGTCCCGCAGCAGCTCGTTGATGCTGGTCTTGGCGCGGGTGCGCTCGTCGACCCGCTTGACGATCACGGCGCAGGCGGTGGCAGGTCCCGGCTGGCCGTTCTTCAGCGGCTTGGCCGGCAGGGTGCCCGGCACCACGACGGCATATTCCGGGACCTCGCCGACGAAGATTTCGCCGGTCTCGCGGTCGACGATCTTGGTCGAGGCGCCGAGGAATACGCCCATCGACAGCACCGCGCCCTTGCGCACGATCACGCCCTCGGCGACCTCCGAGCGCGCGCCGATGAAGCAGTCGTCCTCGACGATCACCGGCTCGGCCTGCAGCGGCTCGAGCACGCCGCCGATGCCGACGCCGCCGGAGATGTGCACGCGCTTGCCGATCTGGGCGCAGGAGCCGACCGTCGACCAGGTGTCGATCATGGTGGCTTCATCGACATAGGCGCCGAGATTGACGAAGGAAGGCATCAGCACGACGTTGCGAGCGATGAAGGCCGAGCGGCGCACGATCGCGCCCGGCACGGCGCGGAAGCCGGCGTCGCGGAAACGGTTCTCGCCCCAGCCCTCGAACTTCGACGGCACCTTGTCCCACCACGATGCCTTGCCCGGGCCGCCCGCGATCTGGCCCATGTCGTTGAGGCGGAACGACAGCAGCACGGCCTTCTTCAGCCACTGGTTGACCTTCCACTTGCCGCTCGTCTCGCGCTCGGCGACGCGGGCTTCGCCCTTGTCGAGCAGCTCCAGCGCGTGATCGACCGCCTCGCGGACCTCGCCCTTGGTCGAGGTCGAAATGCCTTCGCGGGCGTCGAACGCGGTGTTGACGGTGGTTTCGAGGGCGGACAGCGACATCGGGACAATCCTTGGCGTATCGGGGATTATGACGGGATTTTGCGGGGCTTTTTCGGAATTTGGGGCCGCGGAGTCAAGGCAAACTCCTCCGTCGCCGAGTGGTCTCTTTTCCGTCGTCCCGGCCAAGCGAAGCGCGAGCCGGGACCCATAACCACGAATGCCCGTGTTGCGGCACGCTGCGGCCACGGCGCGTAGCAAGGCGCAGATTGGTGGTTATGGGTCCCGGCTTTCGCCGGGACGACGTGGGGAGAGGTCAGGGCTTTCCGTTCAGCCGCTGCAGGAAGCCGGTGAGATCGTCCGTGACATGGTCGACGTGGGCGGCGTCGCGGCCTTCGAGCTCCCAGGTCTCGCGCACCACCTCCTGGCTGCCGTCGGGCACGACCAGCACGGTGGTCATGCCGAGCTCATGCGGCACCACCAGGTTGCGCGCGAGGTCCTCGAACATCGCAGCCCTCGCCGGATCGACGTCGTGGAGCCTGAGGAACTTCTGGTAGGTCTGCGGCGCCGGCTTCGGCTCGAGATCGGCGGCGATGATGTCGAACACGCCGTCGAAATGGTTGCCGATGCCGAGCCGGTCCAGCACCGCATCGACATGGTCGACCGAGCCGTTGGTCAGGATCAGCTTGCGTCCCGGCAGCCTGGCGATCGCAGCCCCCATCGCGGGATTGGGTTGCAGCGGCGAGTGGTCGATCTTGTGCACATAAGCGAGATAGTCGTCGGCCTGCACGCCGTGCTCGGTCATCATGCCGCGCATCGTGGTGCCGTAGCGCAGGTAATAGTCCTTCTGCAGCCGCCGTGCTTCCTCGGGCGATATCTTCAGCCAGTTGCTGACGAACTCGCCGATCCGCGCATCGACCTGCTGCCACAGGTTGACGTGATGCGGGTACAGCGTGTTGTCGAGGTCGAACACCCAGGTCTCGACATGGCTGAAGCTGCGGGGAGTATTCATTGTGGCTCTCCACTTGTCGGCGTGAACGTCGTTCCGCCCTCCGCCGTCGTCCTGGCGAAAGCCAGGACCCATACCGCGGAATCTACCAATGTGGCACGGTGCTCGTCGTTCTTCGCCAAACGCAATCCTGTGGTTATGGGTCCTGACCTTCGCCAGGACGACAGTGATGTTTGCGGCGCCATTGTCTTCATCACGGTATCGCAAAGCGCAGCGTCTTGCCGCCGCTGGTCATGTCGACGGTGGTGAAGCCGAGCGCGGCGAGGCCGCGGGTGCTGCAGTCGCCCTGTTCGTTGATCTCGAACTTGCTTTCGCGGGTGCAGAGCTGGACCCCGCCGCCCCAGTTCAGCGGCTTGTCCTTGATGCGGATGGCCCGGTTGTCGTTGTCGACCGCTTCGGCAAACGAATAGATCTGCTTCGGCGTGCCTGATACGTCGGGATGCAGGCACTTGCCGGGGTCGATGCGATACCAGCCGCGGCTGGTCACCACCTTGCCGTCGTCGGTCGCGACCGCGGCCATCACCTTGTGCTGCGTGTCGTTGCACCAGGTTAGCCCCGATGCCGTCGGCTTCTGCACGGCATCGATCATGGTGGCGAAGAAATTCGGCGACTGCACGATGTCGCTGGCGAGCCCGCGGCTCTTCAGGAAGGCCGCCAGCGCACTCTGGGTCTTCGGCCCGTCGACGCCGTCGATCGGCGCGGCATCGTAGCCCGCGATCACCAGCAGGCGCTGGATGCCGGCGAGGCGCGCCTGCTCGTCGTCGTATTCGCTGTCTTCGGCGAGATAGGCGACCAGATGGCCGTCGTCGGTCTTCGTCGGCGTGATCTGGGTGAATTGCGCGGGCATCTGGCCGGAGCGGCATTGCCGCGCGGCGGCGATCACGAAATTGTCCTGCGCCACGCAGAGTGTGTCGGTGCCGTTCTGCGGGATCGGCGAAGCGCCATAGACGCCAAGCGCCCGCGCATTGAGCAGCACGCGGTCGGCGGTGAGCGCGCCCTGCACCACGACCCGGCAGGTCGCGGGATCGATGCGGAACCAGCCGCGTGTCGCGGTCGCGGCCTTGTCGTCGATGCCGATCGCGGCCTCGATCACATAGCTCATGCGGTTGCAGAGCTTGAGGTCGGCATGCGCCGGCGCCGACGAGAACAGGAACGACACCAGCGCGGCGGGCAGCGACATCGCGAGCCGCGCCGGCAGCGACCGGCGAGGAATCCTCGCCGTGTGTCCCGCGTCTGCCATTACTTGTGGATCAGCGTGCCGGTGCCCTGGTTGGTGAAGAGCTCGAGCAGCACCGCGTGCTGCGTCTTGCCGTCGATGATCACGACGCCCTGCACGCCCTGTTCGAGCGCGTAGATGCAGGTCTCGACCTTCGGGATCATGCCGCCGGAAATCGTGCCGTCGGCGATCAGCTTGCGGGCTTCCTTGATCGACAGGTCCGGAATCAGCTTCTTGGACTTGTCGAGCACGCCCGGCACGTCGGTCAGCAGCAGCAGGCGCTTGGCCTTCAGCGCGCCCGCGATCGCGCCGGCGAAGGTGTCGGCGTTGATGTTCAGGGTCTGGCCGTCCTGCGAGGTCGCCAGCGGCGCCAGCACCGGGATCAGCTCATAGCCGATCAGCTGATTGAGCAGCGTGAGGTCGACCTTTTCGGGGTCGCCGACGAAGCCGAGATCGATGGCCTTCTCGATGTTGGAATCCGGATCGACCATGGTGCGCGTCGTCTTCGACGCCTTCACCATGTTGCCGTCCTTGCCGGAGAGGCCCACGGCCTTGCCGCCCGCCTCGTTGATGTAGCCGACGATCTGCTTGTTGACCGAGCCCGCCAGCACCATCTCGACGATTTCGATGGTCGCGGCGTCGGTGATGCGCAGGCCCGCGGCGAATTCCGACTGGATGCCGAGGCGCTTCAGCATGGTCGCGATCTGCGGCCCACCGCCATGCACGACCACCGGATTGATCGCGGTCTGCTCGAGCAGCACGATGTCGCGCGCGAACGCCTTCGCGGTGTCCTCGGCGCCCATGGCATGGCCGCCATATTTGATGACGATGGTTTCCTCGTCATACTCCTGCATGTGCGGCAGCGCCTCGGACAGGATGCGGGCCTGATCGAGCGGGCTGATGTGCTGGTCGGTCATGAGGCTGGTCTCGTCGTCAGCGGAGGGGTGGCGCGGTTCTATCTGATTGGCGGGCAGGGCGCAAAGCGGTCTTGACCCTCTCCCCTTGTGGGAGAGGGTGGCTTCGATGCGACGGCATCGAAGCCGGGTGAGGGGTCTGTCTCCGCGGATAGAGACCCCTCATCCGGCGCGGATTGCATCCGCGCCACCTTCTCCCACAAGGGGAGAAGGAAGTATGGCGGTCATCACCGCTTCGGCCACACCGCCGCGACCGCCAGTGCCAGCCAGCTCAGGATCAACAGCGTTCCGCCGGTCGGGGCCGCCATCGGAAACAATCCATGTCCGGCATATTGGCGCAGCACGAGGTCGCCCGCGAACAATGACGCCGCGATGACGAACCCGGCCGCCGCCACGACTGCGACCTTCGCATGGATGATCGCGCGATCCGCGACCGCGATGGTCGCGACTACGGCGGGTGCATGGAACAGCAGCATCGAGGATGCCGCCGCCAGCCGCGTGGCATCAGGCAAATGGGCCGCGGCCGCCGCCAGCATCACGCCGCAGGCGCCCATGATGGCGGCAAGGCCGATCAGGAGGCGGGATGCGCCGCTCATCGGCGCCGTTCCTCGATCAGGCGCACCATGGCGGCACGCAGCTCTGGCATGCCGTCGCCGGTGCGCGACGAGGTCACCAGCACTTCGGGGAAGGCGGCGGGATGCTTTGCGAGTGTTGCTGTCGTGTCGGCGATGACGGTCTTGAGTTCGCCGGCCTTCACCTGATCGGCCTTGGTCAGCACGACCTGATAGCTGACCGCGGACTTGTCCAGCGTCTTCAGCACGTCGAGATCGACGTCCTTGATGCCGTGGCGCGCGTCGATCAGCACGTAGACCCGCGCCAGTGTCGCGCGCCCGAGCAGGAATTTGTGGATCAGCGCCGTCCACGACGCCACCTTGGTCTTGGGCGCCGAGGCGTAGCCGTAGCCGGGCATGTCGACCAGGCGGAAGCCCGCCTTCTCCGGCCCCTCGAAGAAGATCAGCTCCTGGGTGCGGCCGGGCGTGTGCGAGGTGCGCGCCAGGTTGCTGCGGCCGGTCAGTGCGTTGATCAGGCTCGACTTGCCGACATTGGAGCGGCCGGCAAACGCGACCTCGAGGCCGGCCATCGGCGGCAGCGTCTCGATCGAGGGTGAGGCCCAGATGAAGCGCCAGTCGCCGGCGAACAGTTTTCGGCCTTGCTCGATCAGCGCCGCATCGGGTTCGGTGCTCATGCGCGGCGCCCCACTCTCGTTCCGTCATTGCGAGGAGCGAAGCGACGAAGCAATCCATTTCTCCTCGTGTTGAGGCGTGGATTGCTTCGCTTCGCTCGCAATGACGGTGCTACCTAGGTCGTCTTCTTGGCGAACGTCGACTTCAGATTGTCGAACAGCTCCACCTTCACGCCATTCTTGCGCATGATGAAGCTCTGCTGCAGCACCGACAGCAGGTTGTTCCAGGCCCAGTAGATCACGAGACCCGCCGGGAAGCCTGCCAGCATGAAGGTGAAGATCAGCGGCATCCAGTCGAAGATCATCTTCTGGGTCGGATCCGGCGGCGCCGGATTGAGCTTCATCTGGACCCACATCGTGATGCCCATGATGATCGGCCAGATGCCCATCACCAGATAGGCGCCGAAATGCGGTCCGAGCAACGCGATCGGATCGAACGGAATGAGGCCGAACAGCGTGAACAGGTTGGTCGGATCGGGCGCCGAGAGGTCCTTGATCCAGCCGAAGAACGGCGCGTGCCGCATTTCGATGGTGATGAACAGCACCTTGTAGAGCGAGAAGAACACCGGAATCTGCAAGGCGACGGGAAGACAGCCCGCGATCGGGTTGATCTTCTCCTTCTTGTAGATCTCCATCATCTCCTGCTGCTGCTTCACGCGGTCATCAGGATAACGTTCCTTCAGCGCCTGCAGCTGCGGCTGCACCGACTTCATCTTCGCCATCGAGGCGTAGGACTTGTTGGCGAGCGGGAAGAACAACAGCTTCACGATCACGGTCACCAAGAGGATCGCGATGCCGAAATTGCCGACCAGGCGATAGAACCAGTCGAGCGCCAGGAACATCGGCTTGGTGATGAAGTAGAAATGGCCCCAGTCGATCAGGAGATCGAAATGGTTGAGGCCGAGCTGCTTGTTGTAGCCGCCGAAGCCGACCAGCGGGAAGTTGAGGCCGACCGTGGCGGCCTCCTTCGCGCCGGCGAACAGTCGCCCGTTGGCAACGCCGGTGCCGCCGATCGGAATGGTCTGCGCGCCGAGCATGTAGTCGGTCTGGTAGCGCTTGTCGCCGGTGGTGAAGCGGGCGCTTTCGAGCGTTGCGGTGGTCTCCGGCAGCAGTGCCGTGGCCCAGTATTTGTCGGTGATGCCGAGCCAGCCGTCGGTGACCTTCGTGAACACGATGCCGCGCGAATTTCCGCCGGTCGAGGTCTTGGCCTCGTCGATGTTCTTGTAGCTGAATTCCTGCAGGCCGTGTTCGCCGAGATAGCCGATCGGGCCTTCGTGCAGAATCGCGTAGCCGGAGACCGGCGGCTTACCGCCGCGCGAGATCAACCCGAACGGATACAGCGTCACCGGCGCGCTGCCTTGATTGATGACCTCGTCCTTGATGCTGAAGAGGTAGCGATCGTCGATCGAGATGGTGCGGCGGAAGGTCAGGCCCTGGCCGTTCTCGTATTTCAGAATCACCGGGGTGCCCGGCGACAGGCTGTTCGATCCCTCCTGCTGCCAGACGGTTTCGGCGTTCGGCGTCTTCACCGATGAGCCGTTGGCGGTCAGCCACAGGAACTCGGCATAATAAGGCTCGGCCGTGCCCGACGGCGAGAGCAGCACGACGGCCGGCGATTTCGGATCGACCGTCTCGCGGAACTGAACCAGCGCTAGGTCGTCGATCCGGGCACCCTTCAGCGCGATGCTGCCGGTGACGCGCGGGGTCTCGATCTTGATGCGCGGGCCGGAGGCAAGCACCGTCTCGCGGCTCGCGACCGGAGCGTCAGCCGCAGGCGCGCCGGGAGCCGGAGAGGGGGTCGCCGAGGTACCCGGAGCGGCGCCAGGAGTAGCGCCCGGGGTCGCCTGCGGCGCCGGCTTCTGCACCTCCGCCTGGCGCTGCGCTTCGCGCTGCTTCTCCATCTGCGGCACATTGTAGAAGTATTGCCAGGCGATCAGGACGAGGCCGGACAGAATGACGGCAAGGATCGTGTTGCGGTTGTCGGACATCTCTTAGGGTCTCGTCATTCCATTCGGATTGGGCGCGCTCTTGTTACCCGCCTTGTTGGTACCCGTCTTGTTATTACCCGTGTTGGGCGCAGGCCGGTCGAGGCGGCGCAGCGCCGACCGCAGGTCGTCAAGCATGGTCGCAAAGTCGCGGGTCAGCGCGTCACGACGGCCCACTAGCACATAATCATGGTGCGGCCGCATGAATACGGCGTCGACCTGCCTCATCACTTCGCGAAGCCGACGGCGGATGCGGTTGCGCTCGGTCGCGGTGCCGTTCTTCTTGGTGACGGTATAGCCGACGCGGATCGGGCCCTGGTCGTCGCGGCGGCGGCCCTGCAGCACAAAAGCTGTGGTATTCGCCCGTGCGCCATTGGCAACGGCGAGGAAATCCGCCCGCTGCCTCAGCCGATCCATAATGGGTATCTCCGGAGAGGAGACGTCCGGGCTCAGGCGCTCAGGCGCTTGCGGCCACGCGCGCGGCGCGCAGCGAGGACCTTACGGCCGCCGGCCGTGGCGAGACGGGCGCGGAAGCCGTGACGGCGCTTGCGCACCAGTTTGCTGGGTTGATAAGTCCGCTTCACGGGTAATTCTCCGCTGACCGGGCAATTTGCCGTTGTATTGAGATGGAGTCCGGTGATGCTGGCGGGCCCAAACGAGCCGTTGACGGCCCCAAAGAGCCGCCCCCGGGTCAAGAACCGGGCCATCGCGGACAGTTGGCGCGGCTTATAAGGGAGCGCCCTGTTTTCGTCAATGTCACAGGACGTCGCAAAAAGGCTTCTTCGAAACGTCGTAATTGGGGCGAATATATCTGATTTCGCGGGGTATTTGACGGTATGGAGACGCTTTGGGGCGTTCGGGGAACCGTCCACATTAGCGATCCGTAATTTGACCGGCTTGGGGGCCGGGCCGCATCTTCTGACCCCTAAGCCAAACAAGGCCTTATCTTGTGGCTCTAACTGACGATCAGGCGACCGCGCAGAAGCAGCGGCCCAAGCCGTCCCCCCGGCTCGGGCTGTCGGGCAAGCTTTTGCTGCTGACGATTCCCCTGGTGATGATCGCCGGGCTCCTGATCTACGTCCCGGCCATCGCCAACTTCCGGATGAACCGGCTCAATGACCGCCTGGCCGCCGCCAATACCGCGGCGCTGGTGCTCGATGCCGCGCCGTCCGGCCTGGTGCCGGATTCGCTGGCGCGGCAGATCCTGACCAGCATCGGCGCCCGTGCGGTCGCCATCAAATTGGGACAGCAGCGCCGGCTGCTCGCCAGCGCCGATCTGCCGGCGGCGATCGACCATGACGTCGACATGCGGACCATGACGGTGTGGTCGGCGATCGTCGATGCCTTCGAGATCATGCTGGAGCATGGCGACCAGACCATCCGCGTGGTCGGACCCGCGCCGGGCCAGGCGCAATTCATCGAGGTCGTGATCGACGAGAAGCCGCTGCGGCAGGCGATGTACCGCTTTTCGCGCAACGTCCTGGTCGTCGCGCTGTTGATTGCCGGCCTGACCGCCGGTCTGGTCTATCTGGCGCTGCATTATTTGTTCGTGCGCCCGATGCGGCGGCTGACCGCGAGCCTGGTCGGCTTCCATGAGAATCCGGAGAGTTCGGCGCGAATCATCGTGCCGAGCCAGCGCGGCGATGAGATCGGCGTTGCCGAGCGCGAGCTGTCGGACATGCAGCGCGACCTCGTCTCGATGTTGCATCAGAAGAGCCGGCTTGCCGCGCTTGGGCTCGCCGTCTCCAAGATCAACCACGATTTGCGCAATCTGCTGGCGTCCTCGCAATTGCTGTCGGACCAGCTCGCCAGCGTGCCCGACCCGCGGGTGCAACGCTTTGCGCCGAAATTGTTGCGCTCGCTGGAGCGCGCCATCGCCTTCTGCCAGTCGACGCTGTCTTATGGCCGCGCGCAGGAGGCGGCGCCTGATCGCCGCGTCATCATGGTGGAGCCCGCGGTCGCCGAGGTGCGGGAGTCGGCCGGGCTCGCCACCGATGTCTCGATCACCTGGATCAGCGCGATTGAGCGCGGCCTGACCATCGACGCCGACCCGGACCAGCTTTTCCGCGTGCTGCTCAATCTGGTGCGCAACGCGGCGCAGGCGTTGGAAACCCGGCCCGCAGGTGACGGCGGCGCGCAGCAGATCCGCATCACCGGCCGCCGCGAGGGGACGGTTGCGATCATTGAGGTCTCCGACACCGGTCCGGGCGTTCCGACCAAGGCGCGCGAGCATCTGTTCGAGGCATTCCAGACCTCCGGCCGCCCCGGCGGCAGCGGACTCGGCCTTGCCATTGCCGCCGAGCTGATCCGGGCTCACGGCGGCCACATCCATCTGGTCGAGGGCACGATCGGCGCCACCTTCCGGATTTCGATCCCGGATCGTCCGGTGGAACTGCTGTCGGTCCGCAGCGAGCGGGCGAGGGCCTGAGGCCGTTCCGGTATTCCCGGGCGGCTAAAACTGCAGCCGAAATTGACGTTTCCAGACCTTGCCAACCGGACCCGGAGCCTGTAGCTAGAGCGCTCTTTCGCGACGTTCCGGGGCTCCCGGAGCCATGAGGGCTCAAGCCCACCCGCGAAAATGCGCCCGTAGCTCAGCTGGATAGAGCATCAGACTACGAATCTGAGGGTCGGACGTTCGAATCGTTCCGGGCGCGCCATTTTACGACAGGGCACGGTACCACGCCCTTCCCGCGGTGGCGCCCGCGTCACGAATGATTCCGGCGTCGTGCGGCTCGCCAGGGCGTGAGCCGCGGAATCCAGCGCGGGACGTTGGCCCGGAAATCCTCGTACTCCGTTCCGAACATACGAACGAGCGCCGGCTCCTCGTACCCCACGACAAACGCGTGGAAGGCGAGCCACACCAACACACCGTACCCAAGAAGGCGCTGGTCGCCGAACAAGACCGCTTGGCCCAGAATGACGGCGACAAGGGCAACGTAAATAGGATTGCGCACATAGCGATAGAGACCCGTCACCACGAGGTTCTGCGTCGGTGCGATCGGCGCCGGCGTGCCCAATCCTTGCAGCGCAAAGCGTGCAAACGAGTCGACAAGCCCGGGTAGACCGGCGACGATCAACAGGATCCCGACGGCGCGCGTCGCGTCGAGATCGAAGAAGGGCGGCCGAAACTCCCAACGCGTAATCCACCAGGGAACGAGCCCCGCCACCGAGCTGGGCGCAACCGCAAAGAAGAGGGCAGAGCCCAATACCGCGATCGTTTTCGGCATGGCACCTCCTTCCCGTCCTGTCGCAAGGCGGTCGGCAAAATTGAACCGTTGCATCATAGCGCCACGGCGAACACGTAGTGCCCATCTTCATCGGCCATGGCGCGCCATTCACGCAAGTTCCCATTGGTTCGGGCAGCTGATGCGTGCTCGTCTTCAGTAGAACATCCCCAGACACTTCTGGATCGATTGCGTTCCACTGCACTCACACAGCCCGTGGTCGCAGTTGGAGGGCGCTGTGGGTAAGAGCCCGGTAAACCGACGCGCGGCCAATCTTGAGCGCCTTCGCGATAGCGGACGCTTCCATGCCTTCAGCTTTGAGCGCCTTCACTTTGGCGGTGTCGATGGACGCTTTGTGGCCTTGGTAGACCCCGCGTGCCTCGGCCTCCGCGATACTCTCAAGCTGCCGCTCTTTGCGGCGGTTGGTCTCGAACTCGGTGAACACACCGAGCATGTCCAGGAAGCACTTGCCCGCTGCTGTGCTGGTGTCGATGGGTTGCTCTGTATAGCCCCTCAGGGATGCACCACGCGCCTTCACGGTGCGCACAGTGTCCTGCGGGCGGGCGCGGGGTTCGCTTCAGCCGTCGCCGCACCGGATCGGGGGCCGGCCCGGAAAAATGCGCCCGCGCGGGCCAGAATCGGGCCGAAGGCGAGGGCCGCCCCGTAAAAACCCTGCTTGCCCCCGCCGGAGCGTTGAGAAAAAATAAGCTTTTTTAGCTTATAGGCACAGAAATGTTTTTATTCTTATTGTCTGTCCTTTTGAGCCGGCGAGTCATCCCTCATGCAGAGTGACATCGCAAACGCCGTATTTTATGCGGCCGTGTTTCTGGGCATCGTCTACACCAGTCGCATCCTGGAAAAAAGATGGCCGATTGCGGACGTTCCCTACGCCGAGTTTCGCGATGATTGGCTCGCGGTGATCGTGAGCCTCGGGTTGTCGTCCATGCTCGCTCCGATCGCGGCGATCACCGCGGGCAAAATTGCGAGCTATACCGGTCTCGGTTGGATCAAGCTGCCGACCGACGGTTACTGGTGGTACGTCTCACTCGCGATCATCGTGGTTGCATTCGATCTCTACAAGTACACGTATCATCGCCTTCAACATGCGATCCCCTTTCTATGGGCGATGCACTCCTTCCATCACAGCGCGAACGGCGTCACGTTCATTACCGGCGGCCGGCATTTCTGGCTGGAGAGGGTGTTGTCCGACGCCTTTCTTCCGATCATGGCGATCCTGTTCCGCATCCCGCCGGACATGGTGATCGCGGTGGGATTTATCTTCTTCATGCCCGATGCGTGTGCTCATCTCAACGTCCGCATTCCGCTCGGTCGGTATGTGACATGGATCAACAATCCGCAATGGCACCGGATCCATCATTCGGTCCTTCCCGAGCACAGGGACAAAAATTTCGCTGCCTGCTTTCCGTTTCTCGACATTCTGTTCGGCACGGCCTGGATACCGAAGCCGGGCGAATATCCTGCAACCGGCCTCGTGCCTGCCGAGCGCGTGGACATCATCAATAGTGTGATCTGGCCAATCCGGCATCTTCGGCATTACTGGCATCGGGAGTCTCGGAATGAATTGGGTTAAGGGTCTTTTGGTGCTCCTCGCGCTGCTGCTGGGTTACGCCGACCTTGAGTCGACGAATGTGATCCTGAGTCTCGGATTGGGTGAGTTGAACCCGTTCATGCATCTGGCGCAAACGTGGTTCGGTGTATGGTGGCTGGTACCCAAGCTTGGCTTGACGTTCGTGGTCACGTGGCTGCTTTGGCGGAGCAACAACGTTTACAACATCGCTCTCGTCGTCGCGTTCTGCTCCACGCCTGTTCTGAACAATCTCGTCATCATCGCGGGCACGAACTGAATCAATCCCTTCGCCGGTTGCCGCGACCGGCGACGTCAGGAGGATCAGCGATGTCGGACAGGTTCGTTGTCGCCTGCATGGTCTGCTGTGCCCTGATCCTGGGGGCTACGGGGGCGACCGTGCACGCGCAGACGCCGTCGAACTGCAAGGAGCCGCAGACCGGCACCAGCCGCGTCCCGATGCTGTCGCCGCCGCTGGCCAATGTGGTGACGGGCACGGGTCGGCTGCAATTCTACTCGGCGCCGAATCTGCACTGTCCGATCCGCGGCGTGTTCGTCATTCCGAATGACGCACTGATCGCGTATGCGCAAACCAGGGATGGCTGGTCGTCGGTGATGTATCTCAATCCGGGGACGGGCAACGACGTCTCGGGTTGGGTGAGATCGGCGAGACTGAAGGTGACCGGAACCGTCGGACCGAAATAGCGTTCGACCAGGATCGCAGCAGGCGGGCGGCTACCCGCACCGCACCTGCTTGAGCGAGGCCTGCACGAATGCGCTGCGTGCGGCGAGCCGGCCGTGAAGCACGTCCGTTGCGGCGATCAATGAATCGCTGCGTACATGATCTTCTCCTCGGTGGCTTCGAGAGCGGAGAATTCCTCGACCACCTTGCCCTGGCGCGAGACCAGGATGCGGTCGGACAGCGCCATGATCTCGGGCAGATAGGACGAGATCACCACCACCGCCTTGCCCTCGTCGGCGAGCTGGTTGATCAGCTCGTGGATCTCGACGATGGCGCCGACGTCGACACCGCGGGTCGGTTCGTCGAAGATGATCAGCTCGGGCTGCTGCACCAGCGATTTGGCGATCACCACCTTCTGCTGGTTGCCGCCTGACAGCTCGACCACCTTGGCCTCGTCGCCGATGGCGCGAACCTTGAGGCGCTGGGTCCAGGTCTTGCCGACCGAATTGGTCTCGCGCCGCGACAACATCATGCGGCCCCCGGGAAACTTCGAAAGCAGGCCGAGATAGATGTTGCGGGCGATCGAGGCGGTTTCGAAGAAGCCCTCGACCTTGCGATCCTCGGTCACATAGGCGATGCCGGCCTTGACCGCCGGCGCCGGAACCCGGTAGCGCACCGGCTTGTCGTGCAGCATGATTTCGCCGCCGTGGAAGAAGTCGCGCTTCAACACGCCGGAGACGATCTTGAAGGTCTCGGTGCGGCCCGCGCCGACCAGGCCGAACACGCCGGTGATCTGCCCGGCAAACACCGACAGCGAATTGTTCTTCACCATCGGCGCCATCTTGAGGTTCTGCACCGTGAGCACGCGCGCACCGGCCGGCCGGACGCTGGTCTTCCGCGCGCCATACAGCGTGTTGGAGAGGTCGCGCCCGACCATCGCCTGCACGATCGCCGCCCGGTCGAATTTCGCGGCGTCGTCGGTGATCACATGCTTGCCGTCGCGCAGCACGGTAATGCGGTCGGCGAGCAGCAGAGCCTCTTCCAGCGCGTGCGAGATGAAGATGATCGAGACGCCGCGCTTCCTGAGATCACGGACCAGGTCGAAGAAGTATTTCTTCTCTTCCGGCGTCAGCGACGCGGTCGGCTCGTCGAAGATGATGACCTTGGCCTTGTGCAGGACCGCGCGCGCGATCTCCACCATCTGCTTCTTGGCGGCGCCGAGCCCGCTCACGGTCGCGGTCGGCGTCACGTCGAAATTCAGCGATTGCAGGAACTGCTGGGCGGCGATGTAGATGCCGCGCAGCCGGTTGTAGAATCTCTCCTGCCCGAGGAACAGGTTTTGTGCGACCGTCATGGTCGGCACCAGGCTGTTCTCCTGGAACACCATGGCGATGCCGAGATTGCGCGCCTCCAGCGGCGTCCGCGGCGCGACCTCCGCGCCATCGACACTCATGCCGCCGGACGTCAAGGTCACGACGCCGGCCATCACCTTGGTCAGCGTCGACTTGCCGGCGCCGTTCTCGCCGACCAGCGCGTGAATCTCGCCGCGGCGCAGATCGAAGTCGACGCCCTCGATGGCGGGGACGCCGGCGTAAAGCTTGGTGGCCTTGCGCAGGGACAACACGGTGTCGCTCATGAGCCTGTCTCCTCGGCGAGCCCGGCGAGGGGCAGTTTCAGCACTCGGCCCGGTCCCTTGGCGATCAGCACAAGGTCGCCGCCCAGCTCGATCGCGGCGACGATGCCGTGATTGACGCCGTCGACCCGGCTGTGCAGCGAATACTTTGGCTTGCCGTCCTCGGTCAGCCGGATGACGAGGCCATAGGAGCGCGGCGGTGCCCAAGGCTTGATGACGCCCATCGTCTTGATGTGGGCGCCCTGCATCGGCTCCTTGAACGAGAAGCCCGAGCGCAGTCGCGGCGCCACCCAATAGGCCGGGTCGATCTCGGCCATCATACGGCGCCGGTAGGCCGGCTCGCGCAGCACGAACTCGATCAGCTGGGTGCGCGCGGTGAATGCGGTGAGCCAATAGCCGCCGCCCGCGGCCTTCGACAGCCGCGACGGATAGACGGGCAGGTGGCCGAGCACGACCTGCGGCGGCCTTCCGTTCGAGACGAGGACGAGGCGATGCCGCCAGCTCTCGCTGACCAGCACGCCATCGCCGCGCGCACAGGCGCCGAAGGCGTAGCCGAGCTTCGACGCCAGCGGCTGCACCGACCTGGCCCTGGGGTCGAGCCGGAACACGCGGCCGCTCCGGTTCAGCTCCATCAGGTCGCGCGCCCAATCATCGATGCCGCAGCTCGCCGAGCCGTCGGTTGCGATCAGGGTGCCGTCGCCGGCCTGCGTCAGCGCGTTGATCGCGTTGAAGACGGCGTCGTTGAACGTCACGCTCGGCTCGCCCGACGAGGGATCGGCGTAGAGCCGCACCTCGCGGCCGCCGAGCGCGACCGCGATGCCGCCGCCGGTGAGCGCGCAGAGCGCCGAGATGGGCTGCTCGAAGCTGCGCAGCTCGGTCGCCGCGCCGCCGTCGAGGCGCAGCAGACGCCGGCCGTCGGCGACATAGAGGTTGCGGCCATCGGTTGCGAGATCCTCGGCCGTCTCGCATTCCAGCAGGGTGGTCGCAGATTCCAGTTTCTGGTTCGGCTTGAGTGCGCCGTCGAACGACGGCACGGTGATGGTGGCCTCGCCACGGCCGAGAAAGCGGTTGGCGAATTCCCTGACGGCCGCGATCACGACAGCTTCCCCCAGCGCTTGTCATACTGTACGAAGTTCGGGTCCGCGTTCTCCAGCTTGTAGCGGCCGATCCGGTTGTTCATGATGCCGCCGAGATAGAGATAGCCGCGATGCTCGCGCATCGAGGTGATCATCGGATGGTTCTCGCCGCGCAGGTCCCAGAACGATTCGAGGATCTTGCCCTGCTCGTTGAACTTGACGACGCAACCGGTGTTGATGTTCGGGAACAGCCATTCATCGACCGGGACGCGCTTGGCCATGCGGCGGCGGAAGCCCGGCATCTTCCAGGCAAGGTCGAGCGAGGGACTGCGCATGCCGACCAGCGCCAGCCAGTAATTGCCGTCGGAGGCGAGGTTGATGTTGTCGGGGTAGCCCGGCAGATTGTCCATCACCACCTCGACCTGACCCTTCTTCGGCCCCGCGAACCACAGCCGCTTGATCGAGCAGCCGAAGGTTTCGGCGAACAGGATCGACTGGCCATCGCTGGCGACGCAGATGCCGTTGGGGAATTTGAGGCCGCGCAGCGCCGTATGCGTGGCGCCGGTCTTGGTGTCGTAGCAGATGATGCGGCCGTTGCCGCGCGCCTCGAGGCCGTCGATCGGCCATTCGTCCATCTCGTAGCGCACGGTGGCTTCCGAGAAGAAGATCAGGCCGTCGTCGGTGATGTCGAGGTCGTCGGCCAGCCGCAGGCGGCTGTCGTCGTTCACCGAATGCATGCTGCGGTTGGTCTCGTCGGTCGCCTTCTCCACGGTGCCGTCGGGCGTGATGCGGTAAAGGCCCATGCCGCCGATACAGACATAGAGATTGTCTTGCCGGTCGAACGCCATGCCGAGCGGCTGACCGCCGATATGGGCGAACACCTCCATCCGCTGATAATCGGGCGCATGGAAGCGGATGATGTCGCCATGGCGCGAGCCGGCGTAGAGATTGTTGTTGCGATCGAGGATCACGTCCTCCGGCGCCTCGATGCGGCCGAGGCCGATCAATTCGACGTCACGCAGCTTGTCGTTCTGCTCGAACGGGCCACCCTGGCCGATCTCGGTGGCCGGCGGCGGCGGCAGCGCATGATAGGTCGGCGCGACATAGACCTTGCTGATGATGCGGGTGCGGTTCTTCTGCCAGCGGATGTCGACCATCGCTGCGACCAGCAGGATGCCCGCCAGCGCCATGCGGTTGATGCCGCCCCGCGCATTGAGCGTGGTCAGGCCGTTGGTGATCAAGAGCACGATCAGCACGCCGACCAGCGATTTTGCGACCGAGCCCTTGCCGCCGCCGAGCGTGATGCCGCCCAGCACGGTCGCGGTCAGCACGATCACCTCGAGGCCGACGCCGATGTCGCCGCCGACGGTGCCGAGCCGGGCCGCGAAGAACAGCGCTGCGATGCTGGTCAGCACGCCGCTTGCGACATAGCACAGCGCGATGGTGCGCCGGACCGGGATGCCGGAATTATAGGCCGAGCGGCGCGAGCCGCCGATCGCGGTGATGTGCCAGCCCGGGCGCAGCCGGGTCATGAAGATGTGGCCGAAGATCGCGATCGCGATGTAGACCAAGGCGACGCTCGGAATGCCGAACACGTCGCCGCCGCCGATGAAATTCCAGGACGGGATGTCGGGGAAGGCCGCGGCGATCGAATTGGAGTAGCGTTGGATCAAGAGATCGAACGCCGAGCGGTAGATGATCAGGGTGATCAGCGTGGTGATGAAGGCGCGCAGCCTTAAGTAGCCGATCAGCACGCCGTTGACGGCGCCGAGCAGTGCACCGCAGGCGAGGGTGGCGACCACTACCGCGGGAACCGGCCAGTTCAGCACGTCGAGCAGATAGAGCGCGCAGAAATCCGTCAGCGCGAAGATCGAGCCGACCGACAGATCGATGCCGCCGACGATGACGACCAGCGCCATGCCGAGGCCGATGAAGCCGATTTCGCCGGCCTGCCGCGCGGTGTCGGCAAGGCTCGACGGCGACAGGAAGTGATCGATGGAACGGCTGAGCGCGAAGCCGACGATCAAAAGCAGGATCACCGGAATTGCGGTCTCGGTCCAACGTTTGGACAGGATCTCGCCGAGGAGATGATCCGGCCAGTAGCGGTAACGCAGGCTCGTCAGGGTGTCGCGCATCGGCATTCCAGCAAGGCGTTCGATTTGGGAAGATCGACGTCCCGGGCGAGGCGGCCCGGGACGTCGAGCGGGAATGGCCGGACTATTTTTTCAGGTCACTCAGATTCCAGCACGCGGTCTGGCTGTCCGCGTTCTCCTTGGTGATCGGAATCAGCGTCGTGTATTCCGAACCCTTGATCGAGCCGGCCTTGGCGCCCGACGACAGCAGCCATTTGATCGTGCCGGCCATCTGCGCGGCCTGGGTCGGCACGTCGTAGCTCATGTTGAGATCGAACGCGCCGGACTTCACCAGTTCGCAAGCGCCCTTGCGCTCGCCGCCGCCGGAGGTCGCGACGAACACCTTGCCGGTCAGGCCGGCTTCCTTCACCGCGGCGGCGGTGCCGATGTCCATGCCGTCCCAGAAGCCGACGATGCCGCAAAGATCAGGATTCTGCTTCAGCACGGTCTGGGTGATCGCCTTGGCCTTCGCGGCATCCCAGTCGGCCGCCTGGCTCGAGACCACCTTGATCTCCGGATGCTTGGCGAGCACGTTCTCGACGCCCTTGAGCGTGTAGGCGCTGGCGGCCGCCGAGAGCGCGCCCTGCACGATGGCGATCTTGTTCGACTTGCCTTGGCAGGCCTTCACCACGGCTTCGGTGTCCCGCTCGCCGATCTCGATCCAGTTGGCGCCGACAAAGGCCGACGAGCGATAGGCCGACCCCATGTTGATCTGGATGACGTAGATGCCTTCGTTCTCGGCACGCTGCAGCAACTTGGCGTAGGTCTGCACGTCCGGATTGTGGATCACCATCACGGCCGGCTTCTCCGAGATCAGCGAGGTCACCGCCTGCGCGCCGGCATTGGTGTTCCAGTTGGGATCGCGGATCTCGAACTTCACGCCGAAGGGCTCGAGCTCCTTCTTCATGCCGGCGTACCAGCCTTCGGTGAGGTCGAAGTTCATGGCGACCGGAACGTAGGCCACCGTCTTGCCGGCGAGGGCTTCCCTGAACGGCTTCTGGAACGGCTCGTCCAGCCCCTGCTGGGCCAGAGCCGGGGCGGCGATGGCGGCAAGCCCGAGCGCTGCGGCGATCACCTTTGCAGTCCTGACAGCGTACTTCATTGCTTCCTCCTTGGTCGTGATTGAATGTTCTTGTGGCTTGGTTCAGATGTCGCCCTGCTGTGCCGTTTCTTCGTTGCGCGGATTCAGGAATGAATCCGTGATGACGGCGAGCAGCAGGACGACACCCTTGACGAGATTCTGTCCGGCGTAGGAAATGTCCATGATGGTCATGCCGTTCAGCATGGTGCCGATCAGCAGCGTGCCGATGATGACGTTGAGCACGCCGCCGCGGCCGCCCGACAGGCCGATGCCGCCGAGCACGACGACGAGGATGACGTCGTAGATCAGGGTCGAATTGAAGATGCGGGTCGGCATCGAGTTGACCGATGCCGCCATCACGAGGCCCGCGAAGCAGCCGATCAGCGCCGCGACGACGTATTGCAGCACGATGATCGGGCGCGAGGGGATGCCGGTGACGCGGGCGGCGTAGGGATTATCGCCGATCGCGTAGATATAGGCGCCCCAGCGCGTCTGGCGCAGCAGGAACGCGACCACGACGCAGGCGATCGCGAACATCACGATCGAGGTCGGAATGCCGAGGATGGTGCCTTGTCCGAGCCGCTCGAAGCCCTTCATGCCGTCGCTCCACTGCACGACGTCGAGCTGAAACAGCGCGGCCTGCCCGAGGCCGGCGAGCAGCAGGCCGGTCGCCAGCGTCGCAAACAGCGAAGGAACCTCGGCATAGGCGATCAGCCAGCCATTGACCAGACCGAACGCGATCGTGAGCAGCACGGCCGTCGCGAGCGCGGCCGGCAGCGAGTGGCCGTTCTGCACCATCTGCAGCACGAGCCCCGGCGGCACCGCGAGGGCTGCGATCAGGGAGATGTCGATGCCGCGCCCGATCACGACGATCGCCATCGCAAGCCCGAGGATGCCGAGCACCGCGACGTTCTGCAGCAGCGTCAGCATGTTCTCCGGCGTCAGGAAGCCGCGCAGGAAGATCGAGAACGCCAGGAACAGCACGGCAAAGACGGCGAAGACGATCTCCTGTTGATTGAACCGCAATCGCCTCATTGCCTCGTCCTTCCTTGCGTCTATAGGTGCGCCGTCTGCCTGGATCTGGTGCGAGAGCCGGTCGCGACGCGGCCGGGCCGCGTCCTGGCTGCGACCGCGGCGTCGACGAATGCGCCGACGGTGTTGATGTAGGCCTCGATCGAGGTGCCGCGTCTGCGGTACTTGGCGCGTTTGACGTACCAGTCCTGCAGCAGCGGCTTGATCAGCGAGGCCGTCAGCGTGACCTGGTCGATCGCGAAGACACCGCTGGCGACGCCCTGCTTGAGGACGCCGGCGATGATCTTCTCGGTCATCACCTCCATCTCGATGGCGCGCTGGCGCTCCGCCGGCGGAAACGACTTCGCTTCCATGAAGCAGAACACGAACCAGGGCTGCATCGCCTCGCTCATGCGGACATGGGTCGCGATAATCCAGTGCAGATGCTTGCGCGCATCCTGCTTCACGTCGGCGGGCGGCGAGTTGAGGACCTCCGCCACCGTTTCGGCGACCTCGCCGAGGATCATCGACAGCAACGTCGGCTTGCTGTCGAAGTAGGTGTAGAGGCCGCCCATGCTGAGGCCGGAGGCCTCCGCGAGCTGGCGCAGCGTGGTGGCGTGAAAGCCGTGCTTGTTGGAAAGCGTGAGCGTGGCGCCGATGATGCGCGTGAGATTCGGAACGGCGAGATGGGTTTTCTGGACCCGGATGGAATCCCGATGACGTTCGAGGATGCGTGCGCAAAGCACGTCCATCGCGAACGCATTCGCCGTCCCCGGTCGCTGACGCGCGAGACCCACGTTGCCTCCCTGGCTATGCTCCCGGACCATTTCATTTTGTTGCTGGTCCGGGCCGGGCTTTACGCCCTTGCGTAATTCCTAGCCCACGAAACGGCGCCCGGAAAAGGGGGATGATGAAATTTTCTGAGAGAGCGCTCGCTCGTTTTTTGGTCCGCGGCCGTGTTGCCGAGCCTGGGCGCGGCGGCGCTCTGGCCATCGTCGGGAACTTTTCTCGCTGAAAGCACAGCACAAATTCCCGGTGCACTGGTCGACCAGCACGCCGGTTAGACGGCCGTCACATTTTCGATCATGGGCGTGTGGGAAACTCAAGAGCGCAACGGCTTGCTGATTCGATGCGAAAATCTGACGTGACGTGCCCCCATTGCCAGGCCGGCTATCGCCGGATCGAACTGACGTCGAAAGGCGGCGCCGCGGGTGAGTTTCGCTGCCTGGTGTGCGACCACATCATCGAGCTGATGGATGGTTCGACCGATGTCGCCTTTCGGCTGACCGTGCAGCCGGGCAAGACGTCCTACGCCTACTAGCGTTTTCGGTTCGCGTGAAGGACACGTGCTCAAACACAGGGTAGCAGCGCCGGTCGGTGGCGCCATGCTCAACGCTGCTGCGGCAGGTTGACCTCGCTCCTTCGCGCCTCCTGGCTGCGGCGCTCGGCTTCGCCGCCCGATCGGGACAGCATACCGATCGCTACCATCGCTGCGGCAAAGCCGGCGGCGGCACCGACGCCGAGTGCCCAGCGCGGGCCGAGGTGATCGGCGACCCAGCCGACGATCGGTGCGCCGATCGGCGTGCCGCCGAGCGCAACGCCGAGCCGCAGCGCCATCACCCGTCCGCGCATCGCGGGCTCAGTCGAGAGCTGCATCAGCGCGTTCGAGGTGTTGGTGACGGTCAGCGCGGCGACGCCGATCACGACCAGCGCCGCGGCGAACAGCCAATAGCTCGGCGCCAATGCGGCGAGCGTGCAGCCCAGCCCGAAGATCGCGGCGCCCAGCATCAGCGAGCCGAAGCGCGGCTCCTCACGGCTCGCGGCAAGCAGCGCGCCCGACATCGTTCCGAGCGCCATTATCGACGACAGCAGGCCGAAGCCGCGCGCATCGGTGTGGAACACGCCAACCGCCATGGTGGAGATGAAGATCGGAAAGTTCAGTCCGAAGGTCCCGATCAGAAACAGCATGATCAGCGTCGCCCTAAGATCGGGCCGCGACCAGACATAGTGGAAGCCCTGCATCACGCTGCCCTTGGTGCGATGGGCGCGCGCGTTCGGGCGCAACTCGGAGGTGCGCAGCAGGGTCAGCGAGGTCAGCACCGCCAGGAACGATGCGCCGTTGAACAGGAATGCCCAGCCGGTGCCGACGGAGGCGATGATGAGGCCGGCGACGGCCGGGCCGATCATGCGCGCGGCGTTGAACGAGGTCGAGTTCAGCGCGATCGCATTCGACAGATTGGTATCGCTGACCAGCTCGGCGACGAAGGTCTGCCGCACCGGGGCATCGAGCGCCGCCGCGCAGCCGAACAGGAACGCGAAGGTGTAGACGTGCCAGAGCTGCACCAGCCCGGTGACGGTGAGAATGCCGAGGATGAGTGCCAGCGCGCCCATCGTCGCCTGGGTCGCCATCAGCAGCTTGCGCTGGTTGAAATGATCGGCGGCAAAGCCGGTCCACGGCATCAATAATAGTTGTGGCCCGAATTGCAGCGCCATCACGATGCCGACGGCGGACGCGCTGTGATTTGTCAGCTGGGTGAGAACCAGCCAGTCCTGCGCCGCGCGCTGCATCCAGGTGCCGATGTTGGACACCAGCGCGCCGGCCGCCCAGACCCGGTAGTTGAAGCTCGCGAGCGATCGAAATACGCGTCTCATGTTCTCTGAGGTTCATTCCCGCCGTGAAACCGCCCGAACCGCCGCGCCAGGAACAGGCCAATCAGAAGACCGCCGAGCCCGAGCGCTGCGACGTCGCTGGTGGTTCGCAAGCCGAAGTCGCCGACGCGGCAGACCAAGAGATATCCGGCCGCGAGGTTGAAGAAGCCCCACACGATGTTGACGGTCGACGAGGACAGGCCTTCGCCGGGCGGCTTGGCGAACGGGCTCTGGAACGCTTCGCCCATCATGCCGGCGACGACGTGGGGGATCGCATTGGTGAGAAAGGCGCCGCCGAAGAAATAGGCGACAAGATCAAGCCAGTTCATGCGCGTTGGTCCTTTCAACGAGATCGATGATCGCCTGCGTCGAGCCGGTTTCGCCGAGTCGCGGGAACACGTGCTCGATGCTGTAGGCATGCGCGTGCGGCCGCGCATCGGTCATGGCGTCGATCGCGAGCGTGACGTTGAAGCCCGCTTCATAGGCCTGTCTCGCCGTCGATTCGACGCCGCCGGCGGTGGCGACGCCGGCGATCACGACTTGCGTGACGCCATGCGCTCTCAGCAGGCTTTCGAGGTCGGTGCTGGCAAATGCGCCTCGCGTTCGCTTGGTCACGACGATGTCGCCGGGCTGTCGGTCGAGCTCCGGAATGAGGTCGGTCCATCCGTCGGGAAGCGGGCCGCCAAATGGATTTCCAATTGGATTTCCAATTAGATTTCCATGGCGCGGCGCCTGCTCGGTTCGTCCCGGCGAGCTGCCGTCGACATTGACCAGCGCGACCGGCAGACCGTGCAGTCGGAACGCAGCGCCAAGCGCGGCGGCGCGAGCCACGATGTCGCCGATCGGATGGGCGAAGGGCCAGCCCATGAGGCCGCTTTGTAGATCGATGACGATCAATGCGGTGATCGGATCGAGCGTCGTCAGGGCCATGGTCGTTACCTTTCTCGCAAGCTGTCGCGGCGCAGCCGGCCTCAATCCTCGACCAGCCGCTTCAGCAAGCCGACGGCGGCGGCGAGTTCGTCCTGCTCCCGCGCCGACAGCCGCGCGGCGATGGTGCGCGACAGCCAGTCCTGCCGTGCGGCGCGTCCGGTGCGCAGCCGCTCGCGGCAGCTATCGGTGAGCGACATGATGGTCTGCCGGCCGTCGTCCGGATCCGGCGCGCCGCGGACCAAGCCCGCAGCCTCGAGCGCCGATATCGCCGAGCTCATCGACTGCGGACGCATGCCCTCCGATCGCGCCAGGCTGGACACGGTCGCAGGGCCGTCCTTTTCGAGGCGAAGCAGCACCGCGACCTGGGAAGGCGGGAGGTCCTCGCGCTGACCCTGCTCGCGAAGCCGCCGCTTCAGCCTTCCAATCAACAGGCGAAGATCTTCGGCCAGCGCGGATGTGCGCGCCGAGCCGGGGCGGGCCGGTACATTGCTCATGCCGGATCGGATAGCATATATGAAGGTAAACTGTAAAGATCATCTTCGCAGTTTATCTGCATACGTGTCCTGCTACAGCCAACCGGCTGGTCTGACGCCACTCGCGGCCGGAATCGGCGCGGCACGCGAGAGCGTCCGCGCGCATGGTACGCTGGCCAAGCCTCTGCGAAGAAATGAAATGGACGGTGAGGGCTTCGAGCGCCTCAGCGCAATGGCGCGCGCTTACTCGGGCGCAGCGTCGCTGCTTGCCGCGGCCTCGTACATCTCGCGCGCGCGCCTGGTCACGGCCGCATAGCGCGCAGTCGCGCTGAGGCTCATCAGGCCGGCGCGCACCAGTCCGAGAATGGCGCGTCGGGAGTGGAATGGTCCGGTCTTGCTCGCGGCATATCCGCGCGGATAGAGCTGCAGGCGACCGGCGAGCGCTTCCTGCAACGCCATCTTCTGGGTCGCGCTCAGGCGCCGGCGCCGCGCGGGCTTGCTTGCTTCCGCCAGCATGCGCAGCTCGATGCCCGACGGTTTCCGTGGTGCGCCCTTCATTGTCAGCTCACATTCCGGCCGACTGGCGCGACCTTTCGCGAGGCCCGGCGCCCGGCCGGCATCGCCATGGACGCCGGCATGTGGCACATCATGGCTTGCGCTGTTGCTCATTCGTGAGACAGAACCGCATTTCGAGCAGCCGCGGCATCTGACGAAGGTCAGGACCGGTTGTGACGAAAGTCATATTCGTTTGCGACCGCTGCCGGCTTACGCCAGAGTGGGCTGCTCGCTGAGCTGATGGGCAACGCATGATCGATCTGAGCGCGGATTTGCTTGCGGCCGCAGAAGCCGACGTCATCGGGCTCGCCGTCATCGGCGCCGATCGAAGCATGCAGCGGAAGATCGGCCGGCTGGTCGAGTGGCTTCCCGCAACCGGCGTCGATTGCTGCGAGTGCATGTTGCTGGTCGGCATGGAAGCCGAGCTGACGGCGCTTGCCAGCGGCCGGCGGGACATGATCGCGTTGGCCGGTGTGCGTGGCGCGTCGCCTGACATCACGCAGCCGATGACGGCGGTCGTGCTGTGGAACGGCGCGCGGTCGCATTACTTCGTCATCGCCATGCCGGATTTTGCCGGCCGTCAGGTCGAAACGCTGCTCGGCAGCGAGCGTCGCGCCCGGCGCCTGATGGAGCAGCAACTCGAGGCGGCGAGCGCGGAGGTGCGCTTTGCCTCGCTGGCGCGGACGCGGCTGCGGCTGGCGCGCGATCTGCACGATACGCTGGTGCACTCGATCGTGGCGCTGCTGACCCAGATCCGGCTGATCCGGCATTATTTGTCGGCCGATCCCGCCCGTGTGGCGGACAGCCTCGCGACAGCTGAAGATGCGGCCGCGAGCGGCCTGAACCGCGCCCGCGAAGCCATCGATCGCCTGCGTACGCCCGACGATCTGAAGCTTGATCCCGACGTCGAGGGGCTGCTCAGCGACTTCGCCGCGCGCAGCGGTGTCAGGGTGTCGATCCAGATCGACGAAGCGGCGCGCCCCGGCTTGCGCGATTGCGGCTTGACGGTTCAGCGCATCCTCAGCGAGGCACTGCGCAACGTTCAGACGCATGCACAGGCACGCCGCGTCTCCTTTCACGCCTTCGACGAACCGGCCGCGGTCGGCCACAAGCTGATTGTCGAGATCCGCGATGACGGCCGCGGCTTCGATCTCGCGGTCCCGACTCCAGGACATTTCGGATTGATTGGCATGGCCGAATTTGCTGAACTTGTCGGCGGCAGCTGTGCGGTGGAGAGCGCGCCCGGGCAGGGAACGCTGGTCCGGATCTCGCTCCCCGTGGCGGTGCCGCCGGCAGCGTCTGCCGGCGTGCTGGCCGATTGAATTCGTTGCCGCGCATGCAACACGTTTTCGAGAGGATGACGGAAAGCCCGTGAGCAGAATTGAGAAGATACGGGTGCTGATCGCCGAGGATCAGACGCTGATCAGGGAAGGTATCGCGACGCTGCTCGCCCAGCAGAACGACGATTTCGAGATCCTTCCCGGCGCGGCCGATGGCGAGCAGGCCATCGAATTCGCGCGGCGCTATCGGCCGGACGTCATCCTGATGGATCTGCAGATGCCGCGGGTCGACGGCATCGCCGCGACCCAGCGGATTCTCCGCGAATTGCCGCAGACGCATATCGTGGTGCTGACGACGTTCGAGACCAACGACCTGATCTTCGAAGCGGTGAGCGCAGGCGCCAAGGCGTATCTCTTGAAGGACGCCAGGATGGAGGAGATCGCCTCGACGATCCGCGCGGTCATCAACGGCCAGTCCGGGCTTTCGCCCGGCGTCGCCGCGCGCATCCTCGACGAGTTCAAGCGGCTGCGCGGCCCGCGCGTCTCGGCGAAGCTGCCGGTTCGCGACGGGCTGACGGCGCGGGAGAATGAAATTCTTACGCTGATCGTCGAGGGCAAGAGCAACACCGAGATCGGCGAGCAACTGCATTTGGCGGAAGGAACCGTGAAGAACTATGTCAGCACGATTCTGGAGAAATGCCAGGTCAAGAACCGTACAGAACTCGCAATAAAGGCAATAACTTACTAGAAATAATTGGCCGCGATCGCACAACCACGCGGTTGATCCGGCTGAGATTGCTCGCCTTTCTCTGGGCCGCGCCCGCAAAATTGGCTATAGGGTTGTTTCGGATTTGCTTTTTGACACCGCAGGTCCGGATTGCGCGGCTATGAGTAAGCGGGAAATGACCATGAAGGGTATCGAGCGCCAGACCAAAGGTACGGACGGACCGGCGGACGCTCCGGCTGCCGGCAACGGCGCGGACGCGGCGGCGCATGGCATGGCGGCGATCGATCAGGTTCGCGACCTGCTGTTCGGCGGCGCGCAACGTTCGCTCGAGACCAACCTCTCGGGTCTGCGCGAGGAGATGCAGGCATCGCTCAAGCAGATGCAGGCGGACTTCACCAACGAACTCACCGCGCTTGCTGCGCGGCTTTCCGACCTCGAGCGGGATACCGAGCAGAAGCGGCTCGACTCGCTGAAGGATGTCGGCGCGGCGATCACCCAGCTCGGCTCGGTCATCAGCGGATTGGGATCCGGCCGCACGGGCAAATAGCATGGCAGCTGCTGCCGGCCAGAACCGCGAGATCGAGCAGCTCAAGACATTGCTGTTTCAGCCCGAGGCGACGCGCCTGACGTCGCTGGAGGCCGACCTCGACTCGCTGCAGCGCTATGTCGGCAACGCCGACCGCCTGGAGACGGCAACCGCGGGCATCCTGGTCGAGGCGCTGGAGCGCGCCGAGGTCAACCGGCCGCGCGAGCTCGCCAGCGCGATTGCGCCGGTCGTGGTCTCTGCGATCCGCAGCGAGATCAAGAACTCGCGCGAGCAGATGATCGAGGCGCTCTATCCGATCGTCGGCCGGCTGGTCAGCGCCGCGGTGGCGAATTCGTTCAGGGAGCTGGTTGCCTCGCTCGAGCAGCGCATCAATGCGTTGACCTCGGCGCAATTGTGGGTCGGCCGCGTCAAGTCGCTGGTGACGGGACGCCCGATCAGCGAATTCGTGCTCGCCGATCAGCCGCCGCAGATCAACCGGCTCCTGATCATCGAACGCGGCAATGGCCGCCTGATCGCGGACTGGAAACGCGATGCGACTGCCGACGAACGCGCCGACCTGCTCAGCGCGATGGTCGCGGCGATTCTGGAATTCTCCGTGCAGGCGCTCGCCGGCGAAGGCAATCTGCAGACGCTCGATTTCGGCGGACGGCAGCTCGCGCTGCGCGCCTCGCCCCGCTTCATCCTGGCGGCGGAGTGCCTGGGACCGCTGCGCCCCGCCGACAACGCCAGGATCAACTCGCTGTTTTTCGATGCGATCGAGCGCATCGACCGCGGCGCGGATTGCGACGGGCCGATGCTGGCGTCGCTGGCAGCCGCGATCGAGACCGACGATACGCCGCGGCGGATCGCGAGCCGGCGCGGCAAGGTGATCCTGTTCGCCTTGCTCGCGGCATTGGCCGCGCTGCTGCTCTGGCTTGCCGCGACATCGGTGACGCGCGGCCTGTTGGAGCGGCGGACCCAGGCGGCGCTGGAACAGCTCGCCGCAAAGCAGCCGTTGCTGGCCTCGTTCCCGCTGCGGCTCGACTTCGATCACGGCAGCCGAAGCGTGGCCGTTTCAGGCATCGAGCCGAGCCAGCTGGAAACCGCGCCGTTGATCGATGCGCTCGCCGCGGCCGCGGCACCGTACAAGATCGTCAACCACATCGGTCTGGTGTCCGCACCGGAACAAGTCGCGGCATCGCAGGCCGGCATCGCGGGCCTGCAGCAGAGCCTGACACGCCTGCAGGCGAGCCTCGACCAGATGCGTGAGGCGATCGGTACGCAGGCGAAGTCGGCCGACCAGAAATATGCCGCTCTCACCGAGCAATATGACAAGCTCGGCGAGCAGTATGTCAAATTGGCCGAGCAATATTCGAAGCTGCAAGCCGTCGCCGACGGTCCGGCGGCGCGGCTCGACCGCTTCATCGCCACCACCGCGATCTTCTTCGCGAACAATTCAGACGAAGTCCTCGACAGCGACCAGGCCGAGCAGCAGCTGCGCGAGCTCGCCGGACTGTTGGCGAACAACGATCTCAGGCTGCGGATCGTCGGCTATGCCGATCAGAGCGGCACGGAAGGCACCAACCGGACGCTGGCGCGCAAGCGGGCCGAGCAGGTCCAGCGCAGGCTGACTGCGCTCGGGGTCGATCCGTCGCGGCTGATTTTGGTTTCGCGTGCGGCGACGATGCCGATCACCGACCGGGTCGACGCCACCGTCGGCGGTAATCGCCGCGTGGCGTTCGAGACGGTCTATCGAGGCGAAGTGGCCCGCTGATGCTCACCGCGAAAGTCATGCTGCTCGGCGACATGGGGGTCGGCAAGACGTCGATCCTCTATCGGCTGATCTACAACCGGTTCGAGGGCCAGTACAAATCGACGCTGGGCGTCGAGATCCTGAGCCACGACGTGGCGCCGGCGGATGGCAGCGATCCGATGCGCCTCGTGCTGTGGGACACCGACGGCGATTTCGGCACGCAGATCTTCGACACCGTCTATGTCACCGGCGCATCCGCCGCCATCATCGTGTCCGACGTCACGCGGCCGCAGACGGTGACCCGCATGGTCGAACTGGTCCGCGGCTTCGAGGAGCGATTCCCCGGCCGGCCCTACCGGGCGCTGCTGAACAAGATCGACCTGCCGGAAGCCGCGGGCAGCGCGGGCGCGATTGCCGGGCTTGCGAAGTCGAGCGTCAAATCGGTCAGCGCCAAGACCGGCGTCGGCATTGCCGAGAGCTTTGTCGAACTCGCCCAGACCATCCGCCGCCGCCAGCTCTAGTTAGCGACAACGCGCACACGTCTGTGTCAGCCGTCCCGACTTCTCGGGGCTGGCGAATCGGGCCGGGACGGCTGACTTCATCGCACGTGGGGCGTACGATGAAAGGCTCTCGCGCGGCCGCAGAAAGCCGCACGCTTTTCCCGCCGACAGCACCACGCCGTCCCACACTCCGATAGTGACGATGGTCATCTTCCGCTCGGCCAATGGCCTGCCTATCGTCCGCCCCGTCACTGGAAACAGCCACGGGACGAACGGTGTCTCGGGCGCACGGAGCGAGAGATCATGAGCATTTTTGGAAGCATCATGGGTGCAATCTTCGGCCACGGCGCCCAGGCCAAAACCGCTGAGAGCACAACGACGGCTGCGCCCGGCGCAGCGCCATCGACGTCGACGTCTGCATCTGCTGCGCCCGGCACGGCGGCGGCACAAACCGTCGACGTCGCCGCGATCGTCGACAAGGCGGCCGCGGCGACTGGCGAGAAGCTCGACTGGCGCAGCTCGATCGTCGACCTGATGAAGGCGCTCGGTCTCGAAAGCAGCCTTGCGGCGCGCAAGGAACTCGCGAAGGAGCTGCACTACACCGGCGACACCAGCAACACCGCCACCATGAATGTCTGGCTGCATCAGCAGGTGATGGCGAAGCTCGCCGCCAATGGCGGCAAGCTGCCGGACGACATCAAGACCTGACGTCCCGCCTCGAGCCGTGCGCGGCGCTCGCGCCCGCGCGGTTCCGAACGATGTGTATTGCGTGAGGAGCAGTTGCGATGACCTCATCTCATCCTGCCATCCTGAACAGGCCGCGCGCTGGTGTGGTGCGGTCCGCCGCATTGGTCGGCGCGGCACTCGGATCCGTCGCGCTGGCGCTCGGCATCGATGTCGCCATCGCCCGCGCGGATAATTCCGGCGACGAGCCGCGGCCGGAAAATTCGAATGTGCAGCGCGCCGCGCAGAACCCGCCGCCGGCGCGGGTCATCCTGCCGGCCCCGTGGGAGCAGGCCGCGCCTGCGCAGCCGGTCGCGGCACCTGCGGAGCCGGCCGATCGCAAATAATCTTTCGCCCCCTTGGAGCGGCCGGCGATCCAGTCGCCGGCCGTGCCACGGCATTGATTTGGAAAACAGGAGATCACATGCTGAAGGAATTCAGGGAATTCGCCATGAAGGGCAACGTCGTCGATCTCGCCGTCGGCGTGATCATCGGCGCGGCATTCGGCGCGATCGTCTCGTCGATGGTGGCCGATATCATCATGCCGATCATCGGCGCGGTCAGCGGCGGGCTCGACTTCTCCAACTATTTCACCGCGCTGTCGAAGTCGGTGACCGCGACCAACCTGGCCGATGCCAAGAAGCAGGGCGCGGTGCTGGCCTGGGGCAGCTTCCTGACGCTGACGCTCAACTTCCTGATCGTCGCCTTCGTGCTGTTCATCGTGGTCCGCCTCATGAACCAGCTCAAGCGCGAAGCGCCCGCGGCGCCGGCCGAACCGCCGAAGCCGACCAAGGATCAGGAGCTGCTCACCGAGATCCGCGATCTCCTCAAGTCGCGCGCGTAACGAGCGGCGCTTGCGTCCCTGCGTACAGCCCCCAGCTCTGGAGCCTCACCATGCCAGATCAGGTCAAGCTGCCCCGAAAATTGTCGCAAGAGCCCGGCGGTGCAGAGCCGCTACGGCCGAGCCACCGGCGGGTCATCGAGGAACTCGATCGCTGGGCCAACAGTCCCGGCCTGCAGCCTCCGAGCGATGAAGAAAAGCCGAACGACGACAAGCGCTAGGCGGCCATGACCTCGCATGGCCGGATCGCGGCCGTTTCGGTCAAGCCCGCCGGGCCGTCGCGATCAGCGCGGTCGACGGAATCGCGAAGCTGTCGCCGATCCGCCTGTGCTCGATCTCGGCGCGGAAGGCGTGCGCGACTGTGGCGCTCTGGTCCGTATCGAGCCCGCTCCAATGCGGCATGAACTCGAACAATTTGTCGACGTCACCGGGATTGGCGACATTGAGCTTGAAGTCGTGGGTGATCTCGGTGACGACAGGATCGGAGAAGCCGGCGGCGATGAGCGCAGCGGCGAGGCGGCCGGGGTCGGCGAGCTCGGCGAGGCCCGTGCAGGGCATCGGCGTGACATTGTCGGGATAGAGCCGCCGGATGATCTGCGAGAGCAAGAGATGCACGGCGGCGCCATCGGCGCTCTTCCAGACCGCAATCGCCGCTGATCCGCCTGATCGCGTCACCCGCGCCATCTCGCTGAGGCCGGTGCGCCAGTCCGGAAACAGCATCACGCCGAATACCGATACCGCCGCGTCGAAGGCGGCATCCGGTAGATCGAGCGCCTGGCCGTCCATCTGCCGCGCCTCGATATTCGCCACACCATGCGCGCGGACACGCGCCACCATGCCGGCGGAGAAATCGATCGCGGTGACCTCGGCTCCGGTGCGGGCGGCGGCAAGTGCCGCGGCGCCCGTGCCGGTGGCGACGTCGATCACCCTGGATGACGGGTCGATCGGAAGCGTTGCGACCGCGGCGTCGGCGAACAATGTCGTGAACGGCTGCGACTGCGCCTCATAGGCGGCGACCATTTTGTCCCAGTGCGCGGGATCGTTGTACGGCAGAGGTTTCGCGTGCTCACTTGACTGCATGAATCTGGTCCTCGAGATTTTGCTTGTGTTTGGCGAGCCGGCGCTTGAAATCCTTCGCGAGCGCTTCGAGCGTCACCGCGCCGAGCCGCTTCAGGAACAGCGCCTCGACCTCGCGAAACGTGTCTCCGAGCGCGTCGTTGACCGCCTGTTCGACCAGGCAGCCGGGATTTTCCGAGCGATGGCTCATCGCGACGATCGTGGGCGCGCCGACCGCGCGATAGATGTCCGCGAGCGTGATGTCGGCGGGATCGCGCGCCAGCGTCCAGCCGCCGCCGTGGCCCTTCTCCGAATGCACCAGACCCTGCTCGCGCAGCCCCGCCATCACGCGGCGCACCACCACCGGGTTGGTGGCCATCGCCTGCGCAAGTTGCTCCGACGTGACCGGCTCGCCGGCCCCGATCATGTGGAGCAGGCCGTGCAGGACGCTGGACAGGCGGCTATCGCGGATCATGTAACTTCTTATGTTACATGATGGACCGGGCGTCAAGAGGGGCGATGGCGGACATTGCCGCTCCTGGTCGCCCTCTTACCTCCCCTTGAAAAGGGGAGGTCGCTTTGCTCGACAGAGCAAAGCGGGTGGGGATCAGCTTTATCGGCGGGCAGCGTCGTCTGCGGCTGACCCCATCCCGACCTTCCCCCTTTCAGGGGGAAGGAGAAGAGATCAAGGACCTGCACCTGGGCTTTGATTGTTCAACCGAGATTCGCGTGCCGGATTTCGCGGCGTCGCCCGTTTAATCCGCATCGGGGTCGTTGGCAGGGGCGGTATCGTGGGCAGCGTGGCGGTCGATCGGATGTTGCGGGATGCGGTGGCGCACTATGGCGCGGGCCGCGCGGCGGAGGCCGGCACGCTGTGCGGCGACATCCTCACCGCCGATCCCGACCATGTTCCGGCGCTGCATCTGTCCGCCGTCGTCGCCTTCGTGACCGATCGTGCCGCGGAAGGCGCGATGCTGCTGAACCGGGTGTTCAACCTCGATCCGGATCATGCACCGGCCTTCGCCACGCTCGGCGATGCGCTCGCCGTGAAGGGCGAGCACGAAGGTGCGGTGGCGGCGTTCGAGCGCGGCGTGATGCTGCGGCCGCAGGATGCCGGCCTGTACATCAAGCTCGGCGTCGCATTTTGCGATCTGTCGCGCTTCGACGAGGCCGAGACCGCGTTCCGGCGCGCGATTGCGCTCGATGGTGGGCTGACGCGGGCGCGGTTCAACCTCGCTGTCGCGCTGGCCGGGCAGCAGCGGCCGGTCGCGGCGGAACAGGCCTATCGCGAGGTGATCGCGCGCGATCCGGTCTACCGCGGCGTCTGGCTCAACCTCGGCAATGTGCTGAGCGATCAGAAAAGGCACGAAGCGGCCGCCACGGCCTATCGCCGCGGACTTGCCACGGATCCCGACAATGCCGGACTGCATTGCGGCCTTGGCGCGGCGCTCTATCGCCGGGGCTTGCTGGAGGATGCAATCCTGCACTACCGCCGCGCGATCACACTCGAGCCCGGCAACATTGCGCCGCAGCGCCTGCTGGCCATGGTGCTGCACGAGGCCGGCGAGCGCGAGGAGGCTGTCCGCATCTATCGCCAGGTCTCGGCCCGCGACCCGTCCGATCATGTCATCCTCAACAATCTCGGCGCCTGCCTGTTCGAGCTCGGACAGGTCGACGACGCCATCGCCTGCGTGGAGCTCGCACTGGCGCTGAGGCCGGACTACGCCGCCGCGCACACCAATCTCGGGATCATCTTCGAGGCGCAGAATCTGGTCGAGGCCGCGGTCGCCGCGCATCGGCGCGCCATCGAGCTCGAGCCGCTCTATGCCAAGGGTCACGCCAACCTCGCGGTTGCGCTGCGCAATGCCGGCGAGATCGATGCGGCGCTGATGGCCTCGCGCCGGGCGATTGCACTCGATCCCGAGCAGCCGCTCGCGCACTACAATCACGCGCATTTCCTCCTGATGAACGGCGAGTTCGAGGAAGGCTTTGAGGAGTATCAGTGGCGCCGCAAGACCAGGATGCTCAGCGACGGCGATCCCGTGTTCGACGAGCCGGAATGGCAGGGCGATCCGCTCGCCGGACGCACGCTGCTGCTGTTTGCCGAATATGGACTCGGCGACGCCATCAATTTCGTCCGCTATGTGCCGATGCTGGCGGGCAAAGGCGGCCGGATCATTCTGCAGGTGCAGCCGGGGCTGGTCGCGCTGCTGCGGCCGATGCTGCCCGATGTCGCGGTGTTCGCGCGCGGCGAGCCGCTGCCGCCGTTCGATCTGCAACTGCCGCTGCTGAGCCTGCCGCGGATCTTCCGCACCACCGTCGAGACCATTCCTGCAGCGATATCCTATCTGCAGGCGGATGCCGTCAAGCTCGCGCGTTGGCGCGAGGCGCTCGCCGGCGTGACCGCGCTGAAGGTCGGCGTGGTCTGGACCGGCAATCCCAGGCACAAGGGTGACCGCCAGCGCTCGCTGCCGGCGGACGCCGTGCTGCCGCGGCTGGTCACATCGGGCGTGCAGCTCTACAGCCTGCAGAAGGAGCCGCGGCCGGACGATGCTCCGGTGCTGCTGCGTCTTGGTGCAGACGTTGTCGACCTCGCCCCGACGCTCGGCGATTTCGCCGACACCGCGGCAGCCTGCTGCGCGCTCGATCTCGTCATCGCCGTCGACACCTCGGTGGCGCATCTCGCCGGCGCGCTCGGCCGCCCGGTCTGGATGTTGTGTCCCTATGCGCTCGACTGGCGCTGGCTGCGCGAGCGCGCCGACACGCCCTGGTATCCGACCATGCGGCTGTTCCGCCAGGACAAGCCGCAGGCCTGGGATCGCGTGCTGGCCCGCGTGTCGGAAGAGCTTGCGCGCGTTGCGGCCGGCGAACGGGAGTTGCTGTTGCCGGCAGCGGCGAAGTGATCGGCCATCACCCCGCACTCATCCCCTGCGCGCCGCCGAGCAGCTTGGCGTTGAGCCGGCCGCCGTCGAACAGCATTTCGTTCACCGCGCCGTCGACGTCAGAGGAGGTGACCTCGCGGCCACCGTCCCTGACGATGCTGGCCTGGGCGAGACGGCGCATCAGCTCCTTGATGAAGGCGGCGCTGACGCCTTCGGTGCGTCGCACGGCGTCGTCGATGACGGGCTGTTCCAGCGGCAGGCCCTTGCCGTAGAGCCGGATCAGCTTGCCGCGTCCGGTCTCGTCGGGTAGCGGCACCTCGATCGCCTGGTCAATGCGGCCGGGCCGGCCGGCCAGCGCGCTCTCCAGCTCTTCGGGACGGTTGGAGGTCAGCACGAACAGGATGTCGCAATCCTCCTTCAGGCCGTCCATCTCGTTGAGCAGCTTGTTGAGCAGGGATTCCTCGCACGGCCCGCCCATGTCCTCGCGGTCGCGCGCGATCAGATCGACATCCTCGATCACCACCATGGTCGGCTGCAGCAGCCGCGCGAGGTTCATATAGGCGCCGAGCAGCCCGACCTGCTCGGCGGTGATGATCAGCGTGGTGTGATCCGGCAGATTGGTGGCGAGATAGCGAATGGTGTGGGTCTTGCCGGTGCCGGGCGGGCCGTAGAGCAGGATGCCCTTGCGGGTCGACTGGCCGAGCTCGCGCAGCCGATCGCGGCTTTCGACAAAGCCGAGCACGTTGCGATCGAGCAGCCGCAGCGTCCGGTCCGGCAGGATCACGTCATCGCGAGCGACCGTCGGCAGGCGATGCACGGTCAAGCCACGCGAACGTCCGCGATAATTGGCGCCATCCTCCAGCGACAGGATCTTGCCGCGATAGGATCGCGCCGCATGCACGGCGGCTTCCAGTTCGGCGAAAGTGCGCTGCACGAAAGCATTGCCGGTCGCCCCGGCGGGCAACGCTAGCTCGATTCGCAGCGACGGCTCGTGATCATATTCGCGATGGAAGGTCAGTAGCACGGCGTAGCGCAGTTCGCCGGTTCGGCACAGCCATAGTCCATTGGCGAGGCATTTCACCGGCTCGGCCTCGCCGATATCGACATCGCGATATTGCGGCGGCGCGATCGCCGGCGCATTGCGGCCGGCCTTCATCAGCGCCGCGAAGTCCAGCGTCTCGTAGCGATATTCTTCATGGATGCCGAAGAAGTGGATTGGATCGGTGAATAGCTTGTCGATTGCGACCTGAACGTCGGCGCGCATGTGGCCCGGAAACTGTCGCGCCCGTGTCACGATCAGGTTGCGTGGCACGCCGGCGAAATGCCAGTCGAGCGCAACGTAAGCGGATCGAAACGTCTCGCCCGGCAATTCTTCCGAGCTGCGCCGTGCAGCGAGCAGGCAGTCGCTGCACAGCGACGCAGTCGTACCGGAGATCAGAATCTCCGTCACGGCCCTCGGGGCTTCGCAGAGATCGCAGGGGCGGCTGGCGTCGGCCGACTCGGTGGTGATCATCAACGGCTGGCCGTTGGAGCGGATCAGCCACTTCGCCGAGTTGAAGATTGCCCGTGCCACCGGTCCCGGATAGGGACCGCACGGAATGGCGCCCTTGGCCTCGATTAAGGCAGCGGAGGCGATGGCTTCCTGCTCTGATTTCCCAAACACCGTACGCAACAAATCCTGCACGAATTCCAGCGGGGTTTCATCGTCGTCGTGAATGAAGAGCCGCACCGGACCGTCGTCGCTAAACACGTCGTGCATGAGACCCCCGAAACGCAATTGGGAACAAAAGAACAAAGTAAGAACATCACTCCTGCGCGTCAAGCGAAAGATTCTGCGGTCTCACCCCTGACGTGTAGTGAGCCGGCCGGGAACGCGCACTGGAAGTGTAAACGCGGCTCAACGCCTGTGACGATTGTGTTGCGGCAAATGCCAAGAGATGGCCGTCACAGCGGCAAACTTCCGACACACCATCGGGGCGAAAAGGAGTATCCGACATGGCGCGAGCGCGAGAGCAGATTCTTCCCAAGGGTTTGCGGTCGCGCAGTTATTTTATGAGGCCCTCGTGTCGCACAAACTTCGCCTTGCGCTGCTTCTCGTCTTCACCTTGTTCGTCTCTCCCGCGCTCGCGCAGCCGGCCGCCAAGCCGGCGCCGCAGCAACCCGCTACCGGCGACGCGCTGACGCCCGAGCAGGCGAAACGTGCGCTCGACACGCTGCAGGACGACAAGAAGCGCGGCGAGATCATCAACACGCTGCGCGCCATCGCCAATGCCTCGCCGCAGGCGGCGGCCCAGCCGGCGCCTGCGCCCGAGCAGCATTCGCCGATCCCGCTCACCGCCGACAGCCTCGGCGCACAGCTGTTGCTGATGGTGTCCGAGCAGGTCGGCGAGATGTCGCGCGAGGTCGCCGACGTCGCGCGCACGCTGACGCATTTCCCGGCGTTCTATTACTGGTTCGTGCGCACCGCCAATGATCCGGTCGCCTACGGCCTCTTGATCGACATCGCCTGGAAGCTGGCGCTGGTGTTCGGCTGCGCGCTCGCCGCCGAATGGGTTGTGTTCCGCCTGATCAAGCGGCCGGTCGCGTTCCTGGAAGCGCGGCTGCCGCAGACCGCGCGCGTGCCAGTGCAGACGCTCGCCAGCGTCGATCCGCCGTCGTCGGTTGCCGACGTCACGCCGGCGCCCGAGTTGCAGCGGCGTCGGCTCAGCCTGGCGCGGGCCTGGCAGTCGCTGGTCCGGCTGCCCTTCGTGCTTGGACGCCTGCTGCTCGAATTGCTGCCGGTCGTCGTGTTCGGCGGCATCGCCACCGCGCTGCTCGGCACCGAGATCGGCGATCAGTCGACCACGCGGCTCGTGATCCTTGCCGTCGTCAACGCCTATGTGTTCTCGCGCGTCTTGATCTGCGCGGTGCGCGCGCTGGCAGGGCCGTTCGGCCTGTTCCGCGTCCGTGCCGAGACCGCGGCCTATATCGAGATCTGGGCCCGGCGCATCGTCGCCGTCGGCGTCTCGGGCATCGCCTTTGCCAATGTCGCGCTCCTGCTCGGGCTGCATCGCGCCGGCTATGCCGCGCTGATCCGGCTCGTGATGCTGGTCGTGCATCTGTTCGTCGTCGTCATCATCCTGCAGTGCCGCCGCCAGGTCGCCGACGCCATCCGCGCGCCGGCCGATCGCACCGGGCTTGCGGCGCGGACGCGCAACCGGCTCGCGGCGCTCTGGCATGTGCTGGCGATCGCGCTCGACCTCGCGCTGTGGGCGGTGTGGGCGCTCAACATCCGCAACGGCTATTCGCTGCTGCTGCAATATTTCGTCGGCACCGTCGCGGTGCTCCTGGTTACCCGCCTCGTCACCATGGTGGTGCTGAGCCTGATCGATCGCGGCTTCCGCATCAGCCCGGAGTTGATCCAGCGCTTCCCGGGACTCGAGACCCGCGCCAACCGCTATCTGCCGCTGCTGCGCAAGGTGGTCACGGCGGTGATCGCCTTCATTGGCTTCGTCGCCCTGCTCGAGGTCTGGGGCGTCGATGCCATCGTCTGGTTCTATGGCGGCCAGATCGGAAGCCGCCTGATCTCGGCGCTGGTGACGATCGGCATTGCCGCGCTGGCCGCGGCCGTGATCTGGGAAGTCGCCAATGCGCTGATGGATCGGCAGATCGACACCCTGTCGCGCGACGGGCATTACGCCCGCGCCGCGCGCTTGCGCACCTTTCAGCCGATGCTGCGCACCGCGCTGTTCTGCATGATCGTCGCGGTGGTCGGCCTCACGGCGCTCAGCGAGATCGGCGTCAATGTCGCGCCGCTGCTGGCCGGCGCCGGCATCGTCGGCATCGCGATCGGCTTCGGTTCGCAGAAGCTGGTGCAGGACCTGATCACCGGGCTGTTCCTCCTGATCGAGAACACCGTGCAAGTCGGCGACAACGTCACGGTGTCGGGCCTCTCGGGCGTGGTCGAGAACGTCTCGATCCGTACCATGCGGCTGCGCGCCGGCGACGGCTCGGTGCACGTGGTGCCGTTCAGCGCGGTGACGACGATCACCAACTCCAGCCGCGGCGCCGGCAATGCCGCGGTCAGCGTCAACGTGTCCTACAAGGAGGACACCGACCGCGCCGGTGAGGTGCTGAAGGACATCGTCGCCCAAATGCGCCAGGAGACGGCGTATCGCGCATTCATTCGAGGCGACCTCGAATTGTGGGGCGTCGACAAGGTCGACGGCTCGGTCGTGACCATCGTCGGCCAGATCCGCTGCACCGATAGCGGCCGCTGGGCGGTGCAACGCGAGTTCAACCGCCGCATGAAACGGCGCTTCCAGGAGGAGGGCATCGAGATCGCCTCGATGGGCCAGACCATCCTGATGCAGCTTCCTCCACCCTCCGAGCCCGATACCAACGCCCAGCCGCGCCGCGCGGCGGGCTGATCCGGCGCTCCGCTTCACCTCGCCCCGCTTGCGGGGAGAGGTCGAATTCGAGCGAAGCTCGAATTCGGGTGAGGGGGAGTCTCCGCGAGAGTATCTGCTTCCGTGTGTGCGAAGGCAGCCCGAGCCAACCAGCGGGGATGCTTGCCGGCGCGTCTCACGATTGCGACACGTCTCGCGACGGTGAGACGCCGCCAGCCTTGCCAAGCCCGCAGACCGGCGCGCAGCCGGCCGAAATCCGGCCGTTCCCACCCATTCCCTGCGACTTCCTCCGCTGGCACAGCGCTTGCTGATCGTCATGCAATGCGCGGCAAGACGCATTGCATGACTGAACCCAACGCGAAGGAAGGAAACGCACATGGAGCTTGGCTATTTCACCATGCCCTCGCACCCGCCGGAGTGCGGCTTGAAGGAGGGCCACGACTGGGACCTGCAGACGCTGCGCTGGCTCGACGAGCTCGGCTACCAGGAGGCCTGGATCGGCGAGCATCACACCGCACCCTGGGAGCCGCATCCGTCGCCCGACCTGCTGGTGGCGCAGGCGCTGTTGCAGACCAAGAATCTGCGCATCGGGCCCGGCGGCTTCCTGCTGCCGTATCATCATCCCGCCGAACTCGCGAACCGCGTTGCGATGCTCGATCATCTCTCGAACGGGCGCCTCAACTTCGGCGTCGCGGCCTCGGGCCTGCCCAGCGACTGGGCGATGTTCAATGTCGACGGCATGTCGGGCCAGAATCGCGACATGACCCGCGAGGCGCTCGAGATCATCCTGAAGATGTGGTCCGAGCCGGGACCCTGGACGCACAAGGGCAAGTACTGGACAGTGAGCAAGCCGGACACGATGTTCGACTTCCTCAAGCCGCACATCAAGCCGTTGCAAGGGCCGCACCCGCCGATCGGCGTCGCCGGCCTGTCGAAGAATTCGGACACCTTGAAGCTCGCCGGCGAGCGCGGCTTCATCCCGATGAGCCTCAACCTCAACCCGGCCTATGTCGGCAGCCACTGGGACTCGGTCGAAGCCGGCGCGGCCAAGACCGGCCGCAAGCCGAGCCGCAAGGACTGGCGGCTGGTGCGTGAGGTGTTCGTGGCGGATACCGATGAGGAGGCGTGGAAGCTGTCGACCGGCGACATGATGGGCCGGATGATGAGCGAGTACTTCCTGCCGCTGCTCGGCCATTTCGGCTTCAAGGACTATCTGAAGCACGCGCCCGACGTGCCCGACAGCGACGTCACCGTCGAATATTGCGCGCGCCGGAATTGGATCGTCGGCTCGCCCGCGACGGTCACCGAGAAGATCGAGAAGATCTACCGGGAGGTCGGCGGCTTCGGCGTCCTCTGTGTGTTCGGCTTCGACTACAAGCACAAACCGGAAGCCTGGCGGCACTCGCTGGACCTGCTCAAGAACGAGGTGATGCCGCGGCTCAAGCATCTCGGCGCCGAGTTCGAGAAGGCTGCATGACAGCTGCGCGGGGTGCGGGGCTTGCCTCGCACCCCGCCTCGCATATCTTGAACGAAGTGTTTTTACCGAAGCATGATCCGGAGGATCATGCTCAAACAGGGTTTGCGGCATGACGGTCGACGCACAGAGTTTCAAGCAGGCGATGCGCCATTGCGCGGGCGCCGTCGCGCTGGTGACGGTCGGCTCCGAGACCGGGCAGCGCACCGGCCTGACCGTAACCTCGGCCTGCTCGCTGTCGGACAATCCGCCCTCGGTGCTGGTCTGCGTTAACCGTAACGCCAGCGCGCATCAGCGCATCCGCGAGGAGCGCCATTTCGTCATCAACTTCCTGAACGAGGACCACGCGCTGCTGGCGCTGACCTTCTCCGGACAGAAGGGCATCAACGGCGACGACCGTTTTGCGTTTGGGCGCTGGACCACCGGCGCCACCGGCGCCCCGGTGCTGGAGGATGCCGTCGCGGCGTTCGACTGCGTGCTGGCGCAGGAGCTCGAGACCAAGACCCATTCGATCTTCATCGGCGAGGTCCAGCACGTCCGCGCTGCGACCACGGTCGACCCGCTGATCTATCTGCGCTCTGGCTTCCAGAGCGTGCGCAACATCCATGATCCGGTCGAACTCGGCGACCTCGACGCGCGACGTGTGAGCTGGAACGAATTTTCCTGAAATGTACTGACATCTGCAAGAAGGCGGACGGGTCCAGGTGCCCGATCCTCTCTCAATCGTTTGAGAGCTGTCGGGCTGCGTCGCCTTGGAGGCGCAATGCTGACGGCCCGCCTCACGCCGCGTTTGACGGCGCTGGCCCGGCCATGCGACAGCTGGCCGAGCCAACGCTCATGTGAGGCGTCGCTGTCCTTGCCGTGGTCCCGCGGACGCTGCGCTGCTATGACCCCGGCGTTCTCACGACCAGTTTGATGTTCAGAAGATTGACCCCCTTGAAGGGGTTCGGCGCGCTTTCGATCGTTCCTGTGCCCGTCGCATTCGCATAGGCGCCCGTGCCCGAGAGGATCGTATATTCGCCGTTTGATTTTCCGTCCTTGATCGCGCCGGTGTAACGCGCCGTGATCGCGCCTTCCTCGAACGTGTAGGTGCTGTAACCGTAATAGGAGCCCGAGCCCTTCAGCATGTCTCCCGAATGGACGAATTCCTTCACCCCGATATGGCCATCACTGAAGATGGCGACACCAAAGAATTTGCCGGAAACGACCGTCTGCCCTTCGACGTTCGCTGCCTCGATGACCTTGACGTCGACAGGCTTGGTGACGAGCTTGAACTCGAGCACTTTCTCACCCGCCACGGCGGTCGACGCCGCAACGACGATTGCCACGCTGGAAACGAAAAAGGTGATAAAATTCCGCATAGACTCCTCCTGCGTTTGCTGAAATCAAATCAAGGAGTGCACAGCGGGCTATACGTCATGCCCAGCATTTGCGTTGCAGCACGAAAGAGAGCCCGCGGTTATATCCCGGCAGCGGCCGAAGCTTTCGGTACCCCAGCACGCTGGCTGGAACGCACGCATTAGTCTACGCGACGGTAGGAGGTTCAGCAAGCGTAGCCACCAACGGCTCGTGCGCATCAGACGACAGACTCCGCGACATCAGAACAGCCGCGGCGTGCTATAGTGTGGTTGCGTGCGAGAGAGCGACAGAAGAGGTCGCGCGACGTACCCATGACGATTGCCGCCGGCAAATCCGGCAAGCATGTCTCAAGAAACTTCGTCACCGACAAGGAGTATCACCATGAAGATCGTTGTGATCGGCGGTACCGGACTGATCGGCTCAAAGACCGTTGCCATTCTGCGCCAGCGCGGCCATGACGTCGTCGCCGCCTCGCCGAAAAACGGCATCAATGCGATCACCGGCGAGGGGCTGAAGGAGGCGCTGGCCGGCGCGGCCGTCGTGATCGACCTCGCCAATTCGCCCTCATTCGAGGACAAGGCGGTGATGGAATTCTTCGAGACTTCCGGCCGCAACCTGCTGGCGGCGGAGAAGCCGGCCGGCGTCAGGCACCATGTCGCGTTGTCGATCGTCGGTACCGACCGCACGCCCGAGAACGGCTACTTCCGCGCCAAGGTGGCGCAGGAGAAACTGATCGAGGCGTCCGGGATTGCCTACACCATCATCCGCGCGACCCAGTTCATGGAATTCGTCGGCGCGATCGCCGATGCGGGCGCAGTCGGAAATACGGTCAGGCTCTCGCCCGGCCTGTTCCAGCCGATCGCGGCGGAGGATGTTTCTGCGCTAGTCGCCGATATCGCGCTCGAGCCGCCGCGCAACGGCATTGTCGAGATCGCAGGTCCCGACCGCGCGCCGTTCAACGAGATCGTGGCGCGCTACCTGAAGGCAAAAGGTGACCCGCGCGAGGTGGTGAAAGACCCTGACGCGCTTTACTGGGGCGGACGGGTCGAGCAACACTCGCTGGTGCCGCTCGGCGAGGCGCGCCTCGGCCGCATCGATCTGAACGAATGGCTGCGCCGCGCGCGGCCGGCCGCCTGACGGTATCAGCTATTTGAGCCACACCAGCAGCGGGACGGGCGCGCGTCCTTCGCAGGACAGCGTGCCCTCGTAATTGCGCGTCTTGCGCGCGCTGTAGGTGCAGGCCGCGCCGTCCAGCACCAACTCGGCGGTGACCTGCGAATCCGCGCCCGTGATTTGCAGCTTGATTTCTCCGGCGCGTTCGTCCGGCCCGTCTTGCGTGCAGATGCCCACATGCTTCATCTTGAGCGGTCCGGAGAACTGCCTCGGCGCGCCCGGCGCACTTTCGGTGAGATGTCCGGTCAGCTCCCATTCGCCGAGCGCGCCGGCCTGGCCGAGGATCTCCATCGCGCCAACCGGTGGCACCTGGCAAAGCGATAGCGCAACGGCGCCGAGCAGCGCCGCGCCACCGTTGCGCCATGTCGCCAGCCGCATCACAGCTTGCTTCCGGTCGTCTGGCGCAATTCGATCAGCTCCGGCCGCGACAGATCGGCATCCGCGGTGAGCCGGGCGATCTGATCAGCGCATTCCCGGATCTTGGCCTGATCGCCGGCCGCCTTGGCGCTCTTGATCATGCCGAGATAAGTCGCCAGCCGGTTGGGCTCCTTCTTGAGCACGGCTTCATAGGCGGCGAGCGCGTCGGCGGCCATGCCGCGATCGAGCAGCATCGCCGCGTAGAGCTCGCGCGCCGGCGCCAGCGGTCCCGGGGTGACGGGATGCTTCTCGGTCTTGTCTTCCGCCTCCGCGGCGGCATTCATCGCGCTGAGCGCATCGTCGTACTTGCCTTCCGCGTACAGCACCCAGGCGCTCGCGATCTGCTGCTGGATGTCGACGATGTTGGACCAGTAGGCGTCCTTGGCGTCCTTCAACTTGTCGCGCAGCTCGATCAGCTTGGCGACATCGGCTTTGGCGGCGGCGGGGTCACCGGAGCGCGCGGCGCCGACCGCGCGGGCGAAATAGGTGATGGCATCCGCATAGGCGTATTTGGTGGGATGCACTTCAAGCGCGGCGGCACCCTTCCAGTCACCGCGTTCGAAGACATAGCGGGCCTGGCTTGCCGCCACCGCGAAGGGGCCTGCGAACCGGTCGAGCTTGAACTGGAGCTTGCCGAGCTCGTCGATCACAGCACGTGCCTCCTTGTCCTGGCCGAGCTGGAGATAGGCATAGACCAGATAGTCCATCGCGTGCGCCTGGTCCTGCTGTTCGCCGTCTTGCTTGGCGATGCGCGCGGATTCCTTGTTCGAGGCGATCGACTCCTTCCAGTAGCCGACGCGCGTGAAGATGTGCGACGGCATGTGCTGGGCATGCGGCGCGTGTTCGGCGATCTTGGCGTAGCGCATCGCCGCGGGGAGGCCCTTCTCCGCGAGCGCCGGGTAGTCGTAGAGATGGATCAGATAATGGGCGATGCCGGGGTGCTCGGGCTGGCGCTTGAAGATCGGTTCGAGCAGCGCCGCGCCTTTCAGCTGGTTGGCATAGGTCTTGTCGCCCGGCGACGCCGCGACGTTGAGCGTGATCGCATAGGCGATCTGCGCCTCGTCATCGTCGGCATAATGCGTCGCGACCTGCTCTTCGGCGGCGAGGAATCGCTGCACGCGGGTTCGGTGATCGACCTTGTCGTAGTCGACATACATCGCCGCGATCGCATCGATGTATTCCCGCTCGCGCGGGGTGCCGGCATTCAGCGCCTGGCCTTTTTTCGCAGCTTCAAGGCCGAGCGGAAGGTTTTCCGGCGGCGGCGGCGCGTGCGGATTGTAGAGATAGCTGAGCGCGATCCCCCAATAGGCGATGGCGCATTGCGGGTCGGCCTCCAGCACCTCCTCGAAGGTGCGCCGCGACGCGCTGTACCAGAACGAATGCTGATACAGCATGGCGCGATCGAACAGCTCCTGCGCTTCAGGCTTGCAGGATGTCACGAAATGGACTTTGCCCAATCGTTGCTCGGTGGAATCCGAGGCGGCAGGCTGCGAAATGGTCGCGGCAATGAGGCCAACGACCACAGCGAGGGGAAACCGTGTCATGGGACCCGCTCCGTGGCGTTGAAGGCGAAAACCGTACGATATCACCTTTCCCGCACCGCCGGAACAGCAGGGGCCGTTCTGCTCTAGCTGTCCAGCGCGATCCCTAACGCCTTGATCTTCCGGTACAACGTCGCGCGGCTGAGCCCGAGCGCCTTGGCTGCGTTCGTCACTCTTCCGTCATTGGCGCGCAATGCATCGACGATCGCGGCGCGCTCGCTCGCGGTGTGATCGGCCTCCGCGCCACGTGCGCTGAACGGCGGCAGATCGAGATCGGCCTCGGTGATGACGCCGTCCTCCGCGGTGGCGCCGGCGAGCCGCAGCACATGGCGAAGCTGGCGCATGTTGCCGGGGAACGGATAGGCCATCAGCTGCGCCCAGGCGTCGGCCGCGATGCGGCAGTGCGGCGCTTCCTCGTCGGCGATCTGCGCGATGACGTCCTTGCGGTCGGCGCGCTCGCGCAACGCGGGCAGGCGGATCTCCATGCCGCGCAGCCGGTAGTACAGATCGGAGCGGAAGCTGCCGTCCTCCGCCATCCGCGCCAGATCACGGTGCGTGGCGCTGATCAGGCGGATGTCGACCGCGACAGGTTTCAGCGCGCCGAGTGGCCAGACCTCGCGGTTTTCCAGCACGCGCAGCAGCCGGGTCTGCAGCGAAAGCGGCATGTCGCCGATCTCGTCGAGGAACAGCGTGCCGCCAGAGGCTTGCACGATCAGCCCCTTCGATCCCTCGCGCCGCGCGCCGGTGAAGGCGCCGGCCTCGTAGCCAAACAGCTCGGCGTCGATCAGGCTCTCCGGCATCGCCGCGCAGTTTAGCGCGACATAGTTGCGGCCGGCGCGGTTGCTCGCCGTATGGATGGCGCGCGCGAACACGTCCTTGCCGGCGCCGGTCTCGCCATGCAGCAGGATCGGCAGGTCGAGATTGCCGACCGTCATCAGCCGCTTCACGCCCTTGATCAGCACGGGATCGCGGCCCGCCAGCCGGTACAGGCCGGAAAACTGTCCGGCCGGCTTTTCGCGCGGCGGCGTGGATGGTGGACGCGGCGAACGCGCCCGCACCGGCGGCGCCAGATGGGCGCGGCCCCACGGCGTGCCGTCGGCGCGGCGCAGCGCGACCTGCTCGTCCGCGGCACGCGTCGCGCGATCGTCCAGTTGAACGAGATGCGACAGGTCGATGCCGTCCTCGATCATCGCATCGGTCAGCCCGAACGCTGCGCGCGCGGTGCGGCAGGCGCCGACGACACGGCGGTCGTCGTCATAGGCCAGCATGCCGTGCCCGTCGCCGGGCAGCATCGCGATCCAGGAGGCGCGGTAGCGCCGGCGGAAGAACGACTGCTCGATCCGCCGCGTCGCCTCCGTGGTGACGGCGAGCGCCAGTTCATGCGCGCTGCGGCCGAGATCGCTGCGGCACGAGGTGATGTTGACGGCGCCGGCGAGCCGCCCGGCATGATCGAACAGCGGCGACACCGCGCAGGTGAACATGTGCCACTGCTCGCGGAAATGCTCGTCGCCATGGACCAGGATCGGCCGCTGCTCGGCGAGCGCGGTGCCGAGCCCGTTGGTGCCCTCGAACGTCTCGGCGAAGTTCGAGCCGGTGTAGATCTTCCACTCCAGGAACATCCGCGCGTAGTCGCCCCCGGGCAGCCGGCTCACCAGCATGGTGGCGTTGGGATCGGCGAGATTGACGCAGTAGCCGGAATCGTGGAGCACGCGGGCGAGGTCCTCGAGCTCGGGGATCGCGACCTGGATCAAATCCTCCATCGGCTCGGCGATGTGCCGGACCTCGGCCTCGGTCAGGGTCTGCGGCGGCCCACGCCGGGCCGGGTCGAGGTTGTGATTGACCAGGCAGCGCCGCCAGGACGCGGCGATCCGCGTCTCGGTGTCGACGCCGGCCACCTGGTTGGCCGCCGACAAAACACGGGCGACGTGATTTGAGGCCGAAAGATTGGCCATCCAGAGGTCTCCACCCCTAATTTTCCGCGAAGTCTGGCAGTCCGCGGCCGAATGTCAATTGGCCGACGGGGTCGCGGGACTCTAACCTCCCCTTGCAAAGGGGAGGTCGCTTTGCTCGGCAGAGCTAAGCGGGTGGGGATCTGCACTCTCGGCTTGCAGCGTCGCCCGGGGCTGACCCCCATCCCGACCTTTCCCCTTTAGGGGGAAGGAGAAGGCGGACCGCAGCCCGGGTGGAGCCAACGGGCTACGGGGATGACTTCACCTCGCCGGCGGTGAAGAGCACGAACGAACGCCCTACCGCCTTGTACGTGCCGTCGAACGCAAACTGCGCGCCTGCCGGCTGTTCCGGCGCGTTGGTGTCGAGCAGCAGCGACCAGCGCGGTCCGGCTGACGTCGGCGGCAGCTTGAAGTCGACCTCGCCCTCGTAGCTGTTGAGGATGACAAGCACAGTGTCGTCCTCGCCCTCACGCGCGATCGCGGTCTTGCGCGCGCGGCCGTCGAGCACGACGCCGAAACATTTGATCCAGCCGGTGCTCCAGTCGGCCTGCGTCATCTCGGCGCCTGTCGTGCCGATCCAGACCACGTCGCGGATCTCGAGCTGCGGATCGCGATCGCCGGAGAGGAAGCGGCTGCGGCGCAGGATCGGGTAGTCGCGCCGCAGCTTGATCATCCGCTTGGTGAAGGCGAGCAGCTTCCCGCCGTCGTCGGAAAAATTCCAGTCGAACCACGAGATGTCGTTGTCCTGGCAGTACGCATTGTTGTTGCCGCGCTGGGTGCGGCCGAACTCGTCGCCGCCGAGCAGCATCGGCGTGCCCTGCGAGGCCAGCAGCGTCGCCAGCATGTTGCGCTTCTGCCGTTCGCGCAAAGTGCGGATATCCGGATTGGCGGTCGGGCCCTCGGCGCCGCAATTCCAGGAGTGGTTGTCCGACGAGCCGTCATTGTTGTGCTCGCCGTTGGCCTCGTTGTGCTTGTTGTTGTAGCTCGCCCAGTCGTTCAGCGTGAACCCGTCATGGGCGGTGATGAAGTTGACGCTGGCCCAGGTGCGGCGGCCCTCGCGGTTGAACACGTCGTGCGAGCCGAGCAGCCGCGGTGCCAGGCTGCCTGGCGCCGCCTCGCCGCGCCAGAAATCGCGCACAACGTTGCGGTATTTGTCGTTCCACTCCGCCCAGCCCGCCGGGAAGCCGCCGACCTGGTAGCCGCCGGGGCCGCAATCCCAGGGTTCGGCGATCAGCTTGACGGTCGCGAGAAGCGGGTCCTGGTTCATCGCCTTGAGGAAGCCGGACTGCTCGTCGAAGCCGTAAACCTCACGTGCCAGGATGGTGCCGAGATCGAAGCGGAAGCCGTCGACATGCATGTGGCCGGCCCAGTAGCGCAGGCTGTCCATCACCATCTGGATCACCCGCGGATGCGACAGGTTCACCGTGTTGCCGGTGCCGGTGTCGTTGATGTAGTAGCGCCGCTTGTCCGGCAGCAGCCGGTAATAGCTCGCATTGTCGATGCCCTTGAACGACAGCGTCGGGCCGCGCTCATTGCCTTCGGCGGTGTGGTTGTAGACGACGTCGAGAATGACTTCGAGGCCGGCGCCATGCAGCCGCGACACCATCTCCTTGAATTCGCGCAGGCTGTTCGGCACGTCGGCGGCGTAGCGCGGATCCGGCGCGAAGAAGCCGATGGTGTTGTAGCCCCAGTAATTGGTGAGGTGCTTGTCGAGCAGGTTGCTGTCGTTGATGAAGGAATGCACCGGCAGCAGCTCGACCGAGGTGATGCCGAGCGCCTTGAGATGATCGATCGCGGCATTCGAGCCGAAGCCGGCATAGGTGCCGCGCAAATGTTCGTTGACGCCCGGGTGCTGCTTGGTGAACCCCTTGACGTGGGTCTCGTAGACCACGGTCTCGTCCCAATGCACGTCCTGCCGCTGCGCCTCCTGGACCCAGTCGAAATTGGGATCGACCACCACGCATTTCGGCATGAACGGCGCGCTATCGCGCTCGTCGAAGGTGAGGTCGTCGCCGCTCTCCATCTTGTAGCCGAACACCGCCGGATTCCAGGTCAGGCTGCCGGCATGGGCGCAGGCGTAGGGATCGAGCAGCAGCTTGTTCGGGTTGAAGCGGTGGCCGCCGTCCGGCTGGTAGGGACCGTAGACGCGGTAGCCGTAGAACGTCCCCGGCTGCACGCCATTGATGAAGCCGTGAAACACCTGGTCGGTATATTCGGGCAGCTCGAAGCGATGCGTCTCGCGCTCGCCGTCGAACAGGCAGACCTCGACCTTGGTGGCGTTGGCGGAAAACACCGCGAAATTGGTGCCGTGGCCGCTCCAGTGGGCGCCCAGCGGGTAGGGCAGCCCTTCCTCAATGACGAAATCGGACATCGGTCCCCCAAGGCTTGGAAGCCATCAATGCAACCTGCAACAAACGCCGCCGCGCGGAAAACGTTGCATTGGCTAGTTTAGCGGCAGTTACGCTTGGTTCGTATGACGCGGGCGGAACGAGATGCAAGGCTCGGCAAGAGATGTCGCGAGAATGCGGACGTATGACTCTTTGTCACAATCTCGATGTCGTCCCGGGCAAGCGCAGCGCGACCCGGGACCCATAACCACGAAAGCAAATTGGCATGCAAAGCTGGAGCCACAGCGTGCTTCGACAACACAACCCTGTGGGTATGGGTCCCGGCCCCCCGTGCGCAATTGCGCACACGACAGCGGCGGGCTTGTTGAGTGCAATGCTAAATCAGCCGCATGCCCTTGAAGCTGGTATGCCCGTTCTTGCCGACGATGATGTGATCATGCACGGCGATCCCGAGCGGCTTGGCGATGTCGACGATCGCTTTCGTCATCTGGATGTCGGCCTGCGACGGCGTCGGGTCGCCGGACGGATGGTTGTGCAACACTCTGCTCGTCTCGAGTAAGGTATTGAAAATAAGCCAATTTATGGAAACGATAGATCCGCAAGGGAGCTGCAATTGGGAGCGGCTTCGCGTGTTCGTACGTGATCTTCACGCTCCTTCACCCTTATCCACGTTGAGTCCCTTTGATGCTCGGCACGTCACCGTATTCTTTTGATCCCAAGCATCAAGTTCATTCGTTGGATACAAAACAGCCTTGCCAATCTTGACGAAGGTCGGACCGATCTTCATCGCTCGCCAATTCCGAAGGGTATCCATCGCGACATTCGGGGCGCTGGTCGCCGCATGTTTCGAATTGTGTGCGAGGCCGCAGATCATGCCGTCGAGCTTCCCGTCAAACATCCAGTCCAGGGACTGACCGTGACTGGTCAGAAACTCTATGGCAGCTTCGCGCAATTCGTCATTGTCCGAGTCGTCCGCCGCTGATTTCCGAAAGTACTCTAGCGCTCGCTCGGCGGCGACCTCGTCGATTTTCCAGCCCTTTCGCACATAACGTGTGCACAGCAAGTCACACGATTTCCTCGGCGCGCGCCAGCATCGCACTCAGGCGAGTGAGCTTGTCGGATTGATTGCCCGCCAGGGCTGGCGCAGGTACGGAGGCGACGGCAGCCGCGGTCGATACGAACATGTTCATAAGCGTCCTCCGGTTGAAACAGCGCCTCCAGCGCCGGGCTTACAAGTCGGCTCGACGGGGGCCGGTTCGATCGGCGCACGCGAGGTCTCACATGCATCTGAGGGACCGGTTTGAGTAGCTGAAGGTGCACAGAATTGAACGGCGCCGGAGGCCACTGGTGGGTTGGGTGGTGCCGATCTAAAGGGATTCCTTTGAGTGACATTGTTGGCGAAGGGGGCGAACGCAGGTTCAGGCTGGCCCTTTCACCTCCCTTCGCGGCATCACAAACGCAGAGCGGGTGTGGTCGAGAAGTAGCTCCAGCGACTTCAGAGCTGGCGATGTAAGCGACCCGCCGCGATTGCTTCGCAGTGGCCGACGAGACCCACCACAACGAACTGGCGGCGATCAATGCCCTGTTTGGAACTCCATACGTCGAGATTTCAAAAGGGCCGAAAGCCGAGGAAATCGTGAGAGAGCGGCGTAGGCCTGATGGTACCTAGTACGGTCCGCCAGACGGACAACCTCAGAACACGCGCCTGAGCGGTGTTCTGATGCTAATGCGCATTGATCCATAGAATTTCGCGAGGAAGGCCGGCTTGCGCATTTCCAATCCTTGGGCGACCAAGCCGCTTCCTGAACTCGGACTCGGCTCGGCGGAGTTCGTTTCGCATCGGCGATGAAACGTACGAGCGGAGGAATGGCAAAGCCATGCATGAACTTCTCAACCTGCAGGCTAATTGGCCGGAGGAGTTAAGGCGGGGCGCCTTGCTTAATGAGGACCGCCAGCTTACAGGCCGTTGAAACTGCAATATAATTATCTGGATCTCCCGCGGCATTTGGATCTGCAACAACTTGCATTGCTAGCGAGCTCGATACGATCGAAACTGGCCCAATAGCGACATTGCGTGGCAGTTGCGTTGGCCGAAGCTGTGAATTCTTGGCGTCATCTTTGCCTACGTTGTAATCCCGGCCTCTTCGCCATTCTCATCGATGACAAGTATATTTATCTCGAAGAGACAATGTATGGGCCACTATCGGATCGCAAGAGGAGCTTGTCCGTCCGACTCTTGGATGCCTACAAGGCTCTAATATCGCTCGACAACATGACGCGTTCGCTTTAGCGGGCAGAACTCGGCTTATGGCGGCGTTCGGTGACCGCAGCGAGGGCGAGCGGGTTCGCGGCGCGATAGAGGACATGAAGCAACCGCGTTCCCGTCCGGGCGCTAGAACAGCACGCCGGCAAGATGCTGCAACTTGCGTCGCCGATCGACGAAACGGGATTTGCTCCGGTCGCGCCGTTCATCGTAAATGAATGACGCTCGGTTGACATATCTGAGAGAGAAGCCGCGAGTTGGCTTCCGAGGTCATTGTGATACCTCAGATCAGATCCCTTTACGGATTTTCGAGCGATCGCTCTTCCACTTCTGCTAGCATTGTATTACGATGCTACTTTTACAGCATTGCAGCGAATGCCTGCTACTCGCGAACTAAAGGCCACCATGAGTCTCTGACACAAATTTCGTCGCCTGGTTCGCTGTAGTGACGCTGAATGCTGCCATAATGGCTGAATTTTTCTAGCGAGCGAACATGTCCGCGACCCGACCAATTCTCATAACGGTCCATGGGATTCGAACGTTTGGCGAATGGCAAGAGCGGCTTAAGAGCCTCGTTCAGGACGCAAATCCGAACATCGACGTCAAATCGTACCGTTACGGCTACTTTAGCGTTATCGCCTTCCTGATTCCAATTTTTCGCTGGCTGGCTGTCCGATCTTTCCGCAACCGGCTTCGTGAGATTATCCGGGAAAATCCAGGAAGTCCGATCACGATTGTTTGCCACTCTTTCGGAACGCACCTTGTGGCTCACGCCCTCTGCGGCATCAAGCCTGACGAATTACCTATTATCCCAGCGCTGATCCTTTCTGGAAGCGTCCTTCGATCCAATTTCAACTGGCGTCGCTTGCGTGCGACAGGAAAGCTGAAGTTGGTGGTCAATGATTGCGGAACGAACGACGGAATTCTAGTGCTGAGCCAAATGCTGGTACTGTTAACTGGTATGGCCGGACGGGTCGGCTTCTACGGATTCACCGACGACTTCATTGTCAACAGGTACTTCGCGGGCGGTCACAGCCATTACTTCCGCCCTGTCGGGAACGATCCGGATTCGTTTATGCGCGAATGGTGGGTGCCCATCGTCGCTCTCGCTCAAGCTCCGAAGCCGGCGGGCGCGCTATCGCTAGGCGGGACTCTGCAAGGCGTTTTACACGCATTCATGCGGATTTCCGATCCATTGAAGGGTGGCCTGTATCTTGGACTGATCGCCATTTTGGTTTTCTTCGGATACGTTCAACCGCGACGTGAGACGGCGCTTGAAGAGGGACGGCGCCAATATCAGGCCGCCGCCGGACAAGTGGGTAGCGACCGGCTCGTGTCAGATGCCGTGGCGTCCCTCGCTCGTCTGATCAATGCAGGGACATTCACTACCGAAAGGGACGTGGCCCGAATATCCGATGTCGCGAGGTTCGGCTTGCAACGCCTGCTCACCGCGAACGAGGTTCTTGCTACAGTTCCGGCGGGAAGCATCTTCCGGTGGTCCGGCGGAATCTACTTCAAGGCGGATAGGGTTCTGCGGCTCGACGTTCCGCCGCCGCTCTTTCAGTTTCGAAACTCCGACGCTGGAGTATCGGTCCTTATCACCGAGAAAGTAGTTGAGGTCGTTGACCAGGAGCGGAAGGAACGTCAGATCGAGTTCATCGTGTTTGATCTGAAGCTTGCCACGGTTCTGATGCGCGTTCCTATCAACCATGATGGTCGCGCGAGCCGAGAATTTGTCGTGCGACCCTTGCGTGCCGACCGGAACCGTATTCTCATCGAATTTGCCGTGAGGGAGATCGAAGGAGACGACAGTACGACATATTATGTAGGTATTGACCTTGCGCGTCGAACAGCCCGGACAACGGCGATAAGGGAGGATATTGATCTTCGCTTTCATTCGAACTGCCAGAACTTGGCATGGTTCGATGATGAAGATGACGATGCAAAAAAGACAATCTCAATTGCACCACTGAGCTACCTGTTCGAGGATGCTATCGAGAGACGCACGGCGCCGCGACATGAGGATACGTCGAAATTCTATTCTGATGATCTACACGAGGACTGCGGAACTACTCTAGAGGTTCTCGGAATATCCAGGCTGCAATTCCCTCGATCGGTTCCCGAGCAGAAACTGTTCCAGATAGTGCAAGCGCCGACAACGGAGAATGAGGCAGCCGACGATACCTGCACGCCCGACCGCAATCTGGGTACCGATACGCGGGTAGTAAAAGACATGACGGCGCTCGACTTGACGTCCATGAGCCTCATCAATGGGACGAGCACGTCGCTTGAGCAGGCTAAGTCAGACATCCAAGATATGGGATGCCCTCAAATATTCTCCGGAAGCAAAGGGAAGCGATATTTAGCGACAGCTATCGCAGTCGGACAATGGATGTACGGTCGGGTGATCTGTGAGATGATAGACGAGCGGCGGGTCGGTAGATGCGGGATTTACCCGTTTGCGTCCGAAGGTGGGGGCAGCATATGGAAGTCTGCTGCAGGAGATCTCGCAGTTCTCGGCGACGCGAGGACTGAGACGAATCCAGGCGGGTTTACAATCGTAGAGCTTGCGAGCGGCACGCAGCTCGCGCCCAATGACATTCCACCTGGAAATGTTTTTGCCGCCGCGGTCGATAGCGAACGACACGCGGTGATGGTGATCTCCGACGTGGAAGGATATCCGGGTGCCGCAGAGGTGTCCGCCTATCGCCTCGAAGCCGATAAGGTGAAATTGACTGGTCGGCGCACGTTTGACGCGCCCTATGACGGCGTGCTCACTCACGAACGCGCTTCGGCCAACAAGAATGATGCGACTCGGCCCAGGTTGGTGCTCACGGGCGGCGCGTTCGTCCTCTCCATGATGCCGGACACGCTAATCGCCCTCGACGTTCCAAAGCCGACGAGTTGGTTTGATCAGACCGCCGGGACGATCTCGGCCTGGTTTGTAAAACGCCAGGTGCTCCCGGATGCGTCGATCCCTCTTCGGTGGAGCGTACAGCAGCTAGACCTAGGCGATACAGTTGCTGAGCTGACGGCGCGATCTGGAAGCCGAATATTAACTGCGCAAGTCGGTAGCAAGATTCGGCTTTACTCAGCACTAGACGGCGAAGCATTGACACCGCGTATCGATCTGGCTCAATTGAATCCGAGTTGCGTAGGCCGGTTGCTGTCAACCGTAATCGAAGCGGATGAAGGTCTGACGTTCACCCTCGAAGGCTGCCGCGTACAGCGTGCTGCACCAGCGGCGGCCGAACGTGTTCCGCATCTGGTCTCTAACCTCGAGCACTATTTTGAGATCGATGGAGTGAAGTCGAACGAATAGGATTTTGCGGAGGAGCCACTGCCTCATGCATTGCAATTATGGGCAGACAGAGCGCGCTGATGGCCCACGGTGTAGTGCAAAGTCTGAACTCGAAACAGGAATTCGGTTTGGCTGTGCTGGCGGCGCTTAGACGCATCAAGGCGGATCCTGCTAGTTCGTACGCGGCCAAGAATGGGATGCTTTTGCAGCGCTTCGCTTGCACGTGCCAGATAGCTTATTCATTCTCAAGAACAAAAGCGTAGGTCGCAAGCGTAGATGCGCTTTGCCTCGATTGAGTTCGGGCACGCCACTGCGCCTTTGGTCCATACCTCGTGCTCTCGTCGCCGACGGTCGGACTGCACCTTCAAACAGGAATTATAACGGGCGATTGACTTCAGAAGGGCCCCCCACGTCGGACCGCCATAGTCACGGTTGTCCGGTTTCAGGCGAAGCGCATTGACTTCTGCCTCGGATTCGGGCCGTACCTGCACGGTTTCTCCCAAGGCGCCTGACGGACGCGGCTGTCCGGCCTCAAGATTGATCTGGTCGATGAGCGCACCGAGAGGGTCGTTCTGCGACCAGTTGCGCAGTTTGAAGTTCTCGACACGCTGCAGGGCCTCGACGATCGTTCGTCGTAACCACTGATGCCGGTTGTCTTCAATGTCGATCGGCCTGCTCAACGCCATGTGGCTCTGAGTGATTGGCTCCTGCTCGAAGCATCCGGCAGTATGGGTATAGATGCGCTCGACGACAGCCAACTTGAGTGCCGGGATCTCTGCGACGGTTTCGTACGCGCACGAGACGATAAAGGGTTTGCCCTGGCGCGCCTTGATCACCGAGCCCCAGTCTGTCTGCAACCCCGCCAGGAGATGATTGTGCCCCTCCAGCGTTTGCAGGTCCGTAATCTGGTGCCAGCCCGCGCCATACCATTGGGCGACGTATTCACCCCAGCAAACTTTGCGCAAGATGGCCGGGAGCCAACAACCCCAGACATTGACGAAGTCGGCGAGCGGCGCACCTTCAGAAGGTGACCCGAGAAGGCCCACGCCCACGATCCGGTCGAGACGCGCCTGCTCGCCGTTCAATTGGAGACGGACAATGGCACGTCTTAGAACAATGCCGCCCATGCTATGGGCCACGAATAGGACGTTGTTGTATTCGTCCAAAATTCGGAGGAACTCCGGATTGCGTGCGAGCGACTCACCGATTTCGGTCGCAGAAATCATTGCGGGTGCCGCATCCATGTAGCTAACCGTATACAAGTCGATATCGCCGAGCGTCCGGCCGCCGGGCAGGGCTGCCGCGTGGTCTCGCTCGAAAATCGTGAACCAGCTTAGTGGTGGCTTTCCTTTCACCGTTCGCTTCCTAGGCTCGTAGCGCTGGCATTCGAAGGTTCGTTCGGCGGCATCGGCACTTGCGACGTTGCTTTCGAAGGTCGAGCAAGGACCGCCTCCAAGTCCATGCACGAATACCAAAGCGGCATCCGAGCCTTGAGAATGCTTGCGAATGGTTTCGACCCCGATCGCGGCCGCGGAGTCTATCGAGGCCAGGAGAAGCAAAAAGACCAAGAACCCTATTCGCGGCATCGGGTGCGTCCTGCGGCTCTGGGAGACTTGACCATCAACGTGACGGGCTTCTCGCCGCGGAGCACTAATTCGACGCAGCCGCGCGCGCTCATGTCGATGAACTCGAAGGAACCAGCCTTGTACGAAATGACTTCCGGTTTTTCGGCCTGAAACCGGGCAAGAATCATCTTGGGGTTACTGGCAAGGTAGTCCACCAGCGCGGCTGCCACCGCGTCGCTCGTCTGGCCGGACACGGCTGGCCCCAACAAGATCAGTAGGCTGACGAGCAGTGGTTCTGGCTCGAGCTTGTTCGGATCGATGGCGAGATAGGCGGCGGCTGTCTCAAAGGGTGTTGGCCCGGGAGGCAATTTGATGTCGCTGCTCTTCACTTTATCTTCAAGCAACTCGACGCGGAGAAATGCCATGTCGCTCGTCTTGATCGGCAGGTTGCCGCTGCGCACGCGATCCAGAAACTGACGCTGCGGTGCTCCGGCTCGATTCGGATCAGAGACCTTTTCCTCATTGCTGCGCGCAGCATCGAACCAGCGAAGCTGGCAGGCGCCGCCGCCCGGTTCGATGATCCGGCAAGTCCCTCGTGGCGCGAACGATGCGATCGACCGAACCTCGCGGCACGCACACTGGCACTGCGGCTCTGGGCTGGTTCGGCATTGCTCGTCTTGCGCGCGGAGCGAAACAATTGATGAGCAAAACAGAACTGGAAAAACGAGCGCGAGAATTCGTAGCCGTCCCATTCGCCTTCCCCCGGATCTCCGACGAGAGCCGGCCAGTCCTGCCCGACCGACGGCATCGCGGTAGTTGTGGACTTTATCATGCACGCCCTCTGCTGAACACAAGCTTATCGTATTTCCGGAGCCTACGGGCGCTACGAGTGGACCGAGGGCAGCCGGTCTACGGGACGCTATGCAACCAGAGGCGCCGTGTCACGCACTGGCGCTAGCGTGTAGCTGACATCGGTAATAGCGTCGCCATCCCATTCCTGGCCGATTTCGTTGGTTTGATCACATCGGCATCACGTATGACATGCAACTCGTTTCTTTGCATCAGCGCGATACATCGCGGAATGACCATATGCATTCGCCGATGGATCCCGATAGAAGATCAAATCTCCGGCGGCGAGTTGAGAAAGCTTGTTCGCAGTTTGCGTGTGATTTGCCTTTTCGAGTATTGTTTCGACCAATCCGTCCTCGGTCAGTGTGCTGAACAATCGACGGGCGCTGATGACCCCATAGATCGCGGACGGGAAATCCCGGCGTATCGGCAGTCCGCCGCCGGCCTCGTTTGCCTCATGTCCAAGGCAGCATGAGAGAAAGTGGGCGCAATCATCGACATTGTCGATCTCCGTCCCGCCGGGTCGGCGCGCCGTTTCGTTAGTGTCAGTGCGGACGAAGATGGTCCCGTTCGGAACCTTAACGTAAGGAGTTGCTTCGCTAACGCCGATGTATCCATCAGAGCATGACTTCGTCCAATACTTGCGGGCGTACGCGAGCGCCTTGGTACGATCGTATGTCATTTTACCTGGTCGTGTCCCCAGTGATGGTGTAGCTCGGTAGAGCAAAGCCGCCCGCACGCGCGCCCTCAAATAGCGCCGTAGCGGGCGGGCGGCTTTGCGGTGGTCACCGGCGATTCGCCGGTAGGATCGGGTTGCGACACGCCAACGCAACCGAGGAACCACCGATGACCGACGATATGATGAACCTGCGCACGCTCGTGGAGAAGACCCCTGATGCCGATCTGTTGCGCGAGATGATCGGCTTTGCCGCCCAGCGTCTGATGGAGCTGGAGGTCGAAGGCCAGACCGGGGCGGCCTATGGCGAGAAGAACCCCGAGCGTCTGGCCCAGCGCAACGGCTACCGCGACCGGATCTGGGAGACCCGCGCCGGCGCGGTCGAACTGCGCATCCCCAAGCTGCGCAAGGGCTCGTACTTCCCGGGCTTCCTGGAGCCGCGCCGCATGGCCGAGAAGGCGCTCACCGCCGTGGTGCAGGAAGCCTACGTGCAGGGCGTCTCGACCCGCTCGGTGGACGATCTGCTGCAGGCGATGGGCATGAGCGGCATCTCCAAAAGCCAGGTGAGTCGGCTGTGCGGCGAGATCGACGACAAGGTGAAGGCGTTCCTCGCCCGTCCGATCGAGGGCGACTGGCCGTATCTGTAGATCGACGCCACCTACGTGAAGGTGCGCCAGCAGGGTCGCATCGTGTCGGTCGCGGTGATTGTCGCGGTCGGCGTCAACAGTGACGGCCGGCGCGAGGTGCTCGGCATGGATATTGGTCCCTCCGAAGCCGAGACGTTCTGGACGGCATTCCTGCGCAAGCTCGCTCGCCGCGGCCTGCGCGGTGTCAAGCTCGTCGTCTCCGACGCCCACGAGGGCATCAAGGCCACCGTGGCCAAGGTGCTCAACGCCACTTGGCAGCGTTGCCGCGTCCACTTCATGCGCAACACGCTGGCGCATGCCGGCAAGAGCGGGCGGCGCGTCGTCTCCGCCTTCATTGCCACCGCGTTTGCCCAGGACGACGCCGAGGCCGCACGAGCGCAGTGGCGAAAGGTTGCCGACCAGCTCCGCCCCAAGTTGCCCAAACTTGCTGGCTTCCTCGACGAGGCCGAGACCGATGTGCTCGCCTACATGACCTTCCCGCCCCAGCATCGAACCAAGCTGCATTCCACCAACCCGATCGAGCGCCTCAACGGCGAGATCAAGCGGCGGACCGGGGTGGTCGGCATCTTCCCCAACGAGGACGCCATCGTTCGCCTCATCGGCGCGATCCTGCTCGACAGAACGACGAATGGGCCGTTCAGCGCGCCCGCTACATGACGCTGGAAACCATCGCGCCGTTGAGCGATGATCCAACCGTCAGCCTTCCGGCGATGGCCAGCTGACCTGCCCGGCTCTTGCCGGTGAACGCGGTGACCCGCCGCCAGCTACACCACGCCCGGGGACACGATCGATGAGTGGGCGACGACTACGTTCACCATCACCGAAGCCGGTCTCGCGCCATCAAGCGGATTGCGGTGCGCGAGCCCGCACACGAACGAAAAGTGGACGTATCTGGTGCGGTCGTCGCGCTGCGCGGACGAGAAGCCAGTAAGTTGTTGATCCTCTTGGTGGGCCCGGCAGGACTCGAACCTGCGACCAGACCGTTATGAGCGATCGGCTCTAACCATTGAGCTACAGGCCCCCGCTGCGGGCGACCGCTGAAAGACGGTCGGCAACGGTGCGGCGCTCGTTTACAAGGGGGCCGGCGTTCTGGCAATGCCAATTCAAAGAACGGCTGATTGAGTCACCGACCTTAGCGTTGAACAGAACCAGTCGACTGACAAACTGCGGCAAATTTTGCACGTCTTAGCAAGCCGATCATCGTAGCGAAACGGCGTCCTTCTAGGTTCTGCCGGTGCAGGCGACGTATGAAAAGCTCGGCCCCGGCACGCCGAAGGTGAAGCAAGGACTAACCATTCCTCCCGTACAGCTCGGGAGGTCGGCGGCAGTCGAATCTGCGTTCCTTGGCGTTGAAAACCGCTTTCGCTAATCTCGAGGATCCTTGCCGCCTGCGATGTGCGAGCGTCGCATCTCTTTGAGGGATTGGCATGTACGCATATTGCTCCCAGTCGAATGTATCTTCGTCAATCCTGCCCGTGTGTGGTGAGCAACTGTCGTAACGACCGCTGTCGCTGTCGCTGCCGCTTCGATCGTCGTTCGAGATCGGTTTCACGCTACGCACCGGAGCTGTAAATGGACTTCCGCCATTTTTGGGGCGGCGGATAGCTCTTGGACAAAGCTAACGACTGATGGCGGTGGCACGCGAGATTCGAATCCGCCCGTATGCTGAAGGAAGAGAGAAGCTGATTCGATAAAGTCGCATCGCAGATCGGACGCCTTGCAGCAATCCGCGTAGCGCCGCCTTTCCGAGCCGCAACCGCAAAGCTCGTCATCTCGGCACTCCCGTTGACGGTAATAGGCGTCCGCATTCGGGTCTGCACCTATGAGACCATATTGCTTTCCTGGCCAACGCCCGATGACCTCTAGATGCAGATGCCGCAGCGCCCACACACTATAGAGATCAAGTAGCGTCGTAAGATCGCAGCCTTCGGACCACGCCCCCTCATTCGGTGAAAAAGCGCAGATCGACCCGTCCCGGAAATTCGTGTGGCGCGGACCAATCCAGCGTGAGTGCCCCGCGGCGTCGGTCCAGAAGCCCCATGCGCGAGGACCCGGACCCGATTTGTACGGAAGAGCTATGAGAAACGTGGCCTCCCGCGGCAAGCCCGGAATAACCGAGCTCTTAGCGAGAAGCCACATTCCGTCGTCATCCAAGAAAGTCTGCAGAGTGGGGTAGGCCTCAGCAAGGCGCTTCATTTGCTCTTCATAGCAGGCACGCAGGACGTCGCCGCCGAGCCGTGGTGAGGTACCGGCCGCCCATGGTCCAATGGCCGCCCCTTGCCGTCGGGCGGTCCTTTTCCGTGATCGGGCCGAGGATCTTCTCGCACTTTGTCGTTCATTTCCATTCTCCTGAGTTTCGGTGGCTACCGGGGACAGCTCGTCCACGGTGATCAGGCCATAGACGTGGACTCGAAGCGGTCGCTGCTGGTCCAATGCAGTTCCGACCTCACGCAACAAGGCCCGGACGTCCTCTCCCAGGGAGGCTTCACCCCGAATCGGAAATGTGCGAGTCTGTGTCACCCGCACAGCCTGCGCCCGAATGGACGGGCGTGTCAAGCCGTGCCATTCGCACAGAGAAAGCATGCCCTCATTCGAAGAAAAGCTGATTCGAGCCATAAGACGGAAACGTGAGGCTGAAGGACTAAGCATCCGAGCACTGTCAGCAGCCATAGGCGTCAGTTTCTCGACCCTCGCGAGAATCGAACGTGGGGAAGGGCTGCCAGATAACAACTCCAAGATTCGGCTTATGGAGTGGCTTGGTCCTGATGCCGAGGACGCCGGACTTGGGTTTGATAAAGTCGCATTCGTACACTTCCGAGCAGGCAAGAACGTTCGCTCGTCAACCGTCCGCACGTTGTTGAAGGCAGCTGAATGCCTGCGCCAAACTCTAGCGACTGGCGCCCATTGGTCTGGACATCAGGACGTTGATGACAACGCAACTTCTCCGAGCGTGTCGCTGTCGAAAGAAGAGCTTGAGCAAGCCGCTGAGAAATTCAGAGTGGATCTTGGGCTCTCGCAGGATGAGCCAATCGATAGTCTGCGCATCGAAGTGGACGGGATACAGGTTATCCCTGTTGGGAAGACGAACTGCCTTGATGCCCAAACGGTGAAGAACCTACGGGGAATTGCAGGCGGCGAATGGTCTGCAATGACTATTCCGCTGGATGCCGATAATGATAATTGGGTCGTGCTTTTGAATGACAGTCACACCATCGAGCGCCAACGCGTAACTCTATTGGAGGAGTATTGGCACATCCTTCTTGGCCACAAGCTCACGAAGATTGCCCGCGTAGCCGAATCATATGGCAGAACCTTCGACAAGGCGGAGGAGCACGACGCCTATTATTTGGCCTCGGCAGTACTGCTCCCAAAGACGGCACTTATCGACGCTGTTAGCAAGAAACGCTCTTCGGATGAGGTCGCGCAGTCATTTGGTACATCGACCGAATTAGTCGAGTATCGAGTAAAGCGGCTCGGTCTTTGGCGTGAGCATGTCGGTAAGCAGATCAAGTTGTCTCACGACTAGCCGGATCTGCTACTGATCGAACGTCCATGCCCCAAAGCTAGCCCGCGTCCAGTCCTTTCGACACGCTACAAATCACAAGATTTCTGCGGTCCCATGCGTCAAGCTCGTCAATCGGGTATAACACGGCTTTCCCGATTTTTATGTATGCAGGCCCTGTTCGCATCGCGCGCCAATTTCGCAGCGTGCCCACAGTGACCTCGCCACGGTAACGTGCAGACACTTCCTCGGCGGTAAGGAATTTGGCGTCTGTCATTCGTCTTCTCCATCACTCCACCGCACGAGGCGTCACTGTCGAGATCGCTGTGATGTTGACACCCAGAATGATAGAAGAAAACGACAATCTCGATGGCCCCGCGTAGCTTGCGTCGAGCGCGGACGAGTTGTCGCGTCGACCATCGTTGATACTCGCAGGATAGCGTGACGGAGCGTAGCAAAAATACTTGCTCCTCTCGGCCGCTGGTCCATGATGTATCGAAGGTGCGAGCGGCATCCTCGGCGGACCTGAAAGGGAAATCGCTCGAGAAGCCTCCTCCGCGGAAGCGGCTAGAAGGGCGGAAAATACGCCGATCCTGACGTCCTGAAATCCGACATTGCGTTTTAGAGGGGAAGGCCTTCCCCTGCGCCCGAGCCTGTGGTCTCGGCCGACCCCTTCTGCGAGGAGAGCCCCGCAACGCCCCCTTTAGAGTGAGAGGGCGGACCGGCTTCGCCGTGACGGGTTGAAGTTCGGAGGGGAGGCCTCCGGCGCCTGTCGTGGAGATGACCCATGACCCAAGTCGAAGTTCTGAGCGCTGCCCGCGACCGCGTCGGCGGCTACAAGGTGGACGTGACCCGCGGCGAACGCGTCAGCCGCGTATCGTCGGAATGGTTCTCGCGGCCCGCGGATGAGCGTTATCTATCCCTGTCGGACCTTTATGCCGCGGTACGTGGGCGGGCTGAGCGAAGCCGGATCCGAACGGTCGAGAGTGCTGCGATCCGGGTTGAGGCGAGCCGGGACGATGCCGAGCGCCTGGCTCTGCTGCTGCCCGGTTCCGACACGCCGATCGCGCCGACTCACTGGAGCTTCGGCCAGCTTGCCAGCCTGGTCGGAGCGCCGGCGACTTACCTTCGTCAGCTTCCGGCGCCGCTCGCTGGCATCAACCTGCAATTCGGCCTCAGCTCTCATCGGGCCGAGCAGGTCAAGACGCTCGAGATTGAAGATGGTCGCGTCGAGCTTCGCGCCGCTACGGGTCCCGAATATGGCCGTATATTCGACCACGAACTTGTGGCGGCCGTTCAGCGTATCGCCGGCAATGGCACGGGCGACACGCGCTGGAAGATCCCGGGCGTGCTTGACTGGTCGACTGGCGTCTACAACCCGAGCGCCGACATCACCCAGGACACGACGACGCTCTATGCGTCCGATCGCGATGTTTTCCTGTTCCTGGTCGACGACCTCAACCCCATCGAGGCCGGCCGGCTTCCCGACGGTTCGCCGGACCTCTACTTCCGCGGCTTCTACTGCTGGAATTCCGAGGTGGGCGCGAAGACGCTCGGCATGGCGAGCTTCTATCTCCGGGCCGTCTGCCAGAACCGTAATCTCTGGGGCGTCGAGGATTTCGAGGAGATCACCATCCGCCACTCCAAATACGCCGCCTCACGCTTTGCACACGAGGCGGCGCCGGCGCTGGCCAGCTTTGCCAACTCTTCACCGATGCCCTTCGTCAACGGCATCAAGGCCGCACGGGAAAAGATCGTCGCCCGCACCGACGACGACCGCAGCGAGTTCCTGCGCAAGCGCGGCTTCTCGAAGACAGAGACAGCGAACATCATCGAACGGGTGTTATCCGAGGAGGGGCGCAAGCCTGAAAGCGTGTTCGATTTCGTGCAAGGCATCACAGCGGTTGCGCGGGGCAAGACCCATCAGGACGCACGGCTCGATATGGAGGCGCGCGCCAAGAAGCTGCTCGACCGCGTAGCCTGAAACCCAGAAAGCCGGAGATGCGGAACGGCGTGTCTCCGGTTTCGTTGCTTTCCGTCTTTCCTAATTGCCGGTTTCGCAGCGCTGCCCTTGAGAGGAAGAGGACGGCGCTGCGCTTCGTGACGGCTTGGAGGCCCAGAGAGAGGCTTTGGGTCGGGCCGTCGCGGAGTATCACCCATGGCTACTGCCGTTCGGAAGATCACCCTGTCGTCCTCGCGCGACATTCCCTTCAACAAGCTGGTGCTTAGCCAGTCAAACGTCCGGCGTGTGAAGGCCGGCGTCTCCATCGAGGAGCTGGCCGAGGACATCGCCCGCCGTACCTTGCTCCAAAGCCTCAACGTCCGGCCGGTCCTCGACGTCGAAGGTGCCGAGACCGGCATGTTCGAGATCCCGGCCGGAGGACGTCGCTATCGGGCACTGCAGCTGCTGGTGAAGCAGAAGCGCCTGGCCAAGACTGCGCCGGTGCCTTGCGTCGTGCGCGATCCGGCGACCGACATTCTCGCCGAGGACGACTCGCTCGCCGAGAACATCCAGCGCGCGCCGCTGCACCCGCTCGACCAGTTCCGTGCCTTCCAGGCTCTGCGCGAGAAGGGGCAATCCGAGGAGGACATCGCTGCCGCCTTCTTCACGTCAGTCAACGTGGTGAAGCAGCGCCTGCGCCTCGCCTCGGTTTCGCCCGCGCTGCTCGACGTCTATGCTGAGGACGGCATGTCGCTCGAGCAGTTGATGGCGTTCACCGTCACCGCGGATCACGGCCGTCAAGAGCAGGTCTGGCAAGCTATCTCCGGCTCCTGGCAGAAGGAGCCCTACCAGATCCGCCGCACGTTGACGGAAAAGACGGTGCGTGCCTCCGACCGGCGGGCCGTGTTTGTCGGCCTCGACGTATACGAGGCGGCCGGGGGCGTGGTGCTGCGCGACCTGTTCCAGTCCGACGACGGCGGCTGGCTCGAGGACGTCGGTCTGCTCGACCGTCTGGTTACCGAGAAGTTGAAGGCGGAGGCGGAAACGATCGCCGCAGAAGGCTGGAAGTGGATCGAGGTCTCGATCGACTTCCCCTACGGCCACACGCGTGGCTTGCGCGAGCTGGACGGTGTATCCGCCGGTCTCACCGCCGACGAGCAGGCGACCATCGAGGCGCTTAAGGCCGAATTTGCCAGGCTCGAAGCCGAGCATGACGGTGCGGATGAGCTTCCCGACGAGGTTGACCACCGACTTGGCGAAATCGAGGCGGCTCTCGCCGCCTTTGACGATCGACCCATCAGCTATCAGCTTGCCGACGTCGCCCGCGCGGGTGTGTTCGTCGGTATCGACGCCGAAGGCACGCTCTTGGTTGATCGCGGTTACGTCCGGCCTGAGGACGAGCTGCCCGTGGCCGAGCCAGAGCAGGGCTGCGATGGCGAACCCGCCGCCGCGACCCTCGACGGCGCCGAACCATCAGCGCCGGGAGGCCAGCGCGCCGTCATCACCATCGGCGGGCAGGTCGCGGAGGCCGAGGACGAGGATGATGATTCGGTGAAGCCGCTACCGGACCGCCTGCTGACCGAGCTCACGGCGGAGCGGACTTTGGCGCTGCGCGACAGGCTGGCGATCACGCCTTCGGTCGCTTTCCAGGCGGTGCTGTACAAGTTCTGCCTCGACGTCTTCTCCCGCTATTCCTCCTATGGGACGGCGATGGAGGTCTCGGTGCGAAGCGCCAGCTTCCCGGTGCAGGCGCAAGGGCTGAAGGACACGCCAGCGGCCAAGGCGATCGACGCGCGCCATAAGACGTGGGAGGAGCGCCTGCCGAAAGACAAGGCCGATCTCTGGGACTGGCTCACCGGTCTGACGGGCGATGAGCAGGCGGCGCTCTTCGCGCACTGCGCCTCATTCGGCGTCAACGCGCTCTACGAGAAGGGCGATCGCTACGGCGGCGGCGCCACCCCGCACACCATTGAGCGGCGGATCACTGAGGCCGATCGCATCGCCCGGGCCGTCGACCTCGACATGGTGGTGTCCGGTTGGCGTCCGACCGTCGAAAACTATCTCGGCCGCGTGCCGAAGCGCCGCATCCTGGAGGCGGTGCGGGAGGGTACCGGCGAGCGGGCCGCGCAGCTCATCGATCATCTGAAGAAGGGCGACATGGCCAAGGAGGCTGAACGGCTCCTGGCCGAGACCGGCTGGTTGCCCGAGCCCCTCCGGGTGACCGGCGCCGACCAAGCGGTGACCGTCGACGCCGCGGAGCCAGAGAGCGATGGCGAGGCGCTGCCTGAATTCCTCGCCGGCGACGACGAGAGAACTCCGGCCGATGAAGCGGACGAGTCGCGCATGATCGCGGCCGAATAGCTCGAGCACGCGGGGCGGCTTCGGCCGCCCCGCCTCTTTTCATTGCCATTCACCCCAAAGCCTGGCTCGAGCCGGGCTTTTGCATTCTGGAGGCTCCCGTGCCCCTCTTCACCATCGAGACGACCTATCATTTGCCGGTCCGCCGGCAGCGAACCTACGACGCCGAAACGCTCGACCAAGCCTGCGGCCTTGCAATCGCCGACGAGGGCTGGGACGGCAATAAGTCGGACGTTGAAACGTCCGGCGAGACCTATGTTACCGGTGCCTGGGAAGGACGCGACGCCGCCTATGTCAGCCGCCCCCTGCCGTTCCCCTCACGTTTCGACGAGCAGGTCCAACGCAAGGCCAACCATTTCGAGTTGCTGCTCGGTCTGCTCAAGATACTCGCCGCCCCGGAGGGAGGCTCAGTGGGTGTCGAGCTTTGGCGCCGACGGGCGGACGCCGCCATCGCCAAGGCCGAGGCCATTCTCGCGGGCGAAGACGACCCGATCGAGGGAGCTGCGTCATGACGAAATACATCGTCACTGTCGTCGAAGCCGGGGCGAGCTACCTCGCGGAAGCGGTCGCCGCCGCTGACGACGGTCGGGCGTCGCCGTCTTAGCAATTCGGATACTGAGGAACGCTCTGTGCGTGGCGCGCCGCCCTCCGGTGGGGCGCCGTTTCTCATGTCGGGCACCGCCTTGATGCTGAGAGGGAGAGGACGGCCGGGACGGGTTTGGGCCGGTGCGGTCAGAGAGAGCGCCGATCGGTTCGCCCGTTCCCGCTCTCCTGAAGGCTTCCTCCATGACTGACCTTTCCCCGATCGCGGCCGACCAGCTCGCGCCGATCTCGCCTGTTCGCACTCCCGAGGGCGCCATAATCGCTGCGGCTGAACGGCTCCTCCCGCATCTCGAGCGCAGCCAACGCATCGACGCCGCAATCCTGCGCGCCGCGATGGAAGTGGCCTTCGGCGCGTCCGATGCGACGGGCGCCTGGGATTGGAAGACGGCCTATGATGCCTGTGAAGCCGCCACAGTCCTGTTCCTGCGCAAATACGGAAAGGCGCTCTTCCGCAAAGCTGATTCTGCGGGTTCACGACTTTCCGCTTTGGACAAGATCGCGGGACTTCTGCCGACCCACACGCGCCGCTCTGCCGAGGGCGAGGCCTTTCAGCAATTCTCGACGCCGATCCCGCTCGGCCTGGCGGCGCTGACCGCGGCCGCCATCACGGCAGCGGATCGCGTGCTGGAGCCGTCCGCAGGCACCGGGCTGCTTGCTATCCTCGCCGACGTTGCCGGCGGCGGGCTCGTGCTGAACGAACTGGCCGAGACCCGGGCCACCTTGCTCTCTTCCCTCTTTCCGGCCATTTCCGTCACGCGCTTCGACGCGGCCCAGATCGACGATCACCTCGACCCCACGGTGGTCCCAAGCGTCGTGTTGATGAACCCGCCGTTCTCGGCGATGGCGAATGTTTCCGGCCGCATGGCCGATACGGCGTGCCGTCACATCGCCTCGGCGCTGGCGCGTCTTGCCGATGGCGGCCGGCTGGTCACGATATCAGGCGCAAACTTCTCACCCGAAGCCTCAGCCTGGCGCGACGCCTTCAGCCGATTGCAGGAGCACGGCCGCGTGGTGTTCACCGCCGCGATCGCCGGTGCGGTCTATGCCAAGCACGGCACCACGATCGAGACGCGCCTCACCGTCATTGACAAGGTGCCTGCCGATGACCCGAGCGCGTTCCCGGCGTCGCCGGGAATGGCGCCCGACGTCGCGACACTGCTCCGCTGGATCGGCGAACAAGTTCCACCTCGCCTGAGCGTTGTATCAAGCGGCACGCTTCCCATATCAGTCTCGCCGGCGCCTCGCACCGTGCGCGGCTATCTGGCGCGGGCGGCCGGGCAGACGGACAAACCGTCGGTCGCCGATCCTGAAGCCGTCGACCTCGCCTACGAGACAGTCGATTGGACGCCGCCCGAAGGCGCGCGCCTCAGCGACGCCATCTATGAGGAGTACCGGCTCCAATCGATCCGGATCCCTGGCGCGCAGGCGCATCCGACCAAGCTGGTGCAGTCGGCCGCGATGGCCTCGGTCGCACCGCCGAAGCCGAGCTACAGACCCAGCCTGCCGGCGAACCTCGTTGGTGGCGGCGTCCTCTCAGACGCCCAGCTTGAAACGGTCATCTACGCCGGCGAGGCGCATGGCAACTATCTCGCCGGCGCCTGGACCGTTGACGAGACCTTCGACCTCGTCACGGCCGCCCGCGACGACGCACCGAACGCCGTCCGCTTCCGTCGCGGCTTCATGCTCGGTGACGGGACCGGCGCCGGCAAGGGTCGCCAGTCCGCCGGCATCATTCTCGACAACTGGCTGCAGGGCCGGCGCAAGGCGGTCTGGATCTCGAAGTCCGACAAGCTGCTCGAGGACGCGCAGCGCGACTGGTCGGCGCTCGGCATGGAGCGTCTACTGGTCACCCCGCTCTCGCGCTTCCCTCAAGGGCGCGACATCCGGTTGGCCGAAGGCGTCCTATTTTTAACCTACGCTACGCTGCGGTCCGACGACCGCGGCGAGAAGCTTTCGCGCGTCCGGCAGATTGTTCAATGGTTGGGCTCCGACTTCGACGGCGTCATCATTTTCGACGAGAGCCATGCCATGCAGAATGCCGGTGGCGGCAAGGGCGAGCGGGGCGATGTCGCCGCCTCGCAACAGGGGCGTGCCGGCTTGCGCCTGCAGCATGCGCTGCCCAATGCCCGCGTCGTCTATGTCTCGGCGACCGGCGCCACCACGGTCCACAATCTCGCCTACGCCCAACGCCTCGGCCTGTGGGGCGGTGAGGATTTTCCGTTTGCCACCCGCGCCGAGTTCGTCGAAGCGATCGAAGAGGGCGGCGTCGCGGCGATGGAGGTGCTCTCCCGCGATCTTCGTTCACTCGGCCTCTACACCGCCCGCTCGCTTTCCTACGACGGCGTCGAATACGAGCTGGTCGAGCACCAGCTCACCGACGAGCAGCGGCGCATCTACGACGCCTACGCCGGCGCCTTCAGCATCATCCACAATCACCTCGACGCGGCGATGCAGGCCGCCAACATCACCGGCGAGACCGGGACGCTCAATCGACAGGCGAAGTCAGCCGCGCGCTCGGCTTTCGAGTCCGCGAAGCAGCGCTTCTTTGGCCATCTGCTCACCAGCATGAAGACGCCGACCCTGGTTCGCCTCATCGAGCGGGACCTGGCCGAGGGCCATGCCGCGGTGATCCAGATCGTGTCGACCGGCGAGGCGCTGATGGAGCGGCGGCTCGCCGAGATTCCACCTGAGGAATGGAACGACGTGCGGGTCGACATCACGCCGCGTGAGTACGTGCTCGACTACCTCGCCCATTCCTTCCCGGTGCAACTCTATGAGCCCTTCACCGACGCCGAGGGCAATCTCTCCTCCCGGCCCGTTTTCCGCGACGGCCAGCCCGTGGAGAGCCGTGAGGCCGTCGCTCGCCGCAATGAACTGATCGAGCGGCTCGCTTCGCTTCCGCCTGTTGCCGGCGCGCTCGACCAGATCGTGCAGCGTTTCGGCACGGACCTGGTGGCGGAAGTGACCGGACGTTCGCGGCGCGTTGTGCGCAGGGGTGACCGGCTTGCCGTCGAGAACCGGGCGGCCTCCGCCAATCTCGCAGAGACCGCCGCGTTCATGGACGACTTGAAGCAAGTGCTTGTCTTCTCGGAGGCTGGCGGCACGGGCCGCAGCTATCACGCCGAACTCTCGGCGCGGAATCGCCGGCTTCGCGTCCATTATCTGCTCGAGCCGGGCTGGAAGGCCGATGCCGCGATCCAGGGGCTTGGTCGAACGAACCGCACCAACCAGGCGCAGCCGCCGCTGTTCTGCCCCATTGCGACCGACGTCAAGGCGGAGAAACGCTTCCTTTCGACCATTGCCCGCCGGCTCGATACGCTGGGTGCCATCACGCGCGGCCAGCGCCAGACCGGCGGCCAGGGTCTATTCCGGCCCGAGGACAATCTCGAGAGCCACTACGCCCGGGATGCGCTGCGCCAGCTCTATCTGCTGCTCGCGCGCGGCAAGGTAGAAGGCTGCTCGCTCCAGACCTTCGAGGATGCCACGGGCCTGAGGCTCACGGACGAAAACGGCATCAAGGACGAGCTGCCACCGATCACGACGTTCCTGAATCGCCTGCTCGCGCTCACCATCGACCTACAAGGTCTGCTGTTCACGGCCTTCGAGCAGCTCCTCAACGCCAAGGTCGAGGGCGCCATCGCCAGCGGTGTCTACGACGTCGGCCTCGAGACGCTGCAGGCCGAGAGCTTCGTCGTCACCGATCGGCGCCCGATCTACACGCACCCTTCGACCGGCGCCGAAACCCGGCTGCTCACGATCACCGAACGCCGGTGCAATCATCCCATGACGCTTGATCAAGCGCTCGATTATCTCGCCGATCCTCAGGCGGTGCTGCTGGTCAACGAGCGCTCGGGCCGTGCCGCCGTGCAGATTCCGGCGCCAAGCTTCATGCTCGATGACGGCGAGATCGAATGCCGCGTGCGGCTGATCCGCCCCATGGAGCACCATCACGCTTCGATAAAGATGATGGACGAGAGCCACTGGCAGCCTGCCGATCGCGAGACGTTCGCCGCAGCCTGGAACGGAGAAGTCGTCGACGTCCCCGGGTTTGCTGAGAGCACCCTCCACATCGTCTCGGGTTTGTTGTTGCCGATCTGGAAGCGGCTGCCGAACGAGTTGACCCGGATCTATCGGCTCCAGACCGACGAGGGCGAACGCATCATCGGTCGCAGGGTCTCGCCAGCCTGGGCGGCGAACGCTTGCGCTACTGCTACCTGCAGCTTGACGCCACACGAAGCCTTCTCGGCGCTGATGGAGGGGCGCACCATCCTTGACCTCGCCGAGGACCTGCAGCTCCGTCGTGTCCGCGTCATGGGCGCCTCTCGCATCGAGCTGTCCGGCTTCACCGATGCAATGCGTGAGCGGCTGCGCGCCTACGGCCTCTTCGGCGAGATCATCTCGTGGAAGCTGCGCATGTTTGTCCCCACAGATGCGACTGGCGCTGCGGTGTTGGCGAAGGTGCTCGACCACTATCCGGTGGCGCGCATCGGTGAGCGGGGGGCAGCCTGATGGCCCGCGAGAACGCCTCCGAACTGGCCCGTCGTCTCGCGCGTGAGGCCGAGGCGGTGTGTCGCCATTACCTGTCCAACGGGCGGCGCCAGGGCCGCTACTGGACAGTGGGCGACGTCCGCAATACGCCCGGCCGGTCGATGTTCGTCCGGCTCAGCGGACCGGAATCCGGTCGCGGCGCCGCTGGGCATTGGCGGGATGCTGCCTCGGCCGAACATGGCGATCTCCTCGACGTGATCCGCGAAAGCTGCGGTTACACCAGCTTTCGCGACGTCGCCAATGAGGCACGACGCTTTCTGAGTCTGCCGCGTCCAGAACCGGAGCTCGAGCCAAATCACCTCCGATCGAAAAAATCGCCCGCGCCCCTCGGATCGCCGGAGGCGGCGCGGCGGCTCTTCGGCATGTCGCAGTCGATCGTGGGCACACTCGCAGAAGAGTATCTCCGCAATCGCGGCATTACGGCTTTGCACGAAACCGGAGGTCTGCGTTTTCACCCACGTTGCTACTACAGGCCCGACGACCACAGCGCGACTGAGACGTGGCCGGCGATGATCGCCGCCGTCACTGATCTGGACGGCCACCTGACCGGCGCGCATCGTACCTGGCTTGACCCCGGAGGCTTCAGCGAGACGACGCTCGGCAAGGCGCGGATCGACACCCCGAAACGGGCGATGGGCGACCTGCTTGGTCACGCGGTTCGATTTGGTGTAGCGGGTGAAGTCATGGCGGCCGGCGAGGGCATCGAGACGATGCTGTCGCTCCGCAGCATTCTGCCGACAATGCCGATGGTCGCAGCCCTCTCGGCCGCGCATCTCTCCGCTATCCTTCTCCCGGACAGGCTCCGCCGGCTCTACATCGCCCGCGATGACGATCCTGCCGGTGACGGCGCCATGGCAACCTTAATCGATCGGGCGCAGGAGACTGGGATCGAGGCAATCGTGATCTCGCCACGGCTTGGCGACTTCAACGAGGATCTTCGCCTGCTCGGATTTGACGCCCTTCAGGCCGCAAGCCGCGTGCAGATCGCGGTGCAGGATGTTGCGCGCTTTATGGAGCTGGCGGCATAGCCGGAACGGAGATGAGGTGCGACGCAGCCGCTTCGTTATCGCGAGGCCGGTGGTCCTGCTTCCCCTCAGTGCCGGAGAGGACCGCTCCACGGCCTTCTGAGAGGGCGATCGGGCGGCAAGCGGCCCGGACCGGCAACCTTGTGGACCGACTATTTTCCGTCGGCGGCTGAGCCGCCTTTACATCGCGAGGCAAAATAGTCGGCCCCCTTCGGTCCTCCGCTAACGCTCCGGCCCTCCGCTGCGCTGCGGGTGCAAGTCCGTTCCGCTCGCCGCCTTCGTCGCCATGAAGGCCGCGATGGGCGCGGTCGACCCGACGAGAGGAAAGCCGCAATGACCACCAACCGAGGCGACGATTTCGAGCCGCACCACGGCTCATCTCCGACCGATCAAGTCCTCCAGGAACTTCAGCTCCATGGCTACCGTCCCTTCCACGATGAGCCCGATCCCCGGTGGCTCCCTGAGGCGCGAGTCCTCACCGGCAGCATCGCCGACATCTTCGATGCCCTCGTGGTGGCGCTGTCCGATACCCGTCTTGAGCCCGACCTCGAAGACCTGCTCTGGTCGACAGTGAACGTCTTCCATCGTGCCATCGACAGGATCGAGCGCGAGCTCGACGACAACGAACTGGCGCAGCAGCGGTCGCAGCGGGAGCAGGATGGTAGCGAGATCAAATCCGTCGAGCTGGAACGACTGACAGCGGAGGGGCAGACGCTGATCGAGCGACGCAACGCCTTCGAGCTGATGCGCGACCGGGCCGCCGATGAGTTCGAACGCCACACCCATTCCGCATGGCGACCGCGCAACGGGTCGAAGGTCAACCACCGCAATCTGACCTCCGCGATGATTGACAGCCGCGACTTCCTGGTCGCGAAGAAGCGCGCCGACCATCAGGTGCTCATGCCGTCCGGACCGAAAGTCGCGCTGACTGGTGGTCTCGACTTCAACGATCACCGGTTGATCTGGGCCAAACTTGACCAGGTGCACGCCAAGCATGCGGACATGGTGTTGCTGCACGGCGGATCGCCCAAGGGCGCCGAGCTGATCGCCGCCAAGTGGGCCGACAACCGCAAGGTCCCGCAGATCGCCTTCAGGCCCGACTGGACGAAGCATGCCAAGGCCGCTCCGTTCAAACGCAATGATGCGATGCTCAACGAGCTGCCGATCGGGGTGATACATTTCCCGGGCACGGGAATCCAGGACAATCTCGCCGACAAGGCGAAGAAGCTCGGCATCCCAGTCTGGAGGTTCGGCGGCGCATAGCGCCGCTCTCGCCGCAATGCGTAGTGACTTGAGAGCGGAAAGGCGGATCGCCGGCTTTCCGCAAACCCACTTTTCAGTCCGGCTCACCCGTTACGGCGATCCGTGCCGCACGGGCATAGTGCGCCAACTCCGCATCGTTCTCGATCAGATCGTCGAGCAGCGCCTTCATGTCGCTCTGGTCAGACACCGATTGAAGCGGCCCCGGCTGCCGCTCGATCGCCAGCACCGCAATGGCAAGCGCCTTCTTCACCAGATGCAGGTCGCGCCCCGTGAATTCCGCCATGGCGCCTCACTCCATCATGACACTTCGCAATGCACTTTAGCCGATCAGCCAACGGCCGGTAGGGGCGACGATTTCCCGAGCGCCCTTGCAGCAGGCTGCGAGGCACGGCTCCTGCCGGCGGGCGCCACCCCGCGTCTATCAGCGCTGATCCTTGGTCGGACCGAGAGGCCTGACGCCATCAACCCGCAGGGGGTCGGCTTACGCGTGAGCGTGCCGCCGCTCCGTCTTCGTCTGCGCGGTGATTGCGGCCCTCGGCCCGACACATCGGGCGCCTGTCGCGCGGGGTTGGTCCCCGCCTCAGTACAGGAGCCGGATCAATGTCTCAAGCCCTCGCCTTCGCTAACGGCTGGAATCTCGCCACCACCCTCATGGTCTGCGTCGTCGTCTTCCAGTCGGGCACAGGCGCCTACGGCGTCATGCCATCCGGTGAGTACGATGGCGATCCCGCCGCCATCGTTCACGAATTCGACCCCTTCCAACCATGAAGGGTGCATCGCTACGCGAGTTGGACTGCGGAAGGCTAGCGGGATTTTCGTTCCCGCTGGCGCCTGTCTGCAGCTATACTCATTCTCGCGCCGTGGTGGTGGTGGAAGGCGCGACCGTCAGACCTTTATCTCACGGAGCCCACCGCCATGATTATCCTCGGACCACTGCTCGTTATCCTCGGCATCGGCTTCCTCGGCTGGCTGCTCTTCACGCTTGCTATCTTCGCACTGCCCGTCTTCGTCGGCTTGACGATCGGCATCTGGAGCTTCCACACGGGGGCCGGCATATTCGGCGGCATCGCAGTGGGCCTCGCGGCGGGCGGCGCAACCTTCGGCGTCGGCCAACTTGCGCTCGCCTTCGTGACACGGACCTGGCTCCGGCTCCTGATCATCATCCTCTATGTCGCGCCCGCCACCGTCGCCAGTTACAACGCCACGCATGGAATCGCCCAGATGGCGATGCCTTCACCCACCTGGCAAACGATTTTCTCGGCCATCGGGGCCATTGCCGTCAGCATCACGGCCTTCGTCCGCTTCACCGGAATGGCCGCAGGCGGACCAGCAAGACAGCGCTTGGCGCAGGGTTGACGTCAGCACGCCGACTGGGGCGACCCCCGGACCAGACATCCAGAATGCACGCGGCCTTCATCATCGAACCTGGGCTATGAGCGGCCCAGCGCCGAGGCTTGGCCCATCATTGCAAGGTGGGTCGGCTTGTGGCGGTCGTTGGAGTGTGGATAGGATTCCATCAAATACGAGAAGGGGCGAATACGTGACCGAGGATCGCGACGCGCTGCTCGCCTTTTTGCCAAGAACGTCGCTGTTTTGGACGAAGAAGACGTCGCTAAGCCCTGAGGCTCAACCAAGACATCGGGCGAGAGGTGCCCGTAAAGAAAGGCCGGGGCACTAGCCCCGACTTCAATTCGTTGTGCATTCGACTTGCTGGTAATCCTAGTTTACACCTGCCCCTGGAACGATGACCGGTCCAGCCGTACCCTAAATCTCTGTCCCGCTCAGTGAACATTCTCCGGCGAATCCGCATCGACCCGGTCGCCTTCGATCGAAGTGGACGGCTTTCCGTCGACGCCGACAGGCACTGCGCCGCGTAACGTGATCCGATAGAGCTGTCGGTCGAAGTCGAGGCTGAAGATGTCGCGCGGCGCAAGGTGAAATGTCGTCCGATTGTCCCAGAACGCGATGCTGTTGGGATGCCAGCGGAAGCGAACGGTAAATTCCAGGCGCGAGACGTTGCTCGAATAGCAACTCGAGGAGATGCTGGCTCTCCCGCGGGCTGACGCTGGAAATCGTCTTAAGAAAGCTTGGGCTGACAAACAGCACTCGCTCTCCTGTTTCTGGAATCACCCGAACGAGCGGATGCTCGCTTACGGGCGGCCGTCGCTTGTTTTTCTCGATGAAATCTGCGGTCGCGGTCTGGCCTATTGCTGATTAACGGGAGCCAAGCGAGTTGCGTCGGCGCCGCGTGCGTCAATACTGATCGGGACAGGACCGTGTGCGGTGTCGCCACTGGGATAGCTTCTCGTGCCCCGCTGCCTGCGTGATCACGTGAGCGAGTTCGAAGACTGGGATCAGCTTCAATTTAATCCACCATACAAGACCAGCGACAAGGTCTTCGGAAACGCTTCTCCGCCGGAAGATCTCTGTAAAGGCTGCAATCTGGTGAGAGCTGATTTTCACGGCTTCGAAGTCTGTTTCTCCTATTATTTATCATGGCTTTTCGCTTGGCGTGGCCGGTCCCCAGGCAAAGCCGGAAGCTGTAGGAACTTAGCCGCGCAGAAGCGCGGCCATTGCTCGCGAATGCGGCCCCGGTTGATGGGCCGCCTAAAGGTGGCAGCTACGCAAGCATGGTGATCGAAGCGAGCATAGTCTTTCCTAACTGTCACCCGCCGCTCAAGTGCGGCGAGCTGGTTGATATCCGACGGAACAGGTGGATTTGCTTTCCATAGCTCGCGTATGTCATCGACTATGAAATCCACCAGCGACACAGTGCGCCGTCACTCTTCCGTAGGTGCTCACAAGTTGGCGATCGGAAAATATGCCCGCCCGATCAAACCCTAACCCGGCAGATTTCCGCGCATGTTGACAGATGCGTTTATGATCGGCGCGCAACCTTTGTACGGAACGTGCCGATCTGTGTGCGTATGCAACGATGTTCTGTCACATCGGCCAGAGGCACATCGCCTCAACCGAAATGGCCCGTATCAGCAGAAGCGCAGACGTAGGAACGCTCATGGCGTTTCGAGTTTCCACAGCCGATGCTTTGGTGCGCCTGAACTCGATCCCTGTCCGCCAGAGCCAGCCAACCCAGCCGCCGTTTCAAGCATCGACGAATTTCAAGGTTTCACCACGTTAGCGCTCGCCAATATGCTCTCGGAGCTCAGAAAGTACCGCGTCGGATTTACGATTGCCCATCAGTATCTCCACCAGTTGGCACTGGAGGTCAGGCACGCCGTTTTCGGCAACGTGGGTACTTTATGTCTTTCCGGGTAGGTCCCGAGGATGCTTCGTATGTTGTTAGAGAATTCCAGTCCGTCTTTTGACGAGGCACCTAATCTAGGGCTCGTGAATCATAAAGTATTTACGAGTAACGCGCCTGTAGCTACTCTGCATTGAATCTTCCGAATCTAACAAGCGAGAGGCGATGTAGATGATAGACGCAAGAGTTTGGACGGAGGGCAAGACCGACGCCCAACACATAGCCAGCGCATGTCACGCGCTGAGCTTTCCGTTCAAATTGGAGTATCCCGTTTCATACGATATGGGCGACGATCAGCTCCTGAAACAATGCATTGCGCTGTCGCGGTCTCCCCAGCTGATTCCCAATATATTTATCTTCGATAGGGACAATGCCGACGTCGTCGCAAAGATTTCCGACGGAGCCTCGCCATTCAAGTCGTGGGGCAATAACGTCTATTCCTTCGCGATACCTCAGCCTCCCCACCGAAGTGATCTGGATGGCGCGTGCATAGAGTTGTACTTTACTGATGATGAGCTCGCGCTACGCGACGAACATGGGAGACGTCTCTTTTTATCGTCGGAGTTTAATGCGGCCAGCGGCAGACATCTTTCAAATACCGAGTTAAGTGTCGCAAACAAAGGAAAGATCGGCGGGAACTCCCGCACAAAACGGATTATTGACGCGGACGTGTACGATGCCAGTCACAACAATGTTGCTTTATCTAAGGCGGACTTTGCAACACTAGTTTGCAGTAAGGCCGGCGAATTTGCTCGCGTTCAATACACTTATTTTCCAGAGATACTGTCAATCCTACGTAGCGTGCTCACAAATGATGACACGGATCTGCTATTTGGCGGACGGGAGGAGTTCTACAACGAGCTAGATAATCTACCGAACCTGGAGGCATTCGCTTCTGTGCTCGATGCGGCTATCCGAGTGTCGAAGTTGGTGTGTATGACCTTCGCCGGCATTACCCTTCGGATATATGACCCTCTTGCAGTTAGTGGACTGACGATTGATCAGAGGCGACTGAGGCCGGTAAGGCAGATTGTTATAGAAAATTTTGCGGCCCCATCATTGTCGGTTCTCGCTAGAGCCGCACGCGGCTGCTATCACATAGTCGACGAGCGGGCGCCGGAGTATCTTCAATCGATCAGGTCGGCGTTTGCTGAAAATCCCACCCTTGGTGCTATCGGTGATCTGCTGGATGATGCCGAACGAGTGCTCCCGCCAGACGGACGCAAAGGTCGTACAATCGTAAAGAGAAATACTAAGCGGCAGGTCCTTGACTACATTTTCCCGGAGTTGGCGAAATACGAAGGTCGCCTCAGCGAAATTCGTTCTTCCGAGTCCGATGTCCTCGATCATGCGGACGTCGCTACATGGAAGCGCGCCATATCAATGCTGATTGAACTCTTCTCGCCGTTGAAGGTTCTCGCGTTTCGTGAGGGAAACATTGATCGCCTCCAGGCAGATAGCGATAAGTTCATCGTTCGACTTACATCTTACAGCCGCGGTTACACTGAAACCAAGGAAGAAGAGAGAGACTACGCGGATCTGAACGCAGATCGGCTTCATACTCTAGATGTAAATGGGTCGCCATCGGATAGCCTGCCATGGCTCGATGCATACCCGTTCCTATCAATAAAGAGTAAGCGCATCCTCTATTACACGCGCACGCGCGCGTTGGGTTATCAATACGCATCAGTCTTTGGAGATTACGCCCACGTCTTCCCGACGAAACGGCGCTTCAGTCACGCCGCGTTGGACGGTTCGATTGCTTCCGATCGTCAGATGTTGTTTTGGACAAGAGTAGCTCCTGCAATGAGCAATGCAGGAGTGCGTGCGAACATCCCGGCCCACGATCCCACCGACTTCGTTGGGCGCAAACAGCAGATATCTACCATCATCGATGAGATTATCCAGATTCCGAACGAGAATGGCATTCTGCATGGACCTGGAGGCGTCGGAAAAACTGCGCTACTTATTGAGTTGTCGCGCAAGATCTTCGACGAAGGCCTCCCAACGAAAGCCCCGTTTAAGAACATTATTTGGGTTTCGGCCAAACGTGACTATTACGATCCCACATTGGACACCATAGAAGAGGGCGCTCAGCAATTTAAGACGCTAGATCAGATCTTCGTAGCGATTCTTGATTTTCACGGTTTCGAGGAACCAGAACAATACACTCGTGCGGAACAGCGTTGGCTCGTACTTGAGCTACTTGAAGAGCAAAAAACGCTTCTTATTCTCGACAATTTTGAGACCATAACGAGTGCGGCTCAGGAAGAAATAATTCGCTTCTTCGGGACTGAAGTTAAGCGTTATCTGATCGATAAGCCTGATAACTCTAAGGTGCTTCTCACCTCGAGAGAGGTGGTCCCATCCGGCTTTCATCAAATTCAGCTGAAAGGTCTCGACAAGCGCGAGTCTAGTATGCTGATGCCGCTGCTATATCAACCCTATGCCAGGTCCGGGCAGCCTCAGCTGACGGAGGCTCAACGTGGGCAGATGTATGAATCAACCAAAGGCATCCCACTACTGATGAAGCATTGCTATGGGCAAGTGTATGAGTACAACATGGCAGTCGATGCTGTGTTGAAGAATCTAGTTGTTGCAGGAAATAAGGTCGTCGAGTTCAGCTTTGCGGAGCTATTCAAAACGCTTAGGCAGGATCCGCTACAGCGGAAAATCATCATTCTGTTAGAGATAATCAATAGGCCAGTGTTGTCACGGCATATCAGTGACATTCTATCAGTTGATCAATTCAGCGTCGATTCGCGCCTCGGCAAACTGCTAAACTTTCAATGCATAGTTCGTTCTTCGTCAGAGACGTATGAGAAATATTCGGTAAACCCTGACGTTCGATTGCTCGCAGCGCGATTGGTTCACGAGTCAATTGAGCTGGCTGATTCAATTAGGCGCGATATCGCCAAGCTCGCGGGCGAAAAGCGCATGGATTACAGCAAGGAGGAGCTCGATGCCGTTGTTGTGTTCCAGCAGTACATCGCGGATGGACACTTGGCTCAGGCAGACGATTTTATGAGGGAGCGGCTGCGGCAAAAGCCGGAATCGATCCTGTATAATCTGCACTACGCAAGATTTCTTAGGGAGCAAAAACGACAAGTTGCCGAAGCTATCGCCCGGCTTGATTCTGTTCGGCAAAGCAGCGGAAATGATCCAGAGGTTCTGCGACTTCTGATGCTTTACAATATCGCTCTTGAGCCGGCAAATTTTGACGAAGCTCATGTTTTCGCCAAGGAACTTGAGAAGTATCCGCTGCCGGATGACGAGCTAGCAGTTGATATCGCGGAGTTCTATACGGAGTGGGCAACTACTCTAAAACTAAAAATTGAACTCGATCCGATCAAGGAGATGTTGAGGCAGCAGAAGTACAAAGAGCTATCTGATCACGCAATCAAGCTTCTCCGAAGTCAGCAGCGCGCTGCGTCGCATCGGTACTATTATTTGCTTGCCCAGAGCTACTTTAACAAGTGGGACTACGAATTAGCGAAATCTAATATCGACCGAGCTCTGGAAGAGCTTCCGGAGGGCTCGTATCTTAGCACGCCTTACGAACGACTTCGGACGGAAGTTATCAAGAAGGCGCGTCAGTACGGCCGTCGGCAAACTGCCTAGGTGCAAGATTCGTAGCATCAGACAATGGGCAACAACTCTTCTTCGGGCATTGATTACCGCTCTCGAGTAAGACCGTACGTCCGCTTCTTCCGGTGAGGTGGCTCGCCCTACACTGCGCGTCCGAGGGTTGCTTGGGCGTGCCGAGCCGATCCTCGTCACAGGAGGACGAGCCGTGGCAGATTATAGGGAAGCATTTGTCGGAATCGATTTGGCCAAGCTGAGAAATGCCGTCGCGATTGCGGATGCTGGCTGGGAGGGGGAGGTTCGGTTCTTCGGTGAGGTCGATGCTTCCACCACCAACATGCGCCGCGTCATAGGGCGGATTGCCAACCTATTTGACCGCGTCCACTTCTGTTACGAAGCCGGCCCAACTGGCTTGGTCTTTATCGCCTGATCCGGTCACTCGGTCACGAATGCACGGTGGTGGCGCCGTCGCTGATCCCAAGGAAGCCGGGTGATCGTGTGAAGACCAACCACCGGGTCGCCGTTTCTCTAGCCCGGCTTCTGCGCGCCGGAGAGCTAACGGCTGTGTGGGTTCCCGATGAAGGTCACGAAGCGATGCGCGATCTCGTTCGCGCCGAAGTGGATCACGCTGAATGGCGTAACAAGGCGCGTGAAAGGGCGCGCGTGCACCTCGCTGAGCACGGCGTCGCGTTGCGGATGTGGCGTGAAGGTTCACAGATCCAGTTCATCGATCATGTATTGACGCCTCGCTTTCAGAGTGAGCAGGCAACCGTCTGTCTTGACGCGGGAAGCAGTTGTGCTGGAAAGCGGTTGCGCGCGGCAAGACGCCGACCAGGTCATGTCGACGATCGGTACCTAGGCCGCCTTCAGCTTGGGAAAGAGATCTTGCGGGAGCAGGGTAAGCGGCAAGCTGAGGCCGTCAGGCGGCGTGGTTCCATGGCATAAGCGCGTCGAGTTCGCTGCTCGGCCAACCGTTGGCGATACGCTGAAGCGTTACGGCGAGCCAGGCGAACGGATCGATGTTGTTCATCTTCGCCGTCTGCAGCAGTGTTGCGATAGTCGCCCAGGTTCGTCCGCCGCCGTCGCTGCCAGCGAAGAGGCTATTCTTTCTCGTAATTGTTTGTGGCCTGATGGCGCGTTCGACGATGTTGGAGTGTGTGCCTTGACAAGGCGCACTGTTCTCCCTGGTGGAAGTCCAGGCCGGCAAACTCTCGCTCCAGCCGGAAGTACTCGGAGCGGGTCAGGAGGCAACGAATGGCCTGAAGCACTCTGAGAAAAGGCCCCTTTTGGGGGCCATCGGTCCGCGCGGGCCGCAACTTGCGAGTGAACACTGAGCAGGCTCCGAAAGCGTCATCGTGGGAGCCGACCCGCCATTCTAACGGGGAAGGCCGGTGTCCTGGGGGTAGCGAGCGAGAAAAGCACCCCAGGATCCCACCGGAGTAGTGGTGGCAGCACGCGCGGGACATGGACAGTGGGCAACAAGGGAAGTCTGCCGTCGAGGAAGGATGACGAATCCGGACAACGACGAACCCGTGAGGGCCAGCGTCGGCGGCGGCAGATGGCGGATGGGTCCGTACTACCTACGACACCGGGTAACGCCGGAAGAGGGAAGGGGCCCTGACTTGTCTCAAGCGAGAACGAAGCAGAGAACACGGCGATTGACGATGAGTCTAGAAACACCGGATATACGCGCTCAGAAGCTACAGAGCTCGCTACAGGCGAAAGCTAAGACCGAACCGACATACCGCTTTTACTCTCTGTGGGACAAAATCTGCCGACCGGATGTCATGGAAGAAGCTTACCAAAGGTGCCGTGAAAACGACGGCGCTCCCGGGGTGGACGGCATAACATTCGAACAGATCGAAGCAGCGGGACGACAGCAGTGGTTGGAAAGTGTCAGACAGGAGCTGAAGGACGGCACCTACCGCCCCAAGCCCCTTCTGAGAGTATGGATACCAAAGAGCAATGGCGGACGCCGACCACTCGGAATTCCTTGCATTCATGACAGACTCGTTATGATGGCAACGGTCTTAGTGATCGGTCCCATCTTCGACGCGGACCTGCTGGACAACCAGTACGGATTCCGTCCGAAGCTAGACGCCAAGATGGCCGTGCGCCGCGTGTTCTGGCACATCAAGGACCGGGGACGCCGCGAGGTAGTCGATGCAGATCTACGCGACTACTTCACGTCGATTCCACACGGGCCGCTGATGCGATGCCTGACGCGGCGGATCGCCGACGGACGACTTCTCTCGACCATCAAAAGCTGGTTGACGGCTCCAGTGGTCGAACGGAGCGGAAGACGGACGATACAGACGGCAGATGCACGAAAGTTTAAGAAAGGGACCCCGCAAGGCTCTCCTCTGAGTCCGTTGCTGGCGAACATTTACTTCCGACGCTTTCTGCTGGCTTGGCGCGACCACGGACACCAGGAACAACTCGATGCCTACGTCGTCAACTATGCCGACGATCTCGTGATCTGCTGCCGCCCCGGGCAAGCCGAGACGGCGATGGAGCGAATGACGGTACTGATGAATAGGCTGGGGTTGGAGGTGAACGAGACCAAGACCCGCATCGCTCAATTGCCGAAAGAGCGGTTCACGTTCCTAGGCTACACGATCGGGCGGTTCTACGGAAAGGGCGGACAAGCCTTCATCGGCACGCGTCCGTCCAAGAAAGCGGTCTTGAGATTGCTCCGACGAATCCACGAACGCACGACGCCACAGTGGTACCCGGACACACCGGAGAACACCGTCATCGTTATCAGCCGCCTTCTTCGCGGCTGGTGCGGTTACTTTGACCAAGGGCCTGTAATGAAGACGTATGACTTCATCAGGCAATACGTCGATCGGCGTCTGCGACACTGGTTGATACGACGAGCAGGAAGGCGTGGCAGGGGCTTCAAAGAGTATCCGCAGGATTACCTGTACGATACGCTCAAACTCTACCGCGTCCCGACTCGTCGTACTGACCGATCGAGCGCGAAGGTCTGATGAGACAAGTGAAAGCCGGGTGCGGGAAATCTGCATGCCCGGTTTGACGAGCGACGACTGGAAACGGAACTATGGTGCGAACTGCGACACCGGCGACGGCGAAAGCCGCCGGAAACAGTAAAGCCTCGCGACCTACGGTCACCGCGCCAGTCGTCGACTCTACCGAGCTCGATGCGGCCGTCGGCCAGGAAGCGCTCGAAGATGGCGCGGCGCGAGACGGCATAGCGGATCGCCTCGGCCAGTTTTGATTTGCCGGAGATCCGCCGCAAGGTCTGCTGCCAGAGGTCGAAGAGATCTGCGACGATCGCCGCGGAGGCTTGCTGGCGCGCGGCGACGCGTGCGTCGGGGCTTTGACCGCGCACGGTCTTCTCGACCTGCCAAAGCTTCGCCATCCGCTCGACCGTCGCCGTTGCCGCTTCCGAGCTCCCTGCAACATGCAGCTCGTAGAACTTGCGCCTGCTGTGTGACCAGCAGCCGGCCAAGGTGACGCCATCATTGCCGCGATCGAATCGCGCGAGCTTGTTATAGGCGGCGTAGCCATCCACCTGCAGGATGCCGCGATAACCATTGAGGTGCCGGACCGCGCATTCGCCGGAGCGGCTGTCTTCGAAGCGATAAGCCACCATCGGGGGACCGTCGCGGCCAAACGTTCGGTCATCCCTGGCATAGGCCCATAAGTAGGCCGTTTTCGTCGATCCGGAGCCCGGAGCGAGCGTCGGCAAAGTGGTTTCGTCGGCAAAGACCCGTTCGGCCTTCTTGACCTCGCTGAAGATGTAGTCGGCCAGGATCTCCAGCTCGAAGCCGAGCTTGCCCATCCATTGCGCCATCAGCTGGCGGTCGAGCTCGACCTGATCGCGGGCGTAGATCGCCTCCTGCCGGTAGAGCGGCAGGCCGTCGGCATATTTGGCGACGGCGATCTGGGCCAGAAGCGCTTCCGTCGGAATGCCTCCTTCGATGATATGGGCCGGGGCCGGCGCCTGGATCACGCCGTCCGCGTTCTTGAACGCATACTTGGGACGGCGCGTGACGATCACACGGAACCTTACCGGCACCACATCCAGGCGCTCCGACACGTCCTCGCCGATCAGCACCTTCTGCTTGCCGGCATGCTCAGCCAGCTCTTCCGGCTCAATGACGGTTTCGATCCGTTCCAGATGGGGCGCAAAGCCCTTGCGCCGACGCGGTGCACGCTTGCCGTCCGCTTGCGCACGGCCCTTGCTGACCTGGGCCTTGATGGCGGCGATGCCGGTCTCGATCTCCTCGAAGACGAAGGCCTGCTGTTCGACGTCGCCGTTCGCAGAGCCGAGCTTTTCCGATCGTCGGCCGAACCGGGCGCGGTCGAAGGCCTTCAGGATCTGCGTCAACCGCTCGATGCGCGCATCGGCATCGGCGTTGCGGGCCTTGAGATCGGCGACTTCGCTCGCCAGAGCATCGGCGCGGGCCGCTTTCTCGGCCATGGCAAGCACCATGGCCTTCAGCGTCTCCACGTCATTCGGGAGGCTGAGATCGGGCGGCGTCATTGAGCCGACCAGAGCACATTTTGCCCCGGTTCTCTTGCCCTTTCAGGCCGCTGATTCACTTCGCCGCGGTGCTTTTACCCAACAATCTCCGGCGGCTTGACCGCCGCGGTCCGGACCCGCTTCCAGTCCATCCCATCGACCAGGGCCATCAACTGCGCAGCATTCAGCTGCACCCGATGATGTCCGATCCGCGGCCAGCAGAACCTCGCCTTCTCAAGACGTTTTAGATAGAGGCATACGCCAGAGCCATCCACCCCACGATCTTGATTCGGTCGGCTCTTTTGGCCCGAAACACGTAAAGCGCACCGTCGAACGGATCTGAGCCGGCATCGCGTACCAGCGCAACAAGCCCATCGATACCCTTGCGGAAGTCGACTGGATGGCTGGCCAGGAACACCTTCACGCCGGAGGGGATCATGCCGAACGTACCGCCCGGATCACCCTCTGCAGCTGCGCTTCGTCGACATCCACGCCGGCGCGCACGATCACCTCGCCAACGGCAATTTCGATCGCCGCGCCTGCCTAGATACCACCACGCCTTCGCAACTCGAGTGTCGCCCGCGATAATGTCGTTCCGCCCGAGCATCACGGCGCCACGCGAATAGCTGGGAGGGGTGAATGCCGATCCTGCGGGCGATCGCCGAGACGCTCGCGCCAGGCTCCAGCGCCTCTGTCACGACTTGGGCCTTGAACTCGTCCGACCAGTGTCGACGAAGCTGCCGCGGCGCTCCCTCAAGACGGTCGGCGACCGCTTCGATCATATGGAAGGTTCTAGTTCCAGAACTAGGCGCAGACATAGAAGCTCACATCGGCTCACAAACTCAGCAGCCGATAGCCGATCGCTTACCCACTCCGCCAGACGGGGTCTCTTTGCCGCTTACGGAGCAGGATCAGGCCAAGCAGGTTGAGGGGAACAGCTTCATCCAGCTTTCGACTGACGCCGTCAACGACATCTGCCGGGTACGGTTCGGCGTCTATGACGAAATGCCGGCATTGTGGATCAATGGGTGTAGCGGTGCGCCAGCAAACCGTTACGCGATCTCGGCGGTGGCGCGCGGCACCCTCCGACGAATGCCTAGGTCGACGTGGACATGGTTGTCTGTCTCCGAGTCCCACGGACATCGCCCGCCACCGAAGGACCGAAGGGGTGCCGCGTGCAAGTGAAGATACGCCGGCGCTCTTCTGAGAACAGGTCTCCGGTGGAATGACCGATGCCGCGCGAGGCCGCGGAGCGTCTTCCGTTCTCTCAGTGTGGTGCAGACGGGCGACCTTCGGTGCGGCAACTACATTGTCGATTGACAGATCCAGGCCCAAACGCGACTCCCATCTTGTTGCCGCCGCCAAACTTCCATGCGCGGAGAGCCGGTGCAGGATTTGGGCCCGCCTGTAGAAGGGGCACCCTCGCGTCTTTTTGGGCGCAATGTGGCTTTCGAAGACAGTCGGAGGCGGGTTTCAGACATGAAGTACGCTTGTATTCTGACAGAGTGCGCACGTGGCGCAGGCCACAGGGAATTGCCTGTTTCGGCACGGTGATTGCTCGCCCGGCCGCTGACATTGTCTGAGCCGCCACGCGCGGTTGGATTTGTCGATGCAGAGCCCGGCGAGTGACCGCGCCCGGACCCGCGGGGCAAGTCTTGGCGATGGGCTGATAACGTCACATCGAGTGAGGTAGACTGGATCACGCAGCCAGAGCGCTCGCCTCCTCGTCTTTCAAGCGACACTCAGCGCAGCGCAAGCGTCGCGGCTCGACCGGTTGTCGCAGGAGGCAGATAAGTGGCGAATGTTGTGAGCGATCGACCAAATAGCGGCGGATCACAGATACGGCCGGCGCCACTCGTGAGCGGGGCGTGGGGCTGAGGGGTGGTCGCGGAAGCGGAAATCTGCGCCTGTCAGCACAGAGGGCCAATCACGACTGAATTCGCTCGCCGGACTTTGCGGGACGTCAGGATCGCCACGTTCTCCTTGATGTCAGCTCTGTTTCGGATCGCGCGCACGAAGCGGCCTCTTCGATGGATGGATCTGGCCGAAGGCCGGCTAAGAAGCCTCGATCGCCTATGGCGCAACAGCGGCGTCACAACTTTCATCCCCTGCCGGCTGCGCCGTCATTCCTCGCGAAACAAGAAAGTTCCTCCTTTGCTGTCGAGCCCCTGCGGGGTGCGCCGTCGATCGCCTCCGGCCTGTCGATCATCATCGAGGCCGCAAGGGCGGGCTCGGAAAACAGAGATCAAGGAGAACTACCATGGCGACCATCGGCACCTTCAAGAAGACCGGCAACAACGAGTTCAACGGCGAAATCGTCACCCTCTCGCTTCAGGCCAGGAATGTCCGGATCGTCCCCGAAACCAGCCGCTCGGGCGACAACGCCCCCAGCCACCGGATTTATGTCGGCCGTGTGGAGATCGGGGCCGCCTGGTCCAAGCGCTCCAATGAGGGCCGCGATTATCTGGGTCTCAAGCTCGACGATCCGAGCTTCACCGCTCCGATATTCGCCAACCTCTTCGCCGACGAGGAAGGTGAGGGCTTCAGCCTGATCTGGTCTCGCCCCAGCCGTCGCAACGGCGACTGACCCGATCCACAATGCCTCGCCCGGCTGGTCCGGGCGGGGCATTACCTTGCTCAGGAGCCGGCCGATCAGCGACCGCGGACCCGTCCCGCTTTGATCGGTCGACTTCGATTAGCCTCCAATACGCCATCTACGATGTCCTCCCAGTCGGGACAGATTGCGACCAAACGATCCAGCACCGTAGGATCCCGTTCGATCTGGCCGAGCGCCTGAGCGCGCCACTGATCGTTGAAACTTATGCTCATCAGCCCCAGACATTCGACGACCGAACTGTCGGGCTGCAAGTGCTCCAACGTGGCTGTCACTATGCCACTCCATTGTTGAATCAGACGCCGGCGTTGAGGAGCGGACCTCGTCTCCAACTTCTCTTCGAGGAGATCAATCAGCGCGAGGAAGCGAATTGGCCAAGGCTGAGGCTTGAGCTCCGCGACGTAGGCGTCCACGACGTCGCGGATGTCGGCTGGGAAGTGTTCGTATAGGGTCATAAAGCCTACTGTTCCATCTCGCGAACTACGCCCTTCGGTCCCTGGACCGGAGCAAGCGTTGTTGGAGACAGAGCAGATTTGCGCGGAGCCGCCTATCCACTTGTGCGTGATGCAACGCAGGAGTTGATTTGCAATGTGCCAGGGCTGCGACGCAACACAAACACACCTTGTTATCGACTACGGTGAGGATGAACCGCCGTTCGTTTGATCAGGACGGTTGCCTCGACGTTCAGTGCCTCCGCGATTTGGCCGAGAACGCTCACGCTGGCAGACACGTCGGCGCGCTCGATTGCGCCGACGTAACGGGCGCTCAATCCGGCGCGGTCGGCCAATTCTTCCTGCGTCATCTGCTTCGCATGACGTAATCGACGCAGATTGATCGCCATGACCTCCTTGAGATCCATGGCGATAAAGGAACCTCGATCGGAACGATCGTTCTAGGAACGATCGTTCCGATTCGTGCGGCGCCGTGCTATTCATAGCGTCGAACGTCGGTGCGTGAGGTTTCGCGAAATCGTACCAGCTTTGTGAACTCGTTCCGGATTTCACGAACTGAATTCACGGATAACGGGCTAAGATTTTGGAAAATAGTCAGATGTATCCGGGCCTTGGACCATTAAGCACGAGAACTGTAGCAGCCGGAAGTTGGAGAATACTCAGTACACAATCCTCGCACCTTTTTGGATCAGTTCACAAACCTGGAACGAACTCTGTGCGTCAAATCCTTGTCCGGGCCAGGATCCTGTGGCGGGCTGATTCACGTTGCACACGGACATCGAACCGAGGCCTTGTTTGCCGCTTCCGGGAGCGCCGTGATGCGGCCCGCGCATCGCGGCGCGACAAAACGTCTTCGGATGTTTTCGTATTCTGAGAAAGTTTCGCAGTACATGGAACTGTGAAACAGAGTGCTTCGACCGGAGGGGGGATGATCGTAATGGACGAGATGGCTTTCCAGGATCAGCCGCCGTTGACCGACCGCGTCAACGCCTATGATGAGCAACATCTTGCAACTTATCTTCGGCTGCTAATGGCTGAAGAAGCGGGCGCCGATTGGCGTGAGGTCGTCCAAGTGATCTTCGGTCTGAACCCTGCCCGAGACCCCGATCGTGCCAAAATTGTCCATGATAGCCACCTCGCTCGCGCCAGGTGGATGACGGAGGCAGGTTATCGGTATCTGTTGGAACCGCGGACGCAGTGAGCAGGCGCTTGCGCTCTCCAATTGCGTAAATTGCGATCACGCGTGATGCAACCTTTGGGTCTAGTTTTTCGGGCGGTCTTTCCGGATCGTGGCGTGTCCCTCGTTCGGGACGATAGAACAAGAAACGAGAGGAAAGATCATGCCCACCCAACACTGGCGCTCGCCGGAGACCGTCGAACGCCTGACTCGCCTTGAGCGCCCCGGCTTCGCCCTCGAATTCCTCCGCCGCAATGCTGACTACCGCCGCGACTTCGCCCACACGCAGCGCCAGATCGCGCGCGACGGTGGTGATGCCGAGACCGTCCGAGCTAGTTTCGCACGACGATGGGGGTTGCGGTTTCGCCCATGATCCCGCCTCTCCGGTTGGGCTCGAACCAACCATTTGGCTCCCCGAGGTATCACCTGGAACCGTGATCCTGGAACCCGCGCCGTCGGGCTTCAAAATCATACATTCGATCGATCGCAATGCATTCAGACTGCCGCTCGTCGAGCGGACGGATGCTGACGGTCGCGAACTGGTGATTGCGGACGGATCGGGTGAACTTCATGTCCGCTTGCAAGACCACCAGGCCGCGCGACGTCCTGCTGTGCTTCTGCCGCTTGACAGCATGGCCGTGCTGCGGCTCGACGTCGCGCTATACTTCGTGCGTCATCTTGGCGGCCAGCGTCTGGGTCTTCTTCCAGCGGCTTTGCGGCTGACACCCTTTAAGAAGCGGCGATTGATTCAGCTCCTTCACGCCTTCGACGTTCACGAATCTGGGGGCAGTCCCCGAGACGTGGCAGCGGAGGTGCTCGCCTCCGACCACGCCCAACGTCGTTCGGTCGAGTGGAAGGATTCGCATGCCCGCCGTGCAGCGAACCGCCTCATCCATGATTCGCGCGCCTTGGTCGAGCGGGGCTATCTGAAGCTCCTGCGCGGCGTCTGACGCGCTTGTCGATCCCTCCGAGCAGGCCCCGCCATCACGACCGCCCGTTTGCACCAGCGGATTCGCGGCTAACGTCTTTGTTCGCCTTGTTGCGAACGTTGGGGGACACATACCCGCGTCGATTTTCGTCCACCCCTGTCGCCTGAACTCTCCGCCACTCTGGCCCCGACATGCCGCGCGTTGGCTGCGGCGCTTTCAGGCAAGACGGAGATCTCCCATGCTCGACAAGCCCGCGCAGCTTACCACGCGCTACGTGCGCACCCCCGAGGCCGCGCGCCTTCTCGGCATCTCGCCGCGCACGCTGGAGAAATACCGCTGCCATGGCAATGGCCCGACCTTCCGCAAGCTCGGCGGCCGGGTCGTCTACGCCGTCGGCGATCTCGATGCCTGGGCCGATCAGGCCGCCTGCAGCTCAACGTCGGATCCGCGCTACGTCGAAGCCCGCGCCGCCGGCCACGCACACCGCTAAAGGTAGCACTCGCCCATGTCGTCGCGCCGCGCCATCACGCCCAGCGAGCGAAGCAAGCTCGAGCCGTTCGTCGTCGCTACCGGCGACGCCAGCCCGCGCGATCAGCGCGACCTGATGGAGCGACCGTTCTTTTCACTCGCGAAGGCCAAGCGGACGACGCCGATCCTTTATGAAGCCGGCGACATTCGCGTCGAGGTCTATGCGGTTCCCGAGCACGGCATGGCAACCATTTGGGATGCCGACGTGCTGATTTGGGCGGCGAGCCAGATTGTCGAGGCCGAGAACCTCGGTCTCAAGACCTCGCGCTTCCTGCGCTTCACGCCCTACCAGATTCTGACCGCAGTCGGCCGGCAGACCGGGGCCCGCGACTACAAGCTCTTGAAGGGAGCGTTGGCCCGCCTGCAGGCGACCGTCATCCGCACCAGCATCCGCCAGGACGAGCATTGGCGGCGGCACCAATTCTCCTGGATCAACGAATGGGAGGAGTGCGCAAGGCGCGACGGTCGCGTGGAAGGCATGGAATTTGTCCTCCCTGACTGGTTCTATCGCGGCGTCATCGATCGCTCACTCGTTCTCACGATCGATCCTGCTTACTTCCGATTGACAGGCGGAATTGAACGCTGGCTTTACCGCGTCGCTCGCAAGCATGCCGGCCGCCAGCCGAGAGGCTGGCTCTTCGAGATCGCACACCTTCACGCGAAATCCGGCAGTCTGGTGCGAGTGTCCGATTTCGCGCTGCAGATCCGACGCATCGCAGCTCGGCAGCCGTTGCCAGGCTATTGCCTTCACATCGAGCGCGAGAGGCTGCGCGAACTGCTGCGTATTGTGCCTGCCAAACTATCCACTGCTCCTGTGGATGGTGCTGTGGAAGCGCTCGGGACTTCGCACGCAAACCGTAACGGGATTCCGCACGCAGCCCTATCGGGACTTCGCACGCGTGAACCCCAACTAACGCTATGGCCGGAAACCGTAATTCCGGGCCTTAACTTAGAATCTAACCTAGAATCTAACTGTTGTTGTAGGCCCGCGCGCCCTGCCGAAAACACCGACACGACGACGTTGCTGTCGGTTTCCCCGCAAACCGGCGACTGGAGGCGGTAGATGAGCAATCTGCCTCTCAACTCGGAGACTGGTTTTCCCTTAATCGTAGACTGGCGCAACGGCGAGTCTCCGTTTTGGTTTCGGCCGACGGCATGGCCAGGGACTATACTGCGCAGCATTCGATCGGTGACGTGGGCCGTGATCTCGACGCCGAAGCGTCGAGCAGTTTCGTTGACGACGCGGTTCGTTCACAATCGCGAACCATTACGCGGCGCTGCGGCGCTCCAGTTGACCAGCTGTCGGTGGCCCCAGAAACCGAGAACGGGGGCCCAAATGAGTAGAATGATCCTCACTCATGCGACTGTAGTCCTTCTTCATGCGATTGGTGGTCCCGCATTGTGCGGCCGGCGCGTCGCTTCAATCGTAGACCGGCGCAACGGTAAGTCTCATCTTCACAAAAACCTTGCGTCGACGCGACGGACCGCGCTTGCGCGGCATGCGTCATGCGACGTGGATGCTGATCTTCACTCCGAACCGCGGCGCTTCATTCTGCGCTCAGTTGGTGCGCCAGCGTGGTCTCTCTGGCGGCGATTTGGCGATCCACTCAGTGAACTCCATCACCTGAGGCTCACTGAGGTGCCGCTACCTCGGACGTTCGAGTGCAGCTTCGAGACCACCTGCAGCGCTGTGCCTCCGCTCTGCGCGTGTCGGTTTCCCGCAAAAGTTGGACGGAGCCGACAAATGATTGAATGGCTCCTTAAATTGTGGACGCGTGTCCCGTTAAACGTTCAAAGCGATTTCCCTTTAATCGTCGACATGCCCGTCGGTGCGACTTCATCGACGCGGGAGGCTGACACGACGGTGGACCCATGGTCCATACTCGCGCGGCAGGCTCGAGGCGACCTCCAGGGTGACCTCCCTCGGTTCCCGTTATTCGTAGACTGGTGCAACGGTCAGCCTCCGTTTCGGCTTCCGCCGACAACGCGGCCGCCGGTCAAGCGCACCTCCAACAGCCCCGCGCATCAACCGCCACTGCTTTTCAACCGTAAGAGGGGAAGCAAGCGATGATCGTCGCGCTGCTCAATCAGAAGGGCGGCGTCGGCAGGACGACGCTCGCTCTTCACCTCGCCGGCGAATGGGCGCTGCGCGGGCGGCGTGTGACTGTGATCGATGCCGATCCGCAGGGCTCGGCATTGGACTGGTCGAAGCAGCGAGCGCGGGAGAACGGCTCACGGCTGTTTGGCGTCGTTGGCCTCGCGCGTGACACGCTCCATCGTGAGGCGCCGGAGATCGCCCGCACTGCCGATTATGTCGTCATTGACGGACCGCCGCGCGCCGCTGGATTGATGCGCTCAGCACTCTTGGCGGCTGACCTGGTGCTGATCCCCGTGCAGCCGTCGCCGCTCGACGGCTGGGCCTCGGCGGAGATGTTGTCTCTGCTGCGCGAGGCCCGCATCTATCGTCCACAGCTCACCGCGCGCTTTGTGCTCAACCGCTGCGACGCACGCTCGGTCATCGCCCGCGAAACGACTAAGGCGCTTGCCGATCACGAGCCGCCGGCGCTCGTCAGCACCATCGGCCAGCGCGTCGTCTTCGCGGACGCCGCGCAGTCCGGCCGGCTCGTCTTCGAGCTTGCCGAAGAGAGCGCTGCCGCCCGCGAGATTGCTGCGCTCGCCGCCGAAGTCGCGAGGACCGCACCATGAGCAAGCGCCCCACCAAGCGCGGTTTCGCGTCCCGACCTGGCGATGCTGAGCGCTGGATCAAGGCCCGCGACGCGCCGCCACATCGCATGGATGACGCAACGGCCTTCACCGCGCGGCTGACGATCGATGTCACGCCGGCGCTGCGGGGCCGCATCAAGGTCGTTGCGTTCCAGCGCGGCGTCACCGTCGCCGACATGCTGCGCGAATTGCTGGCGCGAGAGTTCCCCACTGACACACCGGAGAGCCGTCATGAACGACAATGAGGCCTTGCCGCCACGTGCCGTGCCGTCAACGCATCGACGCGGTGTTGCGCTCACCCATGTCGAGCTAACCTGGATCGAGAAGCGGATCGAGCACTGGCTGCGCTTCGGACGTCGCGCCGAGGAGAAGATCCTCGACCGTCGCCACAGCATATTAAGTTTTGCGCCCGGCAGCATCTTTGGCTTCGTGCGCTGGGCATCGAACGACTACGGCACTGTCATCTCGCGCATGGACATCGTGCGCGCCATGGAGGTCGGCAAGCCCTGTCAGACGCTGCCCTTCGTGCGGCCCGGCGGCGAGATCCTGCTGCGTGTCGACAGCTGGCCGAAAGTCGAGTGTGTGTTGCAGGCGATCGACGCCATCGAGGCGCTCAACATCGATCCGGCCGACGTCGCGCCCGAATACTGGCGGCACCTCCACAACCGCCTCACCGCCGGTCATGAGCCGCGCGCGTACACCCGCGCGCAGCATGCGGCCTGGCTCAAGCGCCGGAGCGTCACGCCATGACCCGCTTCGGCTATCTCATGCTGACGTACATCGCGATGCTGCTCGCCGGCGGCCTCGCGTTCTTTCATCCGACGCCGCGGCTGATCTGGAACGCCACCGCGAGCACGCCGACAGGGTTTTACGCGCTGCATACGGTTGGAGAGCTGCACGCCCTGGAGCTGGTCGTGGTGCAGCTACCAGAGCCGATCGCGAGCTTCCTAGCTGATGGCGGCTTTCTTCCGAAAGGTGTGCCGCTGCTGAAGCATGTGATGGCGCTGCCCGGGCAGACCGTGTGCCGGTCCGACGACGCCGTCACCGTCGATCACGTCGATGTCGGCGCCGCACACGATCGCGACCATCTCGGCCGTCCACTACCGCGCTGGAGCGGTTGCAACACCCTGCAGCCGGGCGAGGTCTTCCTCATGAACCCGACCGTTCCGGACAGCCTGGACGGACGCTACTTCGGCTCGCTCCCCGACACCTCAATCGTAGCGCGCGCGATCCCGCTTTGGACCGACGAGGCCGGCGACGGCCGCTTCGTCTGGCGCGCCGCCACCGATTGACCCGCTTCCCAACCCGCCAACCAAGGAGGTTTCCCATGGTACAAATCGGTCAGTTCACCCGCGAGAAATCCGGCTTCACCGGACGCATTCAAACGCTCTTTTTCGAGCGGATTCTCGCCCTCACCCCTGTCGAATCCTCGGACGCCGAGAATGCGCCGGATTACCGCATCCGTCTCGGAGATGCCGAGGGCCCAGAGATCGGCGCAGGCTGGAAGCGTACCGGCGAGAAGGCCGGCGATTACGTTTCGCTCATCATCGACGACCCGACGCTGCCGCGGCCAATCCGCGCCAATCTCTTCCGGTCGGGCGACGACAAATCGGCCTGGACGCTGAACTGGAATCGTCTGCCCCAGCGCGCCGAGCGGGACTGATTGCATGCAGGGTCCTGTCACGCGTGCCGATAACCATGCGCATCAAAGCTCCATCTCTTGGTTCGGGGAAAAGCCGTCTCATCCTTTCGTCCCGCTCGAGCGTCAGTCGGCCGTCGCGCACAGCGGCGGTCAAGGGCGGTCGCAGGCCGCCGCACCGCGCACACCCTTGACGGAGGCGAGCGCCATGGCTTGCTCACGTCATGGCGGAGACACAGCGGGTTTCGCCCTTCTTCTGCTCGCCGGCCTGCTGGCGATCGGCGGGCCGTCGCTGGCGGTGTCCGCACAGGCCGCGCCCGCCCAACGTCAACCGACCAGCGAGCGCTATGCCGCCCATGTGGCGGAAGCTGCGCGGCGCTTCGGCATCCCGGCGGCATGGATTCGCGCCGTCATGCGGATCGAGAGTCATGGCGAGCCGCGCGCGGTTTCACCGAAAGGCGCTCTCGGCTTGATGCAACTCATGCCCAAGACCTGGGCGGACATGCGCGCTCGCTATGGTCTCGGACGTGATCCCTTCGATCCACATGACAACATCCTCGCTGGTGCAGCCTTCCTTCGCGAGCTGCACGACCGCTACGGCTCGCCGGGCTTTCTTGTGGCCTTCAATGCAGGTCCCGGCCGCTACGAGGATTTTCGCGATAGACATCGTCCACTTCCCGCCGAGACGACGGCCTATGTCGCGGCCATCGTCCCTTTTGTCGATGCGGAGAGGAGGCCAGAGCCTCTCCTCCTAGCGGCCTCCTCTCGTTCATCCTGGACGTGGGCGCCGCTCTTTTTCGGCCACACTGACGTGCTGTCCGCTGCCTCGCCAGCAACGCCCAACCGACCGGCGGACGACAAGCCGGCTGCCGTTCCAGTGCACGATCTCTCGGCGATTGCGCCGCAGTCGGAAGGCCTGTTCGTCGCGCTCTCGATAACGGGACGATCGCAATGACTGTACGACGTCGCGAAAATAATGGAACCGATCGATGCGCGCCGGTATGCACCCATGCTGCGGAAATCTCGACCATCATCGCGCATTGGGGGCTCGCCACCGCCATCCGATGCGAATTCGTGCTCGGGCGTGTCTTAGCGCGGACCTGCGAACAAGAAAGAGCAGGCGAGGGAGACGAGCAAGCAACGACCGAACGAGGGCGAGATAAAAGGCCGCAATGTGCAGCTCGGTCGGTTGGTTGTTTGTGCTTCCATTTTTCCTTGATCCCGCAATGTGTGGCTTCGGCGCGCAATGTGCGCCGCACTATCAACTCATTGCAGGGATTTGGCGTTTCGCACATTGCCGAGGCTAGCAATGGCTGAAGAGAGCGACTTCCAGCCTCGACCTGGCCGCATTCGTTCTTCGCGCGCCCAGCGAGCCAAGCCCTTCATCGCCCAGGCACTTGCCGCCGCTCAGCGCGCCGGCGGCGGCATTTCGCGAGCCGGCTATCTCGTGAGCCACCGTCATTCGCGCTTCGGGCGTGGTCGGGTCGCCAGCGTGCGGGCAAACCGCCTCCTTACCGGCCGCTCGCGTCTGGTGACCATCAAGACCCGCGTTGTCAGGCATAGGGCGCGGTCCGGGCCGCTGGCCGCCCACCTCGGCTATCTCCGGCGCGAGGGCGTCACCCGGGACGGGGAGAAGGCCCACCTGTTCGGCCCCGACACGGAGGATGCCGATCCCAAGGCCTTTGCCGAGCGCTGTCAGGATGATCGCCACCATTTCCGCTTCATCGTTTCGCCAGAAGACGCGCCCGATATGGCCGACCTCAAGGGTTTTACCCGCGAGTTGGTCGGCCAGATGGAGAAGGATCTTGGCACAAAGCTCGACTGGGTGGGCGTCGATCACTGGAACACCCAGCACCCGCACGTCCACATCATCGTGCGCGGCGTCGCAAAGGACGGCCAGGACCTCGTCATCTCCCGCGACTACATCAAGGAGGGGATGCGCGCCCGCGCCCAAAACCTCGTCACCGAGGACCTCGGACTGCGCTCCGATTTCGACATCCGCCGCTCGCTGGAGCGCCAGGTCGAAGCCGAACGCTGGACCCAGCTCGATCGTCAGCTTGTTCGCGACGCAGACCGGCACGGCGTCATCGACCTCGCGCCCGATGCGACGCAGCAGCCCGATCAGTTCCATGCGTTGAAGGTCGGCCGGCTGCAGCGCTTGGAGACGCTAGGCCTCGCTCATCAGCTCGGACCCGGCCAATGGGTCATGGACGAGGTCGCCGAGACGACTTTGCGCGAGCTCGGTGAACGCGGCGACATCATCAAACGAATCCACCGCAGCCTGACCGAGCGCGGCATCGAGCGCGGCACCGCGAGCTACGTGTTGGCAGGCGAAAGCCTCGACGTTCCCATCATCGGACGGCTCGTCGATCGTGGCCTCGACGACGAACTCAAGGGGACCGCCTATGCCGTGGTCGACGGCGTCGATGGCCGCACCCACCACATCAGGCTGCCCGATCTCGACGCCGCCGGCGATAGCGCGCCGGGTGCGATCGTCGAGCTCCGCAAATTCGATGACGCGCAAGGGCGGCGTCGAGTCGCGCTCGCTGTCCGTTCCGATCTCTCGATTGAAGCGCAGGTGACCGCGAGCGGCGCGACATGGCTCGACCGGCAGGCGGTCGCACGCGATCCGGTGGCACTTGGCCAGGCCGGCTTCGGTGCCGAGGTCCGCGACGCCATGCAACGGCGGGCCGAGCAGCTCATCGAGCAGGGTTTTGCAGAGCGCCAGGCACGCGGCCTCGTCTTTTCTCACGACCTGATCGCCACGCTGCGCCGCCGGGAGCTGGAGGCTCTCGGCAAGCAACTCGCCGCCGAGACCGGCCAGCCCTTCAATCCGTCGGCCCCCGGCGAATATGTCGCCGGCACCTATCGGCAGCGCTTCGCGCTCGCCTCCGGCCGCTTCGCGCTGCTCGACGACGGGCTGGGCTTCCAGCTCGTGCCCTGGACGCCCTCACTCGAAAAGCAGCTTGGTCGGCATGTCTCCGGTGTCGCTCGTGCCGATGGCGGCATCGATTGGGGTTTTGGGCGTAACCGGGGGCTCGGCCTGTGAGCGATCCCTCCAATCACCGACGTCAGGAAAGGACAGCCGCCATGTCCGCGACGAAGATTCTCTGGGGGCAGGTCATCACGGTCTTCGCGATTGTCCTGCTGACGATCTGGGCCGCGACGGAGTGGACCGCCTGGCGGCTTGGCTTCCAGCCGCAGCTCGGGCAGCCCTGGTTCGAGCTCCTCCATTTTCCGTTCTATCTTCCGCCGGCCTTCTTCTGGTGGTGGTACGCCTACGATGCCTATGCGCCCTCGATCTTCACCGAGGGCGCCTACATCGCGGCATCCGGCGGCATCATCGCCGCAGCGGTTGCGATCGGCATGTCGGTCTGGCGCGCCCGCGAAGCAGAGCACGCTGAAACCTATGGCTCCGCGCGATGGGCTGTGGCCAAGGAGATTGAACAGGCGGGATTGCTCGGACCTGACGGCGTCGTGCTCGGCCGGTTCGAGGGCGCCTATCTTCGCCATGATGGACCGGAGCATGTCCTGTGCTTCGCTCCCACGAGATCGGGCAAGGGCGTCGGCCTCGTCATCCCTTCGCTGTTGACCTGGCCGGGCTCGGCGATCGTCCACGACATCAAGGGGGAGAACTGGCAACTCACCGCCGGATTCCGCGTCCGTCACGGCCGTGTCCTTCTGTTTGATCCAACCAACGCGAAATCGTCGGCCTATAACCCGCTGCTCGAGGTTCGGCGCGGCGAGTGGGAGGTGCGTGACGTCCAGAACATCGCCGACATCCTGGTGGACCCGGAAGGCAGCCTCGAGAAGCGGAACCATTGGGAGAAAACCAGCCACGCACTGCTGGTCGGCGCGATTCTCCACGTCCTCTATGCCGAGGAGGATAAGACGCTCGCCGGCGTCGCTGCCTTCCTGTCCGATCCGAAGCGGCCGATCGAGACGACGCTCGCCGCGATGATGCGGACGGCGCATCTCGGCGAGGCCGGCGTCCATCCCGTTGTGGCGTCCGCCGCGCGCGAGTTGCTGAACAAGTCCGGCAACGAACGCTCCGGCGTCCTGAGTACCGCCATGTCGTTCCTGGGACTCTATCGGGATCCGGTCGTGGCGGAGGTGACTCGGTGCTGCGACTGGCGAATCACCGACATCGTCGGCGGAGAGAGAGCGACCACACTTTACCTTGTTGTGCCGCCATCGGACATCAACCGCACCAAACCGCTGATCCGCCTCATCCTCAACCAGATAGGCCGCCGCTTAACCGAGGATCTGCAGGCGAAGGCCGGCCGGCGCCGGCTCCTCCTGATGCTCGACGAATTCCCGGCGCTCGGCCGACTCGACTTCTTCGAGTCCGCGCTGGCCTTCATGGCCGGCTACGGCATCAAGAGCTTCCTGATCGCCCAGTCGCTGAACCAGATCGAGAAAGCCTATGGGCCCAACAACTCGATCCTCGATAACTGTCACGTCCGGGTCAGCTTCGCGACCAATGACGAAAGGACCGCGAAGCGGGTGAGCGACGCCCTTGGGATGGCGACCGAAATGAAAGCGATGAAGAACTATGCCGGCAGCCGGCTGGCACCTTGGCTCGGCCACCTCATGGTGTCGCGGTCGGAGACCGCCCGCCCGCTGCTCACCCCCGGCGAGATGATGCAGCTCCCGCCATCAGATGAGATCGTCATGATGTCGGGCCTCCATCCGATCCGCGCCAAGAAGGCGCGCTATTACGAGGACGGCCGCTTTCAAGAGCGCATCATGGCACCGCCGGCGCTGATCAAAGCCAACAACAGGCGGCCGGACGAATGGAGTTCACGGCCATTGCCGCCGCGCCCATCGGCATTGGCGGCGCAGACCGCCGAACAGGCGGATGACGAAGACCCAAAGACCGCGGATCGCCAGCGTCATCCGGAACTGGATCAAGATATGATGGATAAGAAGGAGCCGGTCAACAACGAGTTCGCGGCCGACCTTGCCGATGAGTTCGACGAAGATGCCCCACGGATCAGGCGCATGAACGACATGATGCAGGGCGTCGCCCGCCAGGCATCACTCGATCCCGGCGACGATCTCGGATTGTGAGGCAGGCATGACCGCACCAAAGAAGAAAGCCCAGATGTCGGTCTATCTCGATCCGGACGTCATGAAGACGCTGTCGGCCTATGCCGCCCGGCGCGAGCAACCGCTGTCGCTTATCGCCGAAGCCGCGATCGCGTCCTTTCTGTCGCCGGACGCTGACGAGCGGCGGGAGGCCGCTCTTGCCAAGCGCCTCGACCAGATCGACCGCCGGATCGCGCGGCTTGAGCGGGATGTCGGGATTTCGGTCGAGACCATTGCTCTCTTCATCCGCTTCTGGCTCACGACAACACCGCCGCTCCCCGAACCGGCTGCAAAGGCGGCGCGGGCACAGGCCGGAGCGCGTTATGACAATTTCGTTGCGGCGCTCGGCCGCCGGCTCAGTCAAGGACCGAAGCTGCGAGAGGAAATCCCGGACGATATTCGCGGGGGCGAGCCGACGTGAGGGATAGCCGTCTAGTCGTCCAATGATCGCTCACCGCTTGGCTGGAGATCCCGTGAGCAAATCTAGTCCGTTACGCCCCACCAAGCAGACCTGAATGAGGGATGTTGCCAGTTCGCTTGAGGGCCAGTAGGCGACATCGCCGGGATGCCACCACCATACCGGATTTGATGAATGAGCAATCGCTCCAGTCGGATTTTGTGGCGAAAGGAGCGCACGGCTTGTCGCGCCAGCGTTCACCCCTACCGACAGGCCTATCTTGCGTTCGATTCCTAAGGTTGTAGATATCAACTTTGCTAAATTCATGGTAGCGTTATAGAATTGATATAAATTGCTCGCGGCGCGGGTGCCCAGCAACTCACGTCATTTCTCAAAGGCATAAAACGCAAAGAGGAGATTTCCATGGGGAGCGTATCTCGCAAGAATGGCGATTTTTCACTACGCGCCTATCGCGGCGACGCAAAAACACTTCTCGCATTTAATTTCGCGAGCAAAGCCGCAACGAAGAACCTCGCTGGCTTCACGATCGCATGCCAGCCGAAAGGCGGAGCGCCCTACTATATTCACAACCAGTTGCGCTTCGAGAAGCCGGCGGATCACGCCCAGGTAGCCAGCGAACCAGCGGACTCGAGCATCAACGCGCCAATTCACAAGTTTCGTTGGGTGCATGTACCCGGACAGGTCCATCAAGGACTTCAGCCGTTCTTCGGCGACTACACGTACACGGTGACGCCACGATTCTTCGACGACAAACGCTCGCTCCAGCCGCTCGAACCGACTCTAAGCGCGTCGGTAGACATCGAAGTCAACGAATTCGTCAAAGGCAATCTGACGCTCGGATTTGCCCGCGGTTACACGCAATCTCAAGCTTTCGACAATCATTTCGGCAAAGACACGAAGATCCAGCCGGACGGCAGGGCGCTACAATTTGATACGTCGCAGATCGCAGGCAAGAATGCGCAAGGAGAGGAGTTTAGTTATCAGCAGGCCTACGAATGGCTTGGCTTCACGGCGCGCGAAAAGATCTTCGCCGTGCTCGACGAAGTGCTGTCCAATAAGAACCTCTTGATCGACGTTTTCGCATACGATCTGAACGAGCCGGATATGGTCGACATCCTGCTGAAGTTGGCAAAGCAAGGCCGCATCCGCATTATTCTCGACAACGCCGCACTCCACCATAAAGGCAAGCCGAAGAAGAAATCATCAGCAGCTGCGAAGAAATCCAAGAAGCCGAAAGCTCCGCCGCTGGAGGATGCTTTCGAGAAGGCCTTCGTGACGGCCGCCGGCAAGAAGCAGTTGCTCAAGCGTGGCAAGTTCAAGCGCTACGCTCACGACAAGGTTTTCGTCGTCTACAAGAAGGGGGCGAGAGCCAACAAACCGATCAAGGTAATGACCGGATCGACCAACTTCTCAGTAACCGGCATCTACGTCAACTCCAACCACATCTTGATATATGATGATCCGGAGGTCGCCGCCTGGTATGCCGGCGTTTTCGCTGAGGCGTGGAAAGACAACGTAAAAGGACCGGCTTTCGAGAAGAGCACATGGTCAAATCAGACCTTCAGCACAAAAGACAAGCGCACGCCAAAAACCGATATTACCTTTGCGCCACATGATCAGGAACATGCGAGCGCGGTGCTTAAAGTCATCGTCGATCGCATCGACCAAGAGAGCAAACAGAAGAAAGGTGAAGGCAGCGTGCTCTTTGCGGTGATGGCGATCTCATCCCCGCCACGAAAGAACAAAAAGACCGGCAAGGTCAGTAAGTCCGCGCCGAACCCGGTCTACGATGCGCTGAAAGGCATTCATTCCAACGACAAGGTGTTCAGCTTTGGTATTTCCGACAGTCCCGGCGGGACCTGGCTTTATCCGCTAGGCAAGAAAACCGGCGTCTTGGTCACCGGCAAGCCCGTCAATACCCAGTTGCCGCCGCCTTTCAGCCAGGTACCCAACATCCTCGGGGTCGGTCATCAAATTCACCACAAGTTTGTAGTGTGCGGTTTCAGAGGAGACGACCCGGTAGTGTTCTGCGGCTCATCGAACCTCGCGCTCGGCGGTGAAGAAGCCAATGGCGATAACCTGCTTGCGATCTACGATGGCGATGTCGCGACCGTCTTTGTAATCGAAGCGTTATTGCTCGTGGATCATTTCAACTTCCTGGACAGTACAGCGAAAGGTCCGAAATCCAAGCAAGGACCGAAGGCGAAGAAGCAGGCCGATATGCAGGAAATGGCTGTCGATGCCGGCTGGTTTCTATCGACCAGTGATGGTTGGGCAGCGAAATATTACGATCCGAAAGATTTGCATTCGATAGATCGAGAGTTGTTCGCCTAAACTGACGAGTGTGCGCTCGATCTGGTCAGGTTTCCTGCGTTGTAGATTGAAATCCCGCTATAATTGGCAACCTGACTTGGCAGGCCACACTCATACCTGGTGAAGCATTCCGAATGGCAATTATTTCACGTCATCCTCGGCTAGCTAGCTTGATGCCGGACGGACATTCGTCAGGGCGATCGAAAGAGATTATTGCTCCAACGACGCACCGCGTCGTCAAGCCAATAGGCCTCGTTCTGACTGCCGAGCACCTAACTCGCCCTTCACTCCGTATTTTGCCGTACACATCCCGCGATTGTACCAGATCACCGTAGGTCACGGTCATTGTTCAGGTTCTTGAGTCGAGCACCGACCGCGATTGTGATGTAATGTTCCGACTATTTCTGGTATGTGATTAGTTCCGAGCAGAAAAAGGGAAAGCGATGAACAAAGGCGTTCAAGAGGATACCTCCGGCTCTTCGGTTACAAGGCTTGCTTTGCCGAATGGGCGATCAGTAGCGGTGCGTGTGAGACCTTTGGATGTTGAGGCCGTGGCCGGGGGGGCCAGTAAGGTCAGCTTTGGCGACAGCTTGAATTTTTCAGATTTGGCGGAAACGATCGGTGGAATGTCTGAGGCGTTGACTGCAGTTTTGGAGCGGTCTCGTCCGACCAAGGCTAAAGTCAGCTTTGGAGTCGAGGTGACGGGTAAAGCCGGCAAGTTGCTCGCTCTTTTGGTTGACGCTGAAGGCAAGGGTACCCTCAATGTAACGTTGGAATGGACCCGGCCCGACGGTGAGAAATCTCAGGGCGGAGACAACAGCGATGGCGAGCCTTCATGAGATTTTGCGCCAATCTGTCGCCAGAATTGATCTAGCAGGAGAATTTTCTGGCACGGGCTTTTTTGTCGAACCGGGCCGACTCATCACGTGCGCGCACGTGACACAGCGCAGCGGCGAACTTCATGACGAGGTGCTTGTTTGTTGGATGGGTCGGGAGTTTCCCGCCCGCGTTCTTTCAAGATACCCACCGCTCGCCGCAGACGACCCGAGTATCAAATTCTGGCCCTATCCGGATCTCGCCATCATCGAGCTTGTTCATCCGCTCAAGACGGACCGTGGCGAAGTCGCACCGCCGGTCCATCATCCCTGTGTCGGCCTGGACCTTTCGGAGCCAACGTTCATCCCCACGGCGGACCGTATCTTTACCTTTGGTTTCACCAAAGGCGAGCATCAGGAGCACATCGTCGCCGAGACGCCGGCGACACTTGAAATGGAAGGGCTATTTTACGAGGCGGGTGGGACGTACCTCAAGTTGAAGGGCGGCCAAGTCCTCGACGGCATGAGCGGCGGTCCAGTTCTCAACTTACGAACCGGTGGCGTATGTGGTGTCACCGAATCTCGGCGCGGCGCTGGCTCAGCTGGCGGGTTTGTTGTGCCGCTTTTCGCCTGTCGAGAATGGCTGACCGAGTCCATATCGTCCAACATGACCGTCCACGCGAGCGACAGAACGTGGGAAATCGCACGCAGTTCGAGTCTCGGCCTGCGAGCAACGCTGATCATCCATCCACATGTCCACATGGCGGGAGGAGCGTTGTGCTGCAGAGAAGCCGAACTTCACAATTTGGAAGAGTGGTTGGCAAACGCGGACCAGCGTATCTTTTCTATCGTGGCACCGGGTGGCCAGGGAAAAAGTGCACTTGCCTGGACATTTTTTGACGCATTGCGTGCTCAAACCGAGTCATCATTCAAAGGGCTGTTCTGGTACAGTTTCAGCGTCGGCGGCGACCACCATTCGGCGCTTGCTCGCCTTCGAGATGCCATCAGCGCTGCGAAGCCAAACGTCGCAGGCTTAACCTTGCGCCAAGCCTCCCCTGCGGTGGTCGTACTAGATGGCCTCGAAGTTCTTTTGGGAGGAAACGGGCAACTTACCGATCTCTTGAATCCTCCAGAGCGGACGATGGCGGACCCGCTCATCGAGTCCTTGATCAGGGAAATTCTAGACTTGCCTGACGTCCGCGTGGTGGTGACAAGTCGTATCCCGCCCATCTTTCTCGATGAGCCAAATCTAGCAACCCAGCGGGTGGACTTAATGCTGCGTCCCCTTGTGATCCATGGCTCCAATGCGATCTGGAAAAACTTGGGGGTCGACACCACGAATGACGACAGCGCGACCGCCACCGCGTTCTTGCGCGGCAGCCCACTACTCATCAGGCTGGCGGCCCGTCAGATATTGGCGCGCGGCGGCATGAAGCTGTGGTTGGATGAGAACCGTCACTTCTTCCAAGGTTTAGCGCAGGACAGCCGCTATCAGGCGGCGGTCTCCGCCCATCTGTTCGCTTCGCTCTCCAAAAACGCCGCCACTGCTCTCGCCGTTCTCGCTGCATCCTCACAGCGTCTTGCCGGATCCGAATGGTTGTCGGCGCTTACAAAGACGCCGGGTCTTTTCGAGGATCTCGACGAGCGACAATTTCGTCGTATCATAAGAGAAATCATCGATTTGCGGTTGGCTGCGCCGAGTGAGGACTCCAATTTTGAGATGCATGATCTGACGGCTGAGTTATTCCTCGGGTCGTTACCTGAATCATTGCGCGACGCGGCCTTTGGAGCCATTGACCGCATCCATGGGCATCAACTAATCGCTCCCGGCTTTGGACAATTGTCGGCGATATACGATCAGTCCGTTATCGACACCGCGTCGCTCGAGGCGCTTCGAAATCAAATGGGCTATTTCGAAAGCCTCCTGCGCCGAGGAGCGTTAGATGACGCCGAGTACGTCCTCGCCAATGAGTTGAGTGCGCCCCTTCGTTTTAGGTTGGGCGAATTACGCGTCCTCAGGTCCTTGCTTGCGCGCCTTCGAGCGGCGTACTTGGAACGAGGTGGAGACTTGGCAAGGGCGCCCGCTCGCTCGGATTCCGCAGAGTTGTGCCTGCTCGACGGTCGGGCGGATGAGGCGCTCATTCTCCTCGGCAACGAAGGACCGGCAAGCACCATTCGGGCATGTGCGCTGTTCGCCGTCGGCCGTCTCGATGACGGCTATCGAGAGGCCCAAGCAACTGTCTTCGATTCGATCAGTAAGCTCGCTATAGTGGAAAGCCGTGACTACACGTCGCTTCAACTCCTGGCCGACAAAATGTCTATGGATAGGGGCTCGGCGATCGTCGAACACGGGTTCGCGCTGCGCACCTTAGCGCTCGGGCTGCTCGAGGCTGGATACCCCCGAACTGCCTTGCTTCATATATGCGCGGCGATTCGGGCAGTACTTGGATCGGCACAACCTGGCATACTCAGCATGATTCTTGAAATGCTCGGTCGGATTTTGCTCCAACTCAATCATTACGAGACGGCAGCTAAGGCATGCGCGCTCGCGACAGAGGCCGCTCAAGAAATGATGGTCGCGGAACACTTGTTGGCGGCAGAGATTCTTCATCTCGAACTTCAAATGGCAACGGGGGCACTCAAGGATCTTGGCGACCGAGCGGCCGATAGGCTTGCATTTGCGCTATCGCACGGCTTCGGGAATCTCGGAGCCCGATGCCTATCTATCTTAGAGCGAGTCGAGCCGAGGCATGACCGTACGATCGCGCGCACTGCACGCGCGCAGCTTACGGTCAGGTCAGTTCCGCCGTCTAATCGAGAGCACTTTGCTCGCTTGCAGGACGAACTCGTCATCTTGATCGCCAAGCGAAAGTCGGGACACTGGATCGAGAATGACTGGCTAGCAGATCAACTCTGGACCGAGCCTACTTTGTCCGAGTTGATCGGCGACACGGCGAAGCAACATTTCGAGATGACGACTGACATTAAGCTCTTTCTCTTCTCCCAGGTGCACTCCGAGACGGGTGATAGCCGATCGCCTTCGAACGTCTCAGACGAACTTGCTCGCGCCTGGAAAACACTCGAACTAAGTGAACGAGCAGCCGTGCCGCTTGCGGTCGTTCAGCGGGGCTACTCCGGTTATATAGCCACTGAACTCGTGTTCGACCGGCTCCTCGCCGGCCTTCGCTACCATCCGCGGGACAGGCATCTTCGTTCTACGCTCGTAGATCTTGCTCGCGACGAAAGGCGCGCAACTCGCTTGCTGGAGATTCTCGGCGGCCTTGCGCAAGAGCAAGTCGATAGCGCAGCAATCTGTACCGACATGGCGACGCTCTATCGACGTCGCGGTGCCCTCGATTGGTCATTGATCATGAGTAGCGAAGGCCATCGGGCGGGCATGCTCACACGAAATTTCTTGGAAGAGCAGATTTTTCTTTCGAACGTTCTACGGTTCGGCCTCGACGTCATCGCTGCAGGATATCCACCCGAAGTGGCGAAGAACGCTGTCGAAGAAGGCTTGTGCTACGGTCCCTTAATGGATGGCAGCCTTGGTCCGGTCCAAGGACCGATTATCAAATTGTTGGGTTCGAAAGCGACAGCCGCTGAATATGCTGGTCCGGAGTTGACAGGACGTTCTATCTACGACGGCGTTGCGTATGCTTTCCGCCGAGATTTAGATCCGGGATCGGCTCCGTGGTGGATTTTTCGGATCTTTCAGGCAACTTTTTCCGCGACGCTTGAACAACAAGACATCTCGTTTGACACATGGGATGGACTGGAAACTGCCCTCGGTCAGCTCGATCGAGAAATCCTGTCGCTGGGGAATGACCACGTCGAGTTGACAAACCGTCTCCGTAAGGAAATGGCGCGAGCGCAAGAGCATGCGCTTTCGAGGAGGGCGACCTGACACGCAGCCTCAAGGCCAGTGAAAGCGGAAAGTCAATCGTCGCGACGTTCTAAAGCTCGCCATCAAACCGGTATCGCGGGCGGACGGCGAACGGAGGTGTCCGTGGTTTGTAGGTAAACTCGCGCCGGCGGAGGTTCGAACTCTCCGGAGTGGGTACGTTACGAGGACAGAAGCGCCGAAGTCCGCTCTGGGTCAACAGGGTCGCTTTCACAACTCGGCGCTCTCTTCCGATCTAGCCTAAACAGCAGACGTTGGAGTCGAATTTCCGACTAAGGCGGGGGCTGCGCGACTAGGCCTGATTGACGCAAGCTATTGCAGAGATCATGGGTTGATCAGCAAGCTTTCGATTCAGCAAGTTGTTTTTCTCTGCTCTACGCTGGCCCCCTACGACGCCTGAATACTTGTTGAACTAACCCGTTTCCTGCCTTTTCTATCCATCCCCGTCGCCGATCGCTTGTTGCGATTGGCGCTCGACGGGGGACGATGGTGGCGGGCACTCTACTGCATTCGGAAGCGTTCTCGCGTGGCGCGCGCATGCTGCGCACCGCGCTGGGTCCGGCGATCGCCACCTTCCTCGAAGACCCGGCGATCGTCGAGGTGATGCTCAATCCGGATGGTCGCCTTTGGATCGACCGGCTGTCCGGCGGGCTGGAGGATAGCGGACGAACGATGTCCGCCGCTGACGGCGAGCGGATCGTGCGCCTCGTCGCGCACCATGTCGGCGCGGAGGTGCATGCCGAGAGGCCGCGCGTCTCGGCGGAGCTTCCCGAGACGGGGGAGAGGTTCGAGGGGCTGCTGCCGCCCGTCGTGGCGGCGCCGGCCTTCGCGATCCGCAAGCCTGCGGTCGCTGTCTTCACCCTGGATGACTACGCGGCGGCCGGCATCATGACGGCGGGACAAGCGGGTGTGCTCCGCGAAGCCGTCGCCGCCCGCAAGAACATCCTGGTGGCCGGCGGCACCTCGACCGGCAAGACCACGCTGACGAACGCTCTGCTGGCCGAGATCGCCGGCACCACCGATCGCGTGGTCCTGATCGAGGATACGCGTGAGCTGCAATGCCGTGCTCCGAATTTGGTCGCGCTGCGCACCAAGGATGGCGTGGCGTCCCTTTCTGATCTGGTTCGGTCCTCGCTCCGCCTGCGCCCCGACCGCATTCCCATCGGGGAGGTGCGGGGCAGCGAAGCCTTGGAACTGCTCAAAGCCTGGGGCACGGGCCACCCCGGCGGGATCGGAACGATTCACGCCGGCACGGCGCTGGGCGCACTTCGTCGCCTTGAGCAGCTCATCCAGGAAGCCGTTCTCGCCGTTCCCAAGGCACTGATCGCCGAGACCATCGATCTCGTCGCTGTGCTGCGCGGCCGCGGCAGCGAACGCCGCCTTGCCGAACTTGCTCTCGTTGCCGGCCTCGATCCCGCCACCGGCGATTACCGCGTCCAGTCGGCCGAGGCGGGCGGCCAATCCTCCTTTGCCAAGGACCCATCATGATCCAGTTCTCTCCCCTGATCCGTCGCGTGCGAATCCGCTTCACCGGGCTCGCAGCGATTGCCCTCATCTCCGTCGCGTTTGCGCCAGCGGCCTACGCCTCCGGCTCCTCGATGCCGTGGGAGACGCCGCTCAATCAGATCCTGGAGTCGGTGCAAGGCCCGGTCGCGAAGATCATGTCGGTCATCATCATCACCGTGACCGGCCTGACGCTCGCGTTCGGCGATACCTCTGGTGGCTTCCGCCGGCTGATCCAGATCGTCTTCGGCCTGTCGATCGCCTTCGCCGCATCGAGCTTTTTCCTGACCTTCTTCAGCTTCTCCGGCGGAGCCTTGGTGTGATGGCTGGGATCGTCGATCCAGAAGTGCCGGGCTTCTTTGCGCCGGTCCATCGCGCGCTCACCGACCCCATCCTGATGGGCGGCGCGCCCCGCACGGTTGCGATCGCCAACGGCACGTTGGCGGCGGCAATCGCGCTCGGCCTCCATCTCTGGATTCCCGGAGCGCTGATTTGGGCAGTGGGCCATGCAGCGGCGGTCTGGGCGGCCAAGCGTGATCCGCAGTTCGTGGACGTCGTGCGACGTCACCTCCGCTATCCCTCCTATCTCGGCGAGTGAGGTTTCCATGCTGAACCTCGCCGAATACCGCAACCGGCCCCAAAGTCTCGCAGACTTCCTGCCCTGGGCCGCTTTGGTCGCAAAGGGCGTCGTCCTCAACAAGGACGGCGCGTTCCAGCGCACGGCGCGCTTCCGCGGTCCGGACCTCGACAGCGCGACGCCTGCCGAGCTCGTCGGCGTGACGGCCCGCCTCAACAACGCGCTGCGCCGTCTCGGCTCAGGCTGGGCGATCTTCGTCGAGGCCCAGCGTATCGCCGCCCAGACGTATCCGCACAACATCTTTCCAGACGCCGCATCAGCGCTGGTCGATCTGGAGCGGAGGGACGCATTCGAAGAAGCGGGCGCGCATTTCGAGAGCCGCTATTTCCTGACCTTCGTCTGGCTCCCGCCGGCCGAGGAGGCCTCGCGCATCGAGGGCTGGCTCTATGAAGGCCTCGCTCAGAGCGGCGTCGATCCTCATGAGCTGCTGCGCGGCTTCGTCGATCGGACCAACCGCGTCCTGCAACTGGTCGAAGGGTTCATGCCCGAGGTGGCGTGGCTCGATGACGGCGAGACGCTGACCTACCTGCATTCGACCATCTCGACACGGCAACAGCGCGTCCGCGTTCCCGAGACGCCGATGCATCTCGACGCGTTGCTAGTGGACGAGCCGCTCGCCGGCGGCCTCGAGCCGCGCCTCGGAAGCCACCACCTTCGCACGCTCACCGTGGTCGGGTTCCCAACCGCGACACATCCCGGAATCCTCGACGAGCTGAACCGGCTTGCCTTCCCCTACCGCTGGTCGACGCGCGCACTCCTGCTCGACAAGACCGAGGCGGTGAAGCTGCTGACCAAGATCCGCCGACAGTGGTTTGCCAAGCGCAAGTCGATCGCCGCCATCGTGAAGGAGGTGATGACCAACGAGGCCTCGACCTTGGTCGACAGCGATGCGGCCAACAAGGCCGCCGATGCCGACCTCGCCTTGCAGGAACTGGGCACGGACGACGTCGGCCAGGCCTATGTCACCGCGACCGTCACCGTCTGGGACGAGGACCCAGGTGTTGCCACCGAGAAGCTTCGCCTCGTCGAGAAGGTGATCCAGGGGCGCGACTTCACCTGCATGGTGGAAGGGGTCAACTCGCTCGAAGCCTGGCTCGGCTCGCTGCCGGGGCATGCCTACGCCAACGTCCGCCAGCCGCCGCTCTCGACCTTGAACCTGGCTCACCTGATTCCGCTGTCGGCGGTCTGGGCCGGGCCAGACCGGGATGAGCATTTCCGCAGCGCCCCGCTCTTTTTTGGCAAGACCGAAGGCTCGACGCCGTTCCGCTTCTCTCTGCATGTCGGCGACGTCGGCCACACCCTGATTGTAGGCCCGACCGGCGCCGGCAAGTCCGTCCTGCTGGCGCTAATGGCGATCCAGTTCCGGCGCTACCGGAAGAGTCAGATCTTCGCGTTCGATTTCGGCGGTTCGATCCGCACAGCGGCACTTGCGATGGGCGGCGACTGGCACGACCTCGGCGGAAGCCTCTCGAACAGCGCTGAAGACTCCGTCTCGCTTCAACCACTGGCGCGCATCGGAGATGCGGCGGAGCGCGCTTGGGCGGCCGAATGGGTGACCGCGATCCTCGCCAAGGAAGGCGTCACCATCGATCCGACCGTGAAGGAGCATGTCTGGTCGGCGTTGACGTCACTGGCATCCTCGCCCGTCGAGGAACGTACGATCACTGGCCTTACGGTTCTGTTGCAATCGACCGCGCTCAAGCAGGCGCTGCAACCTTATTGCGTCGGCGGCTCCTCCGGCCGCCTGCTCGACGCGGAGGCCGAACAGCTCGGCTTTGCTTCGGTGCAGGCGTTCGAGACCGAGGGCTTGATTGGCGCTGGAGCTGCGCCTGCCGTCCTCACCTACCTCTTCCATCGCATCGAAGGACGGCTCGATGGCCGGCCGACCCTTCTCATCATCGACGAGGGTTGGCTCGTGCTCGACGATCCGGCCTTCGCGCAACAGCTCAGGGAGTGGCTGAAGACGCTACGGAAGAAGAACGCCTCCGTCGTCTTCGCCACCCAATCGCTCTCCGACATCGACGGCAGCAACATTGCGCCGGCGATCGTCGAGAGCTGCCCGACGCGCATCTTCCTGCCGAACGAGCGCGCGATCGAACCGCAGATCACCGCCATCTACCAGCGGTTCGGCCTGAACGATCGCCAAATCGAGATCATCGCGCGGGCGACGCCGAAGCGGGACTATTACTGCCAGTCCCGGCGCGGCAATCGGCTCTTTGAGCTCGGCCTCGGCCCCGTCGCGCTCGCCTTCTGCGCTGCGTCCTCCAAGGCCGACCATGCCGCCATCGAACGGCTGCTCGCCGAGCACGGCCGAGACGACTTCACGCCCGCCTGGCTCGCCGATCACGAGCTGCTCTGGGCCGCCGATCTCATCCCTGACCTGACAAACCTGGAGGTGCAATCATGACCGCCCACATGACACGGCGCGTTGGCTCGGCCGCTGCGACCGCTCTCGCGCTCGCTCTATCGATCTCGTCGCCTTTGACGACACCAGCGTCCGCGCAGTGGATCGTCTACGACCCCACCAACTTCAGCCAGAACGTGCTGACCGCGGCGCGCGAGCTGCAGCAGATCAACAATCAGATTCAGATGCTAACCAATCAAGCCCAGAGCCTGGTGAACCAAGGCAAAAACCTCGCCAGCCTGCCGTTGTCGACGCTGGCTCAGCTTCAGTCACAGGTCGCCCGGACCCAGTCGCTGCTGAGCCAGGCCCAGAACATCGCTTTCAACGTCGAGCGCATCCAGACGGCGTACTCCAGCACATATGGCACGGCGGCGGCCACGGGCTCCAATGCGACAATGTTTGCCGCGGCTCAAACCCGCTGGCAGAACTCGGTGGGCGCCTTCGAAGACTCACTGAAGGTGCAAGCCGGCGTCGTCGGCAATATCTCGACCAACTCCAGCGCAATGAGCTCGCTGGTTACCGCCAGCCAGTCGGCAAGTGGCGCTCTGCAGGCCGCTCAGGCCGGTAACCAGCTCCTGGCCCTGCATTCCCAGCAGCTTTCCGATCTTGTCGCGGTTCTTGCCGCTAAGGGGAGGGCGGACGCGCTGGAGCAGGCGCGTGTGACCGCGACCGAATCCCAAGGCCAGCAGCAATACAAGATCTTCTCGACACGCAGCGGCTATCAGCCCGGCAACGTCACCATGTTCAGCGGCAACTGAGGCACCGACTATGGAGCGCTCGGATATCCTTCGCGCAGGCGCGATGATCATCGTGTTCGTGATTTTCCTTGGCACGCTGCACGTCATCCATCGGCGTCCGGCTGAGCAGCCAGTATCCGACGCTCCCTCTGCCTCCACTCCCGATGACCTCTCGGCCGAGCTGCTCCGCTGCGCCGAGCTTGGACCCCAGGATGCCGAAGATCCGCACTGCCAGGCGGTTTGGAAGGAGAACCGCGCGCGCTTCTTCGGCAGGCCGGCGCGGCCACGTCTGCCGCAAGCCGCGCCGGCCACTCAGCCGATGACGGCTGTTCCAAAGGGAGAGAAGCCGTGAACAACGTCGGCGTTATCGACACCTTCCTCAATACGTTCACGACCTACATTGATTCGGGTTTCGGCCTGATCAAGGGCGAGGTCACGTATCTGTCGTCGACGTTGATCGTCATCGACATCACGCTCGCCGGCCTGTTCTGGGCCTGGGGCGCAGATGAGGACATCCTGCAGCGGCTGGTGAAGAAGACCCTCTACATCGGCTTCTTCGCCTTCATCATCACCAACTTCACCAAGCTCTCATCCATCATCTTCAATAGCTTCGCAGGCCTCGGCCTGAAGGCCGGCGGCTCGTCGATCTCGACCGCGGATTTCCTTCGTCCCGGCAGGCTCGCACAGGTTGGGCTCGACGCTGGGCAGCCCCTGCTGGACGCAGCAAGCCAGATGATGGGCTTCACTAGCTTCTTTGCGAACTTCGTCCAGATTGCCGTTCTGATGGTGTCCTGGCTCTTGGTGCTGATCGCCTTTTTCATTCTGGCTGTGCAGCTGTTCGTCACGCTGATCGAGTTTAAGCTGACGACGCTTGCCGGCTTCATCCTCATTCCCTTCGCGCTCTTCAACAAGACGGCCTTTCTCGCGGAGAAGGTGCTCGGCAATGTCGTTGCCTCCGGCGTGAAGGTCATGGTGCTCGCCGTCATCGTCGGCATCGGCACCGGGCTCTTCTCCCAGTTTACCACCACCTATGCCGGCGGCCAGCCGACCATCGAGCAGGCGCTCTCTGTCGTGCTGGCAGCGATCGCCATGCTCGGCCTCGGCATCTTCGGTCCCGGCATCGCGACCGGTCTTGTCTCGGGGGCGCCGCAGCTTGGCGCGGGCGCTGCCGTCGGTGCGGGTCTGGCTGTTGCGGGTACAGCGATGGTCGGCGGCGCGGCGCTCGGTTTGGCCGGAAGGGGAGCGATGGCAGCTAGCTCCGGTGCCGCGGCTGCCGCGCGTGGTGGTGCGGCGATGGCGGGCGGTGTGTCCTCGGCCTACAGCCTCGCCTCAGCCGGTCGGTCCGTCGCTGGCGGCGTTGCGTCCGGTCTCGGCGGCGCGGGCCGCGCGGCGGCCGGCGCCGTCGCCGCTCCCGCCAGGCGCGCCGCTTCGCAAGCGGCAGGGGCAATGAGGGAGAGCTTCACCTCCGGTGCCCGTGCCGGCATCGCCAACACAGGCGGCTCCTCGACCATGGGGACCATTGGGAGTGGCGAGGCCGCGAACGATGGACCTGCATCTGAAGCAGCGAGCGAGAGCGGCCCGCCCGCCTGGGCCCAGCGCGTCAAGCGCAATCAGACCGTCATTCACGGCGCGCAGACCGCCGCGCAAGCCCTCAAATCCGGCGACAGCCACGGTGGCGGTCATTCCGTCGACCTCTCGGGAGGAGAATAATCAATGTCAGTCTTTCGGCGATCGTCCGTCCGCTACGGCCGTACACCCGAACCCGAAACCCCCTACCAGCGCGCAGCCCAGGTTTGGGACGAACGCATCGGCTCCGCGCGCGTGCAGGCGAAGAACTGGCGGCTCATGGCCTTTGGTTCGTTGATCCTCTCGTGCGGCCTCGCCGGCGGGATCGTCTGGCAATCCACGCACGGCACCGTCGTTCCCTGGGTGGTGCAGGTCGACAAGCTCGGCGAGGCGCAAGCCGTGGCGCCCGCGACCACCGACTACAGGCCAAACGACCCGCAGATTGCCTGGTATCTCGCCCACTTCATCCAGATCGTGCGCTCGCTTCCGGCCGACCCGATCATCGTGCGGCACAACTGGCTGCAAGCTTATGATTTCACGACCACGGCCGGCGCGGCGGCGCTGAACGACTACGCCCGCGCCAATGACCCCTTCGCCAATCTCGGCAAGCAGCAGGTCGCCATCGACGTCTCCAGCGTCATTCGCGCCTCGCCCGACAGTTTTCGCGTGGCCTGGGTCGAGCACCGCTATCAAGACGGGGCGCTCGCCGGCACCACCCGTTGGACCGCGATTCTCACCATCGCAATTCAGCCGCCCACCGACGCTGATCGGCTGCGCAAGAATCCGCTCGGCATCTACGTCAACGCCATCAACTGGTCAAAGGAGCTGGGACAATGAACCCGCCGATTTTATCGAAAGCCGGCGGTTCGGCTTCGCGTTTCTTCATCGTTCACCAAAGCCGGAAAGACAGCGATACGTGCTTTCGTAGATCCGGCTTTGCACCTTTGCTGATGGTCGCGTTGGCGCTTGGCGGCTGCGCGCATAATTTCATCCCGCCCGACATTAACTACGATAGCGCCGAACCTGCGACACTCACCGTCGATCCGCCACCTCCCGTCAAGATCGTGGAGCTACCAAAACCGCTGCCGCTGCCCGGGCAATTGAAACCGCTCGCCGCCGGCAAACACGTCCCGGAAGCCGCTGACCCGAAGGTTCGCGTCAAACAGGCCAACGCCGCGGCACGCGTGCAGCCGGTCCGTAACGGCTTCATCAACGCGGTACAGGTCTATCCCTTCTCCAGCGGAGCTCTCTACCAGGTCTATACGGCGCCCGGCCAGATCACCGACGTGGCTCTTCAGGAGGGCGAGCGACTCGTTGGCTCCGGACCGGTGGCCGCCGGCGACACCTTGCGCTGGATCATCGGCGATACCGAGAGCGGAGCGGGCGCGACCAGGAAGATCCACATCCTGGTCAAGCCGACTCGGCCGGAATTGGTCACTAATCTCGTGATCAACACCGATCGGCGGACCTATCTCCTCGAGCTCCGCTCGACGGAGAAGACCTACATGGCCTCGGTTTCCTGGCAGTATCCCGAGGATCAACTGATAGCACTTCGGCGGCAGAATGCGGCGGCTGAAACCGCGGCCCCCATCGCGGCCGGCGTCGATCTTGCCTCAATCAACTTCCGCTACGCGATCGAGGGCGATGATCCGGCCTGGCGTCCGCTGCGCGCCTTTGACGACGGCAACAAGGTCTACATCGAATTCCCCAGCGGTATCGCGCAAGGCGAAATGCCGCCGCTGTTCGTCATCGGTCCGGCCGGCGGTTCCGAACTAGTGAACTACCGAGCGAACCGCAATTACTACGTCGTCGACCGTCTGTTCGCCGCCGCCGAATTGCGTCTTGGCGACAAGGACAGCGAACGGCGCGTGCGTATTGTCCGCACCGACGGAAGGCCGCGCTCATGGCGATAGGCAGCGAAGATGAACTTCAGAGCGACATCCCGCCCGTCGCGCCGCCAGACCTTCGGCTCCGAGGCGAGCGGCCCCGTGTTACACGGCTCTCGCGCAAGGTCCTTATCGGCCTCGGCGCGGTGTCCGCCCTCGTAGTCGCGGGAGCGCTTGGTTACGCCCTGCAGCCCGGCAACAAGCCGCAGAGCGGGCAAGAATTGCTCAGCACCCAGAATCGGCCTTCGGCCGAGGGCCTCGCCGGGTTGCCAAAGGACTATACCGGCCTGCCGCGCCAGGCGCCTCCGCTCGGGCCACCACTGCCTGGCGATCTCGGCAAGCCGATCCTCAACGCAGGCGCCGCACCGAACGCCGTGATCCCTGGAACGACGCCTGATCCGGAGACACAGCACAGGGCCCAGGAAGTTGAGGCGGCGCGGGTCAGCCGTCTCTTTGCCCAAACCCTTCAGCAACCGCAAAGCGTCGGCCAACCAATCCCGAATGCCTCCGCTGGCGCCACGCCGACCCCGGCTGCGACACCACCCGTCGATGCCGGATCCGCCCAGAACATGCAGGACCGCAAGACGGCCTTCCTCAATGCTGCGACGGACAAGCGCACCGTCAGTCTGGACCGGCTCGAAACCAAGGCCTCACCTTACGTCGTGCAGGCCGGCACCGTGATTCCGGCTGCACTTATCACGGGCATTCGGTCAGATCTGCCCGGTCAAGTCACCGCCCAGGTGACCGAGGCGGTCTATGATAGCCCGTCCGGCAAATATCTTCTGATCCCCCAGGGCGCGAAGCTGATTGGCCAATACGACAGCTCCGTCGCGTTCGGCCAGAGCCGAATCCTCCTGGTCTGGACCCGCATCATCATGCCCGACGGCAACTCGATGGTGCTGGAGCGCCAGCCTGGTGCAGACACTGGTGGATATGCCGGACTCGAGGATGAGGTCGACAACCACTGGGGCATGCTGTTCAAGGCCGCCGTCCTCTCGACCCTGCTCAGCGTCGGAGCCGAGGCGGGCACGAGCCAGGACGAGAACAACCTAGTTCAGGCGATTCGCAGTGGCGCGTCCAACAGCATCAGCCAGACCGGACAGCAAATCGTGCAACGCCAGCTCAACATCCAGCCGACGCTGACCATCCGGCCGGGTTTCCCGGTGCGGGTCATCGTTACGCGGGATTTGGTGTTGGCTCCGTACGGCAAGGGAGGAACGCCATGACGAAGCTCAAGCTTGGGCCGCTTGAAGACGACAAGCCGGTCAAGCTCACGATCGAACTGCCGGCGGTGGTCTATAGGGATCTCAAAGCTTACGCTGAAATACTGATGCGTAGCGGAGGTGCGACGACGCCGACTGAGCCTGCCAAATTAGTAGCGCCGATGATCGAGCGTTTCATGGCAACCGACCGCGCCTTTGCCAAGGCACGACGAAACGCTGCTCAGTCTGCACTTGGTTCAGTGGAGAGATCCGGATAGCGCTCACGAAGCAGGTCGAGAAACGGACGCACTAATGGATTACCGTTGGGCTGCCGCCAATAGACGCGGAAGCTCAGCCGCGTCGGCCCCTCGGCATCATGCACCTCCCGGAAGGTGACACCCGGATAGACTGCGCCAGTCGCACTTTCCAGTGCGAGCAGAATACCCCAGTCCACGCCTACCAAGGAAAGAAGCCGGTCGAGCCCCACGTCATGGCGATGCAGCTTACAAGGATCGGAAAATCCTAATTTGCTGATGAGAAGCTTGAAGAGTTCCGGTCCCGGGCCACGCTGTGACATCAAAAGCGGTTCGCGCCTCAGTTCGCCCCAGTGAACTACGTCACGGCCTGTCAGCGGATGGTTCGCGGGGAGGGCGGCAACGACACGCTCGCTCCAGAGCAACAATGATCTGCCACCCCAATTCGGACTGGGCTCGGCCACGACGGCGACATCAATAGCAGAGCTGGCGAGGTCCGAGATCAAATGCTCGCTCGCTCCGTCGACAAATTGTCTATCGACATCGGGAAAGCGGTGCCGGTGCTCAAGGAGAGTGGCCCGGAGATTGCCGGCTGACAGGGAGGTGTGGATGCCGATGGTCAACCGACCACTCTCGCCACGCGAGCGGGTCTTGAGGCGAGCGGTCATTGCTTCCGCTTCGCCTATGACGCGCCGGGCATCCTTGAGGAATTCTTGACCTTCCATGGTTGGTCGCGTGCCACCGTTAGTGCGCTCGAAGAGCTTGCTGCCCAACGTGTGTTCGAGACTTCGCAGGCAGCGACTGAGCGTTGACTGCTTGATTCTGAGCGTGTCTGCTGCTTGACGCAGGCTTCGATGCTGGGACGCAGCGATCGCCCAGCGTAGATCTCGAAATTCCACAGGCACTGGCCGAAACCCTATGGCAAGCTCTGCGTGACCAAACGTCATCTTGAATGCGTCACTCCATTTGTTTGCTCGCCTTCAGCATCCTCCAATTCAGCCCTGAATTGGTCACCGAATGCCTCCATGAAGTTGTGTCGGTCGGCTTACCAAACAAATCGAAGATAACTACGATGTGTGCCAAGAATTGTGACTATTTTTAGTTGTGCAGGATGGCTCGCGCGTGGCCGTTGCTTGGCCAGATGACGCGCCGCTATCTCCGCGCCTTTACGTGCTCAGCACATATCATATTTGGGATTACGAAGGATCGCTCCAGTCGAGGTAAACGCAGCTGCTCATGGCCAATCCACTGCGCACAAATGTTTGAGAGAGTTGACGCTTTGTAACCTCTAAGCGCTCCTCTTACGGTGGCGACAGCGCCCGTCCAATGCATATCGCGGACCTGCGTCCGTGCTATTGGTCATCACTCACCCCCATGCCGCGAACGCGCTCCGATTGTGATCCGAGCCCGACGAGCGCCGGGAGTTCCTTACGTCATCCATCGAAGAATCGGAACACTTCATCAAACTATTCGATGAATGTTTGGTCGATGCTAGAACTGGCTCCCTGATCGAGGACGTAATTATCGGATAGGTGATAGCGAAAACCGAGAGTGAACCGTACTGCTGAGTGACAGAAATGCGCGCGAACGAAGGACTGCTCCAATCGCTTTCATCGTCGCCTCCTAATTATTAGATCGTGATTTACGTTCTCGTTTTCGCCTTGTTGATCTAACCCGGTAACTGAATTCACCGCGCTCGACGCCCCGCTGATCAGGCCAACGGCTAGCCGGACAGAGCGCCGCGTTCCACCGCCGAGGTTGCCGGTTCGAGTCCGGCGGCCACTACCACTTTGAAGAACTGGCCGAGCGGCAAGGCACCTTCATTGCTAAAAAGGCATGACCTTCGGGGCTGGCGAGTTCGACTCTCGCGCTCTCCGCCATTTTGTATGTTCTGACAAATTGCCGCCGTTCGTGCCTCCCCCCGGAGGAAAGTTCGCGTTGGTTTTTGCAATTAGGTCAAACGGTTGACGGAACTTCGGCGTGACTTCGCCGCGCTTCCATGAGCAGTTCGAGAGTACGATTTTCAGCAAACGGCGCTTTTCGTCCGCAGATTCATTTTCGAACAGTATTTTCGCGTCTTTTGCGAGTTCGAGAATTAAAACACCCGGATCGACGTAGGAGCGGTCTGCGGAGCGATGCACGTCAATCTCACGGGCGTACCGATCTTGCTCGGCGCGCCACTTCGCAACTTGGGTGTCGAAGAGAGCGGCATCGATATGGCCATCGAGCTTGTCCGCATACATCGCATGTAGGCGATTTTCGATCCGGTCATGCTCCGCCTGGAGCCGCTCCATAGCTTCCCGGTGGGCCTTCTGCTGGTCGGCGTGGCTTAGAAGGAGCGACTGCCGGACCCAATCAAATACCGCGTCCGCCATTCCAATCTGATCGATGGCATCGGCCAGCTTTTCCTGCAGCACTTCCTCGCGAACATACTTTTCCGGGCATTTTCCTTTGAAGCCGGTGCAGTGATAATAGACGTAGCGCTCGCTGCTGCCGCCGAGGCCGACCCGACGTTTGTGAAGAAGGAAGATGGGTTTCTTGCCCGGCTGCGGGCCGTCAAGCGCATCACGGAAGAAGATCAAACGTCATGGTGGTGATGCTGGACATTTTTCTGTTTTGCTTCGAAGGCGCGATCCTCATGATCAAGCTGTTCGGCGCCGACATGTATGCCGAACTTGCCGCGGCCGAAGAACTCGTGCACCGAAACGAATTGGTGCAGGAATTGGCGATAGTTCTCAACGTAGACAGCACAAGCCCGGATGACGTTGCGGCCGAGCCTCCGCCTGAAACCGCCGCACCGGCCGAAGTGCCCACGATCGAGGGGGACACATCGGCGTCGGTGGCGGAAGCCGCGACGCCATCCGAACAAGCAACACCGTCGGAGAGCGAGCCCACGATCAAACGCGACCGTGGCCGGCCACGTGGGGCGAAGAACAGGCCGCGGCCACCGGAGCCCCCGTCCGCGGTTCCGGTTTGATGCAAGGTTTGGTTGAGGCTTTAAGAGGAAATGTGGTCTAGCTCTTCGTCGGTGCCGAAAACGCGCTGCGCCTCAGGTATGAGCGCGAGTTCGCGGCCCGGTGCCGTGGATTCCTCCCGAAGACGAGCGGCGCGCTGATTGAGAATGGCTGTCGCGAGCTTGGCAAGCTTTCCGAGCCGCAACTTGACCACGTCTTCGGCAAGCTCGGCGACGCCGGTTATCACGATCTCGAGCGCTTCCTTGGTGCCAGAAATCCTAGATGCGTGCATGTGCCGCTCGTATTGATAGACGAGTTCCTTGATCTCGTCCTCCAACTCCGCCGCACTCCAGTTCTCCGCCACGATCTTCCGGACCCAACGCCGCAGGCTACGGACCAGGTGCTGCGTGCGCTCTTCCTGACGGAAACCGAGGACGTCCTCCCAGGGCGCGCGAATATCGAGCTGCGGAAGCTCCTTGAGCACAACGCACCACACCGGATGCGACCGCTTGGCGGGTGGGAGGTTTTCATATTGCCGCCCCACGATCGCGACATTCTCGCACCCCGCGGCGCGGAGCATCGCGACGTTGCGGCGCATGAGCAGGTTCTCGTAAAGCATCTTGCGCGTCTTGATCTTCGGATCGTTCCAGCCGACGCGGGATCGCGGATGCCAGCCGTTCTGGGCATCGAAGTCGCCGATATCGGGCTGGCCGATATATTTCATGTCGCCGGGCTCTTCATCACCCCAGGGGTTGCCGACGCGGATCAGGCGCCGGTGCAGCGCGGCCGCCGCGCCGGTCGTATGCGCCGCGATGAAAGCCTCGCCGGAATCATAACCGAGTTCTTTCGGCGTAAAGAGCAATCGTTGCTCGGCAAGATAACGTAAGGTGGCTGTTTCCGCGTTCTCGGCGTACCCGCCCACCAGCTCACACGTCACGTCCAGATCGTGGGTGAGGTAGATCCGATCGAAGAGAAGCGCGACCCTTTTTGCCACGCTTTCGAGAGGCCATGCCGCGTCGCCGTGCTCGGTGTCGGGAAACCAATCCAGGCTATAGGCGAGGTTCGGCGATATCACGCCCACGCGCAGCGTCTTGAGATCGGTGGCTGCGTTACCGGCGGTCATTTTTTGGCGAGCCGCTGAAGGGCCTTGGCTTCGGCATTGGTGAGCCGCAACAATACCTGCGGCGGATGAAAGCGGTCCCGGATTTCCCGGAGTTCTTCAATCGTGATCGGGCCGACCCGCTTGGCGGCCGCCAGCAGGATTGCGACCGCCTCTTGCGCGCCGTGAAAATATTCCATGAAGGAGGCATGGTCGAGGCCGGCACCCTGTCGATGTTTCTGCCAGATCGTGCGCGGATGCGCGCGGTTGACGTCGGTGATGGTGGCGACCCCGACCACGGCCGCCGTGGGTCGGGTCGCGTAAATCCAGAGCCGCGTGCCATTGGCGAGTTCAGGTATCCGGCGCCGCAATTCAATGGTCTTGGTCCCGTCCAGGATCGCATCCGCATAACCGGGATGGATTGAAATGATTGCGTCGCTTGCGTCAGGCACTTGACCATCCACGATCGAGAATCGCTGCCAACGGGGCATTGGGCAGCGGGGTTGTTGTTTGAAGATTCGACGATCCGGCGGCGCCGAGTTGCCTGAGTGTATCGAGTGCGACGGGATTCGGGAATCGAATTAGGCTGTCAAACGACGTCGCCAGCACGTCGGACGACGTCGTCAAGGGCTCCAGATCCTCCACCACGGCCCGTTGCAGAAGCTCATCGGAAACGCGCTCCTTGGGCACAATGGTCGCATCCACGATCCGGCCGCCTGCCACAATGGCGCCACGGCCCCCGGAGCGCTTGGACTCGTAGAAAAGGATCGGGACGCCGGGCCGCATCAGCGGGGCGGTGCGCGGGCTATTGAAATAGGTGCGAAGCCCGACAAAGGCTGCATTGGGGCGGCCGAACATGTAGAGTTGATCGGCCGTGCCGAGCAGGTCGTCGGCAAATGACTTTGCGATGGGCACAATGACGCCATCCCGCCCCGGCCAGGCGATCAAGGTCGGCGCAAGCGCCGCTTCGAGCGCCGCCAGTTGAACCGTGACATTGCTTCCATCCGGGCCGCGCACGGAAAGGCCGGATTCAACCGTGGCGGCCGTTGGCACGGCTTCGGGGAGGGCAAGTCCGGTTCGACGGCGTGTCTGCCGTGCGATGGCGGTCCAGGTGGTGGGGGTAAGAGGCCGTCCTAATGCGACCTTGATCAAGATGTCGGAGTTGGCCGCGGGCAAAAAGCCGCGCAGCTTGGCGGCCCGGTTGACGGTCGACTGTCCTGGGATGGCCCGAAGCTCAATCGTGATTGGGCCAGAATGGCAGGATTCACGGATTGCTTCGTCGAGGAGATGCTCGGCGAAGGTCTCGCAGGACACATGATCGGGGCGCACATGAACCAGCATGCGGGCAGGCGCATCGACGCTCGCCGGTGCCCGGTAAATCCCCACAGCGACGATGTCCCCATCCTCGAAGATTCCGTGCGCGCTTGCCCGCTGCAAGGCAGCCGCCGAGGGAAGATATTCGGCGACCAGCGCATCGCCGACGTTCTGCGAGGCAAGATAGGCTTTTGCTTCAGCGGTCGTGGCAGCCTTGGTTTCGCACTTGGTCCCCTTGAGCGGGCCATGCTCTCGGTTCGGTTCGTCCGCCGGCAATAGCTCCACGAACTCGTCCAGCCCTGCGATATCAACGCCAATGAGCTTGAGCAGATCGTCGCGGGCGTTCAGCAGGGCCTTGTCGCTGGTGATGTAACCGGACGCCCGTATCAGGGCCGCTTCGGCAAGGTGCCGCGCATCGCTGAGCGCCTGACGCGTCCCGGCTTGCGCGTGGTTCGCATCAACGAACACGGTCTTGTGGATCGCGGCTGCCAGCGGCGCCACGTCTTCCTTCGGGAAGGCCGGCAGCTTGGGCAGTTGCCGCGCAAGTTTCAGGGGCGCGTCGTTTGATGGGTCTCTCGAGGTGCGTTCGAGCTCGACGATGAATTCCGGTGCGACCGCCAGGCGAACCAGATGCGCAAGCCCCGCTCCAAAAAGACGGTTGGCGATGGCCGACCTCGCCCGTTCTTTGATCAGATCGAACAGGACGTTGAGATCGATGATGTACAAGGGCGCCTCAAAGGCACTGCGCGGGCGAAGGCCGAGATTCACGGCGCCGTGACCCGAGACGGCTGGCGGGGCCATCAACGTGAAAAAATTCGCCGTATCGAGCTCCCGTGAACGGAGCGCGATCTTGCGCTGCCGGGCCTGGCCGCCGTCGCGAATATGCCGGGCAACGAAACCGCGACTTTCGTAGAAGGCTTGGGCATCCGCGAGGTCGGAGGCGACTGCCGCGGTTACCGCAATATAACCGCGGCTCTCTAGGTGCGAGACGAGCCCGCCGACCAGCGCCGAGGCAACACCGCTGCGCCGGTGCTCGGGACTGACCGCGACAGCCTGTATGCGCGCATTGGGGAAGACGCCGCTGAACAAAATGAACCCGGCAAAGTGCGACGTGCCGTTCTCGCGCGCCACCATCGCCCATAGTCGCTTCTGTGCGATGGCATCGCGATATGCCGCCTCCGGCAAGAACCCGAGCGCTTCCTTTGCACTGTCGGCCAGGGCACGAATGGCTGCGAGATACTGCAATAATGCGGATGGATCGGTCTCCGTGCGATAAACAAAGCGAGACGTCGGCTTCTGCGCTATACCATCATGGCTCATCAGCAATTACTCGGGCGGCAATAAGGTCATCGGGCAGGTCTATGCGCTGCATCTTCTGCAAATCTGACTCAACCAGAAGTAGGAGTATAGAGCATATTATTCCAGAATCCCTCGGAAATATCGAACATGTCCTACCTCGCGGGGTGGTCTGCGATACCTGCAACAACTATTTCGCGCGCAAAGTGGAAGGGCCCTTGCTGGCGACATCCTGGTTTCGCCATGCCCGTTCCCGGCAATGGGTCCCGAACAAGCGTGGCCTGATCCCACCCATGGGCGGCCTTGTGCCGGAAGCCCGCATGAACGCTGATGTGTGGCTGGATGGGGACAGCCTCACCCTCGGAGGACGCAACGAAAGGGAGCATCGCGCTCTCGCCGAGGCCATCCAAACGGGCCGCGTCCGGTCGGTTTTTATCCCGATCATCGAGGCAATCGACCAGCGCCTGATGTCCCGCTTTTTGGCGAAGGTCGCCCTTGAGGTTCTTGTCGAGCGCGTTATCCGCGTCCAAGGCTGGAACGAAGAAATCGTGGATAAGGCGGCTCTCGATCCGCTTCGGCATTTCGCCCGGATCGGCGACCGCCCGGAGAAATGGCCGTTCTCCCGCCGCCGGATTTATCACGAGGAAGATGTGCAGCATGAGGGCGACGCCGGTTATCAGGTCCTCCATGAATTTACGATCCTGTGCGAGCCGTTGCTCGAGCCCGGCCACCTCGAACTCTATGCCGTTGTGTGCATCTTTGGGGAGGAGTTTGCGATCAATATGGGAGAGCCGGAGATCGCCAGTTATGAACGCTGGCTAAAGGCGCATGATGGAAAGAGCCCGCTCTACACCTCCGACACCTTGCCGGTGCCTCCGGTGTTCGGCTGATGCGTAACGCTGCAACTCTTTGGGCAAGGCTCCAACGAAGGCGTTCAGGATGAGCGGGAATGATCAAGGCGACATGCTGTCCGGTATCAGCGACGTTTCCCTGATGAAATTCTTGCTGGAGGACCTCCACGATGACCTCCTGGGCAAGGTGCAGCGCTTTCGCTACCTGCACGATCTCGGCGAACAAAATGGCCGTCGCACCATGTTGTTCGGCGGTCACGTCACGCATAACGCCTGGATTGAGGCCCGCTCTTCGTTCGTCCACGGGAACTACGTGGCGACGGTTCTACTTTGCCAGAGCCTCATCGAGAATTTGTTGGCCGCGTTCCTGCATGGAGGGCTGCTGGACGAGTTGCCGCCACGCATCCAATTTGACGAGACGCTGAAGCGCTGCAAGGCCGCCGGCATTCTCACCGACGAGGAGGTGAAAGAGCTGAAAGAACTTGTCGCCCTTCGGAACCCGCTGACGCACTTCAGGAACGTCGACGATGATCGAAACCTTGACCGGCGCTCGATCGCGACCGGTCGATACACGAGCGACATCCTGAGCAAGGACGCGTGGTGTGCCATCACGCTTGCATCCCGCATGATGGGAAAGCCGCAGTTTCGTCTCTACGACCATCCAGATAGCCTTCGTACGAAGAGCTAAATCCGTTGTCAGTCGCCGCCGCTGCGTTTGCGTGTTTCGAGAGCAGCGCGGCGCATTTCTTCCCGTCGGTCCGGGCGTTCCTTCAGCAGATCGTTAAAGATTGCGCCGCGGAAGCACACGACCGCGACCTGCTCGATATCGGTGATCGGATCATGACCGTACGTCGCAAGATACTGTTGGTACTCATCCGATTCGTGAACGTCCGGTGCGCGGCCATGAATCACGCTGCCGCGGAGCTTCAATAGCAGTCGCCGTCGCTCCTTATCAAAGTCCGTGCCACAATAGCGACTCGTGCCCTCGATCACGGATTGGGTCGCTCGGCCGGGTTTCGGGTCGCTGAAAATGGAATCCAACGCCATGAACATCAACGGGAAGCTTTCGTGCTAAGGCAACGGCCACGCGCGATAGAAGTATTCGAGCGCGCGGCAATGTTTGACGTCGGCCTTGTCTTCCGAGACGATCTTCTGCGCCAGTAGGGTCAGCCAAGGATGATCGCCAGCCTGAACCGTAGCATCATGCATCAGTGGCACCCCGCGTGACGAGAGCGTGCAGCGGCCGCCGAAGTTGTGCCGCCCGCTGAATAGCTTGCGTTCATAGCGCGGCAGGGTAAGCGCGAGCGCGCCGAGGATAGTGGCCTTCCGCCGTTCGGCCAGCTCGACCGTGGGCGCACGTACACCAAGCCAGGAACTGACCTGCTCCTTTCCATGCCCTTCCATGAACGGAGGGAATTTGTCCGGAGAAAGCTTGTTACCTGGATGAAATCCAAGCCGTTCATGAGTAATCGCGGCAGGTTGCAGGAAGCAAAAAGCTGCCGATTCAAAAATCCTGTTCAACGCGAACGGGTACCAACGGGTAAAGCGTGAGTTCAGTCGATGGGGTGAACATTGGGGACCCGGCCAGGAGCCCCGCCATCACATTCTTGGTCTGCCACGAAACAAACTGGGCGAAGTTGCCGGGCACCTCCGCAAACATCACCTCGTTACCAAAGGGCCAGAAATTCTCAACGATGAAGCTGGTGAGCATCCTCTGGATGTCTTGCACCGCCATTTGCCGCAGATGCGCCGGCCCGTTGGCCCGTACAAACAGCGCCGCTGCCAAAATGGCTTGACGGTCGTAGAAAATCTCGATGCCCAAACGGCGCTCGAAAATAGCAGCGCCAATCGGTCGGTAGAAGAACGCAGACCGCAGCCCGTAGGTGCCCGGCCGTTTCGAGATCGACGCGAGCAGGCGTTCGACCGCCTCGCGGCTTATCGCTTCGGTTAGTGCCGTCGCTTGGCTTTCATCCATGTAGGTTATTGTTTGTGATTCATGTCGGGTTGAAAAGGGCGTGTCCTTTGGCGACGGTATGTGTTGCCGCTGCCTCCGGAAGCTCACCTGGCCGAGCCGAGGACGTGCGGAGGCACACCCATTTTGTATTTGATCGGACAGGCGGGGTTTCGCTCTCCTTCCGGGATCACGGTCATCTCCATCAGACCGGGGATCGCCGCGTGATCGACCGCCCACATGACCAGAACGTCTTCGGCAAGGACGAAAAGATTGTGGACACCGATCCGCATGTCCTCGACGATGAAAAGCGGCCCGTACTCGGTCGTGCCGCCCTCGTCGCGTCGCCAGTCGGGCGCCGCGAGCATGCCGTCCGGCTCGAAGTGAAAGTTCTGGATGACGAGATCGTCATTGTGCCCGCCGGGAGGCTCCACCGCGTTCCGCATCCGGACAAAGGGCTCAATGCAGGCGGGAAGCTGTTTCAGGTAACGGATATGATCGGGCTGCGCCTGGAAGTTCGCCTCGGCATACTCGATCACGGACGGGCGCGGCTTTTTCTGCATCGTCCATTCGCTGGCTTCCTCGAAGCTGGTCCCGAACAGAAGGTTGAAGACCTGAAGCAGATCGCGCAGTAAGTTCTTCGCCTCATAGAGATAGTTTCGGCATTCTTCCTCGAGCTGCATGACTTGGGGCAACGGCACGAAAACGGCGTTCTTGCCGCGCGGCCTGTACGAGGCCGCCAATTTCTCCGTTTCCGTGCAAAGCTTTTCTTTGATTTGCGAGAGGCGTAGCAGCTTCGGCGTGAGCTCGTTCAGATAAAGGCTCTGGATCCTCTCGGCCTTCTCCTTCGCGATCGCGCAGTTCTGCAAGATCTCGAAATTCTGCAGGGTGAGGCGCGCGACGATAGGTCAGTCACTCCCTGATCGAGCTTCTGGCGACGATAAAAGGCAACATGCGCGGGCCTCTTCGTGCTTTTACGCCTTATAGCAGAGGCTTTTCGGCGCGTCCGCTTCCGCGGAGCAGGCTTTCGTGAACCGGGCCGCGAAGGCGTCCCGGCCATCCGGCTTCAATCCTTCGCGCAAGGGGTTCGGTGAGCGGCAAGCCGCTCGCGTTCATCTGTTGAGTCGCTAAGGGCTGCCGGCCCTTGCGCGGGCAAGGCATCCAGACGCTCGCGCCGCCTCCCCACGTATCCCGCAAGGGCGGGGCCTTCGTGCGGACCCTCGGCGCTCCGCGTCCGGAGCCTCCTTGCCCTTGCTACCTCCGGATTTCGTCAACGGGCAGGGGTGCAGCAGCCGCTGCACCCACAAAGCAAGGAGGCGAAGATGACACTACTTACCGATAGACAGCGCGAGCGGATGCTCGCGAACGGTTGCGCTCGCGAAGCCGACCTTTTGACCGGCGATGAAACCACCGACTTCGTGCCCGTCGTGAAACTGTTCTGCCCGTGGGGCGCGGCGACATGGCTGCTCAGCGAGCTCGATCCCGAAAACCCGGATATCGCGTTTGGGCTTTGCGACCTCGGCGTAGGCTGCCCCGAGCTTGGAAACGTCAGCCTCAGTGAGTTGGAAAGCATTCGCTCTCCCGGTGGGCTTGGCGTCGAACGCGATCTCCACTTTTACGCCGATAAGACGCTTTTCGCATACGCCGACGAAGCCAAGCGCCTCGGGCACATCAACGTGCGAGGGAGGTGAGCATGCGACATTCCCTGACACGCCGCGATGTCTATCAAACGATCACGAATCAGATCATCGCCGAACTGGAACGCGGCGTTCGTCCGTGGATCAAACCGTGGAGCGCCAGTCCCGAAAGACTCGTTCGATGGACAGATTCCGATCCGTAGGGTCGCTCCGGTCAGCCCGCCATGGGTGCTGCGGAGGCGTGTGGTTCGCGCGAGCTCTCGGACGATTTCAATCAGGGACCCAACCTTACCTTTGGGGAAAATCCGCGGGTCAAGGGCGGCGTCGACGCGCTAGGTGGCCTTGGGCTGGGCGCCCTGGGCGGCCTCGCAACGATCGGGGAACGCCTGTTCGATGGCTTTCTTGGCGCCAGTCCCACACCGAAGCGGCAATCCGACGCGCCTCTATCGAAGTCCTCAGAATCTCCGAAGCCGGAGAACCCGTTTGTTCGAGTCGCTGAGGCCGCCGGGACGGAGGCCGAGCGGGAAGCAGAGCACCAGCGCGACCGACAGTATTGCGACGATCGCGCGCGAGGGCGATGGGATTGAACGTGGATTTGGGCCAAGAGGGGCGCCGCTCAAATCCCATGAAAATCGCGAGCCCCGAGGACCGCGGAAGGGGATGGTTCAAGGAGGCCAAGGCATCCGGCGTGGGCGCCGCAGACATTCCGCGGCCTGGTCTGATCTTTTTCGCCACTATGCGGCGAAACTGGCCGCGGTTGAATGCTGTGTCTCGTCCGGGGAACGACAGGCCGCGATTCAAGCAAGCTTGCAGGAGAGAAATGCCGCCCTCGAGGCGCTGGCAAGGGAGCGTCTGTTCCATCGACCGGATTCGGGTCACATCGCGCGAGCCGCTGCTTCAATGATGATTCGCTTTCTCGTCGGCGTTCCTTTCCTTAGGGCGCCCGGACAAGACTTCAACGGGGGTGGTGACATTGATGACACATAATTGCGGATAGCGTTGACGGGCGAGGGGCACGACTGCCCGAGAGCCGTGCGCGACGACAACTATACCGCGATCGAGGTGCTCTTCGACTGACCGCAGGAGTCCCGTAGAAGCGCCCATGCGCTTGTCAATGCAGGGCGAACTTTACCAACGCTCACTAACGTTGGAATTCCTCAACACCGATAGATTCGTGATCCTCGCCGATGGAAGGAGGCCTGGTGATGATCCGGCGGACGAAATGAAAACAGGGATCGGACTGCAACTGTGCGCGAGCAAAATCGATCAGCGTGTCCTCGCCCGCACCGCTGGGGTCGAGATCAGGTGGTCGCACGCAGAGGTCATGAGCTTGCACCGCCTCCTTGAGGAGGGGCCGGCTCCTCAAGGCGAATTGCGACCGCACGACAAAATCCGCGCTGGAATGTTCCTGAACAAAGAGGGACAGAGCATCGACGCTGTAGTCTTCGGAGAGCATCGGCGCGAAGACCGCTTCCAGCGTTTTCTTCACGTCGAGTCGGCCTTCGGTGGGAACGCGATCGGTCAGGGGTATGTGGAAGCGGTAGCGATCGAAGACGTAAGGATAGCCCCATCGCACGAGATGGGTGGTCTCAATCTCGTCGAGGGGCTGCGTAAACACCGCTGAAATTCGTCCTGACTCAGGGATGCCCGGAAGCGATCGAATTCCTCGACGATGTGCGAGGCAAAGCCGAGCAGAGTGGGGATCGGATTCGCAGGAACCAGTGCGAAGAAGCCGCCCACTAGATCGATCTTCAAGGGGCCGATCGGGCATGGAAGCCAAGCCCCCACTAACGTGCGGAGCGCACGCTCCAAATCCTCGACCGAACATCCCTCCCTTAGCTGGAACGGCGGCTTGAACGTCGCGTGGAAGCCATACGGCTTGCCGCGGTGGTCGGGGTGCCGCTACCAGGCCCGCGGCCCCGAGTTCAACCTGAGCCCTGGACGAGCCTCCAGCAAACGCATCGCGTCCGAGCCAAGCTCTCGCCGTCACCGTCAGCGGGTGTTCCGGTGCCGGCGTGTAGCAGATCGCGTAGCGGGGCGAGGAGAATTCGGGCATTACGCGACAGGCTCCGCCGCTGTAGCATTGCGCCGAGACTTGTGAACAGACGACTGGTCCACCTCGAACAAACGGTCGGCCACAGCCTCGCGCACCTCCTCATCATGGAAAATGCCGACGATGGCAGCCTCCCTCGCCTTAGCCTCGTTGATCAACTCGACCACGCTCCGGCGGTTGGCAGCGTCGAGCGAGGCTGTCGGTTCATCGAGAAGTAGGACTGGGTAGTCGACCATGAAGCCGCGCGCGATGTTGACGCGCTGCTGCTCGCCCCCCGAGAAGGTAGCGGGCGCCAGCGACCAGAGCCGCTTGGGGATGTTGAGGCGAGCGAGCAGCGCCTTCGCCTTCGCATGTGCTTCATCCGCCGGAATGCCAATGGTGATTGCTGGTTCGGTGACGATGTCGATGGTGGCGACGCGAGGGATGACGCGGAGAAATTGGCTGACATAGCCGACCGTGCGGCGCCTTACTTCCACCACTTCCCAGGGCTCGGCGCTGACGAGGTCGATCGATTCGTCGCCGTGTTGCACGACGATGTGGCCGGCGTCGGGCTTGTAGTTGGCATACAGCGAGCGTAGCAACGTCGACTTGCCGGCCCCGGAGGGGCCGTGCAGGCAGACGCACTCTCCCGCGCGGACCTCGAGTGAGATGTCGTCGAAGACGGCGATCTCTGCGCCGCCCTGGGTATGAAGTGCGAAGGTCTTGGAAAGGCCGTCAACGCTGACGAGGATGGTCATGACCGGTTCCCTTCCTTAGACCTGCAGCACGGAGGAGACGAGCAATTGCGTATAGGGGTGGTGAGGATCATCGAGCACTTGGTCGGTGAGTCCCTCCTCGATTACGCGGCCGCGCTGCATCACCATCAACCGGTCGGCGAGCAGACGCGCCACGCCGATATCGTGGGTGACGACAACAACGGCAATGCCAAGTTCGCGGACGAGGCCGCGCAGCAGATCAAGGAGCTTTGCCTGGACGGACACATCGAGGCCGCCGGTCGGCTCGTCCATCAGCACAAGGCGTGGGTGGGTAGCGAGCCCCCGGGCGATCTGAAGCCGCTGTTGCATGCCGCCGGAGAAGATCTCGGGCAGGTCGTCGATGCGCCGCTCCTCGATATCGACCTTCTCAAGCCATTCCAGCGCTGTCGCGCGTAAGGAGCCGTAGTGGCGGCCGCCGGCGGCCATCAGAGGCTCGGCGATATTGCCGCCGGCGCTGATATCGAGGCGCAATCCGTCCCGCGGGTTCTGATGAATGAGTGAGACCGTCGTCGGCAAGAATTGCTCACGCGAGGCTTCGTCCATCGTCCAGAGATCGACGATATGATCACCGGAGGCGATTAGCACGTTGCCCTCATCCGGCCAGATGCGGCCCGCAAGGCAGCGGAGCAGTGTTGACTTGCCCGAGCCGCTCTCTCCGACGATACCGAGAACCTCGCCCTGACGCAGCGAGAACGATACCGCGCTGCAAGCTGGAACGCGCCCGAAGCTCTTGGAGAGACGCGCTACCCGTAGGATTTCCCTCGCTCTCGGTCTCATGTGTTAGTCCTTTCGCCGAGCCGCTCGGCGCAATAAGCGGTATCCGAGCAGACAAAGGCCCGCCTACCGCCATCGTCGAGGAGGATTTCGTCGAGATAGCTGTCCTGCGCGCCGCAAACCGAACAACACGCCTCAAAGCGCTGCACCGTGAAGGGGTAGTCGGCGAAATCGAGGCTTTTGACCTCGGTGAAAGGCGGGATGGCATGGATACGCCGCTCCCGGCCGGCGCCGAAGAGGGCGAGCGCCCGGCTGCGGTGAAGCTTTGGATTATCGAATTTCGGGATCGGCGATGGCGAAGCAAGATAACGCCCGTTGACCACGACCGGATAATCGCTCGACATGGCGATGTGGCCAAGCCGAGAAATATCCTCGTAGAGACGCACGTACATTACGCCGTAGCGCGCAAAGGCATGGATCTTCCGCGCAACCGCTTCCTCCGTAATAAAGCGGCGCAAAGGCTCTGGCTGCGGTTGCTGGAAGACGATGATCTGATCTTCGGAAAGTGCCCGCTCGGGAATCCGGTGGCGGGTCTGGATGATCGTCGCCTCGCCGGTGCGCTCAGTCGTGGCGACAGCGGAGACCTCGGCAAAGAACCGCCGTATGGAGACGGCATTAGTAGTGTCATCGGCGCCCTGGTCAATCACCTTCAGCCGGTCGTCCCGGCCGAGAAGACTTGCCGTCACCTGGAGGCCGCCGGTGCCCCAGCCGGGGGGAAGCGGCATCTCGCGGCTACCGAACGGCACTTGGTAGCCGGGAACGGCCACCGCCTTAAGGATCGCCCGCCGGATCATCCGTTTCGTCATCTCATCGAGATAGGCGAAGCTGTAGACGTCGTCGTCGTCAAATGCGAGGTCAGTCTCCACCCTGCGCCTCCGTGATCGGGGCCAACCCGGCGACGGGTTTGAGGCCGGGGTCTGCATGCCGTTCCGCGTAGTCCGCCCGCATCTGGCCGAGCAACTGCAGCTCGGCCTGAAAATCGACGTAGTGGGGCAGCTTCAGGTGCTGCACCAAGCCAGAGGCCGCAACGCTGTCGGAATGGGAGAGGACGAATTCGTCATCCTGTGCCGGGTAAGCGACCGGCTCGCCCAGTTCGGCTGATCGCAGCGCCCGGTCGAGCATCGCCATCGAGATCGCCTTGCGTTCGCCATGGCCGAACACGAGGCCATAGCCCCGCGTATAACGTGGGGGCAGCGAGCCGTCGCAGGTGGTCAGATGTACTGTCTGGCATTCGGTCAGACGGATGGCGCCGATGCCGACCGATATGTTGAGTTCGGGGATGGGTAGGACAACCGTCACGTCACCGTAGCGCAGTTCGGCGATGAAGGGATGGCTGCGCCCATAGCCGCGCATGGTCGAATAGCAGAGCCCCATCAGGAAGCCCTCGTCCCCGCGTGCGAGAGCTTGCAGGCGCTCATCCCGTCTAGACGGAAACACCACGGGGTCGCGGGTGATGTCAGCGACCTTTCCTTCTTCATCCGGCCGGGCGTCTTCGACGATCTCGGCCCGAGCAAGCACGCCACATTCTCTCGTCAAGGCCGCTGCATCGGGGACGGAAGCTCGGGTGCCGCCGTCTTTTTTCTCCGCTCTCTCGCCGTCGAGATCGGACAGATCGTCACTTCCCGCTTCTCCCATCAGGGCAACATCGAGGATACGGTGTGTATAGTCGTAGGTCGGCCCGAGGAGCTGGCCGCCCGGCACGTCCTTGTGGGTCGTCGCGATCCGCCGGCGCACCACCATTGCCGACGTGTCAACGGGTTTGGCATGCCCGAAACGGGTGAGCGTTGTCCGGAAGGCGCGCAAGAGGTAGATCGCCTCAGTGAGATCGCCCTCGGACTGCTTGATCGCCAGCGCCGCCAACCCCGGATCGTAGAGCGAGCCCTCGCTCATCACGCGGTCAACAGCGAGCGACAATTGCTCGCGGATCTGGTCGACGCTTAGATCGGCAATCGCCGGGTTGCCGCGCCGGCGCTTGGCAAGGAGACGGTGCGAGGCGGCAATGGCGGCTTCACCGCCCTTGATCGAGGTGATCATGGGGCCTCAACCTTTGTGGAACGCGGGAGGCCGACGACGATGCGTTCGTCGGTGAGGAAGACGTCGACGCCGAGCGGATAGCGCGCGGCGTTCTCATGCCAGGCCTGCCAGAACCAGTCCGGCAGGCCGCGGGGTGCGAGGCTTGCGGTGGTCTCGATCCCAGGCCCAGAGAGGCGGACGGCGGGCCCGCCAGTGAGTGCGGGCAACTGGAGGACCAGCGTTGTGGACCGGTCGGGGTAGGCAGCCTCGCCGGGATGGAATTCAGTGAGCCCCGACAGCAGGCCGGCATCACCGATCAGGGCGATGGCTGCGGCCCTCGGATCGGCAATTTGCGGCGCGTTAGTATGAAAGTGAAGGTAGCGCCGGACCGGCTCAGTCGACAGTGCCGGGTCAAGCCAGATCGGGCAGTCGGCGTCGGCGAGCGTCAGAGCGATGGCGGCGAGCGGCCCACCCATCGGCGCCGGCGGCTGCGCAGGGTCGGGAAGAGAAACGGGGGTGCCGGGTCGTGAGAGTGCCTTCAGGAGTCGGCGGAAGGCCGACTGCGAGTCGTGAACGGGATCGCGGAAGGCGGGCGGTATCAGATCAGCCGTCATTCGCCGTTAGCCTCCCGCCCCAGCATGAAGAAATCGACCTTGCTCTGTTGAGCCTCGCGCCGGACCGCTTCCTCCTCTACGCGCACGCAACGCCTGAGCGCGGCAATGATCGCGGTGATCGTGCCAGTCCCTTTGACTTGGTCGCGTTGAATCAGCCCGTCGAATAGCGCAGCAAGTGCAGCGTGGCGCTTGTTGCGACCGAGCACATAGGCGATGCCGATCTCGCCCGTCTCGATCTGAACTGTGCAACGCGTGACCGTTGCCTCTCCAACATTGAAGACCGCGCCAGTGCGCCCAACCGCTCCCTGGAGCATGACGGCGCCATATTCCGGCCGGCGGATCCATTGAAACTTAGGACGGACGATCGCCGCCCAGTGTCGCTCCAGTTCGGAGAGCGGCGCCTTGGCGAGCAAGGTTATCCAATCCTGACGGTTGCATTGATCGCCTGGAGCGATGTGCGTCGGGGACATATCCACTTCTACTCAACCCGCTTCAAAGTACCTGCCGGCCGGCCGTCCAAACCGCGCGAACAATCGGGCCGGCCCGGTCAGCCACGCGGACGAGATCGGCACGCTTGCCCGTCGCGATCTCGCCACGATCGGTGAGCCCGAATGCCTCTGCCGGGCGCAAGCTTCCAAGCGCCACCGCCTCCGCAAGAGTCGGCCCGTCGGACTGACCTGCCAGGTGCCAGATCGCGCGTAAGATGCTCGCGGGAATATAATCGGAGCTGATGATGTCGATGAGCCCGTTCTGCGCCAACTCTCTCACCGATACATTGCCGATGTGGGAGCGTCCTACGACAAGGTTGGGACCGCCGACGATAATCGTCATGCCGGCGGCGCGGGCGGCCTTTGCGGCCTCCAACGTGATCGGGAATTCGGAGATCGCGAGGCCATACGTCACCGCTTCCGCGATCTGAGCGGCCGTGGTGTCGTCATGGCTTGCGAAGGGCAGCCCTCGTGCACGACAGTGCGCCACCAAGCGACGTCTATTATCTTCGGTGCAGTCCGCGGTGCTGGCCACGGCGGTGATCGCCGCCTCGATTTCCACCTCAGGCGTATTCTTCCGCCGTTCAAGATAGCGGAAGCGGTTTGGATCCCGGCGTGGGCTATCATCCATGATTGTCACGAATCGAAGTTCGGGATGATCGGCATGGGCGAGGAAGAGGTCTACAAGTTTGGGCTCTCGGGCATCGCAGCGAAGATGGAGCAGGTGGTCGGCCCTGAGCAGCCTGTGCCGGCGTGCCTCGCCGAGGCCCTCCAGCATTATCGGCAACAGTCGCCGCCGCTCTGGATTACCCATCGCCCCGACAATGAGGGAATCGAACACGGTCGTGGTGCCGGCGGCGCAGAGCTGGATGTCGTGGGCGACCGCAGCGGCGAGGGGATCCCACGTCACGCCGGCGCGGGGCAGAATCTGCTTTTCGAAGTGGTCGGTGTGAACGTCGATCAAGCCGGGCAACAGGTGGTCGCCGTCAATATCGAGCGCGCCCGAGGCGGTCGTCATGCCGGTAGAGATGTCGGCAATCATTCCATCGACAATCTGAACCGTTCCGTTGAAACACTCCGATCGGCTCACGATCTTCGCATTCGTCAACACAACTTCGCCAAATTGAATGGCGTTTTGTCGCGTTGGAGTTGGAAAATTTGCCGATTGACCCATCGGAGGGCGCCTCTTTCCTCTTTGAACCTGCTTGGGTTCTATCAGCTATCAATGAAGCGACGAGAGACGGCTCAATGACAAATCATGTCACTTTGGCGGACTTGTACCCTTGTCTTCAAATGGAGCGGCTATGCCCGTGATAATCTAGGTTAGCCACGAAGCGGGCTGCGAGGGCTGAACATGCGAGATCCGACACCATCCGCGAATGGCGAGATGCTGCAACAGCGGCGGGGCGCGACCTCACGCTGGCGCCTGATCCAGCGGGCGATTGAACAAGAGATCAGCGCAGGGACATGGAGGCCTGGCGCCCGGTTGCCAACGGAACTCGAGCTCGCCGCCCGTTTCGAGGTCCACCGCAAGACGATTCGTCACGCGCTCTCCTCTCTGAGAGAGCGCAATCTCTTGAGAATCGAGCAAGGGCGCGGGGCCTTCGTCAAGGAACGGCTGGTGCGGCATCACATCGATCCGACGTCGCGCCTCAGTACTACTTTGCGCGATATCCATCGGATCGGCGAAAGGCGCGTTCTCGGTTTCAGCCGGGTTCGGCTGAAAGGAACCTCGGTCGCGACCTCAGGCTCGACCGCAACCATTTCGCCCGCAAGGTGGACACGATCACGATTGTGGACGGCCTCGCCATCGCCGTCGCATCCAGCTATTTTCCCTTGCCGCGCTTCGAACGCATTGAGCAAATCATCGTGGAAACCGGCAGTTTCACGGAGGCCTGGCGCAGATTCGGCGTGACAACCTACAAGCGCCACGAAACCAGGATTTCGGCAATCGCACTCTCCAAGGCCGATTCGGCGTCGCTCGGACTGCCACACCGCCAGCCAATGATCCTGGTAACCAACGTCAATGTCGACGCCGCTGGCGTTCCCATCGTGCTGTCAAGGGTGCGCGTCGCTCCCCAGCACATGGAATTGGCGGTCAACTTCGACTAGCTCGTCTCGTCCGTCTCACCCCTCTATCAGGGCAGAGTTGCGACGCGCCGAGCTCTCTCCCCGGACGGTGCCAACATGGTACGGACCGTACCATCCTGGCCGAAGCGGTGGTAAAGGTCATATCTTTGCCTGCATCCGGCTTGTGAACGCACTCTAGCTCGCCCTAGATCGGTCCGCTCTAGGTCCGTCGAAATGGGTATGATTGGCGCAATGATCCTGGTTCTGTCAGCGCGGCTTCATCCTCGCCCGGTACAGATCCCTAGAGGCGCCTCGGCGAGAGGAGGGCCGAAACTCGCCCGGAAAGACTTTGGCAGATGAGTGACATCCACCTCCATCACATCACCAAATCCTTCGGTCCCACGCCCGTGCTTCGCGGCGTTTCGCTCGCGATCGAAGATGGGGAGTTTGTGACGCTGCTGGGCCCGTCGGGGTGCGGTAAGTCAACGCTTCTCAGAATTCTGGCAGGGTTGGAAGTGCAGGATAGCGGCTCGGTGAAAATCGGCGAGCGCACGGTCGATGGCGTGCGGCCGAAGCTTCGTGATGTCGCCATGGTGTTCCAGTCCTACGCGCTTTATCCTCACATGACGGTCTCTGCCAATATGGCCCTGCCGCTCCGCATGCGGCGATTGAGCGCCCTGCAAAGGTTGCCGATCCTGGGACGGGTCTTACCAAGCACCCGGCGCGTTGCTGCCGAAATCGAGGCGGAAGTCATCCGCACAGCCGAGGCGCTTGGCATCGGCCATCTACTTTCCCGAAAGCCCGGCCAGCTCTCCGGCGGCCAGCGTCAGCGCGTCGCCGTAGGGCGCGCCATGGTCCGCCATCCTGCCGTCTTCCTCATGGACGAGCCGCTAAGTAATCTTGACGCCAAACTCCGGGTCCAGATGCGCGCCGAGATCAAAGACATCCATCGCCGGCTCGGCGTCACCTTCATCTACGTCACCCATGATCAGGCCGAGGCTATGACACTTTCTGATCGGGTCGCAGTGATGCTCGATGGTGAATTGATCCAGATCGCCCCACCTCAGGTGATTTACTCCGACCCCGACGACCGCCGCGTCGCCGAATTCGTCGGAAGCCCCAAGATCAATCTTCTTAATGCCGTAGTACGCGAGCGTGGCTCGGTCGATGCCGCCGGCACCACCTTCCATCTTCTCTCCGATGCTTCGCCTGGCGAGGCGCTCGCGCTCGGCATCCGTCCGGAAGCCTTCCACATATCCGAGTGCAGCGGAGCCAACACTCTGACAGGAGCAGTCCGGCTCATCGAGCACATGGGCTCCGACCTTTTCGTCCACCTCGACCTTGCCGCCCTCGATCAGCCGCTTATCGTCCGGCTCGCCAGCGAGCGCGCGCCTCACATCGCGCTAGGCCAAACGCTGCATGTGTCTGTCAATCCCGACCGCATTCTGGTCTTTGGCGAGGACGGCAAGAGGCTGAAGCCAAGCGAATCGGCACAGATACGCAAAGTCACCCCGATCCGGCAGTTCGCCTTGTGAGTGCACTCGGTTCCACTCAGTCAGCGGAGGCGCTGCGCGATCCGACTCAGGTCGCTCTCCGCCGTCGCCGTCTCGCCGAGTGCGCGGCGGCCTACGCGCTCGCCGGCCCGACGGTCCTGCTGCTTTTCGTGCTGTTCTTCCTGCCCGTGATTGTCGTGTTCGTCATCGCGCTAACCGATTGGCAGTTCGGTGCGCGCACGCTGGACTTCGTCGGAATTGCGAACTTCCGCGAAGCATTCGCCGATCAAGGATTTCGCACCTCACTGCTCAACAGCGTGTTCTACGTTCTCGTCGTGGTGCCAGGTACCGTGATCCTTGGCCTTGCCATTGCCGTGCTAATAGAGAGTGGACGGTCGCTCCGCGCCTTCTACCGCGCCGTCCACTTCCTGCCCTTCATGGCGACGCTGACCGCCATGGCGATCGCATGGGAGGCGCTGCTCCATCCTACCATCGGGCTCGTCAACCAGACCTTCTCGGCGCTGGGGCTACCCACTGCGAACTGGCTCCGCGACGAAGCGACCGCCTTGCCGGTACTTGCCGTCATAGGTATCTGGCAGAACCTTGGCTTCGCTATGGTCCTCTTCCTCGCCGGCCTCAAATCGATTCCCCACGATCTTTACGAGGCCGCCGAGATTGACGGCGCAGACCGCTGGCTGGATCGCCTTCGCACCGTCACCTTGCCAATGCTCGGTCCCGTCTCGATGTTCGTCATCGTCGTAGTGGCGCTTCGCGCCTTCCAAGCCTTCGACACCGTCAAGGTGTTGACCCAAGGTGGACCGGGGCACGCATCTGATGTGCTGCTCTACACGCTATACCGTGAGAGCTTCGAATATCTCCGCACCGGCTACGGGGCAGCTGTCGCGGTGGTCTTCCTTGTCATTGTCGTGGCGTTGACGCTCATTCAAGCGCGTGTATTGGATAAGAAGGTACACTACCAATGAGCGTCCGCCTGTCGGCTCCCTCCGCGATCATGCGCCACGCCGTGTTGCTGATCACGGCCTCCCTTATCCTCCTACCCTTCGTCTGGATGATTAGCCTTTCGCTGAAGCCGCCGGGCGAGATCTTCCGCGAACACTTCTCGTTTCTCCCCGAGCAATGGTACGCGCTGCAGAACTACAGCAAGGCGCTCACCTCCGCGCCGCTGCCGCGCTACATGGGCAATGGCGTCCTGGTCTGTGCGGCGATCCTGACATTGCAGATCCTGACCTGTGCCCCTTGCGCCTATGCGCTCGCCAAGCTTCGGTTTCCCGGCCGCGATGTCCTCTTCAGTCTGGTGCTGATTGGGCTTCTCCTTCCACACCAGGTGTTGTCGTTGCCGCTGTTTATCCTTTGCTATGAGCTTGGCATCCTGAATACCTACGCCGCGCTGATCTTTCCTTACGTGGTCTCGCCATTTGGCATCTTCCTCTTTCGACAGGCGTTCAAAACCATTCCCGACGATGTGGTGCACGCCGCTCGACTCGATGGGCTCTCGGAATGGACCATCGTGTGGAAGGTGATGCTGCCGATGGCACTCCCTGCGATGATTGCCTTCTCGATCTTCTCCGTCGTCGGTCACTGGAACGATCTGTTCTGGCCGCTCATCGCGGTGCGCTCGGAGAGTCTGATGCCGCCGCCGCTCGGGATTATTGCGTTCGCAAATCAGGAGGCCGGCAACGACTACGGCCCCCTTATGGCCGCTTCGACAATCGTCGTGCTCCCCCTCGTCCTCGCTTTCCTTGCTGCCCAGAAATGGTTCGTCGAGGGAATGACAGGAGGAGCGGTCAAGTGAACAGAGCCATTTTCAGGAAAGGATGGGGAATGAACGGTGCATCTACCCAATCGATTGGAACGTCTGTTGCCAGTTTCTGGTCAACCCCGCCCAAACTAGGGAAGTTTCGGGTGATCGGACATCGAGGGGCCCCAGAATACGTGCTCGAGAATACCGCGGCGTCTTTTCGCCACGCGCTCGACTCGGGCGCGGATGCGGTAGAGACCGACTTACACCTGACCGCCGACGGGACCATAGTCTGCCTTCATGATGGCGACCTGCTACGTGTCGCTGGCTTTCCAGACGCTATCGCCGACATTGACATCGCGCAGGCACGGCGGCTCTTTCCGGCGCTGCTCACCTTCAACGACTTTCTGGAGATGACGCGCGGCAAGCCGATCATCGTGGACTTGAAGCAGGCTACCGCAGCCGAGGTGGACATCTACGTTGGAAGTTGCCAAGCCCTCGGGGCCATCAACCGCATCCTCTTCACCGCCTATACAACCGTGATCGCAGACGCCATCCGGCGCCGGTCAGCATCTGCGTCCATCGGCGCCTTCTTTCCGAACGGCGGCGCCGGCCTGGATGTCGCCCTTTCCATTGGCGCCAGTTGGATCCGTGTGCTACCCGCAGATTATGATCGTCCCACAATCGATGCTATCCGTCGGGCCGGTCTTGGAACTATTGCGGTCGCCTCGCCACGATCGAGCTTCCAAACTGCGACCGACATCGAGGCGCTCGTGGCAATCGCGCGCCTTGGGATTGACGGCGTCCTCACAGACCGGCCGGACCTCGCCCGGGATCAGCGCCTTACATCGGTTGGCGTACCAGTTTGATCGCGCAGCGGCTGGACGTCCCCGGACACTTGGCGCAGACTTCGCGGCGCCCGGATACCCAAGATCAACCGATGAATGTCGACGATCACGATCGACCATCATCCCTCTACGCCAGGCGCGGCGCAACCTCGCTGTGGCGGATCGTGGTCGAGGCCATCCGCAAGGACATCACCGGCGGGACGTACAAGCCCGGCGAACGCCTACCTACCGAAACTGAGTTAGCGGTGAAGTTCGGCGTTCACCGCAACACTGTGCGGCGCGCCTTCGCAGTGCTCAAAGAGCGCGATTATGTGCGCATTGAGCAGGGTCGGGGGACTTTCGTCAAGGAACGCATCGTCCGCCACCGCTTGGGCCCGAAGACCCGGTTGACCACCTCTCTGCGCGACATGGACCGGCTCGGCGAGCGCCGCTTCGTGCATTCCGCGCGGATCCGAGTTGACAAGGAGCTGGCGCGCGACCTTCGCTTGCCTCAAGGGCAGTTCGCGCGCAGGGTCGATACGTTGAGCGTGATCGACAACGTGGCCGCCTCGGTTGCATCGAGCTATTTTCCGCTGCCTCGCTTTGAGGGAATCGAGGCGCTTATCGAACAAACTGGCAGTTTTACCGAATCCTGGAAGCAGTTCGGCGTTCTCGACTATTGTCGTTTCGAGACGCGGATTTCCGCCGGTTCACTCTCGCAGGCCGATTCCCTTCTGCTGGCGCTACCGCGTCGGCAACCTGTAATCCTGATTACCAATATCAATGTGGATGGCGAGGGCGTTCCGATTGTGGTCACAAGGTCTCGATTGGCTCCACAACACATGGAACTAGTTATTCGCTTCAGCGAGTGAGGCCTAGGCCGGTGCGTGTTTCTTCTGAAGGTACGTTTGTCAAAATCGTCTGGAAATTGTCAGTGCGCTTTAAGCGAACCGACATCGGCACATCAGAGGCCGGGTACATCTTCGAAATCAAAAGGGACGCTGCTGCTTCCAGAATGGGAAGATCGGACCCGCGTTTTCCTGGAGGGATCTTATGATAAGAGCTGCCTGCGTCAGCGCAATTTTATTGAGCCTGCTGGGTCCCGCCGCCGTTCATGCGGAGACAGTACTGGCTGTCTCTTACGCGCTGCCGAGCAGCTACAAGACGACGCAGGAGCAAATTGCGAGGCGCTTTGAGGCCGAGCATGCCGGCGTTCGAATCGACTTACGCGCGCCGCTTGCAACCTATGACGACGTCGTCAACGAACTGCTTAAATCTCGTCTCACCGGCGGGGCACCTGACATTGCATTCGTCGGTATGAACCATATCGACTTGGTCGCCGAACGTGGTCTCGCCCAGCCGTTGGACCGCTTCGTTCCCAACCAGGGCGGATGGGAAGCGTTCGGCTATTATTCGCCGATCCTGTCGCTCGGCGCCGTCGCCGGGCGCCAGTACGGCGTGCCCTTCGCGATCTCGCTTCCGGTGCTGCATGTAAATGTCGATCTCGTGCGCCGCGCCGGCGGGTCCATGGAGGCTTTCCCCTCCAGCTGGGAGGGCGTCGCCGAGCTCGGGCGGAAGATCTCGACGCTCGATCCCAAGCTTACCGGCTTCACCTTCCAGTATGATTCCTGGGGTAACTGGACTCTCCAAGCTCTTATTCGCGGCGCCGGCGGACGAATGGACGCGACGAGCGGCTGCGGCATCGGCTTCGATAGTCCCGACGGGCGGTGGGCGCTCGAAACGCTTCAGTTGTTTCATGACAAAGGCGTACCGGCGATGTCGTGGCAGCAGGTGCTGCAGGCCTTCTCCTCCGGCACGATCGGCATTTCTGCCGCCTCCGGCGCTACGACCGTGCGCAACGAGGCAGAAATCAAGACGGCCTTCGAATATCGGACGCTGCCGTTTCCGATAACGTCAGCCAATGGGAAACTGCCTGCCGGCGGATCCATGGTCGTCGTCACCACCTCAGATTTGGAAAAGCAGAATCTGGCTTGGGACTACGTCAAGTTCGCCACCGGACCGGCAGCTCAGACCATCATGGCAGAGAATACTGGCTATCTTCCAGTCAGCCAGCGCGCAGTCGATGATCCTGCGTTTCTCGGGTCCTTCTACAAAAGCCATCCAAATCAGGCGACGGCCCTCGCTCAGATGGGGAAGCTGACTCGCTGGTATATGTGGCCGGGCCCGAACGGGCTGAAGGTCCCTTCAGTCATCCAGGAGCATGTGGACGCGATCATCACCGGCAAGGCGGGCGCCGGAGAAACCATGCCGAAACTGGGTGCCGCCGTCACCGCGTTGTTGCCGCCCTGCAAGGCAGCCAAGTGAACGGGTCAGCTCGAGCCCAGAGTGCATCACGCAAGCCAACCACGATGACAGTTCGATATGACTATCTCCGGGTCAACAGCACCCGTCTCCTCTGTGCCTTCGCCGGCGAAGATTGCGCCCGGACGATCATCGTTGTCCATGGTGGGCGGGGCTCGTCGGAGCACGGGGCGGATTTTGCGGCCTTACGTCCACTCGCCGATAGCTTTCGCATCGTCGCCTATGACCAGCGCGGTTGCGGCCGCTCGGAACTTGCCGAACCAATCACGTTCGACCAGCTGGTAGATGATTTGGAGGCGTTACGAAAACTTGTTTCCGGCGATCGGCCGGTTGCTGTGGCGGGATTTTCCTTCGGCGGTATGGTCGCTCTTACACATATCCTCAAATATCCCCAAGGCGTGTCGCATCTTGTGCTCATCGGAACGGCGGCAAGCCACCATTTTAAGGCGCGCGCCTTGGAAGGATTCGACCGCCGGGCGGCACTAGCGCCGATGGCGACCCGTCAGATGGCCGAGAAGCGGTTCGGGATAGGGATGGTGGACGACATTGAATTTCGTCTGATCCAGTTCGCCATGGGCTCCCTCGACGACACGCGATGGACACCCGACGTCGCGCTGGAAGCGGCCCGAACCATGCCGCTTAACGCCGAGGTTCATACCCGCCTTTACCAAGGAGAGCGCTACGACCTGCGAAGCCGGTTGCGTGAAATCAAGGTTCCGAGCCTAATCATTTGCGGCGCGGAGGATTGGATCTGCCCCCAGGAATTTTCCGTTGCTCTGGCCCAAGGCATACCCGATTCCCGCCTGGTGATTGTGCCCGATTGCAGCCACTCGGTCCACCGACAGAGGCCGGACCTCGTCACCGACGAAATTCGCAGGTGGATATCCCGATCGGGACGGTGCTCACAGGAAGAGAAAAATCTCGATTGTGCATAAGCGGCTCTCTTCATAAGCGCCAAAATGCTCAAGCATAGCGATATCAGAAAGGGCCCCAGTCTAATCTCAACTTCAACGCCCGATGCGTAGTCTGCCGTGTGTGGTGAAAGCCGTGCCATGCTGCAACTGGAAGTGTCAGATCCGACCTCCTGTTCGTAATCGCGCTCAATGAGCCGGTGCATCTTGGCAGCCTCGATCAGTTCACGCGGTCAAATGTTGCGCCAGCAGCGTTGAAAGTATCTTCGCCCTTCCATGCGTATCGTGCGCAGCGCTATCCGATCGTCTATCCACCTCCTATCGAGCCATTTCTCGCTTCCTCCGCACGAGAGGAATCGACTCCTTCATCGAACGAGCCGGAAGACTCTCCAAATCCTGCACTTCTATCCTGAATGATCGTCGATTCTACCGAATATGCGGTTCTCACAAGTGGACTTGATTCTAATCGCCCTGACGCGTCTGCGACGGACGATCCTCAATAGCAACGTCTACGTGGTCATCGAGAGGCACGGCCATCGCGGTCTCAAGAATCTAAGTGACCCGCAAGGGATGAAAATCGGAATTCGCTTTGAGGCGTTGCGTACGACCGCGTTGGTACGTTTGTCAAAGTGGTCTGAAAAATGTCGTTGCCGCTTAGGCGAACCGACATCGCCATATCAGATGCGGGGATCATCTTCGCAGCCAAGTCGGGCAGTTGCTTCCAGCAATGAACGTCCGGCCCGGAGATGCCAATGAGGATGATATCTTGCGTTGATGCGATTCCAGCTTCCCTGCTGGGAGCGGCCCTGCTTGTTGCAGCACCACGCTCCTTTCCCAGGGCTTGAGCATGCCGATCCATTCGAGTGGGACGCCTAGCTCAGTTATCCAAGATTGCGTATTTATGGAGACTTCCGTGCTAAAGCGAGTGATCGGACTAACACCTGCCTGCCTTGAATCTGATTTTCCGCGATCGCGGCGGCCCGACAAGTTCATGACATCGCGATGGACCGCGACTGGCGCTTTCGCTGGTTGCGTGCCGTTGCATTTGGGTTCGGTCGCCGTCTGTTTGGTAAGCTCGGCAACTCAGTGGAATACTGTGCGATTGCTTTCAGTGATGAACAGAGGGTCGGTGAAATACGAGAACCGTTATGCTGTGAGCGTACTTCCATGCAAGCCTGCGAAAAGAAAATGGCCAACTTCCTTTGCCGCGTTTCTGACCGCATTTGGGATCGGCGGAATGACGTCTGCGTACGCCGCCGATGCGACCATACCGAGTAGCAACGGATCGGCCGCTTCGCCGACGTTGCAAGTCCAAACAAATGCATCGGTTGACCCCGCATCTCTCGCCATAAAGGGATTGAACATCGGGCTCCCGGGCTTCAAAGATACGATTGATCCGGACGTTGGGGGCGCTCGATCCGAGCTTGCGAAAGCTGGCATCGGCTACATAGGCATGACCCTAAACAACTTTTACGACAATACCCTGCCTCACGCGTTTGCGCCCACGCACGCTCAACAACTGTACAATGGGCAGAATTTCACGGCGAGCTCCCAAAACTTCATGTTCGTCACATACGATCTCAGTCGATTCGGGATTCCTGATGGTCAGATCGCTGTTGCCGCTGGGGATAGTCAGTACACGTGGAATGCCGGTGGCCCTAGCCGCTTCGGGCTCACTATGGCGACCTACTATCAGACATTCCTGGATCGGACGTTCGAATTAAAACTAGGTTATGTCCACAACGGGTGGGAATTTGCTGGCACTAGTGTGGGCGGAAGTCTTGCCTCAAGTGTCTTCGGGCCAGCAGGCAGTATCGTTTACCAGGGAGGGGTAAACAATGCGAACGTACCTACCCCAGGTGTGATCTTCAAATACAATATCAATGATCATTTTTATGATAAAGCGACTGTGCAACGCTCCATCAGTCCTGACGGCCAGGTTGCTGAGGTCAATGCTAATCCGAATGCTGTGAATTGGGCGGTCCCGAACGCTGGCATCCTTTATCTCAACGAATTTGGCTACAAACGCGACGCAGCACCAAATGTAGCCCAAATGTGGATACGGGCTGGCGCCGCGTACAACACGAGCAATTACAACAATAAGGAGTTTCCCGGAATCAGAACGGAAGGAAATAGCTTCTACTACTTTCTGGCCGATCGGCAACTTTGGCAGAGTGTTCCTGTCAAGGGCTCCGCTGGCCGTGGCATCTACGCCGGATTTTCAGTCATGTACGCGCCGCCAGAGCTTAATACCATCAGCGAATATTATGAGGGCAGGCTGTACGGCAAGGGTCTATTCAATAGTCGCCCAGACGATTTGATATCCTTGGTGTTAACCGATACCGTCTTCAGCAACTACTCAGTCTATCAAGCTCTGCTCAAGAACCAGCTAACCCACACCGACAGCAAAGCTGTAACGGTTAGTTACAACGCTCACCTTGCACCAGGCATCTATGGCAGCTTGGGCCTGAGTTATATAGATCACCCCACCAGCGTCACCTACACTACCAAAACTGGCAGCGCTCTGAATGCTTTGGCCGCGTTGAACGTCTTTTGGTAGCTGCTTTATTTGCCGCGATTCAGGATTGCTAGTTCCGGCGCGGTGAGACGGGGACCGAACGCTCGTGCCGGCTGAAAAGATATGTCTGTCAAATTGGTCTGGCAATTGTCAGGGCGGCTTAAACGAACCGACATCGGCGCATCAGATGTCGGGCTCATCTTCGAGACCAAGAGGGGCGCCGTTCTGACTGAATTCCGATCGGTTGCAAAGTTCTTCGAAAGGGATGCAAATGAATAGACGCGAGTTCTGTGAATTCATCGCTGCGGTCGCTAGCTCTGGCCTGCTTGGCGCCGCCTTCAATGGTGCAGCTCTGGCGGCATCACCTCTCGACGGCGAAGCCTCCTGGGCGACAAACGCAAATTATCCGAACAATCGCGCCCCGCTGGGCCGAAGCCGTTATGTCAAACTGCCGCTCGGCGCGGTCCGTCCAACGGGGTGGCTCCTCGACCAGCTGAACTTGCAGGCGCGCGGTATCACCCGTGATCTTCCCGAACTGTGGGATATCGCTGGGCAATCTGGATGGAAAGGCGATACGGGTAAGAATGTCAGGGACGGCGTGTTCGACACCAACGCTCGTTTCGTCCCGCGTTGGCTTGAGGGTTTGACGATGCTCGCCGGTGTCCTTCATGACGACGAGCTTAAAGCCGTCGGCAAGCCCTATATGGACCACGCGCTTTCAGTCAAAGACCTCACCAGCGTGACGCCGAGCGTCATCGCGTGGTCCTGGTTGGCCAGAGTGATGCCGGAATATCATGAGTTGACCGGCGATCAGCGAGCCATCCAGATCGTTCGCCGCTTCCTAGATTATGCGGATAGTGTGCGTGAGCCCGAGAACCTCGCCGTATTCAGCTCAAAATGGTCCGGCGCGCTGCTGAGCTCGGGCATCTGGTACTATAACCAGACCGGCGATGTGGATGTGCTTGCCTTGCTGCAACGTTGCACGAAGCGTTGTATCGATGACTTCGTAAACTACTTCAGGAACTTTCCGAAGGATCCCAAGGCCTTTGCGGAGATGTGTGTCTTCGTCCCGCATTATTGTGATGCCAAGGGCAAGGCTGGTGAACCTGCCTATGAAGGCCCGACGCCAATTGGCCGTCACGGTTTCACTGCAGTGATGGCTCTCAACTTCCCCGCGTTCCACTCGCTCATTTCCGGTGATCGGAGTGAAAGAGAAAGTGTCGTCCAAGGAATGGCCAATCTCGATCAAGCCTACGGTCAGGTAGGAGGCAGATGGGGAGCCGATGGATGGTTCGTAAGCACAGACCCAATCGTTGGGACGGAGACGTGTGCTGTAGGGCAGTCATTCTTCTCTCTTGAAAATATCCTGGCGGTCATGGGTAATGTGGAGGTCGCCGATCGTATCGAGCAGTTGATGTTCAACGCTTTCCCTGGCGCTTGTACGGCCGATATGTGGGCCCGTCAGTTCTACCAGCAGTCGAACCAGGTCCTGGTGTCGGTCGCCAAGCGTCCATGGAATTCGCCGGGGACTGATGCAGCGAATATCTACGGATTCAAGCCCTGTTATCCTGGGCCGTTGGCCGACATTCATGCACCTTGGCCACGCTATGTAGCCTCCATGTGGATGGCCACCGAAGACAATGGTTTGGCGGCGATGAGCTATGGCCCCTGCCGCATTAATGCCAAGGTCGGAAATGGCGTGCCGATCGAACTCATCGTCGAGACCGATTATCCCTTCTCAGACCAAGTGCGTGTGACCGTTCGCTGCAAGGAATCGGTCCGCTTCCCACTTCACTTCAGGATTCCTACGTGGTCGAGTCAAGCCGAGGTGTCCGTTCCGGGCAAAGCGACCCCGTGGCGACCGCAGAGTGGCTCCATTCTTAAGGTGGAGCGCGAGTGGAGGGACGGCGACGCCGTCACGTTGAACTTCAATTTTAAGGTTCGCACGGAAACGCGTCATAACAACGCCGTGGCAGTTGCTTGGGGGCCGCTCTATTTTGTCCTTCGGATTGGGGAGGCCTTCGAGAAAATTCTGGCGCTGACCGCCTATCGAACGGATGAGCCGCCGGTTTCGGCGCCGCCCGGCTGTGTCGACTGGCATATAGCGCCGACCACCGATTGGAATTACGCGCTCTCGATCGATAGAAACAACCCACAGTGCGAGATGATCTTCAATAAGATCAGTGCAATGCCGTTTGCTCAAAAGGGAGAGCCAGTTCGGGCGCCTAGCTCGACCGAATATCTTCCCTGGCAGCACGATGTCCCGATGCTTCTTAAAATGAAAGCAAAGCTAGTCCCTCAATGGGGCATGAACGGGGCCAATGCTGCGCCGGTGCCCATGAGTCCGGTCAAGACCAACCAACCGGAGACGGTGGTTGAACTCATTCCCTACGGCTGCTCGAGACTCCGTATCGCGGAATTCCCAACGATCTGAACGATCGCTACCGATCCGCCGACGGGCAAGATGGAGCCGCCGCCAAGCAACAGACTGCTGCCCGCGAGCGCCCGCCATCGATCTAGACGCGCCCCGCCTTTTTTCGAGGAATCCAAGCGCAAGAGGCCGGCCTAACCAGCTCGGCACTTGATTGCTCACTCCGGACATCCTCATTCAACTAACATTAGGGACATGGAAATGGCCACAAACAAAATACGGTCATTTGGAGTCGCGATCGTTGTCGCTTTATCTGTGTCACGGCTCACGGCCGCATCCCTTAAGGTACATGCTTCACACGCGACCGAAGCCGTGACGGTAGAGTGGCTGTCCGAGCCCGGCCAGTGGACGACCGGCGGGCGCGACTGGCGTCAAAGCTACTACTCTCCGCTCAAACAGATTAACAAAGATAATGTAGCCAAGCTTGGACACGCTTGGTCGAGTGACATCGAAGGCTCCTCGAAGCTGGAGGCCACGCCAATAGTTGTGGACGGCGTCATGTACGTCAGCAGCATCTCAGGCATGGTTTATGCGCTTAACGCGGGGACAGGCGAACAACTTTGGCGATTTGACCCCGGCCTGGCAAGTTTTGCAGCTTTATACTCGAAAGCTTGCTGCGGTCCTGTGAATCGCGGCGTCGCCTTCTGGAAGGGCCGAGTGTATGTGGCGGCGTTCGACGGAACGTTATATGCCCTCGACGCGAAGACAGGAGGCACCATCTGGAAGGCCGATACAATCACCGACAGATCTCGCGCTTACACGAGCACAGGTGCGCCCTACATCGCCGGCGATCTAGTAGTCATCGGAAACGCTGGCGCGGAATTGGATGCACGAGGCTATATAAGCGCTTACGATATTCAAACAGGCAAGATGGCCTGGCGGTTTTTCACGGTCCCGGGCAATCCACACTACGGCTTCGAGCATCCGGAGCTCAAGATGGCCGCCAAAACTTGGGATAAAGACAGTCGTTGGGACGTCGGGCTTGGTGGCACAGCTTTCGATGGTATGGCTTACGATCCAGAGCTCGATCTTCTATATGTGGGGACGGGAAATGGCGGCCCCTGGCCTCGGACCATCCGCAGCCCACGAGGCGGCGACAATCTATTTCTCTCCTCCATATTGGCCATCAATCCGAAAAACGGTCGTCTCAAGTGGTACTATCAGACGACACCCGGCGACAGTTGGGACTACACCGCCACCCAAAAAATGATCCTCGCAGACATTCGCCTTCGCGGGAGGGTTCGCAAGGTGATCATGCAGGCTCCCAAGAATGGATTTTTCTACATTTTGGATCGTGGCACGGGCGAACTTCTGTCCGCGGCGCCATACTTGAGAAAGCTTACCTGGGCCTCCAGAGTCAATATGAAAACGGGGCGCCCAATCGAGAGCGAGCAGGCTCGATACTGGAAGTCTCCGCGTCTCATTTTCCCGAATCCTGGCGGCGGACACAATTGGCAGCCAATGGCATTTAATCGTGATACCGGCTTTGTATACATCCCAGTGAGAGAGATGGGCGACGTATTTGCGCTACCTACCGAACCGTTTTCCTACAACAAATCTCACTTAAATTATCATGTCGATAGGGGCTATCCCGATGCGAATGGTCATTTTGAAGTCTTCTGTAAGAGCGCCAAGTTCTGCCCCGGACGCGAGGAAGTTCTCAAAGGGCAACCCGAAATCTTACCTCAATCCTTTTTGCGTGCGATGGATCCCGTAAGCGGCAAGATCGAATGGGAGGTGGAAACCACCCAAAAGACCCTAGAAAAGAAATACGTTGGCTATCCCGGCGGTGTAATTTCCACGGCGGGTGATCTAATTTTTGAAGGCTATGGGGACGGAACGTTCGACGTGCGAAATGCTCGCAATGGGGCACTTCTAAAAAGTATATCCGTAGAGAACCCGATCGGCGCGGCACCAATGACTTACATGGTCGGCGACGTTCAATATGTGGCGTTCCTCGCAGGCGACCGTAGCGACGGCGCGAAGTCGCGAATTGTCGCGCTACGGCTCGACGGGAATGCTGTCCCCCCGCCAACCCAGCCTCAGATCGCCGCTCAGGTAGAATCGCGCGCATCGTTGTCCGAGCGAGTGACGCAAGTTACCGACGCGAAGCTGGTGAATGCTGGTCGCCAACTTTTCGAACAAAACTGCGCAATCTGTCATGTTCGCGGTAACGCTCCGAACCTGCTCCCATTGCAAGACGCGACGCAGCACCAATTCTTCGATATCGTTCTCGGCGGAGTTCGCGCCAACAAGGGAATGGGTAATTTCAGCACTATACTGTCTGGGGACGATGCAACGGCTATACGCACCTATTTGATCAACACCAGCCAAGACAAGGATCATTAGTCGCGAAGGTAGTAGGCAAGCAGCCAGACTACAGAATACTTTCTGCGCCAGGCGCATTGAAATCAGCGCGCTGTCTTCATTTCTGGCCATCCGACTGTCGCCGCCGGGCATCACGGCAGGATTGTTCCGCCAGCGCGGCGGGCCGCACGGGCTTGAGCAAAAACTGCCTGTGAGCATTCGGATAATCCCCGGTCATCGACGGGGGTTCGAGGTTAGCGGCGATGACGAAGTCGGCCTGCCCGGCTCCGTAGGAGGCCATGACACTGGCTTCATCAAGATGACGCGGACCCGCCGGCTCGATCAGCACCCAAGCTTTGGCCAGATCAGTACAGTTCTCAAATCCGAGCGTTGCCACCGCGGCTGCGTTAGCGCCGGCATATACCCCGCCGTTCACCCACTGTACACCAAATCCTTCCACGGCTGTCTCACTTCCGGGATATGGCCCGAAGAGCCATGGTAAGCCGAGAGCTCGTGTCTCGAGCACATAGAGCAGGCCCGGCGAGCGACCGGAGAGATCGACCACCGGCGTACCGATTTCAAGGCCGGCTGCACGAGCCTGGGCTCTCGCCGTGGCCAGATAGTCGTGGAAGGGTTCAGAGAGTACCAAGTTTCCACCACCGGGCAGGCGCGTGACAGCGGCATAAGTGCGCAGATCTTTCGTCTGACGGTGCGGTTTGAGGATGCCAGCATTGACCACTGATGCAGTGAACAATTGTGCCAACACCGTTAGAGGTAGCAGGGTGGCGGCGCTGCGTCCGTCTTGCGCAAGAGGGCTCAGGAAAGCAACGACTGCGAGCATCCAGAACAAGGCGGCAAACGAACCGATGATCCAGTAATTGACAGCTGAGCCCAGTGCGGACAGGTGCGGCAGAATCAAAAAGATCAGCGCTAGAGCGATGCTGGTCGGAGCTTGGCTGCGCAGAACCATTCCGGCCCGATAAAACGTCGCGCCAAGGCACGTGAAGGCCGCCACCAGGAACAAGGTCGAGGGATTGATACCGATCGGATCGATTCCCAGCAGCGCGATCGCTATGGTTAAGATCAACACCGCAGCGAGAGCCAGCGATGGGATCAACTTGTGCGTAGACCCCATGAGAATGCTGAGCAGAACGGCAGTCGCCGCGACCACAGCGATAGCGAGTTGTGAGCGACTAGTGGCGAGCCAGTCGATCCTAAACATTTGAGACACCTCGTGCCCGCTGCCCAGCAGCACTTCGATCTTGGCGCTGTTGACCATACGGCTCACCAGCCCGCCGATGCCGCCGTCGATCAAGTACGCGGTAGTTATCAGTAGAGCGAGAGCGACCAGCGCCGAGCCAACCACGGGCAGCAGCGACTTTCGGCGCAAAATGACATAAAGCGCAACGACCAGCGCAATGGCCGTAGCGGTAGTCGGCTTAGCCATGAAGCAGCACCAGCCACCAACGCCGACCAGGACCCATCCCAAGACTTGGCGTATGCGTCCTGGCCGATCGGCGAGCAGCAGACCGATCATCACTATCAAGACCGATTGAATGTTCAGTATGAAGTAGTTGGGGGTCAGCAGCCAGAGGTGAAAGGCGACCAATGCCAGGCTGGCGATCCCCGCCGATAGCACCACCGCATGCGGGCAGCCCACTGTCCAGAAGCGCCGGATCATCAGAAAGCTGAGAATCCAGCTCAGTGCCATGATGAGCGTGACGTTCGCCATGCGAAGCATTGCGATGTCGCCACCCGCCCACTGATATGGCCAGTGATAGACGAAGCCGAAAAGGGACGGCGGACTATTGATTGCGTAGGCGAATGGGTTCGCGATGGAGTTGAGGTAGAGACCATCGACCATGATTCCGAGACCGTACCTGCTATAGTACAGCAGTCGAGCAAAGAGGATGGCCGTGGTTACGGTGGACAGAGCTAGCAAACTCCCGTCGAGCAAGACTGACAACGTTCTTCCGTTGGCAACGTGGTTATCTCTTGGCATGCGCTCCTTCCTGCCTACTTGTGCGGGAGGCCCATTTCGATAGGTAGCAGCTCCCGAGGAGCTCTTAACTGACCCCAGCCCCGCAATCTCCTCCAAGAATTGATAGAGTCCACTACGGTATGCTCAGCGACAAACGCTTACGGCAGCGTTGAATTTCGCGAGCAGCTGGTCGAATGCGGCTTCAAGGCGGTCATTCCGAACTGTGGCAAATCACAACGAGGAGCAACCGCTGTCGCGCAGCTACATCGCCTCGGTCTACGTCGCCGCATATATTCACGGCAGAACCCCGAGGTCCGCCACGCCCCCCACCGTCGCCCGTCGCCATCGCGAGATCAGGCAGATCCTCAACCATGTCCCGTCAGCTCGAATTCACGTCACTCTCAACGCATGCGACAGCCCCTCAGTTCGAGCTCGATTATTCCTGTCTTGCGCGCTGTCGCAAGGTTATTGAGGAGACAAACGTATCAATGGAATGCCGCCCAAGGAACAATCTGGAATGCCTCAAATGGCGACTATAACGACGGCAACAATCGAAGCGATGGCAATCGCGCTGATACGGTCTCTCAGTGCAAAGACAATAGGGTCGTCGTCCATTTGACGGCGGTTCGCGATCATGAGCGCCCTGCCTATCCAATAGAGAAGAATTGGACAGATGAGCCATAGTGCCTTCGGATGTCGGTACAGCATCTGCACGTCTGGTGATGCAACATAGAGTGCCAAAATCGTGATGGCATTCAAGCCAGATGCAGCAGCTAAAGCAGCAATGATGTCAGCGTCTCTGCCCCTGTAGTCACGATCTGAACGATCTGGGAGGCCGCGGTCGAGTCTCGTCGACAGTTCAACGTAGCGCTTGATTAGCGCGAGCGCTGTGAAAAGGAACATAGAGAACATGAAAAGCCACTGCGAAATTTGAATCTCAGCTGCCACGCCACCCGCAACAACGCGTGTCGCGTAGAGCATTGCCAGCACCACGACGTCCACAAGCATCTTTCGCTTCAAATAGAGAGAATAAGCACTCGTTAGAACAAAATAGCCTGTCAATACGCCGACAAACTCAAGTGAGATTGTGGTCGACACCATCAGAGAAAATATGAGGAGCGCCGGAACGATAAGCAAGCCGGTCCGCAGTTGCAGACGACCACTCGCAAAGGGTCGAGCACGCTTGCTAGGATGGGCGCGATCAGATTTAAGATCTAGCAGATCGTTGAGAATGTAGACGGCCGACGCGCAAGCACAAAAAGCAAGAAAGGCGATAACATCTGTAATGATCTTAGCCAACGTAAATTGATGCGAGGTCGCCGATGGCACAAAGACAAGAAGATTCTTGACATATTGGTGGACCCGAAGGGCCTCAAACCATGCCCTGCTCGCATTCCTGTGATCTAATGCGACGTAGTTACTCTTGAGCGCCACGAGCCGACGCTTTACTGAACCGAAAAGGCCGACCACGTAGGCCCTATCGGCAATCTCCCACACTGGTAGATCTGCGGGAGCGTTGCCAATGTAATCAAAGCCGTTCTTACCGAAGGCAGCCGTGAGTGTCTCGGCCTTCAAAGATCCTGACAAACGCGTATTTGCGTCAGAAGCAAACCAGCCATCAAAGATGCCAAAGTGATCTGCGATGGCCTTAGTGTGCTTCGCGTTGGCCGCGGTAGCCAGGTAAACCTTCCTGCCCCGCTCCTTGGCTGCCTGGATTAACTCCACAACGCAGGTGTTGTACGGGAGAGTCGCATAATCCAGTTCGGATACCTGGGCCAAATGATTCTCTGCGGCCGCTTTGCCGTTGGCCAGAGCCCGGACGGCTGCAAAATTCGCGGGAAGCCCAAGAGGTAAGACGTTCAAAAAAGACTCATACAACACATCCGTGAGCAGCAAGGATCCATCTAGATCTACCACCAAAGGCTTTTCGCAAGACAACTCCGTATCAGCCAGTGTAGGATCATCACTGGTGCGCCGCATGCCCCGGAGGACTGTTGGCAAGACGTCGCCCAGTCGGGCCGGATTGCCGATAAAGGCGATGTAGCCCTCACGATCGACGACAAAGCAAGTAGGAATTCGGAGGGAAGAGCTGGCGTCCATCCAGAGCTTGTTCATTTCGCCTGTGTAGTCGAGCGCGATCCGATAGTTCAGATTCGGGAAGTTTTTGGTCAACCATGCGTCCAACTTGCTTCGAACCTCGTCCGGCGTTGACGCGCATTCACTAGCTGCGACTCCGACGATCTCAAGTCCGCTATCTTTATACCTCTCTTGTAGCTGGATCAGGTTGGGTATTGCTGCCGCGCATGCCCCGCACCAAGCGGCCCAAAATTCGATGATGTACACCTTCCCCGGCTGGAAGCTCGTGAGGAGCGGGCCGCGCAGCCAGCTCCCCGCTTCAATCGGAGGAACGATGGACGCCACACGCCACACCATGTTGCTCTCCAAACTAATGCGAAGCGGCGCACGACATTGCGCGCGGGCCCGCTCTCTCTCTCTCTCTTTCTCTCTTTCAGAAACGCAGGCAGAGCGTTTCAGCGGAAGGAGAGCATCGCTCGTCTTCGTCTGAGTGCACTTAACCCAACTCAGTGTTGGTACATCTCAATAGCAACGGCTGTGCCAGTGAGTTTTGCGCGCGTTAAGCGCCTGATGACACTTGAAGGCTTCCTCCAGCCGCCCGACAGTTGTAGTGAACCTGACGAACTTTGTGCGGATGTTAGGAGTTCAACTCCGATCACGTGCGTCCCGCTGAGCATACTTTGGTGTTTGCTCGTCGTAGCGCATCAGGATCCAGCGACGCTGCTGATCGGAAGTCAGATCACCGTCAACTACCAACATGGGTGTTTGATTTTGAGGACAGAAGCATGCCACCCGTCAACTGGTGGAGGGGTGGGCTAGTCAAAACGCCCGCGTAGAATTCGACATGCAATATGAGCCGAGGTTCGTACTCGCTGGCGGACCTGATCGATCACTCACCCTTCCACTGCAGAAGGGCGAAACGTTCAGGCCTGTCCCAGTCTTGACGTCGTCCTCGCGACGAAAGCGCATGAGCGCATCTTGGATTCGACCGAACTGCCGGTGCGTGTTGACACCGGGAGCGACCTCGCGATCCTCAAGACGGCGTGTCTGTTGGTGCGTAACCTGCGTGAGTGCAGCGATGCCAACATCGGCTCGATTGCAGCTGCTTTCCGAAGATGAAATCGTGGCATTTCTTTATCGATATCGACGGCTGCGGGGAGTGAGGAATAGCGGTGGCTGTGGCGCATTAGATCGATGTTGGTGCGGCAATCAGGATCCAAGAGCCTTCTCCGACAAGGTCCTGTCCGGCTGAAGGAGGGCTCGATGTTGGTCGCCGTTCTCGGAGCCGGGATCATGGGTGCGTCGATTGCAATTCACCTTGCCAGAAATGAAGTGACCGTGCTGTTGTTTGATGACGCCGGCGCCGGCTCCGGAGCGACCCGTCCAAGTTTCGATTGCCTAGATTTCTTTACGGGGGCAACTTCGGACGACATGCGGTTTAGGTCCGAAGCCCTTCACTACCAAGCGCTATGTGCAGGTCAGATTGGTTTGGCGGATGCCGTTCGAAAAACGGGAACGCTGCGTTGGTCAACCAAGTTGAGGCAAAACAGAAAGCTAATACAGGCGGCTAGAATGGCCGAAGCGCTAGGAAGGACGGTAGAGTACTTATCACGAAACGATGCATTAATCCTCGAGCCCAATTTGAGTATTGTGGGGTGTCCAGAAGTTATCGTAAGGGTGCCGCAAGAGGGATGGCTCGATTCTGTTCGTTTCACAAAGCGCTTGATCGACATTGCCGTCGACACGAGGCTCACCCACTGCATCTTTGAAAAATGCAAAAGAATGGAGCCTCTCAACCATGGCGTCGAGCTGTGGACCGATCGAACCTCCTATTTTGTCGATGCAGTTGTCCTGGCCGGCAGTGGCGGAATCAGCCTCCTTCTTGAGGAATTCGCGTGCGCGCCGCTCGCCAACGAAATGCTCGAGGTTCTTACGCTTCTACGGTATATCGGTCCGCCCATCAAACATGTTGTCTTCGCTAATCATACTCATTTCCGGGCAAATGAGCACTCTCTCGTCATCCGCAACGCATTTGACCGCGCGGGCATCCGAGATCCCGGCGTCGCGATTAGAGCTGCAGGAGAGAGTGTCTCGTCGGTAAGGCGCGAACTCAAAGAAGTCCGATTTGAAGACTTCTTTTCCGTGCAGATAGGGAGTCGTCCCGTTTCCGAAGACGGCTACCCGATCGTCGGCCGACTGCCTGGTTTACCGCGGATGTTCGTGGCCGTTACGCAGGCAGGTATCACGCTTGCCCCATATATCGCGCTGCTGCTCTCCAAAGAAATCGCGGAGGACGCTTCGTGTAAGGCGCTGGACCCATTTCGACCCGATCGTTTCATCTGGTGATATGCCAGTATTCGTGGCGGCTAGGTGGAAATCGAGCCTTTCACCGCGCCACAACGTAAACAAACCGTATCTGCCCCGGAACTATACAGGCAGCATTGCAGGATCTATTAAGCGCCCAGCTTTAACAACGAGCTCGACTTCGCCGAGTGCCGCGATGTTGGATATAGGGTTAGCATCGAGAACGACGAGATCGGCCACTCTTTCCGCAGCAATGATTCCCACCTGATCATCAATACCTAATAGCATGGCGGCGTTCCGGGTAATGGCTTCGATGCACTGCATCGGGGTCACACGCCATTCCTGCATCGTCCTGCATTCATCGAGCAAGCTGCCTAAACTATCCGAACCAAAAGCAAGCGTCACGCCTGCCTCAAGGGCATGTCGAAAGCCTACTTGGTGTTGCTCCACGATCTTGGCGCTGTCACGCATGATGCCTTGACCTCGGCCCCAGTCATTTCGCAATTCTTTATAGCCACTAAGGGTGGGCACCAGTCCCACACCTCTTTTAGCCATTTTCCTTGCGGTGGAAGCGCTGAGGAATACGCCGTGTTCGATGGTGTCAGCTCCGGCATCGACCGCGTTCGCGATCGCTTCGTCGCAGAGCGCGTGTGCCATGCATCTGCGGCCATGATGGTGCGCAAGGTCGAAAGCGGCCCGCATGGTTGCAACATCCATGTTGACCGTACTCAATGGCTTACCTTCGGCGAGGCCCCATTCGATGCTGGCCATACACTTGATGAAATCAGCGCCGCGCTTAATCATCGCTCCGGCGGCTTTCTTTGCCTCAAGAGGAGTGTCCACCTCGACAAAGATCTCGTGCGCGTAGCCCGCCGTTTCGGTAAGGCCTTGAGCGACGGCGAGAATGCGCGGCGTGACGACACCGGATCGCGCAATCGCGGACTTGAGCGTCAGCGACAATCCCCTAGGGGCGCCTGCGTCGCGAACTGTTGTTATGCCCTCTCGTAAGTTGACAAGTGCGTTTTGGATGCCGCGCGTGATCATTAGCGCATCGTCGACAGCCGCCCGATCCGTGCGCGAGCCCCGAAGCCGTTTTGTTGTTAGGTGGTCGTGAGCATTGATGAATCCCGGCAAAAGATACTTCCCAGTCAGATCTATAACGTTCGCTTCGGCCCGATCGGCTAGGTCACCTGCAGAGCCGACAGCAAGGATGCGATCGGCCTCCACAACGACCTCGGCATTCGCAATTGGCCTGCCTCCACGTCCATCGATTAATGTTGCGCCACTCAATACCAAACGCATTCTTATCCTCACCGTCCACAGACGGGACAGCTGCCCTACACCCTAGGCGCGACATGCTGTGATGATCTCGGCCTCGTAGGGCATTTCAACAAGTGCATTGCTGTCGCGGTGCTGTTCGAAGAGCGTGTCGAGGGTCGCAAAGATCACATCCTCCCCCTCGTGTCTGATCGCCTTCTGCACGATTGTGAATGACCGCGCACGATGCTGAAACGTCTCGCGATCGATCAGCCCAGTAAAAACGAAAGTGTCTCGCCTCACGTCCATCAGGTCGGCTTCGGCTCCTAACTCGACGGCAATATCAATCTCCGAGTAGCCGCCCTCAGGTCTGGAGTGCCGATGCCGCCGGTAACCGGGAAGTGCGGCCTCGATGACCGAGAGAAAGCCATCCGCAAAGGCATTGCCCTTGTCGTAAGGCTCATACTGAACGATCGCGAAGACGCCCGCAGGCGCCAGGACACGCTGCGCCTCCCGATAGAACGCCGAGCGATTGAAACGATGCACTGCGCTTGCAGCTGTCACCAATTGAGCAGAACCGTCTGCGGCTAGCAGATGTTCCGCGACCCCATCTGCGTAGTGCACGATCACGTCGGTTGTCGTCTGAGTTTCAGCATGCCGCCGCATATCTTCATTCGGCTCAACCGCGACGATTTGGAAGCTCGAGCCGAAAACCGCGGCGAGACTGCGCGTGAACAGCCCGGTCCCGGCGCCGACCTCGATGATGTGACCACTCCTGCAATCACGGAGCATGAACCTCAGTTGTTCTGCAATGCGCCGTGGGTACTCTGGACGAAACCGATAAAAATGGCCGAGACCATCAAAATCGTCCCAGGGCCTGTCAATCTGGCTCGACGTAGGTTGACGCGTTGCCGTGCCTCGCATGGACATGTTATTCTCTCCAAGACGCTAGGCGTCGGTCAATCGGTACTTGTTGTACTCTGCAGCGACGATTGTGAGGGCCCTCTCGAGGATTGAGTCGTCCGATGGGTTGCCGAGGCCGAACCGAATCGCTCGGGGCGGCTTCGCCTCGCCGATCACGAAGCCATCGCTTGTCGAAACGAGCACACCAGCTTGTTCAAGCCTCGTAGCTAGATCGGTACTCGTAACGTCCGGCGGCGCGGGCACCCAGACATGGAGACCCCCGTCCCCGAGCCGGTGATTGATCTTTGTCAGGTGTTGGCGGACTAAAGTATGCCGCGCGACCGTTGCACTGCGAACAGCGTCGAGAATCGTTCCGATCGATCCAGTCTCAATCAATTCTGTGGCGAGTGCAGCGCTGAGCGGCGCCGTCATCCAGAAGGTGGCCCGCACTCCCGGCCAAAAGAGGGCCGCCGCCGCCTCCGTTGATGGGGCAACGACATAGGCCACCTTCATTCCCGGCGCGACACTCTTGGCTAAGCCGAGCAGATACCAAGAAAGTTCTGGCGCAAGGGCAGAAAGCGGCGGTGGCGCATTTCTGGGAATAAGGCTGTAGATGTCATCCTCGATGATAGAGACGCCGAACTCTCTGGCAATCGCGACGACTTCCTTGCGTCGTTCCACGGACATGGTGACGGTGGTCGGGTTTTGAAGCGTGGCGAGAGGGTAAAACGCTTTCGGACGATGCGTCTGGCACACCGTTCGAAATGCGTCCGGGATCATGCCGTCGTCATCCATTCGGACCGGCGCCAGCCTTACACCGTAACGAGCTGCAAAACCTTTGATCGGCGGATAGGTTAGCTCGTCAACCGCCAGCGTCCCGCCTGCGCCGACGAGGCCGGGAATGAGCATGTTCAGAGTACTTTGGGTACTGCTTGTCAGAACAATACGCGCTTCGTCGGGTCGGTAACCCAGGCGCGAGGCGCAGAATTCAGCGCCGGCTCGCCGGTCGGGTTCGGTTCCGCACCAACGATGATGTCCGATAATTTCGCTGAGAGCCCCCTTTTCCAGAATGTTGCTCGTTGCGGTGCTGAGGACCGGATCAAAGACATGTGCTACTGGCGGCGGCGGATTTAACCTAAGTGCGATCGGCTTTTTAAGACGTTCGTCAAACTGGGTCTGAAGTGGGGCTTTCACGGCAGGTGCTGCTGCAAACGCATTATTCATTAGGGACCTCCTAGACGATTCGCTTCCATAAAAGTGATGGCCATTAGAGCCAACGACACTGTAATCGCTGCGGCCGTGGCGATCGGAACGCCTAGGCCTCGGATTGCCGGGACCTTCACGAAGTCGGATACATGGAGGACCGCAAGGACTGAAAAAAGGAGGGCCAACGCCGTTTCGAACGTCCCTCCGGACATTAACGGTCGGAGCAACAACATCACGGCAAGTAATGGAGTATCATACGAAACTGGAATCCCGATAAAACGAGCGTCAGCCGTTAGGCCGACGTTCTCGAAATAGCTCAGCCTAATCGCACCCGACAAAACCAGGAGCAGACTGGCGAAAAACGACAGCGCCGAACCTCGACCAACAAGCATAATGATGGCGGCCGGGAACAAGATGCCATGAATGAAGTCGGCAAAGCCATCGAAGCTCTTGCCGAATTCCGCTACGCCTGGACGGCGAAGATGGCTGGTCTTGCGGGCAACATGCCCGTCCCAATGATCCAGAAACCAAGTCCAGAGCATCGCCGCAACGCCGAGCTCTATCTTGCCATTGAAGGCCAGAAACAGCCCGATGACTGCAAACAGATAGGCGACAGCCGTGATGGCATTTGCATAGTCATGCAGATACCCAAGCATCACGTTGCTCCTCCTGCTCTCAGCGAGTGGGAAGTTGTAATGCGAAGCGCACGGCCCATCGGCAATGCGGAAATCTCTCCGCCAGCGCAGATCTTGGTACCGTCGGGAATCAGCAAGTATCCTGTAATCCGCATTTCAAGACCTTCTGGTGAGGTTCAGGTCGCTGCCTGCCTCATCTTCAGGCTGTTCAATGTCTCGACGACGCGTCTCAATCCCGACTCCATCAGGTCCGGTGGAGCACCGAAGGAGAGACGCAGGCCGTTCACGTCGCCAAACGTTGTGCCGGCGACGCATGCCACATCGGCTTCGTCTAGGAGCAATCGTGCAATATCGTCGGCGGATCGTACGCAACTGTTAGCCGGCAGACCAGCGACAAGTCTGCTGAGATCCAGATAGAAGAAGAATGAGCCGTTTGCGCCCGGCGTGGCCACGTCGTGCAGACCAGACAGAATGAGAAGACCAGAGTTGCGAGCCAGGGACAGGCGCTGATGCATCGTCCGTTCAAAGCTACCGTCACCGAATTGAAGGTGATGCAGGATCGCGTGCTGCGCGATCACATTCGGATTTGATGTCGTGTGGCTTTGCAGCTTCCTGGCCGCGGAAACGATCTCCGGAGGGGCTAAGAAATAGCCTAGACGCCAACCGGTGATCGCCAATTCCTTGGAGAAGGCGTTGACCAGAATCGTGCGTGAACGCACGCCGGGATGAGCCATGACGATCGACTCATGGCGCGCGCCGGTGAATACGAAGCTGGAGTAGCATTCGTCCGAAACGATCCAGAGCTGGTAGTTGATTGCGAGATCGCCGATGGCCTGGAGAGTTGTTCGATCATAGATTGCGCCGGTCGGATTGTTCGGCGAGTTGATTATAATAGCCTTGGTGCGAGGCGTGACGGCGGCGCGGATTGCAGTGATCTCTGGGACATATGTCGGAGGACGAGCCTCAACGAACACGGGCTTTGCACCGGCCAGAAGAACCTGAGACGGGAATGTCGGCCAACAGGGGCGAATGATGATGACTTCGTCAGCTGGATCGAACACGGCCAGGGCAGCGTCGAGCAGTCCTTGCTTCGCACCCGCAGTGATAGCGATCTCATCCTTATTCCAGTCGACTCCAGTTTCCGCCGACATTTTTTCGGCGATAGCCTTGCGAAGCGACGGTAGCCCAATGGAATCGGTATAGCGGTTCGTCCCGGCGTTGATGGCGGCAATCGCTCCTTCGCGCACAGATGATGGTGGCTCGATGATGACTTCGCCGGCGGCCAGGTCAATTACCCGACGGCCTGCTGCGGCAGCCATCGCGGTGGCCTCACGGGCGGCGGCAGTCCCCGAACCTGGAACCAAAGATATCCGCTGCGCCAACATGCCAGTCAACTCCGGAGCTGATTGTGGAGCTTGTGAAGGTGCTCGGAACCGTTTGGCCGCCGCTAAGCTATCTGCGTCTCTCTTATCCGTCTGGGCGAACTCGTCGAATGCCGAAGCAGATCTGAGTGAGCAGTGTTGTAAGCGGCCAGGCAGCGCATCGGCCAGGTTCCTTAGTTAGCACAGATCCTGGTTGATGTTGCGTGCCGAATTCCGAAGGTGTGACTTGCTCAGACGTTCGTAGAGAATGATTGCCATGTGTCGGTTCCTTCGATCAACTGTTAACGTCGGTAGTTGACCGGAGCGCCAATTTTGTAAGTCCCTATTGGATTGATGCAGGGGCTTGTTTGCTAACGATCGACGTGATCGTCCTGGCATCATATCTAGGCGTTCTCCCGAGGATGCACGCATCGTCGAGCGCTAATCGGGTGAGGTGTTTCACTTGTGAACTCTGAGAGATCCGCGTCGCTGGCGCGGCCAAGTTCTCACCGAAGATGCACCGAGCAAAGGGCATCCCGCGTTACATCGTGTCGTTCGTGATCTATGTCAACTGATGTTGCCGTTGGCACATAAGGTGCTGTCGGATCTCTGACACATGTCGCGAGTGCTTCGATACGCTTAACACGCAATCAATCGACTACCCTCTCAAGCCCATGGTTCTACGGGAATCTGCCCGAGCGACATGACTGGTATGACGCTTGCTATCTCTCAGCTCAGGTTCTGGCAGCTTCTGGCGGATTCGGGTTACCATGAGACTTTGATCATACCTTCGCTCGCGGACCCCTGAAAACAACTGGTGTCCGAAATCGACTGGTATGGGCGTCGGTGCCGTGCCGGGAGAGCGGCCGCTGCCATCCAACGGCAGGAGGCCTATGGTGGCTCTGAATGCTCATGAAGAGGTGGTTATGAATATCCCCGTAACTTGGCAGCTCTTTGATGGCTGCGCGGTCGGCTACGATGAGTATAGACCTGGGTATCCTGAGGGCGTCTTTGGCATTCTCTCACGCTATCATGTGGCACCTGGGCCGATCCGCTCAGCTGTAGATGTTGGCGCTGGAACGGGCATCTTCAGTCGGCAGCTCATACAAGCGGTGCCAAGCATCGAGAAGTTGACCTGCATTGACGCGAACTCAGATATGGCAGCTATTGCCAAAGAGCGTTCGGCCAGCTTTGGTGGACTCGACGTGCAGGTGGGGTTTGCCGAGAAACTTCCACTGCCGGATCGTTCATGCGACCTTGTAGCAGCAGCAACATCTGCCAACTGGTTCGATAGGCCGCTGTTCTACCAAGAGGCTGCCCGGGTGCTGAAGCCGTCTGGAACGTTGCTGCTGCTGCAGAACAACCACCGGTACCGGGAGAGCGCATTCCTGGATAATTTCTACAGTTTTCAAGAGCGCCATATCCCTGAATATCGTCGTGGGCAGTATTCGGATTCCTTGGGAGGCTACGGGAAAGCTGATTTTGAGACGGAACTTCGTTCGCATTCGGATCTAATAGCGGTAGAGCGACATAACGTAGAATGGCGTCAGACGGTTAGCGCCAATCAGTTTCGGGGCTACTGTTATTCCATGTCGCATATAAAAAAGGCGATCGACCGGTCTGGCGCTGCCGTGATCGCGCGGGAGATCGATGCGCTTCTGGAGCGTCACCAAGACTCGTCAGGCGATGTGGCGGTTGAATGGCTCACCGACATAGTCTTGTGTAGAGCTAGGCCTTAGAGGAGCCGACTGAGCGCCAAGCTCCGTCTAGAATCTCTCTGTGCGCAGTCTTCGAAGAAGTTCGATGCGTTGCCCAGCGGCTTGGCCACGTCATGAGCTGTGGAATTGTGGTATCGGTGACAATACAGAGCGACATCACGGCTTGTCGGCCGGTTTTCGCGATTGGCGCGGCGCTTATTAGAAATTGGGCCGCAACAGGAGCCTCACGCATGAAAGCTAGCGCCGTCGTCACCTACCAACCGCCGCATCCAGGCTCTTTCTCCGTCCGCAATCTGACATTGAGCTGAACGTGTCGTAGCTGAATAATTGTGCCTGGAGACGGAAATCCTAATCTTGGAGAAATGCGGCATGAGTAACTCGGCCATGATTGGTAATGTCATTCCGCCTGCGGACGTCGTCAAACGCGCAGCGCGCATCGGCGCTGAAATCCGAAACATCAAGCTGTCGGGCGATTTGCCGGACCAGACGATAGCTGCGATCAATAGCGTGCTGCTTGAGCGGAAAGTCATCTTCTTCCGCGACCAAGATCATCTCGACGACACGCAGCAGGAGCGCTTTGCTCTTCGTTTGGGAAAGCTTGTGCCGCATCCGACGCTCGGTGCCACCGACGGAACGGGATCTATTCTCGAGCTTGATTCTGCCCGCGGCGGTGGCCGGGCCGACATCTGGCACACCGATATGACCTTCGTCGATGCCTACCCCAAGATTTCGGTGCTGCGAGGAGTTGTGATCCCACCATTTGGCGGCGATACGGTTTGGTCAAACACCGCGGCCGCTTATCTCGACCTGCCGCCGCCGCTGCAGCGGCTTGCCAACGAGCTCTGGGCCGTTCATAGCAACGCCTACGACTATGCCGTAAAGACCCGCGCCAGCGAGGCCGACAAGAAGTATCATGACGAGGTCTTCACGCGAACGATCTATGAAACCGAGCATCCCGTTGTGCGTGTTCACCCCGAGACAGGCGAGCGCACGCTGGTGCTAGGCGATTCGGTGCTGCGTTTTGTTGATATCCCGAAATACGATGGCCAGAGGCTGTTCGATCTCTTCCAGTCGCATATCGCGGCGCCCGAAAACACCATGCGCTGGAACTGGAAGGAGGGCGATGTCGCGATCTGGGACAACCGCGCTACGCAACATTATCCGGTCAATGATTACGGCGAGCAGCATCGTGTCGTTCGTCGCGCGACCATTGATGGCGACGTGCCTGTCAGCGTCGATGGCCGACACAGCGTGATGCGCATCAAGGCAACCAGGCAGCCGCCCGCGAGAGTCGCCTAGCTGGCGCGCCTCAACGGCGCGTCCCCAACCGGCGACTGATCGGCGGCTTTGACTGCAACTGTGATGACAGCGATACCAATTTGGAGCGGATTGCGTCAGGAGCGGTGTGCTCACATGTAGATGCAGTCGCCATATGCGACGTGCTCTTCGGCTGAGGGAAGTGATCGGAGCCTGATTCCAGCCACGTTGGCGACGTTCCAGAACAAGGCCGCTAAGGGCATTTTACGAATGCGGCAAACTGCAGAGTCCGCAGCGGGGACGATGCATGTTGTTGAACCATCACGACGCCGTCAATCCGCTCCGTTGAGTGTTGCTCTGCTTAGCCTGGAGGTGAGATGCATCTGATCAAGACAATTTCGTCTCAGCGCTTGTCGATGCTTAAAAGGCTCGCGGTCGCGCCCTTCAAGTCGACAACGGCGATGTCGGCAGAGAGTTTGCCGAAGCTCCCGAGCGGGTCGGCGGCCGCGATCTTCACCGACAAGGTCTATTGGGGTGCCGTACGCGGGCTTTATGCTGTGACGCCGGAAGTGGTCAATCTTGAGAATGGGTATTGGGGCATCATGGCCGAGCCGGTGCGGCGTGAGTTCATTCGTCAAACCGATATGGTCAACTACGAGAATACCTACTACGTGCGGCATCGCTCGGCAGCGGATTTCGAAGGCGTGCGCACCAACGTGGCGGCAGCCGTGGGTGCTGCGGTCGAGGAGATCGCGCTCACGCGTGGTGCGACCGAGGCGCTGCAGCTTCTCATCGGCGGCTACAACAGGTTGAAGCCCGGCGACGCCGTGCTCTACGCCGATCTCGACTACGATTCGATGCAGTATGCGATGAACGCGCTCAAGGCGCGCCGCGGCGTCGACGTCGTCAAGTTCAACGTGCCGGAGCCTGCGACCCGGCAGGGCGTGCTGGACGCCTACGCCCGCGCGTTCGAGGTAACCCCGAAGGCGCGGGTCCTGCTGCTCACCCATGTCAGCAATCGGACGGGCCTCGTCATGCCAGTTGCCGAGATTGTCCGCATGGCGAAGGCCAGGAGCATCGATACCATCGTCGACGCGGCCCATTCGTGGGGGCAGCTTGATTTCAAGATACGCGAGCTCGAGGCGGATTTCGTAGGTTTCAATTTGCACAAGTGGATCGGGGCGCCCCTTGGGGTAGGCTTCTTCTACATTAGGAAGGATCGCCTTGCCGACATCGACCGCGACATGGGCGATGAAGACTTTCCCGAGACCGACATCCGCTCGCGGGTGCACACCGGCACGGTCAATTTCGCCACGATACTTACGGTGCCTACGGCCCTCGCACTCCACCAGGAGATCGGCGCGCCCGCGAAGCAGGCGCGCCTGCGTTATCTGCGCGACTATTGGGTGCACCGTGTCCGGGCGTTCAAGGACATCGATATCCTAACGCCGGACGAGTCCGGCCTTTACGGCGCGATTACGTCATTCCGCGTTGCCGGCAAGACGAGCAAGGCCGACAACGACGCCATGGTGGCGAAACTCAGGGACAGCTACAGGGTTCTCACCGTGCGCCGTGCGGGTGTGGCCAAGGGACAATGCATCCGCGTGACGCCAGCGCTTTATACGAACGAGGCGGATCTCGACCGGCTAGTCGATGCACTCGCAGTCGTAACCGGCTCGAAGGCCGGCTGAGGCGCGTTGGTCCTTGAATAGGGCTGCCGTGTCATGGCCGGGAGAAGCTCGGCGAGGCTGGAACGACGGGGACATTGTCTTGATCGGACATCTTGAGGCATATTTCATGGGATCTGCCGATAGGCGCGGCCTCACGTTCGATGAAGCAGACTTGATGGTTTCTGCATGAGCCAATTGTTGGCGTCGTACTTTCCACCGGTAGATGCAATCGTTTTCGCGTCGTCCCCCGAGGATCGGCGAAGCCGGCCGCCTTGAGATATCTCCGCGATAGCTCCGTTCCTTGATGGAGCGTTCACGGCGACGGAGAGGGGACATCTCGACGTCAGGAGCGGCGCCGCGCTTGCCCAGAAGTAGGTCGACTTCGTGGAGACGCCGCTCCGACCATCCGCTGCGGCCGCCGAGGGTCTCGGGGTGCCGCCTGCGATGACCAGCAAGCGTGTCATGCATCTGGGGGAGCACCTTTCGACGCGCCTTCTCAATCGCTAGGAGTGGTACCCCTGATCCTTTGCAGGTAAGCGCGGTGCCCCTCGTTTTGTTCCGGAGGTGCAGCTGTGGCTCGTTTGCACTAGCCGCCGATCTGGAAGGGCATTAGGAAACCATCGTCAGCGAGGGGCGATGAGCGGCGCAGGTTATCAAGTGTATTCAAGAAACGGCGACGGTGCCATTGGGGTTGTCGTTTCCTCCGCAAAGCAAGCTCTCGCCAAGGCCAATGAACTCGCCGAATCTGGGAACGAGGTCCTGATCAAGGACCTTGCCGGCCGGGTCCTCGACACGGCGACGATCGTTGAACTCGCCGCGCGCGAATAGATTACTTGTCGCGGCGTCGGTTGGCTCGGCGGCTACGGGACGAAACTATTCGTCCCGCCTTTTGCAAGAACGGCCTTAAGTTCAACGGATCCTTTCTAGCCGTTTGTGAAGCGGAAAAAACGACGCGATCAATGCCGAGGGCGATCTGCGAAGCAGCGCATCGGCCGAGCGCTCGGCTCATGGCCAAGAAGAGCGAACAGCAACAGGCAGCGGGTCTGGTGTTTCGAACTCGAGATTTGTTTTGTTAGGTACGGCACCGGCACCGTCGCATAAAGCCGATTGAGCGTGCAGATCCAGCTCGGTGGCTTCTGGACGGAAACGGACCACTTGGCTTCGTGCCGCCCGGCGGGGTCGGCCGCCTCGCTTAAAGTAAGGTTCGACATCGTATCCGCGAGCTTGAGCAGACATGCGAGCATATTGTTCTGGCGCGCATTCGGGATGTCCGGCTCTCCGAGCGGCCAACCGGCTAAAGCGGAACGCGCTCTCTCTGCCGCCTTTAAGAGATTTGAATTAGCGATGAACTGGATCGCATGCCCGAAGGAGCCGTCTCCGTAGGCGTTTTCGTTCACGAAGCAGATGAAGTGCAGGCGTTCGCACGCCTCGGCTGCGCCCTTCAGCATGGTCTTGTCATCGGAAACGTACCGATCAACGCGTTCCTTCACAGCTGTCGGCAGTCCGGGCGCGAGGCCTAGACCGAGGTAGCCGCTGGCGCCGGGTTTGCTCGCGGCAGGGTAGTCGTGCGACACCCAGCCGGTTGCTGAGGCTTCCATCCAGACCTTGTCGTCGGAAGAAGGTGAACTGGACGAAAGGGTCACGACCCGCGAGCTTGAGGACGCCGTCCACGAACCCGGCATCAGGTTGGCGAAGATGCCGAGCACCTGGATGACAGGGAGTTTTGGTCCGTTCGGCGACAATCTGACGTGCAGCGGAATGACGATCTGCGGCGAAGGCGCAGGGTCTCGGCGTCGACGCGAAATTCGCTGGTCGGCAGGGCTACGACGGCCGTGCTCCGCCTGGCGTCGAACAAGCCACGCGACCTTGTGGTCGGCGTCAGGCGCCTCCGGCGAACGCGGGAAGGGTTAGGAGCGACGCCATACACACGGCGATGAGCGCGAAAGACCTTGTCACTGTTGGAGGGACATTCGTGATGCAGGCTACGTCCCCAGGAGCATAAGCAAAAATCATAGTCTTTCTGTTGCCTATTCTGGTTTATGGTGTGTATCGCAATTGAGAGACATAAGAAGTACAACGACTTGGATATGCGACATGAGCGAAAACGCGGCCCAAACCGGATCCGTCATTTACCCGCAGGTGGCCCGCGCCCTGGCGAAGCTCGGTCGTGACATTTCGCTTGCTCGGCGCCGGAGGCGGATCGCGGCGGAGGATTTCGCCCAACAAATGGGAGTGTCGCAAGCCACACTTCACCGGCTTGAGCGTGGCGATCCCGGCATTGCACTGAACACCCTCACCATGGCCATATTCGTCCTTGGACGCCTCAACGCGGTGAGCGAACTCGCTGACCCGATGAAGGACGATGTCGGCATGATGCTGACCCGGCAGGAAGCTCCTCGTCGCGTGCAGCGGGTCAACGCCGCCCGGTCGGAGCCCAAGACAAAGGCCGACGAAAGCCCGAGAAAGTCGAAAATTGACGACAACGGCTATGTAGGATTCTGATGCCTACGCGGAACATTTGTCCGACTTGGTGCCGCCGGCATTCCTGTCGGCGAATTGATGGTCGACGCAGAACCGGGCGGACGGGAGACTTCAGCGTTCACCTACGATCCCAGCTGGATTGCGCGTGCAGAGGCCTTCGCAATATAGGTCAGCCGCTTGCCGCTGATGCCCCCTCAAAGCTTTTGCGGCGCGATCCTGATCGTCAACGCCCAGCGCAACGCGATTGTTGTAGCGGAAATCGAGTTCCGACAGGTAGCGGTGCAGGTGCTTCTCTTTGCAGTGCTGGTAGACGCCCTTCATGCCTGCGCTCGAAGATCGAGTAGAAGCCCTCGACCGTGTTGGTGGTGATGACGTCACCGGCGGAATTGTCTGACGCTTGAATCTTGCGAGAGCGGTTACACGCGAATCGAACGTAGCGCGGCAGGGCCTAAGCGGCGGTGAGACGATCGCGCAGTTCAACAACGAAGGGTGAATTGGCATACATCAGATGAACCTCTTCCTTGGCCCGGGTAAACCGCCGCAGCACCACTTCGCGCACATCTCCAAGTATCTCATGAGACGACTCCCGCGAGGATAGAGCGCGTTCTGGCGGCATCCCGCACTGCGTCACCGATCCACGCCGCTGGGTACAAGATAGCGACGTCTCCCATTCTCAAGTCTGGAATCCGCTTTTGCACCTCGGGCAACACGGTCGAGAATAGATGAGAGGCCTGCGCCTGAAGAGACCCACGCAGGGGATGAAAAAAGATGGTGCCCTGCTTCGCGCCGTAGGACCGCGCAAAAGCCTAAGCAAGCTAAAGGCTTGGCCTAATGATCCTGCCGCGCCGTCGTCGCGTGCGCTGATGGACCCGGTGAGCTGTTCCCTAATAGTTGGGTTATAGCCAGTGGTTCGACGACACGAGCGACTGGCATGCTTGGTGCATGAAACCTCGTGCGCTTGTGGCCTGGAATATTCGTCGGATCCGCGTGGATCGCGGCATCTCGCAAGAAAAATTGGCTTATCAGGCCGGGATTGATCGCTCCTACATGTCTAGCCTCGAGCGGCAATCGACAAACCCGACAATTGATCTGCTTGACCGCATCGCTAAAACGCTGGACGTTCATTTGTCCGAATTCTTTGTTCGGCCAGCCAAACGTGCGAAGGCTCCCAAGATATTGCCGAAAGGCCGTAAGCCCGCACGACCACCTCGTCCGCAGGAATAACTACGACATCGGTACTGTGCCTTTCTACGTGCCGCAATTGCGCAAGGAACTACTCTTGTGATGCACTCACCCCGAGCTGAGGAACGACCACAAAATTTGATCCCTTTGCGAGCACCATGCCAGGCACCATCAACCTTGAGCGTGCCTTGCCTGACCCGATAAAGACGCGGTCTTTTTTGATCAGCCTTTCGTCGACGAGAACGATCCAGTCGAGGGGAAAGGCCTATTACCGTGATACTCCCATATTCCATTTGGGTGGTTCCCAGCACGTAGGCGAGCGGTGCAACCGACAGCTTGCGTCTTCACGCTGCGGCGCATGGCCGGCGACGATTTCTGTGCATCGTACGGCATCGATCGAGAAGATGGCGCCAACTCAGATTTGGCTCGGTAATACGCCGTGCAAGGGAGGCCTTTAGCGGTGGCGATCTCTCCGTAGAGATAAGCGGCTCGCGCTTCGCCCGCCAGCCAGAGTCTCGGAAAGCGCGATGCCGTTGGATTTAGATCAAATGGAAGCCTTCCGGGCCATGCAGGTGCTGCTCCCACATCGGTGTCAATGGTGTTGGTTCAACGTGGGTAATGCCACCCAAGCCGAACCAATGAGCCTGCGAGGAGTCTGCCGGTTGGATAGAGTGACGTTTTCTCCGACCATGGCTGAAGCACTTGGTTGGCGCGTCAGAGTATCAGCTTGGAAGATGAACTGATCAGCGCTAAGCAAACTAGCTGCCGGTGCAGCAGAGGATTGGTTCGTATGCTCGTTGCCTGCCGATGGAATAACGCGCTGCCCTGTTCTCTGAAGTTAAACTGATCATGGGCGACTGGTACCGAGCCACAAGCGGGTGCGGTCCGAAGGGTAACGATCCCTCGCTCTAAGGCAGCTTATCTTGAGCAACCTTGGCCGCACGTTCGATCTCTTTTTGCTTTTCCTCTTCGCGCTTCTGAGCAGCCTGGGCTTTTCTGAAGGTTGCAACTCGCTTGATAATCGTAAGCAACTCCTCGGTGTTCTTGACGCTTGGTTCGATAAGAAACAGCGGACAGTGCCGCTCCTTATCCACCGGAAATCCCACGACGCATGGCGCATCGAAGAACTCTATCCGCAACTTTTGTATATCACTGGGCTTATCGAGCCCATCGGGCTCAAGCCGAAGCCAGTAATCATCAATTTCGTCCTTGTCGTCGGTGAGCGAGGAACGATCAGAACACGACATCCGACGGCAATCCGAGCTACACACATCTTGCATTTCGGATAGAAGTTGATCCGCAATCGGCATCAGCAGAAATTCTTGCACTTGTTCCGGCATCTCATCACCTTTTCCACGAAAGATGGAATCAGCAATGAGTTGGGCAACATCTTGGGCCGGCAACGTATCCAACGCGACCAAAATAAGATAGGCGAACGCTCGGCTGATAGGCTTTGGATCGACCCCTCCTTTGGAGCTGCGCATAAGCAGGTAGGAGACATTTACCAATCCGATCTGTAGGACCGACATGAGTGATGTCGTGCTGAGGATGGCCCCCCAGGGCCGGTGGGTGATATTCCCGTTCGCAAATTCATTAGCAACCGCCGCGAACAGCCCCATTCCCGTCACTTCAGTCTCACGGCGAACTTCCCAAAGGTCAGCCAGAGCCTTCGGCGTCACGAATTCCAACTTGTTCCAGAATCGGCTCTCCATAGCCTGAAAGCGGCCCTGCGGACTCAGCGCCTCTGAAAACAACCTCAGAACGACGTCAGGGTGACGCGAAAGATATCGTTCAAGCTGGCTATGATCCCATAGCTTGACCTTCGGGCGAGGATGTTTGGCTTGCCATTCCTTGACCCAATCCCGTGTCGGGTTTGAAAATTGAGTGTTGGTGGCGATGACAACGTAATCGAGGTACTCGGTCGCGAGAGCATTATTGACGGCGGATTTCACCTCGCTGGATTCGACCGTACCAGCGCGGCCCTTGCACTCGATCCACCATTTTTGCGACTCAATCTCGCCGTCGGCAGCCGGTGCGTAGAAATGCGCTTCCAGATCGCGTCCACCATCGGCCGCGCCATCGCCGCTGCCTCCCGTGCGCCATTCGAGATCCTTGGCACCCATGGCGTCCAGAAGCCAATAGACGCATTCCTCAAGGTCGCGCCGCTTCAAACTCTCGAATGGAATGGAAGCCGGTAGTACCCATTCTTTATTGGCTTTATCGGACATGCCCCGCCCCGAGACGCAAATACTCTACTGGCGGCCAGACTAATTGGCCGACACGAGCCGGGCAAGGATCGGTTGCCCCTGGATCGGAAGCCTCGCACAGCACGTGTCGCTAACTCCTGGCGCTAATGTGGTCGCGATTGATCGGCCTTACATGTCAAGTCTCGAGCGGCAGTCGAAAAAACCGAAAATTGACCCGGTTGACGGCATCGCCAATACCGGGGCGTTCAGTTGTCCGAATTCTTCGCTCGGCCGTCCGAACGACAGAAATGCGCCAACGCCCATCAAGTCCGCGAACCAATCGAGCCCACAGCGTCCGGCAGCGCTACCGATCGAGCGGAAAGGGGGCCGATCCCATCAACCGTTTCCAGTTGCACCGAAGACAATCGTTGTGGCGGCGCTCCATATCTTTATCTGAGAGTTTATCCCGGAGGCCGTCCATATCGGCCTCAAGAAAGCTACGGGCCTATAACGCTACAGGAATGGTCGGCTTTCAGTTATTTTCGGCTTCATCCTAGTTGCCTTTCGGAACTTCATTCGTGTTCGATCCGGACGGCAATATCGGTTGATTCACTCAGGCAGCCAAAGTCGTTGTCGATTGCGGGCAGGCGAGGAGATGGGCAGGGTTGGCCGATACGATCGGGTGTCGCATCAGAAAAATCTATCTGCCAGAGCGATGAATAAAAGAACGAACTGCTAATTCGAGGGGGCGGCCACGGCCGCTCCTACAGTTTACTTTTTTCGCATGATCCAGCGTGTTCGGCGCAGGTCCTGATGCTGCCATGAACTGATGCAACTTGTGCTTGAGCCCCGTGGAGAGATTACTATGGCAAAGCCCCCTCGAATCGTCCTTACCCCGTTCTTTCGCCCGCGCGATGAAGACACTGAGGAGCAACAGATATATGTGGCGGGATTCCTCGATGAGGGGGACGAGGCGTGGGGTACGCTGATCCCACTGGAGGCGGAGATGGTCGAGCAAGCCGTTATGGGCCACCATACATTCGGGGTTTGGTGCAACTCCGACGGCCGCATCCAACCGCAGCCCAGCAGCGACGGGCTATTTGAACACCTTCTCGAGAAAGGTCAATTGAAAGAAACGCCTCTCGACGAACTGGTTGCCGAGGCTATCGAAGACGGCAGGAATGAACCCAATAATGAGATCCTCGGCAAGTTCGAGACCCTGCATGAACGGCTGGTGCGCGCCGCCAGCGCAGTCGCTGACGAGATTGCACGGCGCAGGCGATGAAATCAAGGCGCGTGAGCACCGAGTGAAAGAGGATCATGGCTACCTTTGGATACATAGCCGAGCGAAGGATGTTCCTGCCATAGCGGAATACGCATGATGGCCCAATCCTCATCGGATTGATCACGCTCGTGGCGTACTCCCGCCGGCATTCGATGACCAAATAACACTCTTTCGCTTGCGTGTAGCGAGTTCGGAGCCGCATTGTTCAACCTGCGACTCTCCGGTCGTTTGCGCTCAGAGCCACCGGACCAGCACCGCAATCGAGGTCCTCTGAGGTGTGATCGCCCGGTGCTGGCGTTGAAGACCTATCTCTCAATTGTCTGCGACGTGGTCGCGGTTGACCTTAGACGAGGCGACCATCTCACTCCAGAATCCGTCGCCCGCAGGCGACGCATGACGCGCGCTGGACAACTCGACGTTCAACCTCTTTCGACCGCCTGGCGACGGCGAAGGCGGACACGAGGTTCGCTTTGCCTGAACGACAGCGGCCGGAGCGTTCCGATGATTGAAAGTGCCTGATGTCGGCGCTCGGCCTCGTCGGCTGATTTTGTAGCGATCTAGGACGGTTCTCCCGCATCGGTCGCGAAGGCCATTTAGGATTCATTTACCCATTCCAATGTAAAAAAATGTGCGTTCTGCGTGTTATGCGGGCTTTGTGCCCTAGCGGAGGTTCCGATGAGTCCCAACGAACCATCTTGGAAAATGCTGACGGCTCTCTTGGCGGTAATCACCTTGTCCACCGCCCTATTCTACGCGGGACTGCCACCCGCAATCGCAGTCATGCCCTGCTTTCTTCTCGATATGCTGATGCGGGGACGACTGCAGTGGTGAGCCTGGCCGAGCTGAACCTCCGACACACCGCAAAGAGAGCTCGTCGACGCTACCGGCCAGCGGAGATTATGCGCGCTCCCCGGATCCTCATCGTCGACGACGAGGAGGAGGATGCGAAGCGCGTGGCGGTCGCATTGAGGGATCCGGATTCGAGCATCGGGGAGCTGGGGTGCGAAATCATCGAAGTCAAGGACGTGGCGAGCGCCCGCGAATATCTTGAGCGGGACGACGTCGACCTCTACGTCTTGGATCTGGACGTCGCGGAAAGATACGGAGAGCTCTCGCACAAGGAAATCGGAAGGGCGTTCGTAGAGTCGGTGGTCGACAACACGAACGCGGGCATCATCGTCTGCTCGGGCCTTCCGATCGACGACGAAGCGCGTCCGCTGATCGAATACGGCGCGGACGACTACGTGGAGAAGTCCCATGGTTTCTCGACGGTCGCACCGCGCGCGATGTCGGTCTGGCGAAGGGTGCACACCGAACGGCGATCGAAACAATCTCACTCCGGCAGGAAGTTCCTCATAGGAGATTGGATGTTCACGATCGGCGATCGCACGATCAAGAATCTTTCCGGCGCGACGAAAAGACTTTCGATCACCGAGCATATCCTCTTGCGCCATCTGTGCGTCGTGGAGGACCACGCGATCGACGGCGAAGTGTTCAACATCGAAGTTCTTCGTAGGGAAAAAGGTGACAAGCAGGTCCGAATGGACGTCTTCATTCCACGACTGAGGGAGAAATTGGACGACAGCATAGATCTGTCTTCCCAAGGACGAACCGGGGTCTATAGGCTTTTGGGGGTCCAGGAAGTAAGCGCGTTCTAGTCGTAGCTGGTGCGGTCCCACTTGGCCGCCGGATATGCGGGCCCAAGAAGCCACGATTGTCGACATCCCTATTCGACGGTCTGCGATTGCCTGATTTTACAGGTATGTGGGTCGTGAAGGACGGCTAATTTGAGGCGCGTGCCTAAATCCAGTTGCTGGGGTCACAAGAGGTCTACCAGCACGACGGCAGCGACGCTGATTTGCGCCGGTTTTTCTACGAGAACGCTCTGGGCCGGTTGCCTCGTTTGGAAGCCGCGCGTCATCACCTTGATTGTGCGCGTAAGAGTCGGCGCGGGCTCAATTTTCACGGCCGGCGTTTGGGGCTGAGCTCCGCCAGAAAGATTGTTCCGACATCCACGGCCCGCTGGGCGCTCTTCGGATCGACATCAACGCCATGCGCTGCTTCATTCATAACGCGGAGAGAATCGAGAAACTGTTGCATGCTGGCCGGTGCTAGCCCACGGCGCTGTAGCTCTCGGAGCATGATGCCAAGGCTAGTCGGCCGCGATGGAGAAAAGCCGTTCGCGGTCGCGAAATCGCGTAGCGCGCGCTCGATCTCGATCCGCAGCTTGACGATGGACATGAGCGGAAACTCGCGGGCGAATTCCTCGACGGTTGGCAGATCTTGCTGAAGCTGGGGTGGCAGGGCTGGCGAGAGTTGATAGTGGGCGACACCCATCGGCTTGCTGGTGTCACGCAAGGCATACTCGACGATGACCTCGTTCCGGCCCTTGCAGAGAATGATGCCGATCGTCGGTTGGTCATCCTTGTGCCGAAGCTGGTCATCGACCGCTGACAGGTAGAAGTTCATCTTTCCCGCGAATTCAGGCTTGAAGTCCTCGATCTTTAGCTCGACCACCACGAAGCAGCGTAGCCGCAAATGATAAAAGAGCATGTCGAGATAGTAGTCCTGGCCGCCGACCTCGAGATGGTATTGGCTGCCGACGAAGGCGAAGCCCTTGCCGAGTTCGAGGATGAGCGAGCGGAGGTGCTCGATCAACCCGCGTTCGAGGTCGCGCTCCAGCATCTCAGGGCCGAGCGAGAGAAAGTCAAAAGTGTAGGGGTCCTTGAGGATCTGCTGGGCAAGCTCCGACTGCTCCGCCTGCAAGGTCCGCGAGAAGTTCGTCAGCGCGCTGCCTTGACGGGCGAACAGATTGCTGTCGATCTGATGGAGGAGGACGTTTCGACTCCATCCGTGTTCAATGGCCTGGCGAGCGTACCAAGCGCGTTCCTCGGGCCTCTTGATGGCGTCGAGAAGTCGAACGTTATGGCCCCAGGGTAATAGTGCAACAACCTGTTGCACAAATTCGCCGTCCGGCCAAGCCTCCGCAAAGGCCCGCATATACTTGAGATTTCGGGAGGATAGACCTGTCATCTCGGGGAAGGCGCGGCCAAGGTCGTCGGCGAGGCGATCGATGACCTTGGCGCCCCAACCTTCTTTCTCCTGCCGGATGAGAATGTCGCGGCCGACCGTCCAGTACAGCAGGATCAATTCGCGGTTCACCGATAGGCCGGCACGATGCCTCGCCTCGGCAATCTTCGTCTTGAGATCGCCGACCAATGCCGAGTAGCTCTGCGCGTCGATCTCGGTCGCCGGTCTCGCGCCTTTTCGCGGAGCCGTGGGTTTGGACGGGCGCTTGGTCATGCCGCCGCCTTCAGGCGCTTCTTGGTAAGCATCGCGCGCACGAACTTGTCCCACTTTGCCACACCGGCACGCTTCTCAGGCATGTAATGCCAGCGGTCGTAGTTCTTGGAGCTGACGTCTTGCAGCGCATGATTTTGCAGACGATCTCGAATCTCTTTTGACACACCGGCCTTGCCGGCCAGAGTCTTGAAGGTTCGCCGGAGGTCCCGGTTTGTTGCATAGGGGATCACGCCTCGGTCCCGCTGCCGCCAAACGAAGCTATAGAGCGTACCGTGGCTCACGGGCTTGGATGGATCCTTCGCTGAGGGAAAGAACCAGCCGTACTTGTTTGGCTTGATCGACGCAATCAGTTCGGCGGCGATCGACGGCACTGGAACGGCATGCGGCTGAAGGTTCTTGGTCTTGGACCAGTCTATGATCCTCTCCGGCGCGTCCCATTGATCGACATGCAGGCGCGCGATTTCCTCGACGCGTTGACCAGTCAGCATGATGAGCTGCACTGCACGAGGATAGGAGGGATGAACCGGCGTATCGGGGCATTCTAGCCAGCGAAAGAGTCGCACGAACTCTTCCTCGTTGAGCCAGCGCATGCCCTGGACCTTGGGTTCGGTCGGAATTTCCGAGGCCGGATTGTATGGGATACGGAAACGGCGCGGGGATGTGTTCCGATAATCGTTGTCGGATTTCATTCCCCAACTATAGGCCGCGTGGATGTAACATCGCACGTGGTCGGCCATTGAGCGGGCGCCACGCTCGTAAATCGGTCGGATAAGCTCGACGATCTCGTCAGACTCGATCTCGCGCGCGAGGCGGTGGCGCCCGAGCGTGTCGGCGATCTTGTTGAGGCCTTTCTCTGTCTCCTTCCAGGACGGCTTGCCGGCGGCCTTGAGCGACGCGACATAGCCCTCGAACAAGTCGGCGACCGTGCCGGGGCGGGTGTCTGTTGCGATCTTGATGCTCCGGCCTTTCTGGATCACGTCGGCATAGTCGCGCTTGAAGATCTCGCGCGCCTGAGCCAAGGACGTCGACGGATAGGCGCCTAGCTTCTTTTTGGTGCGTTTGCCGTCGCGCCATTGCTGCGCCATCCAGTCGGCGGTCACACGCTTCGGCATCGGCTTGAGGACGAGGACGAGACGGCCGGTGCCGCGGCCCTCACCATCTGCGAGGTTTTCTTGTTTCCGGCTGAGTTCGACGCGCTTCAGCGCATGTCGGATCGCGGTGTCGGTCAGGCTTGGCATTTCTTCTGTTCCGCAACTGGGATCGGTCGGGGAGAAACGGGGATCGTTTGCTGGGAGCGGAAGGCCGTTCTCTATCCCTCTAACCGCTCCCAATTTGCCATAGCCACCGCCAGTACGCAATGCGAGGGGACGCCTAATTTTATAGGTGTTTCAGAGGAATTGAGTGTGATCAAGCGTGATCGAAAAGGGGCTAGTGGGGTGGTTGTGCACCAGGATCAGCGCGGTGGCGGACAATTCCAGCGCGCGCTTGATCACCTCGCGCGGATAGACCGGGGTGTGATCGACGGTGCCGGTCTGCTGCACCTCGTCGGCGATCAGCTGGTTGCGCTTGTCGAGGAACAGGAGGCGGAACTGCTCCTTGTCGGCGAACGCCATGCCGGTGCGGCAATAGTCGATGACGTCGTTCCAGGACGACAGCGCGACGTTGCGCCTGATCTCGCCCTAGGCGATCCGGCCGGCGGCGGCGGCGAGCAGTTTGAGCTGGTTGATCGAGGCATCCTTGACGCCCTCGACCTCGCGCAGCCGCGCCACCGGCGCGTGCACCACCTCGGCGAACGAGCCGAACTTCTTCAGCAGCGCCTTGGCCAACGGCTTGGTGTCGCGGCGCGGGATCGCGGCGAACAGCGCCATTTCCAATAGCTCGTAGTCGGTCAGCGCGTCGGGACCGGCCGCATAGAAGCGCTCGCGCAGCCGTTCGCGATGGCCGTGATAATGCGGCGTCTCGTCGGGCTGATCGGGGCTGTCACTGGCTTTGGCGGGCATCGGCCACAACCATGCCGTGCTTGCGGCGATTTGCAAGAGCCGATGCAACTGCCCGGTTTGCCACGACGCTTCGGGCGAATTACCGTCGGCCGCAACGGTTCGAGAGCAAAGAGGGGGAGGGCCGCGTGACATCATTCAAGGTGATCCGCTCGCGCGCCGAGAAGCGCAAGGGCGGGCCGAAGGCGCTGGAGAAGCTGCTGCGGCCGCCGGCGGGCGCCAAGGCGCTGGCAAAGCTCGGCGACGACCGCGTGCTGGCCGAGATGACGAGGCGCGTGTTCTGCGCCGGCTTTGCCTGGAGCGTGATCGACGCCAAATGGCCGGGCTTCGAGGAGGCGTTCCTCGGCTTTCAGCCCGCCAAGCTCGCCTTCAAGCCCGACGAATTCTGGGAGAAGCTCGTCAGCGACGCCAGGATCGTGCGCAACGGCGCCAAGATCATGTCGGTGCGCGACAACGGCCGCTTCGTGCAGGAGATCGCGCGCGAGCATGGCAGCTTCGGCAAATTCCTTAGCGCCTGGCCGTCATCGGATGAGGTCGGACTGCTGGAGCTATTGGCGAAGCGCGGCAGCCGGCTCGGCGGCAACACCGGACAGATGCTGCTGCGCTTCCTCGGTTGGGACGGCTTCGTCACCTCGCGCGACGTCGTCGCCTGCCTGCGCGATGCCGGCCTCGATATCGCCGAGGAGGTCAAGTCGAAGCGCGATCTCGCCAAGGTGCAGGCGCAGTTCAACGCCTGGGCGGAGGAGACCGGGCTGTCCTATCTGCATCTGTCGCGGATCTGCGCGATGTCGATCGGAGAGAACCATACGCCCGAGGAGATCATCGAGCGCACGCGCAGCAACTTCTGACGAGGACGGCTACAGCTGAACCCGACTACACCTGAACCCACGGCTTCTCGCCATGGCGCTCGGACAGCGTGAAGATCTCGACGCCGTCGGCGGTGACGCCGACCGAGTGCTCGAACTGCGCCGACAGCGAGCGGTCGCGGGTCACCGCGGTCCAGCCGTCGGACAGGATCTTCACATGCGGCTTGCCGAGATTGATCATCGGCTCGATGGTGAAGAACATACCGGGCTTCAAGGGCGCGCCTTCTCCGGGGCGGCCGATATGGATGATGTTCGGCTCGTCGTGAAACAGGCGGCCGAGGCCGTGGCCGCAGAAGTCGCGCACCACGCTCATGCCCTGCGGTTCGACATAGCTCTGGATCGCGTGGCCGATATCGCCGGTGGTGGCGCCGGGCTTCACCGAGGCGATGCCGCGCATCATCGCCTCATAGGTCACCTCGATCAGCCGCTCGGCCTTCCGCGCGATGGCGCCGATCGCATACATGCGGCTGGAGTCGCCGTACCAGCCGTCGACGATGAAGGTGACGTCGACATTGACGATGTCGCCTTCCTTCAGCGGGCGGTCACCCGGCATGCCGTGGCAGACCACGTGATTGATCGAAGTGCAGGTCGAGTAGCGATAGCCGCGATACATCAGCGTCGCCGGATAGGCGCCGTGATCGAAGGCGAACTTGCGAACGAACTCGTCGATGACCGAAGTCGGGATGCCCGGCTTGACGATGTCGGTGAGCGCATCGAGGCATTTCGACACCAGGGCGCCCGCCTTGCGCATGCCGGCAAAGCCGCTCGGTCCGTGCAGCTTGATCTGGCCGGTCTTGCGAAGCGAGGTGTCGGTGGCGTCGATATAGCTCATGGGCGGGCTGTTTCTGCGGGCAAGGGGCTGATTTCAGGCCCTAATTTAATGATCGGCGCGCCCGGCGCAAGCCAAGGTTGGGCATGGGGACATGTCCAAACGGCTTGATTTTCAGGCCATATCCGGAACAGCGGCCACCGCTGCGGCGAAAAGACCGCGCGCAAGCGCTAATTGGAGACCTCGACCACGCTCTCGACCGGCAGCGCGCCGCCGCGGATGCGGAGTTCCCGCACCGGGTAGGGCACCCTGATCCCCTCCTGCTTGAAGGCGTCCCACAGCGACAGCATGACGTCGCTCTTCACATTGTCCATGCCGTCGGGGTCGGCGATCCAGAAGGTCAGGGAGAATTTCATCCCGGCCTCGGCGAACTCGGTCAGGATGCAGTTCGGCGTCCGGCCCTTGGTGGCGCGCGGATGGGCCGCCGCGGTCGTGATCGCGAGCTTGCAGACCTGCCGCGGATTGGCGCCGTAGTTGGTGGAGAAGGCGATCTTCACCAGCGTGTTCTTGTCGGTATAGGTCCAGTTGGTGACCTTCTGCGTCACCAGGTCCTCGTTCGGGATCAGGAACTCGCGGCCGTCGCCGGCGGCGACCGAGATGTAGCGGGTCTTCATCGCGCTGATCCGGCCCGAATTGTCGCCGATCGTGACGAGATCGCCGGGCTTCACCGATTTGTCGACCAACAGGATCAGGCCGCTGATGAAATTGGCGACGATCTTCTGCAGGCCGAGACCGATGCCGACGCCGGCCGCGCCGGTGAACACCGCGAGCGCTGAGAGGTTGATGCCGACCGCGCCGAGCGCGATCACGATCGCCGTCACCATCAATCCGATGCGGATGATCTTGACCAGCAGCACCTGGATCGACGGCGTCAGATCGGTGGCGCGGTTGATCCGGCTCTCGGCGAAATTGCCGGCGAGGTTGGTCAGCCACAGCGCCACGATCAGGAGCGCGCCGGCCTTGATCAGCAGCAGCGGGGAAAGGCGGAGGCCGCCGACCACGACCGCATACGCATCCAGCGTGTCGGCCGCCCAATCGAGCTGGCCGATGATGCTGAGCGCGGCGACCACCCAGGCCGCGATCGAGACTGTTTTCACGATGAAGGCGTTATCGATCACCGAGGTGACGAGGCGGATCACCAGCCAGGCCAGCGCCAGCTTGGCGGAGACCGCGATCAGATAGCTGCGGCTCGGCCAGGTCGCGTGCCACATCACGATGCGGGAGATGATCATCAGGACCGCGAACACGGCGGTGGAAGCGCTCTTCACCATCACGCGGGCGAAGTGCCGGAGCGGCAGCGGCCAGCGCATCGCCAGCGACGACATGTCGACCCGCGCATGAATGGCGGTATCGGCGGCGTAGGCGAGGCCCGCGGCGGCGAGGATGATGCCGAATTGCAGATAGAACCAGGGCGAGGCGACCTCGGCGCCGACCGAGCGCGCCGCCATTTGGATCGATTCGAGGACGTCCTTCCAGTTCATGTCCATCGGCAAAATCTCAACTCGAAGCGCGGGTCAGCCAAATGTGATTCGAATGCGCAGGCAGAATCCCACAAAGGCGCGCACGCGACCATCGATACAACACAGTGTCGGGGCGACCTAGGGCTGATGAGACCGGGCACATTGCCGCTCATGTCAGAAATCGGTTGGCGTCCCAGTGTGGCGACGATAAGGATGCAATTGCAAGTATTTGAGACCTCCGAAGGCGCATGGCATCCCTCGACTCCGTCAGTATAGCGATCCTGCTCGGTGCGGTGCTGGTGATGGCCGGCATCCTGTCGAGCCTGCTGGCCTTGCGGTTCGGCGCCCCCTTGCTGCTGGTGTTCTTGCTGGTCGGCATGCTGGCGGGCGATTCCGGCCCCGGCCGGCTGCAGTTCGACGACGTCCGCACCACCTATCTGGTCGGCTCGGTGGCGCTGGCGCTGATCCTGTTCGACGGCGGATTGAAGACGCGGTTCGCCAGCATCCGCACCGTGCTGGCGCCCTCGATGATGCTGGCGACCGCCGGCGTGCTGTTGACCGCGCTGATCACGGCGCCGGTCGCCCGCTTTGTGCTCGACCTCAACTGGACCGAGTCGCTGTTGGTCGGCGCCGTCGTGGCGTCGACCGACGCGGCTGCCGTGTTCCTGCTGGTGCACACCCAGGGTCTGCGGCTGCGGCCGCGCGTCGGCGCGACGCTGGAGGCGGAATCCGGCACCAACGATCCGTTCGCGATCTTTCTCACCTTGATGCTGGTCGAGTTCATCTCGATCGGCCAGAGCTCGGCCTCGCACATCGCGCTGGAGTTCATCCAGGAGGCCGTGTTCGGCGCCATCATCGGGGTGATCGGCGGCCGGCTGGTGGTGATCGCGCTGAACTATGTGGCGTTGCCGCAGGGCCTGCATGCGCCGTTCGTCACCACAGCGGCACTGGTGATCTTCGGCGGCTCGCAGATCGTGCACGCCTCGGGATTCCTCGCGGTCTATCTCGCCGGTATCATCATCGGCAACCGGCCGACCCGCGCGCATAATTCGGTGGTGACGTTCCTCGACGCCGCGACCTGGCTGGCGCAGATCGTGATGTTCGTGCTGCTCGGCCTCCTGGTCTCGCCGCATCGCCTGCTCTCCAGCGCCGGCGGCGCCGTGCTGGTGGCGTTCGCGCTGATGCTGGTGGCGCGGCCGCTGGCGGTCCTGATCTGCCTCGCACCGTTCAAGTTCAACTGGCGGGAGAAGGTCTTCATCGCCTGGACCGGCCTGCGCGGCGCGGTGGCGATCTTCCTCGCTTCGATCCCGATGCTGGTCGGCCTCTCGAAGGCCTATCTCTATTTCGACGTCGCCTTCGTCGTCGTCATCATCTCGCTGCTGTTGCAGGGCTGGACGCTGGCGCCGGCGGCGCGGCGGCTGCATGTCGCGCTGCCGCGCGCCGAACGCGGCCCGCGCCGCGTCGAGCTCGATTTGCCCGGCCAGCTCGAGCAGCAGCTGGTCGGCTATCCGGTGCGGCCGAAGAGCCTGTATTTCCGCCGCGGGCTGATCCCGTCCTGGTCGAAGCCGACGCTGGTAATCCGCGACGAGCGGATCCTGACGCCGACCGAGGCCGATCCGGTCGCGCCCGGCGACTACATCTATTTGCTGGCGCCGCCGGAGCGCGCCGAGGCGCTCGACCGCTTCTTCGTCGACATGGCGCCGTCGAGCGCGCCCGATCCGCATCTGCTCGGCGACTTCATGGTGTCGGCGGAGCATACGCTCGGCGAGCTCGCCGAGATCTACGGCGTCAAGGTCGACGAGCACCAGGCCAAGCTGACGCTCGCCGACTATTTCGACGTCAATCTCGACCGCGCGCCGAAGGAAGGGGCCGAACTGGCGCTCGACGAGATCGTGCTGGTGGCGCGCAGCATCAGCGGCGGCCGCGTCAACGTCGTCGGCCTGCGCCTGCCGGAGGAAGAGGAGAAGGTCGCGCCGCAAACGCGGATGCAGATCGTCAAGCGCAAGCTCGCCGACATCTGGGCGTCGGTGGCGGGGGTCTGAGCCGCGCCGTTACGTCTTGCGCAGGAAGTTCGAATCCGGCGCGAACTTCTTGATCATGTCGGACAGCCCATCGTCGGCCGGCGGACCGGACGAGCCCTTGGACGCCGCGTCTGGCTTGGTCTCGCCCTTGATCTTCTGGCCGGAAATCTCGGCCAGCGCCGCGAGCAGCGTTTCGTCGAGATTATCGGCCGCTGTCTTCGCAGGTGGTGTCGTCGCAGCTGGCGTGTTGGCGGGCGCAGCGGGAGCCGGCGGAGGCGGCGTCGGTGGAGTGGGCGCGACCGCACGGATTTCGGGCTCGCGCCTCGCCGGCGGCGCTGACTCCCTTGCCGGCTTGGACGCATCTTTGGGGGCGTCCGCGCGCCGGGCGGCGGCCTCGCTGACGGCGGCGATCAACGATGCTTCGAGGGCGGCGGGCGTATCGGCCGGCATGGGCGGCGGTGCAGCCGGCATCGGCGGCGGTGTGACCGGCACCGGCGGCGGCCCGGCGGGCTTCGCGTCCCGGGTGGCGCGACCGAACAGCGGTTCCCGCTGGCTCGCCGCCTGCGGTCGGCTGTCGGTGGCCTTGCCCGGCTCCTTTCCAGGCTCCTTGGCAGGCTTGAAGAGACCCGCGCGTTCGGCGGCCATCTTGGCGGAAGCCTCCTCGACCGTGGCGAGCAGGGACGCTTCGAGCGCGTTTGCGCGATTGCTTGGCGAAGTCGCCGGCTTGGCGGCAGGAATGATCACCGGCTTTGGCTGCGGCGGGGGCGGCAGCGGCGGCGGCCGAGATGCTTCGACTGGTGCGGGCGGCGGCGGGATCGGCTGACCGTCCCCGGCGCGCGCGATGATGCCGTCGACGATCGCCGCCAGGCGGCCCTTATCAGGGGCGGCCAGATAGCTCGCCGCCAGCTCATCGACATATTGCGGGCCGTAATCGGCGAGCACATTGGCGATCTGGGCGAGATCAGGATCGCTGTCGACAAGCCGGCGCCAGGCCTCGCGGTCGTAAGTCTCCCGGTCGTAGGCTGCGCCCATCTTGTCGGGCCAGGCCACCCGGCGCGGCTGGCGCTGCCCGGTATCCTGGGCTGCGATCGGGTCGAGGGTCGGCGGCTGCAGTCCGTCGCTGAGGCGCGGTGGGGTAAATCCCGAGGCGCCGGCCGGCACGGCGGCATCGGCCGGACGCCGGCGCCGCTCGTCGACCTGCAGCGCGATCAGGCCGACGCCCATCAGCAGGAAGCCGAGCGCGGCCCACGAAATCGTGGCGCACAGCAGCCCGCCGATCAGCAGCAACACCCAGCCAGTCAGTCGCACAAATTCACCCTTCCCCATGCCCGATCGGACGTCCCGACGCGGGCCTAGCAGACAAGATAGGCTATCTTATGCCGACTTTCGGAAAAACGGCTAGCTATGCGCCCGCCGTCAGCACCTTGACACCGCCGAACGCGGTCACCTGGCCGCCGCGCAGCATCACGATCTGGGTGGCCAGCTGGCGCAGCTCGGCCGCGTCGTGGCTGACATAGACCATCGGGACGCCGGCCTCGTCGCGCAGCCGGACCAGATAGGGCAGGATCTCGAGCTTGCGGCTTTCGTCGAGCGCGCCCAGCGGCTCGTCGAGCAGCAGCAGCCGCGGCTTGGACAGTAGCGCCCGGCCGAGCGCGACGCGCTGGCGCTCGCCGCCGGAGAGCTTTCCGGGACGGCGGTCGAGCAGGGCGCCGATGTCGAGCAGGTCGACGACGCGCCGGTGTTGGGCGGGATCTTCGGTGAGGCCGTTCATGCGGCGGCCGTAGTCGAGGTTCTGGCGGACATCGAGATGCGGAAACAGCCGCGCGTCCTGGAACACGTAACCGATGCGGCGGCGCCAGCTCGGGACGTGGATGCCGGTCCCGGTATCGTCGACGGTCTCGCCGTCGATCACGATGGTGCCGCGGTCGGGACGCAACAGTCCCGCGATGGTGTTGATCAGCGAGGTCTTGCCGGAGCCGGACGCGCCGAACAGACCGGTGACGCGGCCCTCGCTGCTGAACGAGGCTGCAAGCGAGAACTCGCCGAGCTGCTTGGTGATGTCGACGCGCAGCATGGCTATTGCCCGTGCAGGCGCGCGGTGGCGCGACGCGCGAACACTTCAGCCGCGACCAGTGCGCCGACCGCGAGCACGATCGAGATGATCACGAGCCGCGCGGCGGCGGGGTCGCCATCCGGCGTCTGGATCAGCGAATAGATCGCCGACGAAATGGTCTGGGTCTCGCCGGGAATGTTGGAGACGAAGGTGATGGTCGCGCCGAACTCGCCGATCGCCTTGGCAAAACCGAGCACCATGCCGGCCAGCACGCCGGGCAGCGCCAGCGGCAGCGTCACGGTTGCGAACACCCGCCACGGCGCGGCGCCGAGTGTCTCGGCCGCCTGCTCGAGGCGGCGGTCGACCGCTTCGATCGAGAGACGGATCGGCCGCACCAGAAGCGGAAACGACATCACGCCGCAGGCGAGCGCCGCGCCGGTCCAGCGGAATGCGAACACGATGCCGAGATGGTCGGCCAGCCAGCCGCCGACCAGGCCGCGCTTGCCGAAGGTCAACAGCAGCAAATAGCCGGTGACGACGGGCGGCAGCACCAGCGGCAGATGCACGGCGGCATCGAGCAGCGACTTGCCCCAGAAATCGCGCCGCGCCAGCAGCCAGGCGAGCGCTACCCCGAACGGGGTCGCCACCAGTGTTGCGATGACGGCGACCCGCAGCGACAGCAGGATCGCCGTCCATTCGGTCGGCGAGATCTCAAACACGCTTAGGTCGTCGGGCTGATCAGGAACTTGAAGCCGTATTTCTCGAGGATCGTCTTCGCCGCGGACGAGCGCAGGAAGGCAAGGTACGCGGCGGTCTCCGGCTTCGCGGTCGTGGTCGCCGCGACCGGATAGATGATGGCCGGATGGGTGTCGGCCGGGAAGGTGCCGACGATCTTGACGCCCGGTTCGACCTTGGCGTCGGTCGAATAGACGATGCCGAGCACGGCTTCGCCGCGCGCCACCAGCGTCAGCGCCGCGCGCACGCTCTCGGCCATCGCGAATTTCGGCTCCGCCGCCTGCCAGGCGCCGAGCTTTTCCAGCGCGGCCTTGGCGTATTTGCCGACCGGCACCGCCTTGACGTCGCCGGTCGCGATCCTGCCGTCGCCGGCGAGCTTGGCGAGATCGAAGCCGGGTCCGATGTTGACCTTGTCGATCTTGGAATCCTTCGGCGCGATCAGCACGATCGAGTTGCCGAGCAGGTTTACCCGCGTCGCTTCATTGATGTTCTTCTGCTTGATCGCATAGTCCATCCAGTCGGTGTCGGCGGAGACGAACACGTCGGCCGGCGCACCCTGCTCGATCTGCTTGGCAAGCGCCGAGCTCGCGGCATAGCTGGCGGTGATCTTGACGCCGGTCTTAGCGGTATAGGCTGCATCGATGTCGTCGAGCGCGTTCTTCATCGAGGCGGCGGCAAACACGGTGAGCGTCTTGTCCTCCGCTCTCGCGGGCGAATGCAGCGCGCCGAGCAGGATGACGAAGGCGGTGAAAAGTCCGGCAAGCCTTGAAATTGAAAGTCGTGACATGGAAAGCGCTCCGTGCGAGTTCGCGCGCGAACGATCGCGCGCAAATCAGGCGTTGGGTTGGGGTCTGGCCTGCGACGGACGGAAGCGCTGTTCCGCTGGTCCCCGATGGACTTACGGTCCTCAGGGATATCGCACTGCAAACATAGCAGGCTGGGGCTTACGGTAAAGGCGACCGTTTGTCTAACCGCCCGTCCTATTCATCCGCCGGCTGGATCGCGATCGACAGCGAGCTCTCTTTCGAGCCGCTGACCTGGAGCACGAAGGGGCTGGCGGCGAGGTCGTATTTCACGGTCTTGCGGATACCGTCGCAATCGGTCGCGCCGCTGAACGCCTTGGGTTTCAGGAAATGCCCGTCCTGCACCAGGTCGACCCAGGCCCCGGCAGACAGGCTGACGGTATAGAGCCCGGCCCTCGGCGCGGCCTTGAAGCTGGTGAAGCCGGCGAAGGTACCTTCCTTCGGCGCGCGCTCCGGCGGGGTCGGCAATTTGGCGTCGCCGGGGGCCACCAGCGCCAGCGTGATCGCGGTCGCCGGCAGCGCCGTCTGCTCGCTTCCCGATACGACCCTGGCACGATCGGACGCGGTCAGCGCGGCGCGCGCACGGTCGATCGACCATTTGAACTTGTCACAGCCGCTCGGCTCCTCCGCCGCGAAAGCGGAAGTCGAGACGAGCACGAGCGATGCGGCGAGGAGCGATTTGCGCATGTCTGGTCCATTCATGATGACGGATAAACAGATCAGCCGCCCCGATCCATCGCCCGAACGCGCTTACGGCGCGACGGCACGGGATCATATCGCAGTTCGAGCCGGCCGGCATAGCCGCCTGACGAAGATGTTATTGCCCTGGCAGCTGCTGTTTGGCGTCGGGGGCGTTCAGCACCGTCCTGCAGTCAGCCGGCATCTGCGCCAGCGTCATCGGCGGGCGGGGTTTCGGCGGCTTCGGCGGAGGCTTCGGATGCAGCACCGAATCCTTGAACCAGAAGGCGAGATCGGACGGCTTGCAGCCTTCGCCCTCCGCTTGCGGCTTCTGTCCCTCGCAGCCAGGGCTGCCGGGCGGACATCGCATGCGAATGTGGAAGTGGTAGTCGTGGCCCCACCACGGCCGTATCTTCGACAGCCAGCCGCGATCGCCCGTGGCCTCGCGGCACAGCGCCTTCTTGATCGCGGGATTGACGAAGATGCGCTGCACCGCCGGCTCCCGCGCCGCGTCGCGGATGACGAGTACGTGGCCCGGCGTGAAGACGCGCGGATCGATGTCGAGCCGGTCGTCGCGCACCATCATCACCGCCGACATCTCCTCGCGGTCCTCGCGCGACAATTTGCGATCGGGCATCGGCGTCAGCCAGATGTCGGCGTCGAGTCCGATCTGGTGGCTGGCATGACCGGACAGCGCGGGGCCGCCGCGCGGCTGGCCGATATCGCCGACCAGGATGCCCGGCCAGCCGGCGTCCTTGTGCGCGTTGGCCGCAAGCCGCTTCAGCAGCGCGATCATGTTTGGGTGACCCCAGTAGCGGTTGCGCGACAAGCGCATCACTTGCCAGGTCTCGCCGTTGAGCGGCATCTGCGCGGCGCCGGCGAGACAACCCTTGGTGTAGCCGCCGATCGACCGGGTCGGCAACGCCGCCGGCAGCACCTTGCGCGCGAACAGCTGCTTCGCCCCGATCTTTGGATCGTTGGGGTTGGCGAGCGGCGGCAGCGGCTGTGGATTGAGCGAGCCCCTGTCCTGCGCCCGCGCGGAGATGGTGCAGGCGACGAGGGCTAAGATCAGGAGTGGGAACAGACGCAGGCGGGGTGTCATTCGGATCACTCTGTCGGCGCAAGGCTAGCATGGATTCGGAGCAGGCGGACCGCGCTTTCATCCCATTCGCTTGATCGCCCACAGGGTGGATTAAGATTACCCGCGGCTTCCAGGCTCCGAAGTGAGCCACGCCACTTTACAAGCGCACGTTGTGGGCGACATCATGTCCGCAATAATTTCAGGGTAGGCGTTATTGTGACAAGCGTATCGTGCGTACGGCTGGCGTTTGCCGCCGCGATTGCCGCGCCGATCTTGGCGCTCTCGCCGGCGCGGGCCGACGTCGTCGTTCACATCGATAAATCATCGCAGCGCATGGCGGTCAGCGTCGACGGTGCGAGACGCTACAACTGGCCGGTGTCGACCGGCCGCCGCGGCTATGGCACGCCGAGTGGGGTGTTCCGTCCGCAGATGCTGGCGCGCCGCTGGTACTCGAAGAAGTACTATAACTCGCCGATGCCGCACTCGATCTTCTTCCACCGCGGCTTTGCCATCCATGGAACATACGAACTCACGCGCCTTGGCGGGCCGGCCTCGCATGGCTGCGTGCGCCTGCATCCCTCGCACGCCGCAATGCTCTATGGGCTGGTCGAGCGCAACGGCCGCGGCGGCACGCGCATCGAAATCACCAACTAAGGTATGATCCGGCAAAATCCGAAGGTTGAGGCGCACCGCGCTTTAACCGCGCGATAACCTGCGGCACGCTGACGAACATTGATGCGCTTGAAGCGTCTTCGGCGCATTCATTGTGCAATCGCGCGCCGGTTTACGCTTCCTTCACCAAGCGCCGGCGCTTCCATGCTGTGAATCTGTGCCGTGCGCCGCCGGTACGCCGGAAGCAAACTCGCGCCCGGCGTGAATTCGCCTGCAAAGCAGGCATGCAAGGGCTTCTCAGGCAGCGCAGCTACTCGCCAAGAGATACCAATTTTTCAGAGACTTATCGCAGATATATCGCCGAACTGGAATGCGCGTGGGGCGTGCGATACCGATGATGCGGCCGAAGAAAAACACCAAGAAACCGAACCAGGCCAAACTGTCCCGTCCTCGGGGCCATCGTCCCACACCGATGCCGAAAGTGTCGGGCAGATCGCGCCGCCCCGCGGTCGAGATCGGCGAACTGGTGCGCCAGCGCGCGCAGGCCGAGGCCGCGATCGCCGAGGCGCGCAAATCCAACGCGCGGCTGCGTGAGGCGATCGACATCCTGCCGCAGGGCATCGTGTTCCTGGATCCGGAAGGCCGCTACACGCTCTGGAACAAGAAATACTCGGAAATCTACAAGCGCAGCTCCGACCTGTTCGAGCACGGCGCGCGTCTCGAAGACACCATCCGCATCGGCGTCGCGCGCGGCGATTATCCGGAGGCCGCCGGCCGCGAGGAAGAGTGGATCGCCGAACGGCTCAAGAAGATGTACCAGCCGGGCGAACGGCACGAGCAGGTGCTGGCCGACGGCCGCGTGGTGCTGATCGAGGAGCGGCTGACCTCGGACGGCGGCATCGTCGGCTTGCGCGTCGACATCACCGAACTGAAGCAGCGCGAGGCCTCGTTCCGCCTGCTGTTCGACGGCAATCCGGTGCCGATGATCCTGTGCGCCCTCGACGGCGAGCGGATCCTCGCCGTCAACGACGCTGCGATCGCGCATTACGGCTACGTCCGCGCCGAATTCGAGCGGATGACGATCAGGAGCCTGCAGGCGTTCGACGCCGAGCTGCCTTGGGCGGCGGGCCGCAGCAGCGACGAGCAGGCGGCGCGGACCTGGAAGCATGTGCGCGCCGACGGCACGCTGATCGACCTTGCGATCTATTCGCGCCAGCTGATGCATGGCGACCAGCCGGCGATGCTGCTCGCGCTGATGGACATCACCGAGCGCAAGCGCGCCGAGGCGCGGCTCGCCTTCATGGCCCAGCACGACAGCCTGACTGGCCTGCCCAACCGCAATCTGCTGCGCCAGCAGATGGACGAGATGCTGCAGCACACCCGCCGCTCGACCGACAAGGTCGCGGTGTTGATGCTGGGTCTCGACAATTTCAAGGCGGTCAACGAGACGCTCGGTCACGGCATCGGCGACAAGCTGCTGCGCGCGGTCGCCAAGCGCCTGCGCTCGACGCTGCGCGAGGAAGATGCGTTGGCCCGCCTCAACTCCGATGAGTTCACCATCGTGCAGGGCGGCGTGATGCGGCCCGAGGACGCGGTGCTGCTGGCGCGGCGGATTTTGGACGCGATCGGCGAGCCCTATCTGCTCGAGGGGCATTCGGTGGTGATCGGCGCCAGCATCGGGATCGCGATGTCGCCCGGCGACGGCGAGGATTCCGAAAAGCTCCTGAAGAGCGCCGACATGGCCTTGTCGCGCGCCAAGAGCGAATTCCGCGGCACCTTCTCCTTCTTCGAGGCGGAGATGGACGCGCGCGCCCAAAGCCGCCGCAAGATCGAGATCGACCTGCGCGATGCGATCCAGAACGAAGGCCTGCGGCCCTATTACCAGCCGCTGGTCGATCTTGCGACCGGACGCATCACCGGTTTCGAGGCGCTGGTGCGCTGGCCGCATCCGGAGCGCGGCATGATCTCGCCGGGCGAGTTCATCCCGGTGGCCGAGGAGACCGGGCTGATCAATCCGCTGGGCGCGCTGATGCTGCATCGCGCCTGCATGGACGCGGCGCAATGGCCGGATGACGTGCGCGTCGCGGTCAACCTGTCGCCGCTGCAATTCCGTTCCGGCAATCTGCTGGCGCTGGTCACCGACGCGCTGCGGCAATCCGGCCTGCCGGCGCGGCGGCTTGAGCTCGAGATCACCGAGACGCTGCTGCTCGAGAAGAGCAGCCAGGTGCTGGCGACGCTGCATGCGCTCCGCGCGCTCGGGGTTCGGATGTCGATGGACGATTTCGGCACCGGCTATTCCAGCCTCAGCTATCTGCGCAGCTTCCCGTTCGACAAGATCAAGATCGACCAGTCGTTCGTGCGCGACCTCGGCGCGAATCCCGACGCGCAGGCGATCGTGCGTTCGATCGTCAGCCTCGGCATCGGGCTCGGCGTCACCATCACCGCCGAGGGCGTCGAGACCGAAGCGGAGTTGAGCCGCCTGCGCGCCGAAGGCTGCCACGAGGGCCAGGGCTTTCTGTTCAGCCGCGCGCGGCCGAACGCCGAGGTCATCAGCCTGCTGAAGGCGCAGCGCGTCGCCGCGGCGCTGGTGGCGTAGAAAGGCTGTACCCTCCACGTCATTGCGAGCGGAGCGAAGCAATCCATCTATCCTCACGGGCGGTCAGATGGATTGCTTCGTCGCTTCGCTCCTCGCAATGACGGAGGTTACGTCCTGCTGCCTGCCGTCCGCTTCTTCAAATGATAAGTCAACGCCAGCGCCACGCAGTGGCGCAGCGCGGGCTCCGGCAGCTTGCCCGCGACATCGAGCAGGATCGCGCGGTTGCCGCTGTAGCTGAGCTCGGGATAGAGCTCGCGAAAGATCTCGACCAGATTGGTCTGGCAGTGAAAGTAGACCGCGACCTGGTCGGCGGCCGGTTTGACCTGATCGATGCGGACCGTGCTGCCGCTGCCGGTCTCCGGCGTCAGGTAGCTCGGCTGGCCCCATTTCAAGGTCTCTTCCAGCGCGCCGACGCCCTTGGTTGCCTTCGCGGTCTCGAAGATCAGGCGCCGCAGCGCCAGCAGCTTGGCCTTGACCGGGGCAGGGTAGGCGTCGAACAGCGCATCTGCCGGTTTCGCGTGCGGCCGTCGCGCCGCGTTGCTGGTCGATGTTGCCGGCTTGCGCATGGTGGGCTCCGCAAGGAGGACGTATCCACGTCTATCTACCACAGCGCCTTGAAGGTCATATAGACCGCCATCAACGAGACAAAGACGATCATCGCGCTGCGTAACCGCGCGCGGTCGATGCGATTGGCGGCGCGGGCGCCGAGATCGGTGCCGGCCAGCAGGCCGACGATCACGCCCGCCAGCACCGGCCAGGACGCCAGCGAGCCCTCGCGCCAATAGATCCAGGCCGAGGGGATCGTGGTCGGGATCAGCGACATCACGAGGCTGGCCATCTGCGCCTGATGCTGCGGCACGCCGAGCACGGCGCTTAAGCCCACCACGGTCGCCAGTCCGCCGCCGATGCCGAGAAAGCCCGACGACAGGCCCGCCAGCAGCCCGACAATGAGTAGCGCCGGCCAGGATATGTCGCGCGCGGTGCCTTTGTCGTCGTGCTTCGCCTGGTCGCGTCCGCCGCGCAGGATCAGCATCGCGTCGAGCACGACGAGATAGGCCACATAGGCCCAGCGCAACGCGGACTCAGTGACATGGTTGGCGGCAAGTGCGCCGGCCGCACCGCCGGCGACGAAGCCGAATGTCAGCAGCGCGATCCAGCGCAATGGTGTGCGGTTGCCGCTCTGCCAATAGCGCCGGATCCCGGTGAGGCTGGTCGGCGGCACCTGCGCGACCAGCGAGATGCCTTGCGCGACGTGCTGCCCGGCGCCGAGCGGCAGCACCGAGAACACGACCAGTCCGCCGCCGGGGCTGACGCCGAGCAGCCCGGCGGTCAGACCGCCGGCGAGGCCCGTGCCGATGCCGGCGAGGAGGTCGTGGACGATCACCGCATCCCCCGTCAGCGCTTGGCGGCAAGGCCGACAAGGAAGATGTCGAAGGCGTGCATCGCCTCCGCGGTCGAGACGGTTTCGCCCCACAGCCGTTGCAGCACGATGCCCTGGAACATCGCCACCATTGCCCGCGCCGCGCCGCGCGGCTGCACGCCGCGGTCGATCGCGCCGCTCTTCTGGCCGCGCCGCAGCAGGTCCACGATCAGGGCGATCGGCTGGCGGATTCCGCTCGTCACCTGGTCGCGGACCACGTCGTCGCGCAGCGCCTCCGCCCAGAGCTGCAACGCGACGCGGCGGGCGCGCAGGCCTTCTTCCTTCTGCAGGTCGCCGAGAAAGGCGCGGGCGATCGACCGCAGGCTCTGCAACACATCGTCCGATGGATCCTTGAGCGCCAGCAGCGCGCTGTCGCGGCCATGGCGGCTTTCGCCGATCGCCTGGATCAGCTCTTCCTTGCCGGTGAAATGCCCGTAGATGCAGCCGGCACTGAGCCCGGACTGCTTGATCACGTCCTGGATCGTGGTCTGGTGAAATCCCTGGCGGGCAAAGCAGATCTCCGCGGCCTGCAGAATCTCCTCGCGGCGGATCGCGAGCGTCTCGGGTTTCACCTTCGGCATAGTCGGGTCCTTGTCAGGTCGCGGCCAGCTAATGCGGCGGGCTTGACGATCATTCGCCGCCATTATAAAGAACGAATATTCGTTTTGTAAAGAGGGGACATCGGCATGATCGGCTTTGCAAAGCTTCTCTGGCATCCGGGCGCGGCTGAGATCGCTCACGTCGAGCTGCCGTCGACCGGCGCGCGCATCGCGTTCCTGCTCGCGTCGTTCGCGATCGTGCTGCTGTTCGAGGCCGCGTTTCCGCTGTTCAGCTATGGCCGCAGCGACCGGCTGCGCAATATCAGCCGCAACGCCGCCATCACCGTGATCTTTGTCGGCGTGAACCTTTTGCTCAGCCCGCTATCGCCGCTGGCCGCGCAATGGACGCTGGATGCGAAATTCGGCCTGTCGCACTGGCTCGGCCTGTCACCCCTGAACCAGCTCCTGCTCGGCATCATCGGGCTCGACCTGTTCGCCTATTTCGCCCACGTCTCCATGCACAAGCTCGGCTGGATGTGGCGCTTCCATCGCATGCACCACGCCGATCGCTTCGTCGACGTCACCACGGCCTTCCGCGAGCATCCCGGCGAGACGATGTGGCGGATCGGCTGGCACATCGCCGGCGTGGTCGTGTTCGGAACGCCGGCCTGGGTGCTGGTCAGCTATCTGACGCTGTCGGCGCTGAACGCCCAATTCGAGCACGCCAATATCCGCCTGCCCGAGCGGCTCGACCGCTGGCTGCGGCTCGTGTTCGTGACGCCGAACATGCACAAGATGCATCATTCGCGTCATCAGCCGGAGACCGACAGCAATTATTCGAACCTGCTCTCGATCTGGGACCGACTCGGCGGCACCTATAATCGTGGTCCGCGCTTCGCGGAGCTGCGCTACGGCCTCGACGGCTTTGACGATCCGGAGAAGCAGTCGCTGCGCGGACTGCTGAAGATGCCGTTCATGCGCGACTGGGGGCGGGTCGACGCTCGGCCGGACGACAAGTCCGACCGGTCCGCTCCGCCGCCCGTGCTGCCCTGGCCATGACTTGAAGCCCGGCGCCGCGCCGCTCAGGCGGCGTTGCGCAGTCCGGCGAGGAAGGTGTCGACGCTATGCGACAGCGCGGCGGCGTGATCGCCGAGCTGGCCGGACGTATCCAGCACATTGCCGGTGAGGGCCCGCGACTGGCCGGCGGCCTCGCTCGCGCCCGCGATATTGGCGGAGACCTCGACGGTCCCGGTGGACGCCTGCTGCACGCTGCGGGCAATCTCCCGCGTCGCCGAGTCCTGCTGCTCGACGGCCGCCGCGATCGCGGTGGCGATACCTGAGATCTCGCGGATGGTGCCGCTGATGTCGCCGATCGCGCTGACGCAGTTGCCGGTGGCGGACTGGATCGCCCCGACCTGGCCGGCGATCTCCTCGGTTGCCTTCGCGGTCTGGCTCGCCAGGTCCTTCACCTCGGCGGCGACCACGGCAAAGCCGCGGCCGGCCTCGCCGGCGCGTGCGGCCTCGATGGTGGCGTTGAGCGCCAGCAGATTGGTTTGGCTGGCGATCGCGCTGATCAGGCGCAGCACGTCGCCGATCTTCTCTGCCGATGCGGCGAGGCTCGTGACCATCTCGGTGGTCTCCATGGCCTTGGTCACGGCGCTGTCGGCGACGCGGCTGGAATGGGTGACCTGGCGGCCGATCTCTGTGATCGAGGACGCCAGCTCCTCGGTTGCGGCTGCGACCGCATTGACGCTGGCGGATGCTTCCTCGGACGCGGCGGCTGCCGCCGAGGTCCGTTCGGAGGCGCCGTTGACGCTGGCGGTGATCTCGTTGGCGACGCGCTGCATGTCGCCCGAGGACCGTGCGACGGCGGCGACCATGCCCTTGACGTCGGCTTCGAAACGATCGGCCATCTGCCGCTGCAAGGCCTGCTTGTCGGCCTCCGCCTTCACCTTGTCGGCCTCCTGCGCCTCGCGCAGCGAGGAGGTTTCGACCATGCTGCGGCGGAACACATCGACCGCCTTCGCCATCGTGCCGAGCTCGTCGCGGCGCTCGCTGCCGGGTATCGTGACGCTGGTGTCGCCGCTGGACAGGCGGTTCATGACCGCGGTGATCGCGGTGAGCGGCCGCGACAGGCCACGGCCGAGCAGGAACGCGAGCAGCACGGCGGCTGCCATGATCGCGATCACGCCGAGGATAAGATTGCGCTGCGCGCTCGCGGCGGCGGCTTCATAGTCGCTGGTGTCCTTGACGATCTCGAGCACGGCGACCGGTTCGCCGGCGTAGTTCTTGATCTGGCCGAGATAGAGCTCGACCGCATGGCCGTCGAGAACAGCGTCACGCAGCAGGGCCGCACCGTTCATCACGCGCTTGAGCTCGTCCTGGGTCGCGACCACGGTGTCGCCGAAAGTCGAGGACAGCCGCTTGAAGCTCTGGCCGTCGAAGGAATGCACCGCGAGGTCGATGCCGAAGCGCTTCTTGGCGCGGTCGACGAATTCCTTGCCGAAGGCGGCGCCGACGTCGACATTGGCCAGCGTCTTGCCCTCGTGCATGATCGGGGTCATGCCGAAGATCGAAAGCGCTTCGCGGCCGGGCTCGACGCCGACGATCGGCTTGCCGGTCTTGTTCGATTCCACCACCGTGGTGCGCCGCGTCGAGGCGTCATCGCCAAATGTCTTCGGCGCATGGACCCGGTAGAAGCTGGTCGCCGGGGGCTGCCAGAACGAGATCAGCGGGATGCCCTGCGCCTTCATCGACGCCCAGGAGGCGCCGAGCAGCTTTCCGAGGCCGTCGCGGTCGCCCTTGGCGATGGCATCTTCGACCGGCGGCAAGGCGGCGATGACCGCCGAGACCGCAAGCGCGGCGCGCCCCTCGTAGTCGATCGCCGCAATCACGCTGTCATATTGCAGCTTGAGCTGCTGGTCGAGCGCAAGCCGCGTCAGCGCCCGCTGCTGGCTGATGGAGAAGCCGCCGAGGATGGCGCAGGCGACTGCGACAGTCAGCGAAATCGCCAGAATCAGGCGGGCGGCAATCGATCGAAGCGTGAACATGGGACCAGCGAAACTCCAGGCATTAGCGCCGTCCGCAAAGTCGCAGAAAAAGCTTAACAACCGGATGTTGCGCCGCCGGTATTCGTGCCGCGACCATGGCCGCCGGTGCTACTTTCGTACTGTCCGGCTAGCGGGAGAGGGAGCGCAGCGTCCTAGCGGATTTACGAGTCTACGCCTTGGTTCAATCTGACTTCATCGCGCGGTCGGCGGTGCCGAGAGATTGCCCGCGAGGATCGCCTTGCCGGCGTCCTCATACTGGGTGTCGCGGGCCTGGATCTGCTGCGCGATCGCGTGCATGTCGCGAAACCGCCGCTCGAACGGATTCCTGGCGAACACCGCCGTTGCCCCCGCCATGTGATAGGCGATGTCGACCACGGCGGCGGACTGGTGGATGGTCCAGGTCGAGGCGATGCGGATCGCGACGCGATGCGCCTCGGTGATCGGATCGCCGCGGACGAGATCGCTCCAGACGTCGTGGGCCGTCGCGTACAGATAGGCGCGCGCGGCGCGCAGGCTCGCCTCGGTGCGGCCGATCTGGCCCTGCACGGCGTTGTTGTCGCGCATCGCCTTGAGGCCTTGCGGGGTCTTGCCGCGGGCAAGCTCGGTCGCCGCATCCAGCATGGCGCGCGCGACGCCGAGCGAGGTGGCGGCAAAGCCCATGCTGAACACCATGTTGGTGGAGAGCTTGTAGAGCGGCCCCGGCTCCCGGCACGCGGCGGGATCGTCGCGCAGCGCGGCGAATTTTTCCGGAATGAAGAGGTTGTCGACCGAGTAGGAATCGGTGCCGGTGCCTTTCAGGCCGATCACGTCCCAGACGTCGTACATCACGGCCTGCGACATCGGGAACAGGATGGTGCGGATCTCCGGCGAACCGTCGGCCTTCTTGCGCGGTGAGCCGTCGGCTTCGACGACGCGGACATGGGCGCCGAGCCAGCTCGCCTGCCGCGAGCCCGAGGCGAAATCCCAGCGCGCGCTGGCGCGATAGCCGCCGGGCTCGGCACGGACCTCATGGGCGATCGCGCCCCAGGCGAGAATGCCGGGCGCGGTGTTGAAGATCTCGTGGGCCGCGTCGGGCTCGAGATAGGCCGCGGTCATGGCGCAGACGCTGCACTGGCCGAGGCACCACGCCGTGGATGCATCGGCCTTGGCGATCTCCTCCTGCATCTGCATGAAGGCGTCCAGCGTCGCCTCGGCGCCGCCGAAGCGCTTCGGCAGCAGCGCGCGATAGAGCCCGTTCTCGACGAGGGCCGCGGTGACCGATGGCGTCAGCCGCCGTGTCCGTTCGATCTCGTCGGCTTCACTCGTGATCAGCGGCGCCAGCGCGCGCGCCCGCTCGACAAGGTCGAATCCCTGCGGCTTGTTCATGCGTGTCCTCGGCGCCTTCTGTCATTCTTGTTGGGCGGGTACGTAATGGTGACGCATCCGGGAAAGGAGGGCAAGGCGGGGGAGCGCCGATGCAGATCAGCTATCCATCACCGGCGCGCGCGCGAACGACGCAGCCGCGCTCAGGCGGCGGCGCGGCCGAGATCGAGCGACGGCTGGCGCTTGGTCGAAAAACTCAACGCCACCGCAACCGCGGCAAGGCCGATCGCGAAGGAACCGGCGTGCAGCCACGTATAGCCGTGGAACGTGTCGAACACGTAGCCGCCAGCCCACGGCCCGAGCGCCATGCCGAGGCTCGCGAAGGCCGACACCGCGCCGAACACCGTGCCCATGATGCGCGCGCCGAAGAACTCGCGCACCAGCACGGCGTAGAGCGGCATCACCCCGCCATAGGCGAGGCCGAACACGACAGACAGCGCGTAGAATTCGCCGAGCTGCGCGATCGCGAGATAGGTCGCGATCGACAGCGCCTGCACGAGGAGGCCGCCGACCAGCACCGGCTTGGCGCCGAGCCGGTCGGCGAGCACGCCGAGCAGCAGCCGGCCGCCGAGCCCGGAGAAGCCGGCGAGGCTGTAGACCGTGACCGCGGTGAGCGGCGCGATGCCGCAGACCATGGCGTAGGACACCATGTGAAAGATCGGCCCGGAATGCGCCGCGCAGCAGGCGAAATGCGCCAGCGCCAGCGTGATGAATTGCGGCGTGCGCAGCGCCTGCGCCGCGGTCCATTCGGTTTGCGGCGCGTTCGCGGCGGTCGGGATGGCGACGTCCGTTCCCTGCGGCGCCGGGCGCACCAGGAACGACGCGGGGATCAACAGCGCCCATGCGGCGATGCCGATGACGAGCATCGCAAAGCGCCAGTCATAGGCCGTGATCAGCCAGCTTGCCGACGGCGCGACGGTCAGCGGCGATACGCCCATGCCGGCCGACACCAGCGCGACCGCGAGGCTGCGATGCTTGTCGATCCAGGCGCTGGCGAGCGCCATCATCGGCGCATAGAAGCTGCCGGCCGCGATCCCGATCAGCACGCCGAAGCAGAGCTGGAATTGCCACAGGCTCTGCGCCTGGCTCGCCGTCACGAGGCCAAGCCCGAGCAGCAGGCTGCCCGCCAGCACCACGATGCGGGTGCCGAAGCGGTCGGACAGCGCGCCCCAGGCGAACGCCGCAAAACCCATGCAGAGGAAATCCAGCGTCGCCGCCGCCGAGATGCCGGCGCGCGACCAGCCCATCGCATCCGAGATCGGCTGCAGGAACACCGCGAGCGACAGCATGGTGCCGAAGCCGACGCAGGTCATCAGCGCGCCCGCGCCGACGACGACCCAGCCATAATCGAATCGAGCGGCCTTGCTCATGCGTTTCCCCGGCGCCGTTGTTTGTTGTGGTGCGCGCAGGGAGGATGCTGGCCTATCTGAGGTCCAGGGGCAACATGACGGGCAACATGCCTCTCATTCCGGGATCAGCGGATTGTGCGTTGCATGCGCAAGATGTCGCAGCGACGCTAGCCGCACTGCCAGGCCCGCCCGATCGGCGTCCAGGTCCAGCACGGGCCAAAACTGCCGCCATTGTAGCGGCCGCGGTAAAATCCGGGACGGCCGAAATAGTACCAGTCCCCGCCATACCAATATTGCGGCGAATAGTCCGGGTAGCCGCGGGCGGCGCCGCGCGGGCCCAACACCGGAATGGTTTGGTTCGGCGGCTGCCGGTAGCCGGGCAGGAAGCCATAGCCGTGCCAGCGGGTGCTGCCATGCCGCTTTTTCGAGGAGGCGGCCGAGCTCAGGTCCGGCTGCAGCAAGGCGAGGATGACGATGAGGAGGGACAGGATGCGCAACATGATCGCAGTCTAGTCGGAGCGCGATGCAGTGGCGATTCAAATCATGGTGCGTTTTGTTGCTGGGACAAGAATGCGCAACAGTCGCGCCGGTGGCGCCGCCTCAGCTGTCCACCTTGAGCGCGGCGATGAAGGCTTCCTGCGGAATGTCGACCTTGCCGAACTGCCGCATCTTCTTCTTGCCTTCCTTCTGCTTCTCCAGAAGCTTGCGCTTGCGCGTGATGTCGCCGCCGTAGCACTTCGCGGTGACGTCCTTGCGCAGCGCGCGGACGGTTTCGCGCGCGATCACCTTGCCGCCGATCGCCGCCTGGATCGGGATCTGGAACATGTGCGGCGGAATCAGCTCCTTCATCTTCTCGACCATGGCGCGGCCGCGGCCTTCGGCGCGGGTGCGATGCACCAGCATCGACAGCGCGTCGACCGGTTCGGCGTTGACCAGGATCTGCATCTTGACCAGGTCGGCCGGCTTGTAGTCGGTCAGATGATAGTCGAACGAGGCGTAGCCCTTGGAGACCGACTTCAGGCGGTCGTAGAAGTCGAACACCACCTCGTTGAGCGGCAGGTCGTATTTCACCATCGCGCGGGAGCCGACATAAGTGAGCTCCTTCTGCGAGCCGCGGCGGTCCTGGCACAGCTTCAAGACGCTGCCGAGATATTCGTCGGGCGTGAGGATCGTCGCCTCGATCCACGGCTCCTCGATCTCGGCGATCTTGACCACGTCGGGCATGTCGACCGGATTGTGGATCTCGAGCTCGGTGCCGTCGGTCAGCTTCATCTTGTAGATCACGCTCGGCGCGGTCGCGATCAGATTGAGGTCGAATTCGCGCGACAGCCGCTCCTGGATGATTTCCAGATGCAGCAGGCCGAGGAAGCCGCAGCGGAAGCCGAAGCCGAGCGCGGCGGAGGTTTCCATCTCGTAGGAGAAGCTTGCGTCGTTGAGCCGCAGCTTGCCCATCGCCGCACGGAGCGTTTCGAAGTCGTTGGCATCGACCGGGAACAGGCCGCAGAACACGACCGGAATCGCCGGCTTGAAGCCCGGCAGCATCTCGCTGATCGGCTTTTTGTCATCGGTGATGGTGTCGCCGACGCGGGTGTCGGCGACTTCCTTGATCGCCGCGGTGATGAAGCCGATCTCGCCGGGGCCGAGCTCCTCGACCTGCTCCATCTTCGGCGTGAAGAAGCCGACGCGCTCGATGTCGTAGGCCGCGCCGGTGCCCATCATGCGGATGCGGCTCCCCTTCTTCATCACACCGTCGACGACGCGGATCAGCACGACCACGCCGAGATAGACGTCGTACCAGCTGTCGACCAGCAGCGCCTTCAGGGTCGCGTCGCGGTCGCCCTTCGGCGGCGGCAGGCGGGTCACGATGGCTTCCAGCACATCGGGCACGCCGACGCCGGTCTTGGCCGAGATCATCACGGCGTCGGACGCATCGATGCCGATCACGTCCTCGATCTGCTGCTTGACCTTCTCGGGCTCGGCTGCCGGCAGGTCGACCTTGTTGAGGACCGGCACGATCTCGTGATTGTTGTCGAGCGCCTGATAGACATTGGCGAGCGTCTGCGCCTCGACGCCCTGGCTGGCGTCGACCACGAGCAGGGAACCCTCGCAGGCCGCCAGTGACCGCGAGACCTCGTAGGCGAAGTCGACATGGCCGGGCGTGTCCATCAGGTTGAAGATGTAATTCTTGCCGTCCTTGGCGCGGTAGTTCAGCCGGACGGTCTGCGCCTTGATGGTGATGCCGCGCTCGCGCTCGATATCCATCGAATCGAGCACCTGCTCCTTGCCCGCCATTTCACGATCCGACAGGCCGCCGGTCATCTGGATCAGGCGGTCAGCAAGGGTCGATTTGCCATGGTCGATATGGGCGACGATGGAGAAGTTGCGGATGTTCGAAATCGGGGCAGTTGTCATGGGCGCGGGATAGCATCCGCACCCCCGCGCGGGCAACCAAATTGCGGTATTTTGCAGCGGTGTGACGGCGAATCACGGCGCCGTTTCCGGTTGGGTTGCCGTGACCGATTCCCGGGCATGTTCCTGCCAGGTTCGGCGGCCCGAAAATCGTCTTTCGCGTCGCCGACACCGGGCGGGCGAGCATGCACGGCTACGCCGCCGCCATCGACCTCAACCTGGAAGTTTGCGCTGACCGGCTGTGGGCCGGCAAGGGCAAGAGCATCCCCTATGAGAACCGGATGCCGCGCGAGATCGTCGACATCTTCGAGCGTCACGGCTTCATCTGGGGCGGCAAGTGGGGTCACTACGATACCGTGCATCGAGTACCGGCCGGAGCTTCCCGGAAAGTGAAGCCGCTTGCTGGAGGCGTTCTCACGCCAAGCTGATTTCACTGGCCACAAAAACGCGCTAAAGCGCGCTGAAATGCGGATGAGCACTCATCGCGCTTCCGCTTCCATTCGGGCATGATCCTTCCGGGAAACCGCTTTCCACTTTTCCGGGGCATGCCTCAGGCACAGGCCATGTCGACCGCCTCCACGCTCCCCGCCGCCCGGCGCACCAACCGCAAGCTGACGATCCGGCGGATCGCCGCCTGGATCGCCTCGCGCGCCGCCGATCCCAGGACCAGCCTGTGGTTCGTGATCGGCTTCGCGCTGGTTCATGCGGTGCTGTGGACGCTGATCCTGGTCAAGCTCAAGGCCGCGCAGGACATCCATATGGATGTTGCGGAAGCCTATGCCTGGGGCCAGCGCTTCCTGCTCGGCTATGGCAAGCATCCGCCGCTGTCGGGCTGGATCGCCGGGGTCTGGTTCAGGATTTTTCCCGTCACCAACTGGTCGACCTATGCGCTTGCGATGACGACGGTCAGCTTCGCGCTGGTGGTGTGCTGGCTGATCGCGCTGCGCGTCGTCGATCGCCGCCGCGCGTTTTTCATGGTGGTGATGCTCGCGCTCTACCCGATCTTCAATTTCAAGGGCTTCAAATACAACGCCGATCTCGCGCAGCTGGTGCCGCTGCCGCTGCTGGTGCTGGCCTATCTGAACGCGTTCGAGAAGCGCAGCTTCAAGTCGGGTCTCTGGCTCGGCTTTGCCGGCATGCTGGCGCTGATGACCAAGTACTGGGTGGTGACGATGATCGGCGCCGTCGGGCTGGCCGCGCTGATCCATCCGCAACGGACGCAATTCCTGCGCTCGCCGGCGCCATGGGTTGCGATCGGCACGATGGCGGTGGCGATGATTCCGCATCTGGTGTGGCTGGAGGAGGTGGACTTCGTGCCGTTCACCTATGCCGGGGACGTCTACGCGCTGTCGAGCCGCGCACTCAACGTCCAGCTCGTGATCGGCTATGTCGTGCACAATGTCGGGCTGCTCGCGATTCCCGTCGTGCTGGGCCTGGTGGCGCTGCTGCTGGGCTCGGTGCCGTGGCGGCCGTCGGACGTGCTGGCGCGGATCTGGTCGCGCGGACCCAATCCGGCCGTCAACCTTCCGCAGGCGCTCAACGTCTGGATCATCCAGCTGATCGTCGCGATCGGTCCGCCGCTGGGCGCGCTGGCGTTCACCGTCTATATCAAGACCGATTGGGGCATCCCGCTGTTCTTCCTGGTGCCGCTGGCGCTGGTCGCGATCCCCTCGCTTCGCTTCCCGCGCATGGCGCTGTTCTCGATCACCGCGATCTGGTTCGTGGCCACGGTCGCCACGCTGATCGCTGCCCCCAGCATCGCCACGCAGGAGATCGCGTCCAACCATATCGGTGGCTCGACCTATGCCGCGCGCTCCGAGCTCGCGCGCGAACTCACCCAGACCTGGCAGGACAGATTCCATTCGCGCTGGGCCGTGGTCGTCGCGCGGTCCGATATCGGCGAGCCGATGACGTTCTACAGTCCGGATCATCCGGCATCGCTGGTGCCGGGCGAAGCCTGGTCGTCGGGGCTGACCTCGCTCGACGAAGCCAAGCGCCTCGGCTTCATCGGCGTCTGCGACACCACCGATCCGGTGTTCCTGAAGCCCTGCGAGGCGTGGATGGCGGAGCACGCCAAGGATGCCGAGCCGCTGGTGATGACCACCATGCGCTTCTTCAACGGCCATCCCGGTCCGTCGACGGTGTGGAAGGTCTATCTGGTGCCGCCGGCGAAGTAGCCATTCCCGGCATCAGTGCCGCTTCCGTCATCCTGAGGTGCGAGCTCTTGCGAGCCTCGAAGGATGAATCGGCCACCGCCCGGGCCGTGCATCCTTCGAGGCTCGCTCCGCTCGCGCCTCAGGATGACGGTGATAGGCTTTCGCTAGGCGTAGCCGGTCGGGCCCGTTCCTACGTGCCTTCCTCGTTGAACTTGCTGGCGACGAGTTCGGCGATGGCGTCGAGCGCCTGTTGCGCTTCCTCGCCCTTTGCTGAGACCACGACCGTGGTGCCGGGCCCGGCGGCGAGCATCATCAGGCCCATGATCGAGGTGCCGCCGACGGTCTCGGTGCCGCGGGTGACCCAGATCTCGGCGTTGAAGCGCTCGACCAGCTGGACGAACTTGGCCGATGCCCGCGCATGCAGGCCGCGCTTGTTGACGATCAGGAGCTCACGGGAAATGGCGCCCGCTGGCACGCCCGGGCCGATCTGATTTCCGCCCGGAGCCTCGTCGCTCATTTGCCTGCGAGAACGCGGCTGGCGATGGTGACGTATTTGCGGCCGGCTTCCTGGGCCATCGCGATCGCGTCGGGCAGCGAACGCTCCTCGCGGACCTTGGCAAGCTTGACCAGCATGGGAAGGTTGATGCCTGCGAGCACTTCCACCTTCGGGCGGCTCATGCAGGAGATCGCAAGGTTGGACGGCGTGCCGCCAAACATGTCGGTGAGAATCGCAACGCCGTCGCCGCTATCGACGCGGTTCACCGCCTCGATGATGTCGCTTCGACAGAGATCGGAATCGTCCTCGGCCCCGATCGTAATCGCTTCAATTTGTTTCTGCGGACCCATGACGTGTTCGAGCGCCGCTCTGAACTCGTCGGCAAGGCGCCCATGGGTCACCAGCACTAGACCAATCATCGGAAACTCCTCGCGGGCGCCCTTTGGTGCACCGCACGAACGCGCCACTTTGACCATCCAGAGGCCCTGCGCAAGAGGGCATCTTGGCTAGTCTCCCGGTTCCTGGCGGTAGAGAGGGGAGGCTGCGCCGGCAAAATCCGACGCGATAGTGGATGTGATATGGTTACCAATTCCCTTCCCACAATTGGCCGCAAGATTACGGGAACATGAACTTTCAGGTTGTCGTCAGCGCAGCGACAACCAGCGGCAGGGGTTGGAAGCCGATGCCGACGGGAATTCGCGGTATTGAAGCACCATTAAGGCGAACCGTGAGCGTCTCGGGTGGCGGCAGCCGCTCGGCGTCGTCAGCGGCGAGGTCGACGATCAGCCCCACGATGGCTTCATCTGCGAACGGACAATGGCGGATTCCGAGGCCTCGGATCTCGATCAGGCCAGCCAATTGCTGGACCGGACGAACCCACAATTGTTCGCCGGCTGTGTCGAGATGGACACGGTCATCCCCCACCAAAATGGCCGGCGGAAGCGTTCCGGTGCGCCCGGCGAGAATCAGCTCGAAGGCCAGACGCGACTTGCCGGCGCCCGACGGGCCGCGGATCAGCACCGCACGCTCGCCGACCAGAACGGCGGATGCGTGCACGCTTGAATTGTCGCTCATAGTGTCGGCAGCCTGACCACGAAGCGTGCGCCGGCGATGGTGGGCTTGCCGTCTGCGTCCGCAGGGCCAGCGCGGTTCTCGGCCCAGATGCGTCCGCCATGTGCTTCGATGATCTGCTTGGAGATCGAAAGCCCGAGGCCGGAGTTCTGGCCAAAGCCCTGGTGCGGCCGGTCGGTGTAGAAGCGCTCGAATATCCGTTCCAGCGCGTCCTCGCCGATGCCCGGCCCGTCATCGTCGACCACGATCTCGACCTCGCCGCGGCTGCGGCGGCAGACGATGCGCACCTTGTCGCCCGGCTTGGAGAATGATTGCGCGTTCGACAGCAGGTTGGAGATCACCTGGCCGAGTCGTGAATCATGGCCGGGCACCGACAGCGTATCGGTCGGTCCGCGGCCCTCGAAGCGGGCTTCGACGGCGACGTCGTGGCCGAGCCTGGTCTCGTTGGCGACGCCGGTCAGCGTCGTCAGCAGCCGCCGCAGATCGACCGGCGCCATGTCCTGGCGCTGCAATTCGGCATCGAGCCGGCTGGCGTCGGAGATGTCGGAGATCAGGCGGTCGAGCCGCCTGACGTCATGCTCGATCACGGCGAGCAGCCGCGCGCGACTGTTCTCGTTGCGCGCCAAAGGCAGCGTCTCGACCGCGGAGCGCAGCGAGGTCAGCGGGTTCTTCAGCTCATGGGCGACGTCGGCGGCGAACATCTCGATCGCCTCGATGCGGCTGTAGAGCGCATTGGTCATGTCGCGCAGCGCGCCGGAGAGATGGCCGATCTCGTCGCGGCGCCCGGTGAAGTCGGGAATCTCGACGCGGGTCTGGATGCGGTGGCGGACGCGCTCGGCGCCGTCGGCGAGCCGCCGCACCGGGCCCGCGATCGTGCTCGCCAACAGCAGCGACAGCATGATCATGACGGCGGAGGCGACGCCGCCGATCTTGAGGATGGCGAGGCGCTCGGACATCACCAGCTGGTCGATGTCGTCGCCCTGGGTGGTCAGCATCAATGCGCCGCGCACGGCGCGGAAATGCTGCACCGGGACGGCAACCGACACGATGATCGCGCCGCGCTCGGTGACGCGCACCGCGCTGCCCTTCATGCCCTCGAGCGATTGCGCGACTTCGGAATAACCCTTGCCGCCTTCGGGACCGAGCTCGCGATAGATCGGCAGGTCGCCGCGGTTGAGCCAGGTCTTGATCGTGGCCTTGGTCTTTTCATAGAGCGACGGCTTCTCCGACGGCGGCGGCAGCTCCATGCGCAGCACGTCACCCCGCGCGAACAGATTGCGGCTGTCGAGGATCAGCCCGCCGTCGCGGTCGAAGATGCGGGCCCGCGTCTTGGTCGGCGCGATCAGGCGGCGCAGGACCGGCGCGACCCGCTCGGGATTGATCGGGAAATCTGCCGATTCGTCCGGCTGGCCATAACTTTCGCCGGGCTTGAGGTCGAGCAGCCGGTCGGGATCGATGGTGACGGTATTGCCCTCGACGGTCGCCGAGGCCGCGATCGCCTCCGAGATGATCTCGGCATAGACCAGGAGGCTCTGGGTGCGGGCCTCGATCAGGCCGGCACGGAATTGCGACAGATAGAGGATGCTGGCGACCAGCGCGACGAGGCCGGCAAGGTTGAGCGAGACGATGCGGCGCGTCAGGCTCGAGAACGACAGCGCGAAGAAGAACTGACCGGCGCGGCGCAGCCAGCCGAGCGGACGGCGCCAGCCCTTGTCCTGCGCCACGTCTTCGGCAACGGCGTCCTGATCGAGGAGCTGTGACGCGTCCTCGGTATTCAGGCCTTGCTCGAGCTGCGTTCGATCAAGCACTGGCAAAGCTGCCGGTTGGTATGGATGTCGTCCCGCGAAGCAATCGTTCGCCCGAGCTTACCCCAGCCGTGCGGAGCCTGTCAGTTAACAAGCCGCCCGGGAAGCGCAGATCAGGCTTCCTTGAAGCGATAGCCGACGCCGTACAGCGTCTCGATCATCTCGAAGTCGTCGTCGACCACCTTGAATTTCTTGCGCAGCCGCTTGATGTGGCTGTCAATGGTACGGTCGTCGACATAGACCTGGTCGTCATAGGCCGCGTCCATCAGCGCGTTGCGGCTCTTCACGACGCCGGGGCGGGTGGCGAGCGCCTGCAGGATCAGGAATTCGGTCACGGTGAGTGTCACCGGCTCGTTCTTCCAGGTGCAGGTGTGGCGCTCCGGATCCATCCGCAGCAGGCCGCGGTCGAGCGCGCGGGCGTCCGGCTCCTTCGGCGCGGCGGTCGGATCCTTCGGCTGGCCGCGGCGGAGCACGGCCTTGACCCGTTCGACCAGCAGGCGCTGCGAGAACGGCTTGCGGATGAAATCGTCGGCGCCCATTTTCAGGCCGAACAATTCGTCGATCTCCTCATCCTTCGAGGTGAGGAAGATCACCGGCAGGTCGGACTTCTGGCGCAGCCGGCGCAGCGTTTCCATGCCGTCCATGCGCGGCATCTTGATATCGAGGATCGCGAGATCGGGCGGCGACGTGCGAAACCCATCCAGCGCCGACGCACCGTCCGTGTAGGTCATGATGCGATAGCCTTCGGCTTCGAGCGCGATCGAAACCGAAGTGAGAATGTTGCGGTCGTCGTCGACCAGGGCGATTGTGGGCATGTGCTGCTTTCACAATGAGAGTGGCTTAGACGGCGGGCACTCTGGCGACGCGCCGTAGAATTGGGCTTCGAACGCGGTCAACGAGCAATGCAAGCTGGGCTGAAGTGTGACCGAGTTCCGCAAAAATCCGCTTCTGCGACCCACGCGATGGGTCCCCATATAGCACCCTTAGACCATGAGAAAAGGCCCTTTTTTCATAGGGAACCCGCCCGATTCGCCCCCAAAATGACCCGATAGGCCCATGCAACCGACCGCCGACTTCGATCCTGCCCACCTTGCCCGCTCGCTGCTCCGCCGCAGCCGCCAGGGCGCCCTCGCCACGTTGATGGCCGGCACCGGCGATCCCTATTGCTCGCTGGTCAATCTGGCCAGCCATCCCGACGGCTCGCCGATCCTGCTGATTTCCCGCCTGGCGCTGCATACCAAGAACATCCTGGCCGATGGCAGGGTGTCGCTGATGCTGGACGAGCGCGCCGAGGGCGATCCGCTGGAGGGTGCCCGGATCATGCTGGCGGGGAGGGCGGAAGAGGTCGCGGAGGCCGGGCGGGAACTCGTCCGCCGGCGCTACCTCGGCGCCCATCCGTCAGCGGAAGCCTTTGTGGAATTTAAGGATTTTTCGTTCTTCCGGATCAACCCGAGCGGTGCCCATCTGGTCGCCGGGTTCGGCCGCATCGTGGACCTCAAACCCCCACAATTCCTGACCGATCTCGGGGGAGCCGAGGAGCTGCTCGAAGCCGAGCCCGGCGCGGTGGCGCATATGAACGAGGATCACCGCGAGGCCATGAATCTTTACGCGACGCGGCTGCTCGGTGCGGAAAGTGCCGAATGGCTCTGCACCGGCTGCGATCCTGATGGCATGGACATGCAGGCCGGCCGCGACACGCTGCGGCTGGATTTTCCCGAGCGCGTCACCACCGGCACCGAGCTGCGCAAGATGCTGGTGCGGCTCGCCGGCGAGGCGCGCGCCAAGGAATAGGAAGCGATCAAAGAAAACCACCTGTCCGCACGGCGGCGCTGCGGCCGTGGCGAGGCATGGTGTCGCATGGCCGCGGCGGCGCGATTGCGCGGTCGCCGAGGCGAGCTGTCCTCCAACCGCGCGTCGCTTCCAGTCTGCGCGGATTTGACAGCGCGATCATTTCGCACGGGCGTGTCATGTCATCGCCCGGTGGCTCGATGTGCATGCAAGAATGTCTGGCGCGGCTGCATCGGAAAATCAGCCGGATCGCGATGTCGACCGCGATGACGCGCGCGTGCGCCGCGCTGATTGCGTTATCATCGATCGCCGGGGTCAGCGATCGTCTCGCCGCCGAACGCGACGCACTGCGGAACATTCATCGCAGTTGAGCATTGATACAATCGGGCTTCGACGAAGGCGTGTTGAGCGCAATCGAAACTGCTCGTCAGCAGCTCTCACCTGCAGCTCAATGCCGATCAGGTGGTGCCGCGTGCAACACGATCGTGGTCATGCTCGGCTCTGCAGCGCTGCGTCAATGCGCGGCGGCTCATCTCAACGATACATCCTCAGCGCGAAATGCATACCCGGCATTCTCCGCGCCGTTCGCCTCGATCGGCGAAGGCGCTGCCCGCCGGCTGGCACTTTTTGTGCATCGCAAAGCTCCGTGCGCGGCGGGAAAGGCGACGAAACGTCGCTCGACTGCCGGCAAAACAACGAGAAAACGAAAGCAAGACGAAAGGGTTTCGCGCTGCGGTATTTGCGCCAGATGATGTGCCTGCCTTGGAATCAGCCAAAAGCCGTTCGATTGGCTTGGCAAGCCCGGCGATCCCCACTATTAGGTCGCCGGACCGAAGCCGAGAGGCTATATTCTGATCACGGTCACCGCGGCGGGGCGCGACTAGCGACATTCGCGCGAACAAGGATACGCGGGTTCGAGGAGGTTCTTCGTGCAAGAGACGGGCGTGCATAACGGTGCCTTCGGCGCCGACAAATTCGGCTTAAAAAATCTCAAGGGCGTGCATTGGAATTATGGCGCGCCTCAGCTTTACGAGCATTCGCTGCGTAATGGCGAAGCGGTGCTGTCGGCCGATGGCGCGCTTTGCGCGGATACCGGTGAGTTCACCGGCCGCAGTCCGAAGGACAAGTTCACGGTCCGCGACGGCCTGACCGACAAGAGCATGTGGTGGGCCGGCAACCAGTCGATCACCTCGGAGCAGTTCGCCGCGCTCCATGCCGACTTCCTCAAGCATGCCGAAGGCATGACGCTGTTCGCGCAGGATCTCTACGGCGGCGCCGATCCGAAGCATCGCATCAAGACCCGCGTCTTCACCGAGCTTGCCTGGCACTCGCTGTTCATCCGCACGCTGCTCATTCGTCCCGAGGCGTCGGAGCTTGCGAGCTTCGTGCCCGAACTCACGATCATCGACCTGCCGAGCTTCCGCGCCGATCCGAAGCGCCACGGCTGCAAGTCGGAGAACGTCGTCGCGATCGATTTCGCCCGCAAGATCGTCCTGATCGGCGGCTCGCAATATGCCGGCGAGATGAAGAAGAGCGTGTTCACCACGCTGAACTTCTATCTGCCCGAGAAGGGCGTGATGCCGATGCACTGCTCGGCCAATGTCGGCGCCGACGGCGACACCGCGATCTTCTTCGGCCTGTCCGGCACCGGCAAGACCACGCTCTCGGCCGATCCGAAGCGCACGCTGATCGGCGATGATGAGCATGGCTGGAGCGAGGACGGCGTCTTCAATTTCGAAGGCGGCTGCTACGCCAAGTGCATCAAGCTGTCCGGCGAAGCCGAGCCGGAAATCTACGCCGCCAGCAAGCGCTTCGGCGCGGTGCTGGAAAACGTCGTGCTCGGCGCCAACGATCGCGTGCCCGATTTCGACGACGGCTCGAAGACCGAGAACACCCGCTCGGCCTATCCGCTCGATTTCATCCCGAACGCCTCGCGCACCGGCTGCGCGCCGCATCCGAAGAACGTCGTGATGCTCGCGGCCGACGCCTTCGGCGTGATGCCGCCGATCGCCAAGCTGACGCCGGCGCAGGCGATGTATCACTTCCTGTCCGGCTACACCGCGAAGGTCGCCGGCACCGAGCGCGGGCTCGGCAACGAGCCGCAGCCGGAATTCTCCACCTGCTTCGGTTCGCCGTTCCTGCCGCGCGATCCGTCGGTCTACGGCAACATGCTGCGCGAGCTGATCGCAAAGCACAATGTCGATTGCTGGCTGGTCAACACCGGCTGGACCGGCGGCAAGTTCGGCACCGGCCGCCGCATGCCGATCAAGGTGACCCGCGCGCTGCTCACCGCGGCGCTGAACGGCTCGCTCCGCAACGCCGACTTCCGCACCGACAAGTATTTCGGCTTCGCAGTGCCGACCTCGCTGCCGGGTGTCGAGCCGCACATCCTCGATCCGATCAAGACCTGGGCCGACAAGGTCGAGTTCGACAAGACCGCGCGTGCGCTGGTCGGCATGTTCCAGAAGAACTTTGCGAAGTTCGAAGCGCAGGTCGACGCCGAAGTCCGCGCCGCCGCACCGGAAGTGAAGCTGGCGGCGGAGTAAGCCGCGCAAGCGATACGCGATTTGAAAAGGCGGCCCTCGTGGCCGCCTTTTTGTTTTGATGCTTTGTTACGCAGCGCGCAACGCTATCTCCCCCGTCATCCTGAGGTGCGAGCTCTTGCGAGCCTCGAAGGATGCACGGCCACAGTCGGGCCGTCGACCCTTCGAGACGCGCGCAAGTGCGCGCTCCTCAGGGTGACGGGGAGGAGCTGGAGCGTCCTACACTACTCCCCCATCTCCGGCAGCACCGCGTTGCTCGGCGTCTGCCGGTCGGTGATCTGCAGGCCGAACAGGCTGCCGATCAATTCGACCGCGACGCGCGCGGTGCGGCCGCGCTCGTCGAGGAAGGGATTGAGCTCGACGATGTCGAGCGAGCGCACCAGCCCGGAATCGTGCAGCAGCTCCATGATGAGATGGGCTTCGCGATAGGTCGCGCCGCCGGGCACCGTGGTGCCGACGCCGGGCGCCACCGCCGGATCGAGGAAGTCGACATCGAACGAGACATGCAGCACGCCGTTCTTCGCCCGGACGCGTTCGATGACGCGGCGCGTGAGCACGGCGACGCCGAACTCGTCGATCTGGCGCATGTCCGCGATCGACACATTACGCTGCCGCAGCAGCTTGCGCTCCAGCGGATCGACCGAGCGCGTGCCGATCAGGTCGAGCTGATCGGGCGGGATCGAGGCGCGCGGCAGCCCGCCGAGCAAATCGTCGAGACCAGGCTCGCCGCACAGGAAAGCGGCCGACATGCCGTGCATGTTGCCGGTGATGGTGGTGGCCGGCGTGTTGTAGTCGGCATGGGCGTCGACCCACAGCGCAAACAGCGGCCGGCCCTTCTCCTGCCAGTAGCGTGCGACGCCGTTGATCGACCCCATCGACAATGAATGATCGCCGCCCATGAAGATCGGGATCGCGCCGGAATGCGCCAGCCAATAGGCGCGCTCGGAGAGCGCACGGGTCCAGGTCTTCACTTCGTCATAGAACCTGGTGTTGGCCGGCACCGGGCCGTCGGCGACGACCTGGGGGATCGCAAGGTTGCCGTGGTCGTCGACCTGGAAGTCGAGCTGCTCGAGCAGGCGCGCGATGCCCGCGGTGCGCAGCGCATCCGGTCCCATCAGCGGGCCGGCCTGCGATGCACCGATCTCGATGGGAACGCCAAGCAGGGCGATGCGCGAGGGCTTTGAAGTGTCGGCTTCGGACATGCAGCAGTGCTCCCAAAGGTGTGGAACAGAAGCGACGTGCCAATGTTCCCTCAACCCTTGAAATAGGCAATGCGGTCGTAACAGACCAATGTGGATAGTTGCGGGCGCGCCCGGGTTGATTCTTGGTTGAATGAGTCAGGCCACAGACTCGCTTCGCCTCTCCCGCTTGCGGGGTCGAGACGAGCGAAGCTCGCTCTTAGGCCGACACGCGAAGCGTGGCGGGTGGGGGCTCTCCCCGATATGATTCGTGGAGAGAGCCCCCACCCCAGCCCTCCCCCGCAAGCGGGAGAGGGGGCGCACCGCCTTTGCATCGCCAGTTCAACCTAACTTCTTCACGCGCTACGCCTTGAAATAAGCGATCTGCGTCGTGGTCGCGAGCAGCCGGCCGGAGGGCGACCACAATTCGCCGTGCTGATCGCCGTAGCTCTTGTGGAAGGTCTTGGCGTCGGCTGTGGCGAGCACGCGGGTGATATCCTCCGCGTCGAGGTCGGCTGCATCGGCGTGGAAATAGGTCGTCAGCGACACGGTGCCGAACGGCACCAGCTCGTGCCTTGCGTGGAAGACGCGGCCGAAGAACGCGTCCGACATCGACATCAGCGACAGTGCATCGAGCTTGCGCGGCACACGGTCGGCGATCCAGAGCTTTGAATAGGGGCTCGACGGCTGCTTCGCGCCGCCGCCATCGGCGAACTTCGGCTCGCCCTCGGCGAAGCGGAAATCGTACTGGTTGGCCCAGGTCATCTTGAGCTTTGGAAAGGACCGCAGCTGTTCGAACGGCACGGCGCCCGGAAACCCGGCCGGCTGGTGCGACCAGGACGGGCGGCGCTCGGCGAACACGGCGGTTGCCAGCGTCGCGACCTCGCCGCCGCCCTGCGTCATCTCGACCGACCAGTGCTGGCTCGAGCGGTTGGCCTTGACCAGGCGGACATCGAGATCGAACGCGCCCTCGGCGACCGGCGCGCAGTAGTTGACCGTCAGCGCCAGCGGATCGCCCGCGCGCTGCGGGTGCTGCATCAGCGCGCGCAGGATGGTCGCGGCCGTGCAGCCGCCGAACGGGCCGACGAACGCCCAGTAATCGGGACTGGTCCGTCCCTGCCAGCGGCTGTCGCCGGCAGTCACGGCGGTGGCTTCATCGAAAAGGTGCGGGGTCTTGGTGAGCATGCGGATCTTTCAATATCGACTGGCGCTTCCGTATCGCCATACGCAATGACGAGCAATGACGCCCATCATGCAATATCGCGGACGATCGCGCTGATTTCAATGACGTCAGGCGTAATCGATTCCCGCGTCCCGGGATTATCCCTTCGCCTCGCGCTGGTTGCCGAGCTGCGGCGAGGCGCCCGGATGCACCGGCACGTGCCAGATGTCCTCGGCATACTCGCGGATGGTGCGGTCGGAGGAGAACCAGGCCATGCGCGCCACATTGAGGATCGAGGCGCGGGTCCATGCCGGCGCCACCATCCAGCGGGCGTCGATGCCGCGCTGCGCGTCGTAGTAGGAATCGAAATCGGCCGAGACCATGTAGTGGTCGAGGTAGCGCAGCGCGTGCCCGATCGATGCGAAGCGTGCGGGATCGCCGGGCGAGAACTCGCCGCTCTCGATGGCGCGGATCGCGCGCTCCAGCCGTGGCGATTTGCGGATCGCGTCGCTGGCGTCCAATCCCTGCTTGCGGCGGACCATGACGTCGCCGGCCTCGAGGCCGAAGATCGCGATGTTCTCCTCGCCGACATTGTCGCGGATCTCGATATTGGCGCCGTCGAGCGTGCCGATCGTCAGTGCGCCGTTCAGCGCGAGCTTCATGTTGCCGGTGCCGGAGGCTTCCATGCCGGCGGTCGAGATTTGCTCGGAGAGATCGGCGGCCGGAATGATCACCTCGGCGAGGCTGACATTGTAGTCGGCGAGGAAGGCGACCTTCAGCCTGCCGCCGAGCGAAGCGTCGTTGTTGACGACCTCGGCGACGTCGTTGATCAGCTTGATGATCAGCTTGGCGTAGCGGTAGCTCGCCGCCGCCTTGCCGGCGAAGATTTTCACGCGCGGCACCCAGTCGCGCCGCGGCTCGTCCTTCATCGCGTGATACAGCGCGATCGTCTCCAGGATGTTGAGCAGCTGCCGCTTGTATTCGTGGATGCGCTTGATCTGCACGTCGAACAGCGCCGACGGGTCGACCTTGATGTGGTTGCGCTCGCCGATCAGCCGCGCCAGCGCCAGCTTGTTGTGATGCTTGACGTCGCGGAAGCGCCGCTGGAATTCCAGATCGCTCGAATGGGTCTCGAGCCGCTCGAGCAGCGAGAAGTCGTCGAGCACGGCCTCGCCGCAGGTTTCGCGCAGCAGCGCGGTCAGCCGCGGATTGGCCAGCATCAGCCAGCGGCGGAAGGTGATGCCGTTGGTCTTGTTGGTGATGCGCGACGGATAGAGATGATGCAGGTCGTGGAACACGGTCTCCTTCATCAGGTCGGAATGCATCGCAGAGACGCCGTTGATGCGGTGCGAGCCGACGAAGGCGAGCTGGCCCATCCGCACGCGGCGGCCGCTGCGCTCGTCGATCAGCGATACCGAGGCGCGGTATTCGATGTCGCCGGGGAAGCGCTCTTCGGCGAGCGCGAGATGGGCCACGTTGATGCGGTAGATGATCTCGAGATGCCGCGGCAGCAGCCGCTCGAACAATTCGACCGGCCAGGTCTCGAGCGCCTCGGGCAGCAGCGTATGGTTGGTGTAGGACAGGGTCGCGACCGTGATCTTCCAGGCCTCGTCCCAGCGGAAATTGTGCAGGTCGACCAGGATTCGCATCAGCTCGGTGACCGCAAGGCTCGGATGGGTATCGTTGAGCTGCACGGCCGCCTTCTGCGCAAGATTGCGCAGGCCGCCGTCGGAGGCGAGATGCCGCTTGACGAGATCCTGCAGGGAGGCCGAGACGAAGAAATATTCCTGGCGCAGCCGGAGCTCGCGGCCTGCCGCGCTCTCGTCGTTCGGATAGAGGAATTTGCAGATCGCTTCCGCGCGCGCCTGCTCGGCGCTGGCCGAGACGTAGTCGCCGGTGTTGAAGACGTCGAGCTCGAGCGGGTCGGGCGCATGCGCCGACCACAGGCGGAGCGCGTTGACGTGCTGGCCGCGCCAGCCGACGATCGGCGTGTCGTAGGCCATGGCCTCGACGGTTTCCGCCGGGTGCCAGGTGGCGCGGTCGCGGCCGCGATCGTCGACATGCTCGACATGGCCGCCGAAGTGAACGTTGTACACCACCTCCGGCCGCTGGAATTCCCAGGGATTGCCGAAGGCGAGCCACTCGTCGGGATATTCCTGCTGCCAGCCATGGTTCATGATCTGGCGGAACAGCCCGAAATCGTAGCGGATGCCGTAGCCGGTCGCGGGGATCGCCAGCGTCGCCATGCTCTCCATGAAGCAGGCCGCAAGCCGGCCGAGGCCGCCATTGCCGAGCGCCGCATCCGGCTCGCATTTGCGCAGGTCCGAGAGATCGACGCCGAGGTCGCCGAGCGCCGCCTCGAACAGCGGCAGCAGTCCCATATTGTTGAGCGCGTCGGTGAACAGGCGCCCGATCAGGAACTCGAGCGAGAGATAATAGACGCGCTTGGCGCCGGCGTCGTAGCTCTGCTTCTCGGCCGTCAGCCAGTGGTGCACGATGCGGTCGCGCAGCGTCAGCGCCGCGGCCTTGTACCAGTCGCGTCTGGTCGCAACGGTGGCGTCCTTGCCGATCGCAAGCCGGAGCTTGGCCAGGATCGCGCTCTTGATCTCGGTCAGCGCCAGCTCGTCGATCGGCTGGTTCAATGCCGGGTAGTTTGTCTGTTCCTGCAACGCGCCCAATCCCTGCCGTTCAACCGGAACATGATGCGATGATGCGCATCATGACCCCATCTCATTGGTGGAGCATGGTTCCCCGGAAATCCCGGTTCCGCGGCCTTCCGATTACGCTCCAGCGCAATGATACCCGCCTTGCATGGCAATCGAAACCGTCAGGGACGATGCCATACACAGCGCTGCCGTGATTTTATGCAAGGACCGGGCCGCTTCGGGAACCTTCCGGACCAGCCGTCATGGGTGCTACGATGGCGCTGCAGAAGCCGGGGTTTCGCGACAATTGACCGGAGGATGCGTGATGAGACTCTTGATCGAGATCGCGGCCGCGGCGTTGCTCGTGGTGTGCATCACGGCGACCAGCGCAGCCGATGCGGCGGGCAGACCGGGCCGCAGCGCCGACGGCCTGAGTTGCGGCTTCAGCGTGGCGCAGAACGCATCGCCCGCCGCGCGCTGTACCGCCATCAAGCGGCAATGCGGCGGCAAGTTCTACGCAAATGCCTGCGGCGACAAGCTGCTCTCGGCAGCGAATTGAGCGGCCGCGCAACGCGCTTTCACGCGGGATCCGAAACACCGTGGTGATACGGATTTCCAAGGCTTAACGGGTTCTTTACATACACAGCTGTCGCCCGTGGGGCGGGCACATTTTTCAGCTCCGACGCATTTCATTCCGAAGCCATTTTTCAACGGGCCGCTGACCTGGTCAGCGGCCCGAATGGCTTTTGGGGGCGCTGTGTCAGCTTTTTCATGAGGCGAGGGCAGTCACCGCAATTCGTCGCCCCGGCGAAGGCCGGGGCCCATAACCACAGCCGTCAGAGAAGATGGGACAGGTCGCCCCACTCCGGATTGTCTTTCTCGATCAGGCGAATCTTCCAGTCGCGGCGCCATTCCTTCAGCGCTTTTTCCCGTGCGATCGCTTCCTGCGGTGTGGCGTAGACCTCCACGTAAACCAGTCGCGTGACGCCGTATTTCTTGACGAACTGTGAGCCGTGTCCAGAGCGGTGAAGCGTAAGCCGATTGCAAAGATCGTTGCTGACGCCGACGTAGAGTGTCCCATGGGGGCGGCTCGCGAGAATGTAGACGTAATAGACTGCGGCATTCATTTCGGGGCACCGATCACGTGAGATGTCCGATAGCGGTGGTTATGGGCCCCGGCCTTCGCCGGGGCGACGTCTACTGATAGCATCAGAACGAATTAAGAACACTTTAGCAAGTCTTTGATATATCATTGTGATTCGGCGGCTGCGCCGACACAATATCTATGGTCTTTCAGTCTCTGCGAGGACTACATGTCCACCATCGCCTTCGATCAATTCGCCCTGACCCGGATTGCCGATTTCGCGCGGTCGCTGTCGCGGCTGCACCAGGCCTCGCGGCGCCAGCCGATCGACGACGACCAGCTCGATCGCGAGTTCAACGCGGTCTGCATGTCGATCTGGGGCTACACCACGGACGATTTCAGCGACGAGCTGTTCTCGGACGAGGATCACGCCTGGCTCGACTCGCTCGATGAAGCGCATGCGCGGATCTTCGCCGGCGAGCAGGGTTATGATCTCGTCGACGATCACGGCATGCTGACGGACTGGTGGGGCTATTGCTGGATGATCCTCGCCGAGAAGCGCGGCATCCTCAATCCGGAGAACCGCGCGGCCGCGCGGGCCGCGATCGAGGAGAAATACATGGCCGCGCCGAACGTAATCGGCGTGATCGTGGCGCGGTAGCAGTCTTCGTCATTGCGAGCGTTAGCGAAGCAATCCATCGTCCCCAGCGGAAGCATGGATTGCTTCGTCGCTTCAGCGCAAAATTGCTTCGCAATTTTGTCGCGAGCTCCTCGCAATGACGGCTCGCGCCGTCAGTTCGCTTCGGCCCGCTTCGCGGGCTTTGCGGCGTTGCCCTTCGGCACAACAGCCGACGGCGCGACATCGCTTCTGGTTTCCGGCAGCGGCGCGTCGCCCGCGATCTCGGCGCTGACAGGGGCGACCTTCATTTCGCCGAGCCGCGCGCGGACCGCCGAGGTCAATCCGGGATAGGAGGCGACCGGCGTGAAGTCGAACGACTGCTCGTTGCCGACGCGGATGCCGGTGTAGGCGACGAGGCCGTCGGTGGTCGCGATCACGTCGCCGGCGCGCAGCGAGGCATCGAGCGCGAGGTCGACCGGCGCGAGCCCCGCCGGGTCGCGGCCGTTGCAGGTGCAGTCGGCGCGCAACGCCTTGCGATAGGCGAAGGCATTCTCGCTGTCGGCGTAGCGTTCGCCGGCGGTCGATGCGGCGCTGTCGATATGGCTGCCGTAATAGACCTTGGTCGCGCTCGCCGGACAGAACGCCTGGCAGAGCTGCGCCGGCGTGGCGTTGCCGCGCATCGTCAGCGGAAAATATTTGCCGTCGCAGCTGCGCACGCAATACGCCGGTCCGGAACCGGCCACCCGCGGCGCCGAAATGGGGGCGGACGGTTGCCGTTCAGCCTGCTGGTTGAGGCCGAACGGATCGGCGAAGAAATTGGCCTGCGGCGGCGCCTGCCGGCTCTGCTGCTTCTGGGAACCGCCGAAGAAGAAGTCGAACAGCCCTTCGGCCGAGACAGGCGCGGGCGCCACCAGGACGGAACCCGCAAAGGCTGCGGCGGCCAGTATCACGCGGCGCCGCATGCGCCGATCACTCAACTCTGTACGCAACGCCAACTCCACCCGACGCGCCACGGCGACAAGCTGCCCTGGCGGCTTCACCATAGTGCGGGATGGTAAACGAGCGATTGATTTGGGGTGACGGCGTCACACGAAGGCGAGGTCACGCGAACCGCCCCCTTCACCTCGCCCCGCTTGCGGGGAGAGGGAGGTCAGCCCTTCAGGAACTCGCCCGCCTTGTACAGCGCGCGGAACGGCAAGCCGGCTTCGGCAAACGTCTCGGTCGCGCCTTCCTCGCGGTCGACCATGGTGAAGACCAGCGCGATCTCGCCGCCGGCCTCGCGCACGGCTTCCACCGCCTTCAGCGCCGAGCCGCCCGTCGTGGTGACGTCCTCGACGATCACGATCCGCTTGCCCGCAAGACTCTCACCCTTGGCCAGCCCTTCGACGGAAAGCTTCGCGCCGTGCTCCTTTGGCTTCTTGCGCACGAAGAACGCCGCGATCGGGTGGCCCTTCAGCCAGGACAGTTGCGCGATGGCGCCGGCGAGCGGCACCGCGCCCATCTCGAGCCCGCCGACGAAATCGAGCTTGTCGTCCTTCAGCGCTTCATAGGTGAGCTCGGCGAGCAGCGCCGCGCCCTCGGGATCGAGCATCGTCGGCTTCAGGTTGAAATAGAAGTCGCTCTTGCGGCCCGACGCCAGCGTGATCTCGCCGCGGCCGAACGAACGCTTGCGGATGATCTCGGCGAGGCGGGCGCGGGAGGCTGATTTGGACAAAGACTTTTTCCCTTGAGGGTTTGAGGCGGGCGGCAATCTATCCACGCTTACCGGCACATTCCAGCGTGGAAATTCCGCCGTCAACAGTGCCCAAGCCGCGATTTCCGCGGGCGTGCTTTCCGGAAAGCGCGGTTGTGCGGCCGTTCCGTTCCCCGTAAGCAGGCGCCAAACACTCGGCCAAACACTTGCCCAAACACTTGCACGGGAAGCGGAAATGACCATCGAGCTGCACACCTGGAACACCCCCAACGGCCGCAAGATCTCGGTGGCGCTGGAGGAAATGGGGCTGCCCTACAAGGTGATCCCGGTGAACATCAGCAAGGGCGAGCAGATGGCGCCCGCTTTCCTCGCGATCAGTCCGAACAACAAGATCCCCGCGATCGTCGATCCGGATGGGCCGGGCGGCAAGCCGGTCAGCATCTTCGAGTCCGGCGCGATCCTGCTCTATCTCGGCGAGAAGACCGGCAAGTTCCTGCCGAAGCCGCTGGCGGAGCGGATCCCGGTCTATGAGTGGCTGATGTGGCAGATGGGCGGCTTCGGCCCGATGCCGGGCCAGGTGCACCATTTCATCGCGCTGGAGAACGAGCAGGACCGCGCCTACGGCCTGAAGCGCTACATGGCCGAGACGCGGCGACTCTACGGCGTGCTCGATCGCCGGCTTGATGGGCGCGAATTCGTCGCCGGCGATCTCTCGGTCGCCGATTTCGCCATCCTCGGCTGGGCCTGGCGCCATCCGCGCCACAAGGTCGACCTGGCCGACTTCCCCAACGTCAAGCGCTGGTACGAGACGCTGATGGCCCGTCCGGCGACGAAGCGGGGAATGGAAGCAAAGCTGGATTGAGGGGCAGTCCGCGCCTTCTTCCTTCTCCCCTTGTGGGAGAAGGTGGCGCGAAGCGCCGGATGAGGGGTTGTCTCCGCGAGTGAATTCGTGGAGAGAGACCCCTCACCCGGCTTCGATGCGAAGCATCGAAGCCACCCTCTCCCACAGGGGGAGAGGGTACTCGCTAGGCCCGCCGCGCCTCGAGCGCCATCTTCATCGCCAGCCCCGCCAGTACCGTGCCCATCAGCCAGCGCTGCACCAGGAGCCAGGTCGGGCGGGTGCCGAGGAACACCGCGATCGAACCGGCGGCCAGCGCGATCATCGCGTTGACGCTGACGCTGATCACGATCTGGATCGAGCCGAGCGCGAGCGACTGCGTCAGCACGCTGCCGCCGGCGGGATCGATGAACTGCGGCAGCAGCGCCAGATAAAGCATCGCGATCTTCGGGTTCAGAAGATTGGTGACGAAGCCCATCGCGAACAATTTGCGCGGACCGTCGACCTTCAGCGCCTTGACCTGGAACGGCGAGCGGCCGCCGGGCCTCACGGCCTGCCAAGCCAGCCAGAGCAGATAGCCGGCGCCGGCAAAGCGCAGCGCGTCATAGGCGTAGGGAATCGCAAACAGCAGTGCGGTGATGCCGAACGCCGCGCACAGCATGTAGAACACGAATCCGAGCGCCACGCCTCCGAGCGAGACGATGCCGGCCGCGGGCCCCTGCGTGATCGAGCGCGAGATCAGATAGATCATGTTCGGTCCCGGCGTCAGCACCATGCCAAGGCAGATGAGCGCAAAGCCGAGCAAAGCGGATGTGTGGGGCATGACGGGTCTCGCGAGGGATGCGCGCACTTCTAGCGTGTCGTCCGTCGCGCGGCCATCTCGGAATTGCTCTCGGAGCAATGTCGCGGCGGCGGCGGTGCGCTCCCTCGCCCCGCTCTCTTGTCCGCCGAAGCCCTTCCTCGGGCGAAGGCGGATGCGGGGTCGAGACGAGCGAAGCTCGCTCTTGGAGGGTTGGGGTGAGGGGTTCTCTCAACGTGCAAGGACCGAGGTGAGACCTGTACCCCCTCACCCGGATCGCAAGAGCGATCCGACCTCTCCCGGCAAGCGGGGAGAGGTGAGGAAGCGCTAATGCGCCTCGTCCCAATTGTTCGCGGCGCGGGCGTCGACCTGCAGCGGCAGCGACAGGATCACCGCCGGGAACGGTGCGTCCTGCATCACCTTCTGCACCACCGGCAGCGTCGCCGCGACCTCGTCGTCGGGCACCTCGAAGATCAGTTCGTCATGCACCTGCAAGAGCATCTGCGCCGAGAGCTTCTTCTCGGTGAGCGCGTCCTCGACGCGGATCATGGCGCGGCGGATGATGTCGGCCGCGGTGCCCTGCAGGCGCGCGTTGATGGCGGCGCGTTCGTTGAAGGCGCGCACCGAGGCGTTGGAGGCCTTGATGTCGGGGTAGTAGCACTTGCGCCCGAACAGCGTCGTCACATAGCCGTTGCGGCGGCAGAAATCCTTGGTCTCGTCCATATAGGCGCGGATGCCCGGGAAGCGCTCGAAGTATTTCTTGATGTAGGCCGAGGCCTCCTCGCGCGCGATGCCGAGCTGGTTGGCGAGGCCGAACGCCGAGATGCCGTAGATGATGCCGAAATTGATCGCCTTGGCGCGGCGGCGCACCTCGCTCGGCATGTCCTTGATCGGCACGCCGAACATTTCGGAGGCGGTCATGGCGTGAATGTCGAGCCCGTCGCGGAATGCCTGGCGCAGCACCGGCACGTCGGCGATCTCGGCGAGCAGCCGCAACTCGATCTGTGAGTAGTCGGCCGACACCAGCTTGTGGCCCGGCGTCGCGATGAAGGCGCGGCGGATCTTGCGGCCGTCCTCGGTGCGAACAGGGATGTTCTGCAGATTTGGCTCGTTCGACGACAGCCGGCCCGTGGTGGTCGCGGCCAGCGCGTAGGTGGTGTGGACGCGATGGGTCTGCGGATTGACGTAGGTCGGCAGCGCGTCGGTATAGGTCGATTTCAGCTTCGAGACCTGGCGCCACTCCAGGATTTTCTTCGGGAATTCGTGGCCTTGCTCGGCGAGCTCGTCGAGCACCTGCGCGGTGGTCGACCACGCGCCGGTCTTGGTCTTGCTGCCGCCGGGCAATCCCATCTTGCCGAAGATGATGTCGCCGATCTGCTTCGGGCTGCCGACATTGACCGGCTCGCCGGCGATCTCCTGGATCTCGGCCTCGACGCGTGCTGCGGTCTGGGCGAAATCGCCCGACAGCCGCGACAGCACCTGGCGATCGATCGAGATGCCGCGCCGCTCCATCCGCGCCAGCACCGAGACCAGCGGCCGTTCCAGCGTCTCGTACACCGTCGTCATCCGCTCGGCGACGAGACGCGGCTTCAGCACCCGCCACAGCCGCAGGATCACGTCGGCGCTTTCGGCCGCATATTCGCTGGCCTTGTCGATCGTGACCTGATCGAAGGTCAGCTTGCCCTTGCCGCTGCCGACGAGGCCGCCGTAGTTAACGACGGCGTGCCCGAACCAGCGCTCGGCAAGCGCCTCCAGCGCATGCGAGCCGCGGCCCGCATCGAGCGCGTAGGACATCAGCTGCGCATCGTCGATGTTGCGCAGCGTGATTCCGTGCTGCGCCAGCATCACCGAGGTGAACTTGACGTCGAAGCCGACCTTCTGGATGCCGACGGACTCCAGCAGCGGCTTCAGCGCCGCCAGCGCCTCGGCCGTCTTGATCTGGCCGGGTGCGAGGCCGGCATCGAACAGGCCCGCGCCACCGCCGGCCTGCCTGTGGCTGAGCGGGACGTAACACGCATCGTTTGGCGCCAGCGCCAGCGCAAGGCCGGCGAGCTCGCCCTGCATCGGGTCGATCGATTCCGACATCGCCTCGATCGCGACATAGCCGGTGTCGGGCACGCGGGCGATGAAGGCGTTGAGCTGATCGAGGCTGCCGATCGCCTGATACGTCTTGCGGTCGAAGCCAATTTTCCGGATCGCCTCGCCACGGGCCTCGGCCAGCGTCGCCGGCGTGCCCTTCAGGTTTGAATTCTTGTCGTCACGCGCACCGGTCGGCTTGGCTTTCGGCAGCGGTGCCGCAGATGTCGGGGCGTCTCCGGGCGCCGGCGTCACATCGGATGGCGGCAATGGCGAGAACACGCTCGCGCCGCTCTTGTTGCCGGGATCAGCATCGACATTGGCCGGGTCGATCTGCGCGTAGTCGGCGACGCGGCGGGTGAGGGTGGTGAACTCCATCGCCTTGAGGAAGGCGATCAGCCGGCGCGAGTCGGGCTCGTTCACGGCGAGGTCGTCGAGCGGCACTTCGAGCTCGACCTTGTCGTCGAGCAGCACCAGCTGGCGCGAGATGCGCGCCTTCTCGGCGTTCTCCAGCAGCGCCTCGCGCCGCTTCGGCTGCTTGATCTCGCCGGCGCGGAACAGCAGCTGATCGAGATCGCCATATTCGATGATCAGCTGCGCGGCGGTCTTGATGCCGATGCCGGGCACGCCGGGCACGTTGTCGGTGGAATCGCCGGCCAGCGCCTGCACCTCGACCACCTTCTCCGGCGGCACGCCGAATTTCTCGATCACCTCGTCGCGGCCGATGCGGCGATCCTTCATCGTGTCGTACATCACGACCTTGTCGTTGACGAGCTGCATCAGATCCTTGTCCGATGACACGATCGTCGTGGTCGCGCCGCGCTCGCTGGCGAGCCGCGCATAGGTCGCGATCAGATCGTCGGCCTCGAAACCGACCTGCTCGAGGCAGGGCAGTTCGAAGGCGCGCACCGCCTCGCGGATCAGCGCGAATTGCGGGATCAAATCGTCGGGCGCCGGAGGCCGGTGCGCCTTGTAGTCGGGGTAGAGCTTGTTGCGGAACGTGATCTCCGACTTGTCGAACACGATCGCCAGATGCGTCGGCCGGTTGTCCTCGGGCATGTCGCGGAGCAGCTTCCACAGCATGTTGCAGAAGCCGAGCACGGCGTTGACCTGCAGCCCGTCGGATTTGCGGTTCAGCGGCGGCAGCGCGTGGTAGGCGCGGAAGATGTAGGACGAGCCGTCGACCAGGAAGACATGGTCGCCCTTCGCCGTGGCCTTGGCGGCAACGGGCTTGGGGTCGGTCTTCGATGCGGGCTTGGCGGGGGCTTTGGAGGCTGTTTTCGGCATGGCCGAAACTTAGGGATTTTTGCGCGGATTGACAGCCTTTGTGTCGCTGAATCCGCCCGTGCCACACAACGATTTGTCGTCCTGGCGAAAGCCAGGACCCATTACCCCAAATGATCGTTGTTTGAACCCGCTGTGGGTGCAGCCTACCCAACCCGGGCAGTCGTGGTTATGGGTCCTGGCTTTCGCCAGGACGACATTGAGAGGCGGGACGGCCTTCGCAGCGCTACGCCTTGTCGCCAGTCGGCGAGAACAGGTAGCCGCCGCCGCGGATGGTCCGGATCACCGACGGCTTGGTCGGGTCGAATTCGATCTTGCGGCGGATGCGCATGATGCGCAGGTCGACGGCGCGGTCGAAGGCTTCCGCGTCACGCGCATTGGCGAGTTCCAGCAGCCGCTCGCGCGACAGCACCCGCTTCGGGTTGGCCGCGAACACCTTCAGGAGGCCGAATTCGGACGCCGTCAACGGATGCTCGTTGCCCTCGTCGTCGCGCAGCGCCTGGGCCTCGAGATCGAGCCATTTGGTACCGAACCGAACCAGCTGCTCCTTTTCGGCCTTCGCGCTCGCCGGTTCCGGCGCGGCCGCTTTCGCCGGCCCGCTTCGCCGCAGCACCGAGCGGATGCGCGCCATCAGCTCGCGCAATTCGCAGGGCTTTGCCACGTAGTCGTCGGCGCCGAGCTCCAGCCCAACCACGCGGTCGATCGGGCTGGCAGTAGCTGTCAGCATGATGACGGGGACGTTGATCTTGCTCTTGAGGTCGCGAATGATCGACAGCCCGTCTTCCTCGGGCATGTTGAGGTCCAGCACCACGAGATCGGGCGTGCAGCCCTCGATCTCCTTGCGCAGGCTCTTGCCGCCGTCGCACAGCGTCACGCCGAAGCCGTGCATCTTGAGGTAATCGCCGACCATTTCGCGGGCGGGCGCCTCATCGTCCACGATGAAGATATGCGGGTTCTGGCTCATGATGTCTCTGTCGCCGGCAGTGTAACCGTAAAGGTCGACCCCTGTCCGGGGCCCGGGCTCTGCGCGGTCACATGGCCGCCATGCATGTCGATGATGCGCTTGACGATGGAAAGGCCGAGCCCGGTCGAGCTTTCGCCCGCGGTCGGCTTGGCCGACAGCCGCTGGAACCGGCCGAACAGCCGGCCGAGATCCTCCGGGCTGAGGCCGGGGCCCTGGTCGGCGATCCGGATCACGGTGTCGTCGCCCTCATGGCTGACCGTGACCGTGATCTTGCCGCCGATCGGCGAATACTTGATGGCGTTGCTGACGAGGTTGTCGATCGCCTCGCGGATCCGGTCGGCGTCGCACATCGTGACGAACTGCTGCGGCCCCGAGACCGAGATGCTCTGCTGCTTGTTGACGGCCGAGGGCAAATTCGCCTCGGTGACCTCGTTGACGAGGGCCGCGACGTCGACCGGCTCGCGGCGGATGGTGATGTCGAAGGCATCGGCCATCGCGTCCGAGATCAGATGGTCGACCATCGAGGTCAGCCGCTTGGTCGCGTCCCTTATGTGCTCGACCTGCGACGTGACGTTTTCCTTCGGCGAGCCGGCGCCGATCAGCTCGGTCAGCATCTCGGTGCGGCCGAGGATCACGCCGAGCGGGTTCTTCAGATCGTGAGCGACGGTGCCGAGGATCTCGTTCTTGAAGCCGTTGGCGCGCTGCAGCCGCAGCCACTGCGCCGAGAGCCGCCGGTTGGCCTGCATCAGCGCGCGGGTGCGCTGCGCGACGCGGTCCTCGAGCTGGGTGTTGGCCTCGTGCAGCTGCTGGTAGAGGATCACATTGTCGAACGCGATCGACAGCCGGCTCGAGAAGATCTCGACCAGCGCACGGTCGGTGTCGGAGAGCTGGCGCTCGGCCTGCAGCAGCACCACGACCTCGCGGCCGCTGCCGGTGCGCGAATAGAGCACGCTGCGGTGGTCGGCGAACTCGTTCTTGCGGCGCTGGAATGCTTCCTCCACCATGTGCCGCAGATCCGGATCGAGCGCCTTTGACGAGGTGGTGCCGATGAAGCGGCTGTAGCAGCCCGAGCAGGCCAGCACCGAGAAATCGGCCGCCGCCGAATTGCCGTCGTCGCGCAGCACCAGAATGCCGGCGCAGTCGACGTTGAGCAGCGAGGCGAGCTGGGTCAGCACGCCCTCGGCCAGCCGCTGCATCGACTTGAAATCGTACAGCGTCGAGGCCGCGTCGATGATGATCTCGAGCCCGCGCCGTGTCTGCACCATGCGCTCGAGCTGCTGGTAGCTGCGCAGCGCGGCCGTCAGCGACGTGAACAGCTTGTCGGCGGTGAGCTCGGTCTTCGCCTTGTAGTCGTTGATGTCGTATTGCACGATGACGCGCCGTTCCGGCGCCTGGCCGGGCTGGCCGGTGCGCAGGATGATGCGCACGGTCTCGTTCTTGATCTCGTTGCGGATGAACTCGACGAGCTCGAGGCCGGCGACGTCGGTCTCCATGATGACGTCGAGCAGCACGGCTGCGATGTCGGGGTTGTCCCGCATCAGCGTGCGGCCTTCGGCCGCAGAGTAGGCGGAGAGGATCTCCAGCGTCGAACCGTTCAGGTTGTAGTCGCTCAGCGCGAAGCGGGTGCCTTCATGGACGGCGTGATCGTCGTCGATAACGGCGATCTTCCATTTGCGGGCCGACGAGTCCTCCTGGGGGCTCTCGGTATCGTCGATCAGTTGGAGGACATCGTCCTGTTCGGCCATTGACTGGTTCCGTCGGCTGCTGCGTCAGCGATCGTGGGCTCGCCCTTGGCAGCCCCCTTGGCGATCCTGGGCATGATAATGCGAAAAGTGGTGCCTTGTCCTACCCTTGACTCCAGCATCATGCGTCCACCGAGCTGCTGGGTGACGAGGTTATAGACGATGTGGAGGCCAAGGCCCGTACCACCTTCGTTGCGGCGCGTCGTAAAGAACGGGTCGAACGCCTGCCGCTGCACGTCCGGCGTCATGCCAGCCCCGTCGTCTGCGAAGATGATCTCAACATCGTCGGCGCCGCGCCCGCGCGCCGAGATGGTGATGGTGCCGGAGCGGCCATCGGCAAAGGCATGATTGACGGCGTTGAGGAAAAGATTGGTTAAGATCTGCCCATAGGCGCCGGGATAGCCGTCGATCAGCAGTCCCTCGGGCACATCGACCGACAGCGCGATCGCGGCCTTCTTCAGCACTGGCCGCAGGCTCGCCACGATCTGGTCGGTGGATTCGCTCAAGGCGAACTGGCGGCGTTCGGCATGCGAGCGGTCGACGGCAACCTGCTTGAACGACTGGATCAGCTCGCCGGCGCGCGTCAGGTTCGAGACCAGTTGCTGCGATGCATCACGCGAGGCGCGCACGAACTCGTCGAGCCTGGAGCGGCGCAGCGGCTCGGTCTTCAAATCGTTCTCGAACATCTCGCTGCGGCGGGCGAAGCTCGAGGCCACCGTCAGGCTGATGCCGATCGGGTTGTTGACCTCGTGGGCGACGCCGGCAACGAGGCCGCCGAGCGCGGCGAGGCGTTCGGCATCGATCAGGTTCTGCTGCGCGGTGTTGAGCTCGAGCAGCGCGCTTTCGGCCTCCTCCTTGGCGGTGCGCAGCTCGTCCTCGGTCTTGCGCTTGGCGATCGCGTTTTCGCGGAACACTTCGACCGCACGGGCCATGGCGCCGACCTCGTCCTTGGCCGAGGTGCCCTGCACCGGCCGGTCGAGGTCCCCCGAGGTGATAGTGCGCATCGCGGCCATGATCTGCGCCAGCGGCAGGCGGATCGACAGCGCGATCATGACGCCGGCCGACATGATTACGCCGAGGAAGATCACGGCGATCGACAGCACCCGGCGCGAGATCGAGGTCAGCGTCTTGTCAAACGTCTCCTGCGCCTTCTGCTCGCGCTGGCGCATCTTCACCGAGAGATCGTCGATCGCGCCGATCGCATCCGCCTGGCTGGCGTCGATCGAGTTGCGCAGCAGATCGGTGCGGTTGGTGAGCTGCTCGCTGAGCTTGCCGAGCCCGTCGCGCAGCTCGGCGGTCTTGACCTTCAGCCGCGCCAGCGCCATGCGCTGCAGATCGTTTTCGGCCAGATCGGTCATGACGGGAATCGTCCGCTCGATCGTATCGATGTTGCGGCGGGCTTCCTCGGCCGACGAGGAGGCAAGCGAGAGGTAGTAGGCGTTGGCGGCGACCAGCAGCGAGGTGAACGCTTCGCGCGACTTGCCGAGCGCGGGCCAGATCAGTGCATCGCGATGGCCGGTCGCGCCCTCGATGATCGAATAGAGTCCGGCCATGTCCTTGGTCGGCGACAGCACCTGCTCGTCATAGGTCTTGCTGATCCTGGTCTGCACGGTGCGCAGTTCGCCGAAGCCGTCGAGGAAGCGGCTGGTGACGCGCTCCAGCTGCTCGACCGAGCCTGACAGCATCGGGTCGGTCGAGGCCCGGTTGGTCAGCGTGCCGAGCACGGCCTCGCGGAGCAGCAGGATTTCGGCGAACAGGTCCGGGCTCGGCTGATTGATGTAGCGATGGATCAGGTTCTGCAGACGGCTGGTCTCGCTTTCGAGCTTGGCCAGGATCTTGTCGGATTCCCGCACCTGGCGGACATCCTCCCAGGCCGAGCCGAGCACCTTCGAGCCGTTCCAGATCAGCACCGCCAGCACGATCACGACCGCGGAGTTGAGCAGGGCGATCGAAAGGATGCGCCAGCGGATCGGGACCGCACGCAGCAACTGGACGATGCGGAAACGGCCCTGCGGCCCGAAGGCCGCCCGCCGTCGCTTCGTCCCGTCCTGCTCTGGTGCGTCCAAGATCCGGTTACTCCATGTTGCGGATGCGTTCGATCAGCGCTGATATCGCAGGATCGCGCTCGGCCTCGGCGTAGATGCCGGCCATTGCAGCTTCGAACGGCTTGCGGTCGATGTCGGTCACGACCTTGACGCCGGCGAGCTCCGCCTGCCTGCGCGAGCGCTCCTCGAGCTCGCGCCATCTCTCGCGCATGTAGGCGCTGGAGCGTTGCGCGGCCTCGCGGAAGATCGCCTGCTCCTCCGGCGAGAGGCTGGCCCAGGCCTTTTGCGACATCAGCAGCACGTCCGGACTGAAAGTGTGCCGGGTCAGCGTGTAGTAGCCGGCATATTTGTAGTGACCGGTGGTGACGAAGGACGCCCAATTGTTCTCGGCGCCGTCGATCAGCCCGGTGGCGAATCCGGTCAGCACCTGGCCGTAGGGCATCTGGACCGGCTGGGCGCCGAGCGCACGCACCATGTCCGACATCCGTTCGGATTGCTGCACGCGCACCCGCAGTCCCTTGAGGTCGTCGAGCGAACGCACCGGGCGTACGCTGTTATAGATCGAGCGGGCGCCGGAATCGTAGAAGGCCAGCCCGACGAAGCCGTGATCCCCGAGACTGCTCAGGATCTCGCTGCCGATCGGTCCATCCAGCACGGTTTGCAGGTGTTCGGGCGATCGAAACAGGAACGGCATTGCCAGCACGTTGACCGACGGCACCATTGTCCCGATCAGCGCGACATTGGTCCGGTTCAAATCGATGGCGCCGGCCCGGGTCTGCTCCAGCGTCTCCTTCTCCTCACCGAGCTGGCGGGAATGGAAGACCACGATGCGGTGCCGGCCGGCGGTGCGTTCGGCGATCAGGCGGTCCATGTAATTCAGCGCCTGGACGGTCGGATAGTCCTCATTCTGGGTATCGGCGGTCCGGAATTCGCGCGCGAAAGCGCTCGCCGGGACCGCTGCCCATGACAGCGCGACGGCAAGCATCGTTATCCGCGAAAGGCCGGCGCGGCGGTACACAGGCTACTATTCCCCTTGTGAATTGTGTCCAGGGCGGGAAGAAAAGGTTCAACGCATTTTTAGCAGAATGGCGCTGGTTCGCCATCGGCCAAACGTTAAATCCGCGGTGCAACCTGCGGTGTAGGTTGAATCTGCGGTTGTAGCGCCTTATGAGGGCGTGTTGGCATCCGGGAACGGCTCGTCGTGAAGTTCGCTTTGAAGCTCCTGTACCTCGTCGTCGCGGCTCTTCTGCTTGTGTCGCCGGCGCGGGCGGCCACCGAGATCATGTGGTGGCACGCGATGTCGGGCGAGCTCGGCAAGCAGCTCGAGAAGCTTGCCGCCGATTTCAACGCCTCGCAATCCGACTACCGGATCGTGCCCGCCTACAAGGGCAACTATACCGAGACCGTTACCGCGGCGATCTTCGCCTTCCGATCGCGCAGCCAGCCGGCGATCGTTCAGGTCAACGAGATCGCGACCGCAACCATGATGGCGGCCCGCGGCGCGATCTATCCGGTGTTCGAGCTGATGCGCGATCAATCCGAGGCATTCGCGCCGTCGGCCTATCTGCCCGCGGTGGCCGGCTACTATGCCGATGTCGACGGCAACATGCTCTCGTTCCCCTTCAATGCCTCGACGCCGATCCTCTACTACAACAAGGATATGTTCCGCTCCGCCGGGCTCGATCCGAGCGTGCCGCCGAGAACCTGGCCGGAGCTCGGCGTCGTGGCCAAGCGGCTGCGCGCGGCGGGCGCGATGTGCGGCCTGACCACGTCGTGGCCGTCCTGGATCAATGTCGAGAATTTCTCCGCCTTCCACAATCTGCCGATCGCGACCAAGGCCAACGGGTTTTCCGGGCTCGACGCCCAGCTGATCTTCAACAATCCGCTGGTGGTGCGCCACATCGCGCAGCTCGCGCAATGGCAGGCTGACAAGACCTTCGACTATAGCGGCCGCGGGCAGGCGGCCGAGCCGCGCTTCCAGAAAGGGGAGTGCGGCATCTTCATCGGCTCGTCGGGCACGCGCGCCGACATCAAGGCCAATTCCAAATTCGAGGTCGGCTACGGCATGATGCCGTACGAACCCGACGTGCAGGGCGCGCCGCAGAACTCGATCATCGGCGGCGCGACGCTGTGGGTGCTGCGCGACCGGCCGCGCGCCGAATATGCCGGCGTGGCGAAGTTCTTCGCCTATCTGTCGCGGCCGGAGGTGCAGGCCACCTGGCACCAGAACACGGGCTACCTGCCGATCACCCGCGCCGCATTCGATCTGACCCGCGCGCAGGGTTTCTACGATCGCAATCCCGGCGCCTCGATCTCGATCGAGGAGGTGACGCTGAAGCCGCCGACCGACAATTCGAAGGGCATCCGCCTCGGCTCGTTCGTCCTGATCCGCGACGTGATCGAGGAGGAGCTCGAGCAGGTGTTCGCCGGCAAGCGGTCGGCGCAAGCCGCGATGGACAACGCCGTCGAGCGCGGCAACCGCCTCTTGCGCCAGTTCGAGCGCGCCAATCCGGACCGGTGAGGGGGCATCCAGACTGCCCAACTGTTTCTCCGTCATCCTGAGAGGATGTGAATGTATCGCTCGCAAGCGGCGCCACACACTCAGGGTCGTCCTGGCGAAAGCCAGGACCCATTACCCCGGCTGCTCATCGTTGCGCGAGGCTAGGGCCGCGATCCCGCTTACAATCAAATTCGGTGGTTATGGGTCCTGGCTTCCGCCAGGACGACAGCGTTGAGAGGCCGCGCGCGAATGCATCTTCCGCTCCTCACCGGCTACGACAGCTACCGTGCCTGGCGCAGCGACACGTCGCGCTGGCTGCCGGTGGCGCGCGATATTGCCGACGGCCACGGGCTGTCGTGCGTCGCGCCGCATGTGTTCTCGACCGGCACTAACCTCGTCGTCGGGCTGGACGATAACCTGATCCTCAAGCTCTTCCCGCCGTTTCTGCGCCCGCAATTCGTGTCCGAGCGCGGCGCGGTTGCCGAGTTGCGCGGATGGCTCGGCATTCCGATTCCCGACCTTGTCGCGGAGGGCGAGCGTGACGGCTGGCCGTACCTCGTCATCACCCGCCTGTCTGGCACCGTCGGCTCGGAGGTCTGGCCATCGTTGTCGGAAGCCGAGCGCGAGCGCGTGCTCGCCGAGATCGGGGCCGTGATTGCGGAGGTGCAGCGCGTGCCGCCCGGCAGCCTGCGCGCGCTCGAGCCGCGCTGGGAGGCCTTCATGCGCGGGCAGATCGCGCAGTGCCGGGCGCGGCACGAGCGGCTCGGCCTGCCGGCGAAATTCCTCGCCGGGCTCGATGATCTGCTGCGTGACGCCGCTGAGTTGATCCCGATGAACGCGCCGCCGGTGATCCTGACCGGCGAATACATCCCGGAGAACTTTCTGCTCGGGCGCCGGGCCGACGGCTGGCACGTCGCCGGCCTGTTCGACTTCGGCGACGTCCGGACCGGATGGGGCGAGTACGACCTGCTCGGTCCCAGCGCCTTCATGGCCGCCGGGCATCCGCGCCGGGTGCGCAGCCTGTTCGACGGCTTCGGCATCCCGCGCACTGATGTGACGTTCACGCTGAAGCGGCGGCTGATGGCGCTGCTGATGCTGCACTCTGCCAGCGATCCGCTCCGGCACATCTGCATCGACGGCTGGCCGGACCGGGTCGATGACTTCGTGCAATTGCAGGAGCTGATCTGGCCGGATTAGCGCTCTTCAGCGCGCGACCTCCATTGCCGGCCACAAAGCGAGCAGGAGTCATTTCATGCTCATCTATTGAGCATATAGCCCGTCTTTGTATGCAATTGGCGATCTGAGAGCTTGCCCGACCGGGATACCGGTCGACGTTTTACCTCGCTCCGGCAAGGCATTAGCAGGACATAAGGTTTCATTAAGGGTTGGCACAATCCTTGCGATCTGAGTTCCAAGGCCGTTTCCCAAGGCGTTGGAGCATCACATGAAGCGTCGCGACTTCCTCAAATCGGTGTCCGGACTGGCAGCGGGCGCCTTGGCGCCGACCGCGCCCGCGATCTGGTCGCCGGCCAAGGCTGATGCGCGCTCCGAGACGCTGCTGATCGTCTCCGAAGGCGGCCCCAACAATCTCGATATCCACGGCGTCGGCACCAACGTGCCGGGCTACGAGGTGTCTTGGAATTGCTACGACCGGCTGATCAGCCACGAGATGAAGAGCGGTCCGGGCGGCGTGCCCTATTACGATCGCGACAAGTTCAAGCCCGAACTCGCCGAGGACTTCAACATCGGCGACATGTCGGTCACCTTCAAGCTGCGCAAGAACGCCAAATTCCATGACGGCACGCCGGTGACGGCGAAGGACGTCAAATGGTCGCTCGACCGTGCCGTCTCGGTCGGCGGCTTTCCGACCTTCCAGATGAGCGCGGGCTCGCTGACCAAGCCCGAGCAGTTCGTCATCGTCGACGACACCACGGTGCGCGTCGACTTCCTGAAGAAGGACAAGCTGACGATCCCCGACCTCGCTGTGATCGTGCCCTGCGTCGTCAACTCCGAGCTGGTGAAGAAGAACGCCAGCGAGAAGGATCCGTGGGGCCTCGAATTCACCAAGCAGCAGACCGCGGGCTCCGGCGCCTACAAGGTGACAAAATGGACCGCCGGCACCGAAGTCGTCATGGAGCGCAACGACGAGTGGGTCTGCGGTCCGATGCCGAAGATCAAGCGCGTGATCTGGCGCATGGTGCCGCAGGCCGGCAACCGCCGCGCGCTGCTCGAGCGCGGCGACGCCGACATCTCCTACGAGCTGCCGTTCAAGGATTTCCAGGAGATGAAGGCGAACGGCAAGCTCAACGTGGTCTCGCTGCCGTTCTCCAACGGCATCCAGTATATCGGCATGAACGTGACCAAGCCGCCGTTCGACAATCCCAAGGTACGGCAGGCGATGGCCTACGCGATGCCGTATCAGAAGATCATGGATGCGGTGCTGTTCGGTCTCGCCAACCCGATGTTCGGCGCGGCCAAGGACAAGCCGACCGAGGTCGCCTGGCCGCAGCCGACCAAGTATTTCACCGACATGGAGAAGGCCAAGGCGCTGCTCACTGAAGCCGGCTACGCCAACGGCTTCGAGACCACGATCTCGTTCGACCTGAACTTCGCCGGGGTCAACGAGCCGCTCTGCGTGCTGGTGCAGGAGAGCCTCGCGCAGCTCGGCATCAAGACCACGATCAACAAGGTGCCCGGCGCCAACTGGCGCACCGAGCTCACCAAGAAGGAAATGCCGCTGTTCACCAACGTGTTCTCGGGCTGGCTCGATTATCCCGAGTACTTCTTCTACTGGTGCTATCACGGCAACAATTCGATCTTCAACACGATGAGCTACAAATCGCCCGAGATGGACAAGCTCATCGACGGCGCGCGCATCGCCGCCGCGAATGGCGACACCGCCGCCTACGACGCCGACGTCAAGGGCTTCGTCGATCTCGCCTTCGCCGACATCCCGCGCATCCCGCTCTATCAGCCCTTCGTCAATGTCGCGATGCAGAAGAACGTGACAGGCTACCAATACTGGTTCCACCGCCGCCTCGACTATCGCGCGATGGCGAAGGGGTGAGGCGCTCATGCTTGCGATGATCGGCAAGCGGCTGCTGTTCGCGATCCCCTCGCTGATCGGGGTCGTGATCGTGACGTTCCTTTTGACGCGCGCGCTGCCGGGCGATCCCGCGGCGTACTTTGCTGGCCCCGCGGCCACCAAGGAGGCGGTCGACCAGATCCGGAAGAAGCTCGGCTTCGACAAGCCGCTGATCGAGCAGTTCGTGCGCTACACCACCGATCTCGCCCACGGCGATCTCGGCACGTCGCTCACCACGGGCCAGCCGGTGGCGGCCGAGCTGCGCAATCGCCTGCCGGCGTCGGCCGAGCTCACTCTGCTCGGCCTCGTCGTCGCCATCGTGATCGCGATCCCGCTCGGCGTGCTGGCGGCGACGCGGCCGGGCTCCTGGATCGACCATCTCTGCCGCGTCACCACCACGGCCGGCGTGTCGCTGCCGGTGTTCTTCACCGGGCTCGTGCTGGTCTATCTGTTTTATTTCCGGCTCGGCTGGTCGCCGGCGCCGCTCGGCCGGCTCGACGTGTTCGCTAGCGCGCCGCCGACGGTCACCGGCTTCTATCTCATCGACACACTGATCGCGCGGGACTTCGAGGCGTTTCGTTCCGCGCTCAGCCAATTGATCCTGCCGGCGGTGACGCTCGCGATCTTCTCGCTGGCGCCGATTGCGCGGATGACGCGCGCCTCGATGCTGGCGGTGCTGGCGTCCGACTTCGTCCGCACCGCGCGCGCCAGTGGCCTGTCGCCCGGCAAGGTGATCGTCACTTACGCCTTCCGCAACGCGATGCTGCCGGTCATCACCACGCTCAGCATGGTGTTCTCGTTCCTGTTGGGCGCCAATGTGCTGGTGGAGAAGGTGTTCGCCTGGCCCGGCATCGGCTCCTACGCGGTCGAGGCGCTGATCGCATCCGACTTCGCGCCGGTGCAGGGCTTCGTGCTGACCATGGCGGTCATGTACGTGCTGCTCAATCTGGTGATCGACATCCTCTACGGCGTGATCGATCCCCGCGTCAGGCTGGAGGGCTAGAGCATGAGCACCGTAGCTCCAACCGTCGAACCCGCAGGACCCGCCCGCACGTCGGGGCTTGCCGCGGCGTTGGAACAGACCCGCTACGTCTTGAGCGAAAACAAGGTCACCGGCTTCGCCTTCGCGCTGCTGGTCCTGATCCTGTTTGCCGCGTTGTTCGGGCCGTACGTCGTAGCGTACGACCCGCTCGCCTCCGACACCGCGGCTGCATTGAAGCCGCCGTCCGCCGCGCACTGGTTCGGCACCGATCAGCTCGGCCGCGACATCTTCAGCCGCGTCATCGTCGCAACGCGGCTCGACACCTTCATCGCGGTCGCCTCCGTTGTGCTGGTGTTCCTGATGGGCGGGCTGGCCGGCATCGCCGCCGGCTATTTCGGCGGTTGGACCGACCGCATCGTCGGCCGCATCGCCGACACCATCTTGGCGTTTCCGCTGTTCGTGCTGGCGATGGGCATCGTCGCGGCGCTCGGCAACACCGTGCAGAACATCATCATCGCGACCGCGATCGTGAACTTCCCGCTCTACGCCCGCGTCGCACGCGCAGAAGCAAACGTCCGCCGCAATGCCGGCTTCGTGCAGGCGGCGCGGCTGTCCGGCAACGGCGAGTACCGCATCCTGCTCGGGCACATCCTGCCCAACATCATGCCGATCATGATCGTGCAGATGTCGCTGACCATGGGCTATGCGATCCTCAACGCCGCGGGCCTGTCCTTCATTGGGCTCGGCGTCCGGCCGCCGACCGCGGAGTGGGGCATCATGGTCGCCGAGGGCGCGGGCTTCATGGTGTCGGGCGAGTGGTGGATCGCGCTGTTCCCGGGCCTGGCGCTGATGATCGCGGTGTTCTGCTTCAACCTGCTCGGCGACGGCCTGCGCGACATCGTCGACCCGCAGCGGAGGACGTGATGTCAGTCTCAGTGCGGTGCCATGTTACTGCTTCGCTGCTTTGCATGGGGTTGTTTTGCGGATTTTTGGATGACGCACCCCATGAGGGGAGGTGCGCATGACCGCCCAGCCGCTGCTCGACGTCAGCGACCTCACGGTCGAGTTCACCACCCGCCGCGGCATCGTCAAGGCGGTGCAGCACGTCAACATATCGGTCGGCAAGGGTGAGACCGTCGGCATCGTCGGCGAGTCCGGCTCCGGCAAGTCGGTGACCTCCTATGCCGTGATGCGTATCCTCGATCGCGCCGGCCGGATCGCCGAGGGCTCGGTGATGTTCTCCGGCATCGACGTCAAGTCGGCCTCGGAGAGCCAGATGCGCGATCTGCGCGGCCGCGAAGTCTCGATGATCTTCCAGAACCCACGCGCGGCGCTCAATCCGATCCGCAAGGTCGGGCACCAGATCGAGGATGTGCTGCGCCAGCATGTGCAGCAGGCGCAGGTCACCGATCGCGGCGAGAAGGCGATCGAGGCGCTGGAGCAGGTCAAGATCGCGCGCGCACGCGAGCGCTACCACGCCTATCCGTTCGAGCTGTCCGGCGGCATGTGCCAGCGCGTCGTCATCGCGCTGGCGCTGGCCTGCAATCCGCAGCTTCTGATTGCCGACGAGCCGACCACCGGGCTCGACGTCACCACCCAGAAGGCGGTGATGGACCTGATCGTCGAGCTGACCCGGCGCCGGGCGATGTCGACGATCCTGATCACGCATGATCTCGGCCTCGCCGCCGCCTATTGCGACCGCGTCGTGGTGATGGAGAAGGGCCGTGTGGTCGAGACCGCTGTCTCGGCCGACATCTTCGCCGCGCCTCGGCACGCCTACACACGGAAGCTGATGCGCGCGACGCCGCGGCTCGGGGTGTCGCTGCGGGATCTGTTGCCGGAGGAGGATTCGCTTGCCTCTCCCCGCGTGCGGGGGGAGGCCGACACGCTCGGCAGCGCACTCGCGCGCCAGAGCGTGGCGGGTGAGGGGGACTCTCCACGGGCCGTGCCTGCGGATGCGGCCCCTCACCCCAACCCTCTCCCCGTAAAGAACGGGGAGAGGGGGCGGGTGGAGCCCCTCCTGTCAGTCGAAAAGCTCGTCAAGGAATACCCGCGCCAGGGCGTGGGCGGGATGCTGGCAAAGTTGTTCGGGCGCCAGCCGCCGGTCGAGGAGGAGACCTTCCGTGCGGTTGACGGCATCAGCTTCTCGATCGATCATGGCGAGAGCGTCGGGCTGGTCGGCGAATCCGGTTGCGGCAAGTCGACGACGTCGATGATGGTGATGCGGCTGCTGGATCAGACCTCCGGCCGCATCATGTTCGACGGCGAGGACATCGACGGGATCACGCCGCAATCCTTCGCGCGATCGCCGCGGCGCAGCCAGATCCAGATGGTGTTCCAGGATCCGACCGACAGCCTCAACCCGCGCTTCACCGCGGCGCGCGCGATCGCGGATCCGATCATGCAGCTCGGCGACATCCGCGGGCGCGACGCGCTCCGCACCCGCTGCGAGGAGCTCGCGCGGCTGGTCGGCCTGCCGGTCAATCTGTTGGACCGCTTCCCGCACCAGCTCTCCGGCGGCCAGAAGGCCCGCGTCGGCATCGCACGCGCCATCGCGCTGCACCCGAAGCTCGTCATCCTCGACGAGCCGACCGCGGCACTTGATGTCTCGGTGCAGGCGGTGGTGCTCAATTTGCTGCAGGACCTCAAGCAGTCGATGGGCATGAGCTATTTGTTCGTGTCGCACGACCTCAACGTCGTGCGCCTGCTGTGCGATCGCGTCATCGTGATGCGCGCCGGTCGCATCGTGGAGCAGGGCACCTCCGAACACGTCTTGGGCAATCCGCAGGATGCCTATACAAGGGAGCTGCTGACGGCGATCCCGCATCCGCCGCTGCCGGTGTCTTGACGCATGATCCGGAAAAGTGGGGACCGGTTTTCCTCGCGACAAACGCGGAACGCGTTTGCGCGGAGATCATGCGCAAAATCGTTATTGGGAGCGAAATGACTGATCATCTCGACGACTATATGAACGCCGTCGCGCGCGCGATAGCGTTGCCGCTGGAGGACGCCTGGCGTCCGGCGGTGCGCGCCAATCTCGACGTCTCGCTGCGGCTGGCGCGGCTGGTCGATGACTTCCCGCTGCCCGACGACGTCGTGTCGGCCGCCGTCTATTCGACCTGAGATCGCGATGTCCGAAACTCCCGCTTCCATGTCGGCCGCCGAGATCGCGCAAGCGGTATCGAGCCGCAAGATCACGGCTCTTGCCGCGATCGAGGCTGCGCTCGCGCGGATCGCAGCGCATGACAAGGTCCTCAATGCCTTCACCGACGTCACCGCCGATCGCGCGCGTGCCAGGGCCAGCGCGGTCGATGCCGCGATCGCCGCCGGTCAACCGGTCGGCCCGCTCGCCGGCGTTCCGTTCGCGGTGAAGAACCTGTTCGATGTGCAGGGTCTTCCGACCCGCGCCGGCTCGAAGATCAACCGCGACCTGCCGCCGTCGCCGCGTGATGCGACGCTGATCGAGCGGATGGAGGCGGCCGGTGCGGTGCTGGTCGGCGCGCTCAACATGGGTGAATACGCCTACGACTTCACCGGCGAGAACGTGCATGACGGCCCGTCGCGCAACCCGCACGATCCGGCGCGGATGACCGGCGGCTCCTCCGGCGGCTCGGGCAGCGCCGTCGGCGGCGCGCTGGTGCCGATCGCGCTCGGCTCCGATACCAACGGCTCGATCCGCGTGCCGTCGTCATTCTGCGGCACGTTCGGTTTGAAGCCGACCTACGGCCGGCTGTCGCGCGCGCGGTCCTATCCGTTCGTCGCCAGCCTCGATCATCTCGGCCCGCTGGCGCGCAGTGTGAAGGACCTCGCGCTCGCCTATGACGCCATGCAGGGACCAGATGCCGATGATCCGGCCTGCATTGTGCAGTCGGTCGAGCCGACCGTGCCGTTGCTTGCCAATGATATCGGCGGGCTGCGGGTTGCGATCGCTGGCGGCTATTTCCAGCAGAACCTGTTTCCGGAGGCGGCAGAGGCGGTCGCGCGCGTCGCGAAGGCGCTCGGTGCCACGCGGACCGTGGAGCTTCCCGAAGCGGCGCGCGCCCGTGCCGCGGCCTACATCATCACGACCACCGAGGGTGCCGCGCTGCATCTCGATCGCCTGCGCAAGCGTCCCAACGATTTCGATCCGGCAGTGCGCGACCGTCTCATTGCGGGCGCAATGATCCCGGCGGTCTATGTCGACAAGGCGCAGAAATTCCGCCGCTGGTATCGCGCCAGGGTGCTGGAGCTGTTCCAGTCGGTCGACGTGATCCTGGCGCCGGCGACGCCGTGCACCGCGCCGAAGATCGGCCAGGCCAGTTTCACGCTCGACGGCGTCGAGCTTCCGGTGCGCGCCAATATCGGCATCCACACCCAGCCGATCTCCTTCATCGGCCTGCCGGTGGTCGCCGTGCCGGTGCCGCTTGAGCCGATGCCGATCGGCGTGCAGATCATCGCGGCGTCCTGGCGCGAGGACGTCGCGCTGCGGGTCGCCTACGCGCTGGAACAGATGGGCGTTGCGGCCGCGTCGGCGCCGAGAGGGATCGGCGGATGATCCGGAAAAGCGGGAACCGGTTTTCTCCCTCGCGACAAACGCGAAGCGTTTGCGCGGAAATCATGCGCAACTAAGAGGAAGCCATGGATATCGATCTTCCCGACGTCGTCGCCGAGGTCGCCGCGCAGTTCCAGCGATATGAGAGAGCGCTGGTCTCGAACGATGTCGCGGTGCTCGACGAGCTGTTCCGCGACGACCGCCGGACGCTGCGTTACGGCATTGGCGAGAACCTCTATGGCTATGCCGAGATCATGGCGTTTCGCGCGGGACGCTCGCCGGTCGGGCTGATGCGCAAGATCGAGCGGACCGTGATCACGACCTATGGCCGCGACACCGCGATCGCCTCGACGCTGTTCTACCGGGACACCGCACCGGGCAGGGTGGGGCGGCAGATGCAGACCTGGATTCGTTTCTCTGAGGGCTGGAGAATCGTCGCGGCCCATGTCAGCGTCATCGATGAACCCAAAGGTGCTTGAAGGGCGCTTGAGGATGAGCCTGGAAGATCTGCCGCAGGGCGCAGAATCCGAGATGACGGTGCGCCGCATCGACCGTCCGTCGTCGCTGGTCGACAAGGTCACCCGCGCCGAGGAATTGCGGCTGCAACTCGCCGACGAGATCGTGCGCGGCACGCTGCCGCCGGGGGCCGGGCTCGATGAGACCGACCTTGCGCGGCGCTTCAACGTCTCGCGCACCCCGGTGCGCGAAGCGCTGCGGCAGCTTGCCGCCAGCGGCCTGATCGATGCCCGCGCGCATCGCGGCGCCGTGGTGGCGCGGCCCTCGCTTGAACGGCTCACCGGCATGTTCGAGGCGATGGCCGAGCTGGAAGCGATCTGCGCCGGCCTCGCTGCCGAGCGAATGACGGCGGCGGAGCGCCACGCGCTGGAAGCGATCCACGAGGAGTTGCGGGTGCTGAGCTACACCGGCAATCCCGAGCGGTTCCACGAGGTCAATGAGCGCTTCCACAACGCGATCTATGCCGGCTCGCAGAACGCCTATATCGCCGAGATCACGCTGGCGACGCGGGTGCGCGTGCAGCCGTTCCGCCGCGCCCAGTTCCGCAACCTCGGGCGTTTGGCAAAATCCCACGCCGAGCACGACCGCGTCGTCGTCGCTATCATGCGCGGCGACAAGACAGGCGCCGCCGCGGCGATGCGCGCCCATATCGAGCAGGTGCGCGGGGAATACGAGACCTACGCGGTGTCGGTGTAGCTTCTTCTTACCTCGCCCCGAGAGAGCGGGGCGAGGGAGCGCACCGCCGGAGCGGCTAGGCTTTCGCCCTCTCCGCCATGAACGCGCGCCAGCCGCCATAGGATGAAATATCCTTCGCGCCGTTGATCGCGGCGGGCTCGACAATGAAGCCCTTGGCCTGCCGGCCGTCGGCGAGCCTGATCGTGCCGATCGACAGCGGCGGCGGAATCGCGGCGACGAATTTTCCGAATGCTGCCGGTGACATCGCCCACAGCTCGAGCTTGATCGATGCGCCGGCACCGGCCTCGATGCGCAGCATGCCGGGCTTCGGCGGCGTGGTGTCGAGTGCGTAGAGCCTGTAGTCCGGCGCGGTGACCGCTTCTTCCAGCAGGCGCGCATCGAGCGTCGTCAACTCGTGGTTCAGCGCCATGCCGGAGAGATGTGCGCCGACCACCGCGATGGTGATGTCGTCGGAGCCGGCCTGCGTCGGTGTGGCGGTGAGCGGCGGCTGCGGAAGTGAATTGGCGCCGAGCGCCAGTCCGGTGTCGGCGTGAAACACGCGGCCGATGCCGGCAAGCTGGGCGTCGCGGCCGGCGGGGGCGAGCAGCGTGATGCCGAACGGCGCGCCGTCGGGCCGCATCGCTGCCGGCAGCGCCAGGCCGCACATGTCGAGCAGGTTGACGAAATTGGTGTAGGTGCCGAGCCGCGAGTTCAGCTCGATTGGATTGGCGAGCACGTCAGCGGTGGAATAGACGGTCGGGGCGGTCGGCAACACGATCGCATCAAGCGATGCGAGGCTGCGCTCGGCGACGCGGCGCAGTGCCTCGAGGCGGTACAGCGCCGAGAAGGTGTCGGCAGCGGTGGGGCGCGATCCGCCGACGGTGATCTCGCGCGTCACCGGATGAACCGCCTCGGGCGACGACGCGAGCAGGTCGCGGATGACTAGATAGCGTTCCGCCACCCACGGACCCTCATAAAGCAACCGCGCGGTCTCGAAGAACGGCGCGAGGTCGAACGCGACGAGATCGGCGCCAAGCGCCTGCCAGCGCTTGCACGCCTCGCCATAGGCCTTCTCGGCCTCATGATCGCCGAAGAATTTCAACTGGCCGGTTTGGGGAATGCCGAGCTTCAGCTTGGCCGGAAAGCTCGCCAGCGGGGCCAGCGCCCGGTCGCGCGAATACGGATCGGACTGATCGGGCCCGGACATGACGGCGAGCGCGGCCAGCGCGTCGTCGACGGTGAGCGAGAAGATCGAGACGCAGTCGAGCGTGCGGCAGGCCGGCACGACGCCGGTGGTCGAGATCAGCCCGAGGCTCGGCTTGAGCCCGACGATGTTGTTGAGCATCGCCGGGACGCGGCCGCTGCCCGCGGTGTCGGTGCCGAGCGCAAGCGGCACGAGGCCCGCTGAGACCGCGACCGCGGAGCCCGAGCTCGATCCGCCCGGCACCAGATCGCCGCGCACCGGGTTCCTGGGAATGCCGTAGGGCGAGCGCACGCCGACCAGACCGGTGGCGAACTGGTCGAGATTGGTCTTGCCGATGATGATGGCGCCGGCCGCACGCAGTCTGGCGACGGCCGTAGAGTCCTGTGCGGGCAGATACGAGAACGCCGGGCAGGCGGCGGTGGTCGGCAGGCCCGCGACATCGATATTGTCCTTCACCGCGACCGGCACGCCGTAAAGCGGCAACGTCGGATCGGCGAGCCGCTCGGCCTCGGCAAGCGCATCCTTCTCATCGCGCAGGCTGATGAAGATGGCGGGATCGTTGTGCTCGCGGATGCGCTGGTAGCTGCGCGCCACGGTTTGGGCCGGCGTCATGGTCCCGGCGCGGTGCGCGGCGACGATCGCGGCGACAGTTTCAGTCACGTGCTTGGCCTCATTCGTGTGCGGGGAGGCGTCGGATGCCATCCGCAAGGGAATTGCAGCCTGATCGAAGCAAGCAATGTGCCATTGTGTACAATTCACCTGCGTCCGTCGCGCGGCGGATTATTGCACAATATCAGTTGCTTGAAGCGCTCGTCGGGAATGGGCTCGGGCCGGCTTGAGAGAGTATCTGCCCAATTTGTAGGCAGGTCTGGTCAAGCCGAAATCTCGTCGCGAGGTCAGGTGAAACAGGCGAGGATCTGCAGCAGTTGTTTGCGGTTTTCCTTGCCGATCTTCTCCGCGACATGCCGCTCATGCTCGGCGGCGAGCCGCTTGAACTGCGCCAGCGCGGTCTTGCCGCGCGCCGTCAGATGCAGCGCGTGGGTGCGGCGGTCGGTCGCGGAGGGGACGCGGCTGACGAAGTCGCGGTCTTCCAGGCTGTCGAGCAGATGCACCAGCCGCGCGCGCTCGATCCCGAGCCGCTTTGTCACCGCCATCTGGCTGAGGCCCGGATTGGCCCCGATCACGGTCATCACCGAATACTGGGTTGGGCGGATATCGACCGTCGCCAGCGTCTTGATGAAGTCCTGAAAGATCCAGAGCTGGAAGCGGCGCACCGCATAGCCGGCGTGACCGACCAGCGCGTCGAGGCCGATGTTGTCGCCGGCGTCGCCGTTGGGCGCCCCGCCATTTGCTCCATGCGACCGGGGGCGGCGGATCGCCGCTGCCGTTCCTGCCGCCTTGCGCGATGTCTTTTGCTGGCTCGCCATGAGCTCAGGCTAGCGCGCCCAAGGCGAGAGGGAAAGATTGTTGTTGACGACAACAATTGATGTCCGCAACATTATCACCAAAGAGCCCGGCCGGGACCGCGGCGCCGCACCATGTTGCGGCGCGATCCCGCAAAGACACGGGCGAGGAGGAAACCATGACGATGGCCGCCGCCAGCGGAGACAATCCGAGCAGCCTGTTTGCGACGCCCGCGATCGTTGCGGTCAGCCGCGACGACGGCAGCATCCTGGTCCGCTCCACCACGCCGCTGAAGCAGGGCGCCCGCTGCGTCGGCGACTGGTTGGAGCATTGGGCGAGGCAGGCGCCGGATCGCATCTTTCTCGGCGAGCGCGCCAATGCCGAGGCGCCCTGGAGCACCGTCAGCTATCGCGACGCGCTCGGCATCGTGCGGCGGGCCGCATCGTGGGTGCTGGCGCAAGGGCTGAGCATTGAACGTCCGCTCGTTATCCTCTCCGACAACGGCATCGATCACGCGTTGTTTGCGCTCGCCGCGCAGCATGTCGGGGTGCCCTCGGCCGCGATCTCGCCGGCCTATTCGCTGATGTCCCGGGATTTCGACAAGCTGAAGAGCATGATCAGCCTTCTCGACCCCGGCGCGATCTACGTCACGAGCACAAGGCCGTTCGCGGCGGCGTTTGCCGCAATCAAGTCGCTGCATCGCGCAACCATCGTCAGCGGCAATCCCGACGCATTGCCGTTCCGCACCGTCGCTGCCACGCCGGAAGCGCCCGGGGTCGCCAAGGCGTTCGCGGCGGTGACGCCGGACACGATCGCAAAATTCCTGTTCACCTCGGGCTCGACGGGCACGCCGAAGGCCGTGATCAACACCCAGCGCATGCTGACCTCGAGCCAGCAGGCCAAGGCGCAGACCTGGACGTTCCTGGAGCAAGCGGGCGAGGAACTGGTGATCCTGGACTGGCTGCCCTGGAGCCACACCTTCGGCGCCAACCACAATTTCAATCTGGTGCTGCGCAACGGCGGCACGCTCTATATCGACGGCGGCAAGCCGGCGCCCGGCCTGTTCGCGACCTCTCTGGCCAACCTGCGCAGCGTGGTGCCGACGGTCTATTTCAACGTGCCGCGCGGCTTCGACATGCTGATCGCGGCGCTGCGCACCGACGACGAACTGCGCAGAAAATTCTTCGAGGGCACCAAATTCGCCTTCTATGCCGGCGCGGCGCTGCCGCAGAATCTGTGGGACGCGCTGGAGGAATTGTCGCTGTGGACTGTTGGCCGCCGGCTGCCGATGGTGTCGGCTTGGGGTTCGACCGAGACCTCGCCGCTCGCGACCGATTGCCACTTCCTGGCCAAACGCTCCGGCAATATCGGCGTGCCGATTCCCGGCACCGAGCTCAAGCTGGTGCCGTCGGGCGACAAGCTCGAGGTCCGCGTGCGCGGGCCCAACGTCACGCCGGGCTACTGGAAGGCGCCCGAACTGACCGCTGAGGCCTTTGATGACGAGGGCTTTTACAAGATCGGCGACGCCGTCACCTTCGCAGATCCCGCACGGCCTGAACTTGGCCTGTTCTTCGACGGCCGCGTGGCGGAGGATTTCAAGCTCAATTCCGGCACCTGGGTCAGCGTCGGCACCTTGCGCGTCGCCGGCATCGCGGCGCTGGCGCCGCTCGCGCAGGACATCGTCGTCACCGGCCATGGCCGCGACGAGGTGCGCTTCCTGGTGTTTCCGAACCTCGCCGCCTGCCGTTCGCTGGCAAGGCTGCCCGAGAGCGCCGATGCGAGCGAGGTGATCGGTCATCCGGCGGTCCGTTCCGCGATCGGGCAGGGGCTGGCACGGCTCAAGGCGCAAGGCGGCCATTCCTCCGGCCATGCCACCCGCGCGCTGCTGCTGGCCGAGCCTGCCTCGGTCGACGGCGGGGAGATCACCGACAAGGGCTACATCAACCAGCGCGCCGTGCTGACGCGCCGCGCCGCAGCAGTGGCGGTATTGGAGGACGACGGGTCGGGTCAGGCAATCGCCTGCGGGGACGTGTGAGGCGATTTGTGCCTCTGACGCGCCAGCGGCGCGCCGCGTAGACTGCCGTCGTCCCTGCCTAGTGCGCAATTGCGCACGGGAGCAGGGACCCATACTCCGCGGCCGAAATTGTGAACAAAGTTCGTCGTTCCGCCGACATGCGATAATCAGCATTTGTGGTTATGGGTCACGGCTCGGAGGCCGGGACGACACCGCGTTTGTGGCACGGATCATCCAGGTTTCAGCTGTCCAACCCGCCAGGTCCCCGCTGCTTCCACTTGCCGCGCTGCACGCGGCTGCGTTTTTAGTTGCCATAGCAACTAAGCTGTGCGAGTTTCCGCACCCATAGGGACAGGGCCGGTCAACGGCCACGCGTTTGGGAGGAGAATGTTGCGCAGCACGGCGCCAACGGCACGCATGGAAGATCGGGCGAAGACTGTGGGGGCGCAGCGCGGCGCCCATGGCACGGCTGCGCCGTCAGGTCGTGCCTTGCCCGGTCACGGCGCCGAGATTCTCGTGCAGCCGGCGCAGCAGCTCGATCAGCACCTCGCGCTCGTCCTTCTTCAGGCACGCCAGCAGCCGCCGCTCGCGCTCCAGCGCCGCGACGATGACCTTGTCGTGGACGGCGCGGCCGCGCGCGGTCAGCGTGATCGAATGGGTGCGGCCGTCATCCGGCGCGGTGCGGATGGTCAGCAGGCCGCGCTTTTGCAGCGCCGCGAGGTTGCGGCTGACCGGTCCCTTGTCGAAGCCGATCACCTGGCAGATCCGGGAGGCGGGAATCCCCGGCTCGATCGCCAGTTGCGAGATGATTCGCCACTCGGTGACGTTGACGCCGAAATTCTTCTGGTAAAACGCGGTGGCGCTGTTCGACAGCTTGTTGCCGATGAAGGTGATGAACGCCGGCACATAGCGATCAAGGTCCAGCAGCGGGCCGTCACTGGCGTCTGCGGGATCGGCCGGTCTCGGCCGGCGGGGCTTTCGGGGGAGGGGCTGGCTGCTCATCTCTCAAATCATCGCTGCGAAACTGTCCGGGAGCAATAGATATGCGGCCCGTGTTGACAAGATCAAACCTCGGGAGGTCCCGATGACTGCAACAGAAGCTGCGTCCGTCCCGCATCTCGACGTCGATCCGTTCGCGCTCGAGTTCTTCGCCGATCCATTCCCGACCCATGAGCGGCTGCGCGAGGCCGGGCCGGTGGTTTATCTCGACAAGTGGAATGTCTACGGCGTGGCGCGCTACGCCGAGGTTCATGCGGTGCTGAACGACCCCGCGACCTTCTGCTCCAGCCGCGGCGTCGGCCTCAGCGACTTTTCCAAGGAGAAGCCGTGGCGGCCGGCGAGCCTGATCCTGGAGGCCGACCCGCCCGCCCATACCCGGACCCGCGCCGTGCTGAGCACGGTGTTGTCGGCGACCGTGATGAAGCAGCTTCGCGGGCAATTTGCCGCCGCCGCGGAGGCCCGCCTCGATGCGCTGCTGGAGAAGCGCAGGTTCGACGCGATCGCGGACCTTGCGGAAGCCTATCCGTTGTCGATCTTCCCGGATGCGCTCGGCCTGAGGCCGGAGGGCCGCGAGCATCTGCTGCCCTACGCCAGTCTGGTGTTCAATGCCTTCGGCCCGCCGAACGAGCTCCGCAAGGAGGCGATCGAGCGCTCGGCGCCGCATCAGGCCTATGTTGCCGAGCAATGCCAGCGCGACAATCTCACCCCTGATGGCATCGGCGCCTGCATTCACGCCCATGTCGATACCGGAGCCATTACCGCGACCGAAGCGCCGCTGCTGGTGCGCTCGCTGCTGTCGGCCGGTCTCGACACGACCGTCAACGGCATCGGCGCCGCCGTCTACTGCCTCGCCCGCTTCCCCGACCAGTTCCAGAGGTTGCGCGCCGATCCGACGCTGGCGCGCAACGCCTTCGAGGAAGCTGTGCGGTTCGAAAGTCCGGTGCAGACTTTCTTCCGCACCACGACGCGCGACGTCGAGCTCAGTGGAGCCAGCATTCCTGAAGGCGAGAAGGTGCTGATGTTCCTGGCCGCGGCCAATCGTGATCCGCGCCGCTGGGAAGCGCCCGATAGCTACGACATCACCCGTCGTACGTCGGGCCACGTCGGCTACGGTTCGGGCATCCATATGTGTGTCGGCCAGCTCGTCGCCCGTCTCGAAGGCGAGGTGATGATGGCGGCGCTGGCCCGTCGTGTCGCCAGGATCGACATCACCGGCGAGCCGAAGCGCCTTTTCAACAACACGCTGCGTGGGCTCAGCAGCCTGCCGGTCGAGATCACGCCGGCCTGACGAGATATCGGAGCTGGCTGAGGAGCGAGGCAAGGGAGGAGACTATGAGGGGCTTCGGGGTTGGGCGATTTAGGATTGGACTTGCGCTGGCATTGGCCTGCGCCGCGGGCAGCGCACGGGCGGAGATTTCCGGCGACGTGGTCCGCGTCGGCGTGCTCAACGACATTTCGGGCATCTTCCAGGACACCAACGGCATGGGTTCGGTGGAAGCCGCGCGCATGGCCGCGGAAGATTTCAACGGCGGCGGCAAGGGCATCAAGGTCGAGATCGTCTATGCCGATCACCAGAATAAGGCCGATGTGGGCTCTGCGATCGCGCGCAAATGGCTCGATGTCGAAGGCGTCGATGCCATCGTCGACGTGCCGAACTCGGCGGTCGGGCTCGCCATCAACACCATCCTGCGCGATAGCCGGATGACGTTCCTGGCGTCGTCGACCGCAAGCTCCGATCTCACCGGCAAGGCCTGCTCGCCGAACACCATTCAATGGGTCAACGACGCCTGGGCCACCGGCAACACCACCGCAGCCGCGATGATGCAGCGCGGCGGCAAGGACTGGTATTTCGTGACCGTCGATTATGCGCTCGGCAAAGGCATTGAGGCTGAAGCGACGAACTACATCGAGAAGCACGGCGGCAAGGTTTTGGGCTCGAGCAAGCATCCGCTCGGCACGTCGGACTTCGCGTCGTTCCTGCTGCAGGCGCAGAACTCGAAAGCAAAAGTGATCGGGCTCGCCAATGCCGGCGGCGACACCATCAATGCGGTGAAGCAGGCGGCCGAGTTCGGCATCCAGCAGGGCGGCCAGACCATGGTGGCGTTCCTGCTGTTCGTGAACGACATCCACGGCATGGGCCTGAAGGTCGCGCAGGGCCTGCAGCTGCTGGAAGCCTTCTACTGGGACATGAACGACGACACCCGCGCGTTCGCAAAGCGCTTCGCCGCCCGTCCCGGCATGAACGGCAAGATGCCGAGCGGCAACCAGGCCGGCGTTTACGCCTCGACGCTCGCCTACCTCAACGCGGTTGCCGCCACCGGCAGCGACGACGCCAAGGCGGTGGTGCCGCAGATGAAGACCTTCAAGGGCAAGGACAAGCTGTTCGGCGACACCACGATCCGCCAGGACGGTCGCGTCGTCCACCCGATGTATCTGTTCGAGGTGAAGAAGCCCGAGGAGTCGAAGTACCCCTACGACTACTACAAGCTGATCGCGACCATCTCGGCCGATCAGGCGTTCCGCCCGCTGGCCGATGGCGGCTGCTCGCTGGTGAAGTGAGCTTTTCGCCGCGAATGCTGCTGCGCTCCCTCTCCCCTTGTGGGAGAGGGCTGGGGTGAGGGGTATCTCTCCACACGGCGTACGGACCGGAGAGACCGCAACCCCTCACCCGGATCGCATTGCGCTCTGCTTCATGCGATCCGGCCTCTCCCACAAGGGGAGAGGCAGACCGAATGTGGGATGCGCTGTTCGTGAACTCGCTACGCCGCCTTCGAACCCGCCACCTTGACCCGCGCCAGCATCTCGGCCGCCGTCATCACATGTGCGGTTGAGAACGCGAGGATCGTCAGCGTGGCGCGGTGTACTTCGTCGGCGGACAGCGCGCCCTGGCCGACATCGGGATAGTCGAACGTGCCGGTCGCGTCCGACAGGAAGACGACCTTGTAATTGTGGAACATGGCGTCGCGCGCGGTGGCATGGCAGCAGTTCTCGGTCGTGGTCCCCGAGATGATCACCGTGGTGATGCCCCATTCGCGCAGGATGAGGTCGAGATCGGTGGCGAAGAACGCGCTGTAGCGGTGCTTCTTGATGACGTGCTCGCCGGGGGCGGGCGCGAGGTCGTTGAAGATCTCGACGCCCTCGGTGCCGTCGACCAGCGACGACCGGTCGGCGATCGGCGAATAGAGATCGTCATAGAGCCCCATGTCGCTGCCGTCGCGGCGATGCACATGCGCGGTGTAGACGACGCGGATGCCCTTGTCGCGGCAGGCCTTCAGGGTCTGCGCCAGCCGCGGCACCATGGCGGCGGCCTGGGCCGAACGCAGCTTGGCGCCCTCGGCCACGAAATCGTTCTGCATGTCGACCACGATCATGACGGTGCGGGCGGGATCGATGATTTCGCATTGGTAGCCCATGTGGGGTCTCCTCCTGGTGAGAGACAATTTCTACGCCGGTTCCCGCGATCGTTCTTGGCTGCGCCGGCCAGTCGCTGGTCTCTGCTTGCCAGAAGGGAGGGCTGGACGCAGAATATCCCGCTGCCGGGTTGGGCGGGAGCAAGGTCCGATGCAGACCCCAGATCACACAGTCGTCGCGCAAACGCTTGTTGCGCCGGGTGACGGTTTCGACCGCTGGCATCACGTCACCTGCCGCGAATTCTCGCTGACCGAATGCCGCCGCGTCGCCGACGAGGCGTTCCAGGCATCGATCTCGATCCGCCGTCTCGGCCCGCTTGCGATCAACGACATCTGGTCTTCGACGCCGGCCGCCGACCGCATCCGGGTGATGCGCAGTGCGAGCGACGTCCGCAGGGATCCGCGCGACTATTTCATGCTGTGGCTCACGCTGCGCGGCGAGGTCAGCTTCGCCCAGGGCGGCCGCGACGTGCGCATGCGCCGGGGCGATCTGATGCTGCATGACCAGGCGCAGCCGTTCACGCTGGAATTCGCCCCGAGCGCGCGCGCGATCATGGTGTCGATCCCGCGGCCGCTGCTGCTCGCGCGCCTGCCGGATGCGCAGCGCCTGACGGCGCGGCGGGTCGGCAACGCGTCGAAAGTGGGAGCGCTGGCGGGATCGCTGATCCGCAGGCTGACGCGGCTCGATGACGCGGCCGGACCTGCGGCGATACGGCTTGGCGCGGCGGCGCTCGATATTTTCGCAACCACGCTGCAGACCGAGCTGACCGACGACGGGCCCCAGCGCGGCGACGAAAGGCTGGCGCGGGTCAAGGCCTACATGCTGGCCAATCTCGACGATCCCGGGCTCGACCTCGATGCGATCGCCACCGCACAGAACATGGCGCCGCGCACGCTCAATCGCCTGTTCGCGCGCGAAGGCACGACGCCGATCCGCTGGCTGTGGCAGCAGCGCCTCGCCGGCGCCTATCAGGCGCTGGCGGAGCGGCGCTTCAGCCATGTTACCGATGTCGCGCTGAGCTTCGGCTTCAGCGACGTCTCGCATTTCAGCCGCGCCTTCAAGGCCGCGTTCGGCCGCTCGCCGCATCAGGTGATGGGGTGAGAATGCGTACAGCGCTGAGAGGCTAAGACAGCTTGTTATCCGTCATCCTGAGGTGCGAGCCTTGCGGCGCAATTGCGCCGCTGGGCGAGCCTCGAAGGATGTACGGCCACTAGCGGGGCCGTCGATCCTTCGAGACGCGCGTGCCGCGCTCCTCCAGCGACAAAGGCGGAGCCTTTGCGCGGGGATGACGGATAACAGGTTAGCGTAGTGCCGAGTACCTACTGCGCGACCTTGCTGCTGCCTTGTGTGATCAGCCGCGCGGCGCGCTGGTCGCGGGTGTGGATCCAGAGCCAGTTCATCGCCACCGCAATCCGATGCCGCACGCCGATCAGGAAGTAGATGTGGGCGAGGCCCCAAATCCACCATGCCAGAGAGCCGCGCAGCTTGAGCCAGCCGAAATCGATCACCGCTTTCTTCTTGCCGATCTGGGCGAGGCTGCCGGCATGCTTGTAGCGGAATGGCGGCAGCGTCTTGCCGTCGAGCCGGGCCTTGATCAGCGCGGCGACATAGCGCCCCTCCTGCTTGGCGGCCGGCGCGATGCCGGGCACCGGATTGCCGTCGGGGTCCTTGATCGTGACGGTGTCGCCGACGGCGAAGACATCGGGATGGCCCGGCACGGTCAGATCCGGCTCGACCTGCAGCCGATGGGCGCGATCGGCCGGCGCGTTCAGCCATTCGGCGGCGCGCGAGGCGCGCACGCCGGCGGCCCAGACGATGGTGCGCGCCTCCAGCCTCTTGCCGCCGAACACGACGCCGTCGGCCGAGCATTCGGTGACCGGCTCGCCCAGCATCACCTCGACGCCGAGCCTTTCCAGCGACGCTTGCGCATAGGCCGAGAGATCGTCGGGGAAGCCGGCCAGCACGCGCGGGCCGGCCTCGATCAGCACCACGCGCGCCTTGCGCGTGTCGATGTGACGGAAGTCTTGCGGCAGCGTGTCCTTGGCGAGGTCGGCGATGGTGCCGGCCATCTCGACGCCGGTCGGGCCGGCGCCGATGATGACGAAGGTCAGCAGCGCCGCGCGCTTGTCCGGATCGGTCTCGCGCTCGGCGCGCTCGAAGGCGACCAGGATGCGCCGCCGCAGCGTGGTGGCGTCCTCCAGCGTCTTCAGGCCCGGCGCGAACGGCTCCCATTCGTCGTGGCCGAAATAGGCGTGGCGGGCGCCGGTGGCGAGGACCAGCGTGTCGTAGGGAATGCTGCCTCCGTCGTCGAGCTGGACGCATTTCGCTGCGGCGTCGACGCCACAGACATTGGCGAACAGCGTCGTCACCTCGGGCCGGTCGCGCAAGAGATAGCGGATCGGCCAGGCGATCTCGCTGGTGGCAAGCGAAGCGGTCGCGACCTGATAGAGCAGCGGCTGGAACAGATGGTGGTTGCGGCGGTCGATCAGCGTGATCTCGACCGGCGCCCCTCTGAGACAGAAAGCGGCTTCCAGGCCGCCGAAGCCGGCGCCGACGATCACCACGCGATGAGGTTTGGCCGGCGCTTGCGTCATCTGATGTCGCTCTCGGTTTCGAACGGCTTCGCCGTTTGATTATGTATTCATTCGCAGCCCCATTCCAACACGAAATGCCCGATCGCCCGATAGCAAAACCCAATCGCCGCAAGCCTCACGCATCCTGCGGCGCGGCGGCGGCCACGGCTCGCCGCCGCATCGGCAGGAACAGTCCCGCGACCGCGCCGCCGAATGACAGCGTTGCGGCAAGGCTCATCGCCGACGCGAATCCGTTTGCGAAATGACCGGATGAATCGGCCGCGCCATTGGCGGAGAAGCTCGCCACCAGCGCCGCGATACCGAACATGCCGCCGAGGAAGCGGCCCATGTTGAAGACGCCCGACGCCTTGCCCATCTCGCTGACGGCGACCGCACCCAGCACCGCGTTCTGCGCGGCCGGCATCGCCATCGACACGCCGACGCCGGCAAGCACCAGCGGCGCGACCAGCGCCGAATAGGGCACTGCGGGGCTCACGATCTCGCTGATCCAGCCGAGCCCGATCGCCTGCATCAGGAGGCCGGTGACGACCAGCGTGCGCTCGCCGAACCGGTTGACCGCGGCGCCGGCGATCGGAGCGGTGACGAACAGCGTCGCCGTCCACGGCAGCAAGCGAAGCCCGGCACCGAAGGCGTCGAAGCCGAGCGCGATCTGCAGGAACTGCGGCAGCAGGAACAGCACGCCATACATCGCGGCGTAGAACAGCGCGCTTGCGGCCATGCCCGATGCAAACGGCCGTGCCGCGAACAGCCGCATCGGCACCATCGGGTTTGTGGCACGCAGCTCCCACAGCACGAACGTCGCCGCCAGCGCGACGCCGGCGATCAGTGCGCCCGTCACTTCCGCGCTGGCCCAGCCGACGCCGTTGCCGCGCAGCAGGCCCCAGACCAGCGCCAGCGCCGCGAGCGCGACCAGCGTGAGGCCGGTGATGTCGAGCGGCGCAGTCGGCCCGAAACTTTCGCGCAGGCGCGTGATCACGAGGGCGATCGCGATCAGGCCGACCGGCAAGTTGATCCAGAAGATCCAGCGCCAGCCGAGATGTTCGGTGATGAAGCCGCCGATCGCGGGACCGATGATCAACGCGCATCCGGTGATGCCGCTGAAAATGCCGAGCGCGCGGGCGCGCTCCTCCCGGCCGAACGCGCCGCTCAGGATCGCCATCGCCAGCGGCATCACCAGCGCCGCGCCCGCGCCCTGCAGGGCGCGCGCGGCGATCAGGGCCGCGGCGTTGCCAGCCAGCGCGCAGGCCGCGGACGCCACGACGAACAGGCCGATCCCGGCCGCGAACATCCTGCGCCGCCCGAACCGGTCGCCGAGCGCCGCGCCGGTCAGGAGCAGCACCGCGAAGGTCAGGTTGAAGGCGTTGACGGTCCATTGCAGCGTCTCCACGGCGCTGCCGAAATCGGCGCGGATGGTGGCGAAGGCCGTGGTCATGATCATGGCGTCGAGCGCCATCATGAAGGATGCCAGCGCGGTGAGGCCGAGCACCCAGCGCTGTTCGGCGCGCTCTCGAGGGGTCTGCATGGTCGTTCTCCGTTGCCGCGCCGCGTGGTTGCGGCGCGCTTCGCCGGCAAGGACGAACCGGAACAGGCAAAGGATGCGGCCGAAGTTTATTTTTGCCGGACCGCATCCTTTGGCGGTTCGCAAACGTCCTTGGGTCTGAGGCGGCCGGTTCAGGCCGCAGAACCAGGCCAAGGAGGCTGCGATGAGACGGACCCTGATCAGGTACAAGGCGAAGCCGGAGATGGCGGAGAAGAATGCCGCGCTGGTGTCGGCCGTGTTCGCCGAGCTGAAGGCAGCGAGGCCGGACGGCGTGCGCTATCTGACCCTGCGGCTGGAGGACGATACCTTCATCCACATGGTCGAGACCGCGGCCGAAGACGGCTCGAGCCCGATCCCGAAACTGGCCGCGTTCCAGGCGTTCCAGGACGGCATCCGCGATCGTTGCGCCGAGCCGCCGCTGGTTCGCAGTGCGGTGATTGTCGGGAATTATCGTATGCTGGATGAGCCGTGAACCGGCGGGCAGTGCACCGATCTGGCGGAGCCATCATGACGTCACCACACCAAGCGCCGGCCGCGACCGACGTCGACGCGCTGTTGGCGGCGATGCGGCCGAGGCTGCATCGCTACTGCGCCCGCATGGTCGGATCCGTCATCGACGGCGAGGATGTGCTGCAGGACGCGCTGATCAAGGCGGTGGAAGCCTTCGGGTCCGCCGCGCCGATCCAGAACCCGCAAGCCTGGCTGTTCCGGATCGCGCACAACACCGCACTCGATTTCCTCAGGCGGCGCAACCGCCAGGAAGCGCTCCACGCGCCGGAGGAGGTGGACATGATGGCCGGAGAGCTCGATGATTTGGACCGCCGCGAGATCGCCGCGACCAGCCTGCGCACCTTCATGCGCCTGCCGGTGGCGCAGCGTTCCAGCGTGATCCTGATGGATGTGCTCGGATGCTCCCTGCAGGAGATCTGCGGCATCATGGATTTCAGCCTGCCCGCGGTGAAAGCCGCGCTGCACCGTGGACGCACGCAGCTGCGCGAGTTTGCCGCCGAGCCGGACGACGCGCCGCGGCCCGGCCTGTCGCCGGCCGATCGCGTCAGGCTCAACGCCTATGTCAGCCATTTCAACGCCCGCGACTTCGACGCCATCCGCGCCATGATCGCTGATGACATCAGGCTCGAGCTCGTCAACCGGACGCGGCTGAACGGCAAGGCCGAGGTGTCGCGCTACTTCGGCAATTATTCGAAGATCGACGACTGGCATCTGGTGACCGGACAGGTCGAGGGACGCCCCGCGATCCTGGTGTTCGATCCGACCGCTCTGGACGCGCCGCCGCGATCGTTCATGCTGCTCGACTGGTCGGCCGACAAGGTCGCGACGATCAGGGATTTCCGCCACGCGTCCTATGCGATCGACGGCGCCGAATGGGCGGTGGATCAAGGCTGACCGCCGATCAGCGCTTGGCGCAGTGACCACGCCACAAACTCGGTGTCGTCCCGGCCGCAGAGCCGGGACCCATAACCACGAATGCGAATTGGTGGGCGATGCTGGGGCCACAGCTCGCTTCGACAATGCAGAGCCGTGGTTATGGGTCCCTGCTTTCGCAGGGACGAAAATAGGGAGGGAGCCGCTACCGCGTCTTGCCGCCGAACTCGCCATTGGCGATCCGCGCGACGCGGCTGCCGCCTGCGGCCGGCGTACTGCGTCTTTCGAACAGGCCATCGCCGCCGGTCTCGCGCGGCGATGGCGGGGCTTCTTCGTAATAGCCGCCGCTCCGCCAGGCCAGCAGGACGATGTTCATTGCGCCATTGACGGCGGCGCCGACCACCGTTTCGGTGTGCTGATAGGTCAGCGCATATTCGGGAAATCGTCCGGCAATGGCCCTGTCGAGCACGAGGAGGGCGATCCATGCCGCCATCACGCAGACCGGATCCCAGCCCATGTCGCGCACCCGCATCGATTGCAGCATGAAGCAGATGACGAGCATGCCGTAGAAGGCAATGACCAGCACGGGGTTGCTCGATGCCTGCGCCAGCAGCACGTCCATACTGCCGCTCGCCGGTGCGTTGCCGGTGACGCCATAGACCAGCATCATAAAGCCGAGGCCCACCACGAAGGTGCAGAAGAAGAAAGCCAGTCGGCCCATCCGGGCATTGAAGCCGAAGATGTAATTCAGCATGTGACGCACCCCTTTGGCGGCAGCGTCGGCCAGGGATGCTTTCCGGACCATGAAGCCCGCAGGCGCTTGCCGGCCCGTGGTTTCCGGGTGCTTTACCGGATCGTTAAAGCCTGCTGCAGTGCCGGCGCGGGTCGTTGCAGACGGCCGGTGCCTGCGACAATCGTTGCCCACGCAACCGGCATTATATTTCTTGCCATGGTCGATTTAGAAGAATTATGATGCAAGGTGCTGGGGTATGCGCCGAAGGTTCTAAGTCAGCGCCGTCGGTTCATGCTTGCTGCAGACTTGCGATATCGCGCACAAAATACGTCACAGAACGACGCGCGCAAAGCGTGACCCCCGGGCCCTCGTGATCGAGGCTGGTGGGATCTTTGGTTGAGGAGGGGAGTGAATATGAAAAAGGCATTTTGGCTGGCAGGCGCCATGGCTCTGGCGCTGGCGCAGCCCGCGATGGCGGCTGACAGCGTCAAGATCGGCTTCGTTTCGACCTTCAGCGGTCCGACCGCCGTGATCGGCAACGACATGCGCAATTCCTTCGAGCTCGCGCTCGACCATCTCGGCCGCAAGATCGACGGCAAGCCGGTCGAGGTGATCTACGAGGACGACCAGCAGAAGCCGGATGTCGGCAAGCAGAAGACCGAGAAGCTGGTGCAGTCCGACAAGGTCGACTTCATCGTCGGCTATATCTGGTCGAACGTGCTGCTGGCGTCGCTGAAGACCGCGGTCGATTCCAAGACCTTCCTGATCTCGGCCAATGCCGGTCCGTCGCAGCTCGCCGGCGAACTGTGCTCGCCTTACGTGTTCTCGACCTCCTGGCAGAACGACCAGACCCCGCAGGCGGTCGGCACCTACATGAACCAGAAGGGCGTCAAGTCGGTGTTCCTGATCGGCCCGAACTACGCCGCGGGGAAGGACATGCTGGCCGGCGTCAAGAGCACGTTCAAGGGCCAGGTCGTCGGCGAGGAATATACGGTATGGCCGAGCCAGCTCGACTTCTCCGCCGAGCTCACCAAGGCGAAGAACTCGAAGGCCGAGTCGATCTTCGTGTTCTATCCGGGCGCGGCCGGCGTGCAGTTCCTGAACCAGTATGCGCAGGCCGGCATCAAGCAGCAGATCCCGCTCTACACTGCGTTCACCATCGACGAATTGTCGCTGCCGTTGCAGAAGGACAATGCGCTCGGCGTTCCCGGCGCGCAGCAATGGGTCAACGACCTGCCCAACGAGGAGAACAAGAAGTTCGTCGCCGACTACCGCAAGAAGTATCCCGGCCTGCGGCCGACCTTCTACGGCGCACAGTCCTACGACGCTGCCAACCTCATCAACAGCGCCGTGGTCGCGGTGAAGGGCGACCTGACGAAGAAGGACGCGATGAAGGCCGAGATGGAGAAGGTGAACTTCAAATCGGTGCGCGGACCGTTCAAGTACGGCAACAACCACATTCCGATCCAGAACTTCTATCTGCAGGACGTGGTCAAGGACGCCGAGGGCCAGCTCTCGCTGAAGACGGTCGCGACCATCGTCAAGGACGACCAGGATCGCTTCCACGACAAGTGTCCGATGAAGTGATTGTCGGGCGTCTTTTTGGCGCGCGGCTTGCTTTGGGTTTACCTCGCCCCGCGTGCGGGGAGAGGCATAGGCCGCCTCCGGCGGCCGTCGCAAACGATAACGCCGAAGCGAAGCTTCGGCTGTGGCATAGCGCCGGGTGAGGGGGACTCTCCACGAACCCGGTCTGCGGAGCTGCCCCTCACCCCAACCCTCTCCCCGCGAAGAGCGGGGCGAGGGAGTTCACGTGGCGGCGGCGCATGCGCGCTGCCGCTGTTTCATTTAATGGTGACGTAACCTCACGATGTATCTCGTCGTCGAACAACTGTTGAACGGCCTGCAATTCGGTCTCCTGCTGTTCCTGCTGGCGGCCGGGCTGACGCTGGTGTTCGGCATCATGGACTTCGTCAATCTGGCGCACGGCTCGCTCTACATGATGGGCGCCTATTTCGCGGCGACCTTCGTGGCCTGGACCGGCAGTTTTGTCCTTGGCGCGCTGATGGCGTTAGGGGCCACCTTACTGCTCGGCATCGTGCTGGAATATGTCGCGCTTAGGCATCTCTATGGCCGCGACCATCTCGACCAGGTGCTGGCGACGTTCGGTCTGATCCTGTTCTTCAACGACGCCGTCCGGCTGATCTGGGGCCCGGCGGGCCTCGCGCTGCCGCTGCCGGCCTGGCTCACCGTGCCGGTGCAGATCATTCCCGGCGTTTACTATCCGGCCTATCGCCTCATGATCATCGTGGTCGCGCTGGCGGTCGCAGCAATGCTCTATCTCGTCGTGATGCGCACCCGCATCGGCATGCTGATCCGCGCCGGCGCCTCCAACCGCGAGATGATCGGGGCGCTCGGCATCAACATCAAGCTGCTGTTCACGCTGGTGTTCGGCCTTGGCGCGGCGCTCGCAGGGCTCGCCGGGCTGATGCAGGCGCCGATCCTCACCGTGCAGATCGGCATGGGCGAGAACATCCTGATCCTGGCTTTCGTCATCATCGTGATCGGCGGCATCGGCTCGATCCGCGGCGCGTTCATGGCCGCGATCTTCGTCGGCATCATCGACACGATGGGCCGCGCCTTCCTGCCCGATCTGCTGCGCAAGGTGCTGAGCGGGGCGGCGGCGTCCACCGCGGCGCCGGCGCTGTCCTCGATGCTGATCTACCTCCTGATGGCCATCATCCTTGTGCTGCGGCCCGAGGGGCTGTTCCCGGCGGCCAAACGATGATGCGAAAGCTCAACGTCTCCAATGCTGTCGCGGCGCTGATGTGTGCCGCGCTGATCCTGCTGCCGCTCTATTCGGCGGTCACGGGCAATATCTTCATCCTCACGCTGTTCACCCGCATCGTGATCTTCGCGCTCGCCGCCGCGAGCCTCAATCTGATCATGGGCTATGGCGGCATGATGAGCTTTGGCCACGCCGCCTATCTCGGTATCGGCGGCTATGCCGTCGGCATCCTCGCCGCCGAGGGCATCGGCTCCGGCTTCATCCAGTGGCCGGTGGCGCTCGTCGTCTCGGCGCTGTTTGCGCTGCTGATCGGCGCCCTGTCACTGCGCACTCGCGGCGTCTATTTCATCATGATCACGCTGGCCTTTGCGCAGATGGCCTACTACATCGCCTCCGCGCTGTCGCGCTACGGCGGTGACGACGGGCTCACCGTCTACAAGCGCAGCGATTTCGCCGGCCTGATCAACCTGTCGGATCGCAACCAGTTCTATTACCTCTGCCTGGCCTGCCTGTTCGGCGGCCTCTATCTGATCTGGCGCATCGTCAATTCGCGTTTCGGCCTCGTGGTGCAGGGCGTCCGCTCCAACGAGCAGCGCATGCAGGCGATCGGCTTCCATGCCAACCGCTACCGCCTGGTCTGCTTCGTGATATCAGGCACGATCTGTGGCCTCGCCGGCGCGCTGCTTGCCAACAACACCGATTTCGTCAGCCCCGCCGTGATGTACTGGACCCGCTCCGGCGATCTCATGGTGATGGTGATCCTCGGCGGCATGGGCTCGCTGTTCGGTCCCGTCATCGGCGCGATCGTCTATCTCCTGCTCGAGGAACTGCTATCGCAGTTCACCGAATATTCCGGGCTGATCCTGGGCCCGGTGCTGCTCCTGATCGTGCTGTTCGCGCGCGGCGGCATCATGGGCCTGCTCGGGAGGATGCGCCGTGGTTGATTCCTTGCCTGATCCCTTGCTCCGCGTCGACAATCTGGTCCGCCGCTTCGGCGGCATCACCGCGACCGACAACCTCTCGATGGAGGTGGTGCCAGGTGAGCTGCACGCCATCATCGGTCCCAACGGCGCCGGCAAGACCACGCTGATAAGCCAGCTCACCGGGCAGGTGATGCCGAACTCCGGCACCATCCGCTTCGCCGGCCGCGACGTCACGAACCTGCCGTCCTACAAGCGCAGCCGGCTCGGGCTGGCGCGCTCGTTCCAGATCACCTCGCTGCTGAAGGATTTCTCCGCGATCGACAATGTCGCGCTGGCGGCGCAGGCGCATGACGGCCACTCGTTCCGCTTCTGGGGCAATGCGCGCAAGGAGCGGCATCTGCGCGAGTCCGCGCGCGCGGCGCTGGAGCGGGTCGGCCTCGGCACGCGCGCCGATATCGTGGTGTCGCAATTGAGCCATGGCGAGCAGCGCGAGCTCGAGCTCGCGGTCGCGCTCGCCACCAGGCCGCAGCTCTTGCTGCTGGACGAGCCGATGGCCGGGCTCGGCGTCACCGAATCGGCGCGGATGGTCGCGCTGCTGAAGGAGCTGCGCAAGGAAGTCACCATCGTGCTGGTGGAGCACGACATGGAGGCGGTGTTCGCGCTCGCCGACCGCATCACGGTCCTGGTCTATGGCCGCGTCATCGCCTGCGACGTGCCGGACGCGATCCGCAAGCACGACGAGGTCAAGCGCGCCTATCTCGGCGAACAGCATGCGGTGACGCGCCATGGCTGAGACCAAGATGACTGAAACCCTGCTTGAAGTGGATGGCATCGAGACCTGCTACGGGCTGAGCCAGGTGCTGTTCGGCCTGTCGCTCCAGATCAAGTCGGGCGAGATGGTCGCGCTGATGGGCCGCAACGGCATGGGCAAGACCACGACGATCCGCTCTATCATGGGCCTGACGCCCGCGCGGTCAGGCGCCATCCGCTTCGCCGGCGAGGCGGTGCGCGGCCTGCCGTCGTACAAGATCGCGAAGCTCGGCATCGGCCTGGTGCCGGAAGGCCGCCAGATCTTCCCGAACCTGACGGTGCGCGAAAATCTCGTCGCCGCGTCAGGCAATCGCCTCAGTGCCTCCGACCCGTGGACCATCGACAAGATCCATGCGCTGTTTCCGCGGCTCGCCGAACGCACGAACAATATGGGCGTCACGCTGTCCGGCGGTGAGCAGCAGATGCTCGCGATCGGCCGCGCGCTGATGACCAATCCGAAATTGCTGATCCTCGACGAGGCGACCGAGGGTCTTGCGCCCTTGATCCGCGACGAGATCTGGAGCTGCCTGTCGATGCTGAAGGAGCGCGGGCAGTCGGTGCTGGTGATCGACAAGAACGTCGGAAACCTCGCCCGCATCGCCGACCGCCATTACATCATCGAGCGCGGCCGCACCGTGTGGAGCGGCACCAGCGGGGAGCTGATCGCCGAGCCGGATCTGCAGCACAAGTATCTCGGGATTTGAGCAGCAAGCATTGCCGTATCGCCGTCATCCTGAGGAGCCTGCGTAGCAGGCGTCTCGAAGGATCGATGGCCCGGCTGGTGGCCGTGCATCCTTCGAGACGCGCGGAGCCTGTCATCGGGCCGCGCTTCGCGCGGACCCGTTGGCGCTCCTCAGGATGACGGATCAGAGAGGCGGGCTCCCGCGGCTTACCGTGAAGAGCCTCGCAGCAGTCGTTTCGCTGCGTCGGCCGCTGCTGCGGCATAGGTGCGATCGCCATGCACCAGCATCAGGGAGATCGCGCCCTCGGACAGCAGCCAGATCTCGCGCGCACGGCGGTGAGCGTCGCGGACACCGGCGCGCTTCAGCAGCGCGCCGAGATGGGTTTCGAGCAAGGCCTTGTGCCGGCGCGCAATCGCGCGTGCGGGATGGCCAGGGAGATCGGCCAGCTCGATGACCAGCCTGGTGAATCCCGAGCCGGCCCATCGCGGCCTGTCCGCCCAGACCGCGAGGTCGCGGAACAGGCCGTCGATGATCGCCGCCGGCGAGCCGGACAGCTTGTCGCCGAACGTCGCGAACGCGGCCAAGGCCAGTTCGTTCTGGGCTTCAAGCACGAAGGCGAGCAGCTGATCCTTGCTTTGAAAATGATTGTAGAGCGTGCGCTTCGTAACCCTCGTCGCCGATGCGATTTCGTCCATGCTGACGCGGCTGTATCCGCGCTGGCGAAACAGCACGTATGCGGCAGCAAGGATGCGCTGTCGTGTCGGTTCTGCAGATCGCGCCATGCAGTCACCTCTTAAATATACCGGGTAGTGAATTTACATCGGTTGAAAAACCAATTGGAATGGCTTCCGGGATTTTTCGACCCGCGCCAGTCAGCTTCCTCGCGCTGCGAAAGGCATTGCCATGCCCGATTCATTGACGCTCAGAGAGATCAAAGCTCGTCCGGTGGTGCTGAAGCTGAAGCGGCCCGTGGTCGCGCGCATTGCCACGCTGTCGGAGTGGCCGCTCGTTCTCGTCGATCTGGTGACGGAGGAGGGCATTGTCGGGCGAAGCTATCTCGAGCCTTACATCGTGAAATCGCTGCGATATCTGGTTCCGGCGTTGCTTGATCTCGGCGAATTGCTCAGAGGTCGGAGCGTGGCGCCTGTCGAGCTATTCGAGGCGGCGCGCAAATCGCTTCACTTCGTCGGCTATGAGGGATTGTCCATGATCGCCGCGTCGGGCCTCGACATGGCCGCGTGGGACGCATTGGCGAAAGCCGCAAACAAGCCGCTGTGCGTGCTGCTGGGTGCGACCGTCGGCGCCGTGAGATCCTACAACAGCAACGGCCTTTGGCTGAAGGAGCCGGCCGCTGTCGCAGCCGAGGCTTTGGAATTGCGCGACGAAGGAGGGTTCTCAGCCCTGAAATTGCGCCTCGGCAGGAGCGATCCGCGCGAGGATCTGGCGACCCTCGACGCCGTTCGAAAAGCAGTCGGGGATCGCATGCATTTGATGGTGGACTACAACCAGGGGCTAAATCTCGCCGAAGCCATCGAGCGGTGCCATACGATCGATGACTATGGCCTCGACTGGATCGAAGAGCCTGTCGTTTACGACAATCTCGACGGGCACGCGCAACTGGCGGCGGAGCTGAAGACGCCGATCCAGATCGGCGAGAACTTCTATGGTCCGAGGGAGATGCATAAGGCGATTGCGAAAAAGGCTTGCGACCTGGTGATGCCGGATTTCATGCGCATCGGCGGAGTGACGGGCTGGATGCGCGCGGCTGCGATCGCCGGCGCCGCGGGCATCCCCATCTCAACGCATCTTTATCCGGAAGTCGCCGCTCACGTCATGCGCGCGACGGAGACCGCTCACTGGTTGGAATGGCAGGACTGGGCCGATCCGATTCTCGAACGGCCATATGAAATCAAGGATGGTCTCTTGCATATTCCCGACACGCCGGGTGTCGGCTTGGAATGGAACGAAGCGGCCGTTGCGGCCCATCTCGCACGTCTCTAGAGCATGCGGAGCTCTTGCGCCGACGCTTCCGTCAAAACATCTCGAAATATTCGCGGTGCTCCCAGTCCGACACCTCGGCCTGGAAGCGTTCGATCTCCGCGTTCTTGATGAAGACGTAATAGTCCACGAATTCCGGCCCGAGCGCCTGGCGGAAGAACGGATCGTCGTTGAGCGCGAACACGGCCTCGCGCAGCGACTTCGGCAACAGCGCGGCCTTGGCCTCGTAGGGCGTGTCGGCCGACGGGCCGGGGTCGAGCTTGCGGTCGACGCCGTCGAGGCCGGAGAGGATCTGGCTTGCCATGTAGAGATAGGGATTGGCGGCGGGTTCGCCGATCCGGTTCTCCAGTCGGGTTGCCGGATCGCCGGCGCCGCCGAGCACGCGGATCATCACGCCGCGGTTGTCGCGGCCCCAGATCGCGCGGTCCGGCGCCAGCGAATAGGAGCGGTAGCGCTTGTAGCCGTTGATGGTCGGTGTCGTGAACACGGTCGAGGCCCGGGCGTGCTCGATCAGGCCGGCGAGCCAGGCGCGGCCGAGCGCGCTGAGCGGCTCGCCGGTCTCCTTGGCCATGAAGACGTTCTCGCCATTGGCGCGCGACACCAGCGACTGGTGCAGGTGCCAGCCGCTCGCGAACACGTTCGGCAGCTTCGGCCGGCACATGAAAGTCGCGTGATAGCCGTGGCGGCGCGCGATCTGTTTCACCGCCGAACGAAACAGCACCATGGTGTCGGCCGGCGCGAGCCCGACGGTCGGCGCGAAGGTGAATTCGCACTGGCTCGGGCCGAACTCGACCTCGACCGAGCGCAACGGCAGGTCGAGCGCGATGATGTCGCGGCGGATGATCTCGAGCGCCGGCTCCATCAGGTCGTAGCGCTGCTCGGTGAGGTATTGATAGCCGTGCGACAGCAGGCTGACCGACGGCGGCCGTCCGGGCTGGCCGGCATCCTCCGGCGCCATGTGGGCGTCGTCGAGCTTGAACAGGTGGAATTCGACCTCGAGGCCGGCGACGAAATCGTAGCCGCGGCCGGCGAGCTGATCGAGTACCTTGCGATAGAGGTTGCGGGTCGCGAACGGCACCGGCCGGCCGTCGCTGAAATGGAGGTCGCAGAGCAGCCAGCCGGTGTTGTCAGCCCAGGGCAGCACGCGGAACGTGGTGGGATCGGCGACCATCAGCACGTCGGCCGCGCCCTCCATCTCCTTCATGCCGAAGCCGCCGCCTGATGTGAACACCGGAAACACCGTCTTGTGCGAGGTGTCCTTGGCGAGCATCGTCGTGGTGATGGAGCAGCCGCCCTCCAGCGAGCGCACCGCCTCGCTGGCGATCAGCGTCTTGCCGCGCAGGATGCCGTGCTGGTCGGGGAACGACAGGCGGATGACTTCGAGGTTCTTCTCCTCGACGATGCGGCGGAGGCGGTTCGCGGCCTCCTTCTGCTCATCCGACCACAGGCCGTGACGCTCGACGAAGCTCAAGGCGTTACTCCTCCGTCTCGGCACTCGTCATTGCGAGCGAAGCGAAGCAATCCATCGGGCCGAATATACGGAAGCATGGATTGCTTCGTCGCTTCGCTCCTCGCAATGACGACAAGTATTGAGCGCATGATTATTCCGCCGCCGTCAGATGATGCACCTTGCCGGCGATCTCGCGCGGCACGGGGGCGGCCCACGGTGCGCCGCGGCGGCGCTTGACGTCGACTTCCATCCAGTAGAGCTCCCAGCCCAGCGTCGGTCCGATGCCGTCCATCGTGGCCGGGCCCTGGATGCTGCGCGCGGAGGCGTCGTCGAGGAACAGCATCGGCTTCTCGCCGCCGGAGACCTTCTCGATCTCTTGTCGCAGCAGGCGGCGGTACTGCACGATCGCCTTGTCGCTCTGGCCGAGATGCTCGTTGGTGCGGTCCTGGATCGCCCCCATCGACTCCACCGCCCACTGGTCATGCACGTTGATGTCGGTGCCCATGCCGGTATAGGTCTCGGTCGCCTGCTCGTTCGGATCGAAGCCGTAATCGTTGCTCTTGTTCTTGCGCGACTTGTAGTCGGGCAGTGTATAGAGCTCGAGCCGCTGGTCGCGCATCTTCTGCTTGTCGACCGGCGCCGCGTAGCTGGTGAAGATCGCATACCAGTAGCAATTCTCGTCATCGACCGGCACGTGCCACTGCGTGATCGTCATCTCGGTCGACATCGGGATGACGAAGCCGTGCGGGAATAGCTGGTTGGTGACGCGTACATGGGTGCGCTCCGCGTCGAGCTCGCGCAGCGCGATCAGGCGCAGGCCGTATTCGGTGTGCTCGACATTGATGATCGGCCGGTCATATTCGCGCAGGATCTTGGTCATCGGCATGTCGCTTCCGGCCGAAGCGCCGCGGAATTGCTTGCCGTAGGCCGCCGAGGTGTCCTCGTCCTCGAAGAAGCGATGCAGAAAGGAGGCGTGCGCCGGATCGATGCCGACCTCGAGCGCCTGCAGCCAGTTGCAGTTCATGTGGCCCTTGAACGCAAACGTATGGCTTCCGGGCGCAACGAAGCAGTCGAGCTCCGGAAAGGCGGGCGGGGCGCCTTCGCCGAGCCAGGCCCACAGGATGCCGCTCTTCTCGACCACGGGATAGGAGCGCTGCCTGATGCCCTTGCAGAGCTGCGAACCGGCCGGCTCCGCCGGCGTCTCGATGCACTGGCCTGATGTGTCGAACAGCCAGCCGTGGAAGGCGCAGCGCAGCCCGCCATTCTCCAGCCGGCCGAAGGCGAGATCGGCGCCGCGATGCGCGCAGTGGCGATCGATCAGCCCATAGCTTCCGTCCTCGCCGCGGAACAGCACCAGGTTCTCGCCGAGCAGCCGCACCGGTCGTACCGGGCGCGGTCCTTCCAGCTCGTCGACCAGCGCCGCGGGCTGCCAGTAGCTCCGCATCAGCTTGCCGCACGGGTCCTTGCGGCCGGTGCGGGTGATCAGATCGTTCGCTTCCTGGCTCATCATGGCGCCGTCTCCCGGATTTGGATTTGTTCGCCTATTGAACGAATGTGCGAATTATGCCATGTCTGTTTCGGACAGCAAGCGCAATTTTTGAACCGTTCAAAGCCAAAGCCCAACCTGAAAACGCCATGCCCAAGCTGAAGCGGACCGACCAGGACGAGCGCGCCACCGACTTCGTCGAGGCGCTCGATCGCGGCCTGCGCCTGCTGCAGGTGTTCGGCACCGTGTCGGGTCCGGCGACGCTGAGCGACCTCGCGCGCGCCGCCGACCTGCCGCGCGCCACCGCGCGCCGCATCCTGTTCACGCTCGCGCATGGCGGTTTCGTCGCCACCGAGGGCAAGCTGTTCACGCTGACGCCGCATGTGCTGACGCTGGCGGGCTCGTTCCTGCAATCCAACCAGGTGGTGACGGTGCTGCAGCCGGTGCTCGATCGCATTGCGACCGCAGCCCAGGAGATTGCCTCACTCGCACTGCTCGACGGCGACGACGTCGTGTTCGTGGCGCGCTCGAGCCCGACCCGGGTGTTCTCCGCCGGTCTCGACATCGGCTACCGGCTGCCGGCGTTCTGCACCTCGGTCGGTCGCGCGATGCTCGGCCGGCTCACTGATGCCGAACTCGCGACGCGGCTGAAGGCGATGCGCCGCGATCCGGTGACGCCGCAGACCACGACCGATCCGAAGAGGCTGCTCGCCACCATCATCGCCGATCGCGCGCAGGGCTATTCCCTGGTCGACCGCGAGGCCGAGCCGCATTTCCGCTCGATCTCGGTGCCGGTGCACCGCTACGACGGCACCATCGTCGCCGCGATCAACATGGGCGCGCATGTCGATCGCGTGCCGATGCAGGAATTGATCGACCGCTTCCTGCCGCTGCTGCGGGATGGTGCTGATGATGTGAAGAGCCGGCTGCTCTAAGGTAGTCCAACTTCGCTGACGATTTTCGTCATTGCGAGGAGCGATAGCGACGAAGCAATCCATGCATCCACGCGCGCGGAGAGATGGATTGCTTCGCTTCGCTCGCAATGACGGGGATAGTGTTTCTTTTTGTGCTGTGAGATTACAGCGCCACGCTGCGCAGTCCGAAGCTGCGCGCCTCGTTCTGCAGTACCGGCCGCACGGAATCGATCAGCCGCGCGGCGGCGGCGTCGACCGAAAGCCCGGCAGTGTCGACCACCGCCGATGCGCGGGCGTAGAGCGGCTCGCGGCTGACCAGGATGTTGCGCAATTCCGCCATCGCCGAGCGGTCGTCGGCCATCGGGCGCAGATCGCCCTGGCGGCGGACGCGGGCCATGTGCTCTTCCGGCTCGGCCTTCAGCCAGATCGTGTAGAACGACGACAGGATCAGGTCGAAGGTCAACGCCTCGGAGACGATGCCGCCGCCGGTCGCCAGCACCATCAATTCCTTCCGCGCCAACAGCTGCGTCAGCGCGGCCTGCTCCATGCGGCGGAAGCCTTCCTGGCCGTACAGCGCGATGATTTCGGCAACCGAGAGGCCGTTCTGCGCCTCGATCTCCTTGTTGAGCTCGACAAAGCTCCAGCCGATCTTCTTCGCCAGCATCCGCCCGAGCGTGGTCTTGCCGGCGCCGCGCAGGCCGATCAGCGCGATGCCGGAGAAGGAGGCGCGGCGTGGCGCCAGCGGGCTGCTGCCGGCGAGCATGTCCTTGGCCTGCGCGATCTGGTTCGGCGACGCCTTGCGGAGTAGATCGCGGATCACGGCCCAGTCTGGCACCGGCTCGCTGGACGGGATCAGGTCCTCGAGATGCGCGCCCATTGCGCCAGCGACACGGCGCAGCAGCACGATCGAGACATTGCCTTTGCCGCTTTCGAGCTGGGCGATGTAGCGTTCGGAAATGCCGGAAACCTTGGCGAGCACCTTGCGCGACATGCCGCGCAGGGCGCGCATCGTGCGCACGCGCTGGCCGAGCTGTTCAAGGAAGTCGGTTTCCGGGTCGTTGGCTGCGGTCATGATCCCTGTGCGACGCGCGGTCCTGACTGAATCAGACCGAGGTTCTAGGAAACATAGTGCCGATAAGGATTGACAGCAAGCCAACGTGGTGGCTTTGTATGAATTATAATTCTTAAATTCACAGGAGAGGGAAGCGTGGCACGTCCGGGTCCGAGGAGCGGAGCATGACTTACAACGCGGTCTCCTGGCTGCTCGACCGCAACGTCGACGAAGGCCGCGGCGACAAGGTCGTGTTCGACGATACGGTGTCGCAAATCACCTATGGCCAATTGCAGCAGCAGACCCGCCGCGTCGGCAACATGCTGCGCCGGCTCGGCGTCCGCCGCGAGGAGCGGGTCGCCATGATCATGCTGGACACTGTCGATTTCCCGATCGTGTTCCTGGGCGCGATCCGCGCCGGCGTGGTGCCGGTGCCGCTCAACACGCTGCTGACCGGGGAGCAGTATGCCTACATCCTCGGTGATTGCCGCGCCCGCGTGCTGTTCGTGTCGGAAGCGCTGCTGCCGGTCGTGAAGGACATCATCGCGCGGATGCCCGACCTCGAGCATGTCGTGGTCTCCGGCAAGGATGCGCATGGCCACAAGAAGCTGTCCGATGAGATCGCGCGCGAGAGCGACGTGTTCGCCACCGCGCCGACCCATGCCGACGAGCCGGCATTCTGGCTCTATTCGTCGGGCTCGACCGGCATGCCGAAGGGCGTGCGCCATCTGCATTCCAATCTCGCGGCGACCGCGGAGACCTACGCCAAGCAGGTGCTCGGGATCCGCGAGGATGATGTCGGCCTGTCGGCGGCAAAGCTGTTCTTCGCCTACGGGCTCGGCAATGCGCTGACCTTCCCGATGTCGGTTGGCGCCTCGACGGTGCTGAATTCGGAGCGGCCGACGCCGGCGGTGATGTTCGCGCTGATGAACAAATATCACCCGAGCATCTTCTTCGGCGTGCCGACCCTGTTTGCGGCGATGCTGAACGACGAGGCGACCAAGGCGCAGTCCGGCGGCAACCGTTTGCGCGTCTGCACCTCGGCCGGCGAGGCGCTGCCGGAATCGGTCGGCAATGCGTGGCGCGCGCGGTTCGGCGTCGACATCCTCGACGGCGTCGGCTCGACCGAGCTGTTGCACATCTTCCTGTCGAACGCGCCCGGCGACATCAAATACGGCTCGTCCGGCCGTCCGGTGCCCGGCTACAAGGTGCGGCTGGTCAACGAGATCGGCGCCGACGTCGCGGACGGCGAGGTCGGCGAGCTCTTGGTCGATGCGCCCTCGGCCGGCGAGAGCTACTGGAATCAGCGCGCCAAGAGCCGCGCCACCTTCGAGGGCGCCTGGACCCGCACCGGCGACAAATACACGCGCGATGCCGACGGCCGTTACACCTTCTGCGGCCGCGCCGACGACATGTTCAAGGTCTCGGGCATCTGGGTCTCGCCATTCGAGGTGGAGAGCGCGCTGATCACCCATCCCGCGGTGCTGGAGGCGGCGGTCGTGCCGGAGGCCGATCCGGAAGGCCTGCTCAAGCCGAAGGCCTATGTGGTGTTGCGGCCCGACAGTTCAGCCGCCGGCCTGCACGAGGCGCTGAAGGAGCACGTCAAGCAGAAGATCGGCCCGTGGAAATATCCGCGCTGGATCGACGTCGTCGACAATCTGCCGAAGACGGCGACCGGAAAGATCCAGCGGTTCAAATTGCGGGAACACGAGCACTAGCTCCCCGCGTCGTCCCGGCCTAGTGCGCAATTGCGCACGGGAGCCGGGACCCATACGCCGTGGCGTTCGTTTTGAAAGACGCTGCTCGACGGCCTTTGCGCAACAACTAACGCCTGTGGTTATAGGTCCCGGCTTTCGCCGGGACGACGATGAGGAAGGCCTACCATGACAAACTTGAAACCCTCCGGCTTCCTCAGCATCGACGGCGCCGAGCTCGAATACCGCATGATCGGTCCCTCGCCGGACGCGGCGCCGACCATCGTGATGCTTCATGAAGGCCTCGGCAGCGTCGGGCTGTGGGGCGACTTTCCCGAGAAGCTGCAGGCGGCGACCGGCGCCGGCGTGTTCGTCTATTCGCGCGCGGGTTATGGCGCCTCGTCGCCGGCGAAGCTGCCGCGTCCGGTCGACTACATGCATCGCGAGGCACTCGACGTGCTGCCGAAATTGCTCGACCGGATCGGCTTCCGCCGCGGCTTGCTGCTCGGTCATTCCGACGGCGCGTCGATTGCCGCGATCTATGCCGGCGCGCATCAGGATCATCGCCTGCATGGCCTCGCGCTGCTGGCGCCGCACTTCATCGTCGAGGACATCTCGGTGAAGTCGATCGCCGAGATCAAGACGGCGTACGAGACCACCAATCTGAAGGAGAAGCTGGCGCGCTGGCACAAGGACGTCGACAACGCCTTCCATGGCTGGAACGGCGCCTGGCTCGATCCGGCATTCCGCGACTGGGATATCTCCGACTATCTCGCCTATATCCGCGTGCCGGTGCTGATCGTGCAGGGCGCGGCCGACCAGTACGGCACCATACGCCAGGTCGAGATCGCCCAGGAGGAGTGCTACTGCCCGGTCGATGTCACGGCCATCGATGGTGCCGGCCATTCGCCGCATCGCGAGGCGCCCGCGGTGACGCTCGAGGCGGTCGCCGAATTCGCCAAAGCGGCGCTGCGCGACGACCCGGCACTGGCGGCCTGACGGCACTGGCGGCCTGACCTTTGGTGCCGGTGCCAGGTCATTGGCCGAGCGAGTGAATTTCGTGAACATGAAACAAAATGCATGTTTTTGCGTTTTGAACTAGACCAGATCGAAAACATGCATTATTGTGCATGAAGACCTCGACGACGAATGTTCAAACGAACAACAGCAAGACAACAGATAAGGGTGGCCCATGGCTGGTGACGATCGCGTCCTTGCAGGCGGGGCGAAGTACATCGACTTCCAGACCGATCCGTCGCGCTACCGGCACTGGAAGCTCGACGTTGCGGGCGATGTCGCGACGCTGACCATGGACGTCGACGAGAACGCTGGCCTGTTCGAAGGCTACCAGCTCAAGCTGAATTCCTACGATCTCGGCGTCGACATCGAGCTTGCGGACGCCGTGCAGCGGCTGCGCTTCGAGCATCCCGAGGTCAAGGTGGTGGTGATGCGCTCGGGCAAGAACCGGGTGTTCTGCGCCGGCGCCAACATCCGCATGCTGGCGGGCTCGACCCATGCCCACAAGGTCAACTTCTGCAAATTCACCAACGAGACCCGCAACGGCCTGGAAGACTCCAGCGAGAACTCCGGCCAGAGCTTCATCACCGTCGTCAACGGCACCGCGGCCGGCGGCGGCTATGAGCTGGCGCTCGCGACCGACCACATCATGATGGCCGACGACGGCGCCGCCGCCGTCGCGCTGCCGGAAGTGCCGCTGCTCGCGGTGCTGCCGGGCACCGGCGGGCTCACGCGCGTCGTCGACAAGCGCAAGGTGCGCCGCGACCATGCCGATTTCTTCTGCACCATCGAGGAAGGCATCAAGGGCAAGCGCGCCGTTTCCTGGCGCCTGGTCGACGAGATCGCGCCGAACTCCAAGCTCGAGGGCAAGCTGGCCGAGCGCGTCAAGGAATTCGCCGCGAAGTCGAAGCGCAACGGCGCCGGCAAAGGCATCGCGCTTGCGCCGCTGACGCGCACCATCGACGACAGCGCGATCCGCTACGGTTTCGTCAGCGTCGACATCGATCGCGCCGCGCGCATCGCCACCATCTCGATCAAGGCGCCGGAAACCACGGCGCCCGCCGACATCGACGGCATGATCGCGCAGGGAGCTGCGTTCTGGCCGCTGCAGGTCGCCCGCGAGCTTGATGACGCGATCCTGCATCTGCGCATCAACGAGCTCGAGATCGCGATGCTGGTGTTCAAGAGCCACGGCGACCGCGGCAATGTCGTGTCCTATGACGCGTTCCTGGAGGCCAACAAGGCGCACTGGCTGGTCAACGAGGTCAGGCACTACTGGAAGCGCGTGCTCAAGCGCATCGACGTCACCTCGCGCACGCTGGTGACGCTGGTCGAGCCCGGCTCCTGCTTCGTCGGCACGCTGGCCGAGCTCGTGTTCGCCGCCGACCGCTCCTACATGCTGATCGGCCAGAAGCAGGGCGACAACCGCCCGCCGCCGGCGATCGAGCTGACGGCGATGAATTTCGGGCCCTATCCGATGAGCCACGGCCTGACCCGGCTGCAATCGCGCTTCCAGGCTGATCCGTCGGATCTGGAGCGCGCGCAAGGCTCGATCGGCAAGGCGCTCGACGCGGAGGAGGCCGAGGAACTCGGTCTCGTCACCTTCGCGCTCGACGACATCGACTGGGACGACGAGGTCCGTGTGTTCTTCGAGGAACGCACCTCGTTCTCGCCCGACGGTCTCACCGGCATGGAAGCCAATCTGCGCTTCGTCGGCCCGGAGACCATGGAATCGAAGATCTTCTCGCGCCTCACGGCGTGGCAGAACTGGATCTTCCAGCGGCCGAACGCGGTCGGTGAGGACGGCGCACTGCGCCGCTACGGCACCGGCCAGAAGGCGCAATTCGACATGACGAGGGTTTAGGAATTTTCGCCGTCATCCTGAGGTGCGAGCCTTGCGGCGCAGTTGCGCCGCCGGGCGAGCCTCGAAGGATGATTGGAGGCAAGACCGCCAGACAAGCATCCTTCGAGACGCGCTACGCGCTCCTCAGGATGACGGCGGAGCAAGATGCGAGCCAGGATGAAAAGGAGGCTGCCATGAACATGAACATCATGAACGTCGATTACTCGACCAAGATTCCGAACAATGTGAATCTCGCCGAGGACCGCCAGGTGCTCAAGGCGCTGGAAGGCTGGCACCCCGGCTACATGGACTGGTGGAGCGACATGGGGCCGGACGGCTTCCAGGAATCGCTGGTCTATCTGCGCACCGCCTATTCGGTCGATCCGCGCGGCTGGGCCAAGTTCGACTACGTGCGGATGCCCGAATATCGCTGGGGCATCTTGCTCGCGCCGCAGGAAGAGAACCGCGTCATTCCGTTTGGCGAGGACTATGGCAAGCCGGCCTGGCAGGAAGTCCCCGGCGAGCACCGCGCGATGCTGCGCCGCCTGATCGTGATCCAGGGCGACACCGAGCCGGCCTCGGTCGAGCAGCAGCGCCATCTCGGCAAGACCGCGCCCTCGCTCTACGACATGCGCAACCTGTTCCAGGTCAATGTCGAGGAAGGCCGCCATCTCTGGGCGATGGTCTACCTCTTGCAGAAGTATTTCGGCCGCGACGGCCGCGAGGAGGCGGATGATTTGTTGCGCCGCCGCTCGGGCGACGCGGATAGCCCGCGCATGCTAGGGGCCTTCAACGAGGCGACGCCGGATTGGCTGTCGTTCTTCATGTTCACCTACTTCACCGACCGCGACGGCAAGATGCAGCTGCACTCGCTGGCGCAGTCGGGCTTCGATCCGCTGTCGCGCACCTGCCGCTTCATGCTGACCGAAGAAGCCCACCACATGTTCGTCGGCGAGACCGGCATCACCCGCGTTGTGCAGCGCACCTGCGATGCGATGAAGGAAGCCGGCATCACCGATCCGAACGACGTCGCCAAGATCCGCGCGCTTGGCGTGATCGACCTGCCTACCATCCAGAAGAAGCTGAACCTGCACTATTCGCTGTCGCTCGACCTGTTCGGCTCGGAAGTGTCGACCAACGCGGCCAATGCCTTCAACGCCGGCATCAAGGGCCGCTACAAGGAAACCACGATCGACGACGATCACCAACTCAAGAGCTCGACCTATCCGGTCATGAAGATGGTGGACGGCCAGATCAAGATGGTCGACGAGCCGGCGCTGACCGCGCTCAACATGCGGCTGCGCGACGACTACACGCAGGATTGCGTCAAGGGCATGCTGCGCTGGAACAAGGTGATCTCGACCGCCGGCATCGACTACAAGCTCGCGGTGCCAAACACCGCCTTCCACCGCCAGATCGGCGAGTTCAAGGACGTCCATGCGACGCCCGATGGCCTCTTGATCGACGACGCCACCTGGGCCAAGCGCAAGAACGACTGGCTGCCGTCGACCGCAGACGGCGACTTCATCGCCTCGCTGATGAAGCCGGTGACCGAACCCGGCCAGTTCGCCTCCTGGATCTCGCCGCCCAAGGTCGGCATCGACAACAAGCCCGGCGACTTCGAATATGTGAGGATCGAGAGCTGAGGGCCATCTAGCAGTTCCTCTCCTCCCGGAGGGGCCGAAGAGGGGTAAGCCGAGAAGGTCCTGGCTTGCCCCTTTTCTTTTTGCTCCCTTTGGAGACGGGCGATCACCCAGCGCGCAACGATGGGGACAGACGCCACCGCGAACTGGCTGCGCTCCCTCTCCCGCTTGCGGGAGAGGGCTGGGGTGGGGGCCCTCTCCACGAGTCATTTCGTTGAGAGAACCCCCACCCGCATCGCATCTTCGATGCGATGCGACCTCCCCCGCAAGCGGGAGAGGTGCCGCCAGTCTGCAGTGAAATCACTTTTGTCTGACGTCCTCGCCCGCTTAGCCCGCGATCTCCAGCCCCGCGGTCGCGTAGACCACGCCGCCATCGACCGCGACAGTGTTGCCCACGACATAGTCGCCGGCGCGCGAGGCGAGGTAGATCGCGGTACCCGCCATATCCTCGTCGCTGCCGACGCGCTTCGCCGGCACGCGCTTGGCGACTTCGTCGGCGTGGTCGCGCGCGGCGCGATTCATGTCCGACTTGAAGGCGCCCGGTGCGATCGCGGTGACGTTGATGTTGTCCTTGATCAGGCGGGTCGCCATGCGGCGCGTCAGATGGATCACCGCCGCCTTGCTGGCGGCATAGGAATAGGTCTCCATCGGGTTGACGAAAATGCCGTCGATCGAGGCGATGTTGATCACCTTGCCCGGCTTGTCGTGCGTCGCCGCCGCACGCAGCGGCTTGGCCAGCGCCTTGGTCAGGAAGAAGATCGACTTGACGTTGAGGTTCATCACCTTGTCCCAGCCGCTCTCCGGAAATTCGTCGAAATCCGCGCCCCATGCCGCGCCGGCATTGTTGACGAGGATGTCGAGCTTCGGCTCGCGCTTGATGATTTCGCCCGCGAGCTTCTCGCAGCCCTCGACGGTCGAGATGTCGATCGGCAGCGCGATGCATTCGCCGTCATAGGCGGCGGACAGCTCCTGGGCGGTCGCCTCGCAGGGACCTGCCTTGCGCGCGGTGATATAGACCCTGGCGGCACCCTGCGCGAGGAAGCCGGCCGCGATCATCTTGCCGATGCCGCGCGATCCCCCGGTCACCAGTGCGACGCGGCCCTTCAGCGAGAACAGATCCTTGAACATGCGCTCCTCCATTGCGTTGCCAGTGGTTCTGGGCGCGCCCGAGGAACGAGTCAAGGAGAGGGAAGGGATCGGTAGCCCGGATGCAGCGGAGCGAAATCCGGGAAAATGCTATCCGCGGATGCGACGGCCCCGGATTACGCTTCGCTGCATCCGGGCTACGAAGAGTAGGTTACGCCGCGTCGATGCGGCGAAAGCCGTTCCACACTGCGGTGGCGGCGCCTGATGTCAGCACCGGCAGCAGGCGCGCGTCCTGGTAATTGCCGTTCAGCGAGACACGCTGCAAGGCGGTCAGATGGTCGGCGCTTTCGGGAAACAGCATGCCCGGCCGCGTTGTCACCGCGGTCCGAAAGCCGATCGACCGCGCGAGGGCGAATTCACGCTGCCCGGCGGCGATCCGATCGCCATAGGGATAAGCGAGATGCAATGCCGGCCGCTGCAGCGCATCCTCGATCCGCGCCCGGCTGGTAGCGAGCTCGAACGATGCGATGGTCTCGCTCTGCTTGGCGAGATTGCAATGGGTGATGGTGTGCGCGCCGATCGTCACCAGCGGATCCTCCGCGAAGCCGCGCAACTCGTCCCAGGACATGCAGAGCTCGCGCGCGATGCCGGTCTCGTCGACGCCGTGACGGGCGCACAGCGCTGATATCTCGGCCTGCATTGCCTGCTCGCCGGGCAGTGAACGCAGCCAGTCGTGGATGCGGCCGAAGGCAGTACGCTTGGCCTGCGCTGTCGCGGTGTCGATCCGCGTCATGGTGCCGTCGATCGGCACCTCGATCGCGGACGCCGCCGCGATCACCCGCTCCAGCGCGATCCACCACAATCTGCCGCAGCCCTCGGCGAAATCGCTCGCGACATAGACGGTGAACGGGGCGCCGAACTCGCGCATCACAGGCAGCGCGAAATCGCGGTTGTCGCGATAGCCGTCGTCGAAGGTAAAGCAGGCGAAGCGCCGTGCGAAATTCCGTTCGGCGAGACGGCGATGCGCCTCGTCGATGCTGATCACGTCGACGTCGAGCGCGCGCAGATGCGTCAGCATCGCGCGCAGGAAGTCCGGCGTGACCTCGAGATGATGGTTCGGCTGGAACGCGTCGCCGCGCCGCGGGCGGACGTGGTGCAGCATGAAGATGGCGCCGACGCCGGCGAAGATCGGCCGCAGCAGGATATGCGCACCCGAGAAATACAACGCCTCCATGCCGGCACGGATCACGGTGTTGCGGAGTTGTTTCATGTGGGCGCGGGCCGGCCGATTTGCATTCCGCGGCAAACTTAGCGAAAGACCACTGAAGAAACTGTTATCCCGGTCCGACATGGCGCCCCCGCCATGGCGCGTCATTTGGGGTTTGACAGTCAGCCAAGGGTTTGTTTTCTCTCTGGTTCCCGACCCCGCAGGACGCTGAATGCACGGACTTTTCAAGTGGAGTAGCAAGTGGTGGCCGGGGGTGATTCCACTGGTCGTGCTTTGGGGTATTGCGGCCTGGACGAGCACCGCAACGGTCGAAGCGGACCTTGCCGCGCGCTCTAATGCCGCACTGAAGGACACCGTTCTCGACAAGCGCCGCATCAGCGTCGACGGCCGCGACGTGACGTTCGCGGCCAACGCCTTCTCCGAAGACGGCCGCCTCAGCGCGGTGGCGTCGGTCGAAGCCGTGCCCGGCGTGCGGCTGGTCAACGACGAGACCCGCCTTGTTCCCGAAGCCAAGCCCTTTGTCTGGTCCGCCGAACGCGACGTGGTGCGGGTCACGCTCGGCGGCAATGCGCCGCTGCCGTCAAGCAAGGGCAAGTTGACCGAGGCCGCGAAGGCCAGTCTCGGCGGCGTCGAGGTGGTGGATCAGATGGTGCTCGCCCGCGGCGCGCCTCTGCGGTTCGACGCGGCGGCGCTGCTGTTGCTCGACCAGATCGGCAAGCTGAAGGAAGGCAAGATCACGCTCACCGACAGCAAGGTTGCCCTCGCCGGCATGGCGCGCGAGCTCGGCGGACGCGAAGCGGTCGCCGCGGCGCTGAAGAACCTGCCGGAAGGCTATTCGATCGCCGCCAACGACATCAAGGCGCCGCCTTACGTGTTCCAGGCCTACAAGGACCCGGTCGCGGTGACGCTGACGCTGACCGGCTACGTGCCCGACAACAACGTGCACGCCGCGCTGGTCGGCGCCGCCGGCCGCAAGTTCTTCAGCGAGAAGGTGGTCGACAATCTCAAGGCCAGCATCGGCGCGCCGTCGGGTTTCGCGGCCGCGGTGGGGCCCGCGCTCGGCGCACTGTCGCGGCTGTCGACCGGAACGCTGGTGGTATCGGACCGCGAGGTGAAGCTGTCGGGCGATGCGCTCTACGATGCCGCCGCCGGCCAGATCCGCGACGGGCTCGGCAAGGATTTTCCGCAGGGCTGGCAGTACAAGGCCGAGGTCACGGTCAAGCCGGCGGCTGCCCCGGTCGATCCCACGGTGTGCCAGCAGCTGTTTTCCGAAATTCTCTCGAAGGGCAAGATCCGCTTCGAGTCCGGCAAGGCCGACATCGTGCCGGATTCCGCCGGCCTGCTCGACCGCCTGATCGAGACCGCGTTGCGCTGCCCCAATGCGACGATCGAGATCGCCGGCCATACCGACAGCGACGGCGAGGAGGCCGCCAACCAGGCGCTGTCGGAGCGGCGCGCGCAAGCCGTGGTGGATTACCTCGTGCGCGCCGGGCTGCCCGCCAGCCGCTTCACGCCGATCGGCTACGGCAGCACACAGCCGCTGGCCGGCAACGAGAATGAAGACGGCAAGGCGCAGAACCGCCGCATCGAATTCGTGGTGAAGTAGCGATGACCGTGCTCGCGACATTCTTCTGGGGTTGGCTGCTCGGCGCGGCGCTACTCGGCTTCTGCATGGGCTGGATCGCGGTGGTGCATCGGGCGCAGGGCGTCTCGAAGGTCTGGATGCGCTGGCTGGCACTGCTCGCCGCCGCGCTGGTGGCGGCGTCGTTCGCGCGGATCGTGCCCGGCCGGTTCGGCTACTGGCTCGATCTCTTCCTGGTCATGTTCGCGCTCTATCTCGTCGGCTGCGCGATCGGCTCCTGGCTGCGCGACTGGGTGGTTTCGCGCAGCAAGCCCGCGAGCTGACCTCAATCCCCTGATCCGACAGGCCTGAGCGGCGTCGCCAAGCGCAAGGGCGAGCCGCATTCATTTTAGCGCTTGACATTAATACGTACGTACGTATTAAATTGCGGCCATGCCAAAACCCTCACTCCGCGATGCCATCCTCGACGCCGGCCTGAAGGAAATGTTCCGGACCGGCTATCACGGCACCAGCGTGCGCGACGTCACCGCCGCCGCCGGCGCGCCGCAGGGCTCCTTCACCAACCATTTCCGCTCCAAGGAGTTGTTCGCGTCCGAGGTGCTCGACCGCTACTTCCTCTATGTCCGTGGCCTGGTCGCGGAAGCCCTCGGCGACACGACGCTGACCCCGCGCGAAAGGCTGAGAAGCTATCTCGATCTGATCACCGGCAAAGTCGCGCATGACGGTTTCACCCGCGGTTGCCTGATCGGCGATTTCAGCCTCGAGGCGTCGGGCTCGAGCGAGATGCTGCGCGAACAGCTCGACGACATCTTCCGGGAATGGCGCGCCCCGTTTGCGGCCTGCATCGCCGAGGCTCAGGCCACCGGCGAGATCGCCTCCGACTTCGATCCCGATCAACTGGCCGATTTCCTGCTCGCATCCTGGCAGGGCGCGATGCTGCGCATGAAGGTCGAACGCAGCGAAGCGGCGCTGACGCGTTTCAAGACGATCGCATTCCAAACCGTGTTCAAGGAGTTGCCATGACCATATCCGCCGATATCAGCCTGCATCATCGCGCCGTGCTCGGGAGCACGATGGCCTATCGCAAGACCGGCCGCAGCGGCGCGCCGCACGTGCTGTTCCTGCACGGCAATCCGACGTCATCCTACATCTGGCGCAACATCATGCCGCTGGTCGCCCCCGTCGGGCACTGCATCGCGCCCGACCTGATCGGCTACGGCCAGTCCGGCAAACCCGACATCGGCTATCGCTTTTTCGACCAGGCGGACTATCTCGACGCGCTGATCGACGAGCTCGGCATCGCCTCGGCCTATCTCGTCGCCCAGGATTGGGGCACGGCGCTCGCCTTCCACCTCGCGGCACGCCGTCCGCAACTGGTGCGCGGGCTCGCCTTCATGGAGTTCATCCGCCCGATGCGCGATTGGTCGGACTTCCACCAGCACGACGCCGCGCGGGAGACGTTCCGGAAATTCCGCACGCCGGGCGAGGGCGAAGCGATGATCCTCGACAACAATGCGTTCGTCGAACGCGTGCTGCCCGGCTCGATCCTGCGCACGCTCGGCGAGGAGGAGATGGCCGCCTACCGCGCGCCGTTTGCGACGCGAGAGAGCCGCAAGCCGACCTTGATGCTGCCGCGCGAACTGCCGATCGCGGGCGAGCCGGCCGATGTCGCCGAGGCGCTCACGGTGGCGCATGCGGCGCTCGCGGCATCGACCTATCCGAAGCTGCTGTTCGCGGGAACGCCCGGGGCGCTGGTGTCACCAGCCTTTGCCGCCGAATTCGCCAAGACGCTCACGCATTGCGCGGTCATTCAACTCGGTGCGGGCGCGCACTATCTGCAGGAGGATCATCCGGAGGCGATCGGCCGTTCTGTGGCCGGCTGGATTGCCGGCGTCGAGGCCGCCTCCGCGCAGCGCCATGCCGCATGAGGGCACGGAGCGCGTGACATGAGGAATGTCTCCATCACCTATTGCCGGCCGTGCGGCTATGAGAAGCGTGCCAAAGAGGCCGCGGCGCTGTTGCGCGAGCGCCTTGGCGTCGATGCGACGCTGATCCCCGGCAAGGGTGGCATCTTCGAGGTCAAGCTCGGCGACGCGGTTGTCGCCCGGCGCGCCAAGGGACATTTTCCCGATGCCGCCGAGATCGTCGCCGCGGTCACGGCCGCGCGGGATTGCTGATCGGCGGAGCGCCTCCCGGCGGTACGGAAGATCATTCTCTATTCGGCCGTGCCGGTGCTTCACCGTAGTTTTCCGGATGGCCTTGCGGACCGTTCGGCGGGCTAACTGCCGCACGCGCATGTCAAGTCTTGTCGAAGGCGGCGGGAAACGCGCATATTTGTGCACCCGCTGTCATGAATCATCCGTAATATCTTGAAGATGCGCGTTTTATTGTCTTTTGACGAATTCCACTCCGGTTTAAAACGCGCTACACGGGCCAGGGCACAGCGAAGCGCCGGCGGAGTTCGCCCGGGAGCCGTCGTCGCGGGATCGCAATTCGAGGTCTAGATGCTGGAAGCAATACGCAGGGCGATGGCGTTTCTGCGCCAGAAGCAAATCCTGCATCGGCTGGGTGTTGTCATCAGCATCGCCGTCATCGGCATCGCCTGCTACGTCCTGTATCACATGCTGCGCGGCATCGACACCAACGAGGTGCTCGAGGCCATCAAGAGCACCGAGCCGCGGCAGATTGCCCTGGCGGGACTGTTCGTCGCGGCGGGCTACTTCACGTTGACCTTCTACGATCTGTTCGCGGTGCGCGCGATCGGCCACGCCCATGTGCCCTATCGCATCAACGCGCTCGCGGCCTTCACCTCCTATTCGATCGGCCACAATGTCGGCGCCAGCGTCTTCACCGGCGGCGCGGTGCGCTACCGGATCTATTCGGCGTGGGGGCTGAACGCGATCGACGTCGCCAAGATCTGCTTTCTCGCCGGGCTCACCTTCTGGCTCGGCAATGCCGCGGTGCTCGGGCTCGGCATCGCCTACCACCCCGAGGCCGCCGCCAACATCGACCAACTGCCGCCCTGGCTGAACCGGGCGCTGGCATTCGCGATCATCACCGCGCTGGTCGCCTATGTGGTCTGGGTCTGGACCCAGCCGCGGGTGGTCGGCCGCGGCCCCTGGACGGTGACCCTGCCGGGCGGCCCGCTGACGCTGCTGCAGATCGCGATCGGCATCCTCGACCTTGGCTTCTGCGCGCTGGCGATGTACGTGCTGGTGCCGGACGAGCCAAATCTCGGCTTCGTCGTGGTCGCCGTCATCTTCGTGTCGGCGACCCTGCTCGGCTTCGCCAGCCACTCCCCCGGCGGCCTCGGGGTGTTCGACGCCGCCATGCTGGTCGGCCTCTGGCAGATGGACCGCGAGGACCTGCTCGGCGGTATGCTGCTGTTCCGGCTCCTCTACTATATTGCGCCTTTCGTCATATCTGTAATCTTGCTGACGTTTCGGGAGGTTATCGTCGGCGCCCGACTCAAACGGCTGCCGCAGGCTGATTCGGGTCCCCGCGCCGAGCCGCACCATGAGGCGGTTCTGGTTCGCAAGCGCGGTGACTCCGGGGTCTGATGAAGCGGCCCGATGCCTCCCGAGGGAAGGTCGCTATGACCGCGCCTGGGCGAGACATGAACCGACGGGATGAAAGCCGCCGCGATGGCAATTGACGATTCGCATTCCTCCATCTTCTCGCCCTGGCCCGACCGGTTGCGCCATTCCGCGCTGATCCTGCTTGCCGCAGCGCTGGCCTTGAGCGTGGTGGTCGCGCTCGGCGAATTGTCGCTGGTGCGCGCCTGCGCCGTGTTCGTCTGCATCGCGGCCGCGGCGCTGGTGCCGTGGCGGCTGCATGATGCCGGAACCTCGCGCGAGGATGTCCGCGGCGTCAATCCGGTCGAGGCCGCCGCGGTCAGCGCGGTCGTCGCCGGCATGCCGGATCCGGCCGTGCTGCTCGATCGCGCCGGCCGCGTCATCCATCTCAACGCCGCCGCGGCGCAGCTTGCGCCCGCGCTGCGCAAGAACGAACTGGCGCAATTTGCCCTGCGCTCGCCGGAGATCATTACCGCGCTGCGCGAGGCGATCGCGACCACCGAGCCGCGCCGCGCCACCTACACCGACCACGTTCCGGTCGATCGCTGGATGGAATTGGTGATCACGCCGGTGCCGGTGCCGACCCAGTTCGGCGGCACCGAGAAGTGCATGCTGATGACCTTCCACGACCTGACGCCACTGCGCCGGGTCGAGGAGATGCGCGCCGATTTCGTCGCCAATGCCAGCCACGAGCTGCGCACGCCGCTCGCCGCCTTGTCCGGCTTCATCGACACGCTGCAGGGGCCGGCGCGTGAGGACGCGCGGGCGCGCGAGCGCTTCCTCGGCATCATGCACACCCAGGCGACGCGCATGGCGCGGCTGATCGACGATTTGCTGTCGCTGTCGCGGGTCGAGCTGTCGGCCCATGTGCGGCCCGAGGCCTCGATCGACATCGTGCCGATCATCCGCCAGGTGGCCGACGGGCTCGAGGCACTCGCCAGCGAGCGCCAGGTCGAGATCGAGGTCGACCTGCCTCAGGCCCCGGTCATGATCGCCGGCGATCGCGAGGAACTGCTCCGCCTGTTCGAGAACCTGATCGAGAATGCCCTCAAATACGGCGCCTCCGGGGGCCGCGTCATAGTGTCGCTGAATCAGGCCGTTTCGGGCGCATCGGGCGAGGGGACCCCCGAAATCCGTGTCATGGTACGGGATTTCGGCCCCGGCATCGCCCCGGAGCACCTGCCGCGGCTGACCGAGCGCTTCTACCGGGTCGACGTCGGCGACAGCCGCAACCAGGGCGGAACGGGCCTCGGATTATCGTTGGTGAAACATATTCTTAACCGTCATCGCGGGCGTCTTTTGATCGAGAGCGTGCCGAAGAATGGCGCTACTTTTACCGCCTGTTTTCCTCGGCCGAAGACCCCGTTACCAACCCAAAGCTAAGCGTTTTCAAAAGCTTAGCGTTGTCATCCAACTGTCATCCAACCTTCGTAAAAGCAGCACCGACCGCTCCTAGATGGACCGGCGTGAGCGCGATCGGGCGCATTCGGCGCTTCGCTCACAGGATGGAGACCACCCATGAATTTCATCAAAGCAATCGTCGCAGCCGGCATGATCGCCGCTTCGACGTCGGCCTTCGCTGCCGATATTACCGGCGCGGGCGCGACGTTTCCGTTCCCGATCTATTCGAAGTGGGCTGACGCCTACAAGAAGGAGACCGGCAACGGTCTGAACTACCAGTCGATCGGCTCCGGCGCCGGCATCAAGCAGATCCAGGCCAAGACCGTGACCTTCGGCGCCACCGACGCGCCGCTCAAGCACGAGCAGCTCGAGAAGGACGGCCTCGTCCAGTGGCCGATGGTGATGGGCGCGATCGTCCCGGTCGTGAACCTCGAAGGCATCAAGCCGGGCGACCTGATCCTGTCGGGCGAAGTGCTCGGCGACATCTATCTCGGCAAGATCACCAAGTGGAATGACGCGGCGATCGCCAAGCTCAATCCGAAGCTGACCCTGCCGGGCGATGCGATCACCGTCGTGCGCCGTTCGGACGGTTCGGGCACCACCTTCAACTTCACCGACTATCTCTCCAAGTCGAACGCCGACTGGAAGTCCAAGGTCGGTTCCGGCACCGCGGTCGAATGGCCGGTCGGCGTCGGCGCCAAGGGCAACGAAGGCGTTGCCGGCAACATCAGCCAGACCAAGAACGCGATCGGCTATGTCGAGTATGCCTACGCCAAGCAGAACAAGCTGACCTACACCGGGCTGGTCAACAAGGCCGGCAAGACCGTGCAGCCGACCATGGCTGCCTTCCAGGCCGCCGCCTCGAATGCCGACTGGGCCAAGGCTCCCGGCTACTACGTGATCCTGACCGACCAGCCGGGCGAAGCCTCCTGGCCGATCACCGCGGCGACCTTCATCCTGATGCACAAGGACTCGACCGACAAGGCGGCCTCGCAGGAAGCGCTCAAGTTCTTCAAGTACGCCTTCGAGAAGGGTGACAAGGCGGCCGAAGAGCTCGACTACATCCCGATGCCGGACTCGGTCGTCAAGCTGATCGAGAAGACCTGGTCGTCGGACATCAAGAGCTAAGTCCGACGCTGCGACAGGACCTGTGCCGACTCGATCGCGGCACAGGTCGAGCGACCAAGACCCGGTCTCCATTACCGCGGCAACAAGCGCGGGATCGAGGCCGGGGTTCGCGCCTCAAGGGGCGTGGCTGGAACGACGACGCCCGGCCAAATGCGTCAGTGAAGATCGCTTCGGGGCGTAGCGGTTTGCGTGGCTTTTGCATACTAAAGAGGGGATTGGCGTGGCAGACATGGCTGTTCAGAGCGATGTGATGGAAGCCGCGGGACCTTACGATCGCGCCAAGGCCCTCAGCGCCTTCAAGCTCGGTGACCTCACCTTCTATTGGATCACCCGCATCTCGGCGATTTCGGTTCTGTTGATCCTCGGCGGCATCATCCTGTCGCTGATCGTCGGCGCCTGGCCGGCGATGAAGGAATACGGCTTCGCCTTCCTGTGGACGCAGCGCTGGGCGCCCTCGGCCGATCCGCCGGTGCTCGGCGCGCTCGGCCCGATCTACGGCACGCTGATCACCTCGGTCATCGCGATGCTGATCGCCATTCCGGTCGGCATCGGCATCGCCGTGTTCCTCACCGAGCTCTGCCCGCAAGTGCTGCGCCGCCCGATCGGCATCGCGATCGAGCTGCTCGCCGGCATCCCGTCGATCATCTACGGCATGTGGGGCTTCTTCGTGCTCGGCCCGTTCCTGGCCAACACCTTCCAGCCTTTGATGATCCGGATCTTCGAGGGCGTCCCGGTGTTGGGCGCGGTGTTCGCCGGCCCGCCGTCCTATCTCAGCCTGTTCAACGCCGCGCTGATCCTTGCGATCATGGTGCTGCCCTTCATCACCGCGATCTCGGTCGACGTGTTCAAGACCGTGCCGCCGGTGCTGAAAGAGGCCGCCTACGGCATGGGCTGCACCACCTGGGAAGTCGTTCGCAGCGTCGTGATCCCCTACACCCGCGTCGGCGTGATCGGCGGCATCATGCTGGCGCTCGGCCGCGCCCTCGGCGAGACCATGGCGGTGACCTTCATCATCGGCAACTCGTTCCGGATCTCGTCGTCGATCTTCGCGCCGGGCACCACGATCTCGGCGGCGATCGCCAGCGAATTCGCCGAGAGCGACGGCCTGCACCAGTCCGGCCTGATCCTGCTCGGCCTGCTGTTGTTCGTGCTGACCTTCTTCGTGCTCGCCGGCGCGCGGCTGATGCTGATGCGGCTTGAAAAGAAGGCGGGGAAGTAACGCCATGAACCCGATCTACAAATCCCGCCGCCGCAGCGACATCGTCATCCGCGCACTCTGTGTCGGTGCGGCGCTGTTCGGCGTCACCTGGCTGGCGCTGATCCTGATCACGCTGCTCTATAACGGCCTTGCCGGCCTCAGCGTGCAGCTGTTCACCCAGAACACGCCGCCGCCCGGCTCGACCGAAGGCGGGCTGCTCAACGCCATCGTCGGCTCGGTCATCATGACCGTGATCGGCGTCGGCATCGGCGCGCCGCTTGGCCTGTTCGCCGGCACCTACCTCGCCGAATACGGCAAGCACGACAAGCTGACCTCGGTGATCCGCTTCATCAACGACATCCTGCTCAGCGCGCCCTCGATCATCATCGGCCTGTTCATCTATGGTGCGGTGGTGGTGCCGATGCGCGGCTTCTCTGCGATCGCAGGCAGCCTTGCGCTCGCGGTGATCGTGATCCCGGTCGTGCTGCGCACCACCGAGGACATGCTGCTCTTGGTGCCCAATCCGCTGCGCGAGGCCGCCTCCGCGCTCGGCCTGCCGCGTTCGCTGGTGATCAAGCGGATCGCTTATCGTGCTGCGCGATCGGGTCTGATCACCGGTGTGCTGCTGGCGACCGCCCGCGTCGCCGGCGAGACCGCGCCGCTGCTGTTCACCGCGCTGTCGAACCAGTTCTTCAGCCTGGATCTGACCAAGACGATGGCCAACCTGCCGGTGACCATCAATAACTTCGTGCAGAGCCCCTACGCCTACTGGAAAGAGCTGGCGTGGAGCGGTGCGCTGCTCATCACATTCACCGTGCTCGCGTTGAATATCGGCGCGCGTATCCTTGGTGCCGAAAGGGCCGCAAAATGACCGAGCTTTCCGTCTCCACGACTGCCGCAGGCCACATTCCGCAGGTTCCGCTGCCGGAAGCGCCGCCGAAAGTCACGGTGCGCAATCTCAACTTCTATTACGGCGAGCACCACGCGCTGAAGAACATCAACCTGACGCTCGGCACCAACCGCGTCACGGCGTTCATCGGCCCGTCCGGCTGCGGCAAGTCGACCCTGCTGCGCATCTTCAACCGGATGTACGACCTGTATCCGGGCCAACGCGCGGTCGGCCAGCTGATGCTGGACCAGACCAACATTCTCGACCCCAAGCTCGACCTCAACTTGCTGCGCGCGCGGGTCGGCATGGTGTTCCAGAAGCCGACGCCGTTCCCGATGACGATCTACGAGAACATCGCCTTCGGCATCCGCCTCTACGAGAAGATCTCGAAGTCCGAGATGGACGACCGGGTCGAGAAGGCGCTGCGCGGCGGCGCGCTGTGGAACGAGGTCAAGGACAAGCTGAACGCCTCCGGCCTGTCGCTCTCCGGCGGCCAGCAGCAGCGCCTGTGCATCGCGCGCACCGTGGCGGTGCGCCCCGAGGTGATCCTGTTCGACGAGCCGTGCTCGGCGCTCGACCCGATCTCGACCGCCAAGGTCGAGGAACTGATCCAGGAGCTCTCCGAGGACTACACGATCGCGATCGTCACCCACAACATGCAGCAGGCGGCGCGCGTCTCCGACAAGACCGCCTTCATGTATCTCGGCGAGCTGATCGAGTTCGACGACACCAACAAGATCTTCACCTCACCGAGCGATCGGCGCACCCAGGACTACATCACCGGCCGGTTCGGTTGACCGGCGCATGATCCGGAAAAGTGGAAACCGGTTTCCGATCAGGTCATGCTAAAATTCAGGACACGAAACCATGATCCCCGGGATCATGGTTGAGGGAGACAAGCGATGGCTTCTGAACATACCGCCAAGGCATTCGACAGCGACCTGCAGGAGTTGACCCGCCTGGTCGCCGAGATGGGCGGCCTGGTCGAACGGATGATTACCGAGTCGGTCGACGCGCTGATCCGTCGCGACGTCGCGCTCGGCAAGCGCGTGGTCGCCGCCGACATCGAGATCGACAATCTGCAGCGCAACATCGAAGAGCGCGCGGTGCTGACGATCGCGCGCCGCCAGCCAATGGCGATCGACCTGCGTGAGATCGTCAGCGCGATGCGCGTCGCCACCGATCTCGAGCGGATCGGCGACCTCGCCAAGAACATGGGCAAGCGCGTCGCGGCGCTGGAGAGCGATTTCCAGCCGCTGAAGCTGATCCGCGGCCTCGAGCACATGACCGACCTCGTGCTGTCGCAGGTCAAGTCGGTGCTCGACGCCTATGCCGCGCACGACCTGCCGGCGGCGATGAACGTCTGGAAGGGCGACGAGGAGGTCGATGCGATCTGCACCTCGCTGTTCCGCGAACTGCTCACCTACATGATGGAAGATCCGCGCAACATCTCGTTCTGCATCCATCTGATGTTCTGCGCCAAGAACATCGAGCGGATCGGCGATCACGCCACCAATATCGCCGAGACCGTGTTCTACATGATCGAGGGCCAGCAGATCACCGACAAGCGCCCGAAGGGCGACATGACCACTTTTGCCACCACGGTGCCGGGCAACTGAGGCATGATCGGCAAGCACGGAACCGGCAAGAGCGAAACTGGATGATCCTCGCGACAAATCGTTTCCGCGGGGACTATGCTCAAGGAAGTAAGCGTTTCGGTTTGCGTCTGGGCAACGGATCACCACAGAGAAAGAACTTAAACCGATGAGCGCACGCATTCTGGTAGTCGAAGACGAGGAAGCGCTGACGACGCTGTTGCGCTACAATCTCGATGCGGAAGGCTACGATGTCGAGACGGTGGGGCGCGGCGACGATGCGGATACAAGGCTGAAGGAGCGCGTTCCCGACCTCGTGGTGCTGGACTGGATGCTGCCGGGCCTGTCCGGCATCGAACTGTGCCGCCGCCTGCGGGCGCGGCCCGAGACCAAGCAGCTTCCGATCATCATGCTGACCGCGCGCGGCGAGGAAAGCGAGCGCGTGCGCGGGCTTGCCACCGGCGCGGACGATTACATCGTCAAGCCGTTCTCGGTGCCGGAGCTGCTGGCGCGGGTGAAGGGCCTGTTGCGCCGCGCCAGCCCGGAGCGGCTTGCGACCGTGCTGACCTACGGCGACATCGAGCTCGACCGCGAGAAGCGCCGCGTGGCGCGCTCGGGCCGTCCGATCGATCTCGGGCCGACCGAGTATCGCCTGCTCGAATTCTTCCTCGAGCATCCCGGCCGCGTGTTCAGCCGCGAGCAACTGCTCGACAGCGTCTGGGGCCGCGACATCTACATCGATGAGCGTACCGTCGACGTGCATATCGGCCGCCTGCGCAAGCTGCTCAATCCGGGCCGCGAGCAGGATCCGATCCGCACCGTGCGCGGCGCCGGCTACGCGCTCGACGACCGCTTTGCCAAGGCCGAGCCGCAGCCGTAACGGCCATGCGGCATTCATAAACCGCAACACGGCGTCGTCCCGGCGAAAGCCGGGACCCATACGCCGCGGCCAGCGCAATCGGCACGCGGCCAGACGGCTTTCTAACAACACGCATTAGTGGTTATGGGTCCCGGCTTTCGCCGGGACGACGCCGGTGATGTAATGGGCTACGCATCACACAAAAAAATCCCCGCTTTCGCGGGGATTTGTTTTTGAGGTCTTCCGTCGTTTTCCCGAGTGCTCACTTGATCTGCGGTTTCGCCGACGGCCGGCGGCGATCGGCGGCGGGCTGGTAGGCGACGCGCGAGTGATGCGCGCAATAGGGCAGGCCGGCGAGCGCCTTTCCGCCGCAGAAGAAGAATTCCGGGCTCGAGGGATCGCCGACCGGCCAGTGACAGGTGGCCTCGTTGAGCTCGAGCAGCGACAGCCGCTGGCTCATCGGCACCACATTGTCGTAGGAGATCGGATCGGGCTCCATCTCGACCTCGAAGGCGTGCGCCAGCGCGGTGTTGCCCCGCGAAACCGGACGCGTCACCCGCATCATGTGCTGGGCCGGGCGGGCCTTGCGCTGACGCGGCGCGGCCGTGGAGGGTGCCTTGGCGCGGCCGGAGAGGCCGAGCCGATGCACTTTGCCGATCACGGCGTTTCGCGTCACATTGCCAAGTTCCGCCGCGATCTGGCTGGCCGACAGGCCGGACTCCCAGAGCTTCTTCAGCTGCTCGACGCGATCGTCGGACCAGGTCAATACAGTCATCGCATTCTTCCCTTCGCGTAGCGCCGGCCAATCATTGGAGCGGCGCTGCGAGCCAATCTGGACAAATATCCCTGCGGCCAGAATCCCTTAGCCCTCGCCGGGCACGGTGTTGCGCCCGAACGTTTACGCGAGACACAAAGGCTACTTAGAGGGTCCAGTACCGCCGCACGAGATGTCGTACCCGACAGGCCAAACGCTACAATATGGCGTGACTCTGGCGCAAGAGTCCGCGGTCGTGCGTCCACATGTTCCCGCACAGTTAAGCATCGCGATGAGGCTTTTCCACCGCACCGGAATGCTCCGGATTGCGCTCGTTTCGCATTGCAGGAAGGCCACTTCGTGGCGATTGACACCTACCGACCGCAGCATAGAATGCCCGCCACGTGCCGCCCGCAAAGGCGGCCGTTTTGTTTTCCGAAGCTGGCCGTTGCTGCGCTGGCGTCAAGGCGCAGCGGCAATTGTCGGCTTAAAAACCGTCAGTGAACGCCATGACCAACGCTGCCACGTCGCATCTGCTCCCCGTCTTCGCCAGGGTCGATCTCGGCTTCGAGCGCGGCGAGGGCGCCTGGCTGATCGCAACCAACGGCGACCGCTATCTCGATTTCACCTCGGGCGTCGCGGTCAACGCGCTCGGGCATGCGCATCCGCATCTGGTCAAGGCGCTGCAGGAACAGGCGACCAAGCTCTGGCACATGTCGAACCTGTTCAAGAGCCCGGACGGCGAGGCGCTTGCCGCGCGGCTGTGCGAGCAGAGCTTTGCCGACTTCGTGTTCTTCTGCAATTCCGGCGCCGAAGCGATGGAGGGCGTGATCAAGCTGGTCCGCCACTATCACTTCTCCAAGGGCCATGGCGAGCGCTACCGCATCATCACCTTCGAGGGCGCCTTCCACGGCCGCACGCTGGGCACGCTGGCGGCGACCGGCTCGGCGAAATATCTCGAAGGCTTCGGCCCGCCGATGGACGGCTTCGACCAGGTGCCGCATGGCGACATCGAGGCGGTGAAGAAGGCGATCGGCCCGCACACCGCCGGCATCCTGATCGAGCCGGTGCAGGGCGAGGGCGGCGTGCGCTCCGCGCCGCAGGCGTTTTTCAAGGCGCTGCGCGCGCTGTGCGACGAGCACGGCCTGCTGCTCGCCTTCGACGAGGTGCAGACCGGCATGGGCCGCACCGGCGAGCTGTTCGCCTACAAGCGCACCGGCGTCACGCCGGATGTGATGTCGCTGGCCAAGGCGCTCGGCGGCGGTTTCCCGATCGGCGCGGTGCTGGCGACCGCGCAGGCTGCGGCCGGCATGGCGCCCGGCTCGCACGGCTCGACCTTCGGCGGCAATCCGCTCGCGGTCGCCGCCGCCAATGCCGTGCTCGACGTCATGCTGAAACCCGGCTTCTTCGAGCATGTGCAGAAGATGTCGCTGCTGCTCAAGCAGAAGCTCGCTTCCGTCGTCGACCGCTATCCCGGCGTGCTGTCGGAGGTGCGCGGCGAGGGGCTGTTGATCGGCGTCAAGGCGGTGGTGCCGTCGGGCGACCTGATCGCAGCGCTGCGCAACGAGAAGCTGCTCACTGTCGGCGCCGGCGACAATGTGGTGCGGTTCCTGGCGCCGCTGATCGTGACCGAGGCCGAGATCGACCAGTCGATCACCGCGCTCGAGCGCGCCTGCTCTGTGCTGTCGGCGGCGCAGCCGAAGAAGGCGGCTGGATAATGAGCAAGCCGGTCCGTCACTTCCTCGATATCAACGAGCTGCCGCTCGGCGAGCTGCGCAACATGCTGTCCGCCGGAGCCGCCATGAAGGCGAAGCTGAAGGCGCATGAGAAGGGCAGGAAGCCGCTCGAAGGCAAGACGCTGGCGATGATCTTCGAGCGCCCGTCGACCCGCACAAGGGTGTCGTTCGACGTCGGCATGCGCCAGCTCGGCGGTGAATCCATCATGCTGACCGGTGCCGAGATGCAGCTCGGCCGCGGCGAGACCATCGCCGACACCGCGCGCGTGCTGTCGCGCTATGTCGATGCGATCATGATCCGCATCCTCAACCATGACGCGCTGCTCGAGCTCGCGGCGCACGCCACCGTTCCCGTCATCAACGGCCTGACCCGGCGTTCGCATCCCTGCCAGGTGATGGCCGACCTCATGACTTATGAGGAAAATCGCGGCTCGATCGAGGGCAAGATCGTGGCCTGGACCGGCGACGACAACAACGTGCTGGCCTCTTGGGCGCATGCCGCCGAGCGGTTCAAGTTCCAGCTCAATGTCGCGACCCCGCCGGAGCTCTCGCCGAAAAAGCCGATGCGCGACTGGATCAAGGCGACCGGCGCGCGGATCATGCTCGGCACCGATCCGGAAGCCGCCGTGCGCGGCGCCGACTGCGTCGTCACCGACACCTGGGTGTCGATGGGCGACAAGGAGGGCGAGCACCGCCACAACGTGCTGCGGCCCTATCAGGTCAATGCCAAGCTGATGTCGCTCGCCAAGCCGGACGCACTGTTCATGCACTGCCTGCCCGCGCATCGCGGCGAGGAGGTCACCGACGAGGTGATCGACGGGCCGCAATCCGTGGTGTTCGACGAGGCGGAAAACCGCCTGCATGCGCAGAAGGGCATTCTGGCCTGGTGTTTCGACGCGGTCGCGTAACGCCCATTCAATGCCGTCGTCCCGGCCTTGAGCCGGGACCCATACGCCGCGGCCCGTGAAAAAGGCACAAGGGGAGACGCCTTGTGTCATGACAGAGTCTTGTGGTTATGGGTCCCTGCTTTCGCAGGGACGACGGAGATGTCCGCCTCGACGGAGATATCCGCGTTAGTGAACCCCTTTATTTCATGGTCCGAGACCCCAGATAGAGCGCCATGGTTTCACAATCCCCCGACATCAAAATCACGCCCGAGGCGCCGGTTCGCGCGCCCTCAGCGGTTCCGGTCGATGATGCCGTGCTGGCCTTCGAGGTCGGCGCGCTGGACCTGCGCGGCCGGCTGACCCGGCTCGGCCCCGCGCTCGACGAGATCCTGCACAAGCACGATTATCCGCCCGCGGTCGGCAAGCTGCTCGGCGAGGCGATCGTGCTCACCACGCTGCTCGGCTCGTCGGTCAAGTTCGAGGGCCGCTTCATCCTGCAGACCCGGACCGAAGGTCCGGTCTCGCTCCTGATTGTCGATTTCCAGGCGCCCGACCGGCTGCGCGCCTATGCGCGCTACGACGCATCGCGCCTCAAGAATGGCCAGAGTTCGGGCGAGCTGCTCGGCAAGGGCCACCTTGCGATGACCATCGATCAGGGCTCTAACACCAGCCGCTACCAGGGACTGGTCGCGCTCGACGGCGGCGGCCTGGAAGAGGCGGCCCACGAATATTTCCTGCGCTCGGAGCAGATTCCGACGCGGGTGCGGCTTGCGGTCGGCGAGGAGATGCGCGGCGGCGAAGGCGGCAAGCTGCGCTGGCGCGCCGGCGGCATCCTGCTGCAATTCCTGCCCAAGGCGCCCGAGCGCGCCAAGCAGGCCGATCTGCATCCCGGCGATGCGCCGGAAGGCACGGCCACGCATAGCGTGCCGGACGATGACGCCTGGGTCGAGGGCCAGTCGCTGATCTCGACCGTCGAGGACGTCGAGCTGATCGATCCCGACCTGTCCGGCGAGCGGCTGCTCTATCGCCTGTTCCACGAACGCGGCGTACGCGTCTTCAACCCGCAAACGCTGCGCGCGCAGTGCTCCTGCTCGCGCGATGCGGTGTCGTCGATGCTGAAGAGCTTTGCGCCGAACGACCGCGCCGAGATGGTCAAGGACGGCAAGGTCGTCGTGACCTGCGAGTTCTGCTCGTCGGTGTATGAATTCACGCCGCAGGAAGCCGGCGTGGAGTAACAGGCGACCTTCGTCATGGCCGGGCTCGACCCGGCCATCCATCATGGCAAAAGCGTTTTTGAAGCGATGGATCGCCGGGTCAAGCCCGGCGATGACGTGCATTGCTGCGCGTCAGTTCAGCACCCTTTTCCCGCCCGGGCTCGGGCTGTCCAGCGAGAATGTCGGCACGTCGATGTCGAAGCGCTCGCCGGCTTCGGTGACCATCTGATAGCTGCCGGTCATGAATCCGGAGGCGGTCGGCAGCGGCACGCCGCTCGTGTATTCGAAGCGTTCGCCGGGCGCGAGCACCGGCTGCTCGCCGACCACGCCCTCGCCGCGCACCTCCTGGCGGCGGCCGGTGGCGTCGGTGATGATCCAGTGCCGCGTCCGCAGCTGCACCGTTTCCGGGCCCGAATTGACGATCACGATCTTGTACGACCAGAAATATTCGCGCCGGTCGACCGACGAGCGCTCCGGCATGAAGTTCGGCTCGACGGTGACTTCGATCTGGCGGGTAACGGCGCGGTACATGCGGCTCAATCCGATGGTCCTGGCGCATGGTCCGTTTTCGACCGGATCATGCTCAAACAGGGCGCTATCATAGCCAATTGAACCGCCGGAACCAATCGCCTGCCAGGCCGCGAAAAGGCGGTCCACGGGCGGTCCGTTCATCGCGGTTTCAACATAGTTCCGCTCTAAAGCGCGGCCGCATGCCGCCGCACTCCGTGCTTTGTCGGCAACTCGCGGACCGATATTATCTTTTCAGCACGGCGTGCGGGGCGTCCGCGGCCGACACGGTGTTTGATGAGCTCGATTGCCGATCCCATAGCCGGTTCGCCGGTGGCTGACGCCAAGACCGAAGTAAAGGCTGAGGCCGAGGCGAAGGTTGCTGCGCCCGCGATCACGCTGCCGGCGACCGGCGAGCGCGAGCTCCGCCTCGATCTGTTCCGCGGGCTCGCGCTGTGGCTGATCTTCATCGATCATCTGCCGACCAATCTTCTGACCTGGCTGACGATCCGCAATTACGGCTTCTCCGACGCCACCGAGATCTTCATCTTCATCTCCGGCTACACCGCGGCCTTCGTCTATGGCCGCGCGATGCTGGAGGGCGGCTTCGTGATCGCGACCGCGCGCATCCTGCGCCGGGTCTGGCAGATCTATGTCGCGCATGTCTTCCTGTTCACGATCTTCCTCGCCGAGATCTCCTATGTCGCGACCTCGTTCGAGAACCCACTTTACTCCGAAGAAATGGGGATCATGGACTTCCTCAAGCAGCCCGACGTCACCATCGTGCAGGCGCTGCTGCTGCGCTTCCGTCCCGTCAACATGGACGTGCTGCCGCTCTACATCGTGCTGATGCTATTCCTGCCGCTGATCCTGTGGCTGATGAAATGGAAGCCCGATGTCACGCTCGGCCTCTCGGTCGTGCTCTACGCGCTGACCTGGCAGTTCGACCTTTATCTCTCGGCCTATCCGAACGGCTTCTGGGCGTTCAATCCGTTCGCCTGGCAATTGCTGTTCGTGTTCGGCGCCTGGTGCGCGCTCGGCGGGGCGCGGCGGATGTCGCGGATCCTGTCGTCGAACATCACGATGTGGATCTGCATCGTCTATCTGGTCGCGGCGTTCTTCGTGACCCTGACCTGGTACGTGCCGCAGCTCGGCCACATCATGCCGAAGGTGATCGAGCAATGGATGTATCCGATCAACAAGACCGACCTGGACGTGTTGCGGTTCGCGCACTTCCTGGCGCTCGCCGCGCTCACCGTGCGCTTCCTGCCCAAGGACTGGCCGGCGCTGAAATCGCCCTGGCTGCGACCTTTGATCCTGTGTGGCCAGCATTCGCTTGAGATATTCTGCCTCGGGGTCTTCCTCGCCTTCGCCGGTCACTTCGTGCTTGCCGAAGTATCTGGCGGTGCCGCACTGCACGCCTTGATCAGCGTCTGCGGCATCCTCATCATGTGCGGCATGGCGTGGATCATTTCGTGGTACAAACACTCCGCCGACAAAGGCGCCTCGAAAAAAGGCGCCGCCGGCAACGCCGATCTGGCGGGAGGGGGAGCATGAAGTCCGCGCGGACGATGCTGGGCCTGACGCTGCTCGCAGCCTGCCTGACGGCCGGTTTGGCGGCGGCGCCTGCGCGCGCCGGCGACACCGCGGAGCCGCCCCCGCCGCCGCCCTGCGACGTGCCCGCCTATCTGCTTACGAGCGAGAGCTCGCTGCCCAAGGTCACCGACGCCATCAAGTCCAACCGGCCGCTCAACGTGCTGGTGGTCGGCAGCCGCTCCTCGACCATCCAGGGCAACGAGGCGAGCGCCTATCCGGCCACGCTGCAGGCGGCGCTGAAGGAGGCGTTGCCGTCGTCGACGATCGATCTATCCGTAGAATTACAGGGAAAGAGCACCGCCGAGGAGACCGCGGGAACTCTTGTTAAGCTTGTTGAAGCAAAAAAGCCTACTTTGGTTATCTGGCAGACCGGAACCGTCGATGCTATGCGAGCGGTCGATCCCGACGATTTCCGTACCGCCATCAACGAAGGCGTTGTTGCGTTGCGGGACGCCGGGACCGACGTGGTGCTGGTCAATCTGCAATACAGCCCGCGTACGGAGACGATGATCTCTGCACCGCCCTATCTCGACAACATGAAGGTGGTGGCGCAGCAGCACGACGTTCCGCTGTTCGACCGGTTCGCGATTATGAAGCAGTGGAGCGACGCCGGATATTTTGACCTGTTCAGCACCTCGCATGGTGTCGATCTGGCCAAGAAGGTTCATGCCTGTCTCGGCCGCGCACTGGCGAAATTCGTGATCGATGCGGCCCATCTGGGCCCGGTGCAGCAGAATTAAGGAAGCAGAGTAGATGCGTTTTGCCTTCCCTTTTTGTGCTTCCGCAGGGCGGAGTCTGTGCGCCGTTGCGGCGCTGGCACTGCTCGCGCCGCTCGCGGTCGCGCCATTGCGCGCGCAGACCGACCAGCATGCAGCGCTTTCGTCCGACGGCAAGACCGAGGCTGCAAAGCCTGATGCGACGCAGCCCGCTGCGACGGCTGACGCGACCAATCCGCCGCAACCCGGCGTCGCCGCGAAGGCGTTCGACAGGGTGAAGCAGGCCGCGAAATCCGCCAGCGACATCTTCCACCGCGTGCCCTGTCATCAGCCCAAGGGTGTGCCGAACAGCACCGGCTCGCTGCCGCATGTCGCGGCCAAGCTCGCCGCCGGCAAGCCGGTCGTCATCATCGCGTTCGGCTCGTCCTCGACCCAGGGCTATGGTTCGTCGGCGCCGGAATTCACCTATCCGAACCGGCTCGCCGGACAGTTGCGGCGGCAGTATCCGTCCGCCGACATCACCGTGCTCAATCGCGGCAAGGGCGGCGAGGACGCGCCCGAGATGATGGCGCGGCTGCAAACCGAAGTGATCGACGTCCATCCCGACATGGTGATCTGGCAGGTCGGCACCAACGCGGTGCTGCGCAACCTCGATCCCGCCGAGACCGCCAAGCAGGTCGAGGACGGCGTGGCGCGCCTTCAGGCGTCCGGCGCCGACGTCGTGCTGGTCGATCCGCAATATTCGCCGCGCGTCACCGAGCGCCCCGAAAGCGCGCGCGGCATGGTGAAGCTGCTCGGCCGCATCGCCGCGCTGCGTCATGTCGGCATCTTCCCGCGCTTCGAGGTGATGCGCGACTGGCACGAGAAACAGGCGATCCCGATCACCGATTTCGTCATCGCCGACGGCCTGCACATGAACGACTGGGGCTACGCCTGCTTCGCCCAGCTGCTCGGCGACGACATCATCCGCTCGGTCGGTGCGATCAAGATCGGCGTCAACGTCCCCGCCGATGTGCGGACCTACCGACCGATGTGATCGGGCTGCCCGGCCGCTCCAACCGTCATTGCGAGCGAAGCGAAGCAATCCATTCGTCCGCTTGCGCTGATGGATGGATTGCTTCGTCGCTTCGCTCCTCGCAATGACGGTTGAGGCGGTGCGCTCATTTCCATCACCGTCACCCTGAGGTGGCCGCTTCTTCAGCGGCCCTCGAAGGGTCGACGGCCCGACTTGGGGGCCGTGCATCCTTCGAGGCTCGCTCCGCTCGCACCTCAGGATGACGGGACTGATACCCTCGCGGACTCTTGCCTCGACCATCCGGCCACGCCCGCCTCCAATCTTGACCTCGCCGCGGTAATCCGCTCCCTTGACGCCTGCACCGATCCCTCTCGGAATGAAGCTCTTTAAGGGAAACGCTCATGTCTTTCGTGCTGGCCATCGATCAGGGCACCACATCGTCGCGCGCCATGGTGTTTCGCGGCGACATCTCCATCGCCGCCGTCGCGCAGCAGGAGTTTCCGCAGCATTTCCCCGCCTCCGGCTGGGTCGAGCACGAGCCGGAGGACATCTGGACCTCGACCGTGATGGTGTGCCGCGAGGCGCTGGAGAAGGCCGGCCTCAAGGCGAAGGAGATCGCCGCGATCGGCATCACCAACCAGCGCGAGACCACCGTGGTGTGGGACCGCGCCACCGGACAGGCGGTGCACCGCGCCATCGTCTGGCAGGACCGCCGCACCGCCGACATTTGCGCCAGGCTCAAGGCCGCGGGCCATGAGCCGGCGATTTCGGCCAAGACCGGTCTCATTATCGATCCCTATTTCTCCGGCACAAAAGTCGCCTGGATCCTCGATCACGTGCCGGGCGCGCGCGAGCGCGCCGAGCGCGGCGAACTCTTGTTCGGCACCGTCGACTGCTATCTGCTGTGGCGGCTCACCGGCGGGAGAGTCCACGCCACCGACGCCACCAACGCCTCGCGCACGCTGCTGTTCAACATCCACACCGGCGCCTGGGACGACGACCTCATCAACCTCTTGCGCGTGCCGCGCTCGATGCTTCCCGAAGTGAGAGATTCTTCCGCCCGCTTCGGCGAGAGCACCGCCGATCTGTTCGGCGGCCCGATCGCGATCTCCGGCATTGCCGGCGACCAGCAGGCCGCGACCATCGGCCAGGCCTGCTTCGAGCCCGGCATGATGAAGTCGACCTACGGCACCGGCTGCTTCGCGCTGCTCAACACCGGCACCACGCCGGTGGCCTCGAAGAACAAGCTGCTCACCACCATCGCCTACCAGCTCGGCGGCCAGCGCACCTACGCGCTCGAGGGCTCGATCTTCGTCGCCGGCAGCGCGGTGCAGTGGCTGCGCGACGGGCTCGGCATCATCAAGCACGCCGCGGAGACCGGACCGCTTGCCGACAAATCGGACTCCATGCAGAGCGTTTATTTGGTGCCCGCCTTCGTCGGCATGGGCGCGCCGTACTGGAATCCGCGCGTGCGCGGTGCGCTGTTCGGGCTGACCCGCAACACCGGCCCGGCCGAGCTCGCGCATGCGACGCTGGAGAGCGTGTGCTACCAGACCTTCGACCTGTGGGCCGCGATGCGCACCGACTGGCCGGAGGCCAACGCCGCCAACACCGTGCTGCGCGTCGACGGCGGTATGACCGCCTCGGACTGGACCATGCAGCGGCTCGCCGATCTGCTCAACGCCCCGGTCGACCGCCCGATGATCCAGGAGACCACCGCACTCGGCGCTGCCTATCTCGCCGGCCTCGATGCCGGCGTCTATCCGGAGCCCGCCAAGTTCGCCGACAACTGGCGGCTCGAGCACCGCTTCAGGCCGGCGATGAGCCAGGCGACGCGCGAGCGCAAGCTCGCCGGCTGGGCCCGCGCCGTGAAGGGCGTGCTGGCGAGCGACGAGGAGGAATGATGAACTGATGCTGCGGCAAGCTCGCTGCACCTCTCCCGCTAGCGGGGGAGGTCGTAGCGCATCATCAGATGCGCTACGGGTGGGGGCTCTCTCCACACCAAGCAAGCGGCGCCGCTGCGGCTGCCGCTCAATCTCGCCAAGTGTGCGCAACAATCAATAACAACCATCGGAGAACAACATGAACACGGATCTCAACCGCGTCGCCAAGCTACTCACTGCCGCACTCTGCGCCGCAATACTTGCCGCTCCCGCCACCGCGCGCGAGAAGCCGAGCCCGCTCGTCGCGGCGCGCGAGGTCAAGACCGACGTCGCCGGGCTGAAGGCGCCGGGGCAGATCCTGGTCGATGTCTGGGGCATCCCGCACATCTATGCCGGCAACGAGCACGACCTGTTCTTCCTGCAAGGCTTCAACGCCGCGCGCGACCGGCTCTGGCAGGTCGATCTCTGGCGCAAGCGCGGGCTCGGCCTCTTGGCGAAGGATTTTGGCCCTGCCTATGCCGAGCAGGACAAGGCGCTGCGCCTGTTCCTCTATCGCGGCGACATGAATGCGGAATGGGCCGCCTATGGCCCGAAGGCGAAATCCTATGCAGAGGCATTCGTCGCCGGCGTCAACGCCTATGTCGCCGATGTCCAGGCGGGCAAGCGCGCGCTGCCGATCGAGTTCAGGATCGCAGGCACGATGCCGGATTTGTGGTCGGCAGAAGATGTCGTGCGCGTCCGCAGCCATGGCCTGACCCGCAATGTCGCCTCCGAGGTGAAGCGCTCGCGGGTCGCCTGCGCTGCAGGCCTCGATGCCGATCGCTTCCGCGTCAAGCTGGAACCCACCTGGACCACCAGGATCCCCGATGGGCTCGATCCCTGCAGCGTGCCGAAGGCGGTACTCGCCGCCTACGATCTTGCCACGCGGCCGGTGAAGTTCGCCGCGCCGAAGGACCAGAAGGCGGCGCTGGCGCATGATCCCGACACCTACCTCGCCGAGGCCGACCAGCAGCGCGACACCATCGGCTCCAACAACTGGGTGATCGCGGCATCGCGCACCGCGACCGGACGTCCGATCCTCGCCAACGATCCGCATCGCGAGCACTCGGTGCCGTCGCTGCGCTACATCGTCGGCCTCAACGCGCCCGGCATCTCCGTGATCGGCGCCGGCGAGCCGGCGCTGCCGGGCATCTCGATCGGCCACAACGACACCATCGCATTCGGGCTGACCATCTTCAATGTCGACCAGGAAGACCTCTACGTCTACGAGCTCAACCCCGACAATCCGAACCAGTACCGCTACGGCAGCGGCTGGGAGGACATGCGGATCGTGCATGAGAAGGAAGCGGTGAAGGGCGAGGCCGACCGCGACCTCGAGCTGAAGTTCACCCGCCACGGCCCGGTGATCTTCGTCGACGCCGACAACAAGCATGCCTTCGCGGTGCGCTCGATCTGGTTCGAGCCGGGCACCTCGGCCTATTTCGGCTCATCCGACTACATGACGGCGAAGAACTGGAACGCCTTCCTCGGTGCGATGCGGCGCTGGGGTGCGCCGTCGGAGAACCAGGTCTATGCCGACATGTCAGGCAATATCGGCTGGGTCGCCGCCGGCAAGACGCCGCGCCGCGCCAGTTTCGACGGCCTGATGCCGGTGCCCGGCGACGGCCGCTACGAGTGGCAGGGCTTTCTGTCGCTCGACGAATTGCCGAAGCTGTACCAGCCGAAGCAGGGTTTCATCGCCACCGCCAACCAGATGAACCTGCCGGCGGATTATCCGGTGGGGGAGCGCAGGGTCGGATTCGAATGGGCCGACAGCGCGCGCTGGCAGCGCATCACCGAGGTGCTGCAGGCCAACAGCAAGGTAACGCTGGCGGACGCGATGGCGCTGCAGAACGACGACACCGGCATGCTCGCGCGGCGCCTCGTCGCGCTGTTGAAGCCGCTCACGTCGGATGATGCAAACGTCAGGAAGGGCCTCGATCTGCTCAAGGCGTGGGATGCGCGCGACGCGGCCGACAGCGCGGCCGCCGCGGTCTACGAGGTGTGGATCGCAAACCATCTCGGCCCGGTGCTGCTCAAGACCACCGCGCCGAAGGCGGCCGAACTGATCGCGCCGGAGGCCTCCAGCATCTCCGCCATTGTCGGCTATCTCGAAAAGCCGGACGCGGCGCTCGGCAGCGATCCCTCAGGCGAGCGCGACCGCGTGCTGCGCGACAGCCTCGGCGAGGCGGTCGCCGATGTTGCCGACAAGCTCGGCCCCGATGCGTCGACCTGGCGCTGGGGCCGGCTGCATGTCGCGCAATTCAATCACGCGCTAATGCCGCTCGCCGACAAGGCGACCGCGGCGCAGATGCAGGTCGGCCCGCTCGCCTTCGGCGGTGCCGCCAACGTGCCGCGCGCCGCCACCTATCGCCGCTCCGACTATCATCTGATCTCCGGCGCTTCATTCCGCATGGTGCTCGATGTCGGCAATTGGGATGCAAGCCGCGCCGTCAACACGCCGGGCCAATCCGGCGATCCCTTCAGCGGCCACTACCGCGACCTCGCGCCGCTATGGGCGACGGGCCAGTACGTGCCGCTGCTCTACAGCCGCGGCGCCGTGGAAGCTGCAACTGCGGAAGCGATCACGCTGACGCCGAGGTGAGGGGGCGAGTACGTTTCACTGGCTGCGCCACAAACTTTAACGTCGTCCCGGCGAAAGCCGGGACCCATAACCACCAATGCCGATTGCTTTGCGGTGCTGGGGCCACAGCGTGCCTTTACAACCCAACTCTGTGGTAATGGGTCCCGGCCTTCGCCGGGACGACACCGAGTGTTCGGCACTGCTGTAGCTGCAACTGCGGAAGCGATCACGCTGACGCCGAGGTGAGGGAGCGAGTACGTCTCATCGGCTGCGCCACAAACTCTAATGTCGTCCCGGGTCAACACTTGTCTCGCCGAACTCGAAGAGTGAAAGCGAAGCGCGACCCGGGACTCATCGGTGCGAATGCCGACGCGGACTGCGGCGGTCAGCCACTAATCACTTTGTGCCATCAACGCGGCGGCGCATCTCGATCACTACAAGTTGACGTTTGCGATTTGCGCACGGACTTCCCGCGACGCTGTGCGCGGGGGTCCAAGAAGCGTTGGCTTCTGCCTGCTAGTCTGACCGATCGTGATCGCCGCCGGCCTGTGACGGTTCTCACATCCGGCGCGAGCACGCATTTTCTGGAAGCGATTGAAAGCTCAGCTGGTTACTTCACAGGAGCTGACCATGACGAAAACCATTCTTGTTTCGCTCGCAGTTGTTTCTCTGTCCACGGCGGCATTCGCCGATGCACGCACGGCACAACACCGGACCCACCAGCGTCTCGTGATGGGTACCGCACTAAGTCCTGCCGTGCTCAATGCCAACGCCAGTCTCAATGGCGATGTCAGCGATCGCGCGATGCGCATGCGGAGTCTTCGCGAGTCCGGCTACAACCCGAAGAACGATTTCGACGCCAACGGCAACGTGTGGGTCGGCAACTAACCGAGTACGGGAGGGCCTGGGGAGCCCTCCCTCAAAGCGCGCTCAAACTGGTTTATCCCGCTCGTTGGACCTGGCCGCTCGAATGAGGAGCGGCGGATGCGGCGGATTACCTCGTCTGCTTCTCCTGACCAGGCATTGCACGCAGCGTTGCATTGCATCCGCGGCGACGTGCGGTTATGTCCCGCCGACAGCCTGCAAACAGAGGTCGCGATGCTGCTGCCCGACGGTTACTCCGACATCCCCCACGGCAAGATCGCTGCCGTCGTCACCCATCTGGAAATGACCGCGCGTCCGCCGCTGCGCGACGACCCGCCCGGCGCGTGGCGCCTGCGCAAGGTCGATCCGCCCGCGCTCGACTGGTATCGCGATATCTATCGCCGGGTCGGCGAGGAGTGGCTGTGGTTCACCCGCACCGGGCTCGATGATTCCGATCTCGCCTCGAGGATCCACGCCCCCGGCAACGAGCTCTACGGGCTGGCCGTCGACGGCCAGGATGAGGGCCTGCTCGAACTCGATTTCAGCGTGGCCGGCGAATGCCAGCTGCTGTATTTCGGCGTCACCGCAAAATTCATCGGCACCGGCGCCGCGCGCTTCCTGATGAACCGCGCGCTCGAGATCGCCTGGTCACGCGACGTCAGCCGCGTCTGGGTGCACACCTGCACCTTCGACCATCCATCGGCCGTCGCATTCTACCAGCGCTCCGGCTTCCGGCCGTTCCTGCGGCAGATCGAGGTGGCCGATGATCCCAGGCTCGACGGCAAGTTGCCGCGCGATGCGGCGAGGCACGTGCCGGTGATTGCATAGCTCGCCTAACGGACCGGATCAGGATCCGGTTGCAATGCGGCGCGGCCCATCTACGATGGTGCAAAGTGCAACCTTTGTCCCCGGCGTGGCCGCACACTTCGAAAGCTCTGTTTTCGAGGCGCGGCTTGCTGCGGCATGACCGACGAGATGACAGATGTTTTTGATCGGCCAGTACGACTCGCCCTTTGTCCGCCGCACCGCGATCGCGCTGCGGCTCTATGGATTGCCGTTCGAGCACAAGCCGTGGTCGACCTTCGGCGATGCGGAGAAGGTTGCGGCCTACAATCCGGTGCGGCGGGTGCCGACGCTGGTGCTCGATGACGGCGAGGCGCTGATCGAGAGTGGTGCGATCCTGGATTACCTCGACGAGCTGGTCGGGCCGGGCAAGGCGATGATCGCGCGCTCGGGGCCGGAGCGGCGCAAGCATCTGCGAATCACGGCGCTGGCGACCGGGCTTGCCGACAAGGCGGTGAGCCTTGTCTATGAGCGCGTGCTGCGCAAGGAGCAGTTGAAGCTCTGGGTCGAGCGCTGCGAGGCGCAGGTCGCGGGCGTGCTCGCGGTGCTGGAGCAGGAGCGCGCGGCGGTGCAGACGCCGGTCTGGCTGGGCGATCGCATCGGTCATGCCGACGTCGCGGTGGCCTGCGCGCTGCGCTTCACCGGCGAGGCGCATCCGCATCTGTTCGACGCGCGCTATCCGGCGCTCAAGGCCCACGCCGCGCTCTGCGAGGCGCTGCCGCCGTTCCAGGAGATCGTGCAGCCGCTGGCGCCGCCGAGCGGTTAGTGGATGGCGCGACCCAGGCTGATTGACGTGCGCCCCTCGCGCGCGGATGTCGCGAGAGCGCGCGATTATGACTCACAAGCGGCACCACACATTTGCTGTCGTCCCTGCGAAAGACGCGGGGACGACACCGGTAGATGCGGGCGATCCAGTACGCCGCGGCCCATCGGCTCAAGCAACGACAGCCCCTGGAATACTGGATCACCCGCATGCGCGCATGATGACACCGCGGTGTTTGACGTCTTGAATCACGAACCATCCTCATCGTCGTCCTGGCGAAAGCCAGGACCCATTACCCCAAATGAGAACTGTTGTGCGATGCTGGGGCCACGATCCCGTTCATCATCAAGTGCGGTGGCTATGGGTCCTGGCTTTCGCCAGGACGACATTGGTGAATGCGGCGCAGCTGGCGGTCGGTCGCGAGCGATACCCCTTGTCACTCGCCCGCGACCCCGAAGCGCGCGCTTCGGGCTACCCATTGCTGGTCCGATCTTCTATGGTGAACCGTTCGGGTTGCATGGAGCGAACTCGATAATTCCATGATATCAAAGGCTTAAGGCTCGGATCGAAGCCTTTGGAGGGCGGTTTGACGCGGTATATTTCGACCAGGGGTGAGGCCCCGGTGCTTGGCTTCTGCGATGTGATGCTGACCGGGCTTGCCCGTGACGGCGGGCTCTACGTGCCCGAGACCTGGCCGCAGCTGTCGCCCGAGACCATCGCCACCTTCTTCGGCCGTCCCTATTGGGAGGTCGCGGTCGAGATCATCCGTCCGTTTGTCGCCGGCGAGATTTCCGACGCCGAGCTCGGCCGCATGGCCAACGAGGCCTACGCCACCTTCCGCCATCCCGCGGTGGTGCCGCTCGATCAGGCCGGGCCGAACCAGTTCCTGCTCGAGCTGTTCCACGGGCCGACCCTGGCGTTCAAGGACGTCGCGATGCAGCTGATCTCGCGGCTGATGGATCACGTGCTGGCCAAGCGCGCGCAGCGCACCACCATCGTGGTCGCGACCTCGGGCGATACCGGCGGCGCCGCGGTCGAGGCTTTTGCCAATCTCGACAATGTCGACCTCGTCGTGCTGTTCCCGAACGGGCGCATCTCCGAGGTGCAGCGCCGCATGATGACGACGACCGGCGCCGCCAACGTCCACGCGCTCGCGATCGAAGGCACCTTCGACGATTGCCAGGCGCTGGTGAAGGCGATGTTCAACAACCATCGCTTCCGCGACCAGGTGGCGCTGTCGGGCGTCAACTCGATCAACTGGGCGCGCATCGTCGCGCAGGTGGTCTATTACTTCACCTCGGCGGTCGCGCTCGGCTCGCCGCAGCGCACCGTCGACTTCACGGTGCCGACCGGCAATTTCGGCGACATCTTCGCCGGCTATGTCGCCAAGCGGATGGGGCTGCCGATCCGGAACTTGCGCATCGCTGCCAACGTCAACGACATCCTGGCGCGCACGCTGAAGACCGGCATCTACGAGGTGCGCGAGGTGCACGCCACGACGTCGCCGTCGATGGACATCCAGGTGTCGTCGAACTTCGAGCGGCTGCTGTTCGAGGCGAGCGGCCGCGACGCCGATCAGGTCCGCCGCCTGATGGCCTCGCTGAAGCAGTCCGGCCGTTTCGTGCTGCCGGATGCGACGCTGGCCGCCGTGCGCCGTGATTTCGACGCCGGCCGCGCCGACGAGACCGAGACGGCAGCCGCGATCCGCGCCGCCTGGCGCGAGGCCGGCGATCTGGTCGATCCCCACACCGCGGTGGCGCTCGCAGTCGCCGACCGCGACACCTCGGATTCCAAGATCCCGAACATTGTGCTGTCGACCGCGCACGCGGCCAAATTCCCCGACGCGGTGGAAGCCGCCTGCGGGGTGCGTCCGCAGCTGCCGGTCTGGCTCGGAGGCCTGATGAGCAAATCCGAACACATCACGGTCATGAAGAATGATTCCGCCGAGGTCGAGCGCTTCGTGCTGTCGGTCAGCCGTGCTGCCAAGCAGGGAGTCGCCTGATGGGCGTTGAAATCACCAAGCTGCCGAGCGGACTGACAATCGTCACCGACACCATGCCGCATCTGGAAACCGCGGCGCTCGGGGTCTGGGCCGGCGTCGGCGGGCGCGACGAGAAGCCGAACGAGCACGGCATCTCGCATCTGCTCGAACACATGGCGTTCAAGGGCACGGCGCGGCGCTCCTCGCGCGAGATCGTCGAGGAGATCGAGGCGGTCGGCGGCGACCTCAATGCCGGGACCTCGACCGAGACCACGGCCTATTATGCGCGGGTGATGAAGGCGGATGTGCCGCTGGCGCTCGACGTGCTCTCCGACATCCTCGCCAACCCGTCCTTCGTGCCGGACGAGCTGGAGCGCGAGAAGAGCGTCATCGTGCAGGAGATCGGCGCGGCGCAGGATACGCCCGACGACGTCGTGTTCGAGCATCTCAACGAGCTCTGCTATCCGGAGCAGCCGATGGGGCGCTCGCTGCTCGGCACCGCCAAGACGCTGAAGGTCTTCGATCGCGACATGCTGCGCGGCTATCTCTCGACGCATTACCGCGCCCCCGACATGGTGGTCGCGGCCGCCGGCGCGGTCGATCACGCGCGGATCGTCGAGGACGTCACGCAGAAGTTTGCGAGCTTCGACGCCACCCCGGCGCCGAAGCCGCAGGTCGCGATGTTCGGCAAGGGCGGCTCGCGGGTGGTGCATCGCGATCTCGAGCAGGCGCATCTGACGCTGGCGCTCGAAGGCGTGCCGCAGACCGACCCGTCGCTGTTCTCGCTGCAGGTCTTCACCAACACGCTCGGCGGCGGGATGTCGTCGCGGCTGTTCCAGGAGGTGCGCGAGAAGCGCGGGCTGTGCTACTCGATCTACACCTTCCACGCGCCCTACACCGACACCGGCTTCTTCGGCCTCTACACCGGGACCGATCCGGCGGATGCGCCGGAAATGATGGAAGTCATCGTCGACGTCATCAACGACGCGGTGGAAACCCTGACCGAGGCCGAGGTCGCCCGCGCCAAGGCGCAGATGAAGGCCGGCCTATTGATGGCGCTGGAAAGCTGTTCATCGCGGGCCGAACAATTGGCACGCCATGTGCTAGCCTATGGCCGGCCGCAGACGGTGGAAGAACTGGTGGCCCGGATCGACGCGGTCAGCGTCGAATCGAGCCGCAACGCCGCCCGTGCCCTGCTGGCGCGCAGCCGGCCCGCCGTTGTCGCGCTCGGCAGCGGCAGGGGTCTGGACACGGCGGTGGCTTTTGCGGAAGGATTGACGACGTCGAAGGCAAAGACGCTGCTGCACTAAGAATTCTGCTTACCTCGCCCCGCGCTTGCGGGGAGAGCATAGGCCGCCTACCGGCGGCCGTTGACGGACATACGCCGAGGCGGAGCCTCAGCTATGGTCGAAGGCTTCGGGTGAGGGGTAGAGCCGCAAGACCGAATCTGCGGTAAGACCCCTCACCCCGACCCTCTCCCCGCAAGGGCGGGGCGAGGGAGAAGTGGCGGGGAGTGTTGGGCCATGGCCCTGTTTCGTTTGCCGTCCAATGGACCCGCTGCACTGATGCCGCGCGGTCACGGGCTCTTGCTGCGCGCGCCGCAGATGTCGGATTTCCCGCAATGGGCGCAATTGCGCGAATTCAGCCGCGCCTACCTCACGCCATGGGAACCGATCTGGCCCTCCGACGACCTGACCCGCGCCGGCTTCCGCCGCAGGCTGCGCCGCTACACCGAGGATGTCGCCGCCGACCGCTCCTATCCGTTCATCATCTTCCGCGAATCGGACGGGGTGATGATCGGCGGCATCACGCTCGCCAATGTGCGGCGCGGCATCGTGCAGGCCGGCACGATCGGCTATTGGGTCGGGCTGCCGCATGCCCATCGCGGCTACATGACGACGGCGCTGCGGGTGCTGCTGCCCTCGCTGTTCGGCGAGCTCAATCTGCACCGCATCGAGGCGGCCTGCATTCCCTCCAATGCCTCGTCGATCCGCGTGCTGGAGAAGTGCGGCTTCACCCGCGAGGGCCTGGCGCGGCGCTATCTCTGCATCAACGGGATCTGGCAGGACCACCTGCTGTTCGGCCTGCTGCACGAGGATTTCCGCGGCTGATCCGTAAGCCTTTTTGTGGATGGCGGTGCCACCCTCGATGCCTTGGGTTCGCCGCCATTGCCTTGCTATAACGGCCGCGAAACAGGGAACCCCGGTTGGGAAATTTGAGGATATTGATGGGTGAAAGGGTGATCAGGTTCGCGCTCGCAGCGGCGGTATCGATCGGTCTCGGTGCCACTTTGTTGCCTTCGGCAGCTCCTGCGCAGTCACTGAGCGACCGCTTCAAGAGCCTGTTCGGCGGCGGCTCGTCCGACCAGGACAAGCCGGCGACGCCCGCGGCGCCGCAGCAGCTCAACGATGCCGACGCCGAACTGACCTGCCCGCCGGTGCAGATCCGCTCCGGAGCCTCAACCTATTCGGTGGCCGCGAACGGCAAGGAAGCGGTTGGCAACGACGTCAAGTTCCTCGCCTCGATCACGCGCACGGCGCGGCAATGCAATCTGAACAGCGGCCAGATCACGGCCAAGATCGGTATTCAGGGGCGGATTATTGTCGGTCCCCAGGGCGCGCCACCGAGCATTCAGGTGCCGCTGCGCGTCGCCGTGGTGCAGGGCGGCGTCGGCGAGAAGACGATCATGACCAAGGCCTACACCACCACGGTGCAGATGGACGAAAGCGGCAGCGTGCCGTTCAGCCTGGTCGCCGAGGACGTCGTCTATCCGGCGCCGTCTCCGGCCGACAACGACAATTACATCTTCTATATCGGCTTCGACCCGCAGGCCCTGAAGCCGGAGCCCAAGGCCCGCGCGCCGCACAAGAAGAAGTAACAGCGCGTTTTCGGGCGAAGTGGACACCGGTTCGCGTGAAGAAAACGCGTCAAACTGACGAATTTGGACAAAACAAAAGGCCGGCGCGATGAGCTCGCGCCGGCCTTTTTTAAGGAATTCAGATCGCGTCAGTTCAGCTTGGAGCGGACTTCGGCGATGCCCTTGCCGACGAGGTCGTCGGCAACCGAGCCCTTGACCGACTGCGACAGGATGGTCGAGGCGGCCGTCACCGCGGCGTTGGCCGCGGCGGCGCGGACATCGGCCACGGCCTGGGCCTCGGCCTGGGCGATCTTGCTCTCGGCGGTCTTGGTCCGCCGCGCGACAAAATCTTCCATCTTGGTCTTGGCTTCGGCTGCGATCCGCTCGGCTTCGGCCTTGGCGTTGGAGATGATCTCCTCGGCCTCGCGCTCCGCGCTGGCGCGGCGCGCCTTGTACTCGCCGAGCAGCTTATTGGCCTCGTCCTTCAGACGGCGGGCGTCTTCCAGCTCGGCCTTGATGCGCTCGGCGCGGTGGTCGAGCGCCGTCAGCAGGGTGCGATGGACGCCGAGATAGCCGAACACGACCAGCAGAAGGACGAAGGCGATCGCAACCCAGGTTTCCGGTTCGTAAAACATCGTCTATCCCTTCAGCGACGCGTCGACGGCGCTGTTGACCGCATTGGCGTCCGGCGTGACGCCGGCAAGTTGCTGGACGATGGCGCCGGCCGCATCCGCCGCGATGCCGCGGACGTTGCTCATGGCGTTGGTCCTCGTCGTTGCAATCTGCTTCTCGGCGTCGGCGAGCTTTGCCGCCAGCTTCTCTTCCAGCGCCTTGCGCTCGGCTTCCGAGGCCGCGTTCAGCTTCTCGCGGGTCTCGTTGCCGATCGCCTGCGCGTTGGCGCGCGCATTCGCCAGCTCGGTCTCGTAGGCCTTCAGCGCCGCGTCGGACTCGTCCTTCAGCTTCTGCGCCTCGGCCAGATCGCCCTCGATCTTGTTCTGACGTGCATCGATCGTCCCGCCGACGCGCGGCAGGGCGATACGCGACACGATCAGGTAGAGCGCGACAAATGCAATCGCCAGCGACACCAGCTGCGAGGCGAAGTTGGACGAATCGAACGGCGGAAAGGCTCCGCCGTGATGTCCGCCGTCGGTCTCGGTGTGGGCGCCGGCTTTCTGGCCTTTTGCCTCGCCATGACTCTCAGCCATGGTGTTCTCCTGTTGCTGTCATGCGCGCCGCCCTTGGAACGATCCTTGGGCGACGCGAAGGGGTTACCGCAAAGCGGAACCGGGTTACCGCAGAGCGGAACCGGGGTGCCGCTCAGAGCGGAACGAACAGCAGGAGCAGCGCGATCAGCAGCGAGAAGATGCCGAGCGCTTCGGTCACGGCGAAGCCGAAGATCAGGTTGCCGAACTGGCCCTGAGCGGCCGACGGGTTACGCACCGCAGCGGCGAGGTAGTTGCCGAAGATGATGCCCACGCCGACGCCCGCGCCGCCCATGCCGATGCACGCGATGCCCGCGCCGATAAGTTTTGCTGCTGCCGGTTCCATATGTAGCTCCTTGAGAAAGATAGACAGATTGGTGGGTGGAGATTCCCCGGACCGCTTAGTGTCCCGGATGAATGGCGTCGTTGAGGTAGATGCAGGTCAGGATCGCGAACACGTAGGCCTGCAGGAACGCGACCAGCAGTTCGAGGGCATACAGCGCAATCGTGAGCGCCAGCGGCAGCACGCCGCCGACCCAGCCGAGCGCGCCCAGCGAGAAGCCGAGCATCGCGACGAAGCCCGCGAACACCTTCAATGCGATGTGGCCGGCCAGCATGTTGGCGAACAGACGAACGCTGTGCGAGACCGGCCGCAGGAAGAACGACAGGATCTCGATGAACATGACCAGCGGCAGGATGTAGATCGGAACGCCGTGGGGGACGAAGATGCTGAAGAATTTCAGGCCGTTCTTGTAGACGCCGTAGATCAGGACGGTGAAGAACACCAAAAGCGCGAGCGCCGCGGTGACGATCAGGTGGCTCGCGATCGTGAAGGTGTAGGGGATGACGCCGACCAGGTTCGAGACGCAGAGGAACATGAACAGCGAGAAGATCAGCGGGAAGAACTTCATGCCTTCCGCGCCGGCCGTGCTGCGAATCGTGGTGGCGACGAACTCGTAGGAGATTTCGGCGACCGACTGCAGCCGTCCAGGAACCAGTTCCCGGCCGCTCGCCAGCATCAGCAGCGCAATCAGCAGCACCGCGATGAGCATGAAGAGCGAGGAATTGGTGAAGGCGATCGTGTGATTGCCGATGTGGCCGAGCGTGAAGAGGGGCTCGATATTGAACTGGTGGATCGGGTCGATTTTCATCCGCGCGGCTCTTGGTCCACCGGCCATTGTGCCGGTAATCGAATTTCAAATGTCGTGACTTCCCGCCAGCGCTCAGCGCTTGCCCGAGGCCACGCCCGCGGACCTCACCACGTTGACCACCCCGGCGACGAAGCCGAGCAGCGTTAACACGATGAAGCCGAATGGCGACGTCGACAGCAAACGGTCGAACCCCCAGCCAATCGCCGCTCCGACGGCAACGCCCGCGATCAGCTCCGAGGAAAGACGAAAACCGAGCGCCATAGCCGAAGCTCTGGCCGCACTGTCCCCGCTTTCATTACCGGATTGATCAGTCTTGCTCCTGCGGCTGTCGCGAATTTCTGACAACCGATGATCGAGACTTCCGAGCCTTGCGGAAAGCGCAGCTTCGTCAGGAGGCGATTGATCGCGACTTCCATTTGCGCCGTCGTTGGTGTTCTCAGCCATGCTGCGAACACTAACCGATGCCGCGGATGATGGAAATTGCGCCCGTCCCCGTCAAAAGCCGCGCGGACCATACTTACCGCGTCTAATCAAGTCAAGATTGCGTCGTAACCAGTTATTGCTTTGATTCTGCTGGTTTTATTTGGAGATATTCAAGGTCAGAGTGACGCAGTGATCGCAGTGCAACAGCTTGCGTGGCATTGAGCGATATTGCGTGGCTGTTCCCGCTCTGCTGGGATCGCCGAAAGTCCCGTCCTCTCACGCAGTCAGGTTCCGCATGCCGCGCCAGATCGATTACTACTTCTCGCTGCAATCCCCCTGGGCCTATATCGGCCACAAGCCCTTCGTTCGACTCGTAAGCACTTACGATCTCAGGGTAAATTACCGACCCGTGCTGCTGGTTGATCTGTTCTCGGAGACCGGCGGACTGCCGCTCGCCAAGCGCCATCCGGTGCGGCAGCGTTATCGGATGATCGAGTTGCAGCGCTGGCGCGACAAGCGCGGGCTGAATTTTCATCTGCAGCCGGCCAACTGGCCGTTCAACGGGCGCCTTGCCGATGGCGTGGTGATCGCGATGCTCGAGTCCGGCCTCGACCCCGAGCCGTTCCTGCAACGGGCCTATCCCGCGGTGTGGGAGCAGCAACTCAACCTTGCCGATCCTGAGACGCTGGTGAAGCTCGCCGATGATGCCGGTTTGCCCGGCCGGCAGCTGGTGGAGCGCTCCGGCACTGAAGCGATCAGCGCGGCCTATGAGCAGAATCGCCAGAATGCATTGGACGCCGACGTGTTCGGCTCGCCCGGATATGTGCTCGATGGCGAGGTGTTCTGGGGCCAGGACCGGATCGAATTGCTTGAAGACGCATTGAAGTCGGGCCGCAAGCCCTATAGCTCTGTGGTCTAGGGCAGGAATCAGGTTGAGGCGGAGCAAGCCATGCCCATCGCGATGTCGCCGTCGAAATTGTCCATCGCAATTGCTGCCATCCTGATCGCAAGCGGCGGCGCGGCGATCGCGCAAACCGCGCCGGACACCGAAAACGGCCGCTACGCATTATCACCCGCCGGCGATGGTTTCCTGCGGCTCGACACGCGCACCGGCGCGGTGTCGACCTGCACCAATTCCAGCGCCGGCTGGGCCTGTTACATGGTGCCGGACGAACGGGCGGCGCTGGACGCCGAGGTCGGGCGCCTGCAAGCCGACAATGACAAGCTCAAGGGTGAGCTCGCCGCGCGCGCACCGTCGGCCAAGACCGACGAAGCGTTGCCGAAATCCGATCAGCTGAAGAAGCCGGAGCCCAAGACCGAGCCGAAGGTCGCCGAGGGCGAGCGCAAGATCGAGATCCCGCTGCCGAGCGACCGCGACATGGATCGCATGATGTCGTTCGTGGAGCGGGCCTGGCGGCGGCTGATCGAGATGGCCAACCGCGTGCAGCGCGACGTCAATGGCGGCAAGATTTGATGTTGTGCTGGCGCCGTCTCTCCAGCGTCGTCCCGGCGAAAGCCGGGACCCATACGCCGTAGCCTCTCGATTTCGACGACTCGGAGTTGATATCGCGCGTAACCAATGAACATCGGTGGTTATGGGTCCCGGCCTTCGCCGGGACGACGGTCTAGAGGTAAGATGAGTTCATCGAAGCAAATGTCGCACTCGGCGCCATCCTCCGTCGCGGCAACCAGCATCGTGTCGTCGCGCCTGGCGGTCGAAACGTCGGGCGCCGGCTTTACCGACATCACGCGCGAGGTCGCCAAATTCCTGCGCGAGGTGCGTGCCGGCGAGGGTGCGGTCACGCTGTTCATCCGCCACACCTCGGCCTCGCTGACGATCCAGGAGAATGCCGATCCGACCGTGCTGGTCGATCTGAAGACGGCGCTCGACCGTGCGGCGCCCGAAGACGGCGGCTGGCGTCACGACACCGAAGGCCCTGACGACATGCCGGCGCACATCAAGACCATGCTGACGGCGACCTCGCTGCAGGTCCCTGTGCTCGACGGCGAGATGGCGCTCGGCACCTGGCAGGGCATCTATCTGATCGAGCATCGCGCCCGTCCGCACCGGCGCGAGATCGTGCTGCAATTCATCGGCGCCACGCGCTGACGCGCGCGACCTATCTTTCAAGACCTCGCCTCCAAATGACATCGGCCGCGGATCGCTCCGCGGCCGATGCATTCTGATCGCGATGTCGACGGTCAGGTCTTGGTGATGTCGACGTCCTTGGTTTCCGGAATGAACAGCGCGCCGACCACGACGGTGATTGCGGCGAAGATGACCGGATACCAGAGACCGGAGTAGATATCGCCGGTCGAGGCGGTGATCGCGAACGCGGTCGCCGGGAGCAGGCCGCCGAACCAGCCGTTGCCGATATGATAGGGCAGCGACATCGAGGTGTAGCGGATGCGGGTCGGGAACAGTTCGACCAGCATGGCGGCGATCGGGCCGTAGACCATGGTGACGTAGAGCACCAGGATGAACAGCAGGCCGATGACCGCGGCCACCTGCGGACGGAAGACATCGAACGGGTGCGACATCTTCACGATGCCGGCGTCACCCGGCTTCGGATAGCCCGCCGCCTGTACCGCCGCGAGGATTGCGGGGTTCGACGTCTTGGCGTCCGTATACGGCACTTCCTTGTCGTTGATCAGGATCTTCACCGGCGAGCCGGCCGGGCCCGGCACCGTCGAATATTTCACCGACGATTGGGCAAGGAAGGCGCGGGCGGTGTCGCAAGGCGCGCTGAAGACGCGGGTGCCGACCGGGTTGAACAGATCGCCGCAGCTGGCCGGATCCGCAACCACCTGCACCTTGACCGTCTCATAGGCCTTCTCCAGCGCCGGATTGGCGTTGGTCGTGATCATCTTGAAGATCGGGAACAGCGTGAGTGCGCCGATCAGGCAGCCGGCCAGGATGATCGGCTTGCGGCCGATCTTGTCCGACAGCGCGCCGAACACCAGGAAGAACCCGGTGCCGAGCAACAGAGACCAGGCGATCAGCAGGTTGGCGGTGTAGCCGTCGACCTTCAGAATCGATTGCAGGAAGAACAGCGCGTAGAACTGGCCCGTGTACCAGATCACCGCCTGGCCCATGGTCAGGCCGAGCAGCGCGAGGATCACGATCTTGGCGTTGCTCCAGGTCGCGAAGGCCTCGGTCAGCGGCGCCTTGGAGGTCTTGCCCTCCTCCTTCATCCGCTGGAACACCGGCGATTCGTTCAGCCGCAGCCGGATCCAGACCGAGATGCCGAGCAGCAGCACCGACACCAGGAACGGAATGCGCCAGCCCCAGTCGGCGAAGTCCTTTTCGCCGGTGAGGGTTCGCGTGAACAGGATCACCAGCAGCGACAGGAACAGTCCAAGCGTTGCCGTGGTCTGGATGAACGAGGTGTAGTAGCCGCGCTTGCCGGGCGGGGCATGCTCGGCGACATAGGTCGCGGCACCGCCATATTCGCCGCCGAGGGCGAGGCCCTGCAGCAGGCGCAGCGAGATCAGGATGATCGGCGCCGCGATGCCGATGGTCTTGGCGTTGGGCAACAGGCCGACGATGAAGGTCGACAGACCCATGATCAGGATGGTGACGAGGAAGGTGTATTTGCGGCCGACGATGTCGCCGACGCGGCCGAACACGATCGCGCCGAACGGGCGCACCAGGAAGCCCGCGGCGAAGGCCAGCAGGGCGAAGATGTCGCGGGTCGCCGGGGGATAGTCGGAAAAGAACTGCGCGCCGATGATGCCGGCCAGTGAACCGTAGAGATAGAAGTCGTACCACTCGAACACGGTACCGAGCGACGACGCCAGGATGACGAACCGTTCATCCTTCGTCATGCCGGCGGGCCGCGCCGAAGTTGCAGTCATTGTAGACATCTGGATAGCTCCCCCCGAATTATTGCTGCCATGCTCGTCCCGCCTGCCGGGTCAGGCTCGAATGAGCCTCAAGCTTGATTCAAGGTAACATCGCAGTGAAACCCGCCCCAATAAGACTTTTGGCTTTTGCAGGGTTGAACTTATCTTCAGGGAGAGAGCGCAAATGGAGTGCCCCCACATGCGTCTATTGCAGCGCACAAGCTCGGCGGGTTAACTGCGTTGGCATCTGGTATTATCAAGCGCTTGCGTGATACTGCCGCGCGGGCGAAAACCGAGCGACGCGGGTTTGCCTAAGCCCCGCTTGTGGGACTGAGATGACTGCTTCTGCCAATACTCATCTTGTCATCGCCGACGACCATCCGTTGTTCCGCGATGCGTTGCGTCAGGCGGTGTCGAGCGTTGTGAGTTCGGCCACGATCAGCGAGGCCGGATCGTTCGAGGACCTGACCGCGCTGTTGGAACGGGACTCCGAGGTCGACCTGATCCTGCTCGATCTGAGCATGCCAGGGATCAGCGGCTTCTCCGGCCTGATTTATCTGCGGGCGCAATACCCGGCGATACCGGTGGTCATCGTATCTGCCAGTGACGATGCCGGAACCATCCGCCGCTCGCTCGACTTCGGCGCCTCCGGTTTCATCCCCAAGCGCTTCGGCGTCGAGACGCTGCGGGATGCCATCATGAAGGTGATGGAGGGCGACGTGTGGGTGCCGCCGGACACCGATCTGTCGGCGGCCGGCGATCCCGACATGACGCGGCTGCGCGACCGGCTGGTGACGCTGACCCCGCAGCAGGTGCGGGTGCTGATGATGCTGTCCGAGGGGCTGCTCAACAAGCAGATCGCCTACGAACTCGGCGTCTCCGAAGCCACCATCAAGGCCCATGTCTCGGCGATCCTGCAGAAGCTCGGCGTCGAAAGCCGCACCCAAGCCGTGATCGCCGCCGCCAAGATCGCCGGCGGCCAATGGCGCCAGGGCACGCCGCCGACGTAGTCCTGAGCAACTCCGGCTGGATTGTCGGGCTCGGGCCACGGCATTGCGAGCCGGCGGGTGGCGCGAAAGCGCGCCCGATGGCACGCTTTCGCGAAGCATCCAGATCCCATTCAAACTGCGCATCGGTCGAAAACCGAGTATCCTGTCCGGCATCGGCCCGTGAGAGGCCGCGTGCTTTTGGGGAGAACGCCATGATTTCCGTCACTCGCGTCGCCGGACTATCTCTGGCTGCGGCAATCCTTCTCGGTACCAACTCTTTCAATTGCGCTCAGGCCAAGCCCCTGATGATCGTCGGCCTGGACGAGAAGCTGTTGTGGGACGACGACGGCAAGCCGGTGCTGTCAACGCCCGGCAAGGATCAAGTGCTGATCATCGATCTCGCCGATCCCGAGAACCCGAAGATTGCGGCTTCTCTCCCATTGAAGAACTCGGTAGTCGGCCCCCCGGTCAACGTCGCTATCGATCCGACCGGAACGGTGGCGCTGGTCGCGGATTCGGTCGACGTGGTGAAGGAAGGCGACGCTCTGAAGCAGGTGCCGGATAACAAGATCTATGTGATCGATCTCAAGGCGACCCCGCCCAAGCTGGCAGCGACCATTGCCGGCGGAAAGCAGCCATCAGGGTTGAGCTTCAGTCCCGATGGCAAGATGGCGTTGGTTGCCAACCGCGGGGACAATTCGATCAGCGTGCTTTCGGTCAACGGCACTGACGTCAAGATCACCGACACGATATCGATGCCTGACAGTGTCGCACATGTCGCGTTCGCGCCAGACGGCAAGCACGCGCTGGTCGCGCGTTTTCCCGGGCACAAGATATCGGTGCTCGATATCGCCGGCGACAAAGTCACCTACTCCAAGATAGACCTGCCGACCGGCCAATGGCCTTACAACGTCGCAGTGACCCCGAACAGCAAGATTGCGTTGACGTCGGACAATGGCAACTCAGGCGCGTCGGACGGCAGCGTCGACACGGCCAGCGTTATCGATCTCGAAGCGAAGCCGCCGCGCATCATCGATCGCGTGGTGGTCGGCGATGGACCGGAGGGGCTTGGCGTCAGTCCGAAGGGGGATCTCGCAGTCTCGGTGATCCTGCGCGGCTCGAACATGAAGAATGCGTTCTTCCATGAGAAGAACGGCAGCGTCTCGGTCCTGAAGATCGACGGCAAGAAAGTGACCAAGACCGGAGATATAGAAGTCGGCGGACTGCCTGAGGCCGCGGTCTTCACGCCTGACGGAAAATACATCCTGGTCGGGAACTACCTCAGCCAGGATTTCTCGATCCTCAAGGTCGACGGAACCAACGTCACCGACACAGGCAAGCGCTTTCAGGTGCCAGGGCACCCGGCGTCGGCCGGAATGGGGCCGAACTAAACCGACACCTGGAGATCTTGCTGGAGCATGTGATTTTCGGTTGAGCCGGCCACTGCGCAGGCTCGCTTCACCTCTCGCGCTTGCGGGAGGGAGCGCCGTGTCCTTGCGGCGCCTTCATGATGCGATTCGATCCAATTGCATCATGATCCAACGCGAGATGCGCGCCCGGATTGCGCCGCCGCGCGCTACTCCGCCGCCACCATCTGCTGGGTGCGCCATTGTCCGAGCAGGGCGCGCAGCGAGGCGGGTTTCACCGGCTTGTTCAGCACCGCGATGTTTTCCTCGCGCGCGGCGGCGCGCACCGCGGGGCTGCGGTCGGCGGTGATCAGGATCGCCGGAATGCCGTCGCCGAAGCGGCGGCGGATCTCGCGGATCGCGGCGACGCCGTTGCCGCGGTCGAGATGGTAGTCGACGAGGACGCCGGTGACGCGGCCGCCGGCAGCCTCGATCGCGCTGATCGCGCCGTCGGCGTCGAGCACCGCGATCACCTCGGCGTCCCACGCCGTCAGCAGCGTCTTCATGCCGTCGAGGATGGCGGGATCGTTCTCGATGCAGACAATCAGCGAGCCGCTCATCGGCGTCTTCGACAGGGGCGTGGCGGTGGTGACGGCCGCAGTATGGTTGACCGCGGTCGCGACCGGCACGGTGACCGAGAACGCCGAGCCGCCGCTGACATTGGCCGAGATTGCGATGCGGTGGTTGAGCACCCGCGCCAGCCGTTCGACGATCGACAGGCCGAGGCCGAGGCCGCGGGCGATCCGGGCGCCCTGCTCGAGGCGGTGGAACTCCTTGAAGATCTCGCCGCGCTTCTGCACGGGAATGCCGACGCCGGTGTCGAAGACGCTGATCTGGAGCGTGGTGCCGCGGCGGCGGCAGCCGATCAAGACGCGGCCACGCGGGGTATATTTGATCGCGTTGGAGATGAAGTTCTGCAGCAGCCGGCGCAGCAGCGAGCGGTCGGATTCGACCGGCAGCGAGCAGGGCACGAAGCGCAGGTCGAGGCCCTTGTCACGGGCGATCGGCATGAACTCTATCTCCAGCGAGCGCATCAAGTCGGCCATCCGGAAGCTCGTGATCGCCGGCGTCATGGCGCCGGCATCGAGCCTGGAAATGTCGAGCAGCGCGCCCAGGATGTCCTCGATCGCCTCGAGCGAGTCGTCGATGTTCTCGACCAGGCGCGAATCCTCGCCGCCGTTCTGGCGCTCGACCAGGCTCGTGACATAGAGGCGCGCCGCATTGAGCGGCTGCAGGATGTCGTGGCTGGCGGCCGCCAGGAAGCGCGTCTTGGAGGCGTTGGCGTCTTCCGCGATGCCCTTGGCGAGCGCGAGCTCCGAGTTCAGCCGCGTCAGTTCCTCGGTGCGATCGCGCACCCGCTTTTCCAGCGTCGCGTTGGCGCGCTCCAGCGCCTCCGCCGCCTCGAAGCTCGGCGTGACGTCGGAGAAGGTGATGACGAGCCCGCCGCCCGGCATCCGGTTGGCACGTACCTCGATCACCAGATGGCGGTCGGTGAAGCGTTCCAGATAGGGCTCGCCCTCGGTGGTGTAGGCGCGCAGGCGGGCCTGCAGCAGGCTGTCGCCGTCGCCGGCCGCGGGCGGACTGATTGCACCCATGAATTCGAGGATCTCGGGCAGCGGGATGCCGAGTTGCACCAGATGCGGCGGCAGCCCCAGCAATTCGGAGAACTGGCGGTTGGAACAGATCAGCTGCAGATCGGCGTCGAACACCGCGATGCCCTGGCGCACGTGATTGAGCGCGGTCTGCAGGATCTCGCGGTTGAAGTGCAGGGCGGCGTGGGAGTCGTCGAGCAGTTTCAGCGCGGCCTTGGCCGACACCGTGCGCCGTTGCAGCAGCAGCGACATCACGAGGCGCGAGGACGCGGCCCCGATCGAGGAGGCGATCAACCGCTCGGCATGCTGCAGCAACTCGAAATCGGCCGGAGCCGACGCCAGCAGCACGATGTTGCGGTCGACGGCGAAGGAGGCGAAGGCCTCGCGGGTGCGGTCGGGGCCGAGATATTGCGTCACCGTGCTCTGGATATCCTCCACCGTCACCGTGGTGCGCCAGCGCCGGAAGCTGGGCGCGATCGGGGCCAGCGCGTTGGGCACGAACACGTCGGCCTGCAACAACTCGATCGAGGACGGCGCGCGCGCCAGCGAGAACAGCACATAGGTGAGGATGTTGAGCGCAAGGCTCCACAGCACGCCGTGCAGCAGCGGCGGCAGGTCGGCGCCGAACAGCGCCTGCGGCCGCAACGCCTCGATCCCGAACGGCCCGTGCTGCAGCAGCATCAGGCCGGTGGTCGAGGTTTCCAGGAAGCTCGGGATGAACAGCGTGTAGAGCCACGTCGCGAAGCCGACCAGCATGCCCGCCATGGCGCCGCGTGCGGTGGCTCTGCGCCAGAACAGGCCGCCGAAGAACGCCGGCGCCAGCTGGGTGATCGCGGCAAACGACAGCAGGCCGATCGCGACCAGCTGGGTGTTGCCGAGCGCGCGATAGTAGAAATACGCCAACACCATGATGGCGAAGATCGAGAAGCGGCGCGCCTTCAGCAGGAAATCGCCAAAGTCCTTCTGGCCGGCGCTGGCGTCGTCGCTGCGCGGCAAGACCAGCGGCAGCACGATGTCGTTGGAGACCATGATCGACAGCGCGACGCATTCGACGATCACCATCGCGGTCGCCGCCGACAGCCCGCCGACGAACACGGCGAGGCTGAGCAATTGCGAATTGCCCTCGATCGGCAGCGCCAGCACGAACATGTCGGCATCGACCGCGCCGAACGGGAAGATGACGAGGCCGGCGATCGCGATCGGAATCACGAACAGGTTGATGGCGATGAGGTAGAGCGGGAACAGCCAGCGTGCCCGGGTGACTTCGGCGGGCGTCGAATTCTCCACCACGCTGACATGGAACTGGCGTGGCAGCAGCATGACCGCGCAGAACGACAGCAGCGTCATGATCAGGAAATTGCCGATCGACGGCACATATTCGATCGCGCGCACCGCCTCCGGCGTCTTCAGGGCGCGCTCGTAGAGCTCGACCGGCGAGAACATCCAGAAGGTAACGAAGGCGCCGGCGGCGATGAAGGCCACCAGCTTGACGATGGACTCGGCCGCGATCGCCAGGATCAGGCCGTGCTGGTGCTCGGTCGCGTCGGTGTGGCGGGTACCGAACAGCACCGCGAACACCGCCATCGCCAGCGTCACCATCAGCGCGATGTCGCCGATCACGGGAATTTTCGAGAACGCCTGGTCCTCGCTCAGGATGGTCTCAAGTGACGAGGCTACTGCTTTCAGCTGCAGCGCGATGTAGGGCACCGAGCCGATGATCGCGATCAGTGCCACGGTCGCCGCCACCGCCTGGCTCTTGCCGTAGCGCGCGGCGATGAAGTCGGCGATCGAGGTGATGTTCTGCGACTTGGCGAGCGCGATCACCCGGCGCAGCAGCGGCGTGCACAGTCCGACCATCACGATCGGGCCGACATAGATCGCCAGGAAGTCGATGCTGGTGCGGGTGGCAAAGCCGACCGAGCCGAAGAAGGTCCAGGAGGTGCAGTAGATTGCCATCGACAGCGGGTAGATCCACTGGCTGGCGCGGCCGCGCTCGCCCGGCGAGCTGCGGTCGCCGCGGCTGGCAATGAAGAACAACAATCCGATGTAGGCGAACGCCGTGGCGATTACGCCCCAGTCGTGCAGCATCGCTGCTCATCTCCTGTCCCGGCCGCTGGGGAAGGGCCGGTTGTCAGGATTATAACGCAAAGGGCCGGCCGCGCGATGCACGGCCGGCCCAAATTCGGGGTCGGAAACGAATAGGGTTACTCGGCGGCCAGCGACTTCTGGTGCAGGGGCAGGCCGAGCCGGTCCCAGACCTGGAGCAGCGCCTCGGCCAGCGCGTCGATCAGGCCGTCGTCATGGTAGGGCGAGGGCGTGATGCGCAGCCGCTCGGTGCCCTTGGCGACCGTCGGATAGTTGATCGGCTGGATGTAGATGCCGTGGTCCTCGAGCAGCAGGTCGGAGGCGCGCTTGCACTTCTCGGGATCGCCGACGAATAGCGGCACGATATGGGTGTCGCTCGACATGACCGGCAGGCCGGCGGCGGTCAGGATCGCCTTGGTGCGGGCGGCACGGTCCTGGTGGCGCTCGCGCTCCCAGTTCGAGGTCTTCAGGTGCCGGATCGCAGCCGTCGCCGCCGAGCAGATTGCCGGCGGCAGCGCGGTGGTGAAGATGAAGCCCGGCGCATAGGAGCGCACCGCGTCGATGACCTCGGCGCGGCCTGCGATGTAGCCGCCGAGGCAGCCGAAGGCTTTCGCCAGCGTGCCCTCGACGATATCGATCCGGTGCATCACGCCGTCGCGCTCGGCGATGCCGCCGCCGCGCGGGCCGTACATGCCGACCGCATGCACCTCGTCGAGATAGGTCATGGCGCCGTATTGCTCGGCGAGATCGCAGATCTTGCCGAGCGGCGCGACGTCGCCGTCCATCGAATAGAGGCTCTCGCAGACGATCAGCTTCGGCCGGTCGGGACCGGCGGCGATCAAGAGCTCCTCGAGATGCGCGACGTCGTTGTGGCGGAAGATCTGGCGTTCGCAGCCGGCCTGGCGCACACCCTCGATCATCGAATTGTGGTTCAGCGCGTCCGACAGGATCAGGCAGTTCGGGATCAGCTTGGCGAGCGTCGAGATGCCGGTCTGGTTCGAGACATAGCCCGAGGTGAACAGCAGCGAGGCTTCCTTGCCGTGGAGGTCGGCGAGTTCCGCCTCGAGCTGCACCAGCGGGTGATGGGTGCCCGCGATGTTGCGAGTGCCGCCCGCGCCGGTGCCGACCCGGGTCGCGGTCTCGACCATGGCACCGACCACCTTGGGGTGCTGGCCCATGCCGAGATAGTCGTTGGAGCACCAGATCACGACGTTGCGGCTGCCCCTCGGCGAATGCCAGGTGGCGTGCGGGAAGCGTCCCGCGATCCGTTCGAGGTCGGCGAACACCCGGTAGCGCCGCTCGTCGTGGAGGCGGTTGAGGGCGGTATTGAAGAACTGGCTGTAATCCATCGGCAAACCCAGAAAGCGGAACCTGACCGGAATGACTGCTTCTTCTTAGAGCTTTTCCAGCTCTAATGTCCATGCATTGACCCACATCCGGGCATGCGCCGCAGTTGGGCAAATTGCCCTAGCCGGGACTGTTCGGCTTGATTTCGGTCAAGTCGCCGGGCGATGCCTTGCCGCCCGGCCGGGTTCAGGTGGTCTTGAAGCGCAGCATGCCGTCGGCGTGCATCTCGGCCGTCAGGCGGCCCTCGACCAGCATGTAGTTGACATGGGCGACCAGCTCGCCGGCGGCAAAGCCCATCTGGTGCTCGTCCAGCACATGCTTGTGGAACACCACGGGCACCAGCTCCTTGGAGGTCTGCGGCACCTCGCGGCAGGCTTCGGCGATCAGCCGGCAGCGCTCCTCATGGTGATCGGCGAGCTGCTTGATCCGGGTCTTCAGCCCGTAGAACGGCACGCCGTGCCCGGGCAGCACGATCACGTCGTAGGGCAGGGTGGTGGTCAGGCTTGCGAGCGAGGCCAGATATTCGCCGAGCGAGTTCTGCTCGGGCTCGACCGCCCAGACGCTGACATTGGGCGAGATCTTGCTCAGCACCTGATCGGCGGACAGGAACAGCTTGTCGGCGGCGCAATACAGCATCACCTGGTCAAGCGCGTGGCCGCCGCCGGTGATCACCTTGAAGCGCCGCGTGCCGATCACGACCTCGTCGCCATGGGTGAGGCGGTGATAGGACGGCGGCAGCACCGACACGCGCTTCAAATAGTCCTGGCCGCGGCCGAGCAGCTTCTCGGTGAGGTCCTCGTCCATGCCGTGGCGGCGGAAGAACAGCCGCTGCGCGTTGCGCCGCTCCTCGGTGCCGCGGTTCTGGTGATAGACCGACTGCAGATATTCCACCTGCGACATGAACAGCGGACAGCCGAAGCGCTCGGTGATCCAGCCGGCGAGACCGACATGGTCGGGATGCGAATGCGTCACGATCAGGCGGGTGACCTTGACGTGCTTCAGCGGCCCCTCGAACAGCGTGGTCCAGGCCGCGATCGATTCCTCGTTGCCGAAGCCGGCATCCACCATGGTCCAGCCGTCGCCATCGGCGAGCAGATAGATGTTCACATGGTTGAGGCGGAACGGCAGCTTCAGCCGCGCCCACAGCACGCCGGGAGCCACCTCCACGACCTGGTCGTGGCCGGGATGATTCTCCCAAGGGTATCGCAGTGCCTCCGCCGAGGAGTGCACGGGGTCGGTCTTCGTATGCATGCTACCGGCTTAGCGGCACACGGGCCGCCGCGCCAGCCGAAAAATCAGATAGTCGTCCGGAGAATGGGACGGAGCAGCGCCCGAATTCCGTAGCCCGGATGAAGCGAAGCGCAATCCGGACAAACCTCCCCTTGAAAAGGGGAGGTCGCTTTGCTCGCAGAGCAAAGCGGGTGGGGATTCTGCTCTCTCCACATGGAGCGTCGCCTGCGGCTGAACCCCCATCCCGACCTTCCCCCTTTCAGGGGGAAGGGGAAGACAAATCGTGGTCCCGGACTTCGCTGCGCTTCATCCGGGCTACGGGATATCGTGTTACGCCGCACGGATGTTCGACAGGAAGCCGTCGATCTCCGAGCGCAGCACGTCGGCCTCGCGGCGTAGTGCGTCGGAGGCGCTCAGCACCTCGCCGGCGGCGGTGCCCGCCTCGGCCGAGGCGGTGGAGACGCCGACGATGTTGCTCGACACCTCGCTGGTGCCGCCCGCCGCATGCTGGATGTTGCGGGCGATCTCGCGGGTCGCCGCGCCCTGCTGTTCGACCGCGGCGGCGATCGCGGTGGTGACGTCGTTGATCTCGCCGATCGTGCTCGAGATGTTGCGGATGGCGGAGACGGCCGTGGTCGTCACCTCCTGCATGCTGACGATCTGCTGGCGGATTTCCTCGGTCGCCTTCGCGGTCTGGCTCGCGAGGTTCTTTACCTCGGAGGCGACCACGGCAAAGCCGCGGCCGGCCTCGCCGGCGCGCGCCGCCTCGATGGTGGCGTTGAGCGCGAGCAGATTGGTTTGCGAGGCGATGGTCTGGATCAGGTCGACCACGACGCTGATGCGTGCGGCATTGTCGGCGAGCCCCTGCATCGTGCTGTCGGTGGCGCTGGCTTCCTCCACCGCCTTGCGGGCGATCTCCGCCGAGGTGACGACCTGGCGGCCGATCTCCTGGATCGAGGACGAGAGCTCCTCGGTGCCGGCCGACACCGTCTGCACGTTGACCGAGGTTTCCTCGGCGGCCGACGCGACGGCGTTGACCAGCGCGCTGGACTGGTCCGCGGTCGCCGACATGCTCTGCGCGGTCGACTGCATCGAGTTCGCCGCGGTCTGCAGGCTGCCGAGCGCGCTGCGGACGTTGGATTCGAACGTGACGATCTGCGCTTCCATGCGCGAGGCGCGCTCCGCCTTGGCGCTGCGGTCCTTGTTCTGGTTTTCCGTGAGCTCGCGGCTCTCGACCATGCTCTCGCGGAACACCTGCAGCGCGTCGGCCATGACGGCGATCTCGTCGTGCTGGCGGCTCTGCGGGATCTCGGTGTCGAGGTCGCCGTCGGACAACAGCTGCATCGAGCGTTGCAGGCCGCGGATGCGGCGCAGGATGTTGCGTCCGACATAGAGCCAGACGAACAGGAACGAGCCGACCAGCGTCAGGGCGCCGAGGCCGATCATCACCATGGTGGCGAGCGAGATCTGCTGCCGTGCCTGGAAGGTCGAGCTGTCGGTCTCCTTCTGCACCGCGTCGACCAGCTGCTGGACGCTGATGCCGAGCCCGACATTGAGCTTGCGCGTCTCTTCCAGGATGGTCTGGCCGTAGTCGATCGCGTCGAGCTCTTTCTGGCGGATCTTGAACACGCCGGTCTTGCCTTCGCCGAGCACGAGCAGCCTCGAGGCGGTGTCGCGCACCGCCACGATCGCCGGATTGTTCGGCAGGTCCTCGAGGTTGGACTTGACGCGTTCGCGCCCGGCCTTGAACTCGGCCTCGATCGCATCGAGGGTTTCGCTGGAATTGGCCGACAGCGCCGCGGTCATGTCGGCGGCCATCAAATTGCCGGCGGCGAGCACGTTGCTGATCTGGCCGACGGTGCGGGCCGCTTCAGTGGCGTCGTCAGCGGAGACTTCGGCCGCGGCGAGGATGGCGTTGAGCCGGGTCTGCGCGTCGAGCATCGCCGGACTTGCCGCGGAGACGAACGCCGCCTGCGCCTTGCGCAGTGCGTTGTACTGCTTGTCGCGCAGCGCGCCGACCTCGAGCCGCTCGCGCGCCGCCGAGATCAGGCTCTTGGTCGCCTCGTCGGTGTTCTTGACGTTCTCCTGCAATGCGCTGACCACGGATTTGTCGGCGCCGAGCTCGATGATCTCGCCGAGCTTGGCGTTGGTGAGCCGCGCGACGTCCTGCACCTTCTTGGTGCGATCGTTCAGCGCGTCGTCGCTCTGCACGGCGAGCAGGCCGGGACCTTGCGCCGCGAGCGAAGCGCTTTGCGCGGCAAGTTGCAGGCTCGCGGCAAGCCGCGGAATGTCGCGGCCAGAGAGGTCGGTCATGGTGCCGCCGAGCCGATGCAGCACGATGCCGGCGCCTGCGCTGATCACCAGCGCCATGCCTGCGATAACCGCGAATGCCGCGAACAGGCTGCCCCTGACGCCCATCTGCGGCAGATGGATACGCTTGAGATTTGGTTTGCCGAGCTTGAACCGAAACGCCATTGCCCCTGTGCCCCCTGGCCCACTACGCTTGGCCACTATCCTTGGCCACTACTCTTGGATGTTTCCCCGGCGCGGGAGTATCGGTGCGGCCGGTTAACAAAATCGGGAAAATTGCGACGATCTGCGGGATTTTTCAGGGCTGCCGCGCAGTGGCGACGTCTCGGTTCGCTGTGCGGAATCGATGCACGCGATCGGATGTAAAAAGGCCGGCATGAGCCGGCCTTTTCCACTGTTGGTTGTGGGGCGTGCTCTCAGTAGCGGCCGTAAGCGGGGCCGCCGAGGTTGCCGAGATTGAAGCGGTAGTTGAGGCCCGCCTTCACCGTGTGCTCGTCATTGTGGAAGCTGCCGACCGGCACCAGCGCGCCCGGCGCGGTGAAGCGGCTGTCGCCGAAGTCGTAGTACTGGTACTCGACCTTGGCCGACCAGTTCGGCGCGAACATGTATTCGGCGCCGCCGCCGATGGTCCAGCCGTTGCTGTGGTTGTCGCTGAGCCTGAAGCCGACCGGCGCGCCGCCGAGCGTCACCGTTTCGTTGTTGTCGGAATAAGCGTAACCGCCCTTCACATAGATCAGACCCGGACCCCAGGTGTAGCCGACGCGGCCGGTGATCGAGCCGATGCCGCGCTGGTTGTTGTTGTAGACGTAGCCGCCCGGGAAGATCGCGTTGAGCTGATGGCCGCCGACCCAGGAATACTGGCCTTCGAGGCCGATCACCCACATCGGCGACAGCTGCCAGTCGTAGCCGGCCTGCACGCCGCCCATGAAGCGGGCGTCGGAGTCCGACAGAGCGAGGCCGTTGAAATTGTTGTTCTGGGAGAACACGCCGCCGAGATGGCCGCCGAGATAGAAGCCGGTCCAGTTGTAGAGCGGAGCGGCGTAAACAGGCGCGGGCGCCTTCTGATAATAGCCGCGGGAGCCGAGGTCGGCAGCCTCAGCGGTCGCGCCAAAGGCAGCGACGGCCGCGACGGCGGCGGTTGCGAGCAGGAACTTCTTCATGGGGGCAGTCTCCGGACAAGTCATGAGGCGCAGCGTGAATGGCGCCATCCACGGCGACGGGTTAGACCGCATTTGAATAAAATGCAGTCACCGGAACGCTGCGCGGAGCGTTAAGTCGCAGCCTTTGCGGCGAAACGTTTTGTTGTGCCTAACGAACGCTTAAGGTGGAATGAAGCAAGGCTTAACGCGGTGCGCGCGGCGCGCGTTTCCTGTTAACCAAGCCGTCGGCTAGAGCATGATCCGGAAAAGTGCGAAGCGGTTTTCCGAGAAGATCATGCTCAAACAAGGAGCTAAAGCGCGATGATGATTCAACCTAATCTCATCGCGCTTTAGGCCAGTCGCTTGCGCACATCGTCGCGCATCTGCTCGCGGAACGCCTGGCGGCGGGCGGCGCGATCCTTGACCGGGACGTCGTGGCGATCGAACACGTCGAACTTCTCCAGGATCGGATAGTGCTCGCTCGCCATCGCCAGCACGCGCAGCAGGGCGGCGACCTTCGGGGTCGGGCCGGTGACTTCCCATCTGCGCAGCTTTTCGGCGCCGCCGGCGGCCGATAGCCCGCACAGCTTCGCCATATCCGCCGCCGTCAGCTTGCGGCCGAGCGCCTCGCCGAGATGTTCGCGCAGTTTCTTCAGTTCTGGGCCGGTCAAGATTGGTCCGCTCCGCGATGGCAAAATGTGAAGTGAGTCACATGACGTCCTCGAGGCGCGGGTTATACCCCACGCAGGCGACTTCTAAAGCATGATCCGGAAAAGTGCGAAGCGGTTTTCCGAAAAGATCATGCTCAAACAAAGAGCTAAAGCGCGATGACGATTCAACCTAATCTCATCGCGCTTTAGAGCCTTTTCCGTTCCGATTGAATCGGAACGGGGCTCTGGATTCTTGTTTTGACGCGTTTTCATCACGCGAACCGGTACCCGCTTCGCTCGAAAACGCTTCTGAAGGAAACCATCATGCACGGCATCATCGAAAGCCTCAGCCCCGAACATGATCAGATCGATTGGAAATGGGTCGGCAGTGTGTTCGCGTTCTACGTCGTGCTGACGATCGGCGGGATGGGCGCACTGCTGGCGCGTTGATCCGCGGAAGCGCGGATAGCGATCTCAATAGAGCGGTCACGTGACGGCTCAGGCCCGGCGGTAGCCGCCGGAACCGGATCGCATAATCCTCCCTGAGAGGCGGTAGCCACGTCCTGCCGGCGCCTCCGTTCGGCGCCGGCAGGGTGAGTTCAGATCATCAGCGCGAGGCGAGAGCGTTGGCCATCCGGGCGGATTTGCCGGACGGCTTGGGCGCAGACCGTGCTGCCACCACAGGTTCGGATGACGTCGCATTTGTCGGCCAGGCACCAGGGAACGGCGGAGCGAAATGGTGCGCCTTCAGCGCGGCGATTTCCCATGAGTTCAGACAGGTTTTCCCGCCATACTCCGTCGAGTTGTAGAAGGCGTGAAATCCGATACCGAGAGCCGAGGCGAAGCGGTCTCCCCTGGTCGCGCCATCCACATAGCTTCTGAGCTTGGCGCAGAACTTGGGCAGATTTGCCGACCAGGGAGAATCAACCGCATTCTGGGCATTGTTGAATTGGCTTTGCAGCTCGCCGTAGCGATCGGAAAAGGCCCTGTCCACTCCGAGCCAGCCGTTTCCGCCGTCAAGATCCGGCCCGGTGTCACGCACGATCTTGTCGATCGAGATGACGGTCTTTCGGCCGCTTCTGTAACTGATGTTGCTGGCGGTTGACCTGATCTCATACTGCCTGGGGTCGGGCGATCTGGTTTCCGCAAACGACGCCATGATCGAGTTCACCCCGCTGTTGAGCGTGGTGATGGCGTTGCTGTTCTTCTCCAGATAGGAGACGACAGGAACGATCGCCGATCCAATACCGGTACCCGTGGCCAAGGAGCCCAACGCGACGGCACTGGTGCCGACCGTCGCAATCCCGCTCACAAACTTGGTCGGGTCATTGAATCGAATGGTGTCCGACTGCTTGTACTCAAAGTGCAGCCTCACTTTCGCGTTCGCCGGAACGTCGGTGATGATGGTGCCTTCGCAGTTCTGGATTTGAACGTCGCCAAAGTTGGCCTTCGCTATGATCGGTACCTTGACCTGCTTGATCTGGTCACTCTTGGCGTTCGGGAACGTGACGACGGCCGCAAGGGCGACAGACCGGTCGTGAATATTGAACCCGTCCTGGAATATGTTGCCGGTTCGCTTCGCTCCGACCCAGCCCGACGCCACGTTGTTCAGGCTCTGCGCATTGTCGCAGAGATTGCGGACCTTGAGATCGTACTCGAAGACGTCCCTGGGACCGTCGAAGGCTCTTATGACCGGCGGCGAGCCCGAAGCACGCTCAATATCGACCAACTCAAAGCCAAATGCGGACGAGGATGCCAACAGCGCAAGAGCCGTCGGCAGCAAGGTTTTGATGCGCACGTGAAATCCCCCAATTCCCTATCGTATTGCGGAGTTTTGAAATTCGCCATGTAACTACAGTTACATAGAAGTATAGCTCCGGCCGAAAATCAACCAAAAGTAGATTTTCGTACGAAAGAACGGAGGGCTGTCTTTGGCGAGGGGATAGTGGGAGGCGGGGAGGTCTTCGGTTCAGTCGCAGCGCGATGAAGATCCTGGTGCTGCCAGACAGGATTGAACTGTCGACCTCTCCATTACCAATGGAGTGCTCTACCACTGAGCTACGGCAGCATGCCCGGGAAAAATTGAATCGGCCCCGAGGGCCCGTCCAAGCGGGCGGTTCTTGCCACAGGCCTCCCTTTGGCGCAAGCGAAACAGCGCCCCTGTCGCCCTTGAAATCGGCAGAAATCGACCGCCTCGCCGTTGATTCCGGCCAATCTGGCCGATTTCGGCCGGATTGGGTTCCCGATCGCGCCGAAACCATCCCGATCCGCGCTTGCCGCCGAATCATATCGCCGCAACTGGCCGCCGGGCAGGGTGCGCGGGCATCCGCCATTGGCTATGCTCGCCTCGCGCAGGGCGGCGGCGGTTCGAGAGTTTTGCAATGACAGGCGACCAGGACAGAGGCGGCGGGCAGGCCGGAGCCCGCGTGAAGGATTCACGACAGGATCGTCTCAAGCTGGCGCTGCGCGAAAACCTGAAGCGGCGGAAATCGCAGGCGCGCGGTCGTGATGATGCGGCCTCTTCCGAAGCCGCCCATGGTTCGCTAGATGGCGGCTCGCTAGATGACGCCGGCGGAAACGAGCCGCGCCGTTAACCCGGTTCGTGCGCATTGTCATAAGGAAGCGGGTCGCCGAGATGGCTGTAGATGAGACGACGATCGATCGGCTGAGCGCAACCGCCTACGCCTTCCCGCGCCATGAGCAGACCTTTCCGACCCTGACCGCGCACGAGATCGAGCGGATGCGCCGCTTCGGCGAGCCGCGCGCATACCAGGACGGCGAGGCGCTGTTCGAGACCGGCAAACCCGGGCCCGGCATGTTCGTGGTGCTATCGGGCAACGTCTCGATCACCCAGCGCGACGGCCTCGGCCATGTCGCGCCGATCATCGACCAGGGACCGGGCCAGTTCCTCGCCGAGATCGGCCAGCTCTCCGGCCGCCCGGCGCTGGTCGACGGCCATGCCGATGGGGTGGTCGAGACGCTGCTGCTGCCGCCCGACCGGCTGCGCGCGCTTTTGGTTGCCGAGGCAGATCTCGGCGAACGCATCATGCGCGCGCTGATCCTGCGCCGCGTTAGCCTGATCCAGGGCGGCGCCGGCGGGCCGGTGCTGATCGGCCCCGCCTCGGTCGGCAACATGGCCTCGCTGCAGAATTTTTTGGCGCGCAACGGCCAGCCGCACCACTTCCTCGACCCCGAGACCGACAAGGATGCCGGCGACCTCGTCGCGCGCTATTCGCCGACGCGCGCCGAGCTGCCACTGGTGGTCTGTCCCAACGGTACGGTGCTGCGCAATCCGTCCGAGACCGCGCTTGCGATGGCGCTCGGCATGATCGGCAACAGTGCGCATGAAAAACTCTACGATGTCGCCGTGGTCGGCAGCGGCCCGGCCGGGCTTGCCACCGCGGTCTATGCGGCGTCGGAAGGCCTGTCGGTTGCGGTGTTCGATTCCCGCGCCTTCGGCGGCCAGGCCGGCGCCAGCATGCGCATCGAAAACTATCTGGGCTTTCCGACCGGCATCTCCGGCCAGGCGCTGGCCGGGCGCGCCTTTAACCAGGCGCAGAAATTCGGCGCCGAGATGCTGATCCCGGTCTCGATCAAATCGCTCGACTGCACGAAAGCGTCCGGCGCATTCGTGCTCGACACCGCCTGCGGGCATACGCTGCGCGCGAAATCGGTAGTGGTCGCCAGCGGGGCGCGCTATCGCCGGCCAGAGATCGACAATCTCGATGCGTTTGAAGGCCGCGGCGTCTGGTACTGGGCCTCGCCGATCGAGGCGCGGCTCTGCGCCAACCAGGACGTCGTGCTGGTCGGCGGCGGCAACTCCGCGGGGCAGGCGGCGGTGTTCCTGTCGGCGCATGCCCGCAAGGTCAACATGATGATCCGCGGCGGCGGGCTCGGAGCCAGCATGTCGCGCTATTTGATCGAGCGCATCGAGGCGACGCCGAATATCGAACTGATGTTCAACACCGAGGTGATCGGGCTCGATGGCGCGGAGACGCTGCAGCGGGTGCGCTGGCGCAGCCGGCTCGCGCCCGACGAGTTCACCATGGATATCCGCAATCTCTTTTTGTTTGTCGGCGCCGATCCGGCGACCGGCTGGCTCGAGGGCTGCGGCGTGCAGGTCGACCGCGGCGGCTTCGTGATGACCGGCGTGCAGACCGGTGAAGGCGCGCGCGCCGTGCCGCTGCTCGAGACCACAGTGCCCGGCGTGTTCGCGGTCGGCGACGTCCGCTCCGGATCGGTCAAGCGCGTCGGCGGCGCGATCGGCGAGGGCGCGCAGGTCGTCGCCGCGCTGCACGGCTATCTCGCTGACGCGGGCAGTCCGACGCTGTAGCAATGTCGATGCGACGCACGCAAACGTTTTCCCGTCATCCTGAGGAGCCGCGAAGCGGCGTCTCGAAGGATGAATCGGCCACAGTGTGGCCGTGCATCCTTCGAGGCTCGCAAGAGCTCGCACCTCAGGATGACGGATCAGATAGCTGCGACAGGTAAGGGCCCAAAAAATGACGAAAGGCTGCACCCATATCGCCGGCATCCAGGATGTCACGCCGAGCGCGCTTGGCTGCGAGGAATGCCTGAAGAGCGGCAGCCGCTGGCTGCATTTGCGCATCTGCCGGACCTGCGGTCATGTCGGCTGCTGCGACGATTCGCCGAACCGGCACGCGACGGCGCATTTCCACGCCACCGGCCATGCCGTGATCGAGGGCTACGATCCGCCGGAAGGCTGGGGCTGGTGCTATGTCGACGAGGTGCTGTTCGACCTGTCGAAGCGCAAGACACCGCATAACGGACCGATCCCGCGCTATGATTGATTCAGCTTCTTACACGGCGCACGTGCCGCATCGTGTGACATGCGTGCGAAAATTTTCAGCAGTCGCCGGCGCCTGCAATTTTTGATGAGATGTCGGCCGTCCTGCCATCGAAGCATGTAGCAATTTTCCGTCACGCATCGTAACCTCGCACGCGGGTCTCAACGGGGAGTGCGCCACATGACGACATTGGTGCTTGTGCACGTCATTATCAGCCTGATTGCAATCGTCGCCGGCGTGCTCGTGATGTTCGGGCTGCTCGGCTCGCGCGCGATGCCGGGGCTGACCGCGATCTTCCTCGCGCTCACGATCCTCACCAGCGCCACCGGCTTCGTGATCCCGCCTTTGGTGACCGAGAAGCTGTTGCCGTCGCACATCATCGGCGGGCTTTCGCTGGTGCTGCTCGCGATTGCCTGCATTGCGCTCTATGCGATGCAACTCAAGGGTGTCTGGCGTCCGATCTATATCGTGACCGCGATGGTCTCGCTCTATCTCAACGTCTTCGTGCTGGTCATCCAGAGCTTCCTCAAGGTGCCGGCGTTGCAGGCGCTGGCGCCAGCCGTGCCGCCGAACCCGCCATCCGGGCCGGTCTTTGCCGTGGTGCAGGGCATTGTGCTGGTGTTCTTCGCCGTGGTGATCATCGGCGCCTGGCGCCGGTTCAGGCCGGTCACGTTCGCCTGATCTGATAACACCTCGTCATTCCGGGGCGACGCGCAGCGTCGAACCCGGAATCTCGCAATCTAATCTCTAGATTCCGGGTTCACGCTTCGCGTGCCCCGGAATGACGCATTGGCAACAAAGAGGAGCAATCAAATGCCCACCATCACCACCAAAGACGGCGTCGAGATCTTCTACAAGGATTGGGGCTCGGGGCAGCCGATCGTGTTCAGCCATGGCTGGCCGCTGTCGTCGGACGACTGGGACGCGCAGATGCTGTTCTTCCTGGGGCACGGCTTTCGCGTCGTCGCCCATGACCGCCGCGGCCACGGCCGCTCCGCCCAGGTCGCCGACGGTCATGACATGGATCACTATGCCGACGACCTCGCTTCCGTCACCGCGCATCTCGATCTGAAGAACGCCGTCCATGTCGGCCATTCCACCGGCGGCGGCGAGGTGGTGCACTACATCGCCCGCCACGGCGAGAGCCGGGTGGCGAAGGCTGCGATCCTGAGCGCGGTGCCGCCGTTGATGGTGCAGACGGCGAATAATCCCGGCGGCTTGCCGAAGTCGGTATTCGACGGCTTGCAGGCCCAACTCGCCGCCAACCGCTCGCAATTCTACCGCGATCTGCCGGCCGGGCCGTTCTACGGCTACAACCGGCCCGGCGCAAAACCGTCGGAGGCCGTGATCCAGAACTGGTGGCGGCAGGGCATGATGGGCGGCGCCAAGGCCCATTACGACGGCATCGTCGCGTTCTCGCAGACCGACTTCACCGAGGATCTGAAGAAGATCAACGTTCCGGTGCTGGTGATGCATGGCGACGACGACCAGATCGTGCCCTACGCCGACTCCGCCCCGCTCTCGGCCAAGCTTCTGAAGAACGGCACGCTGAAGACCTATAAGGGTTTTCCGCACGGCATGCCGACCACCGAAGCCGAGACGATCAACGCCGACCTGCTGGCGTTCATCAAGGGCTGAAGGTGAGAGGGGCTGTGCTCTGCACCGCGCGTCTCAACATTGCGCAGCCTCAATCCACCTCGCCCGGTGGCTCACTCCTCTCCCCACAAGGGCAGGGCTATCGCATATGGAATGAACCGATTCTTCCGCGCCGTCATGGCCGGGCTTGTCCCGGCCATCCACGTCTTCTCTTCGCGTGGAAACGAAGACGTGGATGCCCGGGACAAGCCCGGGCATGACGAGTTTGTGGGAACTCCGATCGCCTCAAACGGCCATATGCGATTGCCCTGCCACAAGGGGGAGGAGTCCGAAGCATGTGCTCGCCTTACGAGGACTATGTTTCGGAAGCGCCGTGATCGGCTCGCTCACTCAAAAATCGCGCGGATCGCGGCGAACAGGCGCTTGGCGACCAGGTCCGGCTTCTCGCGGGCGCCATCGTCGGCCCAGAGTTCGCTGCCGACGCGCATCGCGCCGGTCGTGATCATTGCGACCAGCCGGGCTTTCATCCGGTCGTTCTTGTGGTTGGCGCGCTTGAGCAACGCGTTGGCGAGCTCACGCTCAAGCCTTTCATATTTGGCCTGATCGCGCGCCTGCAGCGCTGGATTGTCGCGCTTCAGCCGCGCCAGCGCGACCGCCTCGCGCGGGTCGATCTGCTTGACCATGTCGGCGATGGCGTTCTCGGCGGCCTGCAGCATGGATTCAGTGGCCGGGCGCGCCGCAACGGCTGCGATCAGTGCCGCGGTACCGTCCTCCTGCCAGGCCAGCACCACGTCTTCCTTCGAGGCGAAATAGTGAAAGAAGGTGCGGCGCGAGACGTCGGCGGCGGCGACGATGTCGTCGAGCGTGGTCGCCTCAAAGCCGCGCTCGAGAAACAGCATCATCGCCGCCTTGGTCAGCCGTTCCCGGGTCTCCTGCCGCTTGCGTGCGCGCAGGCCCGCCGCCGGCGGCGCCGGATTCGCTTTGGATTGCATCGACTTGACCGGTTTCTTGGCCGATTTCCTGGCCGGTTTGCGCACGGGCGCCGGACGTTGCAATTTTTCACCCCTTGCAAAAATGCACTTAGTGCACATTTCGTCGGATGCGGCTGGACCCGCAAGAACCCGACAAGAAACCCGAATCGTGTCGCAAGGAGATATAAGCATGACCGGCTGGAGCACTGCAGACATTCCGCGGCAGGGCGGCAGGACCGCCGTGATCACCGGCGCTACCGGCGGACTCGGCTACGAGACCGCGCTGGAACTGGCGCGCGCCGGCGCCGATGTCGTGCTCACCGGCCGCAACGGCGCCAAGGGGCAGGACGCGCTGGCGCGGATCCGCTCGCAGCTTCCCGATGCCGCGGTGACCTATGAAACGCTGGACCTCGCGAACCTCGCATCGGTCGCCGATTTCGCCGGGCGCTTCGCCGCCACGCATACCGCGCTCGATCTCCTGATCAACAATGCCGCGGTGATGTCGCTGCCGAAGCGGCAGGTGACCGCTGACGAGTTCGAGATGCAGTTCGGCACCAACTATCTCGGCCACTATGCGTTGACCGCGCTGCTGTTGCCGCAGCTCCGCCGCGGCCACAACACCCGCGTCGTCAATCTCTCCAGCCTTGCGCATCGCTCCGGCGTCATCAATTTCGACGATCTGCAGGCCCGCCGTTCCTACGCGCCGTGGCGCGCCTACTGCCAGTCGAAGCTTGCGATGCTGATGTTCGCGCTCGAATTGCAGCGTCGCAGTGCGATCAACGGCTGGGGACTGATGAGCAATGCCGCGCATCCCGGCTACGCGCGCACCGAGTTGATCCCGAACGGTCCCGGCACCGACAGCCTGTCGTGGCGGTTCGGTCGATATTTGCAGCCGATCATGAGCCACTCCGCGGCGGCGGGCGCGTTGCCGACGCTGTTCGCGGCGACCTCAGCCGCGGCCCAGCCGGGCGGCTATTACGGGCCCAACGGATTCTATGAGTTGAAGGGCCCACCTGCGCCGGCGCGCATCATGCCGCACGCCAGGGACACCGCGGTAGCGGAGCGGCTATGGGATATCTCGGCTGCGCTGACCGGTGTATCGTTTGATCAGGTCGCAACCGCCGCCTGAACGGATCGGGCGGCAGCGGGGCAATCGAGATGAAGGTCATCCTGTTCGGCGCGACCGGCATGGTCGGGCAGGGCGTGCTGCGCGAATGCCTGCTCGATCCCGGTGTCGAGCGCGTGCTCGCGGTTGGGCGCAGCCCGACCGGGCAGCGCGATGCCAAGCTTGTCGAGTTGATCCACGACAATTTCGTCGATTACAGCGCGATCGAACCGCAGCTTGCCGGCTACGACGCCTGCTTCTTTTGCCTCGGCGTCTCCTCGATCGGCATGGACGAGGCACGCTACCGCCATCTCACCTACGACATCACACTGGCCGCGGCGACGGTGCTGGCGCGGCTCAATCCCGGCATGGTGTTCACCTATGTCACGGGACGCAGCACCGATTCCACCGAGCGCGGCCCGTTGATGTGGGCGCGGGTGAAGGGCAAGACCGAGAACGATCTGCTCAAGCTGCCGTTCAAGGCCGCCTACATGTTCCGGCCCGCCGGGATCCAGCCGCTGCATGGCGTCCGCTCCAAGACCGGCTGGGTGCAGGCGATCTATCTCGCGACCTCGCCGCTGCTTTCCTTTCTGGTGCGGGTCGCCCCGAGCTACATGACGACATCGGAACAGCTCGGCCGCGCCATGCTGAAGGTCGCCCGCGACGGCTACCCCAGGCCGGTGCTGGAGAGCGAGGACATCAATCGCCTCTGAAGCGCGGTGGCCGGTTCCCTCGAGCGGCGATTTCGCCAGGTCTCTTGGTACCTCCCGGGCCGCGAGGCGTTATAACCACCGTCATGTCCCCACCCGCGCCGCTGAAACTGATTGCCCTCGATGCCGATGACCTCGCGGTCATCTCGACCCATGTGCAGGACGCCCACGTCCAGCCCTCCGACATCGTCTGGCGCCAGGACGAGAAGCGGCTCGTGATCGGCCTGAACCGGCTGGACTGGGAGCAGACCCTGTCGGGCGGCACCTGCTCGCGGCGGCTGATCGCCGCGCTCAGGTTCGACCGGGTGCTGGCATGCAAGTCGCGCAATATCGACCTGGAGGCCCCGGAAGCCACCCTGGAACTGCTCGGGATCGAGTTCTATGCCTCCGACCTGCCGGGCGGCAGCGCGCTCCTGATGTTCGGCCATGGCGGGGCGCTGCGGCTGGATGTCGAGTGCCTGGAGTGCGAATTGACCGATCTGGGCATCGACGATCTCGGCGTGGCGCCGGGGTGATTGGGCACGTCATTCCGGGACGGTCCCAACGGGTCCGCGCAAAGCGCGGCCCGATGACAGGCTCCGGACCGAACCCGGAATCTCGAGATTCCGGGTCTGGTCCTTCGGACCATCCCGGAATGACATCCCCCAAGGGTTGACGGCCATTATCCGTCGCGCCATTGAGCAGGGACCCGAATTCCTCCTAAGAAAGCCGTCATGCCCGTTCGCCTGGACCGACAGAGCGCCGATTTCGAGCAGCGATTCCGCGATTTCCTGGCGGCCAAGCGCGAGGTATCGGCTGACGTCGAGCGCGCCACCCGCGCGATCGTCGACGACGTGGCGGCCCGCGGCGATGCGGCGCTGCTCGAGGCGACCAAAAAGTTCGACCGGCTCGATATCGAGGCGGCCGGCCTGCGCATTACCGCAGCCGAGATCGACGCCGCGGTTGCGGCCTGCGACCCCAAGACCGTCGAGGCCCTGAGATTCGCGCGCGACCGCATCGAGACCTTCCACCGCCGCCAGTTGCCGAAGGACGAGCGCTTCACCGATGCCGCCGGCGTCGAGCTCGGCTGGCGCTGGAGCGCGGTCGATGCGGTCGGGCTCTATGTGCCCGGCGGCACCGCGGCCTATCCGTCCTCGGTGCTGATGAACGCGGTGCCGGCCAAGGTCGCAGGCGTGCCGCGGGTGGTGATGGTGGTTCCGGCGCCGGACGGCAAGCTCAACCCGCTGGTGCTCGCCGCCGCCCATCTCGGCGGCGTGTCGGAAATCTACCGGGTCGGCGGCGCCCAGGCGGTGGCCGCGCTGGCCTACGGCACCGCGACGATCGCGCCGGTCGCCAAGATCGTCGGCCCCGGCAACGCCTATGTCGCCGCGGCAAAACGGCTGGTGTTCGGCAAGGTCGGCATCGACATGATCGCCGGGCCCTCCGAGGTGCTGGTCATCGCCGACGACACCGGCAATGCCGACTGGATCGCGGCCGATCTCCTGGCGCAGGCCGAGCATGACGTCAGCGCGCAGTCGATCCTGATCACCGACAGTGCACGGCTCGCCGCCGACGTCGAGCGCGCGGTCGAGACGCAGCTTGCGACCTTGCCGCGCGCAGAGATCGCCCGCACCTCGTGGAACGACTTCGGTGCGGTGATCAAGGTGGCAAAACTCGACGACGCGGTCGAGCTCGCCAATGCGATCGCGGCCGAGCATCTCGAGATCATGACTGCGGATGCCGAGGGCCTGTCGAACAAGGTCCGCAACGCCGGGGCGATCTTCCTCGGGGCTCATACCCCGGAGGCGATCGGCGATTATGTCGGCGGCTCCAACCATGTGCTGCCGACCGCGCGCTCGGCGCGGTTCTCTTCCGGCCTCGGGGTGCTTGACTTCATGAAGCGAACCTCGATCCTGCGGTGCGGGCCGGATCAACTCCGTGCGCTCGGGCCCGCCGCGATGACGCTCGGCCAGGCCGAGGGTCTCGATGCCCATTCACGTTCCGTCGGATTGCGCCTCAACCTCTCATGAACAAGCCACCAGACGACGAGGATTCCAACAATCGCATCGTCGCGGTGACGCTCGACGAGGAATCGATCGGCCGTTCCGGGCCCGATATCGAGCATGAGCGGGCGATCGCGATCTACGATTTGATCGAGCAGAACCTGTTCGCGCCCGAGGGCGCCGCCGGGCCGGGGCCTTACACCCTGCATATCGCGATCACCGGCAACCGGCTGATGTTCGATATCCGCAAGGAGGACGGCGCGCCGGTGGTCGCGCATCTGTTATCGCTGACCCCGTTCCGCCGCGTCGTGAAGGACTACTTCATGATCTGCGACAGCTACTATCAGGCGATCCGGACCGCGACGCCGGACAAGATCGAGGCGATCGACATGGGCCGCCGCGGCATCCATGACGAGGGCTCGCGCACGCTGCAGGAGCGGCTCAAGGGCAAGGTGCGCGTCGATTTCGAGACCGCGCGGCGGCTGTTCACGCTGATCACTGTGCTGCACTGGAAGGGTGAGGGCGCATGATCGGTGAAGCGGTGATTGACGGGGGCGTACCCCGATCGAAAAAAGCCTGATCGCATGGAAGCGCCGCGCGCGCGCAATCCCCAGGCCGTGCTGTTCGCATGCGGCCTGAACAGCGTGCGGTCGCCGATGGCCGAAAGCCTGCTGCAGCAGATGTTTCCGCAAGGCCTCTATGTCCGCTCGGCCGGCGTCAAGAAGGGCGAGCTCGACCCGTTCGCCGTCTCGGTGATGGCCGAACTCGGCCAGGACATTTCCAGCCACAAGCCGCAAACCTTCGAGGAGCTCGAGGACTGGGAGGGGCTGAACTTCGATCTCATCATCACGCTGTCGCCGGAGGCGCACCACAGGGCGCTGGATCTCACCCGCACGCTCGCCGCCGATGTCGAATACTGGCCGACGCAGGATCCGACCGGCACCAGCGGCAACCGCGAGCAGAAGCTCGCCGCCTACCGCGAAGTCTGCGACGGCCTCTTGCTGCGCATCCGCCGCCGCTTTGCCAAGGCCGGCGCGGCAAACCTGTGAGGCTCGGCGAGGCGAGCGGACCAGCGTGTTCCGATTCGCAGAACCGCCGCTTGTCGCCAGACTGACAAACAGCTGTGCTTATGGGGCCTGGTCTCCAGGCGGGGGCGCGATTCGCAGCCGGTTCCAAGGTTGTGCATCCATGCCCCATCCGATAGGTTCCGCCCGCGTCCGTCCTCCCGATTCAGCCCAAAAGCCCGCATGCTAGGCCGTCCCAAATTCGTTCTTGCTTCCGGTTCGCCGCGGCGGCTGGCCCTGCTCAACCAGGCCGGCATCGAGCCCGATGCGCTGCGCCCGGCCGATGTCGACGAGACTCCGCGGCGGGGCGAGTTGCCGCGCGCCTGTGCCAACCGCCTGGCGCGTGCCAAGGCCGACGCGGCGCTGAAATCGGTGCATCTTGACGACGACCTGCGCGGCTCCTTCATCATTGCCGCCGACACCGTGGTCGCGGTCGGCCGCCGCATCCTGCCCAAGGCCAATCTGGTCGACGAGGCCGCGCAGTGCCTGCGGCTGCTGTCGGGCCGCAATCACCGCGTCTACACCGCGATCTGCGTGGTGACGCCGCGCGAGGCATTCCGTCAGCGCCTGGTCGAAACGCGCGTGCGCTTCAAGCGGCTCAGCGAGGACGACATCCAGGCCTATATCGGCTCCGGCGAATGGCGCGGCAAGGCCGGCGGCTACGCGGTGCAGGGCATTGCCGGATCGTTCGTGGTCAAGATGGTTGGCTCCTACACCAATGTGGTCGGCCTGCCGCTCTACGAGACCGTGACCTTGCTCGGCGGCGAGGGCTTTCCGATCCGCCACGGCTGGCTCAACTCCGTCGCGGTGTGAGGTATCCACTGAGGTCGCATCGCAGATGCGATACGGGTGGGGCTCTTTCCTCCTGAACGACTCGCGGTGAGACCCCCCACCCCAACTGCTCCACATCGTCATGGCCGGGCTATGCAACGAGGCCGATAGCCGGACGCGATAGCCTGCCGCAGGGGGCGCGCTGCCAAAATATCGAAAACAACCCCATGCAAAGTAGCCGGCGGCTGCGGGCGTTCGACACGACAACTTGACTCGTCGGGCAAATCAGCGGCATTCTTCCATTATCCAGAAATCGCGGAGACGCCCCTCGCTCCGAGGCTTTCGCCCTGCGCTTGCGGGCGAGGTCGCCGTCTCGAGCCACGAGGCCAAGCACCTGCGCGGCCGGCGAAGACGCATATGCGATTGCCCTACCCGCAAGCAGAGGGGAGCGCAGCGGAACATGCGGCAGATGATGTAAACTCCGGCCCAGCCATGACCGACCAAGCCCGAACGCCCAAGGCCATACCCTCTGCCACCCCGCGTGCCTGCCCGATCTGCGGCAAGCCCGTCGAGCAGGCCTTCCGCCCGTTCTGCTCGGCGCGCTGCCGCGACGTCGACCTCAACCGCTGGCTGACCGGCCGCTATGTCGTCCCAGGCCGCGAGGACGACGCGGAGGACCCGGAATAGCCAAGATTTCCCAACAAGTTGGGGAAAGAGTGCCGGGCGGGCTCGCCGTGCCGAAGCCTTTGGCGAAGGCGGGTGGACACGGCGCCCCGACCTCTCTATAAACCGCCCGCTCGCTCCGGCCTTTCGGCCCCGCGGGTATGCCCAGGTAGCTCAGTTGGTAGAGCATGCGACTGAAAATCGCAGTGTCGGTGGTTCGATCCCGCCCCTGGGCACCATTCCTGAACAGATTTATGAAACCAAGGTTTGGGTTGACCCTTTCGGCCGAAAACGGACCGGATGTTGTCATTTGAGCCGACGGTCCTCCGACGCGATGATCGCGTCGACCACGCTTGCGAGATAGGCCTTCCGAGCAGCGACGTCGCCCGACACGAGTTGCTGACGCATCAGGCGGGTGAACCGATCGATAGCGATCGGGTCAATCTGGATGGGGGTTGCACTCGACTTCTTCGCACAATGGAGAGCCACAACGGCCCTACCCCGGCTTGCCATCAACGCGGCGATCCGGTTCTTGAGGGATCCGGATCCATCGGCACCGTCGATAGCGCCGGTCTCAATGGCCGCATAAAGGCGCTCCAGCCGTTCCTCGGCGTCGGAAGTTTGGCGTGCTAGCTAGAGCCTATCGCGCGAAAGGATCTTCATAAAGAGTCCGTCCGGCTGTCTCCGGCATGAAGCGCAGCGCGATCAGCCCAACAACGCATGTAGCCATCATGTAATAGGCCGGCATCAGCTCGTTCCCGGTAACAGAGATAAGGCCGCTGTTGATTGCCGGCGCCGTGCCGCCAAAAATGGATGTCGAAATGTTGTAAGCGCCGGCGAAGCCGGCGAAACGCACACGGGTGGGAAACATGGCCGGGAAAGTCGCCGAAATGGTCGCGAGTTGCGGTACGTAGAGCAGCCCGAGCAGAATGAAGCCGACACAGGCGCCGACGAGGCCCGTGCCCATGAGCATGTAGAGAGGGGCCACCAGCAGAAACAACCCGATCAGGGAGAAGCTCCACATCGGACGGCGCCCGATTCGGTCCGAGAGCCGGCCAGCAAATGGCAGGAACAGCATCATGAACAGCATGCCGAGGAGCGGCACCGCAAGCGCCTCATCCGGCGACAGGCCGATGCGGCTCTGAAGATAGGTTGGCATGTAGCTGAGCAGCGTATAATTGACGACATTGAGCGCAACCACCAGGCCGCCGACGACGAGCATAGGACGCCGGTGACGTGCCAGAAGGGCGATCAGGCCTGGTGAGGATCGTGCCTGGCTTGCGGTTTCGTGGGCACGGAAGACCGGCGTATCTTCCATTCTCGCGCGCAGATACGCGCCGACGAGGCCCATTGGCGCGGCGACCAGAAACGGAACGCGCCATCCCCAGTCGTGCATCGCCTGATCACCCAGAAAGAGCGAGAAGGATAACATCAGGAATGCGCCCAGCGAGAAGCCGGCCAGCGTTCCGAACTCCAGGAAACTCCCATAAAAGCCGCGTCGGTCATCGGGAGCGTACTCGGCCATGAACGTCGCGGCGCCGCCGTATTCGCCACCGGTCGAAAAGCCCTGTACGATGCGGAGAAGAACGAGCGACAGTGGCGCCCAGAAGCCGACGCTGTTGTAGGGAGGAATAAGCCCGACGCACAGCGTCGCGCCCGACATCAGCAGTATCGTTAGCGCCAACACGGATTTTCGGCCCACCCGGTCTCCCAGCGATCCCCAGAATATCCCGCCTAGCGGCCGTATGAGGAAGGAGATCGCGAACGTGGCCAACGCAAAAAGCACCGCTTCCCCGACGTCGCCGGGAAACAGTGCCGCGGAAATGTACGTCACGCCATACGCATAAATGCCGTAGTCGAACCATTCCGTCGCATTGCCGACGGCAGAGGCGGCAATCGCACGGCGCAACGTGGCGCGATCAGCAGTTGGATCAGGTGCGGAAACGGGGGCATTCACGATTGCTGTTCTCCGATCACCGCTGCGTCGGGCGTATTGGGGTCAAGCAGCGATGCAATCGGCGTCGTGCGTGGAAGAATCTGAAAGTCCTGCTGCTCGGGTGCAGGAACAGGTGGGGTTGCCGTCTGCCGCCACATGCCGAACGCGGCCGCGCCGCCGGCGCAAAGGGCGATGAAAAGGAAAAGCCCGCCGCTGCTCCAGCCTGTCATGAATATCGCTCCACCGATCGGCCCGAGCGCGGCGCCGACGGAATACAACAGCACCAGCCGTCCGCTTGCGGCGATACGTTGTGCGGCGTGCAGACGGTCGTTGCAATGGGCCACGCAGAGTGGATAGAGCGCAAAGCTGAGGCCACCAAACATTGTTCCGAGAATCAGCAGCCACGGGCCGACCGACGAGAGAAAGGAGATGCCCAGGCTGATACACAGGGTTGCCGCGAAACTGAGCACGATGACCTGGCGACGATCATAGCGGTCGGAAATGCGTCCGAGCGGCCATTGCAGGATCACGCCGCCAAGAATCACGATCATCATGAAGTGGGCTGTCTGCGATAAATCGAACCCTAGGCGTCGAACCTGCACTGCGGCCAATCCGTAAAATGCCCCTAACATCAAGCCGGTCGTCATTGCTCCGACAGCACCGAGGGGTGATGCGGCAAAGAGTGTTCGGGTTCCGAACGCCGCGGCTTCGGCAGGCGGCGGCGCCGAGTTGCGTGTGAGACAAAGTGGAATGATCGCGAGCGAGATTAGCATTGACGCTAGTTGAAACGGAACAGCAGGCAAATCACCGCTGGCTCCTAACAGCAACTGTCCCACCGCCTGTCCGCAATATAGTGCAACCATGTAGGCCGCTAGAATGCTGCCGCGCGAGGCCGCGTCAGCGCGTTCGTTTAGCCAGCTCTCGAGACAGACGAAGACGCCGGCGACGCAGAAGCCGTCGATCAGCCGCAGTCCCGACCAGAGCAGAGGATGGATGATTTGCGCGTAGCCGAGCGTGCTCGCGGAGAGAAGCGCAACGAACGCCGCAAAGGCGCGGATATGTCCCACGCGCCGGACGATACGCCCCGAGCGCAGGGCTCCGACGACCAGCCCGGCAAAATAGGCGGTCGCCACCGCGCCGATCACGATCGTGCCCTGTCCCGCCCGCTCGAGCCGCAAACTCAGGAGCGTCGCCATAAACCCGCTTCCCGCCATGAGCATAAAGATGGCGAGCAGCAGGCTACGAACCGGGGAGATTGCTGCAAGCATGACGATTGCGACGCGCGCCGTCAGGCCGCGCGCCGGCCTTCCGCTTCCCCGTCGGCCTCCACCGGGACACGATGCAGAACCCTGGCGCTAGCATCGAAGTGGCAAACGGTCACGACGAACTGAACGTCAGCATTGCGAATCTGATGCCGCGTCGCAATCACGTCGATTCGTGCGTTATCGAGGGCTCGCAGCGCATCGAACACCAAGCCTGGCCAAGCGATGTCGCTGTCGGCCATCGCTTGACGCCATCCGTCCGCGCCGTCATCGGCAACAAAGCGTGCATAGATACCGGGCTCGTAGGTCTTCTTGTGCTCCAGCAGCAGGTCAGTCATCCCGGCATAGGCGGAGACGACAAAGGCGCGATTGTAAAGGTCCTCGCCCTTGCGCTCCGCGATCGGAACGTCGTCGAATAGCGTGCCAGTCGCGGCCATCGATGTGCCGCCGATCTTCTCGACACTATGAAAACCGCTCATGCGAGAGCATCCTCCATCAACGGGCCGTGCTGAGGCACGAGAGCTTTCGGGTCGCTGCGCGCGGCAACGAAGCTCGGCCGCGGTTTTTTAACGCCGAATGGCGCCTGCAGCCGGTTGCTCACGGCGTTATAGACGAAGAACGCGTTAGCGCGTGGAAATGGCGTGATGTTGCCGTTCGATCCGTGCATCGTGTTGCAATCGAAGATCACCACCGTGCCCGCCTTACCGGTCGGCGCCACGATGCCGTGGCGGTGCGCCAACTCGGTCAGACTTTGCCGGTCGGGCACGCCATACTCCTGCTTCTTCAGTGACGTGCGATAGTGGTCTTCCGGCGTCGCACCAATACAGGTCAGGAAGACGCGGTGCGATCCGGGCATCAGCATCAGGGGGCCATTGTCCGGCGTATTTTCCGCCAGCAGGACTGACATGGAGAGTGCTCGCATGCGCGGCATGCCGTCTTCCACGTGCCAAGTCTCGAAGTCGGAGTGCCAGTAGAACTCCTTGCCTTCGAAGCCGGGCTTGTAGTTCAGGCGTGACTGATGGATGTAGACCTTGTCGTTCAGCAGGAACTGAGCGATGCCGGCCAAGCGTGCGTCGGCGGCGAGGCGCCCGATCACTCTACTCTGAGAGTGGATCTCGAAGACCGAACGGATTTCTTGGCTGTCCGGCTCGGCGATGATCGTTGCCGGATTGAGGCCGTTAGGGCTCGATAGCAGTTTCTTTGCCTGCGTCTGCAGGTGGTCGACTTCCTCGGGAGAGAGGACATCCTTGAGCACGAGGAAGCCATCGCGATCGAACTGCTCGGCCTGCTGCCGCGTTAGCGGTGCGCTCTCGCTCCAGTCGCTATGAATAACGGGATCGAGACGCGGAAGCATCTGGGCCTCCGAGGTGAGACGGGATGGGTAAATGTCTGTCAATGCCTTTCCCTCTTTCAGTTGTTTCAGGAGTTAACGGCCGCCTCGCGCGGCGCTTCGACATCGGTCGGATAGGCACCAGTCTCGTCGTGCACTTCCTGGCCGGTGACCGGCGGGTTGAACACGCAGGCCGTCAGGAGGTCAGTGTCCGGGCGAACGATATGCTGGTCGTTCTTGTCGAGTGCGTACATGATGCCCGGTGCGAGCTTGTGCGTTTCGCCGGTCCCGAGGTCTTCGATGGTCCCGGTTCCCTTCAGTATGAAAACCGCCTCGAGATGGTTCTGGTAGTGCATCTTGAGTTCTTCGCCCGCGTACATCGTCGTAATGTGGAAAGAGAAGCCCATGCCGTCGCTCTTGAGCAGAAGGCGGGCACTGTCCCAGCCCTTCGATTTGACGAGACGATCGGTCTTTCGAATGTCGCGGAGTTGACGAACGATCATTGTTCTTTCCTTTCGTTATTCGGCTGCAATGCCGTAGCTGCCGGTCCGCACCGCGCGGACCGACTCCTCGATGATGTCGAGGCCGGCCGAGAGAGCGGCGTCGTCGATAATGAGAGGTGCAAGCACCTTGACGATTTCGTCGTGTGAGCCGCTCGTTTCGATGATGAGTCCGGCGGCAAAACAGGCGCTGGTGATGGCATCGGCAGTTTCACCGGACCCGACGTCGATGCCACGCATCATGCCGCGGCCGCGTGTCGAAAGGCCGAATCCAGAAGCGATGGCATCCAGGCGTCGTGCGAGCAATCGTCCCTTGCGCTGGACGTCCTGCTCGAACTCATCATCCTTCCAAAAGTTCCGCAGAGACGCGGTTGCCGTGATGAAGGCGTGATTGTTGCCCCGGAACGTGCCGTTGTGTTCGCCGGGCAACCATTGATCCAACTCGGGTCGGAACAGTGTCAGCGCGAAGGGAAGCCCCATGCCGGACAGCGATTTTGCCATGGTGACGACGTCGGGCGTAAAACCCATGCCTTCAAAGCTGAAAAACGGACCGGTGCGCCCGCATCCGGCTTGAATATCGTCGACGATAAGGAGTGCGCCGTGGCGTTTTGCGATATCGGCGATTGCACGCAGCCAATCCGGCGATGCGGTGTTGAGACCGCCTTCGCCCTGAACCGTCTCGACTAGAATCGCGGCCGGCGCATCGAGCCCGCTGGAAGGGTCGGACAGCCGCCGTTCCAGTAGCGCGGCGGTGTCGAGATCCGGGCCGTGATAGCCATCGTAAGGCTCGTGGCTGACATGGCTGAGTGGTACGCCCGCGCCGGTGCGCTTGGCGGCATTGCCGGTGCAGGCCAGCGCACCGAGGGTCATGCCGTGGAAACCGTTCGTGAAAGCGATCACCAGTCCACGGCCGGTCACCTTGCGAGCCAGTTTGATGGCGGCCTCGACCGCGTTAGTGCCGGTCGGTCCGGTGAACATGACGCGGTAGTCCAGCCCGCGTGGCTTCAGAATCAGCGACTCGAATGTTTCGAGGAACTCCGCCTTGGCGTCGGTATGCAGGTCAAGCCCGTGCGTGATGCCGTCAGTCGAGATGTAGTCGATCAGCGCTTGCTTCAGCGCGGGATGATTGTGTCCGTAATTAAGCGTCGAGCATCCCGACAGGAAGTCCAGATAGCGTCCGCCCTGATTATCATACATCCAGACATTGTCAGCTCGGCTGAACTGGCGCGGCATGGTGCGCGCATAGCTCCGCACGACCGACTCCCGGCGTTCGTAAATGGATCGGTCCGGGATATGGCTGGTCGGCTCGGGTCGTGTATGGCGACCAAGTGTGGTTGTTGTGGTCATGTCGTCAGTTCTCCTGATCTCTGGCTCCGGGCTGTCGGTTTGGCAGGGGGCCAATGCGGGCCAGCCACTCTGTGGCGTGCTTACCGGCGAAATGCGCGTCGCACTCGAACATCACACTGCGGATCAGCGGAGCGCCCCACGCGCGGGCCAGTCCGTTGAACAATGCCCAGGATGGAGCGTTGTCGTCGGTCACTGTGGTGAGGAGATACTTGGCACTTTCGGCGGAAGGGCGATCCAGCAGCGCGTTGATCATGCGCTGAGCAAGGCCTTTGCCGCGCGCCGCCTTCGCGACCGCGACCTGCCAGACGAAGAAGCTGTTCGGTTCCGAAGGCGGGCGATAACCTGAAACCCATCCTAGAATTTGCGCGTGACGTTCCGCAACGAGGCAGGAGTCCATGAAGTGCGTGCACTGGAGGAGGTTGCAATAGGCGGAATTGGAGTCCAGTGGCGCGCAGGCTGCGACCAGGCGGGTAACCGCGGGGCCGTCAGCGGGCGACGGCTTTCTCAACTGGAACGCTTCGTTGGCATCCGGAGCGGCGTCGAAAGCCACTGGCGAGAATCCACCGAAAGCGTCGACCCGACGGCCGGCTATTGCTTCAGATTTCGAATTAATCGCTTCATTCTCCGAAATATATAGCGCGTTACTTTATAGGAAAATAAGTGGCGAAATCTTGAAAATCGGCTTGAGATCTCACATCAAAAGCTTCGTAGATATTTCGTTGTGCGAATAAAATTTGAAGGACTGACTTGGAACCGGTTACGATTCGCCTCGGCGCGGCCGTAGCTATAAGAAAAGCCACATGAAATCAGAGATCGCCTCACTGACGCTGCGCGCCCTGCGAAGAGTGCTGCGGGCAACTGAGATCGGCAGTCGCCAGCTGGCCATTGCAACCGGCCTTACGACATCGCAATGGCTCGTGTTGCGAGAGATCGACGCGCGCGAGAAAACCACGCCGGGTGTCATTGCGCAGGCGCTTCAGTTCGGTCAGGCAACGATCACGACGATCGTCGATCGGCTTGTGGCGCTCGATCTAGTGCAGCGCCAGCGTAACGCAAACGACAAGCGCCAGTTCCTTCTGACGGCGACGCCGGCAGGCAGGGACATCGTGGCCAACGCACCCGACTTGCTTCACCTGACGTTTACAGATCGCTTCGTCCAGTTGCCGCAATGGGAGCAGGCCATGATCCTTGCTGCAGTAGAGCGGCTGGCCATGCTGATGGACGCGCACAACATCGATGCCGCGCCATTGCTGGACAGCGGGGCCATCGATCGATCCCAACCCAGATAGGTCGATTGCCTCGACTGCGTGGACGGCTCGACAGAGCCGGATCTTCCCGCGCAGGTCACTTCCCCGGCTGAAGCAATTGCGGGGTGCGGGCGTTTCCTTGGTGGCCGACATATCGTCAGAAGCCGACGTCGGATCGGATGATTGCGGAGTCGGACGAGCCGCTCGGGCCGCTCGATATCCTGGTCAATAATGCTGGCGTCGCAGAACCGATCGTTCGTACCATCGATCAGAAACTCTCTGATTGGGAACGTGTCATGGACGTGAATCTCCGTGGCACCTTCCTCGCTTGTCGAGCTTCTTGCCGCGCGGCAGCGGAGGCGCCATCGTCAATATCGGCTCGTTGGCAGGGCTGGGTGGCATTCCGGTTCCAACGGGTACGGCGCTTCTAGGGCAGCGATCGCGCATCTGACACGAAATCTTGCCTGCGAGTGGGCCGCGAAAGGCATTCGGGTCAGTTGCGTTGCACCTGGCTATATCGAGGCGCCGATGTCGGCGGAGATGTTCGCCGATTCACGCGTCGAACCGCGGCCGGATCGAGCAGCGATTGCCAATGCGGCGGCTTGGCGCCGCGGATGAAATCGCGGCTGCCGTCGCTTTTCTCGTGTCCGATGATGCGTCCCACGTGGGTCCGGCGTCGTGCTCCCGGTTGACGGGGGTGTGCTTATGGCGGGCCGTAGGAGTTGCCGGCTGGTAGTGGCTACAGGCATCTTTTGACGGCGAGTCAAGCGCCAGGCGTGGCGGCCTTGGAAACTACATGGATATTTCAATGACATACGAGTTCGCAGGTTTGTTCTGAATGGCGCACCATTCAGAATAAGAATGCGAACTCATATGTTATTGAAATAACTATATAATTTAAGGCGTCAGCGCATGAGCCGCGTGCTCGGAGCTCTGCAACAGCAGTTCACTCGCGAGAGGCCGGATACATTTATGCAACTGAAATCGTCACCGACGACGTCACGACACCATGCATGGACGGGGCGGACCACACATGCCGACCAGACCATGGCGTCGACCAGCAACCGCTTCAGCCGTGTTCTCGTCTTCCAGCGTCTTCAGCCGCTTGGCTCCGACACCTCCATCCCGCCGAACTTCGCTCTTCATTTGTAGATGCTGGCGTCGCTGACGCCATGCTTGCGGCAGATCGGCGGGCCGAAACGTCGGCCTCATGCTCTTTCAAAATTCCGATGATCTGCTCTTCCGAAAGGCGGCTACGCTTCCGTGGTCGGGTCGTCGTGCGGCGCGTCATCACCGCAGTCCGCGTCGTAGCGTCGCATCATTCGGAACATTCTTGCCAAACCCCGGCGCAAGACTTTGACTTGTCCCAATAAAAAAGGGCCGATCCGCAAAGGATCGCTGTTCCAAGGGGGGAGGAGGCAGCCATGACCAAATCAAACAGGGGCAGCACTTCGAGCCGCCGCGGCTTTCTCAAGGTCGCTGCTGCGGGGGCCGCCGCGACGGTAGCCGCGCCGAGCGTCGTCAGCGCCCAGGGGCCGATCAGCATGCGCTGGCAAAGTACCTGGCCGTCAAAGGACATTTTCCACGAATACGCCCTCGACTACGCCAAGAAGGTCAACGACATGACCGGCGGCGAGCTCAAGATCGAAGTGCTGCCGGCAGGCGCTGTCGTGCCCGCCTTCGGCCTGCTCGACGCCGTCTCCAAGGGCGTGCTCGACGGCGGCCATGGCGTGCTGGTCTATCACTACGGCAAGCAGACCGCGCTGGCGCTGTGGGGCTCGGGACCAGGCTTTGCGATGGACGCCAACATGCTGCTGGCCTGGCACCGCTATGGCGGCGGCAAGGAGTTGCTCGCAAAACTTTATGAATCGATCGGCGCCAATGTCGTCTCGTTCCCCTACGGTCCGATGCCGACCCAGCCGTTCGGCTGGTTCAAGAAGCCGATCACCAAGCCCGAGGATATCAAGGGTCTGAAATTCCGCACCGTCGGCATCTCGATCGATGTGTATTCGGGGATGGGCGCTGCCGTGAACGCGCTGCCCGGCGGCGAAATCGTGGCTGCCATGGACCGCGGTCTTCTGGACGCGGCGGAGTTCAACAATGCCACCTCGGACCGCGTGCTCGGCTTCCCCGACGTCTCCAAGGTCTGCATGCTGCAGAGCTATCATCAGAACGCCGAGCAGTTCGAGATCACCTTCAACAAGGACAAGTACAACGCGCTGCCGGACAAGATGAAGGCGATCATCGCCAACGCGGTGGACGCAGCCTCGGCAGATATGTCCTGGAAGGCGATCGACCGCTATTCCAAGGACTATGTGGAGCTGCAGACCAAGGACAACGTCAAGTTCTACAAGACCCCCGATACCATCCTGAAGCAGCAGCTCGAGATCTATGACGGCGTGGTGCAGAAGAAGGCGGCCGAGAACCCGCTGTTCAAGGAGATCGTGCAGTCGCAGATCGCGTTCGCCAAGCGTGCGACACAATGGGAGCAGGACACGGTGGTGAACCGCCGCATGGCCTACGACCATTATTTCGGGCCCAACGCCGCGGCCAAGAAACTCTGATGCCGAAATAAACCCGGCACGGGCGCCGTCCGGACCACCCTCCGGACGGTGCCGTGTGTTACGTTGGGATCGTTTTTATGCCGAACCATTTCACATGAGCGTCCAGAGTTTACTGTACAAGATCGACGGTATCTCGACCTGGGTCGGCAAGGCGACCGCCTGGCTGATGATCCTCCTGATGAGCGTTGTCTGCATCGAAGTGTTCAAACGTTATGCCGTCAACATGCCGACGGCATGGATCTTCGACGCCGAGAACATGCTGTACGGGTCGCTGTTCATGCTGTGCGGCGCCTATACGCTGGCGCAGAACGCCCATGTCCGCGGCGACTTCCTGTACTCCTCGATGCGCCCGCGCACGCAGGCCGCGCTCGATCTCGTTCTCTACTTCGTCTTCTTCATCCCGGGCATCGCCGCGCTGATCTATGCAGGCTATTTCTACGCCGCGGATTCCTGGCACATCAACGAGCATTCCAACGTCACGGCGGACGGCCCGCCGGTCTACCACTTCAAGACCGTCATCCCGATCGCGGGCGCGCTGATCATGCTGCAGGGGATCGGCGAGATCATCCGCTGCATCGTTTGCCTGAAGACCGGCGAATGGCCGAGCAGGCTTGCCGACGTCGCCGAGACCGACGTCATCGGGGAGCAGCTCGCGCACTCTGAATTCGTGGACGAGGAATCGCGCAAGCTCGCCATCGAGGGCGCGGCGCGCATCGATGAAATGGCGCGGCAGCGCGGCATGGGCGGGGACCTGAACACATGAGCGATCCCGCGCTCGGCCTGTTGATGCTGGCGCTCATCGTCGTCGTCATCATGATGGGCTTTGCCACGGCGTTTACGCTGATGGGCCTCGGCATGTTCTTCGGCTTCATCGCCTTCTACGATCCGTCGCAGAACTGGACGCACAACAAGGTTTTCGAGCTGATGGTCCAGCGCACCTACGGCGCGATGACCAACGACGTGCTGATCTCGATCCCGTTGTTCGTGCTGATGGGCTATGTGATGGAGCGCGGCGCCCTCGTCGACAAGATGTTCTATTCGATCCAGCTCGCCTTCCGCCGCCTGCCTGCCTCGCTCGCGGTTGCGACCCTGATCGTGTGCACGTTCTGGGGCATCGCCTCCGGGCTCGTCGGCGCGGTGGTGGTGCTGATGGGCGTGATCGCCTTCAACCCGATGCTGCGCGCCGGTTATGACGTGAAGCTCGCCTCCGGCGTCATCACCGCGGGCGGCACGCTCGGCATCCTGATCCCGCCTTCGGTGATGATTATCGTCTATGCCGCGGTCGCCGGCCAGTCCGTGGTCAAGCTCTATGCGGCGGCGATGCTTCCCGGCTTCTTCCTGGCGTTCCTCTACCTCGTCTATGTCGTGGGCTGGGCGATGATCAACCCGAAGATCGCCCCGCCGCTGCCGGAGGAACAGACCCGCGTCAACGTGCCCGAATGGATCAGGAATTTCGCGGCGCTGTATTCGCCGAACCTGTTCGTCGGCCTGTTCAAGGCACTGCTCTCGCCCGCAAAGGCGAAGACGCTCCGGATCGACGGCAAGCCGATGGGCTATGGCGCGATCGTGCAGAACTTCCTCATTTCGCTGGTGCCGTTCCTGACGACCGCAGCCGCGCTCGGCACGGTCTGGTGGTACGTCGTGATCCACCAGCAGCCCGGCGCCGCGAGCGGAGCCGTCGAAGGCCTGCAGCAGCTCGGCAGCCCGGTCGAGCCGAAGGAGCTGTCGCCCGCTGAAAAGGGACCGGACACCCAGTTCTACATCTGGTTCGCGATATCAGTCGCCGTGCTGGCGGCGTGGACGGCGCGCTCTTACTTGCGCATGGACGGCGAACGCTTCGAAGTGTTGAAGCTCTTGACGTCGTCGGTGATGCCGCTCGGCATCCTCACCGTCGTGGTGCTGGGCGTGATCCTGTTCGGCATCACGACCGCGACCGAGTCCGCCGGCGTCGGCGCCGCCGGCGCCTTCATCCTCGCTTTCCACGCCCGCACGCTCGACTGGAAGCGCACCAAGGAAGCGGTGTTCCTGACCGCAAAGACGACCGCGATGGTGTGCTGGCTGTTCGTCGGCTCGGCGCTGTTCTCGGCGGTGTTCGCCATTCTCGGCGGTCAGGCGCTGCTGGAAAGCTGGGTGCTTTCGCTCAACATGACGCCCGTGCAGTTCATGATCTTGTCGCAGGCGATCATCTTCGTGCTGGGCTGGCCGCTCGAATGGACCGAGATTATCATCATCTTCGTGCCGATCTTCCTGCCGATGCTGAAGCACTTCAACATCGATCCGATCCTTTGGGGCACGCTGGTGTTCGTGAACTTGCAGGCCGCGTTCCTGTCGCCGCCGGTCGCGATGTCGGCGTTCTATCTCAAGGGCGTCGCCCCGAAGCACGTTACGCTGAACCAGATCTTCGCCGGCATGATGCCCTACATGCTGATCGTGATCCTGTGCATGGTGATCATGTATCTCTGGCCGGGCATGACGCTGTGGCTGCCGAACTATCTGTACGCGAGTTGAGGCGCAGCGGGGGGCACCGGGCGCTTGTCAAACGGAAATGGCGCACCATTCCCCCCGATGCGATCGTAGCCAGCCAACGCGCGGCATTCGCGGATGAAATGGGCCTGATCGAAGTCGCCGAGCTCGTGGATGATGTCGGTCCAGGGCCTGTTCGGTTCGTCGCGGCGGGCGATCAACGCCCTGTCGAACCGGATCGTTTGTGCAAGCAGTTTTGGTGTCATCCCGACTTCTGTCGCAAAACGACGCTGGAACTGACTGGTGCTGAGACCGGATTTTGCAACGAGGCCGCCGATCCGCGCACGGCCCCGGACGGCGATCATCCGGCGTGACGCAAGGCCGACGCTACTACCGTAATCAGCAATCGAAGCGTCGATGGCTCACGCGCGAACGCGAGCTGCAGCCGCGCCGGCGACGACGCTGCCGCTAGCAACAGGGCAAGAGAAGCAGGCGGCCCATGCAGGCCGCCTGGATCAATTAGCCTGAGGGCGGAAGAGCCCTATTGGCAGAGATGCGGGAGTCCGTCGGACCCCTTGAAAGTGGTACCGGGCCTGCAGACGATGCCGTTGTGCGACGCGTAAGTGTTCCAGTCGCCGTTCCACGCATAGTAGTCGCCATATGCGGCGGACCGATCGTAGGTGCCGTATCCGGGCCGATCGTAGGTGCCGTATGCGGCGTAGGAATTGCGCCAGCCGCCGAAGGGAGCGGTCGCGATCGCCGCGGCGGTTCCGACGGCAGCGCCGGCCACGCCGGCAGCGGCTCCCACCGGCCCCACGGGTTCGCGATAGGCGGCTCGCCGCTGATAATAGCCCCTCCTGCTGTCGTACGGGCTCCCGGCTCCTCGGTTGAGGCAGTTGGCACTGGCGAATTGAGATGAACAGGCGGCCGGGTTGGAGAAGACCGCTTGCGCCGATGCGGGGCTCGAAACTGCGGACGCCACTATCACGGCCGCGCCAAGAACTCTTAGACTCATCATGGCTTGCTCCCTGGATTTGGTTTGCTTGCGACGCTTGGCATGACTGAATGCCAAGTCTGCAAGTTGGCTTGCGAGTTCCCGTTTTCTCGCACCTAACCAAATGCAACCTCCGGAAGTGGTTCCTGCGCATCTCGTGCGCGGCATCAAATCGACGTGACTTGCCGATCGATTTGGAATGCGACCTCAGCAGAGGCGGCATGGGTGCGGCAGGGAGTCGCGGCGAGCAAGGAGAACGCGCCAAGTTGCGTCGGACGTGCGCGCGACGTTTGGCACGAACTGCATAAGTTGTGTGATACGAAAGCATCAACTCCCAACAAACGGCAGCACGCGTTACGGATCGCCACATTCGAGTTGATCTTCGTCCTGATAGTCGGATGATGATTTGCGATCTTGAATTGTAGCCGCTTCTGCATTTTGCACCGCGACCAAGCAACCCGTTCTTTTCAATTTGACGTTGTTGAGAACGACAGGTTTGGAAGGCGGCGCAAATGAAGTGCTTTACCGGCTCGACTCTCCTTGGATTTTGCGCGCGCAATCGCATGGAACAGGCGTCGGCGCGCGCCGCCCTGCAATCATTGGTCCAGTTCTTCAGGAACAAGCAGAGACCATGTGTCGCGGCCTGTCGGAGCCGGTTCCGGCTCGCCGCGCTTGTCGTGATTTTGTCGGGCATCGTGATCGACACGGCGATGGCTCAGACTTGCACCGTGGCAGCCGGTTCCACCGTAACGCTCACGATGGGAAATTGCACAATTGCGTCCGGTACGACGCTCACGGGGACACCCGCCGTGCACGCCAGCAATGCCACCACTCAGATCACCACCAACAACGTCACCATCAATCCCAACAATGGCGGCAGCGTCGGCGGTCTGGCCGATACACTTGGCTCGATCATCTTCAACTCGGGATCCAGCATCAACGGCAACTGGAGTACCGCCGCGTCCGCGCAAAGCGGTGGCACGATCGTCTTTCAATCGGGATCCGCCATTAACCCGGCTTTTGGCGGAGGAGGAACTGCGCTGAGCGCCGACGGATCTGGCAGCGGGATTAGCGCGTCGGGACTTACGGTGAGCCTCAACGGCGCTGGAAATAATGTGGCCGCGAAGTCGACCAATGGCGGCTTGATCGCCATGCAGGACAGCTCGATCACCTACGCCGCGGGCGGCGGCGGCAATACAGGTCTGTGGGCGACCGGCGCCGGCAGCAAAGTCAGCGCGGCGAATACAACCATCTCGATGCCCGGTGGAGGTGGCAACGACGTTGGCGCGCGAGCGGACACGAGCGGGACCGTCACGCTCAACGGGGGAACTGTCTCCGTTGAGGGTAATGGCGGCGGGGAGACCGGCCTGCTGGCGCAATCTGCAGGGAGCACGATCACGGCGACCGGTGTTGCGGTCACGGTCGCCGGCGGCGGCGGCGATGTCGGCGCCAAGGCACTCGACGGCGGCGCGATCACCTTGAGCGGAGGCAGTGTCGCCGCGACGGGCAGTGGTGGCGGCGAGATCGGCCTGCAGGCGAGCGGTGCCGGAAGCACGCTCACGGCGAGCGGCGTGACGGTAACCGTTCCGAACAGCAGCGGAGGCCGCGGCGTACAGGCCGACAATTCGGGCAGCGTCACGCTCGACGGCAACTCGACGGTCACCACATCAGGCGCAGGCACCCACGCGGCCGGCGTGACGAGCGGTGGTACGCTGAGCATGACCGGGGGCTCATTGACGGCCAATGGAGCCGATGCCAACGCGCTCAACATAAGCGGCGGTGCTGCGACGCTCTCCGGAGTCACCATGACCAGTCCGAACGGTGCGTCGATCGCCGCGCCAGGCGGCACCAGCGGCGTGAGCCTGACCGGCGTGACTGCGGTCGTGAACAATAATCAATGGCTCAACGTCAGCGGCGGCTCTACGCTCAACCTCGTCGCGGACAGTTCCACCTTGCAGGGTGTTGCGCTCACCGACTCCGGCAGCACCTCGAGCGTCGCGCTGAAAAACAATTCGCTCTGGACCATGACCGGCAACTCTAACGTCACCAATCTGGTCAACGCGTCGAGCCTGATCCAGTTCACGTCGCCCGTCGGCGATCCGACGCAGCTGTCGAGCTACAAGACGTTGACGGCGGTCAACTATGTCGGCCAGGGCGGTACGATCGGGCTCAATACGTACCTCGGCACGGACGGTTCGCCCTCCGACAAGCTCGTCATCAACGGCGGCACGGCAGCCGGCAACACGTCTCTGAAGATCGCGAACACGACCGGTGGCGGCGCGCTCACCACCGGCAACGGTATCCTCGTCGTCGACGCGATCAATGGTGCGACGACGACGGCTGGTGCCTTCAGCCTGTCTCACCCGGTCTTGGCCGGCCCTTACCAATATTCGCTGTATCGTTCGAGCGTCGACTCCAGCAACCCGCAAGCCTGGTATTTGCGCGACACCCTCGACTGTGCCGGTCATCCCAATCTGCGTGCCTGCGGCGGTGGCGGTCTTATCAACTGCACCAATCTGCCCAACTTGCCTAGGTGCGGCGGCGGAGGCGGTGGCGGCGGAGGAGGCGGCGGCGGCGGCGGAGGCGGCGGCGGCGGCGGCGGCGGTGGTGGCGGCGGCGGTGGCGGCGGCGGTGGAGGCGGTGGAGGCGGTGGAGGCGGAGCCGACGGCGGCGGCGGCGATATTCCCGACTACCGCGAGGAGACTTCGCTCTACGCGGCAATTCCGTCGATGACGCTGTTGTACGGACGCAGCCTGCTCGACACGCTGCATGAACGCGTGGGCGAGGAGGAGGACGAACGCTTCCGCGCCAATCCCGAGAACGCCAGGGTCGGATGGGGTCGCGTGCTTGGCGTCAACGGCGTGCATCAGGGCGACAGCTTCGGCGTGTTGGGCGGCGAAGCCGGACCGCACTTCAGCTATGATTTCCTGGCGCTGCAGGCGGGCATGGATGTCTATCGACACGACAGTCCCGACGGTTCGCGCGACCAGGCGGGGGCGTATTTCGCGATCGGCGGCGCGCGCGGGCGGGTCACCCATTTCGATGGCAGCCAGGGTGACAACACCTTCGCCGCCTACACGCTCGGTGGCTACTGGACGCATTTCGGGCCGACCGGCTGGTACATCGACTCGATCCTGCAAGGCACATTCTACGACATCACGAGCAGCGCAAATCGCGGCCTTCCGCCGCTCAAGACCGGTGCTCAGGGGGGTGCTGCGTCGGTGGAGGGCGGATATCCCTTCAAGTTCGCCGGCGGCTTCTTCATCGAGCCGCAGGCGCAACTGGTGTATCAGAACATCCACATCAACGACGCCAGCGACATCGCGGCGCAAATCCGCTTTGCGGACGTGGATTCGCTCGCGACCCGGATCGGTGCCCGATTTGGCCGAACATGGGCGGTCGATGACAGTCCGCGCACGCTGACGGCCTGGATTCGTCCGAGCCTGTGGAACGAATTCCTCGGCAACCCGAAAACGCTGTTCTCGTCGGACACCGGCTTCGTTCCATTCCAGGCCAGCCTCGGCGGCCTGTGGGGCGAGATCAATGCCGGCATCAGCGGACAGGTCACCACGAACACGTCGCTTTATGCCAACGCTTCCTATCAGAGCCGGTTCGACGGTGGCGGCTTCTCCTACAGCGGAAAAGCCGGACTGCGCGTGAACTGGTAGCGCGCGAGGGCGTGACGCCGACCCAGACGGGGTCGGCGATCGCACGCGCGCGGACTTCAGACGCAAACTCACCTGCCGATCGACGCGGCCACGGACTTCGTTGTCGCAGTTCGCGCACACCCGGCCAGATTGGCCGGACGCTCCGTGATCTCGAACGCGGTGGAAATGCAGTCAGTCCGGCATCGGACGAGGCGATGCCTAACAGACCCTTACGCTTTGCTGAACATACGCGTAACCGTTCCAAACGTTTTGCGTCTGATAGCAGGAGTTGTAGGCCGTCGCGGCTCCGATGGCTGCGCCAGTCGCCAAACCGGCTGCGGCAGCTCCGACCCCCCAGCCGCCTCCATAGTAACGGCCACCGCGATAATATCCGCGGCCGGCCCAACGCGCGCCGCCGCCGTGCCAGCCACCGCCATGCCATCGCGTGCCGCCGCCGTGCCAACCAGGCCGCATTCCTCCGCCGTGGAAGTGAGCCGCTCGAGCACCGGCTCCGGGCCGGGCCTGTGCGTCATAGGGAAGTATCATTGCTGCAGATGCGATGAAGCTGAGAACCAGCAAAGCCTTGGTTGGTCGCATTTCCGGACTCCTTACAAGGGTGTCCCCATCAATCCCGCTGAACGAGCTTCGTTCCGTTGGTTCAACTGTGTACCCCGCTGGCACAAAATGCACATTCCAAAAAAGAGCGTCGCGCAAAAAGGAGCGTCGCGGCTTTGGGGGCAAGCGCAGCGAGCGGTAATGCCGAGCTCGATCCTTCGGACCTCGGCTGCGCAAGGCAGGTACGCAAGGCAGGTACGAACGTGTTCGTACCTTGATGACCGCCCCGCGTGAAACAATGCTGATGCTCTCGTGCCGGCGCAGCAGGATTGGCGAGCTGGTACGGCAGCTGGTCCACGACAGGGAGAGACGACCATGTGGAAGACAGGAGTGCTTGGCGCGTTGCTTTTGTTCGTTGCGGTTCCCGCAGACGCTGCTCCCAAGAATAGTGGCAAGAACGTCGATGCAATTCGTGCTGAATGCTTCAGGCAGGCGAATGAAGCCGCTGCCGCCGGCGGTGCGAACATGACGAGCGGGGCGACTGCCGCCCGAAACTCGGCGGGCTATTCCGCCTATCGGGATTGCGCGCGAAAGAACGGCATTCGCCCGTAAGCATCGCTTTGGTTTGCGCTAACCCATGGAGGGCCGCCTTCGGGCGGTCTATTCCATGCGCAATGAAAAACGGCGACGGCGGGATGGCCGTCGAAAGCCGAGGATGCTGGTTGAGCTGCGTCGAAACTGCAGGGAACGTCAGCTTGCGACGAGAGCCTGGGCTTTGCGCAATCCGGTCATGAGGGCGTCGACAACCTGATCTGCGGCTCCGTTGCGGCGCAAGAAGCCGGCCGGATCATCGGCTAGCGCTTTGTACTGCGACATTCCTTTCAAGGCCGTTTGGGTCGCATCGCGGCGCCCCAGCTCTGTATTCGCTATCGCAATCAACAGTTGGCTGAATCCGGAATCGCGCAACGATGCCGTCTCGGCGACATCGAGCATCTGCTTGTATTCACCCTTCAAATAAAGGTCGACTGCAACAAAATGAAAATACCATCCCGGGGGATGCATCGTGCGCTCGATCGCGCGTTTGAGCATCGGAACGCCTTCCGAGAAGTTCCCGCGGACGGCAAGACGCCAGCCGAACTGGGCAAGTATGTCGGGATCGTTGGGATTGAGATCGATCGCCAGATGGCTGATGCGATCGCTATCGGCGTAGCGTCCCGTGAAATGGTAGGCCGATGCCAGGGCCTTCAGCGCCAGGGGATTGTTCGGCTGCAGGACGATGGCGCGCGACGTCGCCTCGAGGGCCTTGCCATACTCGGTTTGCGGATTACCGTCACCTGAATAGCCCAACCGACCGGCGTCGAGATGCAGCCACCCAAGCATGGCCCATGCATCGCTATACTGCGGATCCCGCTGAACGGTTTGCTGAAGGCACTGCATGGCCGGATCGAAGTCGACGCGCCGGAACGTGCTGCGATAGACCTGAGCGCGCAGGACGCAGAGATAGCTTTCCATATTCCTCGGTGGATCCGCGCGAATGTCGTTTCTGACCACGCCGTAGGACTGGCCGACGACAGTTGCGATTTCGCTTGCGAGCCCGCGCTGGACATTCATGAGCGACTGAGGATCGAACGGTCGAGCATATGTCCGCATCCATACGATCTCGTCGTTCTCGGCATTGAGGACGGTCGTTGTGACTTGCACTTCTTCGGCGCTCGTTTGAACGCTTCCACGGACGATATAGGAAGCACCGAGAGGACGCCCCGGTTGGGGCGCTTCGTCGCCTTTCGTAGAGGACGCATTCGCGGGCGACGTGTAGAGCCGGAATCCTCCGAATCGAAACAGGTTGCTGGTCAGCTCCTGCCCCATGCCGACGGCGAAGAGGCGCGTGTTCTCCCCCGGAGTTAGTGGCTCGAATGGCATCACGACGACCGCGGGTTCGCGTGGCGTCGACGGAGGCGGTCTTGCTGCAAGCCATATCCAAGCCGCCACGCCGGCTGCCAGCGCGGCAGCGACGGGCGCATAGCGCCTGATGCCGAGTTTGGTCGTCCAATTCGCACGTGTAGCAGCAGTTGTCGAATGATCGTGGAGTTCAAGGGCAGGTTCGCGAGATGGAGCGTCGGCAATATCCATTTTGTGCCACTCAAAATGGGGCACATAGGAGCCTTTTGGAATTGTGATGCGTACCGGATCATCCCGGCCCGAATCCACGTAGTAGCTATCGAGGTCGCGGCGCAATCGTCGAGCTTCAAGACGAACGACAGGGTCAGCCTGGGGGTCGAAAGAATGGTCGCGCCGAAACACGGCCAAGGCAATTGTGTAGCCTTTCAGGCTTTCAGCGCGGCCTGCAAGCGTCTCGTCGACGATGAAGCGAAGGAAGGCTTGCCGCCGTTCGCTCGCCTGGAAATGCGGACTCGAGAGGATGCGGTCCAGCTCTTTCGCTACATGCGCCGGCGGCACCGCGGAATCATCACGCGGCGGGACCTTGGATGAATCGCCGGCGGGATCGTGAGCGAAGGGTACATCAGTCATCAACCGGCAACCCCAATCGTCGGTCGAGCGTAGGCCTTTCTATTCTGCATTGCAACTCGCAAGCGAAGCGGGGATCGCCTCCGGCTCCGATGCAACAGCCTTCAATCATCAGAAACAAAGAGTTCCTGAGATCAGCGACAGCTGGTCGCATCAGCCTTGAAGATCATCGCGGCCGAGCAACACGCGCACGCCGTGTACGAACATGTTCGTACCTTGAAGCCCCGATGAACCAGCAGCAAAGGTCACGTCGGCCACAAGCGAGTTCATCATGGAGGAGTTCCGCGCGATTGTGACCCGCTTTCCGCAGCGCGAATTCGAAATTCGGCGCTGCTTCAATCGCGATGCGCAGTTTAGAGCGATTTGCGCAGATTATGACGAAGCTGTGAAAGCGCTTCACCGTTGGCAACAAGCGGCAGAGCAAGGAGACCGCGAAGGAAGTCGGAAGGCCGCGGACTACGAACGGCTGGTTGCCGAACTGGAAGCCGAGGCCCTGGTTCATCTGAACCGGCCGTGATCGAGGGGACGTTCGCTTAACTGGAGCAGTGCGTGAACAATACGATTCTTATCAACCTTTCGAGATCGGGCGTGCTTGCTGCGGGCATGATGCGTGCTGCGATCGGTCAGACACAGGGCTTGCGCAGCGAGGCCGCCGAACCGGCCAAGCACGCAATCGGCCGCAACGAGTAACTGGAGGCAACCTTCTTGAATATTGCCGAGAGACCGGTCGCGAACGTGGACGAAACCGGCGCGTCAGACAGCATCTTCATTCCCGGCGGCACGTTCCGCATGGGATCGGATCGGCATTATCCGGAAGAAGCGCCGTCCCACATGGTGAGCGTCGACGGGTTCTGGATGGACCGCACGCCGGTGACGAACCGGCAATTCAAGCAGTTCGTGCGTGCCACGGGCCACGTCACCTTCGCCGAGGTCGCTCCGGATCCCAAGGACTATCCGGATGCGCTGCCGCACATGCTCTTCACCGGATCGCTGGTCTTCACGCCCCCGGATTATCCGGTCGATCTGCGCGACTACAGCCAATGGTGGACGCTGCTCAAGGGCGCGAATTGGCGCCATCCCTATGGCCCGAGAAGCAACATCAAGTCGCTGGACGACCATCCGGTGGTGCACGTCACCCATGCTGACGCACTCGCCTATGCGCGATGGGCCGGCAAGGATCTGCCGACGGAAGCAGAGTGGGAGTTTGCCGCGCGCGGCGGCCTCGATGGTGCTGAATATGCCTGGGGCGATGAATTCGTGCCGGGCGGCGTGCATCAAGCCAATACGTGGCAGGGTCACTTTCCGTTCGAGAACCGGTGCGAGGACGGCCACGCGCGGACCTCGCCGGTGATGACCTATCCGCCGAACGGCTACGGCGTGTTCGACATGATCGGCAATGTCTGGGAGTGGACCAGCGACTGGTGGGCTCCGAAACACCGCGCCGACGCCAAGAAGGCCTGCTGCATTCCGCAGAATCCGCGAGGTGGCGCGGAGCATGACAGCCACGATCCGTCGCTGCCACTCAGCAGGATTCCGCGCAAGGTGATCAAGGGCGGCTCGCATCTCTGCGCGCCGAACTACTGCCGGCGCTATCGGCCGGCGGCGCGCCATGCCGAGCCGATCGACACCTCGACCAGCCACCTCGGATTTCGTTGCATCACACGTTCAGGAGAAAGTGATGACTGAGAAGAAAACGACAGAGACCGTCAGCCGCCGCAATCTGCTCGCGGCCTCGAGTTCGCTCGCTACCATCGCCGCCTTCTCGGCGATGGCGCCCATCCAGACCGCCCAGGCGCAAGGGACAACGCAACCCTCGAGCGCGGCCGGCGGCGCAAAGCCGAATATCATCCTGATCCTGTCGGATGATTTTGGTTATGGTGACTCCGGGCCCTATGGCGGCGGCGAAAATCGCGGCATGCCGACGCCGAGCATCGATCGTCTTGCGTCCGAAGGAATGCAGTTCATGTCCTTCTATGCGCAGCCGAGCTGCACGCCTGGGCGTGCCGCCGTGCAGACCGGCCGGATTCCAAATCGCAGCGGCATGACGACCGTCGCGTTCCAGGGGCAGGGCGGCGGCCTGCCTGCGGCAGAATGGACGCTTGCCTCGGTTTTGAAGACCGGCGGTTACAAAACATTCTTCACGGGCAAATGGCACCTCGGCGAGGCCGACTATGCGTTGCCGAGCGCGCAAGGCTACGACGAGATGAAGTATGCCGGCCTCTATCATCTCAATGCCTACACCTACGCCGACCCAACGTGGTTTCCCGACATGGATCCCGAACTCCGGGCGATGTTCGAGAAGGTCACCAAAGGCGCGCTCTCCGGAAATGCCGGGCAGCCGGCGAAGGAGGATTTCAAGATCAACGGGCAATACGTCAACACGCCGGACAAGGGCGTGGTCGGCATCCCGTTCTTCGACGACTATGTCGAGAAGGCTTCGCTCGAGTATCTGGACCGCAACAAGTCATCGGGCCCGTTCTTCATGAGCATCAACTTCATGAAGGTGCATCAGCCCAACATGCCGGCGCCCGAATTTCAGGGCAAGTCGATGTCCAAGAGCAAGTTCGCCGACTCCGTGGTCGAGAACGACACGCGCATCGGCCGGATCATGGACAAGGTGCGGTCCCTCGGGCTCGACAAGAACACCTATGTGTTCTGGACGACGGACAACGGCGCCTGGCAGGACGTCTATCCGGATGCCGGCTACACGCCGTTCCGCGGCACCAAGGGCACGGTTCGCGAGGGCGGCAACCGCGTCCCGTCCCTTGCATGGGGACCGGGCATCAAGGCCGGCACCAAGAATTCCGACATCGTCGGCGGTCTCGATTATATGGCGACGTTCGCGAAGCTCGCCGGCGTGAAGCTGCCGGAGAATGACCGTGAGGGTAAGCCGATCATCTTCGACAGCGTCGACATGTCGCCGGTCCTGTTTGGAACGGGCAAATCGGCACGCAAGAGCTGGTTTTATTTCACGGAGAACGAGCTCACGCCCGGTGCAGCCCGCGTCGGCAACTACAAGGCGGTCTTCAATCTGCGCGGCGACGACGGCACAAAGACCGGCGGACTGGCGGTCGACAGCAATCTTGGCTGGAAGGGGCCGGAGTCCTATGTGGCCACCGTTCCCCAGGTGTTCGATCTCTGGCAGGACCCGCAGGAGCGCTACGACGTCTTCATGAACAACTACACCGAGCACACTTGGGTCCTGGTCACGATCAATGATGCGACCAAGGAGTTGATGAAGACGTACGTTCAATATCCTCCTCGCAAGCTGCAGAGCGAAAGCTATTCGGGGCCGATTACCCTTACGCAGTATCAGCGCTTCCAGTTTCTCAAGGATTCGCTTGCGAAGGAGGGATTTAGTCTTGGCCTGCCCTCAGGCAACTAACTCGCGCACTGAAACGGCCCCGAAGATCTCGGGGCCGTTTCATCCTCTTTCGGGGTGGCCTCATGATAGGACGTCTGGTGGACCGGCGCGCGGCTCTGACTGGATTGCTCGCGTCGGCAGCAGCGCTATCGCTTCCGAGCCGATCCGCAAGGGCACAGGGTGATCCTCTCCCTTCCTGGAACGAAGGCCGGGCGAAGCAGTCGATCCTGGACTTCGTCGCCGCGGTGACCAAGGAAGGAGCGCCGGATTTCGTGCCGGCGCCGGAACGCATCGCGACATTCGACAACGACGGCACGCTGTGGTGCGAGCAGCCGATGTATGTGCAGCTTGGGTTTGCGCTCGACCGGGTGAAGGCCCTCGCTCCCAAACATCCGGAGTGGAAGCAGAAGCAGCCCTTCAAGGCCGTTCTCGACAACGACATCGCAGCGCTGGCCAAGGCCGGCGAGAAGGGCCTGCTCGAACTCGTCATGGCGACTCATGCCGGCATGACAACGGCCGAGTTCGCACAGATCGCCGGCGACTGGATCAAGTCGGCACGTCATCCGAAGTTCGGCCGGCCCTATACTGATCTGGTCTACCAGCCGATGCTGGAACTGCTCGCGTATCTGCGCGCCAACGGCTTCAAGACCTTCATCGTGTCGGGCGGCGGCATCGAGTTCATGCGGCCGTGGACCGAGCGCGTCTATGGCATCCCGCCCGAGCAGGTCGTGGGATCGACCATCAAGACGCAGTTCAAGGTCGACAAGGATGGACCGGTGCTGATCCGCCTGCCGACGATCGATCTCGTCGATGACGGACCCGGCAAGCCGGTCGGCATCAACTCGCATATCGGCCGACGTCCGGTCGCGGCCTTCGGTAACTCAGACGGCGACTTCCAGATGCTGCAATGGGCGACGCAATCGCCCGGCAAGCGTTTCGGCCTGATCGTGCATCACACCGACGCCGAACGAGAATATGCATACGATCGCAAGTCCACGTTCGGCAAACTCGACAAGGCGCTCGATGCGGCGAGCTCCAAGGGCTGGATCGTCGTCAGCATGAAGGACGACTGGAAGCGCATCTTCCGTTTTGAATAGAGGCCGAAAGATTGCGCAGTCATCGCTGACGCCCGGCGCGGCGGAGCACGCCAGCGCCGCCGGTGATGCAAGCGAGACGAAGAACGAGGAGGCATCATGACAAAACTTCTTCCAGGATTGCGCCGGCTTACCTTCGCGAACGTGGCGCTGGCGGTTGGTCTGATGCTCGGGGGCCCGGCATACGCGCAGACACCCGCGGACCAGAAGCCGGCCCAGGACCAGGCTGCCGCGCCGGCGCCGGCCCCGACAGCCGGCAAGCTTCCGAACGGACAGATCGAGCAACTGGTCGCGCCGATCGCGCTCTATCCGGACGCGCTGCTGTCGCAGATCCTGATGGCGTCGACCTATCCCTTGGAAGTCGTCGAGGCGGCGCGCTGGTCGCAAGACAACAAGACCGTCACCGGCAAGGCGCTCGAAGACGCCATGCAGAAGCAATCATGGGATCCGAGCGTCAAGGCCCTCGCGGCGGTGCCGCAGGTTCTTCAGATGATGAACGACAAGCTCGACTGGACCCAGCAGCTTGGCGATGCCTTCCTCGCGCAGGAGCAGGACGTGATGAGCGCCGTGCAGACGCTGCGCCAGCGCGCGGAGGCTGCGGGCAATCTCAAGTCGACGCCGCAGCAGAAGGTGATAAAGAGCGCGCCTCCCGCCGGTGTGACCGCGCCCTCCGGCATGCAGCAGGCGATCTCGATCGAGCCGGTCGATCCCGACCAGTATTACGTCCCGGTCTACGATCCCGGTGTCGTCTACGGGGCCTGGGATTATCCCGACTACCAGCCGTTCTATTGGTCTCCGCCGGGCTATGTCGCCGCGGGCGTGATCGGCTTCACCGCCAGCGTGGCTGTCGGTGCTGCGATCTGGGGCGGCTGCAACTGGTGGGGCCGCAACGTCTACGTCAACGTCAACCGCTATAACCAGTTCAACCGCACCAACATCAGAAACACCAATTGGGCCCACAATCCGGCGCATCGCGGCGGAGTTGCCTATCGCGATGCCGGCGTGGCGAGGCGGTTCGGCAGCGGCAATACCCCCGCCGCGCGCGAGGCGCTGCGCAATCGCACCGGTGGTCCCGGCGGCAGGGTCTCGAATGCGGGTGCAGGCCGCGCTAGGACCGCGGTCTCGCAACGCGCCGGCAATCGCGGTGCCTCGGTATCGCGCCGCACCAGCAGCAGGAGTGTCACGCGTGCGCGCACGGGTGCCGGCAATCGCGCGGCGATCTCGCACAGGAGCGTCACGCGCTCGCGCGTCAGTGGGCGTGTTCACGCAGGCGGCCGGCCGGCCGCGATCCGCGGCGGCATGCGGGCCGGCGGCTTCGACGGAGGCGGCCGCGTGGGTGGTTTCCGCGGAGGTGGCGGCTTCCGGGGAGGCGGCTTCCGGGGAGGGGGCGGCTTCCATGGCGGTGGCCGGCGGCGCTGATCGGAGTGCCTGGGCTCGCGCGTCGACATCTGCGAGCCCAGGTTGCTGCATAATTACAATACATCGTTCACGAAGAGAGGTAACGTCCAGGCACATTTCAGCGGCACGTTTCAATTGATTGGGTTGGATCAATGATTTTTTCATCGACCTACGCAAGTCCGAGGTTATTCGCCATGGCCTTCGCAACCGCCGCCGCCGTCGTCGTGGCAGAAAAATCCGCCAGGGCCGAGCCACAGGTCCTGGCGCTGCCGTCCCTGAAGGTCTGGGAGGGCGACTTCGATGGCATGCTGAAGCGCAAACTCGTGCGCATTCTCGTGCCGACCGACAGGACATCGTTCTTCATCGACAAGGGCGAGACACTCGGCTTCGAAGCCGAGCTCGGCATCGAGTTCGAGGGCTGGCTGAACAAGCGGTACGGCAAGAAGAAGCAGAGGATCTATGTCGGCTTCGTCCCCACCAGGCGCGACAGACTGTTGGGTGATTTGATCGCCGGAAAGGGCGATATCGCCGCCGGCCTGCTCACGGTCACGCCGGATCGGAGCAAGCTGGTCGACTTCGCCGATCCCTGGGCATCCGGCGTTCGCGAAGTGCTCGTGACGGGATCTGCGGCGCCGAGCATCGGCTCGCTGAACGACCTCGGTGGAAAGACGATTTTCGTCCGGGAAGCCAGCAGCTATTTCGAGCACCTGAACGCGCTCAATGCGGACCGGGCAGCCAAGGGGCTGGAACGCATCGTCGTCAGGCCGGCCGACAAGAACCTCGAGGACGAGGACTTGCTGGAGATGGTGAGCACCGGCCTGTTGCCCTGGGCCGTCGTCGACCGCTTCAAGGCGCAGGCGTGGGCGGGCCTCCTGAATGGGCTGACGGTGCGCGACGATATTGCGATCAACGAAGGCGGCGACATCGCCTGGGCGATCCGCAAGGACAGTCCGGCGCTCAGGAAGGAGCTCGCTGAATTCGTCAGTACTCACAAAATCGGAACTGAATTCGGCAACGACCTGCGTGCACGCTATTTCAAGACGGCGAAGCCGCTGAAGAACGCCCTCGCGCACGCCGAGGCGGAGAAGTTCAAGGCGCTGCGCGGATCTTTCGAAAAGTACGGGGTGCAATACTCCATCGACCCCGTTCTGCTCGCTGCACAGGGCTATCAGGAGTCAGAGTTCGACCAGGCCTGCCACAATGCCTCCGGCGCCACCGGCATCATGCAGATCAAGCCTAGTACCGCGAAGGAGAAGCCGATCGAGATTACCGGCGTCGCGGCCAGTGCCGACACCAATATCCAGGCTGGCTCCAAATACCTGCGCTACCTGGCGGATACCTATGTCGACGCTTCGGTCACCGATCCGCGCGAGCGCGTGTTCATGGCCCTGGCGGCGTACAATGCAGGCCCGGGAAACCTGAAGCGTTTCCGGGACTATGCGAGCAAGCACGGCTTCGACTCGACCGTCTGGTTCGACAATGTCGAGAACGGCGCGGCTGCGATCGTCGGGCAGGAGACGGTTCAGTACGTCGGCAAGATCTACAAGTACTACATCTCCTATGAGTCGCTTCGTTCGCCCGCTCCGGCGAGCGCAACGGCCGACCCATCACAGAAATGATCGGTTTGTTCAAAGTGTTCGCTGGCTTGGGCGGCTAACCAAAATCAAGAGGAGACTAGATCGTGAAACGCAAATCCTTCGTGAACCAGATTGGGCTCAGCCTTGGCGCGCTCGTCATCTCGATTGCTTCTGTTCATGCCCAGGTCCCGCTCTCGACCTACATGGACTCGAAAGGGTTCATTGATGTTCAGGCTTTGACCTGCGCGCAACTCGCCAACACTTATCAGGAGGACGCCGACTTTCTCGCGATTTGGTACAGTGGCTGGTACAACGGCCTCGCGAAGAAGCATTTTGCCCATATTACGCGGACCAAATCTGGCGAGCACGAAGTCATTGTGTATTGCAAGGCCCACCCGGAACTCAAGGTGATCCAGGCCATCGACGTTCTCTTCAAGAACGAGAAATGATCGGCGGCTCCCCGAGGCAACCGGTGCGGCGAGACCGGGATGTCTCGCTGCACTGCCCGTTCACTTGCCAAGTATCGCAATGATCCGCATCAGGACGCGATGGTTGTGGCGACGTGTGCGGTCTGTTGACGCTCGGTGCGCCATGGCCGTTCTCGTGGATCCGGGCGAGTTCTTTCGGCTGTTGGCGAAAGGCCCGGCTTCAAACGGCGTGCAAATGGAGAGGCCGCGGCAATGAAGGAGTTTTTGAAAACGACTTTAATCGGAGGCGCACTGTTTCTCCTGCCCGTCGCTCTTGTACTGGCGATTCTCAGCCACGCGATGCGTCTGGCGGTGAAGGCCGCGCTTCCGGTGTCTCATGCCCTTCATTTCGACCAGATCGGAAAGATCGCGGGCATTGGAATTGTTACAGTCGTGGCAGTGGCTCTATTGATCCTGGTGTCGTTCCTCGCCGGCATCGTCGCGCGAACCAAAACCGGCTCTCAGATTAGCGCATGGGTCGAAAAATCATTTCTTGGCAGCCTTCCGCAGTACCAGATGGTGAAGAGTATGGCTCAAGGCCTTGCCCAGGCCGAAGGCGCCAGCGATGAGTTCAAGCCAGTGCTGGTGAACGTCGAGGGTGGCTGGCAGCTCGGATATCTCCTCGAGACACTCGAGAACGACTGGGTGGCTGTCTTCGTCCCGCAGGCGCCGACGCCGTTGGTCGGCATTGTCAGATATTGCCCGGTCGATCGCATTCGTCCTCTGAGCATGTCGATGTTGCAGGCGAGGGCAATCGTGACCAATGTCGGCATTGGATCCGCGGCGGCCCTCAAAGGAGAAGATCTGAGCAGGGCGGCAACTTGATTCCGCGGATCCACGTAAGTGACGAGGGAATCTGACCGAGCTTTCCGTTAGGCCTGCGCGTTGAGCAATGTAACTTGTAACTTGCTGCACCCGTTGCCGGTATCGCTCGTCAATCAATCCCGCTATCGAATTCCGGACGGTGGCGGCAAGCTTCCGGGATACCGCAACGCAGACCATCAATTTGCGGTTGAACCCCCAACGCGAGGCGGGAACTTGGCCGGCTGCCAGTTCGTTTGCTCCGGCGGGCTTTTTTAGTGCCGTGCCGTCGATTGGCGGCGTATCGTACGATCAATTTCGCGCCTGAAGGAGCCTGCAACGATGGCCAGGAAATTCAAGGTCGGGGATCACGTCAGCTGGAATTCCGAGGCCGGCCGCGTCTCCGGCACCATCATCGCGGTCCACATCAGCGATTTCGACTACAAGGGGCACACCCACCGCGCCTCGGAGGCCGATCCGCAGTACGAGATCAAGAGCGACAAGACCGATCACGTCGCGGCCCACAAGGGCAGCGCGCTGCATCATGCCTAGCAAAGACGTGGCGCTTCCGTTCTTCACGATCGGTCATTCCACCCGCAGCCTCGAGGATTTCATCGCTCTCCTCAAGGCGGCCACGATCGAGCGCATCGTTGACATCCGAACGGTGCCGCGGTCGCGAACCAATCCGCAGTTCAACAAGGATACGCTGCCCAAGCCGCTTAAGGCCGCGGGCATCTCGTATGAGCATCTGGCCGATCTCGGCGGGCTCCGCGGCAAGGCGCGAAGCGTGGCGCCGTCCGTCAACGGGTTCTGGAGCAACGAGAGTTTTCACAACTACGCCGACTATGCGTTGTCACCGCAGTTTCGTGCAGCGCTCCAGCATCTGCGCGACGAGGGCCATGAGCAACGCTGTGCGATGATGTGCTCGGAAGCGGTGTGGTGGCGCTGCCACCGCCGCATCGTCGCCGACTACCTCATCGCGTCCGGCGAGACCGTCGTCCACATCATGGGGGAGGGGCGCCTCGAGCCCGCCCGTCTCACCGAGGGCGCCGTCGTCCAGGGCGACGGCACGGTGGTCTATCCGGCCACGGGTGAACTCGATTTATGAAAGGAGTGAGGCTTGCGGCTGCACCATCGCGCCGCGCCCGCTCACTCCACGCTGCGTTTCCAATAGCCGGTGCCGAGCTTGCCGGTGATCACGGCAATGGCGTCGCGGATCTCGTAGGAGCCGCCGTCGCTGTAGTTCCTCAGTCCTCTCAGCGCATGCAGCGTCCAGCGGCCGTTGGCGAAGCTGACGGTGCCTTCGTGCGGGCGCGCGGCGCGCGAGGGCTCGGCGTGGAATTGGTAGGTGCCGTCGGCCATGATCCGCCAGATCCAGCGCGACTGGCCGCGACCACCTGGCACCATGATCTCCCAGGTGCCGACCAGCGCGGGATCGATCGCGCCGGCTGACGTCGCCGATGGCGCCGACAATGCGGCGGCTGCCGGCGTAGCGTTCGCCTGTTTCGTGGCGGCGGTGTCGGCCGGCGGCGCGGCCACGAGATAGATCGCCTTGCGCGACAGCGAGCCGTAGACGAAGGGCTGCTGCGCGTTGCGCGTCGCCTCCATCACGTCGTCCCGGACGTTGCGGAACATGAAGGTGACCTCGACGCCCGGCGTCTCGATGTTGCGCAGCAGCGCCGCGGCGAACGGACTGTTGCGGCCGTCGCCGTCGAGCGCGATGGTGCCGTCGCGCGCGGCATAGGCAACCAGCACATTGCCGACCGGCTCGATGCGGCCGAGCCCGCTGCCGGAGACGGCGCGGGTGGCGAGCGAGCGGCTCATCTTCGCCGCGAACGGATTGTTGCGACAGGCATCGAGGATGACGAGGCCGAGACTTCCGGTGTTGGAGACCTGCAGCATCACGCTTTGCAGGCTGATCGCTTCATTGGCGGCGTCGGTGTCGCGCTTCAGCTCGGCATCGACCGGGATCAGCCAGTTGTCGCCGTTGATCTCCATGCCATGGCCGGCGAAGTACACCGCCGCCATGTCGGCGCCGGCGGCATTGCGTCCGAATGCGATCAGGCCGCGCCGCATCTCGTCGAAGCCTGTATTGGTGATCAGCGTCACGGCAAAGCCGAGGCGCTTCAGCGCGGCGGCGATATCGCCGGCGTCGGTCGGCGGATTGGACAGCGCCGGCACGCTTTTGTAGGCACCGTTGCCGATCACCAGCGCCACCCGCTTGCCGTCGGCCGCAGCCGGCGCGGCGAAGCCCGCGAGCGCCGCGGCAACGGCCAATCCCGAGACAAACGCGCGGCGGTTCATGCGAGCCCCGATCGGAGGTGACGGGTGCATGGTATCGCAGCCGGAGCGAGCCAGCCACGGAAATGGCGCGCGATCAGGCCGCCTGCTTCGGCGTCCAGACGCCGGCCGGCACCGGCTCGGCCGGCAACAAACTGGCGCCGGCGGCGCCCGCGATCGACATCGTGATCTCGTGGATGTCCTGCACCGACCGCTGCATCGAGAAGCGCGGATAAAGCTCGCGCAAGGTGGTCGCGGCCGCCGCCTGCGCCGCTGAGGGATCGGCCAGCACGGCCTCGACGGCGGCGGCGATGCTCATCGCGTCCTGGCCGAAGCTGAAGCGGGCGAGATGCGGCATCTCCGCGGCCGAGAAGCGGTTGGCGTCGAACACCGGCACGGTGCCGGCGCCGAGCGCGAAGAACACCCGGTCATGCACCGACAGGTCGATATTGGGATTGAGCGAGACCGCGGCAAGGTAGCTGCCGAGGCCTTCGCGCATCGCATCGAAGGTCATCGCGCCGAGCACGCGGGCCGGACGTCCGCTGACGTCGAGATCGCTCCAGCCGCCGCCGATGAAGTCGACCGGATAGTCGGCGAGTACCGCACCCACCTCGCGGGTGCGCACGCCTCGTGTGTAGTTGTCGAGTCGGGTCAGGATCACGTTGAACAGGTCGCTGCCAGGCTTCAGATAGACCAGATGCTGCTCGGCGACGTCGACGATGATCTTCGGAAATGCGCCGCAGGTCTTGCCGCGCGCCTCGACGATCGCGTCGAACAGCAGCGCGAACAGCTTTGGCGGCATCGTCTTGCGCCAGCCGCGCTCGAGCGCCAGCGGATTCCAGCCGGACTTGGCGAAGATCAGCCGGCCGTTGCGCTGCTCGGGCGGCAAGCCGCTGAAGAAGCCGGGATCGGGAATGCCCATATGGGTCGCGAACACGGCGCCATTGGCCCCCAGATGATCGCGGTTGAATGCGGCATGGTCCGGGAACACGTAGCCATGCGCGGTGTAGCGGCTCTCGAGGCCATGACGCCTGGCGAAGTAGCAGGGGTGATCGCAGAACCAGGTGAAGACGGGAATCTGGGCGACGTCCCAGAACAGCCTGCCGTCCTTGGTGTGGATATCGAGCCCAATGCCGGAGAAGCCGAGCGCCATGGTCTCGGCGCGCCGCGGCAGCAGGGCGTTGAGCCGGGCCGAGAAATCCGGCGCCAGCAGATCGAGCATCCTGACCTCGTGCCCGAGCCGGTCGAGTTCGGCGGCCGCCATCGCCAGGATGCCGCGCAGCGAATCATAGGTGGTGTTGCTGGAGTACAGGACGCAGATCACGGACATGGGACCTCCGCGCTTGATGGTGTGGCTGCTCGCGCGGGCATTTCCGTCGCCTTGCATGCTGTCAGTTGAACGGCCGAGCCGGAAGTTCCGGGCTCGGAATTATCCTGATGAGCGGATTTATTTCGCCGGAAACGGTCGTGCCGGCACGTTGAAGCTCCGTCGGGCGCCGTCGCGATCCGACATGAGGGCGAGAGCGCATGCAGCTTGATGGCTTCGACGTCGTCGTGGTGGGGGCCGGCTTCTTCGGCGCCGTGATCGCCGAGCAGGTGGCGAGCAGGCTCGGCCGCTCCGTCTGCGTGCTCGACCGCCGTCCGCATATCGGCGGCAACGCCTATTCGGAGCTCGATCCCGACAGCGGCGTCGAGGTGCATCGCTACGGCACGCATATCTTCCACAGCAATTCCGAGACTGTCTGGCGCTATCTGCACCGCTTCACCGAGTTCACCGGCTACCGTCACCGCGTCTTCACGGTGGCGAAGGGCCGCGTCTATTCGATGCCGATCAACCTTGCGACCGTGTGCGCGGCGTTCGGGCGCGCCATGACGCCCGAGCAGGCCCGCGCCGTGATCGCGGCGGAAGCGGCCGCGCACGGCGCCGCGGGGAGGCGTGGTGCCTCCGGGATCGGCAATCTCGAGGACAAGGCAATCGCCTCGGTCGGCCGCACGCTCTACGATCTCTTGATCCGCGGCTATACGCAGAAGCAGTGGCAGACCGATCCGCGTGAGCTTTCGGCCGACATCATCGGCCGCCTGCCGGTCCGCTTCACCTTCGACGATCGCTACTTCGCCGACCGCTATGAGGGCATGCCGGCCAGTGGCTACACCGCGATCTTCCGCCGGATGCTCGATCATCCCGCGATCGACGTCCGGCTCGGCGTCGACTATTTCGACGTCGCCGATCGCATCAATCCGCGGCAGCTCGTGGTCTATACCGGTCCGATCGACCGCTTCTTCGGCTATGCCTGCGGCCATCTCGGCTGGCGCACCGTCGACTTCGCGCGCGAGGTGCACGACGTCGCCGACTACCAGGGCGCCGCGGTGATCAACCATGCCGACGCCGAGGTGCCGTACACCCGGGTCCACGAGTTCAGGCATCTGCATCCGGAGCGCGCGCATGCCGAAGCGCGGACGACGATCTACCGCGAATATTCCCGCTTCGCGGGCCGCAGCGACGAGCCGTATTATCCGATCAACACCGCCGCCGACCGCGCCATGCTCGCCTCCTATCACGCCATGACGGCGTCGCGGCCGAATGTCATTTTCGGCGGCCGGCTCGGCTCCTACAAATATCTCGACATGCACCAGGCGATCGGCGCGGCGCTGAAGACGTTCGAGCACGAGGTCGAGCCGTTCTTCGCGCAGCAAGGCATGCACCTGCGAGGCGCGGCCGCGCGCCGCGAAGTCTTGTCGCCCTTGCCGGCGTGATCTAATCCTGCGAGCTGCGGGCAACGAACGCCATAACAAATCGCCCGCGGTCCCCGGTGAGGAAACAATGAGAAAAACCGTTATTGCCGCGGCTGCCGCCGCCACTAGCCTTGCTGTCAGCATCGCCCACGCCGCGCCGCTTCCGGAGACGTCGGCGCACCAGGTCGGTTTCTCGGAGCAGGGGCTGGCGCGGCTCGACGACTTCTTTGCACGCGAGATCGCGGCCAAGCGCGTGCCCGGTGCTGTCGTGGCGATCGCGCGCGACGGCAAGCTCGTGCATTACAAGGCGTATGGCCAGCTCGATCCGGTGAAGGGCACGCCGATGCCGATCGACGCGGTGTTCGCGCTGGCGTCGATGACCAAGCCGATGGCGGCGGTTGCAGGCCTGACGCTGATGGAGCAGGGCAAGCTGCCGCTGCAGGCCAAGGTCGCCGAGTTCTATCCGGCGTTCGCCGACATGAAGGTCGGCGTGCAGCAGGCCGACGGCTCGCTGAAGATGGAGCCGCAGGCGCAGCCGATCTTCATCCACGATCTCTATCGCCACACCTCCGGCCTGATGTATGGCGGCCGGCCCGACAGCTCGAGCGCACTGGCGCGGCTCTATCCCGACGGTACCGCGCCGGCGGTCGAGGGCGACACCCAGGCCTTCATCGACCGCATCACCCAGCTGCCTCTGGTGCATCAGCCCGGGACCGAGTTCGAATATGGCTTCTCGATCGACGTGCTCGGCGCCGTGGTCGAGAAAGTCTCCGGCCAACGGCTTGGCGATTATCTCGCGGCCAATGTCTGGAAGCCGCTCGGCATGAAGGATGCGACGTTCCACCCGGCCGATGCACAGCGCGCGCGGCTGGCGCGTCCGTTCCCGAACGATCCGCTCACCGGCAAGCCGCAAGCCATCAAGCTGCTCGATACGCCGACCAGGTTCGATTGCGGCGGCGCCTGCTCGTTCGCGACCGTCGGCGACTATCTGCGTTTCGGGCAGATGCTGCTCAATGGCGGCGAGCTCGACGGCAAGCGCATCCTCAGCCCTAAGACGGTGCATCACATGACGTCGAACCATCTCGGGCCGGAGATCAAGAACAACGTCGCCGCGGTCGAACCGCATCGTGGCGGCTTCGGCTTCGGGCTGTCGGTCGCGGTGCGGACCGGCGAGGGGCTGTCGTCGGTGCCGGGCAATCCCGGCGAGTTCACCTGGAACGGCGCCTACGGCACGCAGTTTTTCTGTGATCCGAAGGAGCGCCTTGTCGTCGTTGTGGGAACCGCAGCGCCGGGCGAGCTGCGTAAATATTATCGCGAGAATGTGCAGGACATCGTCTACGGCGCGATGGTGAAGTAACGCCTCAGCGAAAAAGTCGAACCTCACGTTCCCACGTTTGCATATGTGGAACGTGGAACAGCAAAAAGGCCCGTCGCTCAGGCCGAGCGACGGGCCTCAAATTCGCGGGCCTACCAGCGCCTGTACACGCCGGTCAGCGTACCGTTGTTGTTCCCTTCAGGACCCACGTCGCCCTGGGTCGAGCTCGGCGTCGGGTGGTTGGTGCCGTTGAATGAACCGTACCAGCCCGGCTCCGCTGGAGAGTACATCACGTCAGGCTGCACGGCCTGATAGCGGGGGCCGCCGTAATATCTCGGACCAGGGTTCCCGTAAGGATAGTAGCCTTGTGCGAACGCGCCTGCCGTTGTTGCGATCAGGGACGCCGCGGCGAGGGACAATATCTTGGTCTTTCGTTGCATTCACACTCTCCTTGCTGGTGTCCCGACCAACGACCGCCATGGAGCGGCGTTCCTGATCTGCCATGCATCTCGCAAAGGCAAATCTGCGCGGGCGTGGGATCAGGTTCTTGTGAAGGGGCTTGTGTTCCGGGAGGGCACTGCCGGGCTCTGCCCGGCAGGATGCATCCGTCGCCGGCCCGTTATGCTTCCATGGCTATAACGGCGTCTGCGCGAGCGGCGCCTCGAAAAGCCGGGGCGGTTCGTAAAAGGAAGCCCGCCACTGCGGCGGGCAAGGTCTCAGGGAGGAAAGCGCCCTGACAAGGGAGCATGCAGCCAGTCTCCCCGATTCGTGCGCGGCTGCGAAGATCGTATAACTACTGTCATCAGGGCCGGCATTATGCGAATGCTGCTGCGGGCCGCGGCCGGTCGGCAAGGGAATGACAAGGCGCGCTAACACTGCGCAATTACAGGGGAAGTTTCATGAGCACGTCTGGAGTTTTTGCCCGCGTCGTCGCGGCGATCGGGGCCGGCGCCCTGGCGTGGCGGCGGATGCAGGGCGCGCAGCCCGCGCCCGCCTGGGGCGGCGCGCCAGAGATCCCGCAGGCCAAACCGCAGGGCGCGATCCCGACGCTCAAGATGCCGACGGCGCGGGGCTGGGACAGGGATCAGAAGCCGGTCGCCGCGCCCGGGCTCAAGGTCAACGCCTTTGCCGCCGGGCTCGATCATCCGCGCTGGATCAATGTGCTGCCCAATGGCGATGTGCTGATCGCGGAAGCGACGCAGATCGCAGGAAAGCCGCGCAGCGTCTTCCACTACGCGATGCAGGCGACGATGCGGCGCGCCGCGGCGCTCGGCGTCAGCGCCAATCGCATCACGCTGCTGCGCGACCGTGACGGCGACGGCGTCGCCGAAAGTCGCGGCGCCTTCATGGAGGGGTTGAGCCAGCCGTTCGGCATGGCCCTGGTCGACGACACCTTCTATGTCGGTAACACCGACGGCGTCGTGGCGTTTCCCTACACTGCGGGCGCCGATCGCATCACCGCGCCGGGACGCAAGCTCGTCAGCTTCAAGCCCGACGGGCACTGGACGCGCAGCCTGCTGCCGAGCGCCGACGGCAAGAAGCTTTATGCCGGCGTCGGCTCGCTCAGCAACATCGCCGAGAGCGGTTTTGCGGTCGAGGAAGGCCGTGCCGCGATCTACGAGCTCGATCTCGCAGGTGGCACCAGCCGCATCTTCGCCGGCGGCCTGCGCAATCCGGTGGGCATCGCGTGGGAGCCGACTACCAATGTGCTGTGGACCGTCGTCAATGAGCGCGACGGCCTCGGCGACGAGACACCGCCGGACTATCTGACCTCGGTACGCGACGGCGGCTTCTACGGCTGGCCCTATTGCTACTGGGGCAAGACAGTGGACGATCGCGTGCCGCAGGATCCGGCGATGGTCGCCAGGGCGATCCAGCCGGACTACGCGCTCGGCGGCCACACCGCCTCGCTCGGCCTGTGCTGGATGCCGCAGGGCACGCTGCCGGGTTTCCCCGACGGCATGGTGATCGGCCAGCACGGCTCGTGGAATCGCTCGACGCTGTCAGGCTACAAGGTGGTGTTCGTGCCGTTCGCGGACGGCCGTCCCGCGGGGCCGCCGCGCGACATCCTGTCGGGCTTCCTCGCGCCCGACGAGAAGGTGTCGTACGGCCGCCCGGTCGGCGTCGCGCTCGGCCCCGACGGCTCGCTGCTGGTGGCCGACGACGTTGGCAACGTGATCTGGCGCGTGACGGCGGCGTAAGCGCCTGCACTTGCGGCAAGACGACTTGAACGGCGCGGCTTCGATCGGAGCCGCGCCGTTTCATTTGGAACCGAGCGTTAGCCTTGACTTACCGTAAGTGTTGACTTACGTTAAATCCAACAACGGACGATACGATCATGATCAGCGCCGAACGCGCGCTCGACGCGCTGGGGGACCCGACCCGTCGCATGGTGTTCAAGCGGCTGCGTGAGGGCAATCGATCGGTGCAGGAGATCGCGGACGGCCTCAAGGTGAGCCGTCCGGCAGTGTCGCAGCATCTTCGGGTGCTGAAGGAAGCCGGCCTTGCCGTGGTGCGGATCGAAGGCACGCGGCGGCTCTATGCCATCGACACCCGCGGGTTGGAGAGCCTGCGCGGCTGGCTCGACGGATTCTGGGACAAGACACTCACCGCCTTCAAGCACGCGGCCGAACGCGAAGCCGCCAAAGAGAGGAGATCCCGATGACGATGCAAGCGACCTCCGACAATTACGATCCCTACAGCGTCCGCAAGGTGATGAACGTCGAGGCGCCGCCGGCGGTGGCCTGGCGCGTCTTCACCGAGCAGATGGGCACGTGGTGGCCGCTCGCGCATTACAAGATCGGCAAGACCAATGCGGTCGATGCAATCATGGAGCCGCGTGTCGGCGGCCGCTGGTACGAACGCGGCGACGACGGCAGCACCTGCGATTGGGGCAGCGTGCTGCTCTGGGAGCCCCCGTCGCGCCTCGTGCTGTCGTGGGACATCACCGCGGACTGGCAGTACGATCCGAACCTGAAGACCGAGATCGAGGTCCGCTTCATTGCCGACGGCAAGGACGCCACCCGCGTCGAGCTCGAGCACCGCAAGCTCGACCGTTACGGCGCCCGCGCCGCCGAGATGCGCCGCATCTTCGATACCGAAGGCGATTGGGGCCGCCTGCTCGCGATGTTCGCGGCGCGCGCCGCGCAGGGGCCGAAAGCATGACCGCGCGCGCATCGGCAATAGCGCGGCGATGTCAGACAGTCCTGATCTCGCCGCCATCCATGCGCAGCACGGTGCCGGTCATCCAGCGCGCCGGCGGCGACACGGCATAGGCGACGAGGTCGGCGATCTCCTCCGGCGTGCCGAACCGCCTGATGCCGGCCTGCCTGAGGAAGCCGACCTTGGCGGTGTCGACATCGACTTGCCTGGTTGCGGCGGCCTTCTCCAGCATCGCGAGGCGGCGGCCGGTCATCACGGCGCCCGGGGACACGCAGTTCACCTGCACGCCGTCGTCGATGCCGCGCTCGGCGAAGGCTTTTGCAAGTGCCTCGATCGCGGCGTTGATCGTGCCCACCGCGGCGGCGCCGGCGCGGGGCAGCACGGCGGCATTGCCTGAGGTGAAAATGACAGCGCCTTGCGATGCTTTCAGCGCGTCCCAGGCGCGGATCGTCAGCCGCCTGGCGCCGTGGAACTTGAGCGCGAGGCCGGCGTCCCATTGCGTATCAGTCATCTCGAACAGATCGAGCCCGGGCACTGAGCCTGCGACATTGACCAGCGCGTCGATGCGGCCGAAGCGATCCAGCGTGGCCTTGACGATTTCATCAGCGGCATCAGGCGCGGCGAGATCGAGCTCGAGCGCCAGCGGCGTGCTGCCGCGTCTTTCGATCTCCTGACCGGCCTCGCGCAGCCTCTCGCCGCTGCGCGCGACGAGGACGATGGCGGAAAAATCCCGCGCGAGCCGCAGCGCGGCGGCGCGTCCGATGCCGGAGCTGGCGCCGGTCACGATGGCGACGGATGTAGTCATGTGTACTTCCTTGCAGTGGTCGGCGCGACTGAGTGGATGTGAGCCCGTCATTGCGAGGAGCGACGGCGACGAAGCAATCCATCCTTCCGTTGTGCGGAGCTATGGATTGCTTCGCTTCGCTCGCAATGACGCGGATAGAGTTGTGGGTGCCGACATCCTTGAGTCAGCGGCTCAGGAATACGCGGATGGCTTGCGCGATCTCGGCGGCATGCGTTTCCAGCGCAAAGTGGCCGGTGTCGAAAAATTTGACGACCGCCTTCGGATTGTCGCGCTTGAACGCCTCGGCGCCCGGCGGCAGGAAGAACGGATCGTTCTTGCCCCACACCGCGAGGAACGGCGGCTGGTGGGTGCGGAAATAGGTCTGGAAGGTGGGGTAGAGCGCGACGTTGGTCTTGTAGTCGCCGAACAGATCGAGCTGCACGTCGTGCGCGCCGGGCCGCGCCATGTAGTAGTTGTCGAGGTTCTGTCCGTCCGGCGACACCGCCGCCGGATCCGATGTGCCGTGGGTGTACTGCCAGCGCGTGGTCTCCGGCGTCAGGAACGCACGCAAGGCGTCGCGGTTCGCCGGCGAGGGATTCTGCCAATAGGCCTTGATCGGCGTCCAACCGTCGCTGAGGCCTTCCTCATAGGCGTTGCCGTTCTGGGAGATGATCGCCGTGATCCGCTCCGGATGCTTGACCGCGATGCGGAAGCCGGTCGGCGCGCCATAGTCGAACACATAGACCGCGAAGCGATCGAAGCCGATCACCTCGGTGAAGCGATCGATGACGCCGGCGATGCGCTCGAAGGTGTAGTTGAACTTGTCGTGCGGCGGCATGTCCGATTGGCCGAAGCCGGGCAAATCCGGCGCCACGATGTGGAATTTGTCCGCGAGCTGCGGGATCAGATCGCGGAACATATGGCCCGCGCTCGGGAAGCCGTGCAGCAGCAGCAGCTTCGGCGCGCCGGGCGAACCGGCTTCGCGATAGAAGATGTTAAAGCCGTCGACATCGGCGGTGCGGTACTTGATCTGAGACATCTGTCACTCCTTGTGGTCGTGCGCTGGTGAGTTCTGGGACTTAGGATTTGATTTGCCTGGCGAGCCCGCTGATCGCTTCGGGACGCAGATAGAGCAGCAGGGCGCAGCACACGGTGGCAAAGCCCAGCAGCGGCATGAACGGGGCGATGGCGGCGCCGGCCGCGAACACCAGCAGCGCGAGCAGCGTGCGGCGCTGCGTCCAGGTCCGCACGCGCTCGGAGATCGCGCTCTGGTCCGCCTGCGCCAGCACCGCGCGTTCGAAGGCGAGATAGGCGAGGTCGATCAGGAGGAAGATCACCGCATAGACCACCACCGGCGCAGCCGCCATGTGCGATCGCGCGACCCATGCGGTGGCGAACGGCAGCAGCGAGACCGCGAACAGGTGCACGAAGTTCAGCCAGATCAGCCGCGGCGTCGGCTGCCGCACCAGATGCAGCAGATGGTGATGATTGACCCAGATCACCGCGATGAACAGATAGCTCGCAGCGTAGCTGATCGCGGTCGGCCACAGCGGCAGCAGGTCGGCGAGCCGCGAGCCCTCCGGCGGCTTCAGTTCCAGCACCATCACCGTGATGATGACGGCGATCACCGCGTCGGAAAACGCGCCGAGCCGGTCGGCCGAGAGACGTTTCTCCTGCATGGCAGCTCTCCTGTCCGAAATCGTGGGAAGAGGTCAGTGCTCTGTAACGCTCTCGACCGCTTCCCGGATGATGTCGGTGACGAGCTTCGGCGCGGTGACGATCGGGGTGTGATCGACGGGGTGTGAGCGCACGGTCGCCTGCATCCGCGCCGCCATGCTGCGCTGGGTCTCGGGCGCGATCATCCGGTCGTCCTCGGCAACCAGGAACCAGCTCGGGACGTCCTTCCAGAGCGGGCGGCCGACCGGCACGGTGATGCAGGCCGGCGAGATCGGCCGCTGCACCGCGGCGAGCACCGCGAGGTCCTCGGACCGCGCGCCTTGCGCGAAGGCCGCTGCGAAGGCCGACTCCGGCAGCCAGATCAGGCCATTGGCGTCGGGCGCGAGCTTCGGCGCGAACGGATGCGGCGGCAGCCGGTAGAATACGTCGGCGACCGTCTCGCCTTCATCCGGCGCCAGCGCCGCGACATAGACCAGCGCCTTGACGCGCGGCGAGCGGGTCCCGGCGATCACGGCGCCGGCATAGGCGTGGCCAACCAGCACCACCGGGCCCGCGACGCGGTCCAGGGTGCGGTTCAGCGCGGCGACGTCGTCGGCGAGCGAGGTGAGGGGCAGCGGCGCCGCCACCGCCGTCATGCCCTCGGCGTCGAGCGCCGTGATCACCCGCGCCCAGCTCGAGCCGTCGGCCCACGCGCCATGGGCAAGCACCACGCTGACATTCTCGTTCGACATTGTCCGCTCCCTCGTCTCAGGCCGGTTTTGGCCGTAACCTCTAAAATGCAAATTGATGGGTTACTGCGCTTATGGGCTGGGGCTCGTAACTTGTCAAATGGATTTTATCAGGTTACTATTTCCGTGACTGAGGAAGCCGTCAGAAAGCCGCCAGGAGGGCGTCACCGTGCAATCCCATCCGCCCGCGATGTTCATCGCCGATAGCCTGGGCCTCGATTTCATCAATTCGATCGCGACGCCGGTCGATACGCCGGTGGACTGGATCGCCGATGGCGACGGCCTGCTGCGCTGGCTCGCGCAGGCGCAGCTGGTGCCGCCCGATGTGCTCGACGAGCTCAAGGCGCGCGCGACGCCTGGCGAGCTCGACAACGCCGCCGGTCAGGCCCGCGATTTGCGCGAATGGTTCCGCGGCTTCGTCCGCAAGCATATGGGCCGGCCGCTGACGCCGCGGGCGCTCAAGGAGCTCGAGCCGCTGAACCGGCTGCTGGAAAGCGATCAGGCGTTCAGCCGGATCGTGGCGCATCGCCGCAAGGACGGCGAAGACGGCCATGAGGGTTTCGCGCTGGAGCGGACGCGGCGCTGGCGCTCGGCCGAAACATTGCTGCTGCCGATTGGGGAAGCGATGGCCAGGGTCGTCTGCGAGGAAAGCTTCTCCGACATCAAGGCGTGCGAGGGCCCGGCCTGCACGCTGATGTTTGCCGACCACACGCGGGCGCGTGCGCGCCGATGGTGCAGCATGGCGATCTGCGGCAACCGCGCCAAGCAGGCCGCGCACCGCAGCCGGATGAAGGACAGGGGCTGAGAACCAAACCCAACCAAACGGAGAAAAAAATGGCACTTCCCCTGGTCGTGTTCGACGTCAACGAAACCCTGCTCGACCTCGAGACCATGGAGCCGGTGTTCGCGCGCATCTTCAACGACAAGAGCGCGATGCGGCTGTGGTTCGCCAACTTCATCATGTACTCGGCCTCGCTCACGGTGGCCGGGTGCTACGTGCCGTTCACCGATATCGGCGCCGCGGTCATGAAGATGCTGGCCGACACCCGCGGCATCAGGATCGACGATGCCGACAAGCAGGAGCTGACCGAGAAATTCTCCACCATGCCGCCGCACGGCGAAGTGCCCGGCGCGCTGCGCAAGCTGCGCGCGGCGGGTTTCCGCCTGTTCACGCTGACCGACAATCTGCTCGAGGTGCAGACCCGGCAGCTGACCCATGGCGGCATCGTCGATCTGTTCGAGCGGCGCTTCTCGGCCGACGGCGTCAAGCATCACAAGCCGTCGCGGCAGGCCTATGGCTATGTCGAGAAGGAGCTCGGGGCAAAGCCCTCGGAGTTCTGCCTGATCGCCTGCCACACCTGGGACACGCTGGGCGCGGTCGCGGCCGGCTGGGAGGCCGCGCTGATCAAGCGTCCCGGCAACGATGTCCTCGGCGTCGGCCCGCAGCCGCAGGTCGTCGGCAATGATCTCGACGATGTCGCCGGTCAGCTGATCCGCCGCTACGGCGCCAAAGGGTAACGACGCCTGACGGATTCCCGCGCGGAGAAGAGGGCAAAACGCCCCTCCAGGCCCGATCGCTCGGAAGCGCATAAAACCGGAATGAAATCCATAGCGCTTTTCAACCATGCCCCTTGAGCTTTCCTCAACTTCCGCGGCCGATGCTGCATCCGCCGCAGGGATCGAAGGAGCTCACAGCATGCCGGCCAAGGGACGAGCGACCGCGACCAACGCCACCGCGCAAGGGCGCGAGGACATCCTTAACGCGCGCGCCATCAGCACGCTGGGCGCCGGCGTCGTCAGCGCGATGAGCGCCGTCGGCGCCGCCGTCATCAAGAAGAACAAGCCGGCACTCGGCAAGAACGCGGACTGGTTCTGGCACATGTTCGCGAAATGCGAGGCCAGGGCCGCGCGCATCGCCGAGCAGGCCGCGCGCGATCCGGAGGCCTGCGGCGATGCCACCTTCATCGAGGTCTATGCCGCGCAATTGCCGAAGCTGATGACAGCGGCGCTCGAGAGCCACGAGAAGGCGCTCAAGGCGAAGTGATGCCGCGTCCGGGGAGTCCCGCAACGGCGCTCGTCCCGTTCTCGTTCCTCTTGACCTCTCAAATGCGCCAAGACGCCAAGTAGCGACGGCTTTCGCCGATCGGACGGTCTTGCGGATCAGGCGAAGCCGTCACCCGCCATCGCGCTGACCGGCCCTACGGCCCCGATCGGGCAGTCCGGCTGATCCGCGCGCCAGCTTTTCTGCGACGGGGGCATGGCGATTTGGCGCTTCTTGGCGTAAAGCACCCCAAATCGTCATGCGGCTGTGCCGCCTGCCGGGTACGCAGCTCCAGGTCGTCCCGCTCGACGTTCTGCGCCCGGACCAATCAAGGTTTCCCATCTCGTGCCCTTTCCGACCACAAGTTTGCCGCTCGCCCGCGCCTTGGCTGAGCGCAACTACGATCAACCGACCCCGGTCCAGTTCGCCGTGCTCGCGGACGACGCTGTGGACCGCGATCTCCTGGTTTCAGCCCAGACCGGCTCGGGCAAGACCGTTGCCTACGGTTTGGCCATGGCAAAGGACCTGCTCGACGGCGCCGAGCGGTTCGAGCCGGCCGCCGCCCCGCTGGCCCTGATCGTCGCGCCGACGCGCGAGCTCGCCTTGCAGGTCCAGCGCGAGCTTGCTTGGCTTTATGAACAGGCCGACGGCCGCGTCGTCTCCTGTGTCGGTGGCATGGACCCGCGCCGCGAGCAGCGCGAGCTTGCCGAGGGTGCCCACATCGTGGTCGGGACGCCCGGCCGGTTGTGCGACCATTTGCGGCGCGGCCGTCTCGACATTTCGGAACTCAAGGTCGTCGTGCTCGACGAGGCCGATGAGATGCTCAATCTCGGTTTCCGCGAGGATATGGAATTCATCCTCGAGACCACGCCGGACACCCGCCGCACCTTGCTGTTCTCGGCGACGTTTCCGCGCGGCATCGTCGCGCTTGCCAAGCAGTATCAGGAGCAGGCGTTCCGGATCGAGGTCGCGGGCGACGAAGGCGGCCATGCCGATATCGAGTACCGCGCCATCCGGGTGGCCGCCGACGATGTCGAGCACGCCGTCGTCAACGTGCTGCGTTTCCATGAGGCGCCGAGCGCGCTGGTGTTTTGCAACACCCGTGAGGCCGTCAGGCATTTGCAGGCGGCGCTGCTCGAGCGCGGGTTCTCCGTCGCCGCGCTGTCGGGCGAAATGACCCAGAACGAGCGGACCCAGGCGCTGCAGGCGTTGCGCGACGGGCGGTCGCGGGTTTGCGTCGCGACCGACGTCGCGGCGCGCGGCATCGACCTGCCGAGCCTCGATCTCGTCATTCACGCGGATCTGCCGAAAGACCCGGAGGTCATGCAGCATCGCTCGGGCCGCACCGGCCGCGCCGGGCGCAAGGGCGTCAGCATCCTGCTGGTGCCTCCGGCACGGCGGCGGCGCGCCGAATTGCTGCTCGATCTCGCCGGCATCGATGTGGTCTGGGGCTCCGCGCCGCAGGCGGAGGAGATCCGCAAGCTCGACCATGATCGCCTGCTGCAGGATGCGGTGTTCTCCGAGGAGGCGACATCAGACGATCTGGCGCTGGCGCAGGCCTTGCTCGCCGAACGCGCGCCCGAGGCGATTGCCGCAGCGCTCGCCCGGCTCTACCGCGCGCGGCTGCCTGCGCCCGAAGACATTCTCGATCCCGGCGAGGGACGCGGCCGGGACCGCGACGATCGCCGCGGCGAGCGCGCCTCGCGCCGCGATGATCGTGCCGTCGGGCCGCGATCGAAGACCGGCAAGTCATCCGCGCGTCATGGCATGGAGGAGGCGACCGTCTGGTTCCGCGCCGCGATCGGACGCCGGAAGAATGCCGAAGCCCGCTGGCTGCTGCCGATGATCTGCCGCCGTGGCGGCATCGACAAACGCGACATCGGCGCGATCAAGATCATGGACACGACCACCGAATTCGAGATCGCCGCGCGGGTCGCGGATTCCTTCGCGGTCAAGATCAAGCGTCCGGACAAGGAAGACAGCATCCGCATCGAGCCGCTGGCGGGCGCGCCGCAGGGAGAGGCGCGCGAGAAGCCGGCGCGCAAGCCCTGGCGCGACGATGGCGACGGCGGATACAGCGCGCCGCGCGCCGAGGGTGCAGGAAAGCGGCGCGGCACGCCGGACCGCGAGGCCAGAGCATTTTCGAGCGAAGGCGCGAGCGGTTCGCGTCAGGAATACGCGTCAAGGAAGGAATCCAGGGACTCGTTCCGATCCGATCGGGACGGAAAAGGCTTCAAGCCGAAATCCGGCGACGAGCCGCGGTTCGGAAAGAAAAAGAAGCATCCGGGCAAGTCCAGCCACGCCGGACCTACGCAGTGGCCGGACGTGTCGGCGAAGCCGAAGTTCGGCAAGAAGCCGAAGAAGAAGCGGCGGGGCTGAGGTGGCGCCGGCGGCGCCGCAGCGTTCAGAATGCCCATGTCTGAGTTTCGACGCCGCAACAAACTCAGTGTCGTCCCGGCGAAGGCCGGGACCGATTACCCCAAATGCTCATTGTTGCGCGACGCTGGGGCCACAGCTCGCTTCGACGACGAGGGCCTGTGGTTATGGGTCCCGGCCTTCGCCGGGACGACGATGCGGAGAGGGCTTCGCGTCTAATTGATTGCCTGTGAAGCCCGGCATTTTGCAGCCGCTTGGCCCCTCACGCCACCAGCGCGATCTTCGGCACGGTTGCGAGCACCGACTGGTCGCGGCCGTTGGCCTTGGCGGCGTAGAGCGCCTTGTCGGCAGCCTCGATCAGATCGGACCATTGCTGGCCCGCGGTCGGCCGCATGCTGGCGACGCCGATGCTGACTGTCGTGATCAGTTCGCCCGCGCACCATTGCTGGACCTTGTGGCGGATGATCTCGGCCAGGTTGAAGGCCTCGAGCGCGGTCATGTTGGGCAGCAGCACGGCGAACTCCTCGCCGCCGAAGCGCGCCGGGCAATCGCCGGCGCGGCGCACCGCGTCCGAAATGCAGATCGCTATCCCGACCAGCACCTGGTCGCCGGCCTGATGCCCATAGGTGTCGTTGTAGGCCTTGAAATGATCGGCATCGATCATCAAGAGCGCGACCGGCTGGCCGTAGCGGCCGGCACGGCGCCATTCGCGCTCGATCTCGCCGTCGAACTTGCGCCGGTTCTTCAGGCCGGTGAGGGCGTCGGTGGTCGCCATCTCCTCGAGCTTGTCCTCGGCGTCGGCGCGGCGAACGATCTCGCGGGCGAGCACCAGCGTTGCGCTGAGCACGAACAGGATCAGAAACGCCATGATCGCGCCGATGCGAATGGCCTCCGTGCGCCAGAGGTTGAAGACGGCTTCGAGCGGCTTGCCGACCACCACGTAAAGCGGCCCGGAGCTGCTGCGCCTGACATAGAGCCGCGGTATGTCGTCGACCGGGCCCTTGCCGGAGAAGGCGCCGCCCACCTTCAGGTTCTCGGCCTTCCAGTCCAGCTGCTCCGCGAGGTTCTTGCCGATCACGTCGAGATCGAACGGCGTCCGCATGATGATGGTGCGGTCGTTGCGCAGCACGGTGATGGTGTCGCCCGGCATGAGGTTCAGCCGCCCGAACAGATCGTGGAAATAGCTGAAGCGGATCGAGCCGACCACGACGCCGAGGAAGCGGCCCTCGTCGTCGACGATGCGCCGGCTCAGCACGATGGCGTAGGCGCCGCGATGCAGCATCGGCCGGCTGATGTAAAGGCCGGCATCGGGATTGTCGCGCTGGACCGTGAAATACTCCTCGTCGCTGCGGTTCTCCGGCCGCGGATCGAGGCTCGCCGCGTCGATGGTCAAATTGCCCTTGGTGTCGAACACCTGGATCGCGCCGAAATGTTTTGCGGTCGCGGCGTGATCGAACAGGATCAGCTGGCGCAGTTCCTTGCTGATATTGCGGATCTCCGGCATCTCGAGATTGCTGGCGACCGCGCGCAGCGACAGGTCGTAGAGCTCGATGTTGCGGCTGATGTCGGCCTCGATGCCCGACGCCAGATTCTCCAGGGTGCGGCGGGCCAGTTCCTCCTCGCCGCGGCGCATGTCGAACATCACGCCGGCGCAGACCGCGGAGAAGCCGAGGACGGTCGCAACCGACGCCGCGATCAGCAGCTTTGCCGATAGCCGCCAGCGCCGCCTTGGGTCGTTTCCCCGTCGAAATGGCATGTCCCGCTCCAATGCGCCGTCATGCAACGGGAAATCTTGTTGTCGCCTTAAATGGCGACAGCGGCCGCCGAATGGGTTAACGGGTGGTTGCCGGACTTTTGTCATCGAGGACGTTGTGAACGACTACGACGCATTGCGGGATTATCTGAAGAAGCAGCATCTGCCCGAATTCGTGCTGACCTTCGAGGAGATCGAGGCGATCATCGATGCGGCGCTGCCGCGCGCCGCGCATCGGGCGTCGTGGTGGGAGACTTTGCGCAGCCCGCAGGAGAAGATGCCGCAGCGCGAGGCCTGCCTCGAGGCCGGCTACATCGCCACCCGCCAGGCCGACGGCAAGAGTGTCAAGTTCAAGCGCATGCCGAAGCCGCGCTAAGGCGCGATCCTGTAGGGTCGGACAGTCATCGAGGAGAAGGTGCGCTCCCTCTCCCGCTTGCGGGGGAGGGCTGGGGTGGGGGCTCTCTCCGCGAGTCGTTCCATGGAGAGAGCCCCCACCCGCTGCGCTACGCGCAGCGACCTCCCCCGCAAGCGGGAGAGGTGCAGCGAGTCCGCGGCAAGACGATGCTAACTTACTTGACCGAGCTTAGCTCGCGGCTTCCAGCCGTTCCTCGGTGAGGAGCCGGGTCGCGGCATCCGCGTCCATCGGCTCGCCGAAGGCAAAGCCCTGGGCGTATTCGCAGCCGAGCTGGTAGAGCTCGACGGCATCCGAATCCGTCTCGGCGCCTTCCGCCACCACCTCCATCCCGAGATCGTGCGCCAGCGCGATGATCGATTTCAGGATCACAGGGCGGGTGCCGCGGCTGGTGGTGCGGACGAAGGACTGGTCGATCTTGATGGTGTCGAACGGGAAGCGCTGCAGATAGGACAGCGATGAGTGGCCGGTGCCGAAATCGTCGAGCGACAGCCCGGTGCCGAGCTCGCGGATCCGCGCCAGCATCTGGGCGGCGTGCTCCGGGTTCTCCATGACCAGCGATTCCGTCAGCTCCAGCTTCAGCGTGCCGCGCGCCACCGAGGAGCGCGACAGCACGGTGCGGATATCGTGGATCAGATCGTGGCGCAGCAGCTGCCGCGACGACACGTTGACCGAGGCGAAGATCGGCTCGCGGGCGCGCATCGCGCGCTGCCACACCGCGAGCTGGCGCGCGGTCTGGTCCATCACGAACATGCCGAGATCGACGATCAGGCCGGTCTCCTCGGCGACGTTGATGAACTCCGACGGTGACATCCGGCCGAGCTTGGGATGATCCCAGCGCGCCAGCGCCTCGAAGCCGGCGATCGCGCGATCCTCCAGCCGCACGATCGGCTGGTACAGGATCGTGATCTCCTGCCGCTCGATGGCGCGGCGCAGGTCGCTCTCAAGCGTCAGGCGGTCGGTCTTGCGCGCCCGCATCGCCGGCTTGTAGACGTCGATGCGGTCGCCGCCGATCCGCTTGGAATGATACATCGCAAGCTCGGCGTCCTTGATGATCTCGTCGGTCAGCGGCGCCGCCGGGTCGGACAGCGCAAGGCCGATCGAGGCGGTCAGGAAGATCTCGCGGTCGTTGAACGCGATCGGGGCGCGGATGGTCTTGCGGATGGTCTCGGCGAAATTGGTGATTCGCGCCGGGTCCTGCTCCGACAGCAGGATCAGGCCGAACTGGTCGCCGGCCATGCGCGCCAGCGTGTCCTGCGGCTTGAGGATGCGGGTCAGCCGCCGCGCCAGCGTCAGCAGGATGGAATCGCCGACCGCGATCCCGACGGAATCGTTGACCTGCTTGAAGCGGTCGAGGTCGATCACCATCAGGGTCGGCCGCAGGTTCGGCATGGTCTTGGCGAGATTCGCCACTGCGCCGAGGCGGTCCATGAACAGCCGGCGGTTCGGCAGGCCGGTCAGGTTGTCATGGACGGAGTCATGAAGCATCCGCTCTTCGGAGTTCTTGAACTCGGTGACGTCGGTGAGGGTGCCGACCACGCGCGAGACCTCGCCGTCGGAGCCGACCACCGGCCGTGCCTTCAGCGCGAACCACATGAAGTGGCCGTCGGGCGTACGCAGCCGGAAATCCTGCACCAGGCGGCCGCGGCGCTGGTCGAGCACGCTGTCGAGCGCAGCGCGGAAGCGGTCCTGGTCGAGTGGGTGCAGCACCTCGAGCCATTTCGCCGCCGGGCCTTCCAGCGTGCCGCGCTTGAGGCCGAGCAGCGCCTCGGTCTCGGGGCTGGTGAACACCTTGTCGGCGGACACGTCCCAGTCCCAGATCAGATCGCCGGATCCGGTCAGCGCCAGCGCCCGGCGCTCGACATCGGAGACGACGCCGGTGGTGGCACCGCCGCCGGCGAAGGCGTGCTGCATGACCGTGAATCCGATCAGCATCACGATCAGCACCAGGCCGCCGAGCAACGCGGGGCCGACGATGTCGTTGGTGACGGAGCCCGCGACCGTCATGCCGGCCGCGACCACCCAGACCACCAGCAGGAACCAGGTCGGGATCAACAGCACCGCGCGGTCGAAGCCGTGGGTCGAGAGATAGACGATCAGCGCGAAGCCGGCGAAGGCGATCATCACCAGCGACATGCGCGCGATGCCGGAGGCGACCGCAGGATCGAACAGCGCCAGCGCGACCAGCGAACCGAGGAAGACCAGCCAGCCGATCGTGATGTGCGAGTAGCGGACGTGCCATCTGCTCAAATTCAGATAGGCGAACAGGAACACCAGCAGTGTCGCGGCGAGGATCGCCTCGCCCGCCGCGCGCCAGACGCGCTCGGCGTTGTTCGACATGTCGAGCACCTTGCCCCAGAAGCCGAAGTCGACGCCGATATAGACCAGCACCGCCCAGGCCAGCGCCGCGGCGGCCGGGAACATGATGCTGCCCTTGACCACAAACAAGATTGTGAGCACGAGCGCGAGCAGGCCCGAGATGCCGATCACGATGCCCTGGTACAGCGTGAACGAGTTGACCTTGTCCTTGTAGGCGTCAGGTTCCCACAGATAGAGCTGCGGCAGCTTGTCGGTGCGCAGTTCCGCGACATAGGTGACGACGGCGCCGGGATCGAGCGTGATGCGGAACACGTCGGCGGTCGGGCTTTCCTGCCGCTCGGGACGATCACCGACCGACGGCGTGATGGTGGCGATGCGCGACAGGCCGAGGTCGGGCCACAGCAGGCCGGACGACACGATGCGGTAGTGCGGCGCAACGATCAGGCGGTCGAGTTGGTCGTCGGTGTTGTTGGCGAGCGCGAACACCACCCAGTTCTGGCCGCCTTCGCGGGCGCGAACCTCGATGCGGCGCACGATGCCGTCGGTTCCGGGGGCGGTGGAGACCTGGATGCGGTCGGCTTCACTGCGCTGATGGTCGAGAACCGCCGTCAAGTCGATCGCCGGCGCATCGCTGCGCACGCTGACCGCGTCGATCGCATACGCGGCAGGCGCGGCGGCAAACATCATGAGGCCCAGCGCGAGCAGCGCAAGGCACCTGATCAGACGCAATGTCAGTACTCCGCGATCGACAAACTGACCGGACCCGGCGACCGGCCCGGCGGTGGCGCGATAAATGACACGAAAGCGAAGGGAATCAAAGGGTTTCCGCCCCTGCTTCCGTCGCGAGGGTTAAACCGCCAACACAATTTTGCCAATATGTTCGCTGGTCTCCATGCGCCGGTGCGCGTCGGCGGCCTTTTCCAGCGGGAATGTGCTGTCCATCAGCGGTTTGACGCGGCCTTCGCGCAGCAAGGGCAGCACCTTTGCCTCGATCGCCGCGACCATCGCCGCCTTGTCCGCATTACTACGGGGGCGCAGGGTCGAGCCGGTGTGGTGCAGCCGCTTGACCATCAGCTTGGCGAAATTGGCCGTCGCCTTCGGTGTTCCCGACAGGAACGCGATCTGGACGATGCGGCCCTCGACCGCGGCGGCGTCATAGTTCCGGTCGATATAGTCGCCGCCCACCATGTCGAGGATGACATTGGCGCCGTTGCCGCCGGTGGCCTTCTTCACCGCTTCGACGAAATCCTCGGTCTTGTAATTGACCGCGTGATCGGCGCCGAGCTTGAGGCAGGCATCGGCCTTGTCCTGCGAGCCGACGGTGACGATCACCTTGGCGCCGAACGCCTTGGCAAGCTGGATCGCCATCGTGCCGATGCCCGACGAGCCGCCGTGGATCAGCAGCGTCTCCCCGGCCTGGAGTGCGCCGCGCTCGAACACATTGTGCCACACCGTCATCAGCGTTTCCGGAATCGCGCCGGCTTCCTGCATCGACAGCGAGGGCGGCACGGTCATCGCCTGCGCGTCCTGCGCGATGCAATATTGCGCGTAGCCGCCGCCGGCGACCAGCGACATCACCTTGTCGCCGATCTTGTGCTTTGCGCCTTCGCCGAGCGCGACCACTTCGCCCGCGATTTCGAGGCCGGGCAGGTCGCTGGCGCCGGGCGGCGGCGGATAGGAGCCGGAGCGCTGCGCGACGTCGGGACGATTGACACCGGCGGCCGCGACCTTGACCAAAATCTCGCCGGCCTTCGGCACCGGCACCGCGCGGGTCTCCGGCACCAGCACCTCAGGGCCACCCGGCTTGCTGATGGCAACGACGGTCATTTGCGCGGGCAGATTTGGCATGGCTGGTCCCTGGTCAGTGGAGAGGATTGGCGGATGGCATACCGCCTTTTCCACCGAAGCGAAACGCCATTAAGCCCCGAACCGCGCCGTGAGCTGGCTGGCTCTCTCAGGCGTGATTTTCTCGACCAGCGGGCCGAGCCTTGCGGCCGGCGTGCCCGCGCCACGATCGAGCAGCGGAACGAGTGGGCCAGTGGGCCAGCGCGGCACGGCATCGCTCTGACCGAGCGCGCCGAGCACGCGCGCCGCGAGGTGAGGCACGATGCTCCACGCCAGCGTGGCGCTGAGCGCGACAAGATTGAGCCCGGTGCGGGTGATGACCGCCGCGCGCACCGGATCGGACTTGATCGCCGTCCATGGCGCTGCGTGTTGCAGATAAGCATTCGCAGCGTCCCAGATCGCGCGGGTCGTTGCCGCCGCTGCGCGAAATTCCAGCGCCGTGTGATGGCGGTGCAGCGCTGCGATGCGCTGCTCCAGTTCAAGCGCGAGTTGTCGCTCGGCATCGCCGGGAGCGCCACCATCCGGGATGCGGCCATCGAAGGCGCGATGCGCGAAGCTGATGATGCGGTTGGCGAGATTGCCGAAGATATCGGCGAGATCCTTGTTCACGTCGGCGACGAATCTGGCGACGCCAAAATCGGTGTCGGCGCTCTCCGGCGCGTTGGCGATCAGCCACCAGCGCCAGAGATCGGCGGGCAATTCCGCCAGCGCCGCATCGGTGAAGATGCCGCGCTTCCTGCTGGTCGAGAACTTGCCGCCCTCGTAATTCAGCCAGTGGAATCCCTTGATCACATCGGCGGTCTTCCACGGTTCGCCCGAGCCGAGCAGCGTCGCCGGAAAGCTCACGGTGTGGAACGGGATGTTGTCCTTGCCGAGAAACTGGATGTAGCTGACATCATCGGCCTGCCACCACCATTGCCGCCAGTCGCGGCCAGGCGCGGCGTCGGCCCATTCCTGCGTCGCCGCGATGTAGCCGATCGGCGCGTCGAACCAGACATAGAACACCTTGCCGTCGAAGCCGTCGCGCGGCACCGCGATGCCCCAGGCGAGATCGCGGGTGATGCAGCGGTCGCGCAGCTCCGCATTGAGCCAGCCCTTCGCGGTCGACACCACGAAGGGCGGCCATCCCGTACGGCTGTCGATCCATGCGCCGATGCTGTCGACCAGCTGCGACTGGCGCAGATACAGATGACGGCTGTCGCGGATCTCGAGCGCGCGGTCGCCTGATAGCGCCGAGCGGGGATCGATGAGGTCCGGCGGGTCGAGCAGCGTGCCGCAATGGTCGCATTGATCGCCGCGCGCGCCGGCGTCGCCGCAATGCGGACAGGTGCCGAGCACGTAGCGGTCTGGCAGGAAGCGCCGGTCGGCCGGCGAGAACACCTGTCGGGAGGTGCGTGCTTCGATCAGCCCGGCGTCGTCGAGCCGGCGATAGAAGTGCTGCGTCAACGCATGATTGTGCGGCGAGCTGGTGCGGCCGAAATGATCGAAGGACAGACCGAAGCGCCGGTAGATATCGGCCTGGATGGCGTGCTGCGCGTCGCAGAACGCGCGGACATCCTGCCCGGCCTCGATGGCGCCGAGCTCCGCCGGCGTGCCGTGCTCGTCGGTCGCGCAGATGAAGAGCACGTCGCAGCCGGTCTGCCGCCGGAAGCGGGCGTGGACGTCGGCGGGCAGCAGCGACCCGATCAGATTGCCGAGATGCTTGACGCCGTTGACGTAGGGCAGCGCGCTGGTGATGAGAATCTTGGTCATGGGTTAAGGTCTTTCGCGTTCGGTGATGCCGACCCCGCAAGAATCAAAGCGGAAAATCAAAAAGCCCTCCCGCATGATCGGAAGGGCTTGGGGTCGGCTCATGCCTCGCGCGCAGGCGCGCAACTATCCCGTCCGGTCAGACTCCTTGCGGTCGGGCCGGGGCATTCGCGTCAGCTGTTGCGCGCACACGAAAGTCACTGCAAAATTCTCCTGCACAAGGACATCTACCAGCTCTGGACGCACGGCGCCAGACCAGCATCGCGGGGAAGACACATGCCGATTGAGGATGAGGACCGGCCGCGGAAGAAAATCAGCCACGAGATCGGACAGGATCTCTCGCTGCTGTCGGTCGAGGAACTGACCGATCGCATTGCGCTGCTCAACGCCGAAGTCGATCGCCTAAAGGAGGCGATGACGAAGAAGCACGCGTCGAAGGACGCCGCCAACGCGTTCTTCAAGTCGTAGGTCGCCATATCATGCGGGCTACGCTGCTCCACCTCCCCTTGAAAAGGGGAGGTCGCTTTGCTCGCCAGAGCAAAGCGGGTGGGGATCAGCTCTCTCCACATACGCCGTCGCCTGCGGTTGACCCCCATCCCGACCTTCCCCTTTCAAGGGGAAGGAGAAGAGACCTGTCCCAAACTAGGTCAATGGCCGACATGGCAAACAAAGTGTCAAGAAATCCGTTCATTTACGATCGGTTAAGCTTTCTCGATTATGACTGCAGTGTCCTCGTTTGGACACCGAGTGGCTCCTGTCCACTCTGTTTGACGCCTCCCTGTTATCAACTTCAAAGCCGCCGGAAACGGCGGCTCTTTTTTGTGCGTCCTATCGGCTGGAAACCATAAATCCGGTTGCGGCTGGACTCTTCGGCGCGCCCGCGCAATGATTTGTTCATCATAAGCTGGCGCGTCAGATGCCAGCGGGCGTTACGGTGGTGTGAGGGCGTTAACCATGGCCGATCGTTCCCAGAGCGAAGCCGGGCTTGTACTGTTCAGCGAACGGCTGACCAATTCTGCGGCATTCGGCGTGCTGTTCCGGGAAGGCATGGACCTGGTCGAGCAGACCGCGGCCTATCTCGACGGCGACGGACGTGCCGAGGCCAAGGCGCTCGAACGGTCCGTGAGCCTGACCTATGCCACCGAAAGCATGCGCCTGACCACGCGGCTGATGCAGCTCGCCTCCTGGCTGCTGCTGCATCGCGCGGTCAAGGAAGGCGAGATGACGCTGACCCAGGCCAATCGCGAAAAGACCAAGGTGAAGCTGTCGGCCGCCGATCCCGGCCCGGCCGACATGGTGACCAAGCTGCCCGAGCAATTGCAGCAGCTGATCGCCCGTTCGATGGATCTGCAGGCGCGCGTCCGCCGCCTCGACACCACGATCCACGCGCCGGCGCCGGATCGCTCGACGATCGGCAACCCGCTGGTGCCGCAGCTCAACCGCCTCAAGGCGGCGTTCGAGCAGTAATCCGGACAGCAAATCAGTGTGACGCGTCCGCGCGGCGTGGCTTGGTCCGCCGCGGCGACGTGTGCTGATCCATCACGCGCCGCAGCCGTAGCGTCGCCGCCTCCAGCTCCTCAGGTTCAAAGCCGCCGAAGCCGAGCATCAGGCCGGGGCGCGGTGCGGCCTTGTACATCGGCGAGATCGGCCGCACGACGATGCCGGCGGCAAGCGCTGATTTTGCCAGTTGCACATCGTCGAGGCCGTGGGGCAGCCACAACAACAGATGCATGCCCTGGTCGCTCGGCTGCAGCGTGACGTCACCAGGCATGTGGCGCGTCAACGCCGCGATCAGCGTCGCACGCCGTGCGGCGTAGACGCCGCGAATGCGCCTGATATGCGCCTCGAACAGCCCCTCGCGCATATAGGCCGCCAACACATGCTGGTCGGCGGTCGGCGAATGGCGGTCAAGCAGTGCCCGCGCGCCGGCGAAGGCGTCGATCAGCGGCGCTGGCGCCACGACGTAGCCGAGCCGCAGCGAGGGAAACAGCACCTTGCTCAGCGTGCCGAGATAAATCACCCGCGATGGCGCGAGGCCCTGCATCGACGGGAAGGGATGCCCGGCATAGCGCAGCTCGCTGTCGTAATCGTCCTCGACGATCCAGGCATTGCGCAGCTGCGCCCACGCCACCAGCGCATTGCGGCGGGCCATGCTCATCGGCATACCCAGCGGATATTGATGCGACGGCGTCACGAAAGCCGCGCGTGCGTGCGGGCACGCGGCGATCGCGGCATCGACGTCGATGCCTTGCGCATCGACGCCAACGCGCGTGGTGACGAGATCGAGATCGTCGAGCACGGCCGTCATGCCGGGATAGGCGGGATCCTCGGCCCAGACGCGATCGCCTGACGACAGCAGCACGCGGCCGGCGAGATAGAGGCCTTGCTGGGTGCCGGCCGTGATCACGACCTGCTCGGGCTCGCAATGCACCGCGCGGGATTTGCGCACGTAGTCGGCGATCGCCTGCCGCAGCTCGATCAGGCCGCGCGGATCGCCATAGCTCGCAGGCGCCGCGGCGCGCGATGCGCGTACGCGGTTGCCGAGGCGGCGCCAATGGTCGTCGGGCGCGACCGCGCCGCCGGGGACCGCGATCGCAAACGGGATTTCCGGCATCGGCGTGAAGGCTGCCGCCACTTTGGCAAGCCGCGCCGCGCGCGGCGGCAACTGGATCGGTACTGATTTGTTCGGCTTGCGATTGACCACGACGGGCCGTGCCTGCTCGGCAAGCGTCGGCGCGACGCGGGTGCCGGCACCGACCTGCGATTCCAGATAGCCCTCGGCCAGCAACTGCTCGAAGGCTTCCGTGACCGTGCCGCGCGCGACGCCGAGCGAGGCCGACAGCGCGCGCGTCGACGGCAGGAATTCCCCGGCCTTCAGTTCGCCGCTCGCAATCGCGGCGCGCAGGGCCTGCGCGATCTGGCGCCCGACCTGTCCGGCGGCGCGGTCGACGGACCGGAGCGAAGGGATGCTGGTCGTGGCGCGCGGGCGGGGCATAGTGGACCAATCAAGATGATCGAAAGTGGCTCTTATCATAGGCCACTTCAACGCTATGGTGCGAGCAGCAATTGATGGAGCCTGCCAAAGGTCTGCCAAGAGGTCCGCCATGTACCTGCCGCCGCATTTCAAGATCGATGAGCTCGGTCCGATCCACGCCGCAATGCGGGCCTCGAAGCTTGCGACGTTGGTCACCGCGACCGCCGACGGTCTGATCGGAACGCCGCTGCCGCTGATCCTCAATGAGAACGAGGGCGAGTACGGCACGCTGTACGGTCACGTCGCGCGGCCCAATCCGCAGTGGAAGCTGCCTGCCGTGGGCGAGGCGATGGCGATCTTCATGGGCCCCGACGCCTACGTGACGCCGTCCTGGTATGTGACCAAGGCCGAGCACGGCAAGGTGGTGCCGACCTGGAATTACGTCGCCGTCCACGCCTATGGCGCTGCCGAGTTCTTCGAGGATGCCGATCGTTTGCTCGATATCGTGACCCGGCTGACTCAGTTGCACGAGAGTTCGCGCAAGGAGGTCTGGCAGGTCAACGATGCGCCCGATGATTTCATCACGGCGCAGCTGCGCGGCATCGTCGGCTTCCGAATGCCAATCACGCGGATCGATGCCAAGAAGAAGATGAGCCAGAACCGCAAGCCTGGGGATCGCGCCGGCGTGATCGCGGGGCTTGAGGCCAGCGACAATCCGACTGATCGCGAGGTCGCAGCAATGATTCCGGCGAGCTGAGACGCCTTGAACAAATTCCAGACCGTCATTGCGAGGAGCGATAGCGACGAAGCAATCCATCTATCGGCATATGCGGGCAGATGGATTGCTTCGCTTCGCTCGCAATGACGGCCGAGGAAGTTGCGCCCGCTCAACCCCTTCAGAAATTGACGCCCACACATGGAATTGTATCTTGCCTTCGCGATCACGACTGCGACCTTCGCGCTGATCCCGGGTCCCGCCATGCTGTATGCCGCGGCCCGCACGCTGGCAGGCGGCCGGCGCGCGGGGCTGACGGCCTCGCTCGGGCTGCATCTCGGTGGCTATGTCCATGTCGTCGCCGCGGCGGCCGGCCTCGCGCTGCTGTTTCATGCGGTGCCGCCGTTGTTCATGGCGATGAAGCTTGCCGGTGCGGCCTATCTGGTCTGGCTCGGGCTGTCGCTGTTCCGCGACCGCGACAATGCAAAGCGCCCCACACTTGCGCCGCTCTCCGCGGAGCGCGCCTTCGCGCAAAGCATCGTCGTCGAGGTGCTCAATCCGAAGACGGCGATCTTCTTCCTGGCGTTCCTGCCGCAATTCGTCGATGCGTCGGCCGGCCTGCCGGTCTGGGCCCAGCTGTTTCTGCTCGGCACAACAGTCAATCTGACCTTTTCGGCGGTCGACATCGTCTGCGTGTTCTTCGCCAGCGCCGTGATGTCGAAGCTGCAGCGCTCGAAGCGGTCGCAGCGCATCATGCAGCGGATCGGCGGCAGCATCCTGGTCGCGCTTGGCGCGCGGCTGGCCTTCCAGGATCGCTAGCAGCAGTCATGTCCATCAGCGGCGATGGTGCGGATCAACGCTTCGCCAAGCTGCGCGACGAGCTGCTTCTGCAATGGCGCGACCGGTCAATTTCTGCGCGAGGCTTCAGTCGTGTTCGACGTCATGGGCGCGCCGGATGATCGCGGTGGTCGCGGCGGCGCAAGATCGTGGATAAAATCCCTCAGTGCGTCGGTATCGAACGGCTTGCGGAGGATTTTTAGACTCGGCGGAGCTGCTTTTGCGGCATCGCTGTAGCCGGTTGTAAGGGCGATCGGCAAACCGGGGTATCGCGACCGGACTTCTCTCGCGAGCCCGACGCCATCGATGGTCCCGGGCATGACGATATCGCTGAAGACGAGATCGATCTTTGTACCGGCGTCGAGCAATTTCAGGGCTGCTTCGGCCGAATCTCGATAGATCGTGTCATAACCCAGATGCTCGAACAGCGAGGAAGTCACATCCGCCACTTCGGGGCTGTCGTCGACAACGAGAACCGTCTGCCGCTGCGGCTGCCTTGCTCTTGTTCTGGCAGCGGCCAGCTCTTTACTGGTGATCTGCTCGTCCGCGCAGGACGGCAAGTAGATTGTAATCGTTGTTCCCTGTCCAACCTTGCTGTCCGCCGTCACCGTTCCGCCGGCCTGGTGCGCGAAACCATAGACTTGGGACAAGCCGAGCCCGGTACCCTTGCCGACCTCTTTGGTCGTGAAGAACGGGTCGAACATCTTGGACAGCAGGTTTGGCGGAATGCCGGTGCCGGTATCGCCAAGCGCTATCGCAAAGAAAGCCTTTGCGCGGCGATCGCCGCCGGTTTCCTGGTTCGCGGTCACCGCATGGACGGATAAGGTGAACGTGCCGCCGCTTGGCATTGCATCGCGCGCATTGACGGCGATGTTGACAATCGCAAGTTCCAGTTCGGCGAGGTCTACCTTGACCGACGCTACGCCCTCGCCGACGTTCTCATTGTACACGATGTTCCCGCGCAGCGAGCTCTCGATCATGGTCCGCATGTTCTTGATGGACGCATTCAGATCGACGACCGTCGGGCTGAGATGCTGATGACGAGAGAATGTCAACAATTGGCGGGTGAGGCTTTCGCCACGTTTGGCCGCGGTCTGTATGGCTTCAATTGCCTTGGGCAGTTTTGGATCAAGCAGGCGTGTGAAGATCTGGGCACTGCCTCCGATGATCATCAATAGATTGTTGAAGTCGTGTGCAATTCCGCCGGTCAGCTTGCCGATTGCCTCCATTTTCTGCGACATCGCGAGCTGTTCGCGTGCCTGAACCAGCTTCTCCTCCGCATCGCGTCGCTCGGTTGCGTCCCGCAGAATACTGATGAAGCCGATCAGATTTCCTGAGTCATCATGGCTCGACGAGACCGAGCCCGTGATGAAGAACGGCGTACCATTCTTTCTGATGCGCCAACCCTCTACGTCGTACTTGCCTCTTTCGATTGCCGTCTCCAGCGCGTGCGTTGGCGAACCCGCGCGGCGTTCATCCGGCCGATAAAATATTCCAAAATGCTTGCCGATGATTTCTTCTGAGGTGTAGCCGATGATTTTTTGAGCGGTGCTATTCCAACTCGTAACGTGTCCTTCTCGATCAAGCGCAAAAATCGCATAGTCGACGACGCCTTCGATAAGGGTTTGGAAGTGCCGTCTGATGCTGTCGAGCGCCGAAGCGTTCCGTTCAAGTTGACCGTTCAGTTGGTCTTGCACGGAAAGCAGATGGGCTTCCGTGGTCTGACGCGTGGCAATTGCCGCAGCCAGGGCAAGAGGGGGCGCCGATACGCTGATCGAAAGCACGAGCAGTGACAACAACGCTCCGTTCGGATCCGTTTTCGGAAATGGATCATGACCGAACGCGAACCCCCAGACTGCCATTCCGGTGAAAATGAGCGCAGCCGTAGCCGCGGTGCATCGATTGCCGCGCAGACCGGTCCAGATCAACGGGAGCAAGGCCAGAAAGCCCAGCAGGCTGCGATGCGGCAACGCAACGTTGAGATCGTCGCTGACGAGGTCACTGCCGATGAGTGGGCTATAGGCCACGATCCCAATGAGACCAGCGAGGGCGATAACTGCGATCGATTCCAACAGATCCCACCTGGAGGAAATCCGTAAGGGCATCATCGCCCAGAGCACGATGACCGGAGCAATCACCAGGATCGCGGCTGCGTCGGCAAGCCACCAGGTCAGCCCGGCGGCGACGGAATCGGGAAAGCTCGGTTCGTTGACGAAGATGGATCCGGCCAGGGCGGTGAATGAACTGATCATCGCGGTCGGCGCAAAGGAGATGCCTGCAAACTTTGCGACACCGGATGGTGTGGCAAACGTCTGGCAACCGTTCGACCAGCGTCCGATCAGCCATGTCCCGGCCAGTGCAGCAAGGAGGGTGCCGATCCCGGCGGCGACAAGCTCCAGGAGCGATCGGTCGGTCATCAGGTAAGGCGCGACGGCGCCCAGCAGGATCGCGGGCCAGATCCGGTAGCCACGCAGCAGCATCAGCGCGAGCGCAACCCCGGTTGGCGGCCACAGCGGTGTCGCGGTCGGATTGATAGCGGGAAGCAAATGTGCGGAGGCCGCAAGGCTCCCGTAGATCGCGGTGACGATAAAAAGTTCGATCGAGTAGGTCACAGCGCTCCGAGCATCGCCAAAAGCGAAAATCCCGGCCTTATCGAACCTTGCCCGTTCCATCACAAGCCTTTGCGGTGGGCACCTCAAGAATGCGGTAGGGAACGACCTGGCACCCGGTTCCATGTCACCCGAAGGAGGGCGATCGTATTTTCTCCAAGTCGATGACCCTGCCAAACACTCAACGCAGTTTTGACCAAAGCATGGCCGCTGGATCGAGAGTAGGGGGCGCCAGCAACTTCTGAACAAGAGACCATGGGGCAGAACCGCTGACCTAACGGCGTGGGCCTGCAAAGTCGATCCGATGCCACCGCGTGTCGGTGTCGCTTAAGTAACCGCTTCGGGTCAAAAGGCGAATATCGGCAAGAGCCGTTCGAGCTCAGCTTTGGGCCGGGAGCAGACGCCGGAACGGTGCGAGCGGTCGGCGTTCTCTCGCCGTCATGTCGATGGCGAGACACCGCAGGTATTTCCTCAACCCTAGGTAGCCAAGCTCGGGATGTATGGTACCGTGCGCTCACCGGGACGGCATTTCCGTCCCGGATTTGGGAGGGCTATGTCATGAGATTGCCGTCGAGCATTGTCGCGCCTTCAGCCGTCGCCGTGTTGTCAACTGTCTGGCTGTGCGGCCCGGCAGCGTCGCAAACAGACCCCGCCAAGCCGCTTCCCTCCATCACGGTCGAGGCGCCGAAGCCGGTGGCAAGGCCAAATCGTCCGACACAGGTGGTGACCACGGGGGCATCTCACCGGAGATCGAGACCCACCCAGACGTCGTCGTCTACCGCTCGAGCGCCGTCGCCGGCGCCGGATTCAGTGCTGGGCAGGATTGCCGCGCTGGAGAAAGTCGCCAGCAATTGCAACGGTGGCTGCGAATCGAGCCTCCCGCATGGCAAGGACCCTTGGGTCGGGTGCAGCGAGTCGACGGGCGGACAAACCCACGGACCGTTCTCGTCGACGTGCCGAGACAACCTCACCTACAAATCCTACGTCGATTGCGTCGAGACCAAATGGTTCCTGGGCGAGTACCGAAACAGGGCCTGGTGGCTTTGCAGCAGCCTGCAGGCCGCGGGGAAGTTTAAGGTCGCCGAACTCAAGCGACCGAAGCGTCCACACTAGGTTCGCCGTCGGAATCCGCGCGACGGCGCGAGCTACCATTTCCTGTTCGTGATTGAGCCGTCGTGGCGGGTCCCGGAAGCAGGCCATCCGCAGCAATTCCCGCAAGGCGACTACGCCTTTGTTTCTTCCGGCCTCGGTAGAGGGGAGACGCGCTTGGCAAACTCGCGTCCCGGATAGTGCTGGCCGCAATAGGCGACGAGTTCGTCGATAAAGGATTTGGCATAAGGGGCCAGAAAGCGCTGCGGATCCCAAGCCACGGCAGTCCATCGCCCGATCGAGGCGCCCCTGTGAATCAGCGGAAAGGCGCGGACGCCCGCGGACGGGATCTGGACATTCGACGGCACGATGGCGACATCGTTGCCGCCTTTTGCCAGCGCGAGCAGGGTGTGAGGCGCTGCGCTTTCGAGGATCACGCGTGGCCTGATGTGTGCGACGTTGCAGGCGGCATCGAACCAGCCGCGAGATGCGAAGTCCCGCCGCAGGAGCAGTAGTGACTCTTCGGCGAGTTCGGCAATCTCCAGCTTCCGCCTGCTTGCGAAGCCATGCCGCGGCGAAACCGCAGCAAGCATATGGACGGGAGCCAGCAACCGGCGGTGATAGCCGTCGTCGGCGGCCGGAATGATCGCGAGATGAACGTCGCCCCGCTGCAGACGATCCGGAACGCGGGCACCACCATCCTCGATCAAATCGATGACCACGGAGGGGTGCCTGCGCCGAAACAGGGGGAGGAAATTGGCGAGCACCGTTTCCATATGTTGGGTGCTGCAGCCGACGCGCAGCGCGCCGGCCTTGCCGGTTCTCAGCGCGCGGGCACGCTCGCCGAACGATTCGGCATCCTGCAGGAGACGTCGGCCGCGCCGTAGCAGATCCTCGCCTTCTGAAGTCAGTTTGATCCCGCGGCCGACGCGATCGAACAACGGAATCCCGAGTTCGTCCTCGAGCGCCTGGATCTGGCGAGAGGCCGCCGGCTGGCTCAGACGCAGCTGTTGTTGAGCGGCGGCAAAGCCGCCTGCCTCGGCAACGACGACGAAGGTGCGCAGCTGGCGAAGGTCCATTTTTCAATGCACCAAATGCATGAATAGGTGAATAATAAATGCATTGGACACATTGAGCAAGCAGCAACATCCTTACGTCGCTCAGCCGAGATTTGTCCAAAGGGGAATCGCGATGTTTGACACCGAGCGTTTCGTTGCCGACTGCCGCGCAGCGTTCGCGGCGGACCCGTCTCACCGAGCCATTCATGAGGTCGTTGCCCGCGCGATGTCTGAACCGGCTGCGGTATTCAAGGGACTCGGCGAGCCGCAGCGTCCCGAAAGCCGCGCGCTCTTCCATTCCGAGACGCTGACCATCCTCAACGTGGTGTGGCCCCCCGGCTATATCGTGCCACCTCACGACCATCACATGTGGGCCGTGATCGGCGTTTATGCGGGCCGTGAGGACAACGTCTTCTGGCGGCGCATTCCGAGCGAGCCGAACAGGATCGAGGCTGCCGGCGCCAGGGCCTTGTGCGTGCGCGATACCGTGCCGCTCGGCACCGACATCATCCATTCGGTGATCAATCCAATCGACCGGCTGAGCGGCGCAATCCACGTCTATGGCGGCGATTTTTTCGCCACGGAACGGAGCAAATGGGATTCGTTGACGCTTGAAGAGGGCCGCTCCGACCGCGAAGAAGCGCGCCGCAACTTCGAACGGGCGAGCGCGCGTTACGAAGCAAGTCTGCGCGAGGCCGCCGGCTGACTGCAGCGCACTTAAAGAAGTAGCCCATCCATGCTTGCTTGCAGATGTATGACCCAAAAGTCGAGCCACACATTCAGTGTCGTCCCGGGCTTGACCCGGGACCCATAACCACAAGTGACAGTAGTTGCGCGACGCTGGGCCCGCAGCCCTCTCCAACACACAACCCTGTGGTTATGGGTCCCTGCTCCCGTGCGCAATTGCGCACTAGGCAGGGACGACGATTGTGGATGGAGGCCGTGCCACACATTCGCTGTCGTCCTGGGCCTTTTCCAGGACGACGCAGCAGGAGGATCGCGGGCTCGTTCAGCCCGCCGATCTGCACCAGCCCCCAAAAACAAAAACGCCCCCGAGACGGGGGCGTTTTGCGTGTGGTCGCCGGGGCGATCCCGAAGCGGACTTTAGTCCTTCTTGAGGAAGCCCGAAAACTTCTTCTGGAAGCGCGAGACGCGGCCGCCGCGGTCCATCAGCTGCTGGGTGCCGCCGGTCCAGGCCGGGTGCGACTTGGGGTCGATGTCGAGGTTCAGCGTGTCGCCTTCCTTGCCCCAGGTCGAGCGGGTCAGGTACTCGGTGCCGTCGGTCATGACGACCTTAATCGTATGATAATTCGGATGAATATCGGCTTTCATGACAGTTCCTTCGGCGCGCCGGCGCCCGTCTCAAGATGTCTGGAATACGGGATTTGCGCGGGTCTATAACCCATGGAGCCCGCCAAAACAAGCCAAGAAAGGGCCTAAGCCCATCACCGGATTGGGACTTTACCGGATTTGCCAGCCGGGGGTCGGCGGGCCTATGTGGGGGGCGATAGAACCGGTCTAGATTAATGAGTGTAGCCGAACAGCTTGAGACTCCGCGCGGCGCCCCGCAGCCCCCGCGCGACGCATTGCTCGATGAGGAAGCCTTCATCGAGAGCCAGATCACGGAGCCGGCGAAGAGCCGTGCCCGGTTGCGACCGTTGCTTGCGCTCGCGCCCTATGTGGCGCGCTACAAGGGCCGGGCGATCCTCGCGCTGATCTCGCTGACGATCGCCGCGATCACCACGCTGATCGTGCCGGTCGCGGTGCGGCGGATGATCGACATGGGCTTCACGCCCGAAGGCATCGCGATGATCAACAGCTATTTCAGCGTGATGATCGCGGTCGTCGCGGTGCTCGCCTGTGCCAGCGCCTCGCGCTATTACCTCGTGATGACGATCGGCGAGCGCATTGTCGCCGATCTCCGGCGCGACGTGTTCGCGCATCTGATCTCGCTGTCGCCCTCGTTCTTCGATTCCGCGCGATCAGGCGAATTGGTGTCGCGGCTCACCGCCGATACCACGCAAATCAAGTCCGCGGTCGGCGCGTCGGTGTCGATTGCGCTGCGCAATCTGATGCTGTTCTTCGGCGCCGCCGCGATGATGGTGATCACCAGCCCGCGGCTGTCCGGCTTCGTGCTGCTCGCGATCCCGATCATCGTGATTCCGCTGGTGGCGTTCGGCCGCTGGGTGCGGCGGCTGTCGCGCACCGCCCAGGACACGCTGGCCGATGCCAGCGCCTATGCCTCGGAGCTGGTCAATGCGATCCGCACCGTGCAGGCCTATACCGGCGAGCGGCTCGCCAGGACGCGTTTTGCCGGCGAGGTCGAGCAGGCCTATCAAGCCGCGCGCAGCTCGACCAAAGCGCGCGCAGTGCTGACGCTGATCGTCATCTTCATCGTGTTCGCCAGCGTCGTCGTGATCCTCTGGGTCGGCTCGCACGATGTGCTGGTCGGGACGATCAGTCCGGGCCGGCTCGGCCAGTTCATTCTCTACACGGCGTTCGCCGCGAGCGGCCTCGGCCAGCTCAGCGAGGTCTGGGGTGAGGTCTCGGCCGCATCGGGCGCCGCCGAGCGGCTGTTCGAGATCTTGCGCGTCAGGCCGCAGATCGCGGCGCCCGCGTCGCCGCGCGCGCTGCCGCAGCCGGCGCGCGGCGATGTCGGCTTCGACAATGTCAGCTTCGCCTATCCGACCCGGCTCAACGCGCTTGCGGTCGATGAAGTGTCGCTCTCGGTCCGGTCAGGTGAGAAGGTCGCGATCGTCGGCCCGTCCGGCGCCGGCAAGAGCACGCTGTTCCATCTGCTGCTGCGCTTCTACGATCCGAAATCGGGCACCATCTCGCTCGACGGCGTGCCGATCCGGCAGGCCGATCCGGCCGAGGTGCGCGCGCGCATCGCGCTGGTGCCGCAGGATTCCGTGGTGTTCGCCGCAAGCGCCCGCGAGAACATCCGGTTCGGCCGGCCCGATGCCAGCGACGCCGAGGTCGAGCGTGCCGCCGATCTCGCCCATGCAACCGAATTCCTGCGCCGCCTGCCCGAAGGCTTCGACGCCCAGCTCGGCGAGCGCGGCGTGACGCTGTCAGGCGGCCAGCGCCAGCGCATCGCGATCGCGCGCGCGATCCTGCGCGATGCGCCGCTGCTGCTGCTCGACGAGGCGACCTCGGCGCTCGACGCCGAGAGCGAGACGCTGGTGCAGACCGCGCTGGAGGAACTGATGCGCCACCGCACCACGCTGGTGATCGCGCATCGGCTGGCGACCGTTCTGTCCTGCGACCGCATCCTGGTGATGGACCAGGGCAGGATCGTCGAGCAGGGCACCCACGCCGAGCTGGTCGCCGCGGGCGGCCTCTATGCCCGGCTGGCCCGGCTGCAATTCGAGGGGATTTAAGCGAATTGGGCCTCGGCGCGCTCCGCCTATGCGATTCCTATACGATCAGGCGCGCGCTCCCCTCGAAAACCTATTCCCGCGCAAGGATAGTCGCGCCGCGCCCGACCTCCCTCGACAGCCGAGGGAAGTCAGGCGCACGGGGTGTTCGACTGATGCGCGAGAATGCGACCGAACCGGAGAGCAAGCTGCTCCGTGCCTGGCAGCTTGCCGTGCTGCGCTTCGCAGTGACGCTCGACGACGACGATCGGATGCACGCGCTCGGTGTGGCCGGCGAGGTCGACCGGCTGGGCGGCGCGGCCGATGACGCCTTCCACTTCTTCCGCAGGACGACCGCGGAGCTGTGCGCGGCGATCTCCGGTCAGGGCGCGGATCAGGATGCCGTCATCCGGCGCTTCCTGGCGCAGATCGACAATGTCAGGCTCAAGCATGCGGTCGAAGCGGCGATAGCCAGGGACCGCACGCCGCCGAAACTCGTGGCGAGCCGCGTGAAGCCCGGCCCCGATCTCTGGCGCGGGCTGGCGTCGCGGCGCGCAACCGGAACGTAGGAAGGGCCTCACTCTGCAATCGCCATCACGGCGCGGCGGATATTCCGTCACAGCATGTCGCCACAACCCTGGCCGGCTTGCTGCGATCAGTGCGATGCGCTTCTCTGTGCTCGACAGGAGACCGGTCGGTTTCGGAATGCGGGGAGTGGCGAGATGGGTGGCTTGGTGATCAGCGGCGGCCGGGTGGTAGATCCGGCCAGCGGGATGGACGCGATCGGCGATGTCGCCGTGGTCGACGGCAAGATCGCCGCGGTCGGCACCGGCCTCGGCGGTTCCGAGCGGCAGATCGACGCGACCGGGCTCGTGGTGGCGCCGGGCTTCATCGACCTGCACGCGCATGGCCAGACCATTCCGGCCGACCGCATGCAGGCGTTCGACGGGGTGACGACCTCGCTCGACCTCGAGGCCGGCGTGCTGCCGGTCGCGTCCTGGTACAAGCGCCAGGCCGAGAAGGGCAGGGTGCTGAACTACGGCGCCGCCGCCAACTGGGCCTTCGCGCGCATCGGCGCGATGACCGGTTCGAATTCGGAAAGCTCGCTGGAATCGTTTGGTGCCGCGATGCGCGATCGCCGCTGGATCGAAAACGTCGCGACCGAAGGCGAGGTCGGCGGCATCCTGGAGCGTCTCGCGATCGGCCTGAACGAGGGCGGCATCGGCATCGGCATTCTCAACGCCTATGCGCCGGGCGCCGGCGTGCAGGAATTGACCGCGGTGTGCCAACTCGCGGCGGATCATGCGGTGCCGACCTTCACCCACGTCGCCTACATGTCGCGGATCGATCCCGAGAGCGCGGCCGAGGCCTATATCCGCCTGATCGGCTATGCCGGCGCCACCGGCGCGCATATGCACATCTGCCACTTCAACTCGTCGAGCAAGACCGATATCGAACGTTGTGTTGGGCTGATCGCGAAAGCGCAGGCGCAGGGCCTGCCGATCACGGTGGAGGCCTATCCCTACGGCACCGGCTCGACCGTGCTGGCGGCGACCTTCTTCAGCGATCCGAAATTCGAGGAGCGCAACGGCCTCGGCTACGATTCGGTGCAGCGCGTGACCGACGGTCACCGTTTCGGCAGCCGCGAGGAACTGCTGGCGGCACAGGCCGAAGAGCCCTCGACCTTGGTGCTGTGGCATGTGCTCGATATCGAGAACAACGCGCATCATCGCGATCTGCTCGACATGGCGGTGCTGTATCCGGGCGGCGCGATCGCCTCCGACGCGATGCCGTGGACGCTGTCCGACGGCCGTCCCTACAGCGGCGACGCCTGGCCGCTGCCGGACGATGCCACCTCGCATCCGCGCTCGGCGGGCTGCTTCACCCGCTTCATCCGCGAATGGGTGCGCGAGCGCAAGAAGGTGTCGCTGCTCGAGGGCATCCGCAAATGCGCGCTGATCCCGGCCGAGATCCTGTCGGCGAGCACGCCGGCGATGCGGGCCAAGGGCCGGCTGCAGGTCGGCGCCGACGCCGATGTCGTGGTGTTCGACTACGAGACGCTGAGCGATCGCGCGACCTTCTCCGCGATGAATCGTACGGCGGAGGGCGTGCGGCATCTTGTGGTCAGCGGCCAGCCGCTGATCAGCGATGGTGTGCTCGATGTCGCGGCGCGTCCCGGCCGGCCGGTGCGCCGGCCCGTCACCGGAGGCTGAGGTGCCGGTCCCGATCCTGCTGGTCGCGGGCTTCCTCGGGGCGGGCAAGACCACGGTCGTCAACCATCTGCTGGCGCATGCGCAAGGGCGGCGCATCGCCGCCGTGGTCAACGATTTCGGCGCGATCAATATCGACGCGGAGCTGATCGCGGGCGCCGGCGACGGCGTGGTCAGCCTGAGCAATGGCTGCATCTGCTGCACGCTGGAGGGCGACCTGCTGCGCACGCTCGCCACGCTGCTGCGGCGTGATCCGCGTCCCGAATTCATCGTGATCGAGACCAGCGGGATCGCCGATCCCGCCGACATCGTGCGCAACCTGATGGATCCCGTGATCTGGAAGGAGGCGCCGCTGGAGACGGTGCTGTGCGTGGTCGACGCGACGCAGCCTGCGGCGAAGCTGAACGATGCGCTGCTGCGCTCGCAGCTCCGGGCGGCGGACGTGGTGGCACTGAGCAAGGTCGATCTGACTGACGCCGCCACCTGCGCCGCGATCCGCGACGCCGTGCGCGCGGCGCGTCCGGCGGCCGTGGTGGTTGATGCCTCGCATGGCGAGGTGCCGGCCGCGCTGCTGTTCCCGGCGGACCTCGATCATGTGTCGGCGCCGCGCGAGACCGCGCCGCGACGGCCGGCGTCCGATCGCTTCGAGACGCTGAGCTGGACCTCGGAGCAGCGTGTGCGGCTGCCGCGCCTGCAGCAGGCGATCGGCAGACTGGCGCCGAAGCTGGCGCGGGCGAAGGGATTGTTCGAGACGGTGGAGCAGCCCGGGCGGCTGACCGTGTTTCAACTCGCCGGCGGCCGCGCGACCTTGGCTGCGGGCGGCCTGCCGTCGCCCGGCGTGCCGCGCACGCGCATCGTGTTCATCGCCGAGATGGGTGCGCTGTCGCGCGCGGAGATTGATGAGGTGATGCAGGGATGCGTCGAGGCTCAGTGACGCGAACCTACGTTTCCCGTCATCCTGAGGAGCCGCGAAGCGGCGTCTCGAAGGATGAATCGGCCACCAGCCGGGCCGTGCATCCTTCGAGACGCGCGTGCCGCGCTCCTCAGGATGACGGGTTGTCTTTCGGCGTCAGCGCTCGACGTCGCTGTGTCATCGCCGCAGCATCACCCGCAAAGCATGTGTGCGACAATCGCATCGAATTGACAGCCTTGCCGGCACCACCTATCGTTTTTGCCGACGGTTCCCTTCGGGGATCAAAAGGGAATGCGGTGCGAGGGTAACCCCAATGCCGCAGCTGTCCCCGCAACTGTAAACGGCGAGCCTTTCGTCAATTTGCCACTGGGCCATCAGGCCCGGGAAGGCGTCGACAGGCGATGACCCGTGAGCCAGGAGACCTGCCGTCAGTCGTGGTCACACGCGAGCACATCGGGCGGGGGCGTCCTGGTGGGATCGGAGCACTGCCTTTTCGGCAATGCGCCATCCGCGTTCGCGGTGACGTGCCACGTTACCGCGAGTCCTTTTCATGTCTCCGTCCTCTCCCGTTGCGCGCAAATGGCGCCTCGGTCTTCTCTGCTCCCTGTCATCGCTGCTGTTGCCGGCCGAAGGCTCGGCACAAACACCGCCACCAACCAGGCTCGATCCGATCGAGGTCGCGCCTTCCGCTGCGGCAAAGCCGAAGCCCGCGGCGCGCAGCCGTGACATGGCCGCTGCGGCGCGGCCGAGGCCCGCGACGATCGCAACAGCCGGCAACACGCCGCGCGTCGCAGCGTCGGGCGTACCGGGATCGGCATCGCCGACGCTCAATGCCACCACGCCGGGCGGCACCGGCAGTCGTCTCAACCTGACGCCGCTGCAGACGCCGGCCAGCGTCGAGATCATCACGGCGCAGACCATCGCCGAACGCGGCCAGCACAACGTGCTCGATGCCGTCACCCAGGACGCGGCCGGCTTCATCGCAACGCCGGCACCCGGCAATGGCGGCCTGTCGTTCAGCACCCGCGGCTTTGCCGGCAGCAACTCGGTGATGATGCTGTATGACGGCACGCGCTTCTATATCGGCTCGGGCACGCTGACGTTCCCCTACGACACCTGGTCGACGCAGCGCATCGAAGTGCTGCGCGGCCCGGCCTCGGTGCTGTACGGCGAAGGCGCGATCGGCGGCGTCATCAACGTGATCCCGAAGAAACCGCTCAGTACGCCCTACAACGAGGCCGAAGTTTCGCTCGACAGCAACATGACGCGGCGGCTCTCGGTGGACAGCACCGGGCCGATCAATCCCAATGTGTCGTACCGCGTCAACGCTACCGGCAACATGTCGGACGGATGGGTCGATCGCGACAAGACCTCGAACGCGGTGGTCTCCGCTGCGGTGCGGGTGCAGGCATCGGACAATCTCGCCTTCACGCTGTCGGAGGACTACGGCGACCGCAGTCCGTCGCGCTATTTCGGCACGCCGCTGATCAACGGCTCGATCCAGGACGCGCTGCGCTTCAAGAACTACAACGCATTGGACAGCGCGATCCGCTACCAGGACAGCTGGACCCAGTTCAAGACCGAATGGGACGTCGCCGACGGCATCAAGGTCAGCAACACGCTGTATTATCTGACCAGCGAGCGGCACTGGCGCGACATCGAAAACTACACCTGGAATCCGAAGACCCGGCTGATCGATCGCTCAAGCTACATCGAGATCTTCCACGACCAGAAGCAATTCGGCAACCGGATGGATGCGACCTTCAGCGGTCACGTGTTCGGACTTGCGAACCAGGTCGTCGCCGGGTTCGACGTCAACCGGATCGACTTCACCCACACCAACAACTCGCCCTATGGCGGCGCGTCGTCGGTCAATCCTTACGTGTTCGATCCGGGATCGTTCTTCGCCACGACGACGGCGACCACGCCGGGCTTCAACGCGATCGTCAATCAATACGCGCTGTTCGCCGAGGACCGTCTCTTGTTGACCGATCAGTTGTCGCTCGTCACCGGTGTCAGGTACGATCGTCCCGAGGTCGATCGCACCGACTACAAGGCGCCGGCAAACAGTTTCGAGACGACGCTATCAGGCACCAGCTGGCGAGCTGGCCTCGTCTACGAGCCGATCAAGAACCTCGCGTTCTATGGCCAGTACGCGGTCGGCGTCGATCCGGTCAGCAACCTGATCTCACTGTCGACCACGCAGAAGACGTTCCAGCTTGCGACCGGCAAGCAGACCGAGATCGGGGTCAAGCAGTCGTTCTGGGGCGGCCGCGGCGAGTGGACGCTGGCTGCCTACGAGATCGTCAAGACCGGGCTCACGATTCCCGATCCCGCCAACCCCACCGGCGGCCTGGCATTGCAGATCGGCCAGCAATCATCCCGCGGGGTCGAAGGATCGATCGGGCTCGCGCTGAGCGACGGCTGGCGCGTCGACGCCAATCTTGCACTGCTGCGCGCCAGATACGACAACAACAGCCAGGTGGTCGGCGGCAAGATCGTCAGCTTCAACGGCAATGTCCCGGTCAACGTGCCGCAGCAGGTCTCGAATGTCTGGCTGACCTGGGATTTCGCGCCCAACTGGTCGGTCTATGGCGGCGTGCAGATCGTCGGTGCGATGTACTCCGATCTTGCCAACACCCAGCTGCGGCCGGGCTACAACGTGGTCAATGGCGGCGTCAGGTGGAAGCCGGACGACCGTACCACGGTCGCGTTCCGCCTCTACAATCTGTTCGACAAGGCTTACGCGGTGACCTCGAACGGCACCGGGCAGTGGCTGCTAGGTATGCCGCGTACCGCCGAATTGTCCGTCAACGTGAAGTTCTGACCATGCGCAACGCTCTGATCCGGCGCGGGCGGCGATGGCTCTATATCGTCCATCGCTGGATCGGCATTGCGACGTGTCTCCTGTTCGCAACGTGGTTCATCTCCGGCCTTGTCATGATGTACGTGGCCTTTCCGCGCCTTACCGACAGCGAGCGCCTCGCCGCGCTTCCTGTCATTCCCTGGAGCAAGGTGCAGCTCGCACCCGATCGCGCGATGGCGATCGCGGGTGTCGAGCGTTATCCGCGTGACCTGCGGCTTTCGATGATGGACGACACGCCCGTCTATCGGGTGACCGGCTGGAAGGAAGGGGCGATCACGATTTCGGCGATCGACGGCAGCGTGATTGACCGGATCACGCCGGACCAGGCGCTGGCCATTGCCGCTCATCATCCGCATGCCTTGCAGCCTCGCTTGATCGAAACGATCACGCGCGACCAATGGTCGGTCACGTCGCGCTTCGATCCGTTGCAGCCGCTCTATCTGATCGGTCTCGGCGACGCCGATGGCACCGAACTCTATGTTTCCTCGCGCACCGGCGAGATCGCGCTCGACACCACGCGTTGCGAGCGCATCTGGAATTGGCTCGGCTCGATCCCGCACTGGATCTATCCGACCGTGTTGCGCAAGGACGGCCCGCTGTGGCGGGATGTGGTGCTGTGGATCTCGGGTGTCTGTCTTGTCGTCGCGATCACCGGCTTCTGGATCGGCGTCCTCCGCCTGCGGCTGATGCGCCGCTACGCTGATGGCGCCGTCTCGCCTTATCGCGGCTGGATGGCCTGGCATCACATCGCCGGCCTGATCGGCGGCATCTTCGTTCTCACCTGGACGTTCAGCGGCTGGCTGTCGCTCAACCCCGGCGGCGCGTTTTCCGGGCGCGGCGTCACCCGTGAGATTGCGATCGGCTATAGCGGCCATGACACGGCCGACATCGTCGCCGGCTTCCAGTCGTCGCCATCGATGCCGGCGGTGGAGGCCCGCTTCGTCTGGATCGGCGGACACCGGTTGATGTTGCTCGACGATGGTAGTGGCCGGCGCAGCCTCGCCGATCCCGCGACCGGCGCGCCTGTAGCGATCTCGCGTGACGAGATCATCGCGGCGGCCCGGCGCGCCATGCCGGGAGCGACGATGATATCGGCGCGACAGCTGGATCAACCTGATGCCTATTGGTACACGCTGCACCAGGCGCGCGAGCTTCCCGTATTGCGGATCGGCTTCGACGATCCCGCCCACACCTGGCTGCACATCTCCCCCGTCACCGGCGAGATCCTCGATCGCAGCGACGACAGCCGCCGGTCCTACCGCTGGCTGTTCAACGCGCTGCACAGCCTCGACTTCCCGCTGCTGCTGCGCATCTCGCCGGCGCGCGACGTCGTGGTGTGGCTGCTGTCAGCGGCTGGTACGATTATCTCGATCAGCGGGATCGTGATCGGGTGGCGCCGGTTGCGGCGGCGGAAGGTACGAGGCAGGCGCGTGTCGGCGAGCCTCGTGCGCACACCCCCGTAAGGCGCGATTACTTGGCGGTCAGGTGCACGTCCGGCGCCGGCCGATTGGGGGCCCATTCCAGTGCAAACCGCTGACCGGCAATGATCTCATAGGTCGAGAGCTTGGATGCGACCGCATCGCGGAACCGGAGATAGGCATCGCGCTGCCGCCCGTTCGAGCGGGCCGCGGCCAGATTGAGCCATTTGTACGCCAGCACGAAATCCGTCGGAACGCCGTGACCCTTGTCGTACATCAGGCCGAGCTGGGCCTGCGCGAACGGGTCGCCCTGAACGGCGCCGCGATAGTAGCAGTCGGCGGCGGCTGCGTAGGCCTGCGGCACGCCGAAGCCGTGCTCGTATAGGAAGCCGAGCATGCCGAGGGCGCGCGCATTGCCGTGCTCGGCGGCCGGCGCGAGCTCCCGAGCCGCCCGGACATAGTCGCCGCGATGGAAGGCGGCCGATCCGCGCGCGACGCTGTCGGCGCTCGCGACAGAGGCGGTCATCGCCCAAAGCACGACCGCAAGCGAAGCCGAGAGGCCCGTCCGTTGTGCGAGAACGCGGCGCATCCTGCTGCCCGGCTCAGTGATAGCTGGTGGTGATCGGCGCATTGGTCGATGTCGTGGCGATGCTGCCGCGCAATTTCGATCGAAGCTCCTCGGCCACGGTCTGGGCGTCGGAGCCGTTGCGGATGATCTGCGGGCGGATGAAGATGATCAGCTCGGTACGCTGGGTGCCGTTGCTCTGATGTCCGAAGGCGTCACCGAGGCCCGGAATCTGATCGAGCACCGGAAGCGCATTGCGGGCGCCGCTCTGCTGTTCGCTGATCAGGCCGGCCAGCAGCACGGTCTGACCGTTGGCCACCGAGATCTGGCTCTTGACCCGTCGCTCCGAAACGGTCGGCGTCAGGTTGACCGTGCTGCCGCTGCTTTGGGGAACATTGCTGATCTCCTGCTCGACATCGAGCCGCACGGTGCCGTTCACGCTGACGCGTGGCGAGACCTTCAGGATGATGCCGGTGTTGCGATAGTCGATGGTGTTGACCACCGTGTTGCTCGTGGTCAGCACCGTCGCGCTGCCGGTCGAGACCGGGACGACGTCGCCGACCTGCAGCGTCGCGACCTGGTTGTTGATCACCACCAGCGAGGGATTGGAGAGCACCTTGACGCTGGTGACGGCATGCAGCGCATCCAGGATCAGGCTCGGCTGCGTTGCATTTCCGATCAGGAAGTTGAAGCCCGGGAAGCTCTGGTTGATGAAGGCATTGGTGAGCGATCCCGCGACCGAGACCGCGCCGGTGGTCGCGTCCGTGGTGGTCGCGGGCGCGGAAGTGGCCTGGGTGCCGAGGATCGAGCCGGTGTTCGGCTTCAGGCCGAGGTTCTGGCTGGTGAGATAGGTCTGCACGCCATAGGACAAGGTGTTGTTGAGCGTGACCTCGGCGATCGTCGCGTCGATCGCGACCTGGAGCTGCGGCTCGTCGATCTGCAGCAGGGTCGACTCGATGATGCGGTAGTTGGCCTGGTCGGCATAGATCAGGAGATTGTTGTTCACGACATCGGGCGTGATGCGGACATCCTGCATGACGGGCTGCCCGTTGCCGCCGCCGGCACCGCGTCCGGCATCCAGCGCGGCATTGTTGCCCTGGCCCGGATTGTTGGGATTGTTCGCTTGCCCGCCGGCGCCAAATCCCTGGCCAAGGCCCTGGCCTGTTGCGCCTGTCCCCGACGTGCCGCGGGATGCGAAGCCGCTCATGCCTGAATTCGCGCCGTTGTTGTTGTTGAGCGATAGACGGTCGGCGACGCTTGAGGTCGACGAGGTGCCGGAGCCGGGCGCAAGCTGGCTGTCGGCACTGTCGAGCAGGTTGCCGGACGATCCGCCGAGGAACATGTCGGTCAGGACCCGCGCAATCTGGCGCGCATCGCCGTATTTGACGCGGTAGACATGGACCGAGGTGCGCGCCGTGTCGTTGCGGTCGAGGCGCTTGATCCAGGTCGCGGCCGTGTGCAGCATGTCGGGCTTCTTGGTCACGACCAGGATCGCGTTCAGGCGCGCGATCGGCATGAACTTGATGACATTCTGGCTGAGGCCGTTCTCGCCGGAATCGACGATCTTCTCCAGCTCGGCAATGACAGGCGCGGGCGAGCCGCTCGAGATCGGGAAGATGCCGACGGATTGGCCGCGCATCCAGTCGACGTCGAAGCTGAGCACGGTATCGACCGCGGTGCGGCGCTCGGCGCCGGTGCCCTGGATCAGCAGCAGGTTGCGCGTCGTGTCGGCGCGGATCGCGCCGGCCCTGGTGGCGAAGCTGTCGGTCAGCTTCATGAGGGTCTGCGCCGACACATATTGCAGGGGGACCACCGAGATGCCGAATCCGGGTTCGGGATTGGCCGCTGCGGCATCGACGCGGCCGCCGCCGACGGCGTCGCCGAGCGGCGTCAGGCGATAGCCTGCCGTATCCTTGAGCAGCACAACGCCGCTCAGGCGGAGTGCGTTTTCAAGCACGAACACCATGTCGGACTTCGGCACCGGGCGGACCGAGACCAGGCTGACCGTGCCCTGCACCCGCGGGTCGATGGTGTAGCCGACATGCAGGATGTCGCCGAGCACCACCTTGGCGACGGTCGCCACCGGCGTGCTCTCGAAATTCAGATCGAAGCCATTGCCGTTCGACGCCGGTTGCGGCCGCGCATCGGCAACCGCCGTCACTTCGCTTCCGTCATACATTGCCGCGCGGACGCTGCCGCTCTGGCTGCCGCCCGTCGCCGCCAGTGCGTTCACCGGTTGCGGCTGGCGCTGTGCCAGATCCAGCGAGCGCACCTTGTCGGTGACGTCGAGTTGAGATGCGTCCACGCTCTCGCCGACCGTCGCGGAATTGCAGGACGCCAACAGCCCCAATGACGTCAAGGCAAAAATGGCTGCGAGGCCGCCACGGATCGTCGGGCAGCGGCCCACTGTGCCTACGCGTTGCATGAAGGCCCTTCGCTTTGACTAACTGAAATTTCGATTGCTTGCGACGATCGGTCCTACCCCGGAGGGACTCTTAGCGATCGAACATGACAGAAATAAATTGGTTACATGATTGTCGTTCGCGACCTGCCCATCGCATCGCACCTAAACTGTGCAGCCGGCGCGCTGCTTGTGTCCGCGATGCCACCCTCAAAGTTTCTTGAGCGGGACGAAGGATGTGACTTCGCACAGCTGTCACACTTCGGATCGATAACCGCACAATTGCCGGGAGCCGAGCGCGACGGCACGCAGCGGCACTTGGCACGAACTGATCCGGGATAGTGTGGCGGGATATCGAGAATGGCCAACGACCTGTCCGTTCGGTTCGTGGATTATCTGCGTCAGAACAATCACCTGGCGCCGAGCGATGGACCGGCTGAGCGGACCGGGCAGGGCGCCGATGTCAGGCAATTGAAGCTGTGGGAGGTCACCAGCCTCTCCCCGACCGAATTCGCCGACGAAGCCGCGCGCTTCTTTGCGCTCGGCCGCCTGACGCTCCAGGAGATGACCTCGGCCGAGCCGCTGGTCGGGTCGTTCTCGCCGCGCTTCCTGCGCGAGACCATGGTCTATCCGTGCCGCGCGGTCGACGGGACCACGGTGCTCGCCGTCGTCGACCCGACCGATCAGGCGACGCTGCGCGCGGCACAGATCGTGCTTGGCGCCGGCATCCATGTGAAGGTGGCTTCGTCGGAAGACGTCGCCATCGCGCTGAACAACTCTTCCAGCACTGAAGAGGCCGAGGCCGCCGATAGCGCGGCGGCGCTGCCCCGCGAAGACGACATCGAGAGCCTGCGCGATCTCGCCAGCGGCGCGCCGGTGGTGCGCGCGGTCAACGATCTGATCGAGAAGGCGGTCGAGCTTCGCGCCAGCGACATCCATATCGAGCCGTTCTCCGGCGGGCTGATGGTGCGCTTGCGGATCGATGGCCTGCTCCGGCCGGTCGCCGCGCTGTCGGGCGTGCTGCCCCAGGCGGTGGTCTCGCGCATCAAGATCATCGCCAACCTCAATATCGCCGAGCGCCGCCTGCCGCAGGACGGCGCGGCGCGGCTGCGGGCCGGTCGCACCGACATCGATATCCGCGTTGCGATCATGCCGACGCAGCACGGCGAATCCTGTGTCATCCGCATCCTGCCCAAGGATCGCGGCCTGCTGGTGGTCGAAAAGCTCGGATTCTCCGAGCCTGACGAAGCCAAGCTGCGGCGGCTCTTGAAGCTGCCGCACGGCATGGTCGTGATCACGGGGCCGACCGGCAGCGGCAAGACCACGACGCTGGCGACGATCCTGTCGATCCTCAATGAGCCGAGCCGCAAGATCCTGACCATCGAGGATCCGGTCGAATACGAACTCCCCGGCGTCAACCAGTCCCAGATCAAGCCCGCGATCGGCCTGACCTTCGCCACCGCCCTGCGGTCCTTCGTTCGCCAGGACCCGGATGTGATCATGGTCGGTGAAGTCAGAGATTCCGAGACCGCGCATGTCGCGGTGCATGCGGCGCTGACCGGGCATCTGGTGCTGACGACGCTGCACACCGAGACCGCGGCTGCCGCGGTGCCGCGTCTGCTCGACCTCGGGGTCGAAGGCTATCTGTTGCGTTCGGTGCTGCGCGGCGTGATCGCGCAGCGTCTGGTCCGGCAACTCTGCGAGCGCTGCAAGACGGCGCGGCCGCTTGCAACAGCCGATTTCGCCGAGGACCCCCGGCTCGCCGCGCTCGGCTTCAAGGCCGACGAGATCATTCAGGAGCCATGCGGCTGCGAGCGCTGCGGCGGGACCGGCTATCGCGGCCGCCTCGGCGTGTTCGAACTGCTCGAACTGTCCAATGAACTGCGCGAACTGATCGGGGAGCGAACCGACGGGCTGAAGATCGATACGATGGCGATCCGCTCGGGCATGACCACGATGCTCGACGACGGGGTCGCGAAATGCCGCGCCGGATTGACCTCGCCCGCCGAGATCCTCCGCGTCGCAACGGTGCGGTGACGCCGTGCCGAATTATCGCTATCGCGCTCTGACCCAGGCCGGCGAGATCGTGAACGGCACGATCTCCGCCCCGACGGCGGCCGAGGTGGCGCGGCGGATCGAATATCTCAAGCTGCTGCCGATCGAAACCACCGAGGACAAGCGCGCATCCGGCGGCACCGGTGGCCGCAGCCTGCTCGGCGGGCCGAGCGCGGCCGAGGTCACTACGTTCACGCGTGATCTCGCACTGCTGCTCAAGGCCGGTGCGCGTCTCGACGATGCCTTGGAGCTGCTGTCGGGCGACGCGGACGTGGGCCGGATGCGTCCGGTGGTGGCGAAAATTCGCGCCGCCCTGCTCACCGGCGAGAGCTTTGCCGACGCGGTCGCCGATCATCCAACCCTGTTCCAGCCGATGTACATCGCCCTGGTCCGGGTGGGGGAAATCTCCGGCACGCTCGATTCCGTGCTGGAGATGCTGGGGACCGAGCGCGCGCGTTCCGAGCAGATGCGGCGCAAGCTGACCGACGCCATGCAATATCCGGCCTTCGTGCTGGTCGCGGCGTCCGGTGTGATGCTGTTCTTCCTGCTGTTCGTGCTGCCGCAATTCTCGACCGTGCTCGGCGATTTCGGCAGCAAGTCGGACACCGCGCTCGCCAGCTTCATTGCGGTATCGGATTTCCTGCGCGCCAATGCCACCGCGGCAAGCCTGATCAGCGCGGCGACGATTGCGCTCGCATGGTGGCTGCTGCGGCAGGCGCGCGTCCGCGCCGCGCTGGTCAACGCCATCTCGCGCGTGCCGGGCATCAGCAGCGCCTTCCAGTTCTATCGCGCCAGCCTGTTCTGCCGCAATCTCGGTGTGCTGCTCGGCAGCGGCGTCAACCTCACCGCCGCGCTGCGCATCCTGGTCGACATCATGTCTGTGACCGGAAGCGAGGCGAACTGGACCGCCGCCGCCGACCGCGTCCGCCATGGCGGCAAATTGTCGGAAGCACTCGCCGTGGCGGACAGCCTGCCGCCGATGGCGGTCCGCATGCTGCGGCTCGGTGAAGAGACCGGGCAGCTGCCGGTGCTGGCCGGGCGGGTCGCGGAATTCTACGAAGCAAAATTGCAGCGCAGCCTGGACCGGGTCGTCGGCATCGTCGGTCCGCTGGCGATCATCACGATCAGCACCGTCGTCGGCGGACTGATCGTGTCGGTCATGACGGCGCTGCTCTCGGTCACGCAGCTAGTCGGTTAGAGCAGGGGTCATCGGCCATGATATCGCGCAACATCATCATAAAGGCATTCGCCACGCGAGCGGAACGCGCTCGCACGCCGTCGCAAAGCCAGAGGCGTTCGGGGCAGGAGGGCTTCACGCTGGTCGAGATGCTGGTGGTGATCGCGATCATAGGCCTGATCATGGGGCTGATCGGCCCGCGCGTGCTCAACTATCTCAGCGAATCCAAGGTCAAGACCGCGCGCATTCAGTTGCAGAGCTTCTCCAGCGCGCTCGACCTGTTCTATCTCGACGCCGGGCGCTTCCCGTCGACGGCGGAGGGGCTCGCTGCGCTGGTGCGGCGCACGCCGGGGGTCGCGGCCTGGAATGGCCCGTATCTGAAGGGCGGCAACGTGCCGAACGATCCCTGGAACCACCCCTATCTCTATCGCTCGCCCGGCGAGCACGGACCCTATGACATCGTCTCCTACGGCTCCGATGGTCAGGAGGGCGGCAGCGGCACCTCGGCCGATATCTCGCTCGAGAAGACCACCGCCGCCAACAACAACGACCAGTAAGGATGCATCGCAAGCATGCGTGACGCGACGCAGCGCGGTTTCACCCTGCTCGAGATGGTGTGCGTGCTCGCCATCATCGCGCTGCTGGCGGCCGTGCTGCTTCCGTTCATTCCGCACCAGACCTCGCGATCGCGCCTGCAGGCCTATGCATTGCAGACCGCGACGCTGCTGAAGGCCGATCGGAATGCCGCTATCGAGCGCAGCACCAGCGTTGCGACGCTGGTCGATGCGCCGAGCCGGGTGATCCACTCCGGCGCGTCGCGCATGACGGTGCGGATTCCCGAGGACGTGCGGTTCGATGCCGTGCTGCCGCAGAGCTGTCAGCGCCGCGCCGCACTGTCGACCATTCGCTTCTTCGCCAATGGCGGTTCCTGCGGTGGCTCCATCGCGCTGACGCGGCTCGATGCGGGATATGAGGTTCGCGTCAACTGGCTTACCGGAAGGGTTGAAATCGTTGCTCGCGACGTCGCCGCCAACTAACCGCGCTGATGCGGGGTTTACCATCATCGAGGTGCTGGTGGCGCTGGCGCTGGTGGCTGTCTCGATCGTTGCGATCGGCGCCGTCATGGGCGTCAAGACGCGCGGCGTGCGAGCGCTGGAGCAGCACGTGGCGCTGATGCAGGCGGTGCGCACCTTGATGACGGTCGGCATCCCGCCCCGCGCGGAATTGCAGTCGGGCACCTCGACGGGACAAGCGGAAGGCTATCGCTGGACGATCGATGTCAGTCCGCTCGGCGGCGACTGGAAAGTACCCGAGGGCAATGTGCCATGGGCTCCGGAGCTGGTGCGGATTCGCGTCAAATCTCCAGGCGGTGCGCTGTCCGACATTCGCACCGTGCGCCTGATGCCGAGGTCGTCGGAATGACCCGAACATGGGCAGACCAGCGAACGGGCGAGCGCGGCTTCACGCTGATCGAGACCATCGTCGCGCTGGCGCTGATGGGGCTGTTGCTGTCGGCGCTCGCCAGCATCACGGCGCAATGGCTGCCGAGCTGGAACAGGGGCCTCGACCGGATCCAGCGCAGCGAATTGATCGGGATCGCGCTGGAGCGGATCGGCGCCGATCTTGCGGCCGCGGAGTTCGTTGCCGCCAACCGCGACAGCCACAAGCCGCTGTTCGACGGATCGGAGTTGTCCGTGATGTTCGTGCGCACGTCGGTGGGGCCAAATGCCGGGCCGGGGCTCGACGTGGTGCGCCTTGGCGAGACGCGCGATCGCGGCGAGTTCGTCACGGTTCGCACGCAGACGCGGTTCACGCCGCTGGCTGACGGGGTGTCGCTGTCGGAGCAGGTCCATCTCGGCAGCCCGGTGGTGCTGCTGCGCGCGCCCTATCGGCTGTCGTTCGCCTATGCCGGTGCTGACCGGGCCTGGAAGAGCGCGTGGAAGGACGCGGACAGACTGCCGGCGATGATCCGGCTGACCGTGCGCGACGCGGCGAGCCAACGCGTCCTGTCGGTTTCGACCATCGCGCCGGTCCATGTCCAGATTCCGAGCGACTGCACCAAGCCGGACGGCAATTGCGGCGACAAGCAGAGTTCCGGAAGTGCCACCGATCAGGGGAAGACGTGATGCGCGCGTCCGGCAATGTCGGCCGATCGCCGGCCAATCGCGGCTTCGTCATCGTTGCGGTGCTCTGGATCCTGCTGGCGTTGTCGTCGCTGGCGATCATCTTCTCGGCCTATCTGGCCGCGTCGGCGCGCGCGCTGGCGGCTAGCGACCTGTCGTTGCAGACCGAGGCGCTGGTGTCGGCCGGACTCGAGCTCACCGCCTATCAGCTGACGCTGACGGACGAGAAGACGAGACCACAGTACGGGGCGTTTCATTTCGGGTTAGACGATGCCAGCGTCGGCGTGACCTTCACATCGGAGGCCGGCCGCCTTGATCTGAACTACGCGTCGAAGGAGATGCTGATCGGCCTGTTCGTCGTGCTCGGCGCCCGCAAGGACGCCGCCGCCGAATATGCCGACCGGATCGTCGGCTGGCGAACCCGGCCCGCGCCGGGCAGCGAGAATGTGGAGGCGGCGCGCTACAACGCGCTTGGCTATTCGCCGCGGCAGGGGCTGTTCACCCATGTCAACGAGCTGGCGCTGGTCGCCGGCATCCCCGAAGCGTTTGTCGATCGCGTGTTGCCGTTCGTGACGGTGTTCAACGGCGGTCAGGATGTTGATCCGACCATCGCCGCGCCGGAAGTCGCTCTCGCCGTCGATAAGGCGTTGGGGAAGGACCAGGACGGCTTCGGGGCGCGCCCGGCTTCGCCGAACGGAATCGCTGCCGGAACGCAGGCCCCAAGCCAGCAAAGCGCGGCATCGACGGCGCAGAGCCCGTGCTACCGGATCGCAATCTCGATCCGCTTCCGCAACGGTCACCGGACCACATCCGAGGCGGTGATCGCACTCGGCGACAAGGTCGAGCCCTATCGGGTGTTGTCCTGGCAAAACGACGTCGAGCCGCGAAACCCGGTTCTGCTGCGCAAGAGAGGATGATGGCAATGCTTGCCGAGGCACGGCAATGGTTCGAGCAATGGATCGGCGCGGTCGCGACCACCGTCGACGGCGTCGCCGGCAGGTTCATGCGCCGGCGCAGCATCGAGCTCGACGAGAATGGCGACGGCACGTTCACCGCCCGCCTCGCGGTCTCGAAGGATGGCTCGCCTTCGATGCCGGTTTCGTTCCGGCTCGATCACGATGCGCCGCAGCCTCCGCTGCCGGCGGAGTGGAAGACCGCGTTCGACGGCAGCCGCATCGAGGTGCGTTTGCGATCGGATCAAATCGTCAGCCGCGTGCTCGATTTCCCGAGCCAGGCAAGCGACTTCCTCGAAGGCATGGTCCGCGCACAGGTCGACCGGCTGACACCATGGAGCGCTGCCGATGCCGTCTTTGGCTGGAGTTCGCCGCAACCGATCGCCAATGACCGCATCGAAGTCGCGTTCGGCGCGACCGCGGCGACGAAGGTCGATCCGTTGATCCGGATGGCGAGGATGCTCGGCGCCGCCTCCGTCGCGGTCTTCGCGCCGGCGGTTGGCGGCGACGGCGCCGCGCAGCAGGTGACGCTGCTCGACAAGTCGCTGCGCGGCCTTGCCGGGCCTTCGGTTCCGCGCCTGTTGCGCGTCAGCCTGGTCTCGACGGCGGCCGCGGCTGCAGTCTCGCTGCTGCTGAACATCTATCTCGGCGGGTGGCTGCAATCCGAGCAGGACGACCTGCAACACCGGATCGCGCAGCGCCGCGCCGCGCTGCGTCTCGATGCCAATGGCGACTCGTCCGGGCTCGGCCTGCTGGCCAAGCGCAAGCAGACGACGCCGTCGAGCGTCATGGTCCTGGAAGCGGTCTCGCGCGTGCTGCCCGACACGACCTATGTGACGGAGCTTCGCATCGAGGGCAACAAGGTGCAGGTGGTGGGACTGACCCAGGATGCGCCATCCCTGATCCGGCTGCTGGAGCAGTCGCCGCAATTCACCCGCGCGACGTTCTTCGCGCCGACGACGCGCGCGGCAAATGAATCGGCCGAGCGGTTCCACGTCGAGGCCAACATCACTGCTTATTTTGGGTCCGGCTCATGAGCGCAGCATCCCGATCGCTGACCGCTGTCAGCACCTCGCCAATGGTCGCGACCGCGAGCTATCTCGGCCTGTTCGTGCTGCTGCTCTTTGTCGTCATCTCCTCGCTCTCGGACATCATCGGCCTGCGCAGCGATGTTGCGGCAGCGGCCGGAATGCTGGAGCAACTGGAGGGGCGATCCAGGGCGAATACCGCGCCCGGTCAACCGGCAATGCCGGCCGGCTCGGCCTATCTCGAGGGGGCGACCGTCACGGTGGCCGGCGCCACCTTGCTGCAACGGGTGTCGAGCGCGGTGATCAAGGCCGGCGGCAACGTGCTGTCGACGCAGCTCGACGTTCCCAACGCGCCGGCCAAGGCCGGCTTTATCAGCATGGTCGCGAGCAGCGAGATCGAGCAGGCGCAATTGCAGCAGGTGCTCTACGATCTGGAAGCCGGCATGCCGTTTTTGTTCATCGACCAGCTGGTCGTACAACCCGTCGCCGACGAGGCGGCCAAGGGCGCCGATCCCGGCAAGCTGCGCGTGCTGCTCGGCGTCTCCGGACAATGGCGAGGAGCCAAATGATGCGACGCTTCGCAGCGACCATCGTGCTGTTGGCAGTGTCGGCCTATTCGGCGCCGGCCGCGGTGCCTGCCCCATCCGGCGATGCATTGGACGCCGGGATGCTCGACGATACTCGCCTCGGCGGACCGGTGCTGAGTTCACCGCCACCGTCCGAACCGGTGACGTCGGTCCGGGTGGCCCCGTCGCCGGCACCGACGCCGCAGCCGCTCAGCGCAAATCCGTTGTGGGGCATCCCGCTCAAGACGCTGTCCAACACGCGCGACAGGCCGGTGTTCTCGCCGTCGCGGCGACCGCCACCTGCCGTCGTTGCGGAACCGGAGGTCAGCAAGCCGGCGCCGCCGCCGCCGCGCAAGGTCGCGATCGAGCCACCGCCGCTGTCGCTGGTCGGCACGATTGCGGGAGATGACGAAAGCTTCGGGATCTTTCTCGATCAGTCGAACAAGACGGCGCTGCGGCTGAAGATCGGCGATGACTTCCAGGGATGGAAGCTGCGGTCCATCAACGGCCGCGAAGTCACGATGCAGAAGGACGATCAGGGGGCCGTGCTCACATTGCCCCAGCCCGGCGGCGACGAGAGCGGCGATGTCCGCCTGGTTCCGGTCAGCACGGAGAGGAAGCCCCTGGCCGCGCGGCGCCAGATGTGATTGCGCGTCGGACCGAGATGCTAGTTCAACGCAAGCCAGCTCTGAAGCGCCGGCGTCACGAGAAGCCCGAGCGCCAGAAACGGGCCGAACGGGATCGAGGTCTGGCGCTTCATCTCGTGACCTGCGAGTTGCAGGCCGCCGGCAACACCGAGCGCCGCGAGTGCCGCGATCAGCAGCAAGGTCGGAATGCCTGTCGCGCCGACCCAGATCGCCGCGGCGGCAAGAAACTTGACGTCGCCAAGTCCCAATCCGTCGACTTGCCGCAAGGCGAAGTAAACACGCTGCAATAGTAGGAACACGATGCCGACCAGGACCGCAATCGCCATGGCGGTGAAGGCGGCCATCGTGCCTTCGGTGACGACGACGTTGGCGAGACCGAGCGCCGCGATCGCAAGGTTCAGCCAATTGGGGATGATGCCGTGGCGAAGATCGATCAGCGCGACCGCGCAGCAAAGCATGCAAAGCGCGCCGTAAGATCCGATAAAATAGAGAGCTTCGCGATCAATCTGCATGGCGACGGACAAGTGTGACAGATGCGGACGTTGTGTTGCAACAACTCACGCGCGTTGAACAGTCCAATTTCAATCCGTCTGCAGCAGCGCGAACGAGTTTGCAAAATTGTGATCGTCATCGGCGATCGCGAAGCAGAAAAGATGCGACAAAAAGTCTGCGCTGTCACAAATCCGCATAGGATACCGACAATAGTTCGCCCCGCTACATGCCGCGAGCCCTTCGTGGCAGACGAGTGGGTTGACTATGCACAAGATGCAAGTGGCGGCGTGCCTTGCTTTGCTGGCAGCGTTCGCAGGCGTGCGCGCCGCGAATGCCGGCGCTCTCGAGGAGGGCGCCGAGCGCTACCGGCCATATTTGATCGAGGGCGTCGCCAGTGCGCTGACAGGCGCGCGTGCGCTTCGCGAGCGCGCCGCGGCGGCGGATTTGCCTGGAGCGAAGAAGGCCTGGCTGTCGGCGCGCGCCGGCTGGGAGCGCTCGGAGGTGTTCACCGCGGGGTTCGTGCCTGAGCTCGACGCGCAGATCGACGCCTGGCCCAACGCGGACAGCGGGTTCCACGCCATCGAGGCGAAACTGTTCGGAGCTGCCAGCACCGACGTTGCCACCGATGCGACCGGCCTTGTCGAGCATCTGAACGATCTCCACGGCAAGCTCAAGGATATCAAGCTGACGCCGCAGGGCCTTCTGGATGGCACGGTGCGGCTCGCCTACGAAGTCGGAGAGAGCAAGGCCGATGGCGGCGAGTCGCGCATCAGCGGCACCTCGCTGGACGACATGCGCAACAACATCGCCGGCATCGACTTCGCCTACCACACGATCTTCTCGGCCGCGCTCAACACGGTCGACGGCAAGCTCGACGAGATGGTGACCAACCGGATCGAACAGCTCGAAGCGATTGTCGCCACGCCCGACCTGCCGCATGTCAACATTGCCGAACTGCGCCAGACCAGTGAGGAACTGGTGGTTGCGCTGCAGAGCGCCTCCGCAAAGCTCGGGCTGCAGCGGCCGACCCTGGAGGCCCAGGCGCGATGACATCGCTTCACCTGCGTCTGGCTGCGCTGCTCTCCGGTGTCATCGCCCTGGCACTGTTCGGGCGTGCGGTGGCGTTTCCGGTCGACGGTGACAAGACCGTACTGCCTGTCGCGACCGAACTGAACGAGGATGCGCTCGACAAGCCGCGCGAGGTTTTCCAGTCCGAGCGGACCGGAGCCAAGTCGTATCTGGTGAATCTCGGCGATCTCGCATTCAATTCGCCCGGGCTGCTCGGTGACGTGGCGCGGCAGGCCGGCGTGAGCTGCGGCACCTGCCACGTCAATGGCGCGAACAACGCCAAATTCTTCATGCCGAAGATGTCGAGCCGGCCCGGCACGTTCGACACCACCGGTCCGCTGTTCAATCCGAAGGCCAACAATCTGGCGTTCGATCCAGTGCGGATCCCGAGCCTGCGCGGCGCCCGTTATCTAGCGCCCTACGGCGCCGACGGCCGATTCGCCTCGCTGCGCGACTTCGTCCACAACGTCATCACCAACGAGTTCGCAGGTCCCGAGCCGTCGCCGGCAACGCTCGATGCGATCGTGGCGTATATTCACGACATCGACTTCCTGCCCAATCCGAGCCTTGGTCCCGCCGGACGGCTGGCCGGCAAGATCAGCGACGCGGAGCGCCGCGGCGAGGTGCTGTTCGCAAAGCCGTTCCCGCACGATCCCGCGCTGAGCTGCGCGGGCTGCCACGTTCCGTCGTCCGGCTTTGTCGATCACCAGCAGCACGATGTCGGTTCGGGCGGACTGTTCAAGACGCCGACGCTGCGCAATGCCGATTTCAACGCGCCGTACTTTCACGACGGCCGCTTCGACAATTACGACCAGGTCGTCGATTATTTCGACCGGACCTTTCAGCTCGAGCTCTCGGCGCAGGACAAGGGCGACCTCGTCGCCTATCTCACGGCAGTCGGCGATGGCGTTCAGCCCTATGAGCGCGACGGCGCCGGGGCAACGCTGAAGGAGATCAACGATTTCTCGACGGTGCTCGCGACCGCGATTCCGTCCGGTGACAAGGACATCGTCGCGCTGGCGGTCGATACGATCGGCCGCGAGTTGCGCGAGTTGACCGAGCAATATCCCGACCGCAAGAACACCAGCGTCTCGGGCGGCGAGCAGCAGCGCGTACTTGCGCGCAACGGCCTCAAGGAGCTCGTGCTCACGCTGCGGCGAATCGAGATGGCGGTTGCGGCAGGGCACAACGCGGATGCCGCAACCGAGTTCAGGAATTATCGCAATCTGATGGCTGCTGCAGTGCCTGCGCTGTTGGCCAGCGCCGAGCCGTGGTCGCTATTCAATCAAGGCGTGCATGACCAACATTATGCTGCGCTTCGCCAGGTGATGCGCTCCAGGCACCTTTCGCACTGATTGCGTTGTATTGGAGTGATTTTGCGATCCGCGCTGCGGCGCGGATGCGTGATCAATTTTCGTTCATTGGTTGCATGGTTGAATCGTGGAGATGCACTGCGCGGCGGCAGATGTCTCCTCAGAAAATATTTGAACGTTTCGAAATTTCTTGCGCGCTTTCATGTAAGCGAAAACCATGCGTCATATTGTCGCACTAAGCAGTGTGTGTTGCTAACCGCAAACACCCTGAGGTCGACAATGAGTTTGAATTACAAAAAGCACTGGCGAACCAGCACCGCGCTCTGCATCGCGTCAACGGTGCTCGTCGCAACAGCCGCATATGCCGCTCACTATCCGGGCGGTCGCAGTGATTGGGACAAGCGTCCGCATCACAATCACCAGGCGCACGAAGAGGGCGATCGTGCGAATCATGAGAACCATGGCCATCATGGTGACGGCGATCACGGCGTGAAGACCGCGTCGCCGATCAAGCACGTCATCATCCTGATCGGTGAGAACCGCGGCCTCGATCACACCTTCGGTATCTATAAGCCGAAGGGCAAGGGGCAGACCATCTCCAACCTGTTGTCGAAGGGCATCGTCAACGAGGATGGAACGCCGGGACCGAACTTTGCGCAGGCGCAGCAGTCCTCGGTCGCGGGCCAGCCCTTGTACTATATCGGCGCACCGACCATCGCGAAGTCGCCCTACAACGCGACCAACCCGATGCCGCAGCCGAACACGGCCGGCACGCCGACCGCGCAGAGCGACACCGCGCCCCCGTTCAAGACGATCGCCGAAGCCAGCGTCGAGAAGGACATGGACCCGGCCGATCTAGATATCCTCACCACCGGCTTCAGCGGCCTGCCGACCGGTGTGCTGGATACCCGCATTCCCGGCGCCGGCGGTCTGAACGGACCGTTCCAGCTGCAGGGTGAGCAGATCAGCGACGACGACTACACCGGCGACTCGACGCATCGCTTCTACCAGGATTGGCAGCAGGAAGACTGCAGCGCCGCCAACGCCACCAAGAAGAACAATTCGGGTTGCCTGAACGATTTGTTCCCGTTCGTGATGGCGACCTATTCGGCATCCAACAAGAGCATGGCCAACTCGATGGGCTACTACAACGCCCAGCAGGGTCAGGCTCCGGTCCTGAAGATGCTGGCCGACCGCTTCACCCTGAGCGACAACTTCCACCAGTCGTTCCATGGCGGCACCGGCGCGAACCACTTCATGCTCGGTACCGGTGACGCGGCCTTCTGGAGCGACGGCAAGGGCAATCCGGTGACGCCGCCGGCCAACCTGATCGCCAATCCGAATCCGGTCGCGGGTTCGGTCAACCGCTACACCGTCGATGGCAATTGGAGCAATTGCTCTGATGTCTTCCAGCCCGGCGTCAAGCCGATCGTCACCTACCTCAACAATCTGCCGTACGCGGCGGAGCCGAACTGCAAGCCCAACCACTACTACATGCTCAACAACGTCAACCCGGGCTATCTGCCGAACGGCGCGCTGTCGGGTGGCAACAACGTGCCGCCGTCGTCGGTTCGCACGATCGGCGATGCGCTCATGGAGAAGAACGTCTCCTGGGCGTTCTACGGTGGCGCGTTCAACGACGCCGTGGCGCTTTCCAACGCCGCGGTTGCCGCCAATCCGTCGAACCCCAACCTCAGCGCCGCTGCGGTCGCCGATCCGGCGCACGCGCTCGGCGTTGCCTACTGCCAGATCTGCAATCCGTTCCAGTATGCGACCTCGATCATGGCTAACCCGGCCGTGCGTCAGGCTCACATGAAGGACACTGCCGATCTGATCACGGCGATCCAGAACAACACGCTGCCTGCGGTGTCGTTCGGTAAGCCGGACGGCCTGCTCGACGGTCATCCGCAGAGCTCGAAGGTTGATCTGTTCGAGGCCTATGTCCTGAACGTGCTCAACTCGCTGGACAACAATCCGGAGCTGAAGGCTGAAACCGCGGTCTTCATCACCTGGGACGAGGCCGGCGGCTATTGGGACTCCGGCTACCAGCAGTCCATCGACTTCTTCGGCGACGGACCGCGCATTCCGACCCTGATCCTTTCGCCCTATTCGACGGGCGGCAAGGTCAACCACAACTACGCCGACCACGTTTCGCTGCTGAAGTTCATCGAACGCAACTGGGCTCTCCAGCCGCTCACGAACCGCAGCCGCGACAACCTGCCGAACCCGACCTACTCGAAGAACAACGAGTACGTTCCGACCAACAGCCCGGCATTGTCCGACATGTTTGACGCGTTCGACTTCAGCAAGCCGGTCACGTTGTCCTACACCGAGTGATCAAGCTCTCGCCCACGGCGAGGTCTTGACTGCATCCGAGGCCGGCGCCGATCGAACCAATGGTTCGGTCGGCGCCGTCATGTTCTGTCCCCACCACCTGATCGACCGGAGACACGCGATGAAACGCGACGAGAAGACGTGCGCGATCAGCAGCAGCGTCGCGGCCAGCCTGCTTGCCGTCGCCATCCTGGCCGGCGCGGCGATCCCGGCCACGGCGCAGCAGTTTTCCGCCGACCTCGTCGCGAACAAGGACGACACGGCAACCGCCATGGGAGCCTTGCGGGTCTCGGGCGGAAAAGCACGGATCGAGACAAGCACGCTGTCCGACGGCTTCTTCCTGATCGATACGGGTAAGCCCGCAGCCTATTTCGTCCGTCCGGCGGCACGGGTTTACATGGACGCGCGGCAATCGAGTCCGCTCACCCGGATGTTCATTCCGATCGATCCGGATGATCCCTGCCGGCAATGGCTGGCGATGGCGCAGCTGTCCGCGCCGATTGACCTCGCGACGTGGCACTGCGAGCGCGGTGGAGCGGAAAGGATCGCGGGGCACGATACCGACGTCTTTCGAATCGCCGCGCCGTCCGGTTTGAGCTTTGTCGGCTGGATCGATCGCGCGCGCAGATTTCCGGTACGGATCAAGACCGCGGACGGGACGGTGATCGCTGCCGATCACATCCGCGACGAGCCGCAGCCGGCGCAAACGTTTGAAATCCCCGCAGGCTTGCGCAAGTTCGACCCGCAGGCCTTGATCCGTCGGATACAGCAGAGCGATGTGTGGGTTGAGCCGCCGGCTTCGGAGTGAGCACGCTGTCCGTTATTGCGACTGCTGGCTTGTCACCGGCAGGATCCGGCCGAGCGCGGTGTAGTGCGACTGATGCACGTTGCTGTTGAACAGCGACCAGGGTTCGGCCTTCTTGAGAGCGACGGGTACGTCGAAGTGCACCAGCTGCGCAAAGTTGCGATATTCGGCCATCGCATCGTCGATACGGCCGGCGGCGACGTCGAGATCGATGCGGCGCAGGGTGAGAACGAGGTCCTTCAGGATCGCGCGCGCCGCCAGCCGCTCGTCCTTGCCACCGATCGAGGTGTTCCTGATGTCCGGGATGCGCTCGGTCAGTTCGCGCAGTTCGGCCCCGACCCCGGTCACGGCCAGTGACACCACCGCGGTGTCGGCAGCCGGGATCGCGACCTCGAGGACGCTCGAGAGCTCGAGGACCTCTTTCATCCGGAGCATGACGCCGTCCTTGTCGAACGGGCGTTCGCCGTCGCCGACCGCATTCAGATAGGCCACGAGGTCCTGGGTGTCCTGGGTCGACAGTTCGAGGTCGAACACACGATCGAAATGATCGACCACCTGTTCATAGCTGTCGTAGCGGCCATCGTGGAAATACGGGGCGTTGAAGTTGGCGTTCAGCAAAGTCGGGGTCTTGACCAGTCCACCGGATCCGACGTCGTGGCGCATCTGGTCGTTGAAGGTACCACCCGGAACATGACAACCGGCGCAGCTCAGCTCGGCCTGCTTCGGGAACGGCTTGAAGAACAGCGCCTCGCCGCGACGCTCGGCCAGGCTCGCCTGCGTGGCAAGCCTGCCGCCGGGCGCAATCTTCGGATTGGGGAGGAAATCGATATCGTTGATATAGGCGATGAGGCCGTCGAGAACCTCGTCGCGCGGCTTCGGACCGGAAAATTCATTGACGATGACGTTATAGACGAAGTCGCGCAACGAGGTGATGCGGCCGTCATGTCCGTAGGGGGCGAGGAAGCGGGCGCCGCGCAGGCTCGGAATCCTGACCGGATCGAGGATGCTGTTGAACGTCTTCGCGTTGAAGACAAGGCTGGTCGTATCGAAGGTGCCGGGGCGGGAGGATGCGCCCGGAACGAACAGTTTCGGGTTCGATGCGCCGTTGACGTGACAGGTGCCGCAGCTCATCTCGGCCTGACGCGCCTTGCCACCCAGGATGGAAGGCGAGTTGAACGCGAGATCGCCGAGATTGACCAAATAGGACTTTCGCCCGCCAACGGCTTCGGAATGAAAGAGTTCGCGCGGCCGCGCCAGCGCTTCCTCGGAAAATTCGGTGCCGGCCGGCAGCACGGTCTGGTCGCCGCCGAGCGGGAACGCCGTCGCGCGCAACGGGAGCAGGGCAACGACGAGCGCCAGCCACGCGACCCGTGCCGGTCTGACGCCGCGATCAGCGGCTGTCGCACGATGTTTTCCGGAGCCGGACGCCAGAATATCCCAAGCCATCGCGCGAAAACGCCCCTGTCACAAATGCATATGCGCTGCCGTGCGTCGGAAGATGTCACGGAGGTGACAGTTTCCTGTCGGCAGGATCAATGACCATCTGACTGGATAGACGAATTTTGATTGCGGTTTGATGACGCGCGATCAGCGAAGCGCAACGCAGTCTGCCTTTGACACGGTGAAAGTCTGTTGGCGCGCGAGCATCTTTCCGCGCGTTTGCGCGCGCGTCGAAAAACAGTCATCCCAGCGAAATGTGTTTTGCATAGCGTGTAGCTCCATTTCTATTTCTTTCTAAATCAGGAGAGCACTATGCGGCTTTGGGGAGCCATTCCGGCGCTCGCGGTTGTTGTTGGCGCCGTTGCCATCTCGCCGGTAGCGAACGCAGAGAATTTGGTCGAAAAGATCGTTGATGAGTTCAAGCACGAGATCAAGGACGAGCTGCGCGACCTGCGGGATCGTGGCCATGAAGGCGTGCACCAGTACAAGCACATCGTCGTCATCTATCAGGAGAACCACAGCTTCGATAACCTCTACGGTCACTGGGGCGACGTCGGCCGCGACCGGATCAACGGCACATCCTATGCCGATCAGGCGCACACCCTGCAGGTTCGGCAGGACAACCAGACCGTCTATGCTTGTCTGCTGCAGAACGACGTCAACCTGACTTCTCCGTCGCCGCAACCGACCAGCTGCACCGACAATACGGGCACGGTCGCGATCCTGAGCGCCTTCAAGAACAAGCCGTTCGAGATCAATGAATTCATTCCGACCTCGGCCACCACCTGCCCGAAGCCGCTCGGCGCTTTCGCGGCCCACGGTTTCCTCAACGGCACCGGCGCGCCCGGCGGCTGCACCGCGGACATCGTGCACCGCTTCTACAGCGAGCAGTATCAGCTGAACGGCGGCCGGCAGAACCGCTACATGACCGGCAGTGACGCGGCCGGTCTGGTGATGGGCTATTACGACACCAAAAAGCTGCCGATCTACACCTATCTCCACGGCAACGGCGCGCCGAACTACATCATCGCGGACAGCTTCTTCCAGGGCGCCTTCGGCGGTTCGTTCCTCAACCACCAGTTCCTGGTCGCCGCCGCGGCGCCGCAGTTCGTCGGTGCCCTGAATGACGGCAGCGCTAACGACTTCCACTCGATCGTCGATGCCAACGGCATGCCGACCAGCACGCCGCTCTACACGCCGCTCTCGACCGTGAAGGATGCGCAGCTGACGGCGAAGTGCAATCAGGCCGGCCTGCCGGCGGGCCTCGCCTGCGGCGACTACGCGGTCAACACGACGCAGCCGTTCTATCAGCCCTATTCCCCGGGCACCGCCGACATCAAGCGCCTGCCGCCGCTGCACACGCCGAACATCGGCGATCGGCTGTCGGCAAAGCACGTCGATTGGGCCTGGTATTCGGGCGGCTGGTCGAACGCCAACGGCGACGTCGGCGCTTCGGGCTGGACCAATGGCAACGGCACGACCTGCACCGACCCGAACCATGTCTCGACGGCGGTGTTCCCGAACTGCCCGGACGTGGATTTCCAGTACCATCATCAGGCGTTCAACTACTTCGCCAACTACGCTCCCGGAACGCGGGCCCGCAAGGATCGCCTGAAGGACGAGGCGGAGTTCATCCAGGCGGCGAAGACCGGCCGGCTGAAGCAGGTCAGCTTCATCAAGCCGATCGGCGAGGAAAACGAGCATCCGGGCTACACCAGCGAGTCCGAAGGCAGCCAGCATCTCGTCGATCTCGTCAAGGCGATCGTCGAGGGGCCGGATGGCAAGGACACGCTGATCGTCATCACCTATGACGAGTTCGGCGGGCAGTGGGATCACGTTCCCCCGCCGCCGTTCAACCGTCATGGTGCCGAAGCCAAGGCTGCGGATCAGTGGGGCCCGGGCACCCGCATTCCGGCACTCTTGATCGCCAAGCGGTTCAACAAGTCGGGCGTCGCGCATGAGGACTTCGACACCACGTCGATCCTCAAGATGCTCGAAAAGCGCTTCGAACTCGATCCGCTGGTGACCCGTCCGGTGCGTAGCCTCTCGGCGGCGCTGAAGGCCGGCGAGGGCTGGCACTGACATGAGAAGCGGTTCTGGCCCGCGTCAACGTCTGACGCGGGCCAGAGTGCCGGCCATGCGCCCAAGTGATCGGTACACGAAGCGATCGCTACATGATCAGATCGTGTAGCGGATGGGTCATGACGGCGTCCGGCGTATGGTCCGGGAAGAAATCTGCTTGGTGCTCCGGGACCGGCCCAACTGCCGGCGTTCCACCAGCTGCAACTCCTTGTGCCAGCTGGAATCCAGCGGAATCGTCCTGGCGGCCGAACCACGCGAGGCTTTGATCGAATTGTGGAGGGGACGAAGCTCCCTGCTGTTCAAGGCTCGAAGGCTCCGCGAAATGAAAGGACTGCTCGGTCGTTCCCGACGTTCCGCCGTCTACAAAGGGCAAGATTGCCTGAGACAACGCCGCGTCCTCGTGGCTACTCGTTGACATCGGACTAACATCGGGTGCGGGAGCGCTGGCGCCGACCGGCGGCGCGGGGCTGTCCTGGCTGGCGGCGAATATGAAGGTGTCCATCCCCGCCGTGTGGCACTGAATATCGACCTGAAGGCTGCTCGTGGCCGAATCGCCGTCCGCATCGACCGCCGTCACGTCGAACAGCAGATCCGCATTGATGCTCGTCTTTTCGGTATAGCTGATGTTGTTGATCGCGAAGGTGGGACACCCGGCTTCCACCCGATCGTAGTCGACCTGGACTTGATCGAACGACCTGTCAACGTAAAGCGTATACGTCGTCGTCGTGGCATCAAAGGTGTAGGTGTCGATCAGCGAAGCATCCGATGTCTCCTGCACCACGAAGCCGGCACTGCCGCAGAGCGGCCTGGGAACATCGATGCAGAAGTCGTGAACGTCGGCGCTGCCATCAAGAACCTTGAGGATCACATCGGCGGTGCCGTAGCCCTGCCATTCCGTGAGATTGAAGCCGACCTGCGACTGCTTCTCGGTGAACGCGAGATTCAACTGCTCGGCCGGGTCCATCTGCAGTCCACTGTCGCCGACCGCAATACCGCAGTCCGATGCCTTGACATCGAGCGGCTGGCCGGCGCAGTCCGACCCGGTAATAACCAGTTGTCCGTCCGGAGCCGTCAATGACGGCGTGCCGCAGATCGGGGCATCAAAATCGGAGCCATGGACGGTGACGTCCTTCGACGGCCCGGCGTGCTCGAGATCAAAGCAGAATGTTCCATCCGGATTGATCAGCAACTTGAAATAAGGATCGTCCAACCTGCCGCCGCAATCGGTAAGATACGCGTCGAGTTCGACGCCGCCGCCCACTTCATGGGTCGTATAGTAGAAGTTGTAGTCATCGCCATGTCCGGTGACGTGCACCGCGGTGACGCCGTTGCCCAGGCATGATGTGGCCAGATCATATCCCGTGCAGCCGACCGGACCGTTGTGGACGGCAACGAACATCGCGGCATCGCCATCCGCGCCGAAATTGATATCGTAGGTACCTGTCGCAGTCTGATGATCCTGAGCGGCGACGAAGGTCTCCGGGAAGCCGCAAATGGTCGGGTGATCGTCCGTGATCGTCAGTTGCTTGCCGAGGTCGATGCACGCGCTCTGGAAGTCGCCGTCCTTGTCCGTGATGGTGGCAACCAGGCTTACGACGCCGGCGGTCAGCGACACGGCTTCGCCGCTGTCAGGGCCGGCGCAGGCCGGATGCGTCACCGCGCGATATTCGGTGAAGGTGACGCATCCCGTGGCCGGATCAACCGCGATGGTGAATGCCAGCGCGCCACTTGCTGTGCCAACATGGCCTTCGATGGTGTTGCCGTTCAGAACCAGCACGTCGGAGCAGCCGGTATGCGAATCGATCAGACCGGATGGGGTGCAGTCACCTCCGTTGATCGACAGTGCATAGTGAGTCGTCGCGCCGTCGGCGCCCTGGAGCGAGGTGAACGCTGTCGAGAAATCGGCAGAAATTTTCGTCAGCGCGGCGTCCGGTGCCGAGCCCGCGACATGGTCGTCCAGTGCCGTTGCCGTCAGGTGCGTCTCGCTCAGCGTCAGCGACGGAGCGGTGCAATTGGCCCGGATGCAGGGGCCATCGTCGCTGATGGTCAGCCTGCTGCCGAGGTCGAGGCCGGCGCTCTGGAAGTCGCCGTCCTTGTCCGTGATCGTGGCAGTTAGGCTCACGATGCCCGCGGCCAGCGATACGGCTTCGCCGCTGTCCGGGCTGGTGCCGAGCGGTTGCTCCACCGGCCGGTAGTCGGTGAAGGTCACGCGTCCCGTGGCCGGATCGAGCGTGATGGTGAAGGCCAGTGTGCCGTTGGTCGCGCCGACGCGGCCTTCGATCGTGTTGCCGTTCAGAACCAGCAGGTCAGCGAGGCCGGTATGCGAGTCGATCAGCCCCGACGCCGTGCCGTTGCCGCCAGTGATCGTCAGCGCGTAGCGGATGGTCGCGCCATCGGCGCCTTGCACCGAAGTGAACGCCGTCGAGAAATCGGCGGAAGTCGTCGTCAGCGCCGCGTCCGGTGCCGAGCCGGCGATGTGGTCGTCCAGCGCCGTTGCCGTCAGATGCGTCTCACTCAGCGTCAGCGATGGGGCTGTGCCCGCCGCCTCGATGCGCGGGCCATCGTCCGTGATTGTCAGCTGCTTGCCGAGGTCGATGCTTAGATCCTGGTACTGGCCGTCGCTCTCCGTGACCGTCGCGATCAGGTTGACGAGGCCGGTCCCCAGCGCGATCCCTTCGCCGCTGTCAGGGCTGGTGCCCGACGATTGTTCGACCGCGCGGTGCTCGACGAAGGTCACGCGGCCCGTGGCCGGGTCAACCGTGATGGTGAACGCGAGCGCCCCGCTTGCCGTGCCGACATGGCCTTCGATGGTGTTGCCGTTCAGAACCAGCAGGTCAGCGAGGCCGGTATGCGAATCGATCAGCCCCGACGCCGTACCGTTGCCGCCGGTGATCGTCAGTGCGTAGCTGACCGTCAGACCCGGTTCGGTGACGAATGCCGCCGAGAACTCGCCTGATGTCGTCGTCAGCGCGGCGTCCGGTGCCGAGCCGGCGATGTTGTCGTCCAGCGTCGTCGCTGTCAGATGGGTCTCGCTCAATGTCAGCGATGGCGCGGTTCCGATCTCGATCAAAGGGCCGTGGATGGTGAGTGTCACCGTCTGCGGGGTTCCGCCGATCGTGGTCACCGTGAAGCTGTCGGTCAGCGTGTTGCCGACATGGAGGGCTTGCACGGAGCTGTTGGCGTTGTCGAGCGTATAGGTCCACACGCCGGCCGTTGTGAGCGTGAATGAGCCGTAGCCACCTGCGCTTGTCGTCGGCGCGTTCACGGCGGTGAAGGTATTGGCGGGATCGTCGACATCGGTGTCGGTGAGCGTGCCGTTTGCGATGAGCAGGCCGGGCGAGGCATGACTGACGCCGACCGCACCCACCACCGCGCCGGCCTTGGTGCCGGAAATGATGGAGGCGTCGTCGGCGCCCAGGATGCTGATGTCGAAGCTCTCGCTGGCCGAAAGCGCGCCGTCCGAGACCGTGATCACGAAGCTCTGGGTCGTGTTGGCCTTCAGCGCGTTGATTGCGGTATTGTTCGGAACGAAGGTGTAGCTTCCGGTGGCGCTGTTGAGATAGAGCGTGCCAAATGTACCGACGCTCGACACGTCGTATGTCGCCTGTCCCAGCACCGTATCGCCTGCGGCGCCTCCGCTGATGCCGAATTTCAGTGCGCCGCCCTTGATGCTGCTCGCGGAAAAGGTCCCGCTCGCCGCATTGAAGTCGTCAAATATCACCGTATCGATTTCAGTCGGCCCCGCTCCGAGGTTCAGCTTCGGCGGAGCCGGCGGCAGCTTGAAGAGATCATTTTTCGCGAAGGTCGCCACCGGTAGCGGCCCGAGCGTATCTTGCACCGGCGACAGCGGGGACTGCTGAATAAAATTGATCGGCAGCAGCAGTTGGCCGCCTTCGAGAGCAGGCATGCCGGACCCTTTCGATGCCGGTCCTTTCTCGAAATAGGCGAGGGTCTCCTGTTGGGCGTCCCGCAATTCCTCCATGTGCGAAGGGGAATTCGTGGCATGGTTCACGCCGACGGAGGAGCCTCTTCTGCTCAGGATGATCGTCTCTTCGGGATCCTCGACGATGATGTGACGAGGGATCGCCTCCTTGGTGACGAGTTCGAACACGCCGTGGTGGAGGTCCTTGTATTTGATGTTGTCGTCGTCCAGGAGCGTGACGTTCGGCTCCGCGGCCCGGGCGTCCTCCAGCAGCGAGAAGGTCAGGGCGGCCAACGACAGCATGCCGAGGCCGCTGGCGCGGATGGTGCCAACCGGTGTGTCCGCCGTCAGGACGCCAGACCCTGCGAGCCGGCTGCCGATGAGGCGGAAGAGGCTTCTGGTTTTCGCGAACAGGCCCGGCCGCAAGCCTCCGCCGGGGTCCTGCGCGATGTCCAACTCCAGCCGGGTGCCGGCCGGCAAATTGAGCACCCTGCCATCGACCAGGCGGATTTCGATCCGCCCGCCGGCTCCGATCTCGATGACGTCACCCTGGCGAACGGGATCGCCAGCTACGATCTGAATTGGTATGCCGCGGGCACGCGCGATCGTGCCGCAGCCGATCGCCGTCCGAACAGTGCCAACTACGCGGGGCGGCTGGCCCAAAACGGCCATGCACGCGTCCCCGAACTCTACGCCGGACGCAACTGACATTGGCTTTTTGCCTGTTAGGCAGTTCGAGCGGAAAGTGGCGCCGCAGTTTTTTTATTTTGGCTTGGTTCGGCCACGCGGCGAAAAACCCCGCGCCGTCAGCCATAGGCTTGTCCGCTGAAACGTCCTGATTGAAACCAAATTCGGCAGTAAAATGGAATTCCAATACTGCGGGGAAGCCTTACGAAAAGGACAGAACAGCTGTCCTTTATCGCGCGTGCAGCCCCGCAAAATTAATAGTATGATTACCATGCAAATTGTCCACTTATTAATTTTTAGTCGAACTGCGTCAGGCATTTAGGCCTGTCTGCGACAACTCGTTTGGCACTCAAGGTCCTGCGGTCTCGGCCCGGTGGTCCCGATCACCATCGAGCCACGACACGACAAGATCTTCTCGTGGAGGGGATCGTGCGCATCCATTTGATTGTTCAATTGCTTGCAAGCTTCGTCCTGGCCATCGCAACGCTCACGCCCGGCCAGGTGCAGGCGCAAACCGAACCGGACAATATCCAATTGAAATTCATCGGAAGGGTCGTAGCCGCCACCGGTTCGGTCACGATCGAGCATCCGAATGCAGTCGTCGTTCAGGCAGGGCTGCCCGGCAAACTGCCTCAGGCGCAGGTCGGCGACCCCGTGTATCTGGGCGACGTGGTGCAAACTGGAGCTGACGGACGCGTCGGGATCAATTTCTCCGACGGCACTTCGTTCAATCTGTCGAGCAACGCCAAGATGGCGATGACCGAGTTCGTGTACGACCCGAACGGTAAGTCGAACTCGACCTTGCTCAAACTGACCAACGGGACGTTCACCTTCGTTGCCGGCAACATTGCGAAGACCGGCGACATGAAGATCGACACCCCTGTCGCAACGATGGGCATTCGAGGCACCACGCCACGCATCGAGATATCGGACGATGGAACGGTGAGGTTCGCCACGCTCGTTGAAGAGGGCAAGAGCAAGGTCAGGAAGGTCGGGACTCGAACGCCGCAGCAACCTGAGCAAAACACCCTTCACAAGTTCAATCCCAACATCTGTCGAGGGTGCTAGGCCAGGCGCAGCCAGTTTCGTGCAAAGCAAGGCCCGATATGAAACTTCGTGCAAGCGCCGGCGCAATTGTCAGCCTGATATCGCTCCTCGTTGCGACGCTCCCAGTGTTGCCGGCGGTCGCGCAGAACCCGAAGAAGGATAGCTATCTCCGCACGATCGGGTTGTGCAGCGGCCTCGATCGCACGCCGGCCGATGCGCGCATTGCTGCCTGCACGGCGCTGATCGATGCGGGGCAGGACATGACCCAGGCTGGCCTAGCGATCGCCTACAACAACCGTGGCAACGCCTACGCCGCCAAGGGAGACTACGACGGCGCCATCCGGGATTTCGATCGATCGATCGAACTCAATCCGACCTACACCAAGCCGTTCAACAACCGCGGCGTGGCCTATCTCAGGAAGCGCGAATATGATCGCGCAACCGACGCCTTCGATCAGGCGATCAGGCTCAATCCGAACTACGGCGAGGCCTTCGCCAACCGCGCCGGCGCCTATTTGAAGAAGAACGATTATGCGCGCGCGGCGCAGGACTACGATGAGGCAATTCGCCTCGAGCCGAAGCTGGACGGGGTGTGGAACGGACGCTGCTGGAGCCGGGCCATCCTCGGCGAATTGCAGGCGGCGCTGGAAGATTGCAACAAGGCCCTTCAATCGGTGTCAGCCAACGCCGCGACGTATGACTCGCGTGGCCTGATCTATCTGAAGACCGGCGAGCTCGGCGCGGCGATCGCCGACTACAGCTCCGCACTTCGCATCGATCCCAAGCTCGCAAGCGCACTTTATGGCCGCGGCCTGGCGAAGGTGAAGCAGGGTGACAAGGCTGGCGGCAATACCGACATGGCGGCGGCCAAGGCAATCCAGGGCAGCATCGGCGACGATTTCACACGCTACGGCGTGCGATAGGCGAGTGGTCGACGACTTGATGCTATCGCCGCGGATGCGCCCCGGCCAGCCGGCTAGTCCATGATCTCGACCGTCGCCGAACGGCCGGCGACCAGCGCGATGCGATCCGGCAGGTGGTCCAGCGCGATGCGCACGGGGATGCGCTGTGCGAGCCGAACCCAGCTGAAGGTCGGATTGACGTTTGCGAGCAGGCTCGCGCCGGCCGCGCGGTCGCGATCCTCGATGCCGGCCGCAATGCTCTCGACATGTCCGGTGAGCCGCACCGGCTCGCCCATCAGCCGGATCTGCGCCTTGTCGCCGACGCGAATGCGCGCGAGCTTGGTCTCCTCGAAATAGCCTTCCACATGCAGCGTGTCGGTGTCGACCAGCGCCATCACGCCCTTGCCGGCGGTGACGTAGGCGCCCGGCCGCAGGTCCATATTGGTGATGGTGCCGTTCACCGAAGCGTGCACCTCGCTGCGATCCAGATTAAGCTGAGCGACGGCGCGGTCGGCGACCGCCTGGTCATAGGCCGCCTTGGCCTGCAGCTGCGTCGCCAGAACCTGCTCCTGCTTCTGCTGCGACACCGCATCGGTGGTCAGCGAGCTGTAGCGCTTGAGGTCGGCGTCGGCCTGATCCAGCGTCGCGCGATGGCCGGCGACCGCAGCATCGGCCTGCTTCAGCGCCAGGGCAAAGCGTGCGCGATCGATCCGGAACAGGATGTCGCCGCGACGCACCGGCTGATTGTCCCTGACCAGCACGTCGGTGACGAAGCCGGAGACGTCGGGGGCCACCTGGATCACGTCGGCGCGGACCCTGCCGTCGCGGGTCCATGGCGATTCCATATAGTAGACCCAGAGCGCGCGAGCGACAGCGAGCGCGGCGACGACGGCGACCGCGGTCAGCGCAACCCGGCCGAGCCAGGCGAAATTCGCTTTCATGGCAGAAACTCCGAAAGATAAACCACGACGCCCAGCAGGCATACGTACAGGGCGAAATTGAACAGCGCGCGATGCCAGACCAGCCGGTAGAACCCGAAGCGCTGCATGATCCGGCTCGCCACGGCGCTCAGCGCATAGGCAACGATGAGCCACAGCAGCAGCGCCGGAACGAGCACGCCGTAAATGTCGAGCTCATATCTCATGCGGCGAAACTCTCCTCGGGCTGCGATCGATACGCGGGTGCATCCGGAAACAGGCAGCGGCGGATGCCGACGAGGCCGAGCAATGCATCGTCCCGGGCGCGCTCATTGGGGTCCTTGACGACCGCGGTCAGCGCCGTATCGATGCATGACACCAGTTCGGCCGGCATTGCCTGGTCCGCACGGGCGCGGAACGCCGCCGCGAGGTCGTCCAGCATATCGTCGATGGCACGCACGGTCACTGCGGCGAGGCCGTAGCGCGCCCGCCTGAGGTCGATGATGTTGAGCCCGATGCGGAGCTGGACCAAGCTGTCAGCATCGCGGCGGTCGCTCTCAGAGATGAAGGCGATGCGCTGGACCAACAGGCCGAGCCGATGCAGCATCAGGCCGGCAAACTGCGCGCGATCGCCGTGGCCGCGCCGCTCGGCCGCGACCGCGAGCGTCTGCCAGCTCGACGTCATCAGCCGCTTGGCGATCCATTCGGCGCCGACGCCGCGCGCGATCCGCGTCACGATCTCCGCGATGACAACACCGAGGAAGAAGGCGACCGACGTGTTGGCGAAACTGGCGAAATCCGCGCTGTAGGTCGATTGCAGCGCGAGCAGCGTCGCGGTGTTGGCGGCGAGCGCCATCCCGATCGGCGCGGTTTTGGGCCGTGCGATCAAAAAGCCGTATAGGAGGAAGGTCGGCGCCAGCGCCGCGATCAGGACCTCGACATGGGAGATGCCCGGCACCAGCGCGAACTGATAGATCGCGACGATGACGATCGCGACCAGTGAAAACAGGCCGAAGGCCCGGATGCTGCGCGCTGGCTCGTCCTGCGCGGCGAAGAACGAGCAGGCGACCGCCGCCATCATCGGCGCCGAGGCGCCATCGGCCCAGCCGGTCGCAATCCACAGGCCGCAGCAGATCAGGATGGCGACCGTTGCGCCCGCGGCCGACCACAGCGCCATGCCGTGGTCGCGATGACGGACCGGTGCGGCCCCCGACTCCGGGTGGAACGCCAGCGGGACGCTGGAGATATCCCGGCCCGCGGCGATCGCATCGCCCAGCGCGCGGCAGTCGGCCGAGATATCGACAAGCTCGCGCAGCCGGAGCAGCAGGCTGATCGTGATGATGCGTTCCCGCGGCGCGATGCCGTCGAGCGCAGATTGCCGCTCGGCGATCGCGGCGCGGATCTGCTCGCCGGATTGCCGCTGGCGGTCCTCGTCCACGATCCATGCGCCGATATCGCCGATCAGGCGTTGCAGCTCAGGTTGCCGTTGCGGCGCCGCTTCGCCAAGTGCGGCAAGCCGGTCTTCGATCGACGTGATGATCGGCAACAGCATCAGCATGCGCAGCCGGACCTCGCCGAGGCCACGCACGGTGCCGGCGTCGGCCAGCCGGTCATAGGCGACATGGGTCGCCAGCGTATCGATCTCGACGATGTCGGTTGCAAGACGGTGACGTTGGGCCCGGCGCGTCTCGCCGGTCCCACGGTCAAGCAGCACGTCGCGTGACAGACGGCGCGCATCCGACAGCCAGCTCCTGATGCGGCCGCCGACCGCCGGCGCGACGCTGCGGGGAAACACCACCGTCGACACCAGGCTCGCACAGATGATGCCGAGCGAGATCTCCTCGACCCGTGCCAGCGCTACATCGAAGATGCTGCCCGGCTCGGCCACCGACGGAAAGCCGATCAGTGCGACGGTATATCCGCCCAGCATGAAGACATAGCTGCGCGGCGTGCCGTCGAGCAGCGACAGATAAAGGCAGAGTCCGACCCAGAGCGCGATCGCGAGGCACAGCAGCTCCGGCGCGTTGACGAGGTTCGGCACCATGGCGACCGTGACGCTCGCGCCGACCAGCGTACCGATCACGCGGAAGAACGCCTTCGAGCTGGTCGCGCCGGCCAGCGGCTGCGAGGTGATGTAGACCGTCGCCATCGCCCAATAGGGACGCGGCAGATCGATCGCCAGGGCGATGACAAGCGCCAGCATCGACGCCGCGAACGTCTTCAACGCGAAGATGAGATCCGCGTGGCGGACCAGGAACGGCTCTTCCGCGCGCATGACTATTTCGCCTCTGGAGCAGTCCTGGCTGGCGCAGTCCTGGCGTCCTGCAGGCGGCTCGCCCGCTGCTCGATGAGCTGCAGCGTCTCGAAGGTTACCGCAAGTTCCGCGCTGCCGATATCCTTCAGCAGGCTGGCCCGTACGCGACGCAGCACCCGGTTGATCTCCTCGACCTTGGCTCCGCCGGCCGCGGTGAGATGCAGCGTCTTGGCGCGCCGGTCGGTCGGGTCCTCGCGACGCTCGACCAGGCCTTCGGACTGCAGCAGATCGATCAGCCGCACCAGTGAAGGCCCTTCGATCCCCAGTTCATCGGCCAGCACGCCTTGCCGGACGTTCTCTCCCTGGCGCGACAACACCAGCAGCGGAATCGCCGTCGCGTAGGACAGTCCGTGGTCGGACAAGGCCTGATCCGACTCGCGGCGCCAGATCCGGGCCAGCCTGGTCACCAGGCGGCCGATCTCGGCGTGGATATGGGGCTGCGAAGGCGGCATGCAAATTAGATAGGATGCGAACTATTAGGATGCAATGATATACTGCGAACATCGCGGACGATCACGCGAATGCGATCCTGCGTGAGGAAGCGTCAATACTGCTGCGGATCGACCTCGATGCGCTGGTTATGCTCGGTTGCGGGCGGACCTTGAGCGCGGCGGGTTAGGAACACATCGGGATACAGATGCTTCTGTCCTTGAGGAGATTGTCATGAACAGAAAGCCTGTAACGCAGGATTCCGGACGCTCGAGCGACTGGGGTTCCCACGCGCAAACCGACAAGCCGTGGAAGGGAAACCCGGAGAAGGAGCAGCGCTCTGGGGATGCGAAGCGCTCAGGAGACGCGAAGCGCTCCGGAGACGAGAAGCCGGACCTGGAAAAGTGGCATGAATCGAACACGCATTGATGCGCGGAGATAGTGAATGTCCGCCTTTCACTTCGCGATCGTGAATGATGAGCGTGTGATCGATGCAACCGGTCAGCCGGTTACCGACCGCGATGAAGCCATTGCCGTCGCCAAGCGGCTCGCCATCGACCTTGCCGAGACGCGACAGGAATATCTGGGACGCGGCTACTTCATCTCGGTGATCGGCAGCGACGCGCGCGAAATTCACCGCGAAAGCATCGACAGCGCCGCGAAGAGCGGATGAACGATGCCGCCCCGGCGGGCGGCAAGAGAGCAAGGCTTTAAGAGCAAGGCTTTGAGAACAAGGCTTGGAGAGACCGAATGGATATGGGCCTTGAAATCATCTACGGCATCGGAGCGCTCGTGCTGCTGACCGCTTTGATCTTCGGCGTGCTTCAACACCATTTTCGCAGCAGGCGCGCGGTGCAGGCCGGCGAGGATGTCGTCCGCGACAGATACAAGCGGAACGAGACCTGACGCGGCGCCGCCAGCGTAAGGAGGAGACGATGGGATTGGCTCAATATGCGGTGATTGCGGCCGGCGAGGAATGGGGCGTCCTGCACGACGGCAATCTCAACGGCGGATACGCCACCAAGGAAGCTGCATTCGAATCGGCGGCGGCCGCCGCAGCATTGGCGATCAGGATGGGGCACGAGGTCCACGTCAGCGTTCCCGGACGCGAGGAGGGCGAGGCAGCCCTCACCAAGCGACCCGCCTGATCCAAATCACAGCCGTACGGCTTGCATTCGGTGGAAGGACGGCGCGCGCCAGCGCGCTCTACGGATCGAGCTCAGTATCCCAGTAGAGATAATCGAGCCAGCTCTCGTGCAGATAGTTCGGCGGAAACAGCCGGCCGTTGCGATGCAGCTGATGCACGGTCGGGGCGTAGGGCGTCTGCTTCGGAAACATCTTGGCCTGCTGCGGCGTCAGATTGCCCTTGCGCAAATTGCAGGGCGAGCAGGCGGCGACGACGTTTTCCCAGGTGGTCTGGCCACCCTTGCTGCGCGGAATGATGTGATCGAAGGTGAGATCGTCGCCCGACAGGCAATACTGGCAGCTGAATCGGTCGCGCAGGAAAACGTTGAACCGGGTGAAGGCGGGGTGGGTGGTCGGCTTGACGAAGGACTTGAGGGATACGACGCTCGGCAGCTGGATTTCGAAGGAAGGACTTCGTACCGCCCGGTCGTAATATTCGACGATGTTGACACGATCGAGGAACACCGCCTTGATCGCGTCCTGCCAGGACCAGAGCGACAGCGGGTAATAACTCAGCGGCCGGAAGTCCGCATTCAAGACCAGCACCGGCCAACCGCCTTGCGAGACATGTGCGTTCAAATAACGCTCCTGACTCCCATTAGCTGCGAAGCAGCATGCACTCACATACTACAGGCAGCGTGACGGGATTGTGAAGAGCAATGAGCGGCTTATCCGCCGCGCCCTGCCATGTTCCTGCCCCGATTGCCTCCCGCCCGCGAGGCCCGTAAAGGGAGCCGCAAGGCCCTGTCGGCCAGTGACGGACCCTGCCGATGACCACGACCTCAAGCTATCTCGAGGCGCCGCGCCGGTTGCGCGCGTTCGTGCGCGCGCACGAGACGAGCCTTGTGGTGCTGGCGGTGCTGATCGGCGCCATTGGCGGCCTCGTGGTGGCGGTCATGAGCGGCCTCGTCACGGTGCTGCATTCGGTGCTGTTCAATCTGCCGCTCGGCGACCGGTTGTCGAGCCAGCCCAGCATCGATCCCGTGCGCGCGCTCGTGGTTCCCACGATCGGCGGCCTGCTGCTTGGATTTGCGTTCCTTCTGTTGCTCCGGGTCCGGCCGGCCCGCGAAATCGACCCGATCGAGGCCAACGCGCTTTATGGCGGGCGGATGTCGTTCCGCGGCAGCGTGATCGTGGCGCTGCAGACGATCTGGTCGAGCGGCGTCGGCGGCTCGGTCGGGCTCGAGGCCGGCTACACCCAGCTCTCCAGCGGCCTCGCCGCCTCGCTCGGGCGCGGCTTTCACCTCCGCCGCAACGACCAGCGAATCATGGTGGGCTGCGGTGCGGCGGCGGCGATCGCCGGCGCCTTCAGCGCGCCGCTTGCGGGTGCGTTCTACGCTTTCGAGCTTGTGATCGGCGGCTATACGCCGGCCAGCCTGACCCCGGTCGGCGTGGCGGCGGTGACCGGCTACTTCGTCGCTCATGCCTTCGAGCCGCTGCCGCTCGGCGTCGGCGTCGGAACCGTGGGCGATGTGCTCGGCCGGGATCTTGCGATTGCCGCGCTGCTCGGCATGGTCGCAGCCCTGACCGGCATTGCGATCATGCGCGGGGTGACGCTGTGCGAGGCGCTGCTGACCAAGAGCCGGCTCTGGCCGCCGCTGCGGCCGGCGCTCGGCGGGCTTGCGGTCGGCGCGATGGCGCTATTGACGCCGCAGGTGATGTCGTCGGGCCATGGCGCGCTGCGCTTCGCGGGCATCGTGGCGATGCCGCTTGCCTTCATCGCCGGCGTGTTCGCGCTGAAGGCGGTTGCCTCGATCATCTCGCTTGGCTCCGGCTTTCGCGGCGGATTGTTCTTCGCCACGCTGTTCATGGGCGCGCTCGGCGGCCGGCTGTTCGCCGCCGGCGTCGACATCGTGTGGCCGGGGCTGAACCTCGACCCCAACGCCTATGCGGTGATCGGCATGAGCGCGCTGTCGGCCTCGGTGATCGGCGGCCCGCTCACGATGTCGTTCATCGCGCTGGAATCCACCGGCAACCTCTGGCTCACCACCGCGGTGCTGGTCGCGGTCATCATCTCGACCACGATCACGCGCGAGCTGTTCGGCTATTCGTTCGCGACCTGGCGATTGCATCTGCGCGGCGAGACCATCCGCAGCGCCGCCGATATCGGCTGGATTCGCGATCTCACGGTCGGCAAGATGATGCGGCAGGACATGACGACGGTGAACGCCGCGATGCCGATCGAGGCGTTCCGCGAGGAATTCCCCCCGGGCTCGAAGACCCAGGTCGTCGCGGTCGACGGCGAGGGGCATTACGCCGGGCTCGCGCTGGTCGCCGAAGCGCATGCGCCCGATCTCGAGGCCGACAAGGGGCTTGCCGCGATTCTGCGCTACGCCGATGTGGTGCTGCATCCCGGCATGAACGTGCAGGAGGCGATCGCGGTGTTCGACGCGGCCGAAGCGGAATCGCTCGCCGTGGTCGAAGGCGACGGCGACCGCCGGCCGATCGGCCTGCTCACCGAAGCGCACGCCATGCGGCGCTACGCGGAAGAATCCGAGCAGCGCCGCCGCGAGGTGATCGGCGAGATTTGATTGCGCGGGAACGCTTTTCGACCCGTCATCCTGAGGAGCCGCGAAGCGGCGTCTCGAAGGATGCACGGCCACCAGCCGGGGGCCGTCGACCCTTCGAGACGCGCGCGATGCGCGCTCCTCAGGGTGACGGAGTTAGGTTATTCGACGCTACGTCCGAATCCGCTCCAGCTTCTGCAGGCATCGCGTCACGCGCACCGCGGCCGGCATCTCGGTGTCCGGAAAGCTGGTCTTCCAGTCGGTGACGCCGACCTCGCCGACATAGATGTCGCCGCGGGAATCCAGCGCGATGCCGTGCGGCGCCAGGAACTTTCCGGTCTCGACGCCGGGGCCTTGCTCGCCGCCGAGGCGCGCGATGCGCTTTCCGGTGTGATCCACGATCGACAGCCTCGGGCCGAGATTGGGCACCTTGCGATTCACCGCCATGCCGGGGCCGAGCTCGCCGATCACGAAGTTCGGCTGCTTGCCGCCGCCGCAGCAGCACAGCGCGCAGGGCCGATGCAAATTGTTCCATTGCGTCTCGTATTTGCCGTTGCCGTCGAACACCTGGACGCGGTGATTCTCGCGGTCGGCGACATAGACCCAGCCGTCGGCGTCGGTCGCGATGTTGTGCACGATGTTGAACTGGCCGGGGTCGGTGCCGGGCTCGCCCCAGGTTTTGATCAGCTTGCCATCCGGCGTGTATTTGTGGACGCAGGCATTGCCGTAGCCATCGGAGACATAGATCTCACCCTTCGGCGACAGCGCGGTATGGGTGCAGCGGTGGAATGGCTCGCCGCACATGAACGGCGCCGGCCTGTTCGGGATGCCGATCGTCAGCAGCACCTTGCCGTCGGTCGAGCATTTGCGCACGGTGTGGTCGCCGTCATCGGTGCAATAGAGATTGTCGTCGGCGTCGATATGCAGGCCGTGGGCGCGCGAGAACACGCCTTCGCCCCAGCTCTTCATAAAATTCCCCTCGCGGTCGAGCACCACCATCGGATGGTCGCCGCGGTTGAAAACGTAGACGCGGTCCTTGCTGTCGACCGCGACGGAGGCGACATCGGTCAGGCTCCAGCCGTCGGGCAGTTTTGCGAAGTTCTCCACCACGCGATAGCGATGTTCGCCGGTGCCGAGGGTGGTTGGCATAAGATGTCTCCCCAAGATCGTCATTCCGGGGCGATGCGCAGCATCGAACCCGGAATCTCGAGGTTCCGGGTCTGCGCTTCGCGCATCCCGGAACGACGGCAGGTTTCTACGAAAGATCCGCCCTTGGCCCGACGTCGCGCGGCAACAGGCCTTCCTCGATCGCCTTGATCTGCAATGCGAGATAGCGCGAGTTGATGCGGCATTGCGCGAGGCTGCCGGCGATGAACCACAGGCCGGGCTGCGGCGTGCGGGTGTACATGTTGCGCAGCTCCTGGCCGTCGCCAAAGCCCCAGATCGGGCCGACGCGCGCGGCCATCGCCTCGCCGAACAGTTTCTTGACCAGCTCTTCCTGCGGCCGGTAGCCGGTCGCGAGCACGATCAGGTCGGCCTCAACCGTCTCGCCGTTCTTCAGCCGCGCGCCCTCGCTGACCAAGGTGTCGATGTCGGTGAATTGCTGCAGGGCGACCGCGCCGCTCGCGACGAGATCGGAGCAGCCGACATTGAAGTAATAGCCGCCGCCGCGGGTCAGGTATTTGAACTGCCAGCCGGTGCCGCCATCGCCGAAATCGAGCTTGAAGCCCTTGCGCGCGAGGCCGTCGAGCAGCGGCTTGTCGAGCTGCTTCGACTGCTCGGTTATCAGCACATGGCTGCGTTTGGCGAGCGCGAGCGGCATCGAGGTCGCGATCAAATCGTTGTCCTCGAGCGTACCTTCATTGTAGGCGGCATAGGCCAGCTGCGCCGACGGCTCGATATTGGTGATCAGCGTCGAGGAGCGCTGTACCAGCGTGACCTCGGCGCCCGAGGAATGCAGGTCCTGTGCGATGTCGTGGCCGCTGTTGCCGGTGCCGATCACGAGCGCGCGCTTGCCGGTCCAGTTCTCGCCGTCCTCGTAGCGGCTGGAATGCATCACCTTGCCGCCAAAATCCTTCAAGCCGGGGACGTCGGGCAGATTGGGAATGCCGCTGACGCCGGTCGCCATCACGACATGGCGCGGCTGCATTGTCCGTGTCGTGCCGTCGGCGCGGCGCAGCTCGACGGTCCAACGCCCCGTTGCGTCGTCATAGCTGCCGCCGACAAATTCCGTGCCGGTCCAGAAGTTCAGCTCCATGGCGTCGACATAGGCTTCGAACCAGTTGGCGAGCTTGTCCTTCGGGATATAGGTCGGCCAGTTCGGCGGGAATGGCATGTAGGGCAAATGATTGACCTGTACCTGGTTGTGCAGGGTCAGCGCGTGATAGCGCTTGCGCCAATTGTCGCCGACGCGTGCTTCGCGGTCGACGATCAGCGCGTCGATCTTGAGCTGTTGCAGCCTCGCGGCGATCGCAAGCCCGGCCTGTCCGCCGCCGACCACCAGCACATCAGGGTCGCGGTCGGCATATTCGGCGGATGCCTTGCGCAGGTCGAGCCAGTTGGGGCCGCGGAAGTCGCGCGAATAGGACTTCCCGCGCGGCCTGGTGTGGCCCTGCTGCTCCTCAAAACCCTTCAGCTCCTCGAGCGCCGTCAGCAAGGTCCAGGCCTTCAGGCGATCGTCGTCGGCGGCATCAGGGATCAGCCGCACGATGCCGTGGCCGCGGCCAACCGCCGTCTCGAATTTGAAGATCGCCTCGATCGCATGGGTACCAGCGCGCGTCACCCGTCGGGGCGGGGCGCGATCGGCATCGATGCGGAAGTCATGCGGCGCGCTGTGACGCGCATGCGCCGGCAGCTCCTCGATGATTGCGAAGGCCCGGTTGACGGTCTGGATGTTCCAGCTCAGCGCCAGCACGTCGCGCCAGTAGCTGTCGGGATGGAACAGTGGCTTCAGCAGCACATCGTCGGGGCTGGCCAGCGCATCTTCGAACTGCACGAGCCAATTGTCGGCGGCGACCGAAATATCGTCCGTCTTGTCGAGCATTGAGCGTTTCTCGCCATCGGCCGCCTTGCTGATATTTTCGTGGCGGCGTTCCCTTTGCGCAAAGCCTATACCTATTCGAAGGCATGCAGAAAGGGCGCGACGGGATAGCGCCTATTCGGCCAGCGACAGGATCAGGCCTTGATCCGGCGGAACGCGGCCCTGCAGGGTATCGAGATAGGCCTCGCGCACCGCGGCCGGGCCGCGCAGCTCAACCACGTCAAGCCAATTCGGCAGATGCGGCACGAGCTCGGCCCAGGCGGCGCCAAAACGCTGGTCGATGCCGCCCGGTCCCCATTCCTTGGCGCGCTTGCGGATCTGGTCCGGGGCGAAGAACCACACCGGCTTGGCGCCGGGCAGCGTGGGTTCCTCCGGCTCGCTGGCGCGATGCGTCAGCCCGACCCGGCCGGAATAGACCATCTGCGCGCCGAAGTGCCGGTGCAGGGCCTCGCGCAGCGCACTGTTGCCGGCCATGTCGACATAGGCTGTAGGTTCGGCCGACGGGATCGCGGTGACCTGGTCATAGGTGACGACCTCGTCGTAGCAGCCGAGCGAGCTGACGAAATCGACATTGCCTCTGGAGGTCAGCCCGATCACCGGGATACCCCGTTTGTGCACGAGATGGGCTAGCCCGAACGCGGTCTTGCTCGAGGCCGATGACAGGATGACGCGGCGTGCGCCGTAGAACGCATTCTCGGCCAGGAAGTCGTCGACCAGGAACGACAGCATGAACAAGGGCAGCAGCAGCGCGCGGAAGTCGCCCTGCTGGCCCGCATAGGTCGGATCGCCGGAGACGCGGGCGTAAGCGTTGTAGACCGGCGAGACCTCCTGCCGGTGCGCGGCGCCGTCGCGCAGGCCGCGCTTGCTGACGTCGGTCGCCTCGATCACCAGATGGGTCGCCATCGGGAAATAGCCGAACAGCATTTCGCCGGCTGCGATCATCGGATGTTTCGATACCAGCACCTCGCCGAAGCCCCACACCGGGATGATGCCGTAGCCTTCGGGCGCCGGGAACAGCTGCCAGTATTTCAGCTGCTCGCCGATCACGGCGTAGGTGATGTTGTTGGCGGTGAAGGCGAAGCGGGTCACCTTCACCAGCAGCGCATCGGCCGGCAGCGCCGCTTCATCGGGCAACGGCGTCTCGATCACCTTGCACTGCTGCAGATCGTTGCGGATGACGATGAAGTCGGTCGAGTTCATGGCGATGATCCGGGCTCAGGATGCAGGCGCATCGTTGCGTCGATTGCCGGCCGTTTGCAACAGCAACTAAGTTTCAAACGCCGTTCGCTTCGCCGTCAGATCGTTCAGCCGAGCTGTCCTTCGCGGTAGAGGTCGCGCAGCTTGCGCTTGAAGATCTTGCCGGTGGCCTCCCGCGGCAGCGCGTCCATGAAGCGGATATCCTTGGGCACCTTAAAGTTGGCGAGCTTGCCGCGGAGAAAATCCTGGATCGCGCTGATCGACAGGGGCGCGTCGGCTTCCGGCTCGACGCAGGCGAACAGCCGCTCGCCGTACTCGTCGTCGGGGACGCCGAACACCGCGCAGTCGCGGACGCCTGCCATGCCGATCAGGGCGTTCTCGATCTCGGCGGGATAGATGTTGACGCCGCCCGAGATCACCATGTCGCGCTTGCGGTCGCACAGGAACAGATAGCCGTCCGCGTCGAGATAGCCGACATCGCCGACGCTGATCAGGCCGTCGTGATCGGCCTCGGCGCGCGCCTTGGCGTTGCCGTGGTAATCGAAATCCGAGGTCGCGGTCTGGCGCATGAAGATCTCGCCGGGCTCGCCGACGTCGCATGGCGTCCCGTCGGGCCGGAAGATCTTGACGATGCCGCCTTCGATCGCGCGGCCGACGGTGCCGGGCTTGGCCAGCGCTTCGGCTGACGAATGCCAGACCGGGATGCCGGTCTCGGTCGAGCCGAGATATTCGTTGATGACCGGTCCCCACCACTCGATCATCGCGCGCTTGACGTCGACAGGGCAGGGCGCCGCGCCGTGGACGATGAAGCGCAGCGACGACAGGTCGTAGCGGCGCCGCGTCTCCTCGGGCAGGCGCAGCAGCCGCACGAACATCGTCGGCACCATATGCATGTGGGTGACATGGTGGCGCTCGATCAGTTGCAGCAGATCCTCCGGATCGAAGCGCGGCTCGAGCACGATCACGCAGCCGTTGCGGAACGCGAGCATTCCATAGGAGTGCGGCGCCGAATGGTACATCGGGCCGTTCATCAGGATCACCTGATCCTCGTTCGGCTTGACGCCATAGGTGATGGCGCCGACCCGCGCGGCCGCCGCCTGCTGCTCGGGCCGCATCGGCTTGCGCTTGACGCCCTTCGGCAGTCCGGTGGTGCCCGACGTGTAGAACATCGGCGCCGCGCCGATCGGTGCGTCGGTCAGTGGTTGGTGCGTCTCCCGCCAGACGTCCCAGTCGGTCGTGCCGTCGGGCACGCGGGTGAGCGCCGGCGCCACGCCATAGGCCGCAGCGATCTCCGGCGGCGTCGTCACCACCAGCGGCTTGATTGCCGGCGGCAGGCCGTCGCGGATCTGCGGCAGCAGATCGGCGTGGCAGACCAGCGTGTCGGCGCCGCTGTCGGACAGGATGTAGGCGACCTCGTCGGCCTTCAGATGCCAGTTGATCGGTACCACCGGGCTGCCGAGCGCGGCCGAGGCTGCGACCACCTCGAACAGCGCGAAATCGTTGCGCAGCATCATGCCGACCGGTTTGCCGCCCTGCACGCCAAGCGCCCGGAAGCCGCTGGCCGCCCGCGCGATGCGGGTGTGAATGTCGCCGTAGCTGATCTGTCTGTCGCCGCTGATGATCATGTCGCGCCTCGTCTCCTAGCGATCGTCCAGGATCTCGCCGAAGCTGATCCAGCTCTTGCCGTTGAACCGGCGCAGCCGCAACTGCTGGAACGGCAGATAGTCGTCCGGCCCGGTCGACACCGTCATGCCCGGCAACAATAGCGGCAGCGGAACGTCGCGCAATGACGCCGCCTGGCGCATGATGTTTTCGCGGCTGAAATCGTTCTTGCAGGCCTTCAGCACGGCCATCAGCAGCGTCGCATAATGATAGCCCGCCGAGTAGTTCGAGTTGCTGAGGTCCGCATTGGGCAGGTACTGCTTCATGAAGGCAAGATAGTCCTTCACGGCGGGATCATCGGCCCATTGCGCGTCCATCGTGTCCTTCTGGTTGCTGGACGAGATCAGGCCGACCGCGTTCTCGAGCCCGGCGGGCTCCAGGAACGAGATCGACGACGCGGAGGTCGGTACGAAGAACAGGTCCGGCTTCCAGCCGATCTCGGCGACGCCCTTGATCATCTGCGGCGTGAACTTGCCGAGCACGACGCCGAACAGCACGTCGGCACCGGACGCTTTCAGGGTTGCGAGCTGCGAGCTGATGGTTGGCGCCGAGGTCTCGTAGCTCGCTTCCGCGACGATCATGCTCGCGGCCTTGCCGCCGAGCGCGCGCTTGAAGCCGGCGACATAGTCGCGGCCGAAATCGTCGTTCTGCGCAAGGATCGCGATCTTTGCGTCAGGCTTGGCCTGTAGCACGTACTTCGCATAGACCACGCCCTCGGATTCGTAGGACGCCATGCCCGGCATGGTCCACGGATAATTCTTCGGGTCGGCCCATTTGGTCGCGCCGCTCAGCACGAACAATTGCGGGATCTTCTTGCTGTTGAGATAGCGGTGCACGGCGTTGTTGGTGGCGGTTCCGAGCGAGCCGAACATCATCAGCACCTCCTCCTGCTCCACCAGCTTGCGGGTCTGCTCGACGGTCTTCGGCGGCGAATAGGCGTCGTCCAGCGTGATGAACTTCACCTGCCGGCCGTTGATGCCGCCCTCCGCGTTGACCTTCGCGAAAAACGCTTCCTGGGCGCGGCCGATGGTGCCGAAGCCGGAGACCGGTCCGCTATAGGGCAGCGTCTGGCCGATCCGGATCGCTTCGCTGCCGTTGTCGGCGGCGGCCGTGCTGGCGATCGCGCAGACCGCCAACGCGGCTGCCAGCGCGTGTTGCGCTCGTTTCATGGTTCGCTCCCGGACTTTGTGAAACAGCGTCAGGCGCTGGCGCGCAGGAAGTCGCTGCGCGCCGCGGCGAACTCGGACTTGAGCCGCGCCACCAGTTCGGCGACCGGCGGGGCGTCGGTGATCTGGCCGATGCCCTGGCCCGAGCCCCAGATGTCGCGCCAAGCCTTGGCCTTCATGTTGCCGCCGGAGCCGAAGTTCAAGCTGGATTTGTCGGCGACCGGCAGGTTGCCCGGATCGAGGCCTGCCGCCGCGATCGACGGTCCGAGATAGTTGCCGTGCACGCCGGTGAACAGGTTCGAATAGATGATGTCGTGCGCGGCGTATTCGGTCAGCGCCTGCTTGTACCTGATATCCGCGTTGGCTTCCGCGGTCGCGATGAAGCGGGTGCCGATATAGGCGAGGTCGGCGCCGAGCGCGAGCGCGGATGCGATGCTCCAGCCGTCGGAGATCGCGCCCGACAGCAGGATCGTGCCCTTGAACCATTGCTTGACCTCGCGCACCAGCGCGAACGGCGACAGCGTGCCGGCATGGCCGCCTGCGCCGGCGCAGACCAGGATCAGGCCGTCGACGCCCTGCTCGGCGGCCTTGCGCGCGTGCTTCACGTTGATGACGTCGTGGAACACCACGCCGCCATAGGAGTGCGCGGCCTCGACGATTTCGGACGGCGGGCGCAGCGAGGTGATGATCACGGGCACCTTGTGCTTCACGCAGGTTTCCATGTCGCGCATCAGGCGGTCGTTGGAGGCGTGGCAGATCTGGTTGACGGCGTAGGGCGCGACCTTCTTCTCCGGATGCAGCGCCTGGTACTCGCCGAGCTCGTTCTCGATCTGGGTCAGCCATTCGTCGAGCTTTTCGGCCGGACGGGCGTTCAGCGCAGGGAATGAGCCGACGATGCCGGCCTTGCACTGCGCGATCACGAGCTCGGGCCCCGAGACGATGAACAGCGGGGAGCCGACGACCGGCAGTTCAAGCCTGTTGGCGAGCGAAACGGGCAGCGTCATTTTCGGATCCTCCATGCGCGTCGCCCGGCCGGCAGCCGGGGCGGATCGCGATCGATTGTGATGGCTGGAGCGGTGGCGCTCTTGGCGCGGCAATATAAGGCTGGACGGTCCGGTCATGACGTTCAATATTGAACATCGGACCAACCAGAAATGAACGATGTCGCAGGGAGGGGAGCGGCATGGACTGGGAGCTTTGCAAGACATTCGTCGCGGTGGCGGAGACGCGCAGCCTTGCCGGGGCGGCACGGCGGCTGCGCATCAGCCATCCCACCGTTGGTCGCAACGTCGCGGCGCTCGAGCGGCAACTCGGGACCCGCCTGTTCGCGCGTTCCAATGACGGCCTGTCGCTGACGTCGCATGGCCGCAAATTCCGCGAGCACGCCGAAGCGATGGCCGCGGCGGCGCTCCGCGCGGAGGCGGCCGCGTCCGCCACCGGCGAGCAGGCGCGCGGCGTCGTGAAGCTGTCGATAGGCGCGACGCTGGCCGCGCACTGGCTGATGCCGCGCCTCGGCCCGTTCCTGCGCGATCACGCCAACATCCAGCTCGAGATCATCACCCATCCGTTCCCGGCCAGCGTGCGCCGCCGCGAGGCCGACGTGGTGCTACGGCCGGTCGATGCGGGCGAGGAGAACCTGATCGGGCGCAAGATCGGGCGGCTCGGCACCGGCTTCTACGCTTCCCGTGACTATGCGGCAGGGCGCAAGCTGCCGGAGCGGCGGGACGAGTGGCGGGGCCACCATGTGATCGGCTTTGCCGACCAGGCCTCGAACGCGCATCTGGCGCGCTGGAGCGACGTCATCACCCGGCAGGGCACGCTGGTGATGCGCTGTTCATCGCAGGGCGACATGCTCGCGGCGGCGCGGGCCGGGCTCGGGATTTGCGTGCTGTCCTGCCTGGTCGGGGCCGACTACCCCGATCTGGTGCGGGTCGCGCCGCAAAAGCTCTCGAGCCTCTCCGATCTCTGGCTGCTCGCCCATCCCGATCTGGTCGAACTTCCCGCGGTGCGCGCCGTCATCGGCTTCGTCACCGACTGCGCGCGCGAGGATCGCGTCAGGCTGCGCGGCTAGAGCGCGTTGTCAGGCACGCGCCCGCAACAGCGTCACTGCGAGCAGAAGGAAGGCCGCGCAGGTCCACAGCGACTGCCAGTTCTCCGCCCCTTCGTTGAATCCTGTGTAGATCGCCGTTGCAATGAAAATGCCGGCAAAGATCGACTCCGCCAGTGGTCGGATTCCCTTCGTGGGAGGATTGAGCAGCGTCACGGCAGCAAAGGGCACCGCCGCCATGGTGAGAGGCGCGAAGGGAAAGTCAATGAAGCGCGGGTCGAACACGAGGCCGATTGCGGTCGCCGTGCCGATCACGACGGTGATCATCAAGGCCAGTCCGTGCAGGGTCGCCAGCACCGATTCAGTGTGATGGCCCTTCGGACCCAACACTTCGAAAAAGCTGGGCGGTGCGCGGCCCGACATCAGGGCGTTGGCGCTCAACACGGGCGAAGCCGTGGCCGCCACCAGCAGCGAGCCCCAGACCAGCCAGCCTCCCGTTCCGTAGCTTTCATAGACCAATCTTTGCTCGGCGACGCCAAACAGGATTCCAGCCGTGGTCGCCGATAGCGCGACCGCAAGCCATGACGCGAATGCGGGCTTTCTCGGCTTGCGGCGCAAGGTCAGCCATGCCGCGCCGAATACCAGGATCGCCAGCGCCAATCCGCTGACCATTTGCAGCTTCCAGAGCGGAAAATTGCTGACCGGCTGGCCCGGCGGATATTTCGGCATGCGCTGCTCGGAATCGAACAGGCCCCAGGAGCCGCCGACCGTGCCCTCGATCTCCCGCTTCCATCCTTCATCATAGGCCTCGAACAGGTTGACGCGGAAATGCTCGCGCCGGGCAAGATCGAGGACCTCCGAAACCACTCGCGCCTGATTGATGCGGGACGGCAGCGCGGACTCGCGCATGCGCCCCTCGCTCGGCCAACCGATTTCCCCGATAAAGATTTCCTTGCCTGGAAAAGCCGCTGCGATCTGCCGGCGCATCTCGTCGGCATGAGCAGCGGCATCTTCCGCCCGGATTGGAACATTTTCCCAATACGGCAGGATGTGAACCGTGACGAAGTCGACGGCGTCGGAAAGCTCGCGATTGCTCAGCCAGAATTCCCAGACGTCGGCGTAAGTGACGGGCACGGAGACCTGCGCCTTGATCGAGCGGATCGTGGCGGCAAGGTCGGAAGCCGACATTTCCTTGCGCAGCAAGACCTCGTTGCCGACCACGAGCGCGATGATGGTTTCCGGATATTCCTGGGCGAGGCGGATCGCGGTGGCGACCTGCGTTGCATTCTTCTTGCGGTCCCGATCGAGGAAGATGCCCTGGATGACCTTCAGCCCCGCCTTGGCCGCGAGTGCGGGAATCTGATCGAGACCAAGATCGGTCGCATAGGTGCGGATGCAGTCGGATATCTTCGCGAGTTGCGCGAGGTCTTCCGCGATCTGTTCCGGCGAGACCTGCGTCGCCGGCGAAAGCGATGTCTGATTGTTACGGAACGGCGCGTACGAGATGCATTGCACCTTGTCGTTCGGATCGATCGGCGCCCGCGGCAGGTTGACCGGGATGCCGAGCCACCACCACGCCGCGGCGATCGCGCCCAGGGATAACGAGAGAAGCGTCAGCGGGATACGGAGAGAAATCAGGTCCGTCTCCTTGCAATAAGGACGTGCTGCGCGTGCAAAATGGGCGAGGCCGGCAAATTGAAAAACTATATGTCTGCTGATTCTATATCACGCGATCACGCAGTTGGTGTGTTTTTCTCCACGACTACTTTGCACCGGCGATCACGCCCTCGCGATTTCTGAGCACGCGATAATATGCCCACCACAGATGCGCTGCGGCGCCGCGCAGCGGACGCCACGGCTCCGCAAGCGGCGCCATCTGCTTCGGCGTCGGCCGCTCCTTCAAGCCGAGCCCGACCTTGACCGCTTCCTGTACGGCGAGGTCGCCCGCGGGCCAGGCATCGCCATGGCCGAGGCAGAACAGCAGATAGACATCGGCGGTCCACGGGCCGATTCCGGGTAGCGCGGTCAGCGTGTTGTGCGCCGCATCGGCCTCCTCATTGGCAAGGACGTCGAGGTTCAGCCGCTCCTCGGCGAGCTCGCGCGCGATGTGCTTCAGCGTCTTGATCTTGGCCGCCGACAGCCCGAGCCGGCCGAGCCGGTCGGCCCGCGCCTTGCGGATCGCGTCATGGTGGAACGGGTCGAACGCCGTGCTGACGCGCCCCCAGATCGCCGCCGCACTCGCGGTCGAGAGCTGCTGGCCGCAGATGATCGCGGCAAGCCCGGCAAATCCGGGCTCGCGCTGCCGGATCGCCGGCATGCCGGTCAGCTCCAGGATCGGGCGCAGGCGGCGGTCCTGGTCGACCAGTTTGTGGATCGCGTCGTCGAGGTCGGCCTGGGTTTCGAGGTGAATCAGCATTTGCGGGGTCTGCATCGGCTTGTCAGGCGCGGGCTTGACCCGCGCATCGATCTCCTATCGTAACAGAGTCTTGTCCGGGCGCATGAACCAGAGTCGCCGGGGCAAGTCCGGCAATGACGCGTGACCGATCACCATGCCACCCGTTTTCCGCTTCGCGCCGAGTCCGAACGGCTACCTGCATCTCGGCCACGCCTATTCGGCGCTGCTCAACCACGACCTCGCGCGGCAGTCGGGCGGACGCCTGCTGCTGCGGATCGAGGACATCGACGCGACGCGCTGCCGGCCGGAATTCGAGCAGGCGATTTATGAGGATCTGGCCTGGCTCGGCATCGCCTGGGAGACCCCGGTGCGGCGGCAGTCCGAGCATTTCGGCGCCTATGGCGCGGCGCTCGACCGCCTGTCGGCCCAGCCGCTGGTCTACCCGAGCTTCGAAAGCCGGGCCGAGATCGCGCGGCTGGTCGCGGAGCGCGAGGCCAGCGGCGCGTGGCCGCGCGATCCGGACGGCGCGCCGCTTTATCCGGGGCTAGCCAAATCGCTGTCGGCCGAGGCGCGCGACCGGCTGATCGGGCAGGGCGTGCCGTTCGCGTTGCGGCTCGACATGGCCTCAGCCCGCGCGCACGCCGGCGAGCTGCGCTGGCAGGAAGCGGGCGAGGGGCCGGCTGGCGAGAGCGGAGACGTCGTGGCCCGGCCTGAGGCCTGGGGCGACGTGATCCTAGCGCGCAAGGAGACCCCAACCAGCTACCATCTCTCGGTCGTGATCGATGACACCCTGCAGGGCGTTACCGATGTCGTCAGGGGCGTTGACCTGTTCTGGTCGACCAGCGTGCATCGGCTGTTGCAGGAACTGCTCGGCCTGCCCGTGCCAAACTACCGGCACCACCGGCTGATCCGAAACGCGGCCGGCCAAAAGCTGTCGAAATCGACCCAGGCGACCGGACTGCGCGAATTGCGGGCGGCTGGGGCGAGCCCGGCCGATATCCGCCGCTGGGTCGGCTTGCCGTAGATCTTGCAGTAGATTTTGGCCATTTGATCGCATCATGGCGTTTTGCGCGGGCGCGCCGTAAACGTCGCCGTGACTCCGGCCCGCCTGGCATGCCATGTTGTTGACCGGGGCGGGGATCACGGAGACCATGGCGTCAAAATCGCGCGCACGGCGCAGCAAGCGGCCATCCAAAGGGACGCCGCCGAAGACACGCGCCGCCAAAACGGGTGCTGCCAAGACATCGACTGCCAAGACACGAACGGCCAAGGCCCGCGCCGCCAAGGTGGCCGCCAGGCCGCGCCGCAAGCGGGCCGGGCCAAAGCCGGCCCCGAAGGCCGGTCCCGGCATGGTCGATACTGCACTTGCCGCCTTTGCCCATGAGGTGCGGACGCCGCTCACCGGAATCCTCGCGATCAGCAATCTGCTCGCGACATCCGATCTCGGCGAGCGCGAGCGGCGCTGGGTCGATACCATCAAGGCCGGCGCCGAGCATCTGGCGAGCCTTGCGACCCTGTTCGTCGACGCCGCCCGGAGCGAGGGGCCGGGGCTCGAGATCCGGCAGGATTTCTTCGACCTGCGCACGCTGGCGCGCCACGCAGCCGATTCGCTGGCCGGCCGCGCGGCAGCCAAGGGGCTGCAAGCTTCCGTCGAGGTCTCGGACCAGCTGCCTGCCTTCGCGGTCGGCGATCCCGTCCGCCTGCGCGCAGCGCTGGAAAATCTGATCGACAACGCGGTGAAGTTCACCGAGCAGGGCAGCATCGAGCTGCGTATCGCGCCGGTGGGCGCGGCCAAGGCAAGGTCGGGCGACAAGATCGGTGTCGCGTTCGCGATCTCCGACAGCGGCATCGGCCTGACGCTATCGGAGGTCAAGCGCCTGTTCCGGCCGTTCTCGCAGGCCAACGTCTCGATCGCCGCGCGGTTCGGCGGCGCCGGGCTCGGCCTGTCGTCCGTCAGGCAGCTCGCGCGCGCCATGGGCGGTGACATCGTCGCGGACCGGCGCGCCGGCGGGGGCACCACCTTCACGCTCAAGGTGGAGCTGGCGCCCGCCGAAGGGCTGGCCGGCACCGCCTCCGGCGAGAGCGCGGCGGCGCTGCTGTCGCAAGGGCTGCGGCTGCTCAGTGTCGAGGACAATCCGTTCGGCCGCGTCGTGCTCAACACGATCCTGACCGAGCTCGGCCACCACGCCGAATTCGTCGGTCAGGGCGAGGCCGCGCCCGACCGGCTCGTGCAGGGCGCCTTCGACGCCGTGCTGATGGACATGGTGCTGCCCGGCATCGGCGGCATCGAGGCGATCAAGCGCATCCGCGCGCTGCCGCCGCCGCACGGTCGCATCATGATTGTCGGGATTTCCGGCCGGGCCGAGGACGAAGCCGCTGCGCGCGCTGCCGGCGCAGACGGCTTCCTGGTCAAGCCTGTGTCCCCGCGGGCGCTCGCGACTGCGCTGCATGAAGCGACACGCCGTGCGGCAACCGCGACTTGATGATCGCCGCGTTCAACTCGCCGCCGAACACGAAGATCGCGGCGATGAAATACAGGAACACCAGTGCGATCACCACCGAGGCCAGCCCCGCATACATCGTGACGTAGTTGTTGGCGAAGCGCGCGAGGTACATGCCGAAGCCGATGCCCGAGAGCAGCGAGGCCACCATGGTGAAGATGATGCCAGGCAGGATTTGCGTGAAGCTGCGACGGCCCGCCGGCAGCCAGGCGTGCAGGATGAAAAGCGCGACGACCAGCGCCAGGATCGTGACGCCGTAACGGGCGGTGTTGAGCAGGCTCTCGTTCGATTCGACGAAGAACGGGATATAGCGCCGCGCCGCCTCGATGATCAGCGGTCCGAGCACGATCAGGAAAGCCATCGCGAGCGAGGTGAACGCCGCGACCAGCGTGTAGCCGATCGACTCCAGCCGCAGCCAGTACCAGCGCCGCGGCTCGATCACGGCATAGGCGCGGTTCAGCGCCACCCGCAGCGCCTCGACGCCGTTGGAGGCGAAGTAGACCGCGAGCACCGCGCCGATGGTCAGGATATCGCCGCGGGTGTTGGTCAGCACGTCGTGGATCTGGCCGGACAGCGCCTCGGCGACCTGCTGCGGCCAGACCTGCAGCATCAGCCCGACCGCCTGGTCGGCGAGTTGCTTGGAGCCGAAGAAGCCGGCCACCGAGGTCAGCACGATCAGGAACGGAAACAGCGCCATCAGCGTCGACAGCGCGATGTGGCTCGCGATCGCCCAGCCGTCGTCGGCGAGGAACGTGTAAAAGGCATCCATCACGACGTGGGTGACGTAACGAAGCTGCTTCACATTCCACCCGGCATTGTCGAAAACCGCTCGGCCCGAGAACCGACCCAGCATCTGATATTACGCGCTGAAAAGCCAGTTGGTTGCATGGCCGGGCTGTGTGGAAGTCCGCGTCCTGCGGTGTTATGTACCGCAAATGACATCTCTCCTCAGCACGATCATTCTTCCCATCGCCGTCGGCGCCGTCGCGCTGGTGCTCCTGCTCGGCCTCATCAATATGATGAAGGGCGGCTCGCCGAACACGTCGCAGAAGCTGATGCGGCTGCGCGTGCTGCTGCAGTTCGTCGCCATCGTCATCGCAATGCTCGCGGTCTGGGCGATGGGGCGCTAGGTGAGGTAGATTTGTCGGGCTATTCTCCACCTCTCCCGATCGGAGGGGTGGACTCGAACATCGAACACCGGAGCCTGCCATGGTTGTTCTCAATCGGATCTACACGCGCACCGGCGATGACGGCACCACCGCGCTCGGGTCCGGCGAGCGGCGGCCGAAATACGATCTGCGCATTGCCGCCTATGGCACGGTCGACGAGACCAATGCCGCGATCGGCGTGGTGCGGCTGCATCTTGCCGGCAGCCCCGCGGTCGATGCGATGCTGGGCCGGATCCAGAATGATCTGTTCGATCTCGGCGCCGACCTCGCGGTGCCCGAACGCGAGGGCAAGGCCGAACGTCTGCGGATGCTGGCAAGCCAGGTCGAGCGGCTCGAGCGCGATATCGACAGCCTGAACGACCAGCTCGCACCGCTGACCTCGTTCGTGCTGCCCGGCGGCGCGCCTGCTTCTGCCTATCTGCATCTCGCCCGGACGATATGTCGCCGCGCGGAACGGTTGATGGTGGAACTCGCCGCCCAACCCGATGAGCCGGTCAATCAGGCTGGCATCCAGTATATGAACCGCCTGTCGGATTTCCTATTCGTTGCCAGCCGCTTCCAGAACAATAAAGGAGCGGGAGACGTGTTGTGGGTGCCGGGCCAGAACCGCTAAACTGGTTCAAAACCGGGGGACGGTTTTTTGGCTTTGGCGCGTTGACCGGGAGAAACGGGACCTTTAGGTTCCGCGCCAGCCAACCGAAACCCATAAAATCAAAGCGAAAGAGGATCGATGAAGGTTCTTGTGCCGGTAAAGCGGGTCGTCGACTACAACGTCAAGGTCCGCGTCAAGAGTGACGGGACGGGCGTGGAACTCGCCAACGTCAAGATGTCGATGAACCCGTTCGACGAAATCGCCGTCGAGGAAGCGCTGCGGCTGAAGGAAGCCGGCAAGGCGACCGAAGTGGTGGTGGTGTCGATCGGACCCGCGCAGGCCTCCGAGACCATTCGCACCGGACTGGCGATGGGCGCCGACCGCGGAATCCTGGTCAAGGCCGAAGGCAATGTCGAACCGCTCGCGGTTGCCAAGATCCTGAAGGCGGTGGTTGAAGCGGAGCAGCCCGGCCTCGTCATTCTCGGCAAGCAGGCGATCGACGACGACTCGAACCAGACCGGCCAGATGCTGGCTGCGCTGCTCGGCTGGTCGCAGGCTACCTTCGCTTCCAAGCTCGAAGTCGAAGGATCCGACTTCAAGGTCACCCGCGAAGTCGACGGCGGCCTGCAGACCATCAAGCTCAAGGGCCCGGCGATCGTCACCACCGACCTCCGCCTCAACGAGCCGCGCTATGCGTCGCTGCCCAACATCATGAAGGCGAAGAAGAAGCCGATCGACGACAAGAGCGTCGCCGACTACGGCGTCGATGTGACGCCGCGTCTGGAAGTGCTGAAGACCGCGGAACCGGCAGGCCGCAAGGCGGGCGTCAAGGTCAAGGACGTCGCCGAACTCGTGAACAAGCTCAAGACCGAAGCCGGGGTTCTCTGATGACGACGCTGTTGATTGCTGAACACGACCACGAGACGCTGAAGGACGCGACCAACAAGGCGCTGACCGCGGCGAGCCAGCTCGGCGGCGATGTCCATGTGCTGGTTGCCGGTGGCGGTCAGGGCACCAAGGCGGCGGCGGAAGCAGCCGCCAAGCTTGCCGGCGTCACCAAGGTGCTGGTGGCCGAAGGCCCCGCCTACGAGCACGACCTTGCCGAGCCGCTGGCTGCGCTGATCGTCGCGCTGGCTCCCGGCTATGACGCGTTCGTCGCGCCCGCGACCTCGCGCTTCAAGAATGTGATGCCGCGCGTCGCGGCCTTGCTCGACGTCATGCAGGTCTCCGAGATCATCAAGGTCGTCGCCCCCGACACCTTCGAGCGGCCGATCTATGCCGGCAACGCGATCCAGACCGTGAAGTCGAAGGACGCCAAGAAGGTGATTACGGTGCGCACCTCGACCTTCGCCGCCGCAGGCGAAGGCGGCAGCGCTGCGATCGATAACGCCGCTGCGGCCGCCGATCCCGGCCTGTCGACGTTCGTCGGCGAGGAAGTCGCCAAGAGCGACCGTCCCGAGCTGACCTCGGCCAAGATCATCGTCTCGGGCGGCCGCGCCATGCAGAGCCGCGAGAACTTCGCCAAGTATATCGAGCCGCTCGCTGACAAGCTCGGGGCCGGCGTCGGCGCCTCGCGCGCCGCGGTCGATGCCGGCTATGCGCCGAACGACTGGCAGGTTGGCCAGACCGGCAAGGTGGTGGCCCCGGAACTTTATGTCGCGGTCGGCATCTCCGGCGCGATCCAGCATCTGGCCGGCATGAAGGACTCCAAGGTGATCGTCGCCATCAACAAGGATGAGGACGCGCCGATCTTCCAGGTCGCCGATTACGGCCTGGTCGCCGACCTCTACCAGGCGGTTCCGGAGCTCACCGAAGCGCTCGGCAAGCTCGGAAAGTAAGCGACAAGACACCGGCCGGGTGGGTAAGCTCCGGCCGGTGTTATTATTTTCGAGGCAATGATCCGGAAACGTTTTTCCGAAAGGATCATGCTCGACAGGGGAAAATGGGACCCGGGTGTGATGACCTGTCATCACATCATGGTCCCGGGAAACGTTTTCCGGCGGATTGGGCAACCCGGAAGGCTTTACTTCGGGTATCGTTGGAATTGGGCAGGCGCGATGTGCGCGCCGTTCCGGTGGATGACAAGATGACGGTGGCAATCAAAAAGGTCGGCGTGATCGGTTCGGGCCAGATGGGCAATGGCATTGCCCATGTGGCGGCGCTGGCCGGCTTCGACGTGGTGCTCAACGACGTGTCCGGCGACCGGCTGAAGTCGGCGCTGGCGACCATCAACGGCAATCTGACCCGCCAGGTCGCCAAGAAGGCGATCAGCGAGAGCGAGCGCAAGCAGGCGCTCGACCGCATCGCCTCCGCCGAGTCGCTCGACGCGCTCGCCGATTGCGATCTCGTGATCGAGACCGCGATCGAGAAGGAAGAGACCAAGCGCAAGATCTTCCACGAGGTCTGCGCGGTGCTGAAGCCGGAGGCGATCGTCGCGACCAACTCGTCGTCGATCTCGATCACAAGGCTCGCCGCCTCGACCGACCGCCCGGAGAAATTCATCGGCATTCATTTCATGAATCCGGTGCCGGCGATGGAACTGGTCGAGTTGATCCGCGGCATCGCCACCGACGACATGACCTTCGACACCGCCAAGTCGTTCGTCGCCAAGCTCGGCAAACAGGTCGCGGTGTCGGAAGATTTCCCCGCCTTCATCGTCAACCGCATCCTGTTGCCGATGATCAACGAGGCGATCTACACGCTGTATGAAGGCGTCGGTAACGTCGAGGCGATCGATGCCGCGATGAAGCTCGGCGCGCACCATCCGATGGGCCCGCTCGAGCTCGCCGATTTCATCGGCCTCGACACCTGCCTGTCGATCATGCAGGTGCTGCATGAGGGGCTGGCCGACTCCAAGTACCGGCCGTGTCCGCTGCTGGTGAAGTATGTCGAGGCCGGCTGGCTCGGACGCAAGAGCCAGCGCGGCTTCTACGACTATCGCGGCGACAAGCCGATCCCGACGCGGTAATCATCGCTTCTTCAGGTCAGTGCCCGCAGCAGCGCAAGCGCCGCGGGCACCAGACCGATAATCATCGTCACACCCGTTCCAAGTCCGAGCAGATGCGCCGCCAGTGCGAGGCGCTGGCTCTGCGCGTGAGACGTCATTGCAGCGCCGCGCAGGCGCGCTTCAGCCGTCTTGCGGCCTCCTCGATGGTCTGTGACGGGTTGGCGAAGCTGAGGCGGATATAGGGCGACAGCCCGAGATCCTCGCCGGGAAACACCACCACATCGGCCGCCTCGAGCAGATAGGCCGAGAAATCGCGGTCGGTCCGGATCACTCTGCCGTCGGGCGCGCGCTTGCCGATCGCACCGGCGCAGCCGACCAGCAGATAGAACGTGCCTTCCGGCGGCGTGCAGGACAGCCCGGCGCATTCGTTCACGAGTTCTGCAAAGCGGTCACGCTTGGCGTGAAGGATGGCGGCGCGCGGAAGCAGCACATCCTGCGCGCCGTCGAGCGCGGCAACCGCCGCGGCCTGGCTGATCGACGACGCGCCGGACGTGGTCTGCGACTGGATCGTGATCATCTCGCGGATCAGCGCCGCGGGTCCGGCGGCATAGCCGATGCGCCATCCCATCATTGCATAAGTCTTGGCGAGGCCGCTGACGGTCAGTGTCCGCGGCTTCAGGCGCGGCTCGATTTCCGCAAGCGTCGGCGCGGGTGCGCCATTGAACACGATGTGTTCGTAGAGCCCGTCGGCCAGCACCCAGATGTCCGGATGCCGTAGCAGGACCGTGGCGATCTCGGACAGATCATCACGCGAATACAGCGCGCCGGATGGGTTGACCGGATTGTTGACGATGATCCAGCGGGTTCGCGCCGAGATCGCCGCCTGCAAATCCTCCGCGCGCAGCTTGAAGCCGTTGTTCTGCGCACACAGCACCACCACCGGCGCCGCGCCGGCCAGCCGCACCTGATCGAGATAGGGCGCCCAATACGGCGCGGGGATGATCACCTCGTCGTCGGGCGCCAGGGTCGCCAGCAGCGCGTTGAACAGCGCCTGCGTCGAGCCGTTGGTGATGACGATCTCGTCCAGACCATAGTCGAGATGATGGTCGCGCAGCAGCGCGGCCTGCACCGCCCGCTTCAGCTCCGGCGTGCCGTCGACATCGGTGTAACGGGTTTCGCCGCGCAATGCTGCGTCATGCGCCGCCGCGATCACATGCTCCGGTGTCGGGAAGTCCAGATTGCCCGACGACAGCTCGATGATGTCGCGCCCGGCGGCGCGCAGTTCGCGGGCTCGGCGCCGCAGCACCGATGCGGGCGATGCCTTGATGTCGCTCATGCGCGGCGAGAGGGTCGGTGCAGCGGTCATCGGACGTACTGCGCCTCACCGTTGCCGAACGACCAGTTCTCGGGGAGCACCTCGACCAGGTTGATGAAGATGTCCTCGGCGCGCAGGCCGGGGCTTTCGGTCAGCCGTTCGGCGATCCGTCGATAGAGCTTCTGCTTCTGCGCCACCGGGCGCGTATTGCTGACAGTAATCTGGATGATGATCAGGTCAGCGCCGCGCCTGATGCCGAGATAGTCGGCGCCATAGATGAAATCGCCGTCGTCGTGCTCGGAGATCGTCATGAAACGATCGCCTTCCGGCACGTCGAAGGTCTCGCGCATGGCGCGATAAAGGCTTTCGAGAACGGCCTTGCGGTAGGCGGCGGGCTTGCCCCGTCGCAATGAAACGCGGGTCAGCGGCATGATGGTGGCTCTCCTGGTGGCGTCACGGGCCGCCGATCCTAGGGGCTCCTTGTTTATTGAAAAACGGTATGATAAAGCGTTTCAATGATTTCATACTTAAATTAATGACCGTGAAGGCACTCGACGTCGAGGCAGTCCAGGCCTTCGTCCTGGTGGCGGATCTCAGCAGCTTCACGCGCGCGGCGCAGGCGATGGAGACCACGCAGTCCGCGGTCAGCCTGAAGATCAAGCGTCTGGAAGACGGCCTCGGCCGACGGTTGCTGGAGCGAACGCCGCGGCTGGTTCGGCTGTCAGCTGAAGGTGCCGCCTTCCTCGGCGCCGCGCGCAATCTGGTGGCCGCGCATCAATCGGCGATCAGCTCGTTTGCCGTCGAGCATAGGCGGCTGGTCGTCGGCATCAGCCACCACATCGTCGGATCGGAGCTCGCCTCGCTTTTGAAGCGGATGAACAGCACCGATCCCGGGCTGGTGATCCAGCTGCACGTCGACACGTCGCGTTCGGTGCTCAGCGCATTCGACGACGGCAAGCTCGATGCTGCGATCGTGCTCCGCCACGACGCCAAGCGCCGCGATGGCGACGTGCTGTTCGAAGAGTCTTTCGGCTGGATGGCCGCGCCTTATTTTCACCATCGGCCGGGCGAGCCGTTGCGCCTCGCCACACAAGCCGAGCCGTGCAGCGTGCGTGCCATGGCGGTTGAAGCGCTCGACGTCGCCGGTATCGCCTGGACCGAGGCGTTCGTCGGCGGCGGGCTGTCGACGATCGGAGCTGCGATCTCCGCAGGCCTTGCGGTCGCAGCGCTGGCGCGCCGCGTCGCGCCCGCGGATACCGTCGACCTCGGGCCAAAGCTTGGCCTGCCGCCACTGCCGTCTCGCGACGTCATGCTTCACTCAAAACTGTCCGATGCGCGGACACGGCAGGCGCTGCGCACCCTCGGCGCGGCCTTCGCGGCGAACGCAGCCTGAGACGCGGATCATCGCGCTAGCGGGAGTTTCGAGGCCGATGCGTCAGCCTGACGCGGCCATCGATTACCCAAGCATTAACTTTCGCGCGTTACCTCAAACCCCAGTTTTGGGAGTGCCGCGTATGGACATGATGAGCATGGTCACCAGCATCCTGTCGATGCAGCAGGGTAATCTGCAGGGTGAGATCGCGACCCGCGTGACCAAGCAGAACCTCGACGCCGAGAAGTTCGCGGTTCAGACCCTGCTCGGCACGCCCTCCACCGCGAATTTGTCGCCTGGCATCGGCGACAACCTCAACGCCGTCGCCTGATCAGAACCCGGCTGCGGCTGGCTGCAGCGCGGCCTTCACCAGCTTGATCGCGTCGTCGCTCGCCCATTCGGCGGGACCGGCGATATTGGCGATTTCGCAGCCCTTGCCGTCGACCAGCACCGAGGTCGGCATGCCCAGCGCCTTGCCTATGTTCTTAAGGTCTTGAAAAACCTTGGCTTTCTGATCCGAAAAATAGCCGAGATTGGTCAGGTTGGCCTCTTTCAGGAAGTTTTTCGGCTTGTCCGGGTCGCGGGTGTCGATGTTGATCGCGACCACCTCGAAATCCTTGCCGCCGAGCTTGGTCTGCAGGCTGTCGAGCGCCGGCATTTCCTTGCGGCAGGGCACGCACCAGGTCGCCCACAAATTGACCAGCACGGTCTTGCCGCGCCAGTCCGAGAGCTTCTTCGGCTGGCCGTTGGCATCCTCGAAGGTGAGGTCGGGCAGCATCAAGGGGGTGGTCGCCATGGTTAGCGCCGCGACCTCGCCATGGGCAAGCGGGGCGATCTTCTTCGCAAGAGCCACCGCGCTGTTGCAGGCGATATCGCCGCCAGCGGGATGCTTGAGGCTGGAGACCCCGACATAGCCGATCACGGCCCCGGCCAGCACGGCGCCGATCACCAGCGGGATACGCCACTTGGCGGTCGGCCTGGCGGTCGGATTGGATGGGGTCGTCTCGGGCATATCGTTTGTCATCCTGGGTCGATGTGGCTAAGCAGTGCCGGGAATACGATCGGAACTGCGGTGCTGTTTCGCCGCCTCCGGCCATGAAACCGCAAGGCTGAAATACGAATTCGTGAGCGAGATGTCATGAGCAACAAGATGTGGGGCGGCCGGTTCTCGGAACGTCCCGACGCGATCATGGAGGAAATCAACGTCTCCATCGACGTCGATCGTCACCTTTATGCCCAGGACATTGCCGCGTCCAAGGCCCACGCCGCGATGCTCGCCGCGCAGGGCATCATCACGTCCGCTGATGCGAAAAATATCGGCAAAGGTCTAGACACGATTTTGTCAGAGATCGGCAAGGGCGATTTCGATTTCAAGCGCGCGCTCGAGGACATTCATATGAATGTCGAGTCGCGGCTGTCCGAATTGATCGGGCCCGCGGCGGGCCGGCTGCACACCGCGCGCTCCCGCAACGACCAGGTCGCGACCGATTTCCGGCTCTATGTCCGTGACACCATCGATGAGACCAATGCGGCGCTGGCCGCGTTCCAGCAGGCGCTGGTCGCCCGCGCGCTGGAGCATGCCGGCACTGTGATGCCGGGCTTCACCCATCTGCAGACCGCGCAGCCCGTGACCTTCGGTCATCATCTCCTGGCCTATGTCGAGATGGTCGGCCGCGACCGCGGCCGCTTCGCCGACGCGCGCAAGCGGCTGAACGAATCGCCGCTCGGAGCGGCCGCGCTCGCCGGCACCTCGTTTCCGATCGACCGCGCCGCGACCGCGAAGGCGCTTGGCTTCGACCGTCCGATGGCCAATTCGCTCGACGCGGTATCCGACCGCGATTTCGTGCTGGAGACGCTGTCGGCGGCCGCGATCTGCGCAGTGCATATGTCGCGCTTCGCCGAGGAGATCGTGATCTGGACCTCGCCCTTGGTGGGCCTCGTCAAGCTCAGCGACAAGTTCACCACCGGCTCCTCGATCATGCCGCAGAAGCGCAATCCGGACGCGGCCGAGTTGGTCCGCGCCAAGACCGGCCGCGTGATCGGCGCGCTCACCGCGCTCCTGATCGTGATGAAGGGCCTGCCGCTCGCCTATCAAAAGGACATGCAGGAGGACAAGCAGGGCGCGATGGAGGCTTTCGAGGCGCTGTCGCTGGCAATCCGCGCCATGACCGGCATGGTCGAGGACTTGGTGCCGGACGAGGCCAGGATGAAGGCCGCCGCCGGCGAGGGCTACGCCACCGCCACCGACCTCGCCGACTGGCTGGTGCGCACCCTGAAAATGCCGTTCCGTGACGCCCACCACGTTACCGGGCGCATCGTCGGCATGGCCTCGAAGCAGGGTGTGGCGCTGCACGAGCTGCCGCTCAAGGCCATGCAGGAGGTAGAGCCGAAGATCACGGCCGACGCGCTGAAAGTGCTCAGCGTCGAATCCTCGGTGCAGAGCCGGACCTCGTTTGGCGGCACGGCGCCGAAGAATGTGATGGCGCAGGCCAAGGCCTGGGCCAAGCGGCTGGAAAAAGAGCGAAAATTGGGCTGAACCGGAAAATTTGGCCGTGATTTCATGGCGCTCCGCCTCTCGCCAGAGCACGCCAATGTTTGTATGGTGCCGCCCGAATTGGGGAATTCGTCGTGATTAGCAAGAACCGCCTGACCCCCTCGGGATGGGCCATCATTGTGCTGGGCGTATCAGCGCTGGCGCTCGGCGGCTGCGGCCGCAAGGGACCGCTCGACCTGCCGCCGACCGCGAACGTCGCGCCGGGCGCGGCACCGAGCGACACCGAGAGCGAGCGGGCAGCGCAGCCCAGCGTGTTCAATCCGACCTATGGTTCGGAGGCCGCGCCAGCCGCGCCGCGAGGCAATAAACGGCCCTTCATCCTCGATCCGCTGCTCGGCAATTAGTATTTAAAAGCGTGTCATGAACCATTTCGACTATCGCAACGGCGTGCTGCATGCCGAGGCGGTCAATCTCATTGAGCTGGCGGAGGCCGTCGGCACGCCGTTCTATTGCTATTCGACCGCGACGCTGGAGCGCCACTACCGCGTCTTCACCGAAGCCTTCGCCGGTGAGAAGGCGCTGGTCTGCTACGCCATGAAGGCGAACTCCAATCAGTCGGTGCTGCGCACGCTGGCCAAGCTCGGCGCCGGCGCCGACGTGGTGTCCGGCGGCGAGTTGAAGCGAGCGCTGGCGGCCGGGATTCCGCCGTCGAAGATCGTGTTCTCCGGGGTCGGCAAGACCGAGGGCGAGCTGCGCGCCGCGCTTGCCACCGACATCCTCTGCATCAATATCGAGTCCGAGCCGGAGCTCGAGATGCTGTCGCGTCTCGCGGTCGAGATGAAAAAGACGGCCCGCATCTCGGTGCGGGTCAATCCCGATGTCGATGCCGGCACCCATGCCAAGATCTCGACCGGCAAGTCCGAGAACAAGTTCGGCATTCCGATCGCGCGCGCCCGCGAGGTCTATGCCCGCGCGGCAAAGCTGCCGGGCATCAAGGTCACCGGTACCGACGTGCATATCGGCAGCCAGATCACCGATCTCGGCCCGCTGGAGGTCGCTTTCCGGCTGCTCGCCGAATTCGTGCAGACGCTGCGCGCCGACGGCCACGACATCTCGCATATCGATTTCGGCGGCGGCCTCGGCATCCCCTACTACATGGATCGCGCCGCGCCGCCGGCGCCGGACGCCTATGCGGCGATGGTCAAGCGCGTCACGCACAATCTCGGCTGCACGCTGATGTTCGAGCCGGGCCGCATGATCGTCGGCAATGCCGGCATCCTCGTCGCCCGCGTGATCCATGTGAAGCCGGGCGATGCCAAGAACTTCGTCATCATCGACGCCGCGATGAACGATCTGATCCGGCCGACGCTGTATGAAGCGCATCACGACATTCTGCCGGTGCGCCAGCCCGCGCCCGGCACCCCGACCATGGTCGCGGATGTAGTCGGCCCGGTCTGCGAGACCGGCGATTACCTCGCGCTCGACCGCTCGCTGCCGCAGCCGAAGGCCGGCGATCTGCTGGCGATCATGACCGCCGGCGCCTACGGCGCGGTGCAGTCCGGCACCTACAACACGCGGCCTCTGGTGCCCGAAGTGCTGGTCAAGGACGACCAGTACGCCGTGGTCCGCCCGCGCATCGACGTCGACGCCCTGATCGCGATGGACAGGCCGGCGCCGTGGCTGTGATCTTGTAGGATGGGTAGAGCGCAGCGAAACCCATCATCTGCTGCGCGGACGCAATTGATGGGTTTCGCTTCGCTCTACCCATCCTACGCAGTCGTTACTTCGCGGCGTGCGCGCCGCCTTTACCGCCGCCGACGATCACGCCCGCGGCCTTCTCGATCGGCTTGATCGCCGCGGTGAAGTCCGACTCCGGTCCCTCGTCGCGGATGATGACTTCCCAGAGCCGGCCGACCGCTTCGGCGACTTCCATCGACAGCCCGAGCGAACGCATTTCCTCGACCGCAAGCCGCACGTCCTTCACCATCAGCCCGGTAGCGAAGCCGAAGTCGAAGCTGCGCGGCAACACCGAGCGCGGAAACTTGTCGCGGCTTGCAGTGTTCAGCCCGGAGCCGGCATTGATGACGTCGATCATCACGGCCGGATCGAGCCCGGACTTCACGCCCATCACAACGGCCTCCGAGGTCGCCACCATCGCGGTCGCCGACAGGAAGTTGTTGGCGAGCTTCATGGTCTGGCCGGAGCCCGGCTTGGTGCCGATGAAGAACACCTTGCCGATGACGTCGAGCGCGCCCTTCACCAGTTCGAAATCGGCGCGCGGGCCCGACACCATCACCGCGAGCGTGCCCTTCTCGGCGCCGGCGACGCCGCCGGAGACCGGGCTGTCGATCTGCACGATGTTCTTCTTGCCCAACAGCTCGTGGATCTTCACCGCCATCCGCGAGCCGACGGTGGAGAGGTCGACGAAGCGTTTGACGCGCGTGCCCTCGATCACGCCGCCCGCGCCGGTCGCCACCTCGAGCGAGGCCTGCAGCGAAGGCAGGCTCGCCATCACGGTCTCGACGCGGTCGGCGATGTCCTTGGGCGAGGTTGCGGCCACCGCGCCGAGTGCGACCAGCCTGTCGAGCGCGTCCTTGCTGGTGTCGAACACGGTGAGCTTGTGGCCTGCCTCGATCAGCCGGCGCGCCATCGGGAAGCCCATCTTCCCGAGGCCGATGAATCCGATTTCCATGAGTCGTTTCCTCTATGTCGTTATGTGCGATATGCGCGCCCACATTCGCTGTCGTCCCGGCGAAGGCCGGGACCCATTACCACCGCGGTTGATTGTTGTGCTCCGCTGGAGCCACAGCGTGTTCCCACCACGAAGGCCTGTGGTTATGGGTCCTGGCTTTCGCCAGGACGACATTGCGGGTGAGGCAGCAGCGTCTCACGCCTTGTTGTCGAGTTCGGCGAACACCTCGCGCGCGATGCGGAAGCTGTCGACGCCGGCCGGGATGCCGGCATAGATCGAGACCTGCATGAAGATCTCGCGGATTTCGTCGCGGGACACGCCGTTGGTCAGCGCGCCCTTGATGTGGGCCTTCAATTCGTGCGGCCGGTTCAGGATCGAGATCATGGCGAGGTTGAGCATGCTGCGGGTCTTGCGCGGCAATTCCTCGCGGCCCCAGACCGCGCCCCAGCAATATTCGGTGACGAGTTCCTGGAATGGCTTGTTGAAGCCGTCCGAATTCTTCAGCGCATTGTTGACATAGGCTTCGCCCAGCACCGCCTTGCGGATTTCGAGCCCCTTGTCGTGCGTTTTTTGGTCCATATCGCGTTCCTCATGCGTTAATGCGATGGTTCGGCCGGGACGTTACGGGGTCGAACCGCCGCAGTCACGCCTTCGTGTTATGCGTATTTCCCGGTGTGGGTTACTGCCTGGAACGGGTGCCTCAAAGCCGCCGCCGTGCTAGGCTGACCTGCCGGCTACCCCGGAGATTTTATTGAGCGGAGCCAACATCGACCCCTCTGACCCGTCACGCGCCGTCCGCGACAGCGATGCGATCGCGCGGCTGAAACTGACAGAGGCTCTGCAGCGGGCAAGGTTCGCGATTGGGTGGGAACGGGCCTGGCCGCATCTGGCCCGGTTCCTGACGGTCGCAGGATTGTTCCTGGTCGCGTCCTGGGCCGGGCTGTGGCTGGTGCTGCCGTTTGTCGCACGCGTGGCCGGCGCCGGCCTGTTCGCGATTGCCGCGCTCGCGGCGCTGTCGCCGCTGGTGCGCTTCCGCTGGCCGAGCCGCGAGGAGGGCCTGAGCCGGCTCGACCGCGGCGCCGGCATTCGCCATCGCCCGGCGACCACGCTCTCCGACACTCTCACCAATAAGGATCCGTTTGCGCTGGCGCTGTGGCAGGCGCAGCGCGAGCGCACGCTGGCCTCGATCAAGCGCATCCGCGCCGGGCTGCCGCGGCCGCGCGTGTCGCTGCACGACCCCTGGGCGCTGCGCGCGCTGGTCATCGTGATGCTGGTTGCGAGCTATGTCGCCGCCGGCGACGAGCGTGGCCTGCGGGTCGCCTCCGCATTCGACTGGAACGGCATCATGGCGCCGGCCAATGTCCGGGTCGATGCCTGGGTGACGCCGCCCAACTACACCGGCAAGCCGCCGATCATTCTGTCCAACGCCAACAAGGACGCCAACGCGGCGGACACCACCCCGCTCGCGGTTCCGGCCGGCAGCACGCTCCTGGTGCGCTCTAGCGGCGGCAGCATCGACGTCGTCGTCGGTGGCGGTGTTACCGAAGTAGCGTCGGACGGGCAGGCGCCCAAGGGCACCAACGAGCGGCATTTCAAGATCACCGGCGACGGCACCGCGCATGTCCGTGCGCCGGCCGGTCAGCCGCAGTGGAAATTCACCGCCACGCCGGACCGCCCGCCGTCGATTGCGCTCGCCAAGGATCCGGAGCGGCAGGCGCGCGGCGCGCTGCAGATGTCCTACCGGCTCGAGGACGACTACGGCGTCAGCGAAGCGCGCGCGCAATTCGCAGTGCGGCCGACCGATGCGCCGAAGGAGGCCGACGGCAAGAAGGATGCCGACGGCAAGGCGGCGCAGCCGCGACCGCTGTTCGAGCCGCCGCAATTCGCGCTGGTGCTGCCGAATGCGCGCACCCGCAACGGCGTCGGCCAGACCGTGAAGGACCTCAGTGAGGATCCCTATGCCGGCGCCGACGTGACCTTGACGCTGACGGCCAAGGACGAGGCCGGCAATGAGGGCAAGAGCGAGCCGTTCAACATGCGGCTGCCGGAGCGCCTGTTCACCAAGCCGCTGGCGCGCGCGCTGATCGAGCAGCGCCGTATCCTGGCGCTCGACGCCAACCAGAACGGCCAGGTGTTCGCCGCGCTCGAGGCGCTGATGATCGCGCCCGAAATGTTCATGCCGGAGACCGGCTATTACCTTGGCTTGCACACCGTGAGCCGGCAGCTCGAGGCGGCGCGCACCGACGACCAATTGCGCGAGGTGGTCGCCAGCCTGTGGTCGCTCGCCGTCACCATCGAGGACGGCAATATCTCGGACGTCGACAAGGCGCTGCGCGCGGCGCAGGACGCGCTCAAGCAGGCGCTCGAGCGCGGCGCGACCGACGAGGAGATCAAGAAGCTCACCGACAATCTGCGCGCCGCGCTGGACAATTTCCTGCGCCAGATGGTCGAGCAGTTCCGCAACAATCCGCAGCAGCTCGCCCGGCCGCTCGATCCCAATGCCAAGGTGCTGAGCCAGCAGGATCTCAAGAACATGCTCGATCGCATGGAGCGGCTGTCACGCTCCGGCGACAAGGATGCGGCGCGGCAGCTGCTCGAGCAGATGCAGCAGATGCTGGAAAACCTGCAAATGGCGCAGCCCAATCAGGGCGACGACGACATGCAGCAGTCGCTCAACGAGCTCGGCGACATGATCCGCAAGCAGCAGCAATTGCGCGACAAGACCTTCAAGCAGGGCCAGGATTCCCGCCGCGACCGCATGCGCGGCAAGCAGGGCGAGCAGTCGATGGGCGACCTGCAGCAGGACCAGCAGGCGCTGCGCGACCGCCTGAAGAAGCTGCAGGAAGAGCTCGCCAAGCGCGGCATGGGACCGGACCAGCGCGGCCAGAAGGGCCAGAAAGGTCAGGGTCAGAAGGGCGACCAGGCGCAGCAGGGCGATCAAGGCGGCGACCAGGGCGATGACGGCGATGATGGGCTCGACCAGGCCGATTCCGCGATGGGCGATGCCTCCGGGCGGCTCGGCGAGGGCAATGCCGACGGCGCGGTGGATTCGCAGGGCCGTGCGCTGGATGCGCTGCGCAAGGGCGCCCAGAGCCTCGCCGACGCGATGCAGCAGGGCGATGGCGACCAGCCGGGCGACAGCCCCGGCAACCGCGCCGGCCGCCAGCAGAGCGGCGGCAACCAGACCGATCCGCTCGGCCGCCCGTTGCATGGCCGGGAATTCGGCGACGACTACACGGTGAAGATCCCCGGCGAGATCGACGTGCAGCGCGTCCGCCGCATCCTCGAAGAGCTGCGCCGCCGCCTCGCCGATCCGTCGCGGCCGCAGATCGAGCTCGACTACATCGAGCGGCTGCTGAAGGATTATTGAGCGCCTCGTCCTTCGACTGTCGTCATCCGTGAAAGCTCGTGCCTACTCACGAGACATCGGCGCTTGAATCGAACGGCCACGGCGACCTGTATGCCGCGCTTCCACTGGAATGACGCGGAATCTGCACGACGGTCGTAAGCCTGCAGACGTCAGCTTCTGCGGGCTACGCGCCCCGCGTTCCAATCGGGTGCGATCGGGACCGGGCGTCGTCCGCCCGTTTCGCACAATTTTCCTAAAATTGTCGGGTTCCCGTTGGCGCGCATTTAAGTCGCTTGCGTCACCTTACTTCGGAAAATTGGCAAGCGTCTCAGGAGAGCACATGAGGCACAGCCGTTTATTCATTGCATCGTCATACCGGCCATTGGGTATTACTCGCCGGCACCAACATCAGACCAGCTTGGTTCGACAATTCGTTCGAGACCAGTCGGGCAGCTATGTGATCATTTCAGCGCTGCTCATGCCGGTCCTGGTCGGCACGGCAGGGCTCGGTACCGAAGTGGGATGGTGGTACTACAAACATAAGAACATGCAGAGTGCCGCCGACTCCGGCGCGGTAAGCGCCGCAACGGCGGCAAGTGCAGGCGCCGACCTTTTGTCCGAAGCCAACGCGGTCACGGCAAACTACGGTTACGCGAACGGGGCGCACAACGTCACGGTCACGGTGAATCAACCGCCGAAGACCGGCAGTCAGACGTCGAACCTGCAGGCGGTCGAAGTCATCGTGAGTCAACCGCAACAGCGGTTGCTGTCAGCCTTGTTCGGCTCGGCCCCGGTGCCGGTCACCGCGCGCGCGGTCGCCCTGCCGAATTCCGGGACGGGCTGCGTGCTTGCGCTCAACGCCAGCGCCAGTCCCGCGGTCAACGTGAGCGGCGGCAACCAGCTCAACCTGATCAAGTGCAACCTTTACAGCAACTCGGGTGCAAGCCCATCGCTCAACGTGGCCGGCAGCGCGACGGTCGCCGCCAATCAGGTCGGCGTCGTCGGCGACGTCTCCGGCACCAGCAACATCACCGCCACCAACGGCGTCAAGACGCATGTGAAGCCAATGGCTGACCCGTATGCGAACGTCTCTCCGCCGTCGAAGCCGAGCTGCACGAACGCCAAGATTACGGTCAATTCCAACGGAAAGACGAACTCCCTCAGCCCCGGCTGCTACTCGGGCAGCATTACGGTGAACGCCGGCGCAACGCTGAACCTCGATCCGGGCATCTATTACCTGGACGGCTCGAACCTGAGCGTCGCGGGCAACGCCACCATCACGGGCACCGGCGTGACCCTGGTCTTTACGGGCTCGGGAAGCAAGTGGGGCACGGCTTCGATCGGCAGCAACGCCATCATCGATCTGACGGCGCCGACCTCCGGCTCCACGAAGGGCATCGTCATGTATGGCGACCGCAACATGCCGGCCGGGACTACCTTTAATCTCACGGGTGGTGCGACCCAGAACTTCGGCGGCGCCATCTACCTGCCGAAGGCCGACCTCAGCTTCGGCGGTGGCAACGGTACAAGCACATCATGCACCAAGATCATCGCGGACACGCTGACGTTCAGCGGCACGTCGAACCTTCAGGTCAATTGTTCGGCGCTCGGCACCGCGACGATAGGCACGCAAACCGCGCAACTCATCGAGTGAGGTTGGCCCCGATGCAAAACCAGAGATCCTCATCCAACAGCCGTGGTCGATTGGTTTTCTCTCTGACGCGGCTTGTGCGCACCGCCGTTCACGACAGGGGCGGCGTCGCGGCCATCGAATTCGGCATCATGATCCCGTTGCTGTCCCTGATGGTCGTCTCGGTAACCGACATCGGACTTGCGCTCTATCGCAAGATGCAGGTCGAGAATGCCGCGCAGGCGGGAGCGCAATACGCCATCGTGCGCGGCTTTGACGAGACTGGCGTTACCGGCGCCGTGACAGCCGCCACGAATTCCACAGCCATCAGCGCTTCGCCCAAGCCGTACCAGTTTTGCGGGTGCCCGACGAGTGCGGGGGTTAACACCGTCAGTTGCGGCGCGGTCTGCCCCAGCGGCGCGCAGGCCGGAACATATGCCATGGTTTCGGCGCAAGGGACGTATTACACGCTGATCAATTATCAGATTGTGGCGGCCTCATACACCTATAGCGCCCAGTCCACTGCGAGGCTGCAGTGAAACTCACAACGCTATGGCAGGACAATCGCGGGGCTTCGGCGCTGGAATTCGCCCTGACCGCTCCCGTGTTCTTCCTGTTCATATTTGGCATCGTCGAATTCGGACTGCTGTTCTGGACCCAGCTCGGGCTGCAGCACGGCACCGAAATGGCGGCGCGGTGCGCGACCGTCAACAGCACGCTCTGTCCAAGCGGCAGCGCCATCACGAATTACGCCGCGCAGCAGGCGTTCGGCCTCACACTTCCGGCGCAGACATTCACCTATTCCACGTCAGCCTGCGGCAACGTGGTCAGCGCGAGTTATGCATTTCAATTTGCGCAATTTCTCAATCTGTCCCCGGTGACGCTGACCGCCCGGGCATGCTTTCCGAGTTGAGTTCGTAAACCCTAGCTGGCCTTCCGCGCCGCCAGCGCGTTCGCGACTGCGCCATTGATTCAGATCAACATCGCACCTTCCAGGGGCCCGCACAGTTTGCCGGATTGATCCTGCCAGAATTTAATATGCGCCGATTGGAGTCTCCATGAGCTGAAATTCATTACAGGAGGGTAAAATGAGCCGCGGAATGCCATCGATGACTGCGCTCCTTGGAATGCTTGCCCTTGCCGGCTATCAGAACCGGGACAAGCTGATGGAAATGTTGAACAACGCGACGGGTGCTTCGTCCAAGACGGGGGGCGGGCAGGCGCAGGCACAAGGCGATTTGTCGAGTGTCTTCAGCAGTATGCTGGGCGGTGGAGGCGTCGGGGGCCTTCTTGGTGGCGGTCTTAGCGAATTGCTCGATCAGTTCACGAAAAACGGACAGGGAGAAGCTGCCGAGTCATGGGTGGGGCCGGGCCCGAACAAAGAAATAGCACCTCCTCAGCTCAAGCAAGCGATAGGTCAGGATGTTCTGGCAATCCTGGTGAAGCAGACTGGACTGTCGCAAGAAGAGCTCCTTGCGCGACTTTCGCGCGAGCTGCCAGCAGCCGTCGATAAATATACGCCGGACGGTCGTTTGCCTCCCCGGGACGTTTGATCGCCGCGCACAGGAGGCAGCGAGATGAGCATCATCTGGACCATCATTGTTGGATTTCTGGCGGGTGTCGTTGCGAAGTTCATCATGCCCGGAGGTAATGAACCTTCGGGGTTCGTGTTGACGACTATCTTGGGTATCGTCGGGTCGATCCTGGCGTCTTATCTCGGACAGGCGCTCGGCTGGTATAAGGCGGGCGAAGGCGCGGGCTTCATTGGCGCCGTTGTCGGAGCGATCATCCTGTTAGCGATCTATGGTTTCTTTGCCGGAAAGCGAACTGCTTGATCTAATCAGCCATGGTGGCTCCGCAGATCCCGGATAAGCATGGGTTGCTTGACTTCGTTGCCAGCCCATTCGAGTTGCTGAAGGGTGCGCTTCGTCAGTTCTACGAGGGCGAATCTTCGGCGGCCGTGCGGTTCAGATACGGCTTGCTTGTGCTTGATGCCGTCACGGTGTTGTTTGTCATCGTGACGTCGTTCCTTCCTCGGGGCAGGGCTGTTGAATCGCTCGACCTGGTGTTAGGCGTCCTGATCCTTGCGGATTTCTCGGCGCGGTTGATTATCAGCCGGCATCCGTTGCGGGAATTCACCCGTCTGTCGACATGGACGGATATCGTCGTGGTAATTTCATTTCTTGCGCCGCTTGCCGGAGAAGCTGGCGGCTTCCTGCGCACACTTCGAACATTGAGATTGCTCCGCGACGTCCGGATGGCGGCGCGGCTTCGTGCTGACAGCTCCTTCTTCCGGCAAAACGAGGAAGTCGTGTTTGCCGTCGCCAACCTCGCCGTGTTCATTTTCGTGATGACCGGAATAGTCTACGAGACTCAGAAATCTCACCACAATCAGATCGCCAATTACGCCGATGCGCTTTACTTCACCGTCACGGCGCTGACCACGACCGGTTTCGGTGACATCACCTTACCCGGTACGACTGGCCGACTTATTACCGTTGTCATAATGATCTTTGGCGTGACGCTTTTTCTGAGTCTCGCCAAAGCCTTGTTGGCGCCGGCAAAGGTGCGGTTTTCGTGCCCGGTCTGCGGCCTGCAACGCCATGATATCGATGCCGTTCATTGCAAGGCATGTGGCACGGTATTGAATATTCCTGATGAAGGGGCCGGCTAGCCAGATGCAGCCGTGTACACGGTCGACCCACGTGCAGGACGGACTTGGTCTTTTGTCCGTTGCTGGCCCATCTCGGATCTTGGCCAGTGCCTTCTTCTGCGCCGCTGCTGAGAATCTGGCATACGTCACGCTTTTGACCAATACATGCCCTAGCTGGCCTTCCGCGCCGCCAGCGCGTCCGCGACCGCGCTGCGGATATCGGCCACCGAGAACGGTTTCGTCACCACGTCATGCACGATCGCCTCGAGGCCGGAGGCGCGCTCGCGCTGATGGGCGAAGCCGGTCATCAGCAGGATCTTCAACGCAGGGAAGTCACGCGCCGCGGTCAGCGCCAGTGCGATGCCGTCCATGACGGGCATCTGGATGTCGGTGAGCAGAAGGTCGAACGCGCCTTCGTCGCGCGTCAGTACCTCCAGCGCCTCGGCGCCGTCCTGCGCGGTCACGGTTTCGTGGCCGTCCATGGCGATGGCGCGCGCCACCAGCGAGCGCATCGAGTCTTCGTCGTCGGCGATCAGAACACGCGTCATGGTGATTGGTCGGTTCCCGATGGAGTTGACCGGCGGCTCACGCGCGGCTGCCGGTGAGATCACGCTTGTTGAAGAAGCGTACGTCGATATTGCGGCCTTCGGGCGGCGGCGAGGCGAGGCGCGACTTGAAGAAGGCCCGCTCGCCGGGATTGAGCACCGGCTGCTCCAGCACGGCGTTCCAGGCGTAGATTTCGGCGCCCTGCGCGTCGCGGACCGAGAAGCGCAGCCGCGGCAATTCGACCGGCTTCCTGGTCTGGCCGACGATCATGCCCTCGATCACCAGCACCGGCTTGCCGTCCACGGTCTCGTTGGTGATCTTGAGATCCTTGAAGGCGAGCCCGCGCAAATTCACGTCGAGCCCGGCCATCTTGTAGAACAGCGCGGTCTGCGGCAGCAGCCGCACCACGTCGTTGCGCCAGACGAACAGCGCGATGACCAGCGCGGCCATGGCGCCGCAGGTGGTCGGCAGGGCGCCGATCACGGGCATGAACGGAATTCGGGGCAGGGCGGGCAGTCGGAACAGGCGGGGAAGCCGGGGCAGGCGGAAGCGCCCACTGGTTCCGGCGTCCCCGGCGTCGGCATGGGCGGCGGCATCGGCCTCGGCCAGCGCCGGCCATTCCGTGACGGCGTCGCTGCCCTCGGCGGGCAAATCGGCCGAAATCGAGGGGCTCTCGACCACCGGGGTCGCGTCAGCCTCCTCCCGGCCCATGGCCTCCCATTCGGCGGCGAGATCGGAACCGGCGGACTGATAGGCCAAAGTGGGCGCGGTCGCCCCGATGGCGTCCTCCGGCCGGGCCAGCCAGACCTCCCGGCAGCGGGAACAACGGACGGTACGTCCGGCCTCGCCCAAGGTGGCCGGATTGATGGCGTAGGATGTTGTACAATGCGGGCAAACAATATGCATGGAGGCCGAATCTCCACCGTGTGGATGCCCGGATGCTACTTAGCGACCGTTAACGAATCGGAAACCATAACCGAAGCACAAGCTTTCTGTGCGGTTCGCGGACGCTCGGCCGAAGTTCGGGCCGTCTGCGCCGTCGGTGTGGGGTATTGGGCCATCGGCCCTCTCGAACGGAGCTAGCGCATTGGTTCGGTTCGAAAATGTCGGTCTGCGCTACGGGCTCGGCCCGGAGATTTTGCGCGACCTCTCGTTCATGATCCCGGCGCACTCGTTCCAGTTCCTCACCGGGCCGTCGGGCGCGGGCAAGACCTCGCTGCTGCGGCTCCTGTTCCTGTCGTTGCGGCCGACCCGCGGGCTGGTCAATCTGTTCGGCAAGGATGTCTCGCTGCTGAGCAAGGACCAGGTCGCCGACCTGCGCAAGCGGATCGGCATCGTGCTGCAGGATTTTCGCCTGCTCGATCACATGACCACCTATGAGAACGTCGCGCTGCCGTTCCGCGTGATGGGCCGCGAGGAATCGAGCTATCGCCGAGAGGTGATCGATCTTTTGAAATGGGTCGGCCTCGGCGAGCGCATGGATGCGCTGCCGCCGATCCTGTCGGGCGGCGAGAAGCAGCGCGCCGCGATCGCGCGCGCGGTGATCTCGCGGCCGCAACTGCTGTTGGCGGACGAGCCGACCGGCAGCGTCGATCCGACGCTCGGGCGCCGCCTGCTGCGGCTGTTCATCGAGCTCAACAAATCCGGCACCGCGGTCATCATCGCGACCCACGACATCACGTTGATGGATCAATACGAGGCGCGGCGGCTGGTGCTGCATCAGGGACGGCTGCACATCTATGAATAGAGGCGGCGACGAGAAAGTATCGTTGGTCGATCTCGGGCGCGAACGCCCGCAGGTCCCGGCCACCGCGCGCAACATGTCGCCGATCGTGCCGCGCGCCTCGATCTCGGGCCGTGCGCTGGTCGCGGTCGTCGCGATCATGACCTTCCTCGCCTCGCTGACAACGGGCACCGTGCTCTTGGTCAGCGCGTCAGCCGCCGAATGGCAGTCGGAAGTATCGAGCGAGATCACCATCCAGGTGCGCCCCTCGCCGGGCCGCGATCTCGATCGCGACGCGCAGGCCGCGGTGGAGGCGATGCGGGCGCAGCCCGGCATTCTCGAGGTCCGTCCGTTCAGCAGGGAGGAATCCGCCAAGCTGCTGGAGCCATGGCTCGGCAGCGGGCTCTCGATCGACGAACTGCCGGTGCCGCGCGTCATCGTGGCGCGGGTGCAGCCCGGCACCACGCTCGATCTTGCCGGCTTACGCGCGCGGGTGACCCAGGCGGCGCCGACCGCAAGCGTCGACGATCACCGCGCCTGGATCGAGCGAATGCGCTCGATGACCGGCGCCACGACGTTCGCCGGCGTCGGCATCCTCATCCTCGTGATCATCGCAACCATCATCTCGGTGTCGTTCGCGACCCGCGGCGCGATGGCCGCCAACCGCCCGATCGTCGAGGTGCTGCATTTCGTCGGCGCCGGCGACAGCTTCATCGCCAACCGCTTCCTGCGGCATTTCCTTCGGCTCGGCCTCGAAGGCGGGCTGATCGGTGGCGGTGCGGCGATGCTGGCGTTCGGCTTCTCCGAGTCGATCGCCAACTGGTTCTCCGGCACGCCGGTGGGCGACCAGTTCGCGGCCCTGCTCGGCACGTTCTCGCTGCGTCCGTCGGGCTATCTGGTGCTGGCGATGCAGGCGGTGCTGATCGCGGCGATCACCGCGTGGGCATCGCGGCGCACCCTGTTTGCCACGCTCGACGACATCGACTGACGGCGCCGCGAAACTCGAAATCATGGCGCCGCCTCGTGATTGCATTTCGTCGCCCAAGTGTGAATTCGCGCGCATGCACGCGGCTGGTCCCGGGGAAAACCGGTTTCCACTTTTCCGGATCATGCTTTAAAATCGCCCGGGGGGAAGGATAACCGCATCACATGAGTTTGCAGTCCGACGATACGTCGCCGAATGGCTTTGCCGCGCGCCCGCGCGGCTGGCTGCGCGCCGTTATCGTCGCGCCGCTGGCGCTTGCCTTCGTCGCCGCGGCGGTCGGCTTTGTCGGCTTCCTCTCGCAATTGCGCGGCGTCGAGACCGACCCGCCGCAAAATGCCGACGGCATCGTGGTGCTGACCGGCGGCTCGTCGCGGGTGTCCGACGCCATGGAACTGTTGGCCGCCGGCTACGGCAAGCGTTTGCTGATCTCGGGCGTACATCCGACCAACGACGCCAGCGACATTTCCCGCTCGGTGCCGGACAGCAAGGGGCTGATGAGCTGTTGCGTCGATCTCGACCGCTCGGCGCTCAACACCCGCAGCAACGCGGCGGAGACGCGGCGCTGGGCGCGCGAGCGCGGCTTCAAGTCGCTGATCGTGGTGACCTCGAACTACCACATGCCGCGGGCGATCGTGGAACTGTCACATGCAATGCCCGACGTGACGCTGATCCCGTTCGCCGTGGTCGGCGAGAAATGGCGCGACGAGCCGTGGTGGACGAGTGGCGCGACGTTCCGTCTCTTGCTATCGGAATACGCCAAATATGTCGCCGCGGAGATGCGGGTGCGGCTGGCCGATCTCGGCCTCGACCTGACCTCCGATCTCGCCGAGCCGGCTGCCGCGCCACGCCGCCCGGCGACGGCGCAGGCGAATTAGGACCAAGGGTGAAATGATTTTCCTGCGCTCGCTGATCTTCAACGTGCTGTTCTATCTGGTGCTGGTGGCGCTCTGCATCGTCGCGCTGCCGGCGCTGCTACTGCCGCGGGGGGCGTTGATGGCGCTCGAAGCCGCGTGGGCCAACATCAGCCTGTTCCTGATGCGCGTGATCTGCAACATCAGGATCGAGTTTCGCGGCATCGAGAAGATTCCGAGCGGGCCGCTGGTGGTCGCCTCGAAGCACCAGTCGTTCTGGGAGACGTTCGCGCTTGTGCGCTTCTTCGAGCATCCGTTGTTCATCCTGAAGCGCGAGCTGATGATGATCCCGGTGTTCGGCTGGTACCTCAAGAAAGTCGGCATGATCTCGGTCGAGCGCGGCGGCGGTCCGCGCTCGCTGATCAAGACGCTGAAGCGCGCCGCGGTCGAGGTGAAGCTCGGCCGGCAGCTTGTGATCTTCCCCGAGGGCACCCGCACCGCGCCCGGTGCGGCGCCGAACTACAAGGCCGGCGTCGCGCAGATCTATGCCGAGAGCGGCGTGCCGTGCCTGCCGATCGCGCTCAATTCCGGGCTGTTCTGGCCGCGCCGCACCTTCATGCGCTATCCCGGCACGCTGGTGGTCGAATTCCTCGATCCGCTGCCGCCGGGATTGCCGCGCGACGAGTTCATGACCCGCCTGCGCGACCAGATCGAAACCGCCACCACCCGCATCGTCGAGGCCGGCCGCGCCGAGCAGGCTAAATTGTTCGGCGGTGTGCCGAATGCGGCGAAGGGGTAGGACGCAGCACAAGCCCTGGTGCGGTTGCTGCCGCGATTTTCGTGCCCGCGTTTCGTCGGTGCTTACAGAAATCGTCATGCCCGGGCTTGTCCCGGGCATCCACGTTTTTGGTTCGGCCCGAAGCAAGACGTGGATGGCCGGGCATAGGCAAGCTGAAGCGACGCCGTCCTTCGGGCGGCTGCCCGGCCCATGACGATGCGGTGAATTACCGTATCGCGAATGGCGTCGCCACTACTGACCGGCCGCCGCGTCGGTGTTGAAGGTCTCGCCTTGCGGCACCCAACTCTTGCCGTCGAACGTTGCGATCTGCATCTGCGTGAACGGCGCATAGCGGTCCGGCCGCGTCGAGATGGCGATGCCGGGCAGCAGCAGCGGCGCGACCACCTTGTTGAGGTTGGTTGCCTGCTTCAGCAAATTCTCGCGCGTCAGATCGTCGCCGCACATCTCGATGACCTTCGCCGTCATATAGGCCGAGATGTAGCCGGTGACGTTGCTGCCGTCGGCGATGTCGCCTTGCGGATACCACTTCGCCAGGAATTCCTTGAACTCCTTCACGTCGGCGGCGTTCTCCCAGGTGGGATCGGTCGGCGTCTTGAACGCCAGCGCGGTCAATAATCCCTTCGAAGCTTCGATGCCGGCCGGCTCCATGACGCCCTTGATCGATGAGGAGACGCTGACCACGTAGTTCAGCGGTTTCCATCCGAGCTCGTAGACCTTGCGTATCGCCTGCGCGCCGAACTTGGGCGTCGCCATCGTGAACAGCGTGTCGGCGCCGGAGGCTTTCAGGGAAACGATCTGCGAATCGACCGTCGGATCGGAGACCTCGTAGGTCACTTCCTTGACGATCATCGTCTTCGCCTTGTCGCCGAGGCCATCCTTCAGCCCCTTGACGTAATCCTTTCCGGCATCATCGTTCTGGGAGAACACGCCGAGCTTCGCGTCGGGCTTGTTCTTCAACAGATATTTGGCGAAGATCATGCCCTCCATCTGGTAGGGCGGATAAAGCTGGGTGGTCCACGGGAAGTTCTTCGGGTCGTCCCATTTTGCCGCGCCCGTCGAAATGAAGATCTGCGGGACCTTCTTCTGGTTCAGATATTTCTGGATCGCTGAATTGGTCGGCGTGCCGATGGTGCCGATGATCGCCAGCACCTCGTCCTGTTCGACGAGGCGTCGCGTCTGCTCCACGGTCTTCGGCGGCGAATAGGCGTCGTCGAGTGAAATCAGCTTGATCTTTCGGCCGTTGACGCCGCCCTTCGCGTTGATCATCGCGTAGTAGGCTTCTTCCATGCGCCCCTGGGTGCCGTAGGCGGACGCCGGGCCGCTATAGGGCATGGTCTGGCCGATCTTCACCTCGGTATCAGTGACACCGGGGCCGTATTTCTTGTCGGCGAGGGCAGGTTGGGCGGCGGCGAGCATGAGCGCGCAGAACACTGCGCGCGAGTAACGAAACGTCATGGCGAATCTCCCCAAGTATCGGCCACGCTCTTCGGCGTGTGCCGTAGACGCTCATGATCGCTGCTCCACCCTGCACGTCAAGTGCGACAGCTCGGCGCGCGGGTGCCGTCGTACCTCTGTCCGTCCGAGAGCGGTGAAGCAAGCGATGTCAGTGCGGAAAACTCACCGCATCACGAACGGGTTCGCCGGCACGTCGGTCGCGGTCGAGATCCAGACGCTCTTGGTCTCCTGATATTCGCGGACCGCGTCGATGCCGCTTTCGCGGCCGACGCCGGAGTGCTTCATGCCGCCGAACGGCATCATGTAGCTGATGGCCCGGTAGGTGTTCACCCACACGGTGCCGGCGCGCAGCTGCTTCGGCACGCGGATGGCGCGCGCGAGATCCTTGGTCCAGATGCCGGCGGCGAGGCCGTAGATCGTGTCGTTGGCGATCCGGATGGCATCCTCCTCGGTGTCGAAGGAGATGATCGACAGCACCGGCCCGAACACCTCCTCGCGCGCGATCCGCATGGTGTTGTCGACGTCGGTGAAGATGGTCGGTTCGACGAACTGGCCGCCCTTGATGCCGTCGCCGGAGGCCGGCTTGCCGCCGAGCAGGCAGCGCGCGCCCTCGGCTTTCGCGATGTCGATATAGTCGAGCACCTTCTTGTACTGCGCCGGCGTCGTGATCGGGCCGACATTGGTGTCTGACTGCATCGGGTCGCCGATCTTGGCGGACTTTGCCAGCTCCAGCACCCGCGCGACGAATTTCTCCTTGATCGAGCTCTGCACCAGAAGGCGCGATCCGGCGATGCAGGTCTGCCCCGTGGCGGCGAAGATGCCGGAGATCGCGCCAGCCGCGGCGGCGGTGAGGTCGGCGTCCTCGAACACGATGTTGGGCGACTTGCCGCCGAGCTCGAGCGAGACGCGCTTCAGGCTCTTGGCCGCGGTCTCGTAGACCTTTGCGCCGGTCGTGTCGGATCCCGTGAAGGTGATCTTGGCGACGCCGGGATGGGCGATCAGCGCGGAGCCGGCCTCGGGACCGAAGCCGGTCACCACGTTGAAGATGCCGTCGGGAATTCCGGCTTCCTTGGTCAGCGCGGCGAATTCCAGCGTGCTGGCCGAGGTGAATTCCGACGGCTTGACGACCACGGCGCAACCGGCGGCGAGCGCGGCGGCGCATTTCCAGGCGACGAACAGCAGCGGCGAATTCCATGCGGTCAGCGCCGCGACCACCCCGACCGGCTCATGGGTCGTGTAGGCAAAGGTCTCCGCCTTGTCGATCGGCACCAGGCCTCCCTCGAGCTTGTCGACGAGCCCGCCGAAATACCACCACCACTCCGGATGGTAGCGCAGCTGGCCGAGCATCTCGGCCATCAGCTTGCCGTTGTCGCGCACCTCGATCTCGGCAAGGCGCTCGGCATTGGCCGCGACGAGGTCGCCGAGCTTGCGCATCACCTTGCCGCGTGCGGAGGCCGTCATCTTCGCCCAGGGGCCGCGCCACATCGCCTCATTGGCTGATTTCACCGCCTTGTCGGCGTCGGCGGCCGTGCCGCGCGGAATCTTCGCCCAGGCCTCGCCGCGATAGGGATCGATGCTCTCGAACCATTCGCCATTGGCGGGGTCGACATACTGGCCGTTGATGTAAAGCTGATAGGTTTTCATGACATCCTCCCGCAAGTCGATGGTTCTGGTTGGCGGAACGCTATCACGCATTGCGCGACGCCGTCATAACGCAGTCGCGTGAGCCGGGTTGCAGCCGGGGCGGGCCGCTATCGGTCATGCGGCGCGGCAAGCTCGGCCGCGATGATCGCGCCGAGCGCCATGTCGCTCTGCTGACCGAAGCCATGATGCACGATGTTGCCGTCGCGGCCGATTAGGATGCTGGTCGGCGTTCCCTGCATGCCGTAGCGCTGCATGGTGACCGGGATCGGCGTGCCTTCGCCGGCCTCGTCGACGCCGATCGGGAACGTCAGCCGGTACTCGTGGATGAAAGCTTCCAGCGACACCTCCGTCATCGCCGCATGGTGCTCGAATACGGTGTGCAGCCCGATCACCTGCAGGTCCGAATGCTTGAACAGCTCGAACGCGCGCTGGGTCTGCGGCGTGCCGTGCGCGACGCAGCCGGGGCACAGCATCTGGAACGCGTGCAGCAGCACCGGCCGGCCGCGCAGCGCGGCCAGGGTCAGGGGTTCGCTAGTGTTGAACCAGCGCGACGCGGCGATTTCAGGTGCGAGAGTCACGGCTGGGTTCCTTGCGTCTGCCACCTCGCGGCAGGGTGGCAAGATCGGCGCGGGTCTGTCAACGACCCGCGGCGCTTGATGCTGCCGCCCGGCGTGCGCGGCGCGCGGCGCGGCGGCGCTGGGTCCAGAGCCTGGCACGGTCAAGATAGAGGTAGACCACCGGCGTCGTGTAGAGCGTCAGGATCTGGCTCAGGATCAGGCCGCCGAAGATCGCGATGCCGAGCGGCTGGCGCAGTTCGCTGCCTTCGCCGAGGCCGATCATCAGCGGCACCGCGCCGAACAAGGCAGCCAGCGTCGTCATCATGATCGGTCGGAAGCGCATCAGGCAGGCCTCGTAGATCGCATCGCGCGACGACAGCCCGCGCTGGCGCTCGGCATCGAGCGCGAAGTCGATCATCATGATGGCGTTCTTCTTCACGATGCCGACCAAGAGGATCACCCCGATCATGCCGATGATGTCGAAATCGGTGTGCGACAGCATCAAGGCCGCCACCGCACCGACGCCGGCCGAGGGCAAAGTGGAGAGGATGGTCAGCGGGTGGATGTAGCTCTCGTAGAGCATGCCGAGCGAGATGTAGATCGTCGCCAGCGCGGCGAGGATCAGGAACAGCTCGTTCGCCAGCGCCTGCTGGAAGATTTTCGCGGAGCCCGCAAATCCGCCGGAAATGCCCGCCGGCATGCCGAGCGCGTGCATCGCGTTCTCGATCGTGGTGGTCGCCGTGCTCAGCGAGACGCCCGGCGGCAGGTTGAACGAGATGGTGCTGGAGACCAGGAGATCCTGGTGGTTGACGGAAAGCGGCGTCTCGCCGTGCTCGAAGCGCGCGACGCTGGACAGCGGGATCATGGTCTCCGCGCTGGTGGAGACCGCGGTACCGGTCGAGGCGACGCCCTTGCCGGTGGCGCCGATCGAATTGGTGGCCTGGTTGCGCACCACATTGGCGGCGACCGCGCTGACCGAGCTTTTTTGCGAGGACGAGGCCACCGTGCCGGCCACCGCATTGGTGCTCTGCGTGCCGCTCGCCGAGCCGCCCGAGGTCGAGATATAGACCTCCTTCAGGGTCTGCGGGTCCTGCGAGAAGCGCGGCGCGACCTCCATGATCACATGATACTGGTTGCGCGCGACGAAGATGGTCGAGACCTGGCGCTGCCCGAACGCGTCATAGAGCGTGTTGTCGAGCTGGCTGACCGTGATGCCGAGCCGGCAGGCGGCGTCGCGATCGATGATCAGATTGGCTTGCAGCGCCTTGTTCTGCTGGTCGCTGTTGACGTCGGCGAGCGTCGGCTCCTTCTGCAATGCCGCGACGAGCTTCGGCGTCCACTCGTTCAGTTCCTCGAAGGTCGAGCCCTTCAGCGTGTACTGATACGCCGCGTTGCCCGAGCGTCCGCCGGCGCCGAGGTCGCCGATCGATTGCAGGAACAGCGTGGCGCCCGCGACGCTTGCCAACGGCTCGCGCAGCCGCTCGATCACCTTGTCTGCGCGCAGCCGGCGCTCGTCCATCGGCTTCAGCGAGGCGAACACGGTGCCGGTGTTGGTGCCGCCGGGACCCACGCCGCCGCCGCCGGTGAAGCCGACCGCGGTGTCGACCGCCGGATCTGACTTCACGATGTCGATGAACTGGGTCAGCTTCTGCTGCATCAGCTGGAACGAGGTGCTCTGGTCGGCCTGGATCGAGCCGACCAGCAATCCGGTGTCCTGCTGCGGCACGAAGCCCTTGGGCACCACCTTGTAGAGATGGAAGTTCAAATAGAGCGTCGAGCCGAGGATCAGCATCACCAGGAGCGGATGGCGCAGCGCGAGGCCGAGCGTCGCGCGGTAGCCGGTCAGCATCAGCTCGAAGATGCGTTCGCTGATCCGGTAGATCCGGCCGTGCGGCCGGCCCTCCTCCTTGCGCAGCAGCACCGCGCACATCATCGGCGTCGTGGTCAGCGAGACCGCCAGCGAGATCACGATCGCGATCGTGATGGTCATGGCGAACTCGCGGAACAGGCGGCCGACCAGGCCGCCCATCAGCAGGATCGGCACGAACACCGCGATCAGCGACACGCTCATCGACAGCACCGTGAAGCCGACCTCGCGGGTGCCGACCAGCGTCGCCTCGAGCCGCGACAGCCCGGCGTCCATGTGGCGGGTGATGTTCTCCAGCACCACGATGGCGTCGTCGACCACGAAGCCGGTCGCCACCGTCAGCGCCATCAGCGAGAAGATGTCGAGCGTGTAGCCGAGCAAATACATCACGGCGAAGGTCGCGATCAGCGACACGCCGACCGCCACCACCGGGACGAGCGTCGCCCGCGCATTGCGCAGGAAGGCGAACACCACCAGGATCACCAGGGCCACCGCGATCAACAGCGTGATCTCGACGTCGTGCAGCGAGGCCCGAATCGTCTTCGAGCGGTCCATCGCGAGGGTGATGTCGACCGCGGGCGAGACCGAGGCCTTCAGCTGCGGCATCAGCCCTTTCACGGTGTCGACCATCTTGATGATGTTGGCGCCCGGCTGCCGGTACACGATCATCACGACGGCCGGCTTGCCGTTGGAAAGGCCGAGCGTGCGCACATTCTCGACGGAATCGATCACGTCGCCGACGTCGGTCAGGCGCACCGCCGCGCCGTTGCGGTAGGCGACGACCAGCGGCCTGTAGTCGGCCGCCTTGCGGGCCTGGTCGTTGGCGTAGATCTGGTAGCGCTGGTTGCCGACGTCGATGCCGCCCTTCGGGCTGTGCGCATTGGCGCTACTGAGCGCGGCGCGGACGTCCTCGAGCCCGATGCCGTATTTGTACAGCGCCGGCGGGATCAGCTCGACGCGCACCGCCGGCAGCGAGCCGCCGCCGACCGAGACTTCGCCGACGCCCTCGACCTGCGACAGCTTCTGCGCCAGCACGGTCGAGGCGGCGTCATAGAGCTCGGCCGGCGTCAGCGTGTCCGAGGTCAAGGTGTAGATCAGGATCGGAGCGGAGGCCGGATTGAACTTGCGGTAGGTCGGATTGGCGCGCAGGTTGGTCGGCAGGTCCGCCCGCGCCGCGTTGATCGCCGCCTGCACGTCGCGCGCGGCGCCGTTGATGTCGCGGTCGATATCGAACTGCAGTGTGATGCGGGCGGAGCCGAGCGAGGACACCGACGTCATTTCGGTGACGCTGGCGATCTGGCCGAGATGGCGCTCGAGCGGGCTTGCCACCGTGGAGGCGACGTCGGCCGGGCTGGCGCCGGGCAGCGTCGCCTGCACCATGATGGTCGGGATGTCGACGTCGGGCAGCGGCGACACCGGCAGCTTGAAGAACGCAATGATGCCCGCCACCACGAGGCCAAGCGACAGCAGCGTGGTGCCGACCGGCCGTCGGACAAAGGGGGCGGAGAGGTTCATCGAATTTGCGAGCGCTGTTTGCGGATCAGCTTCTATCCGTCCGTGCCGGGATGCAAAAGCCTAAATGTCACAGGGCGCCGCCATACCGCCGCCGCGATTTGCCGGATGCACCGCGCCGCACGCCGAAAAACGAGGATCTGGCAACAACCCGTTTACAAAGGCTGATCGATGATGGTGGCGAAGCGCAGTCGCAAGCACTGCGCAAAGGCCAAATGAAGAAGCTCAAGGCATTCCGCAAGTCGCCGGATAGTCCGCTCGGCGAGGTCGTTAAACGACGGCTGGCCAAGCGAACTAAGTAGAGCCTCGCGACGCAGCCTTACGCATCCCGGGCATCCTGCAGCGGGTGACGCGCCGCGTGGGCATCATGCAGCATCGTCGCGAGCTGGTGCAGCTGCGTGTCGCGAAAGCCCTGCTTCTCGATTGAGGCCACTGTCGAGAGCACATAGTCGCGGTTGTTGCCGGAGCGGCCGTGGCCCTGCAGCACCAGCCGATGCTGCTCGGCGAGCGACAGCCGCCCGGCATATTGCACATGGCCGCGATCGACCACATAGGCCAGCGCGCTGACGCGCTCGCGCGCCGCATTCTCCAGCCACACCGAGCGCATCACCTCGCGATAGACGTTGGTGGTCTGCTCGCGTCCGCGCAAATAGGCGATGGTGTCGTGGCGCAGGCGGGCGGCGACGCGGAACGCGATGCCGCGGCAGGCGCCGCCGCGGTCGAGCCCGAGCACCAGGCCCGGCTTCTCCGGCGTGCCGCGGTGGTCGAACGAATAGACGCAGAGTGCGCGATGCTCGCCGATCAGCCGCGCCGGCACCTGTTCCAGGAACTCGAAGCCCGGCTTCCACATCAGTGAGCCATAGCCGAACACCCAGAGGTCGCCGTCGGTTTCGGAATGGGGAGGATTTGCTGACATCGCGCTGATGGGCTAGCAGAACGGGCCGTCGAAGCGAAGCGGATTCCGTGAAGTTTCCAAGGCTTGCTGAAGGCTCGCTCAAGGGTTGCTTGGGGCTTGTTCAAGGCCCGCGGCCGCTTAGATTTTGACAAATTCGCCCGCCAAAGGACCTGCATGTCGGATCAGACCTCCGCCCCCCGCCGCCGCTCGCGCTTCGGCCTTTATGCCGTCCCCGTCGCGGTCCTGATCGCCGCGGTTGCGTGGAGCGGCTTCTGGTTCTTCGCCGCCTCGCAGGTCGGCGTGCAGGCCGATGCCTGGCGCGCGCAGGAGGCGAAGGCCGGCCGGGTCTATGATTGCGGCGACCGTTCGGTGGCGGGCTACCCGTTCCGGTTCGAGGTCCGCTGCACCGATCCGAGCGTGATGCTGGTCTCGCAGACCGCCTCGCCGCAGATGGCGTTCGTGGCGCGGCTCGCCGAGATCCTGGTCGTGGCGCAGGTCTACGATCCCAAGCTCGTGATCGCCGAATTCAAGGGCCCGGCCACGATCGCCGAGCGCGGCGCGCAGCCGACTCTGTCGGTGAGCTGGAGCAAGGCACGCAGCAGCGTCGTCGGCCTGCCGGCGCCGCCGCAGCGCGCCTCGCTGGTGTTCGACGATCTCGCCATCGACCGCACCGGCGGCGCGGCGCCGGCCCCGCTGGCGCGGGTCAATCACATCGAGCTGCACGGCAGGCAGGTCGACGGCTCGGCGCCGGACAGTCCCGCGATCGAGACCGTGCTGCAGATTGCCGGCGGCACCCTGCAGGAGGTGCATCCGCTGCTCGCCCAGCCGTTCAACGCCGACATCCATGCGCGGCTCAACGGCCTGAAGGATTTCTCGCCGAAGCCGTGGCCGGATCGCTTCCGCGAGATCCAGGCCGCCGGCGGCAGCGTCGAGATCCAGCAGTCGCGGATCGAGCAGGGCGATGTGCTGTCGGTCGCAGCCGGCACGCTGCGCCTCAACGCGCAGGGTCGCATCGAGGGCGAATTGCAGATGACAGTCGCTGGCCTCGAGCGCGTCATCCCCGCGCTCGGCATCGACAAGATGCTGGAGGAGGGCGTTCCGCAGTCAACGCTTGATCGCGTCGCGCCCGGCGTGAAGAGCCAGGACCTCAGCAATCTGTTCGGCGCGCTGGACCGCGCCATCCCCGGTCTCGGCAAGGTGATCAAGCAGAACGCCAATGCCGGCATTTCCGCCGGCATCAATTCGCTCGGCACCGAGGCTACCCTCGAAGGCAAGAAGGCGCGCAGCTTCCCGCTGCGCTTCGCCGACGGCGCGGTGTTCTTGGGGCCGCTAAAAGTCGCGCAGATCCCGCCGCTGTTCTGAGCCGCGGCGGATTGCGCTGACGCGAACTCGCCCACGCACCGTCAGGTGTGCTCAAACGGGCCGACCTCGCGGATCACCTTGCAGATCTGCAGGAAGCCGCTGGCGTAGAACTCGGCATGTCCCCGCTTCATGGTTTCGACATGGTCGGGATGATTGCGCCAGGCTTCGAGTGCTTGCTCCGAGGCAAAGCGAAACAGGGTGAGCTCCTCGCCATCCGCCGCCCTGAATGATTTCACCGACAGGAATCCCGGAAGGCGGCTGACAATGTCGTACATGCGTTCGCCGAGCCGGTTGTATTCGTCGAGCGGGGCGTTCTCCCGTAGCTTCAAGTCACCAACGACAATGACTTCACCGATCATGTTGCAGTCCTCCGTCGATCCAATGTCCGTGGCAGGTTGAAAACCATCGCCCGAACACAATTCGAAATCGCGGCCGGTGTTGTTACACTTCCACCCAGGGCGTTCCTCGCGCGCTATCGTCCGTCGCGGCAATCTATTCCCGCCGCCGCGATGAGAAAAACGTGACCGGAATAATGCGCCCCGGCGCGAATATCACTCCCCGAGTACCGCTCTCTCTCGCCTGAGGAAGCAACCTCGTGTGGAGGAGAAGCGATGCGAATTCTCGGGGGAATTCTGCTCGGCAGCATGCTGCTGTCGGCAGGTTCGGCGCTGGCGGAGGACGATGCGTCCGAGCTGCGTGCGCTGAAGGCACGGCTCAAGCAGCTCGAGCAGAAAATGGAGACGCAGGCGCGCAAGGAGGAGGCGCTGGCCGCAAGACAGAACGCAATTCAGAACGCGCAGATGACGGCGAAGGCGCCGGTGCCGTTCGATCCCTGCGCATCGGGCAAGCTCTGCTACAAGGGCGTCACCTTCACCTTCGGCGGCTGGGTCGATCTCACCGGCATCTATCGCAGCCGCAACCTCGCCTCCGATTCGGGCTCGGTCTACAACTTCATCCCGTTCCCGCAGAGCAAGAACTACAACACCGGCGAGTCGCGCTTCACCGCGCGCCAGACCCGCTTCTCGGTGCTCGCCGAAGCCAACGCCACGGAGAACATCCACGTCGCCGGCTATGGCGAGCTCGATTTCGAGGGCGCGGCGCAGACCGCCAATTCGGTCGCGACCAATTCGTTCAATCCGCGGCTGCGGCAGGCCAGCATCGAGATCGACCGCAGCGATCTCGGCCTGCATGTCCTGGCCGGCCAATCATGGTCGCTGAACACGCCGAGCAAGGCCGGCATCGATCCGCGAGGCGCCGATACGCCGGGCGTGATCGATTTCGAGCTGGTGCCGGGCTTTCTCGGCGCGCGCCAACCCGGCGTCCGGGTCTGGCAGGATATCGGGCCCGAGTTCAAGCTCGCGGTCTCGGCGGAGAACCCGCAGACATCCTTTTTCGGCGGCAACAACCCGCTGGTCGGCACGCCGGCGGTTGGCCCGCAGGGCGTGCTCAATCCGAATCTGCTGGTCAATCTCACCGGTCCGGGCGGCAGCTTCTTCAACAGCCTGAACAATGTCAGCCTCAACCACGTTCCGGATTTCACCGTGAAGGGCGCGTGGGATCCGCTGCTCGGGCCCTACAAGCTGCACGTCGAGGCGTGGGCGCTCTACCGCGATTTCTATGATCGCTTCAACTTCGCCAATCATGACGTCAACACGGTCAGCTTCGGCGGCCACCTCTCGGCCGAGATCGTGCCGAAGCTGCTCGAGGTGCAAGCCTCGGCCTCCTACGGCGCGCTGGGCCGCTTCACCGCAACGCCATTCCCGGATGCAACCGTGCGCCAGGACGGATCGATCCAGCCGCTGCCGATCACGGCCTTCCTGGTCGGCTCGGTCTGGCACACGACGCCGTCGCTCGATCTCTACGCCTATGCCGGGCTCGAAAAGACCAAGGCGACCTTCTCCAATGTCGGCACGGTGCCGTTCGGCTACGGCAATCCGCTCTACAACAATCTCGGCTGCAACATCGAGAACTCGCCGGCCGCGACCTGTAACGGCAACACTTCGGAGGTGAGGCAGTACACCGCGGGCTTCTACGACACGATCTTCAAGGGCTCCTACGGCACCATCAAGGCCGGCGCGCAATATTCCTACACCCAGCGCTTCGCCTTCCAGGGTGTCGGCGGCGCGCCCAAGACCGACGACCACATCGTCATGACCCAGATCCGCTACTACCCGTTCTAGGCGTGACGAGATCAGGTTGAGCTGGAGCGACAACGGCAGTTTCACCTCTCCCCGGCGGGGAGAGGTGAATCGAGTTTGCGGTGCCGTCTCAGTCTAGATTCATCACCAGCGAAGAGGGAGAGGTCAGATGAGGATCGTGACCAGACCGAAGCAGAGGGCCGTGATCGCGCGCGAATTGATGATGGTCAGCCGCGCCGCGCATGTGCTGCAGCGAACTGGCCTCGCGATGGCCGGTGCCATGGCCGGCACCTTCGTCGCCGCCCAGCTCGCCAAGGGCCATGTCGCTGTCTTCGGCACGCTGATCTTCATCGCAACGACGATCGTGATCGGCGCCGCCGGCTTCTATCTCGGAATCGATATTCCCAAGCCCGCGATGCGCGGCACGGGTCGCATCGATGCCGTCGAGCTCGTGAGCGCGGGCGGCATCTTCCTCGCCGCGCTGGCTGCGCTGGTGTCGGTCTACGGCATCGTGTTCGACGAGATTCCGCCGCGCGCCTGGGAGTTCGTGATCGGCTCCTGGTGGTTCGGCGGCGGCGTCATGCTGGCAACCGCTGGCCTCGTCGGCCGTCAGCGGCCGGCGCAGAAGGCCGCCGCGATGTCGACGGGGCCGATCCGGGATCAACGGCTGCGGCGGTGAGCACGGTCGCAGACCTCCGGCCCCGCTGCGCCAATCTGTCCCGTAGCTGCGACTGGCTGATGCGATACCCTCACCAAAAAATCGGGGAGGGACTTCAATGCCAGCGAAATTCACCCGCCGTCACGTCATCGCTGCCGGAACCGCGGCTGCTGCGATGCCCTTCCTGCCGCGCGGCGCCTCGGCGCAAGCCGCCTGGCCCTCGCGACAAATCCGTATGATCTGCAGCTACCCCGCCGGCGGACAGACCGATCTTTTGGCACGCGCCTTCGGCGAATTCATCGCAAGGCAAGTCGGGCAAACCGTCGTCATCGAGAACAAGGCGGGCGCCTCGGGCTCGATCGGCGCCGCCGAGGTGGCGCGCGCCGCGCCTGACGGTCACACCATCCTGTGCTCGATCTCGACCACCTACGTGATGAACCGCGCGATGATGAAGAACCCCGGCTACGACATGGACAAGGATCTGACGCTGGTCAGCGTGATCCCGGGCGCCGGGCTGCTGCTGGTCGCGAGCCCGAAATTGGGCGTCAAGACACTGGCGGAATTCATCGCCTATGCGCGCAGCAGCGGCAAGGTGAATTTCGGCACCTATAGCGCGGGCTCCGCGCCGCACATGACGATCAACGAGCTCAACAAGCAGTATGGCCTCACCATCGAGCCGATCCACTATCGCGGCGAGGCACCGATGTGGACCGGGCTCGCGGAAGGCACGCTCGATGTCGCGATGGGCAGCTACACCGCCGCGCAAACCGTCCTGCAGAGCGGTCGCGGCGTCGTCTTCGGGGTGCATTCGAAGAAGGTCGACGCGATTCCCGAGATCACGACGCTGCCCGAGCAGGGCGCGACGTCGAAGTTCTTCACCGTGAGCGGCTTCTCGGGCTGGGCGCTGCCGAAGGCGACGCCGCAGCCGATCGTCGATCGGCTGTCGGAGATTTGCGTCGCCGCCAATAGCGATCCGAAGGTGAAGGAGGTGCTCGCGACCTTCGTGCTGGAGCCCGCGATCGGCTTCAAGGACAGCAATGCGCTGTATCAGCGCGAATTGCCGGTCTGGATGGAGGCCGCGCAGTCACTCGGCCTGCCGCCGGCTTGAAGCGATCCGGAACTGAAGGATGGCTGGATCGACGGTCACCATTCGTCGTAGAACCACTCCCTCGGGATACGAGGCCGCGCTCTTGCGTAGGGCGGGATAGACGTCCGCTCGGGCTTGCGCGCGGCCGGCGCCGGCTGCGCCGGAGGCGGTGACGCCTTCGGCTCAGAAGCCTTCGCGAGCGCCCGTTTCATTTCTTCCTGGCTCGCCTTGAGTTCCTCAATGGCTTTGGAGCTCTCGCGGGCCATCTGTTGCTGGTTCGCCTTTAGTTGTTCGATATTTCGCTCAACATTTGCGAGGTCGCGCGCGATCGTTTGCAGCAGCTGCGTCTGATCGGGCAGGGCTGGGTTGGCTGTCGGCGCGGCGTCCTGCGGTGGTGCGGTCTGAGCCGATGGCGTCGCTTGGGGCGGAGCGGCGTCTGCCGCGGCGACCTGAACGGCAGGTGGAGCGGGCTGCGCCGGAGGCTGCGGATCATCCGGTGGCAATGCTGGAGTTGAAACGAGCTGCGGCGCCCAACGGGCGACAAGCAGCTTGGCTTCCCCGCCATATGACGACTGCAAAGCCAGGGCCGCGACAACGATACATGCTGCCACCGACAAGGCGGTGAGGGCTCGGAATACCGGTCTTCCGGGCGGCGATTGCGCGGCAGGTCCGGAAGAAGCAGGGCTGGGCCCGGGAGAAGCGGGGTTGGGTCCGACCGAGGGCGGGTTTGGCTGCGCCGATGGGCGGGGCGCGGCATCGCGCTCCATTCTCGCGAGCTGTTCACTCAAACGCGTGAGTTCTTCATCGGCGCGTGCAATCTGCTTTTGGGCCTCCGCGAGCCTTTCGTCGGCGCGCGCGCTCGGGCTATCGTTCGATCCAACTGGGTTCGGAGTGGGCGTGGAGTTCATTGACGTTTCCCTTTCCGTCCAATGTCACCCAAGAGTACCGACTCGGCTATCCGTCAGGGGCGATCAGCCTCCAGCACTCCCTTCAGTCTTGTCCAAAGAATGGCCGGATGATAGCGCGCCCGAGGTCTCGTGATAATGGGGCGGGATACCGGCCCGGGCTAGCGGGAGGCCGGGTCCACACGGGTCAAAGGCCGACATCATTCCGCGCCGCCGGGATGTGCGCCTTGGACCACAAGCTGACATCGGGGCAGCCTCGGGAGTTGCCCTTGGGGCAATGCAAGAGGCCCTGGCCAGCGTAGTCTCAGGCGTCCCGCTGGACCAACTCGAAGGTGATGCCCTCCGGGCCCTCGAACAGCCGGAGCTTCCGGCTGATGTAGTCCATCTCCTCGCTCAGCATGGTGACACCGTTGGCCACCAGGTGCGCGGTGGCCGCCTCGATGTCGTCGACGCGGAAGGCGAGGTGATTGAAGCCCAGCTTTCGCAGATTGGTCGGGTGCACCCCCGGATCGGTCCCCGGGGGCGGGTCGAACTGAAGCAGCTGGATTTCGAAATCCGCTCCTTCGAGTGCGAGGGTGATGTGCTGCGCTCTCATGGCCGGCATGCCCATGTACCGGGCGGGAACGCCGCCGTCGATGGTCGCGACGTGAGTCTCTTTGAAGCCAAGCAGTGCGAAGAAGGCGATCGCCGGGCCGGCATCTGCCACCGCGATAGTCACATGATCCGGACTGAGTATCATCTGATCGCTCCCTGTCATCAGCGACGCGCCGGCTTTCCTGCTGGAGGCTACCAGCTCGCTCCGTCCGCCGGTAGGCGGGTCGGCCCTGCGGCGACACAATCCGACGGGCAATCAGCGATTCATGTCGCGAGAATGCGGACGTGTGACCCACAAGCAGCGCAACACACTCGGTGTCGTCCCGGCGAAGGCCGGGACCCATAACCACAGCTGGTCATCGTTGCGCGATGCTGGGACGACGAGTCCCGTCAACCACACCCGCCGCGGAGTATGGGTCCCGGCTTTCGCCGGGACGACGAATGGAGAGAAGTCGTCCCGCTTACGTCTTCAAATTCGCATGCGGCCGGCCGAAGTCGGGCGCGGCGGAGTCCTGGCCGGTCTCGACAATGCCGCGGCGGATGGCACGGGTGCGGGTGAAGTGGTCGAACAGCGCTTCGCCGTCGCCGCGGCGGATCGCGCGGGTCAGCTTCGACAGATCCTCGTTGAAGGTGCCGAGCATCTCGAGCACGGCGTCCTTGTTGGCGAGGAACACGTCGCGCCACATCGTCGGGTCCGAGGCCGCGATGCGGGTGAAGTCGCGGAAGCCGCCGGCGGAGAATTTGATGACCTCGGATTCCGTCACCTGCGCCAGCTCGTCGGCGGTGCCGACGATGGTGTAGGCGATCAGATGCGGCAGATGGCTGGTGATCGCGAGCACGAGGTCATGATGGTCGGGCGTCATGATCTCGACCTTGGCGCCGAGCGCGGCCCAGAACGTGCGCAGCCGGTCGGTCGCCGCGGGATCGGTGCCTTCGGGCGGGGTGAGGATGCACCAGCGGTTGATGAACAGCTCGGCGAAGCCGGAATCCGGCCCCGAATGCTCGGTGCCGGCCACCGGATGCGCCGGGACGAAGTGGACGCCGTCAGGCAGATGCGGCGCCATGTCCCTGACGACGGCGCCCTTCACCGAGCCGACGTCGGAGATGATGGCGCCGGGCTTCAGATGCGGGGCGATCTCGGCGGCGACCGGGCCGCAGGCGCCGACCGGGATGCAGAGGATGACGAGGTCGGCATCCTTCACCGCCTCGATATTGGTCTCGACGACGCGATCGACGATGCCGAGTTCGGCGACGCGCGCACGCGTCTTCTCCGAGCGCGCGGTGGTCACGATCTCGCCGACCAGCCCTTGCGCGCGCGCGCCGCGCGCGATCGAGCCGCCGATCAGGCCGAAGCCGATCAGCGCGATGCGTTTGAAGAGCGGGGCGGTGGTCACGATGTCACTTTCCGGCCAGGAAGTCGCGCAGCCCCTCGACCACGAGGCGGTTGGCCTCCTCGGTGCCAATGGTCATGCGCAGCGCATGCGGCAGCTTGTAATTGTTGAGTGCGCGCAGCACGAGGCCGCGCCGCGTGAGATAGGCGTCGGCTTCCGCCGCGGTCTTGCCCTTGTCGGTCGGGAAATGGATCAGCACGAAGTTGGCGACGCTCGGCGTCACCTTCAGCCCGAGCTTGCCGATTTCCTCGGTCAGCCAGTTGCGCCATTGTTCGGTGTGGGTTCGCGACATCTGCACATGCGCCGTGTCCTCGATCGCCGCCACCGCCGCCAGCATCGCCGGCGTCGTGACGTTGAACGGACCGCGGATACGGTTGCAGGCATCGACGATATGCGCCGGCCCGAACATCCAGCCGATCCGCAGCGCCGCAAGGCCGTGGATCTTCGAGAAGGTGTGCGTCACCACCGTGTTGTCCGTGGTCGCGACCAGCTCGATGCCGAGCTCGTAGTCGTTGCGCGAGACGTAGTCGGCATAGGCGGCGTCGAGCACCAGCAGCACATGCGAGGGCAGCGCGGCGCGCAGCCGCTTGACCTCGTCGAACGGGATATAGGTGCCGGTCGGATTGTTCGGGTTGGCGAGCCACACCAGCTTGGTCTTCGGCGTCACCACCTTGAGAATGGCGTCGACGTCGGCGGTGAAGTTGGTCTCGGCCGCGATCACGTTCTTGGCGCCGTTCGCCATGGTGGCGATTGGGTAGACCAGGAAGCCATGGGTGGTGGAGATCGCCTCGTCGCCGGGCGCGAGATAAGTGTGCGCCAACAGATTGAGAATCTCGTCCGAGCCGGCGCCGCAGATGATGCGGTCGGGATCGAGCCCGTAGGCGCGGCCGATCGCCTCGCGCAGCACGCGCGAGGTGCCCTCCGGATAGTCCTCGAGATGGTCAGCCGCGGCCTTGTAGGCCGCGATCGCCTTCGGAGACGGACCGAACGGCGTCTCGTTGGCGGACAGCTTGAACACCTTGCGGCCCGGTTCCGGCACCGGGCTCTTGCCGGGCGTGTAGGGCGCAATATCGAGGATGCCGGGGTTCGGCACGGGGCGGGACATCATCAACTCCGAACAGAGCGTTTTCGAGCGAAGTGGATACCGGTTCGCGTGAAGAAAACGCGTCAAAACAAAAGCCTGGACAGATGGCTGGCCCTTACTTCAGGTCCTGGCCGATCCGTTAGAGGGCACCGTATAGCGCGTTGCGTGGCTGCCGACGAGGGCCGACGAGCGGACCGAGGCGCCGGCCTTGATCAGGGCGAGCTTGATGGCCTCGAAATCGTGTCCGGTGACCGAGACCAGGAGCGCCGCGCCGTCGAAAGCGGTGTCGGGGACCGCGACGATCTCGGCGAGCGGCGCAAGCGCCCGGGCGACATCGGCGTTCCAGCCGGAGACGCGCACGCTCCAGGTCTGCACTTCGGTGACCATGGCGTCGTCGGCGACCCGCGAGATCACAAACACCGGCAGCGCGGCGGGATGGTCGGCGCGTTCGAGGAACGGCAGCCGCGCGATGATCTTCGGCGCGCCACTGGCCTCGAGCGCATTCCACCACGGCGTACGGCTTGCGATCGCGGAGACCAGCGCGAGGTCGCCTTTCGACTTCGCCACCGCCTCGACCGCGGCCTGTGCGCTGAAATGCGACACGTAAGGCACCACGAAGCCGAAGTGAAACCGCGCCGAGTCGCGCATGGCCGACTCGCCGACCGAAACATCGGCATGCACCGCGAACGGCGCCTGCACATAGGTGAAGGTCGAGATGATGACGCGCCAGATGCTCTCGATGGTGTCGAGCGGCAGGATGCCGCGATGACGCCGCACCAGCTCACGCATCATGCTGGCCTCGCGCGCCGGGCGGAATGCCGAGCCGACCTCCTGGGTCTTCTTGACCTGGATCAGGCGATCGATGATGTCGCCGCGCGCCATCAACAGGCGGTGAACCTGCTCGTCGATCGCATCGATCTCCTTGCGCAGATCCTGCAGCGAGGGCGGCGACGGGGGTGGGTTGGACATGCTCTCAAACCTTGTCGTCAGGGCGGCCCGTTGCCGCGTCGGACAGGGTCCCTGATTAGGAAAGACGGGCAGCGAAAGCAAAGAGAAACGTCGCAGGCGTGCCTTGCGCATTCGGTTAACCAATTGGCCGTGGACAGGGCTGTCTTGACGGCGGGGGGCGTGGGGACTACGTTCCCTGCGTCCCGTGGTCATTTGAGCCGGCCGGCTTGCAGCCACGTTAAACAACTCGCTAAACAGGCCGGGGACCTTATCAGCTCCCGGCCGAACCTTTGTTCAGGCCGGGTTTTTTATTGGCCTGAGGTCCGTCGAGCCCTCCCGCGCGGAGGCAGGGTCGCCTAGATGAGCAACGTGCGTCCGATACCGAGCCCACAAACCCCGAGCGATGATCGCGCCCATGAGGCCGACCATCCGTCGTCACTGGTGGCGAAGTTCGGGATGGACCAGCCGCTCAAGCTCGATTGCGGCGTCGATCTCGCACCGTTCCAGATCGCCTACCAGACCTATGGCGAGCTCAATGCCGACCGCTCCAACGCGATCCTGGTCTGCCACGCGCTGACCGGCGATCAGCATGTCAACAACATCCATCCCGTCACCGGCAAGCCCGGCTGGTGGGAGACCATGGTCGGCATCGGCCGGCCGATCGATCCCGACAAATACTTCATCATCTGCTCCAATGTGATCGGCGGCTGCATGGGCTCGACCGGCCCTGCGTCGTTGAACCCCGCGACCGGCAAGGTGTGGGGACTCGATTTTCCGATCATCACCATCCCCGACATGGTGCGCGCGCAGGCGATGCTGATCGATCGTCTCGGCATCACGACGCTGTTCTGCGTGGTCGGCGGCTCGATGGGCGGCATGCAGGTCCTGCAATGGACCGCGGCCTATCCGGAGCGCGTGTTCTCGACGCTCGCGATCGCCTGCTCGACGCGCCACTCGGCGCAGAACATCGCGTTCCACGAGCTCGGCCGCCAGGCCGTGATGGCCGATCCGGACTGGCGCGGCGGCCGCTATGTCGACGAGGACACCCATCCGCATCGCGGGTTGGCGGTGGCGCGGATGGCCGCGCACATCACCTATCTCTCGGACGCCGCGCTGCATCGCAAGTTCGGACGACGGATGCAGGACCGCGAGCTGCCGACCTTCTCGTTCGATGCGGATTTCCAGGTCGAGAGCTATCTGCGCTACCAGGGCTCGTCCTTTGTCGAGCGCTTCGACGCCAACTCCTATCTCTATCTGACTCGCGCGATGGACTATTTCGACATCGCCGCCGACCACAACGGCGTGCTGGCGAAGGCGTTCACCGGCATCCAGACGCGGTTCTGCGTGGTGTCGTTCACCAGCGACTGGCTGTTTCCGACCTCGGAATCGCGCGCGCTGGTGCATGCGCTGAATGCGTCGAGCGCGCGGGTGTCGTTCGCCGAGATCGAGACCGACAAGGGCCACGACGCCTTCCTGCTCGACGTGCCCGAATTCCTCGAGATCTCCCGCGCCTTCCTGCTGGCCGCAGCCAAGGCGCGCGGACTGAAGGACGGCGGCCAGTCATGAGCATGCAGCAGACACTGCCCTTGCCGGGCATCGCGCCGGAGCGGACCGGCGGCTATCGCACCGATCATCTGCTGGTCGCCGACATGGTGCGGCCGGGCTCGCGCGTGCTCGATGTCGGCTGCGGCGACGGCGAGCTGTTGCAGCTCTTGGAAAGCCGCGGCATCGACGGCCGCGGCATCGAGCTGTCACGCGAGGGCGTCAATGGCTGCGTCGCCAAGGGGCTCGCCGTGGTGCAGGGCGATGCCGACACCGATCTCGTCAACTATCCCGACGATGCGTTCGACTACGTGATCCTGTCACAGACCTTGCAGGCGACGCGACAGCCCAAGGTGGTGCTGGAAAATCTGCTGCGCATCGGCCAGCGCGCCATCGTCTCGTTCCCGAATTTCGGGTTCTGGAAGATGCGGCTGCAGCTGTTGATCGGGGGCCACATGCCGCGCACCGAGAATTTGCCGGCGAGCTGGTACGACACCTCGAACATCCATTTCTGCACCATCAAGGATTTCGTGCAGCTCTGCGAGGAGATCAACGTCAAGATGGAGCGCGCGGTGGCGCTCGATCTCTACGGCCGTCCGGTGCCGCTCAACCTGCCGTGGTGGGTGTGGAACATGTTCGGCGAGCAGGGTGTGTTCCTGCTCAGCCGGGGTGGAGGGGGCGAGCGACAAGGCCAAGTGAAAGCCGTGTGAAGCGTCAACCCGTCGCCGCCACCTGCGACATCGGATCGCACACAGCACCGGCCAGTGGCCGGTGCTCGACCCTTCAAAGGAACACGTGGAATCTCCGCCGATGCAGATCGTCGGCGATGACAGGATTGGGTTGTCGATGTACAGCTTTCCTGTTCGCGCTCGCCGTGTAAAAGTGGCTCATGCGGATCAGAGATGATGGAATCAGTCGTGAACTGGTGGTCATCGGGCTGACGCGCAATGGTCACTTGCTGGGGAAGACAATGCGAACAGGTTTCTCGATTGCGCTATTGCTCGTCGTTGCACTGTCCGGGGTCTTGTGGGCCGCCAATATGTCCATCCCCGATGGGCATCAACTCGGACATCTGGCGCTGCTGAATGGAGGCTGCGACACGCATGCGTCCGGACATGCGGCAGATCACGTCCCCGACCTTGCTCGCCATCGAGAGCATTCCGCCGCGCTCGATCTGGTAGCCCTGTGCTCCGAGACCGATATCGCCGCATCGTCGGGCGATTGGAGTGCGCCGTCCACCTGGGTACAAGGGAAGCCGCCTGCCGACGGCGCGAAAGTCCGCATTCCATCCGGGCTGACCGTCAAGATCGACAAGGAGATCACGGCCAAAATCGACTGGATTCGCGTCGATGGGGCTCTCGTCTGGAGTACCGATCAGGCCACTTCCGTCAAGGTCGGAACGATTGTGGTGACGCCCGACGGCGCCCTCGAAATGGGGACCGTAGATCATCCCGTCTCGAAGACTGTCGTCGCAAAGCTCACCTTTGCCGCGCGGACGTTCCGAGACCGGGAGCACGACCCATTCGACATGGCCGGTGGCCTCATTTCGATGGGCGCCATCCGGATTCATGGCGCCGAAAAGACGGCCTGGAAGATACCGCAGAGCCAACTCGTGGCCGGGGTGGCAGTGTTCCAGTTCGATCGGCCTGCGTCGAACTGGTCGGCCGGAGATGAGCTGATCGTACCTGGGACCAGCGATCTAAATAGCGAGGACGAAACGCCAATTATCGTCAGCGTCGAGGGTGAGCGCATCGTCCTCGATAGGCCGCTCAAATATTCGCATCTGACGCCGGACGGGACCTCCGTCCCGATCGGCAACCTGACGAGAAATGTCAGGGTTAGCTCCGAGGCTGCGGCGTCCTTTTCGGCGCGCGGCCATATCATGTTCCTGCATCAGCAGACCGGTGTGAACATCGACGGCGCCGAGTTCAGGGATCTCGGCCGTACCGACACGAAACGGGCCCAGACCGCACCTGATCTCGACGAGACCGGAAAGCTGGTCCCTGGATCCGACGACAACACTATTGGTCGATACGCGCTTCATTTCCACGTCGTCTCAGGCGCGCGAATCGATATTCCGCCTCACGTGGTGCGCAACAGTGTCGTGAGGGGAAGTCCGAAGCATGGCATCGTCAACCATGGCGGTCATCTCCTGGCAGAAAACAATGTGACGTTCGCGATCGCCGGCTCGCATTTCCTGACGGAGAACGGCACGGAGATTGGATCGTTTCGGGGCAATCTCGCCATCCGATCGACCGGATCAGGCGAGGATATCGTCAGCCGAATGGGGATCTTCGACAATGGCCATCAGGGGCATGGCTTTTGGATGCAAAGCGCCGGCGTCCGGGTAACGGATAATTGGGCTTTTGGACACGCCGCGGGAGCCTACGTCGTGTTCGGTTATTCGTTCGCGGAAGGCGGCAACCGTACCTATTTCAACGCACGCAACACCGATAATCGAGTCAACGCCGATGTGGACGGCCGCATTTCGACGTCGGACGTCGATTTGTATTTCGCACGCAACCACGCCGCCGGCTCGACCGACGGGGTCGAGATCTGGAATCACAAGCTACTTGCGCCGCATCCTTCCCAGAGCCTCATCGAGGATATCACGGTCTGGAATGTCAGCCGGCACGCGCTGTTCATCCCCTACGTCCGGGACACGCTGATCCGCAACGTCTACGCCTATGGCGGCGAACGCCACATGGATACTGATTTTGCGATCGGGGGAAATTCCCAGACCGAGAACATTACCTTCCAGAATGTTACGGCGGAGCGGTTCCCCACTGGATTGGTGCTGCCGCGGCGCGGCATCAATGCCGTCGATGGCGCGTTCCTTCGCAACCGAACGAACACCATGATCGAATCGGCAAATCGCCCGTTCCGCGTGGTTACGCTCAGGAATATTCACGTTCCGTCCGAGGGAGCGACGACGAATTTCGATCTGAAGGATATGGCCGTGCCGGCGAATGGCGACGTCGCCATGCTCTTCGAGAACGACCGGATTTTCTGGAACGATTCCGCCGGCAAGACTTTCCGGCTGTATTTCGGGTCGCAGAACGAAAACTTTGTCCCCTTTGCGAATAGCGGGCCAACCGATCTCAAGGGACTGACCAGCGGGGAAATCAAGGCGCGGTTTGGCGTCGCGTTCGGCGGCCAGCTGGCGCCGGCCGATGCGAAGCCACTTCCGCGCAGCAATGCGACAATGGCCTTGGTCGATGCGGACAATCTGACGCCGACGTCGAAGGAAATGGAGTTTGCGCAAAATCCCTCGAACGAGCTCTATCCTTTGGCCGGACAGCATATCGTCAACACGGAGGACCAGGTCGCAAAAAGCCGCTGGATGTTCGCCCCCGGTTCCGAGCAGCCCAACTTTGTCTTCGTCAAGAAGACCAGCCCAAAGCTGATCGTGCATCCTTTGCTTCGCAAGCTGGAAATTCACCCTGACGACGTGCGCTACGGCTATCGGCTGGAGGGAATCGTCGCCGATATGGTCGGCAACCGCATCACCAAGATGGCGTTCATCCAAGATTTCCCGGTATTGCGGCCCGACGGGCAAGGCCATATCGCGCTCGATGTGAAGTTTCCCGATCCGGCGGGGGACATGACATCGCTGCCGTTGTCGCTCACCGTGACAAAACAGGCGGTCAGGCGCGGAAGGAACTACGAGTTCTACAAGCAGGCGCAGTACTGCGGGAAGTGCAATTTCGAACAGGAGATGGAAAGAGACATCCGCGCGACGTTCGCTCAGGCGACAAGCGGCGAATGATAGCGGCGCGTGCGCGAATTGCTCGCGCCCTTGTTGATTGCTGCGTGTCTGCGAAATCGCGCCGGTGCTATTCCAGGGAATAGCGCCAGAAGGTCATACGCTGATTGTAGTTGAGCTGCACCGGATTATACGTGTTGCCGGCGTTGAGAAACTCAAGCTTGCGCACCGAATGCATGCCATTCTTGTCGGGTTGCGCGACGAATATGCTGTATCCGGGACCGTAGGAGGTCGACAGATAGACCGGCTCGCAGAAGGTCTGGAGATCCTTCGACCAGATCACGCCGATCTTTGAGTAGGTCAACGCGGCGTCATCGTCGCGGGCGTTGGCGAAGATGACGAATTCTCCATTATCGAGACGGGTCATCGTCATGGCATGGATATGACAGGCGCTTTCTGGCCGGTAGCAGGGATGCTCCGGGTCGACAAAATATTGCGCGAAGTAGGGCGCAAGGTCGGGCACGACCAGGGTGCCGTCGCGATAGAGCTTGAATGTCCGTGAAAAGCGGGCGTTCGATCCCACCCTGTTCGTGGCGTCGACTCCATCGAGATTGGCGCTGCGGACGATCGAATAGATAGCGTGCGATTGCTTGTCCCAAAAATGCGCCAACGGATAACGGTCCGCTCCATAGAGGCAGCTGTCGCCGTGATTCGCCGGATCGGCCACGGTGTCGGCCGTAGCGTCGCTCCACCGCGCGACGAAAGGCTCGCCATAACGGCCCTCGAAGGCGATGACGTTCTTGTAGACCGAATACGTGACCTGATTCTCCGGACATGGCGTGTAGTTGGCGAGCACGGTCAAAATGCTGATGCTGCCATCGTCACGGATGGCGACATGAGGATATTCCGGCGCGTAGGCTGGAGAGGGATATTCGGCGATGAGCTGTTTCGGCATCCACGGGCCAGTGTAAGGCGGAACTATCCTGGTGAGTTCGAGCCGGTGGCTCCGCGCAGGTCCACCGGTCCCGTATCCAGCGATCACGATTTCGCCGGTGGGCCCCATCGCTCCTCCGAGATAGCTCAGAAGCTCGTCACCGGGGTTCTCGAGCCTCGACAATAGGGTCCATGGGGCGGGAGCGGAGGCTTTTGGATCGAGCGAAAGCAGTTGGATGATGGAACGGTGATCCTTGGCGCGGACCCAGTAAGCGACCAGCAGCCTGGTTCCGTCGGTAAACAACAGCGGAGGATGATAGGCGAGCTCGGCCTGAAAGCCGTCCGGCGCGAAGGCGTGCCCCATATCGAGCGGTTGCGCGAACCTCTCGCCGCTTCTCAGGATTTCGACGCAGTACAGGCCTGGATTGGCGGGATCGCAAGGCGCGAAAATGGGCGCGTACTGATCGTCGCCGATGACGACGATCATTGGGCTCATTACGGCCCAGCCGATCGGGATCGAAGGCTGTGGCTTCCCATCTAGGAGATAGGACGTGTTCGCTGCGGCGCCCGCGGCTTCCAGTTTCATTTCCTCAACGAAGCCTTCCGCGCAAACCGTCCTGGAGACGACCGCAAGCCCGATGGAAATAACGCAGAGCAGAAGAAGGTAACCTGCTCTCATAGTTCGCCCGGTGGCATCGGAACGTTGATGGATTTCCTTTGCCCATATTCCGGACGCAGACTGCGCGCGCTGTCTGCCTTTACCGCGCAGGCTCTGGCTGCGTCCTGCACCCCGCGACCGCGACGACACGGGACAATCACCCTGCCACCAGCGACCGCGGATCGCGCACCGGCCAGCGGCCGGCTTCGACCAGCGCGATGAAGCGCTCGACCATCTCGTTGAACAGCGCCGGCTCCTCGAGGTTGAGCACGTGACCCGACTTCGGGAAGAACGAGAGGCCGGCGGCCGGCAGATGCTGCTTCAGGAACATGCTGGGCGCGATGCAATTGTCGTCCTCGTCGCCGCACAGGATCAGCGCCGGCGTCGCGGCGCGCTTGATCGCGTCGGTCATGGTGTAGATCGAGGGTCTGCCGCCCTGGAAGCTGCGCATCGTGTTGGCGGAGCCCCTGGCGTCGTGGCGGGCGAGCGCGGTGTAGAAGTCGGCGTGGCCGCGCGGATCCTTGACCAGGAACGGAATCCGGCTCGGCGCCTCGCGCGTCACCTTGGCGACCTCGACCGCGCCGATGCTCTCATATTGCTCGGCATTGGCACGGCACTGCGCGCGGAAGGCATCGAGATGCTCGAGGCTGGAGCCGGAGCCGACGGCGGCCAGCGTCATCGACAGCGCGCGCTCCGGCGCGTTGAGCGCGACCTGCAGCGACGAATAGGAGCCCATCGAGAGCCCGACGAAATGCGCCTTGGTGATGCCGAGATGGTCGAGCACGGCGAGCGCGTCGGTATAGAAGTGCTGGTAGGTGTAGACGTCGGCACTCGCAGGCACGTCGGACGGCGTGTAACCGCGCGCCGAATAGGCGATGCAGCGGTGGCCGCGCGCGAAGTAGCGCATCTGCGGCTCCCAATTGGTGTGATCGGCGGCGAACTCGTGCAGGAAGATGATCGGGCTGCCGCTGCCGGCCTCTTCGAAGTGGAGGCGGACATGATCTTTCGTCGTGGCGTAGGGCATTGAAATTCTCCTCTCGTTGGCCGCCTCCAGATTTGCAGTTAATTTTCGAGGCCGCAATGCGGCAGTTCCGGTTCTTTTCTCGTCATCGAATCATCGCGGAATGACCCAGGAATTGTTCCCGCAGTGCCGCATGAAATCTTCCTCGCGCCATCCCGATTTTCAAAACCACCGCCGTGTTCCCCCGGGAACGCGACGGGGAATTGGGGGCGTTACAGAGGATCTAGTGAAGTATGGTTCAGTTGCTTGCGTGTCGCCGGTCGCTTCGTGTTTTGGCGCTGGCTCTGTGTTCGTTCACTCTCGCCGTGATCTCCGCCGCTCCGGCCTCCGCCCGTCCGCATCCTTCACGTCACGCGCATTCGGCCCATGCCGGCCATCACGCGCGTCACTATGCCCGTCACCACTACCGGCACGCCGCACGGCTGTCGCGCGCCGAGCGCCGCGCACTCGCGCAGCCGGGCGGGATCATCGAAACCAACGCGGCGCCGTTGCCCGGCAGCGCTGACGCCGTGCCCAACACCGGCGGTGTGATTGCGGCAAGCGGCTTCGGCTCGTCCGGCATCGTGGCCGAGGCGCGCCGCTATCTCGGTGGCAATCCGACCGACCGCTCCAGCCTGTGGTGCGCCCGCTTCATGAACATGGTGCTGCAGCACACCGGCCATCGCGGCACCGGCTCCGACATGGCGAGTTCGTTCGCCAAATACGGCACGCGCGTTTCGGGACCGCAGGTCGGCGCCATCGCCGTGATGAGCCGCCGCGGCGGCGGCCATGTCGGCATCATCACCGGCGTCGATGCCAAGGGCAATCCAACCATGATCTCGGGCAACAGCGGCCACCGCGTCCGCGAGACGCGGGTCTCGCGCGGCCGCATCTACGCCTATGTGATGCCGACCAACTGATCGCTCGAAAGCGGGGCAGGGCGCGCACGCGCCTTGCCCGGCCTACGACGCTACAGGTCCCTCGGCGGCAATCGTGTCGCCGACGGCGGCGCCGCCATCGCTGATGATCTCGGCATAGATGCCGCATTCATTATTGCCGAAGCGCTGCATCAGCGTGTTCGGCACCGAGAGGTCGCGCGCGCCGGTATCGGGATCGACATTGACCGCGGCGCAGCGGGTGATGCGCTTCACCACCGTGGCCCGGGCGCTGCCGATCGCAATGGTCTGGTCGAGCAGGCTGGCTTCATGCCAGGCCGGCCAGCCCTCGACATAGAGGTTGGCGCGGAAGCGCAGCGGATGCACCGGCGCCTGCACCATCTCCTCGATCGCCCGCAGGCTCGCCAGATTGATGATCGAGACCACCTTGCGCGGCACGTCGGAGAAGCTGTGCCCGGGGCTGACCAACACCTTGGGCGGGCCCTTGATCTGGCCGGTATGACGATCGGCGAAATAGTGCTCGATTGCCGCGCGGCCTTCCGCGGTCTCAAGGTCGCCCTGGGCCACCATCGCGCCATCCCGGCGCAGCGTCAGCACGTGGCTGTCATCGTCAAAATGGGCGCGCAGCGGCGCCAGCCACTCGTCCCGCTGCAGCATCAGGAAATGCGGCTTCGGCAGCCATTTAGGCACCGAGGGATCGAAACCGCTCGGGCCGTTCTCGATCGCATAGCGGCGATCGGAGCGAATCGTCTCGCCGGCCTTGAGCTCTGCGTGCGGCAGCGGCTCGGGCGTGAGACCCTTGACAGGATAGCGATAGATGCCGGTGATCCGGGCAGAGGAAGCGTGCGTGTTGTCCATTCGCCCGCTCTAGCCTGTTTGGCGTGCGAGGAGAACTGCCGCCCGCGGGAAGGTACTAGTCGGCGCGCGCCGCTCCAGGCATGTCCAGCAGGCGCTGCATGAACACGAGATCGAGCCAGCGGCCGAACTTGCGTCCGACCTCCGGCATCCGGGCGACCTCGACGAAGCCGGCCTGCGCGTGCAGCCGCAGCGAGGCGGGATTGCCACCGTCGATGCCGGCGATCATGACGTGCTTGCCGAGCGCGGTGGCCGCGGCGATCAGTTCGTCGACGATGATCCGGCCGAGGCCGCGGCCGCGATGCTCGGCATGGATATAGACGCTGTGCTCGACGCTGTAGCGGTAACCCGGGAAGGCCCGGAAATCGCCGAATGTGCCGTAGCCGAGCACCGTCGCTCCCTCGACGGCCACCAGCACGGGATAGCCCAGAGCCTGCCGCGCCGTCATCCAGGCCAGCCTCTCGGCGTCGGAATCCTGCTTCTCCGTCCAGATCGCGTTCGAGTTGGCGACCGCCTCGTTGAAGATCGCGGTGATCGCAGGGATGTCCTGCTCGGTGGCGGGGCGGATAATCATCGGTGGTTCCTTGACGGGCCTCTTGAATGGATCCCATCGTCTACTATATAAGACGTTATGTCAATTATAGAGGACAAGGCCGATGAGGCTCTCGGGCGGCGGGTTCGCGCCGAACGGGAGGGCCGCGGCTGGTCGCTGGCGGACCTCGCCGGGCGGGCCGGCGTGTCCAAGGCCATGCTGAGCAAGATCGAGCGGGCGGAGGCAAGCCCGACGGCGGCGACGCTGTCGCGGATCGCCACGGCCTACGGTCTGACCATGGCCGCGTTGTTCGAGGTTGCCTCACACAATTCCCGCCTGCAGCGGGCCAAGGATCAGCCGGTGTGGCGCGATCCGAAGGCGGCCTATCTGCGGCGGCAGGTGTTCCTGCATCCGGCCAATCCGCTGGAACTGGTGGAGATCGAGCTGCCTGCGAGGCAGGAAGCCGGCTTTCCCGCCAGCGCCTATCACCTGGTCCGCCAGGTGGTGTGGGTGATCAGCGGCCGCCTCACCTTGATGGAAGGGGCGGAGCGCCATGAGCTCGCTGCGGGCGACCGCGTCGAGCTCGGTCCGCCGTCGGACATCGTCTTCCGTAACGAAACGGCTCAGCCCTGCCGCTACCTTGTCGCCATCGTGCGGCGCTGAGCTTCATCGGGTGAAATCGCAGACTGTGGCTCTTCCGTTTTGGAACCAAGTGCCCACATCTGCGGCAAGCCTGAAAAATGATGGCGACGACCAGAGGCTGGTTGAGGAACGTCAACGCGGCCCGCGGAAACCCAATGAAGATGCCGTTGTCATGCCTGAATGGGTGACGATGGCAGGCCGAGGGAAAACGAATGAACATTGAGAAGTACACCGAGCGCGCGCGCGGATTCATCCAGTCTGCCCAGTCGCTCGCAATGCGCGACGGTCACCAGCAGTTCTCGCCGCTGCATCTCTTGAAGGTGCTGCTGGACGACAATGAGGGACTCGCCGGCGGTCTGATCGACCGTGCCGGCGGCAATTCCAGAGCAATCCTGAAAGCGACCGAAGAGGCGCTGAACAAGCTGCCGAAGGTCTCGGGCAATGGTGCCGGGCAGGTCTACCTGTCGCCGGAGCTGGCGCGCGCCTTCGATGCGGCGGAAAAGGCCGCCGACAAGGCCGGCGACAGTTTTGTCACCGTCGAGCGGCTGCTGCTCGGGCTCACGCTCGAGAAGGGCAGCGAGGCGGCCTCCATCCTGAACAAGGGCGGCGTGACGGCGCAGAACCTGAATGCGGCGATCGAAGCGCTGCGCAAGGGCCGCACCGCTGATAGCGCGACCGCCGAGAACGCTTACGACGCGCTGAAGAAATATGCCCGCGACCTGACCCAGGCTGCGCGCGACGGCAAGCTCGACCCGGTGATCGGCCGCGACGAGGAGATCCGCCGCACGATTCAAGTTCTGTCGCGGCGGACCAAGAACAATCCCGTCCTGATCGGTGAGCCCGGTGTAGGCAAGACCGCCATTGTCGAGGGCCTGGCGCTGCGCATCCTCAATGGCGACGTGCCGGAGAGCCTGAAGGACAAGAAGCTGCTGTCGCTCGACATGGGTGCCCTAATCGCCGGCGCGAAATATCGCGGCGAGTTCGAGGAGCGGCTGAAGTCGGTCCTGCAGGAGGTCTCGACCGCCGAGGGCGGCATCATCCTGTTCATCGACGAGATGCATACGCTGATCGGCGCCGGTAAGACCGACGGCGCGATGGACGCGTCCAACCTGTTGAAGCCTGCGCTCGCGCGCGGTGAGCTGCACTGTATCGGCGCGACCACGCTCGACGAGTACCGCAAGCATGTCGAGAAGGATGCCGCTCTGGCCCGCCGGTTCCAGCCGATCTATGTCAGCGAGCCGACGGTCGAGGACACCATCTCGATCCTGCGCGGCCTGAAGGACAAGTACGAGCAGCATCACGGCGTGCGCATCACCGACTCAGCGCTGGTGGCCGCGACCACGCTGTCGAACCGCTACATCACCGACCGCTTCCTGCCCGACAAGGCCATCGACCTGATGGACGAGGCGGCAGCGCGGCTGAAGATGCAGGTCGATTCCAAGCCGGAAGAGCTCGATTCGCTGGATCGCGACATCATCCGGCTGAAGATCGAGCAGGAGGCGCTGAAGAAGGAGAACGATGCCGGCTCCAAGAGCCGCTTGCAGACCCTGGAGAAGGAGCTCGCCGGGTTGGAGGAGCGGTCGACGGCGCTGACGGCGCGCTGGAGCGCGGAGAAGAACAAGCTCTCCAATGCCCAGAAGCTGAAGAGCGAACTCGATGCGCTCCGCGTCGAGCTTGCCAATGCGCAACGTCGCGGCGAATTCCAGAAGGCGGGCGAACTGGCCTATGGCCGGATTCCCGAGCTGGAAAAGAAGCTCGCCGACATCGAGGCCCGAGAAAACAGCAGGCCGAACGGCGGCGAGATGATGGAGGAGGCGGTCACCGCCAACCACATCGCGCAGGTCGTCTCGCGCTGGACCGGCGTTCCGGTCGACAAGATGCTGGAGGGCGAAAAGGACAAGCTCCTGAAAATGGAGGACAGTCTCGCCAAGCGCGTCGTCGGCCAGGCTGAAGCCGTGCGTGCGGTGGCCACCGCCGTGCGCCGTGCTCGCGCGGGCCTGCAGGATCCGAACCGGCCGACCGGCTCGTTCATGTTCTTGGGCCCCACCGGCGTCGGCAAGACCGAGCTGACCAAGGCGCTCGCCGCTGACCTGTTCAACGACGAGACCGCGATGGTCCGCCTCGACATGTCCGAATTCATGGAGAAGCACTCGGTCTCGCGGCTGATCGGCGCGCCTCCCGGCTATGTCGGCTACGACGAGGGCGGTGCCTTGACCGAAGCCGTGCGGCGCCGGCCCTACCAGGTCGTGCTGTTCGACGAGATCGAGAAGGCGCATCCCGACGTCTTCAACGTGCTGTTGCAGGTGCTCGACGACGGCCGCCTGACCGATGGTCAGGGCCGCACCGTCGACTTCCGCAACACGCTGATCATCATGACCTCGAATCTCGGTTCGGAGTTCCTGGTGAATCAGCCGGAAGGCGAGGACACCGCGGCGGTCCGCGATCAGGTGATGGGCGTCGTGCGGGCGCATTTCAGGCCGGAATTCCTGAACCGCATCGACGAGATCATCCTGTTCCACCGCCTGCAGAAGAGCGAAATGGGCCGCATCGTCGAGATCCAGTTCGCGCGGCTGACCAAGCTGCTCGAGGATCGCAAGATCGAGCTCACGCTGGACGCCAAGGCGCGGGACTGGCTCGCCGAGAAGGGCTGGGATCCGGCTTACGGCGCCCGCCCGTTGAAGCGGGTGATCCAGCGCAGCGTGCAGGATCCACTGGCCGAGATGATCCTCGCCGGCGAGGTCAAGGACGGCGATCATGTCGTGATCTCGGAGAAGGGCAACGTGCTGACCTTCAACGGTCAGGTGCCCAAGACCGCTGAGATCGTGCAGTTCGAGGCTCCGGTCTCGAAGCGCAAGCTGAACTGAGTGCAATAACGAAAACCCTCCCCGCATGCCGCGGGGAGGGCAAATTACTCCTGCGGGGCGATGGGCGGTGAGGGCTCATCGTCCTCGCTGGGCTCGAGGTCGGACAGGATGTCGACCAGCTCGCGGGCGCGGCCGGTGGCCAGCGGCTTGCCGGCATTGATCAGCGGCTCGTCATTGGCGAGCCAGGCCTGCGCCTCGGCAAGCTCGGCCAAGGTTGCTCCCGATGCGATGATCTTGGCAATCGTAACATCGTCAGCGTGGCTGACGGCTTTCAACACGTCGTCACGGGTGAGGCTGGTCATGCGTGCCTCCTCTGCAAGGGGAGTCCAGCCTGGACAAGCCGAATCGGGTGTGAATCGTTCCGTTCGGAACGGTTTTGGAAGGTTTCCGCGGTCAGACGCGGGGTGACGTCAGCGGTTGGTGGTGGAGCGCGTCTGCGACGTGGAACTGGTCGCGTCCGAGACGATTCGCGAGCTGCCGCGGCTGGACATCTGGGCCTCGATCCGGTCGCGCTCCTTCTCGAAGTTCGCCAGCATCGGGCCTTCGAGCGAACGGCCGCGCGGCAGCTTCACGCGCATCGGGTCGACGAATCGGCCGTTGACCAGGATTTCGTAGTGGACGTGCGGGCCGGTCGACTGGCCGGTCGAGCCGACGAAGCCGATCACCTGGCCCTGCCGCACCTTCTTGCCGATCTCCATGCCCTTGGCGAAGGCCGACATGTGGCCGTAGGCCGTCTCGTAGCCATTGGCATGCTTCATGCGGATGTATTTGCCGTAACCGCCCTCGTATCCGACCTTCTCGAGCACGCCGTTGCCGGAAGCGAAGATCGGCGTGCCGTAGGCGGTGGCCCAGTCGACGCCGGTGTGCATCTTCACATAGCCGAGGATCGGGTGGCGGCGGCCGCCGAAGCCCGAACGCATGATCGCGTTGTTGACCGGCTTGCGCACCAGGAACTTCTTCGCGCTCTTGCCGGTCTCGTCATAGTAGTCGACGAGGCCGTCGTCGGAGCTCTGGAATCGGTAGTATTTCTTGGTCTCGCCGCCCACAGTCAGCGCGGCGTAGAGCACTTCGGTTTTTTCGGTGCTGGTGACGCCCTCGTCCTCGCCGGCAAAGAACACGTCGAACGAGTCGCCCGGCTGGACCTTGCGCTGGAAATCGACGTCATAGGAGTAGATCTTGACCATGTCTTCGATGACGGTCGGCGGCACCTTGTTGCGCAGCGCGGTCTCATAAATGCTCTGGTAGAGCCGCACGCCGCTGCCATCATCCTCGTCATCGTCGCTGGAATTGTCGGCGGTCTCGGTGACGGTGTTCATGCTCTGCACGTCGACGGCAACGTATTTTCCGAGATCGGACAGCGCAGCGACGGCCTCGATGACCGATTCGTTGGCGACGATCACGCGATAGGGCTGCAGCCTGACATTCGGTCCAGGCGCGGCCGGCGCCATCAGGATTCGTACCTTCTGGCCTTCCTTCAGGCCGCCGTCGCGGCCGCGCGGACCGAGCGTTGCGGCGATCGCCTTCGCCTCCTCGGGCGTTGCGCCCTGATCGCGCAGGATCGAGGTGATGCTGTCGCCCTTCCTGACGACGTGAACCCGTTCGCCGACCGGATTGCCGCCGGTGACCTGCTCTTTGGTCTTCGGCAGCAGGGTGACGTTTTCCGGCACCACGCGGGTCTCGAAGCCGGCATAGGGATCGGAGGTGTTGCCCTCGGTGGCGTAGGCCATCCTCATGTCGGGGCCGGCACCACTTGCGTCAGCCGCGGCATTGGCGAGTGAAGCGTAGCGCACCGAGCCGCCGGAGCCGCGCCAGTTGGCGGCGTCGCGGACCCGCATCAGCACGTCGTCGAGCGCGACGACGGCGGCGAGCTTGGCCTTCGGCAGCACGGAGCCGAGATCCTTGGTGACGAACGAGACCTCGGCGTCGGGCTCGGCCGCAGCATTCGGATCCTCGGCCGCCGCCGGCGTGTCGGAGCCGACATCGGTCAGCAGACGCTGCGCGTTGAACGCGGGGATTTTTGCCGACAGGTCGCTCGTGGTCATCGAGAGATTGCCGGAAATTCGGATGAAGGGCCGCACCCGCATCACGTCGCGATTGCCGACGCGGGTCACGGTCGACACGCGCACCAGGCTGCGGGAGGCGGAAGATTCGCTGGGCGGCGGCAGGCGGTCGCCCTTGTGCAGGCTGACGACGCGATCGTTGCCGGTGAACGCGCCGCGGAGCGCGCCTTCGACACGCTCCGGCACCTTGGCGAAGGTCATCTCGCCGTCGAGCGACGCAAAAACGGCGCCGCCGATTAGGGCCGCGCCACATAGTCCAGTCAGAATGGTGCCGCTAAACCATTGAACGGAGACACGGCGGCGGTCGATCACCGCGGCCTCGGTGCCGTCGACTGAAAGCGGCGGTTCGTGACCGAGATCGATCATCCCGGTCTCGCGCCCAATGCCGCTTCCGCGTGACGCCCGTTGGCTCAACCCGATATCCCCCCAAATTCCAGCAACTGCGATCGACCTCAGCTCGTCCTCGTCCCCACCTTGATCCCCCGAAGAGGAATCTCGGCAGTGTGGCGAGCCACACGCATCGAATTCGAGAAGCCGATGGCCATTAGCTAGCCGCGATCTCGAACGTCAATGGTGTGCAGATCTCTCGATGTTGCTCGGCCGCGAAGGGAAGAGGCGACGGATTTTTGGAGAAAATCGCCTGGTCCCCCAGAAAAACCGCCCCAGCCCCCACAGGTTACGAGCGGTTCAATGCATTCGTTATAGCCAGAACGTCGCAGGATTGTGGCTCAAGTGCGGCATTTGAGGTGGAAAAGCTTCCCTGAAAGCAGGTCGATGCCCGCCGCCCGGCCCCGGGGCGGCTGGAACCCGTTTTGGAGGGCCTCACGGGCCCCCCGGCGACGAACTTTTTTTAAAGTTTTTTGCCGCGAGGGCTGGGTGACGAATTTTTACCTCCGACCTAAGCCACGGAAAGCACGAGAATTTCTTCGCACTGCACAAGCGATTTGGGCGTGCGACGATTTGTTGACAATGGCCGTTGACAATCCCGAGGGGTGCGGACTATAAACCAACCACTGAGCGCGGCGCCGCCGGGTCACTGACCAAGGCGAGCGAACGCGCCACTGATGCTCCTCACTTCGATGAGTGACACAACAGCCGACATAAATCGGTTGAAGTTCACCGTCGGCCGGTGAAGGGTAGAACCACCCTCTAAGGGTGTGGGGTCATCGGATCCCGGGCTGTTTGACAAGTGAAGATGAAGAAAGAGAAACGTGGACGGCGGAGTCCTTGCGTCTCTCGGGATACTTGAAAGCTTCGGCTTTTGACTTCTGAGAGTGGACGAAAGACTTCGGCGGTACACGTTTTAAAGGTTACACCATCGCTGCCAACGATGTGAATCGCAGGCGGCTCGTTGACTTCGGTCGACGAAGAATGGTGGGACCTCGTCAAACGTTGTGATCAGCCGGTTCAAGGTTTCAAGTCCAACTTGAGAGTTTGATCCTGGCTCAGAGCGAACGCTGGCGGCAGGCTTAACACATGCAAGTCGAGCGGGCATAGCAATATGTCAGCGGCAGACGGGTGAGTAACGCGTGGGAACGTACCTTTTGGTTCGGAACAACTGAGGGAAACTTCAGCTAATACCGGATAAGCCCTTACGGGGAAAGATTTATCGCCGAAAGATCGGCCCGCGTCTGATTAGCTAGTTGGTGAGGTAATGGCTCACCAAGGCGACGATCAGTAGCTGGTCTGAGAGGATGATCAGCCACATTGGGACTGAGACACGGCCCAAACTCCTACGGGAGGCAGCAGTGGGGAATATTGGACAATGGGCGCAAGCCTGATCCAGCCATGCCGCGTGAGTGATGAAGGCCCTAGGGTTGTAAAGCTCTTTTGTGCGGGAAGATAATGACGGTACCGCAAGAATAAGCCCCGGCTAACTTCGTGCCAGCAGCCGCGGTAATACGAAGGGGGCTAGCGTTGCTCGGAATCACTGGGCGTAAAGGGTGCGTAGGCGGGTCTTTAAGTCAGGGGTGAAATCCTGGAGCTCAACTCCAGAACTGCCTTTGATACTGAAGATCTTGAGTTCGGGAGAGGTGAGTGGAACTGCGAGTGTAGAGGTGAAATTCGTAGATATTCGCAAGAACACCAGTGGCGAAGGCGGCTCACTGGCCCGATACTGACGCTGAGGCACGAAAGCGTGGGGAGCAAACAGGATTAGATACCCTGGTAGTCCACGCCGTAAACGATGAATGCCAGCCGTTAGTGGGTTTACTCACTAGTGGCGCAGCTAACGCTTTAAGCATTCCGCCTGGGGAGTACGGTCGCAAGATTAAAACTCAAAGGAATTGACGGGGGCCCGCACAAGCGGTGGAGCATGTGGTTTAATTCGACGCAACGCGCAGAACCTTACCAGCCCTTGACATCCCGGTCGCGGACTCCAGAGACGGAGTTCTTCAGTTCGGCTGGACCGGAGACAGGTGCTGCATGGCTGTCGTCAGCTCGTGTCGTGAGATGTTGGGTTAAGTCCCGCAACGAGCGCAACCCCCGTCCTTAGTTGCTACCATTTAGTTGAGCACTCTAAGGAGACTGCCGGTGATAAGCCGCGAGGAAGGTGGGGATGACGTCAAGTCCTCATGGCCCTTACGGGCTGGGCTACACACGTGCTACAATGGCGGTGACAATGGGATGCTAAGGGGCGACCCTTCGCAAATCTCAAAAAGCCGTCTCAGTTCGGATTGGGCTCTGCAACTCGAGCCCATGAAGTTGGAATCGCTAGTAATCGTGGATCAGCACGCCACGGTGAATACGTTCCCGGGCCTTGTACACACCGCCCGTCACACCATGGGAGTTGGTTTTACCTGAAGACGGTGCGCTAACCGAAAGGGGGCAGCCGGCCACGGTAGGGTCAGCGACTGGGGTGAAGTCGTAACAAGGTAGCCGTAGGGGAACCTGCGGCTGGATCACCTCCTTTCTAAGGATGATCCTTCAGATCAGCTCACGCTATCTATCGGATCGTTTTAGAAACATTCAGGGGCCAACAGTTTCAGGATTGTTGAGCTCCATTGGCGGGATTTCGCCGTCTTCGTTTCTCTTTCTTCGCGGACGAACACGCGCCAGGGGCTGAGCGCTGTGCGATGCACCGACTTCAGGTCGAGTGCGCGCCGGCATGTCTCTTGTGTTAGGGGCTTGTAGCTCAGTTGGTTAGAGCGCGCGCTTGATAAGCGTGAGGTCGGAAGTTCAAGTCTTCCCAGGCCCACCAGCCTTCGCGCTTCGCTGCTTCGGCTAGGCAGGCCCTTCAAGATGAAGGCTGCTGCGCCGCAGCCTTGGCGAAGGCGAGCGGGTATCAACAATGCGCTTCGTCTTCTGGTACGGGGCCATAGCTCAGCTGGGAGAGCGCGTGCTTTGCAAGCATGAGGTCGTCGGTTCGATCCCGTCTGGCTCCACCAGATGGAATTGAAGCTCGATAATGCCTCGTTCATATCGTCCGCGAAACATCACTTCGCACTCATTGGTCCGGATGGACGGTGACGTGCGTGTTTTCTGACATCGTAAAGAGGAGATCGATCCGAGTTTGGATCAAGCGAAGCAATTCGCCTGAGCCATTCATTATCTCCGGGATCATTTCGGCGCTCGCTTTCAATCGCAAGATTGGATGCGGGTTGTAAATGATCCCTTTTAGCGAAGCTTGACCGCCTCGCTATCGGGCCGATCTTACGAAGCAAGCTGGTCTTTCTAGTCAATGTCCGGCTGTGCAATCGCATTCATCGAGGATGCGTGCCTGAGACTTCGGTCTTCGGGCAGTTGTGCAGACAACATTCTGCCGAGTGTGTGGACATTGATAATGAGAGCAATCAAGTGCCTTAAGGGTGTTCGGTGGATGCCTTGGCGCTGAGAGGCGATGAAGGACGTGCTACGCTGCGATAAGCCGTGGGGAGCTGCGAAGAAGCTTTGATCCGCGGATTTCCGAATGGGGAAACCCACCTTCGATAGCCGGAACTCCAAGACCTTGTGTGTTGGGGTTCGACCAGAAATGCGAGAAATCAGACCGCGAGGTTTTGGATTTCCGGTTATCAAGAGAAGGTATGAGACCTCCGAATAAAATAGGAGGTTTTAAGCAAACCCAGGGAACTGAAACATCTAAGTACCTGGAGGAAAGGACATCAATCGAGACTCCGTTAGTAGTGGCGAGCGAACGCGGACCAGGCCAGTGATACATCAAAGACAATCGGAACCTGTCAGGAAAGCAGGGCCTCAGAGGGTGATAGCCCCGTACGAGTAATGCGATGATGTATCCACGAGTAAGGCGGGACACGTGTAATCCTGTCTGAACACGGGGGGACCACCCTCCAAGCCTAAGTACTCCTCAGCGACCGATAGTGAACCAGTACCGTGAGGGAAAGGTGAAAAGCACCCCGACGAGGGGAGTGAAATAGACCTGAAACCGGACACCTACAAACAGACGGAGCCCAAGATACGTTCTGGGTGACGTCGTACCTTTTGTATTATGGGCCAGCGACTTAATTTAACGAGCAAGCTTAAGCCGATAGGCGAAGGCGTAGCGAAAGCGAGTCTGAATAGGGCGTCAAGTTCGTTGTATTAGACCCGAAACCTAGTGATCTAGCCATGAGCAGGTTGAAGGTGAGGTAACACTCACTGGAGGACCGAACGGGTGTCTGTTGAAAAAGACTCCGATGACTTGTGGTTAGGGGTGAAAGGCCAATCAAACTGGGAAATAGCTGGTTCTCCGCGAAAGATATTTAGGTATCGCCTCGGATGAATACCTCAGGGGGTAGAGCACTGGATGGGCTAGGGGGACTTACCGTCTTACCAAACCCAACCAAACTCCGAATACCTGAGAGTACTATCCGGGAGTCACACGGCGGGTGCTAACGTCCGTCGTGGAGAGGGAAACAACCCGGACCTACAGCTAAGGCCCCTAATTCGTGGCTAAGTGGGAAAGGATGTGGAAATCCCAAAACAACCAGGAGGTTGGCTTAGAAGCAGCCATCCTTTAAAGAAAGCGTAACAGCTCACTGGTCTAAATAAGGGTTTCTGCGCCGAAGATGTAACGGGGCTCAAGCCACGAG